>NZ_JBFUDJ010000010.1:0-213994 GCF_056404775.1 Mesorhizobium sp. P2_B5 | reverse complement strand
GGAGACGAAGCCGGAGGTGAAGACCAGGGCCGCTTCCTTGTCGTGCAGGTCGGCAAGTTCCACTTCGAGCTCGACCAGCGGGTTGCTGGTACCTGAAATGTTGCGGGTGCCGCCGGCGCCAGAGCCCATCTTGCCGGCCGCGTTCTGGAACGCGGCGATGACATCGGGATTCTGGCCCATGCCGAGATAGTCGTTGGAGCACCAGACGGTGATTTCCTCGGCGCGGCCATTGGAACGCCAGATGGCGCGGGGAAACTTGCCGACGATGCGCTCGAGATCGGCGAAGACGCGGTAGCGCCGCTCGGCATGGAGCTGGTCGATCGCTTCCTCAAAGAACCGCTGATAGTTCATGTCCGAAATTCCTTTGCCTGTTTAGCAATCGCTGGTGCCGCCGCGCCGCCCATGCTGCTTGGATTTTCATCTATTGACGTAAGGCCGGTGCGGCGGCCCCTTGCCAAGTCTTACTGCCTGCATGACAGTTGCTCTGCACGCCCGCGTTTGCCTGCGGTGTCTTGCGCCCGTACCTCATCAGCCACACTCAACTTGGCAAGGGCTAGCCTTAACTGTTTGCGGGAAAGGCCGACCTTGATTCATGTCAACATCACGGAGCCTGAGATGTCTTTTTGCTCAGTTCGAGATGAAGCGGTGCAATGATCCGCTGCGCAGTACAGAACGCGTCACGCCGCCAAGGGCCATTTCCCGGACGCGGCTGTGACCGTAGCCACCCATAACGATCAGATCGGCCGTAATCTCCCGACCAATCTGGAGGAGCAGGTCCGCCGGTTCGCATTGGCGCGCGTCCAGAACTTCCGATCGCGCTTTCACGCCGTGGCGCGCCAGGAACATCTCGACGTCCGCCACATTGTCGTGAGGCGCCGGGCTTCCGTGGTCCACTATGGCGATCACGACATCCCTGGCCGTGATCAGGAAGGGCATGGCGTCGACGACAGCGCGGCGCGCTTCCCGCGTGTCGCTCCATGCTATCAGGATCCTTTCGGCGTCGATCGAGGCATAGGTTTGTGACGCCACAAGTATTGGGCGGCCGGCTGCAAGGATGAGACTCCCCGTGTCCAGGGTGCGGTGATGGTCGACCACCAGATCGGTCGCCGGCGAGCCAGTGAGGATCAAGTCGGCGGCACGCGCGTTGAGCGCAAGCTGCCCGTTCGGATTGCCAATTTCGCCACGCCACGAGGCACGATTGCTGCCGTTGACGATACTTAGAAATTCCTCTCTCAAGCTGTCGAGGCGACCTTCAATCTGCTCCACTTGAGCCCACATCGCCTTCGTGACGGCCTGGTCGTCGGTGCCGGTTGGCATGATAAAATGCGGCTCGGCTGCACAGAAGCCGATCAAATTGGCATCATGCCGTTGAGCAAGATCCCAAGCCATGGAGATGCATGGCGCGGCGATGGCGTCCACGTCCAAATGAACCATGATCGTTTTGAAAGCCATCGCTGCAGCCCTTTTGCGTTGAAGCGAGCTAGCCACGAAGAACGGGCAACGACCTTGATGCGTGTCAAACGCGGGAACGATATCGGTGCGCCCGATTGATCCGGATCAACGACCTGGCGACGAATAGCGTTAGCGTCGTAGGGCGAACACTTTTGTTTGAACCTTCACAATGGAGTATCGATCATGCAGACCCATCCCCAACCGTCGCAATTCGGCATGCAACTATTGCCGATGGTGGAGAATGGCCAGAAGGTCGTCCTCGCTGCGGCGTCTCTTCAGGCACATGCTTTCAAGGTGATGATGCGCTATCACATCGAAACGCTGGGGTTTCTGAAACATCGCTACGAGCAGGATGTAAAGCTGGCCGGTGACCTGATCGACGGCGCTGAGTTCAATGATGCCTTCGACATTTTCACCACTTTCCTGCAGAATGCGACATTGGAATACACAACCGAAGCCGGCAAGGTCGCGGGCCTGACCTCCAAGCTCGCATCGGAAACGGCCAAGCGCGTGCGCAAGGAAGCCAGAACCGCAATCGAGGACGCAGCGGCGAAGACGGTTGCGTAGATCGAAAGGCGGAGGCCTGCAACCATGAGTGGCTATATGGACAATGCGCGTCGCTGGCGGCGGCGTCGATGGGTTTGCGCCCTTGTGGCGATGTTGCTTGGTTCCGTGCTGCCAGCCGTGGCTGAGAGCATAGCGGATCACGGAAAGGCGTTGGTGGAAGTCAATTGCGCCCGCTGCCACGCCATTGGAAAAACCGATAAAAGCACCCATCCCGACGCGCCGGCGTTTCGCACCTTGTCGAAGCGCTATCCGATCACGGATCTCGAGGAAGCCCTCGCCGAGGGCATTTTGACCGGCCATCCGGACATGCCCGAGTGGGTTGCGAGCCCTGACCAGATCGAGGCGATAATCGCCTATATCAGCAGTTTGCAGCAACCGTGATCGAGGTCACAGGCGCAGCGGCCGACCGAGCCTGACGGTTCGCTGCGCGATTGGAATTCATCCAAGCCGCTCTGTAACATGCAGTCGACCTCGCAGCCGATCGCGGCTCATCAGAGCAACTCCAGACTGAGCTAGGGCAACATCCGGTCAGCGGCACGGAAGAACGTCCGCGCATGCGCCACGATCTGGGCCTCCGTGGGATGATCCGCCGGTTCGACGCCGACAATGCGATCCTTCAGGTGAGGATGGTAATCGCGGATATGCTTGGCCAGTTCATCCTTTGCCGATCCTGGTCCCACGATCAGCCATTCCTTCGCCGGCTGCAGGGCTTTCACGACATCGTGGTAGAAGGCATCGTCTTCCGGCGCACGCTTGCCGTCGACGGTGCCTGCCTTGTTATGGGTCTGATGATGCGTCAGTGTGGTGGCAAGCCTTACGCTTTCGGCTGTCTCACGGTTGAAGAAAAACACCTTGGCTTCGCGATGGTCCAGCCAGGCGACGGCATGTTGGGTCTGCATGTCTATACGTCCTTGAGTTGTTGTTGATGAGCGCAATCGTCGCGGTGAGGGGTCGAATGCCTCACGCGGATTGGAACTCCAGCGTTGCCAGGATCGAGCCGGGTTCGATGACGGCATTTGCTGCGGCGACAATCGTCGCGCGGCCACCTGCCGGCGCGACAATCTCGTGAAGCGCGTCTTCGACGCGAACTTCGGCTATTCGCTCGCCGGCCTTGATTGTGTCGCCGCTGGCAATGAACCAACGCTCCAGGATGCCCTCGGGCAGCATGCTGGACGCCCATAGCGCTTCGTCGACCTTGATGTATTGCATCGCAATTCTCCTTTGAACTGGAATGATAGGCTGCGCACCGGGAGCGTCCTTGATCACGATCAAAGGCAAGTGCCGTCTTGCGGACAAGGGTTCAGCAATTCTTGAAAATGATCCAGGTCAAAGCGCGCCGCGCTGTTTCCGTCAAAGCTAAGACGATGTGGAACCCAATCCTAAGCGCACCGTATGGTCGCGACCTCGAACTCGCCGTCTTCGACGAAGAGGGGACGCATGCGCTCGTATTTCCGTGCGTAAGGAGTCAAGAAGGCTGGAAGAACGCCACCACCGGCGCCCGTGTTGACATCCGGCCGACGCACTGGCGCGATTGGGAGGAGGAGAAGGTTCAGGCCAGAATTGGCAACCCTCTCGAAGGCTCTCCCTAGGGTCTGGTTTCCACGATCAACGCCATGCGCACAAGATGTGACAGGCTGCCCGCGCCCATCTTGCTCATGACATTGGCACGATGAATCTCGACTGTACGCGGGCTGATTCCAAGGTCATAGGCGATGGTCTTGTTCGGCAGACCCGAGACAAGCCCGTCCAGTACCTGCCGCTCGCGTTCCGACAAGGTCGACAGACGCCCGCGGATATCCGCGGACTGCGGATGCGCTGCATTGACCTGGTTGCGGTTGGCGAGAGCGGAGCGGATCGCGTCGATCAGCAATTCGTCGTCGAACGGCTTTTCGATGAAATCGGAGGCGCCTTCCTTCATCGCCTGAACGGCGAGTGCCACATCGGCATGGCCCGTCATGACAATAACCGGAATTGTATGCCCACCCGCTCTGAGCTGGCGCAGGAACTCGATGCCGTCTATGCCCGGCATGCGTACGTCGGTGACGATGCAGCCGTCGAGATTGTCCGTCGCCGTCGATAGAAAAGCTGTGGCCGATTCGTGCAGGCGCACAGCGAAGTCTGCTGTGGCCAGAAGAAAACCGAGCGACTTACGAACGTCGACGTCGTCATCGACCACGTGCACCAGATCACTGTCGGCCATTTGTGACCTCTTCTTTCTCTACGATGCGCAAGGTGAACCGGAAAGCGGTTCCACCGGCCGGCATTGCTTCGGCCCATATGTGACCGCCGTGCGATTCGACGATGGTGCGGCAAATGGAAAGGCCAACACCCATGCCTTGCTTCTTGGTGGTTACAAATGGCTGGAAAAGTTGTGCCGAGACTTCCGGCGCAAGACCCGGGCCGGTATCGATCACGCTCACCTCGGCCATCCCATCATCGCGGGCAACGGTTGTGACTTTCAATTCGCGGCGGGGCACGTCCTGCATGGCCTCCACCGCGTTGCGCATCAGGTTGAGCAGAACCTGCTGAATCTGGATGCGGTCGGTCAAGACAAGTTCGGCGCCGGGGTCAAGCTTGTAGCTGACCAGGACATTTATCTCCCTCGCGCCGACAAGGGCCAGTGAAGAGGCTTCCTCGATCAGTGATGGGAGTCGTTCGACCTGACGCTCGCTTTCGCCCCTTGCCACAAAATCCCTCAGATGACGGATGACGTCTCCTGCCCGCAGGGCCTGCTCAGCTGCCTTGTCCACGGCATCCCGCAACATGGGCGCGTTCTCTTCCGTGCTTTTCTCGAGCAGCCGACGACTGCCCTTGAGGTAGTTCGTGATGGCGGTGAGCGGCTGGTTGATCTCATGAGCGAGCGTCGAGGCCATTTCGCCGAGTGCGGTAAAACGCGCCATATGGAGGAGCTCCTGCTGCTGCTCCTGGATTCTTGCTTCTGCCCGGTGGCGTTCGGTCAGGTCGCGGCAAAAGCCGGTAAAGAAGCGTCCGGTTCCCGGATGCATCTCGCCGACGGAAAGTTCCATCGGGAAAGTCGTGCCATCCTTGCGTGCCCCGGTAACGGTGCGCCCGAGCCCGATGATCCGGCGCTCGCCCGTCGTCAGGTAGCGAAGCAGATAGGCATCATGCTCATCACGGTAGGGCGCAGGCATCAGCATTTTCACGTTTTGACCAATGACTTCACCTGATTGGTAACCGAACAGAGTTTCGGCGGCAGTGCTGAAGGATTGAATCCCGCCCTGCTCGTCGATGACGACCATTGCATCAGGCACTGTTGCCAGGATCGATCGCAAATGGTCCTCGCGCAGCCGAAGTGCTGCGTTTGCAAAGGAGAGTTCGCTGACATCCGTGCCTTCAATGAAGATCGCGGCGATACGGCCATCGTCGGCCTTGATCGGCTGATAGACAAAATCAAGGATGCGCTCTTCGACCGGTCCATCGGCTTTGTTGCGAAGGCCAACCTTCACCCCGTGGCCGATATAGGGCTCGCCGGTTGTGTAGACATGGTCCAGATGTTCGAAAAACTCATGTCCTTCGAGTTCGGGAAAGGCGGTCCGCACGGACTTTCCAATCACGTGCCTGTCGCCGATCAACCGCTGGTAGGCGGCATTGGTCAGTTCGAAAACATGACCTGGCTCGCGCATGAGAGCTATAAAGCCCGGAGCCTGATCGAACATTCGTGACAAAAGTGATTTCAATGTCATTCCGCCGGGCGACAGACTGAGCTCTTCGTCTTTGATCACCTGAAATTCCTGGGTTCGAGACGGTGCTACCCGCGCTACTATCACTTCTCGTCGCACAGGCAAAACAGATCGAGACGACGTTTCCGCAAGAGATTCAGTTGGCGGGCGCAATTGGCGGTCTTTGACGCGCGTCAAGGCATCGGGCGCCGGCGCGTGCGATCCATCACGCATAGCACCGTTCCAGCGAAAGGCACCCGCAATGTCCTACAGGTCAATTATCGTGAACCTCGCCATCGATGCTGCACCTGCCCCAATTGTGCAGGTGGGGATCGAACTTGCCGAACGATTTGGAGCGCATCTGATCGGCCTGGCGGCAGCTGATGTCCCGCCTCTGGTCGCGACAGGCGATGGCATGGTCTACGAGGGCGAGGTCATGCAGATCCAGCGAACGGAAATCGAGAAACGGCTTGCCGAATTGCGTGACGTGTTCGAGACGCTGGTACCCGCTTCGATCACAAGCGAATGGGGACAAGCCGTCTGCAGTCCGACCCGGTTCCTCAGCGTTTCGGCCAGGGCCGCCGACCTCATCGTCACCGGCGGCGTGGATGGAGACAACGTCTTTCGCGCCGTGGATGTCGGCAGCCTTGCACTCGGTAGCGGGCGGCCGGTCCTGGTCACTGCTGGCAATATCGAGCATATTCGCGCAAAAACCGTGCTGGTTGCCTGGAAGGACACCAGGGAGGCTCGGCGTGCGCTAGCAGATGCGCTGCCTTTTCTGGCAAAGGCCAACGAAGTTGTTGTGGCCACGATAGACAGCGACCGCAACGAAACCAGCCGTGACAGCCTCGACGATGTCGCCGTCTTTCTCGACCGCCACGGCGTCAGGGCGCGAACCGAACTGATCGCCGGCGAGGCTGATGGCGATCGGTTGCTGACCTTCGCGCGCTCGATCCATGCGGACCTGATCGTCTCGGGCGCCTATGGCCATAGCCGCTTGCGGGAATGGGCGTTCGGCGGCGTCACCCGCACGCTCATCGAAGAGAGCGGCATCAGCCGCTTCATGTCGTATTGATGATAAGCGAAGCTGACCAGAAATCCGTCTCGCCGGACGGTAGTGCCTATTGGTCGATCGAGGCCAATGACCTCCTGCTACGCCTGGAGACGTCTGCCTCGGGGCTTGCGGCTGCCGAGGCCGCATCGAGGCTCGCAAGATTCGGTCGAAACACACCGGCGTCGAAGTCGAGCGCGTCGGCCCTGATCGTGTTTGCCCGCCAGTTCCGGAGCCCTCTGGTCCTGATCCTCATTTTCGCAGCCAGCGTGTCGGCTTTCGTCGGAGAGGGCCAGGAGGCTGCAATCATCGGCGCGATCGTTCTGGCAAGCTGCGTCTTGAGCTTCACGCAGGAATATGGTGCGTCGCGGGCGACCGAGGCACTGAAACAGCGTATTTCGCACAAGGCTATAGTGTTGCGTGATGGCGTCGAGTGCTCGGTTGCTGCCGAAGATATCGTGCCGGGCGACTTGATCCGCCTTTCCGCCGGAAACCTCATTCCCGCGGACGGTATCATTCTGGACGCGCGCGATTTCAACGTCAGCGAGGCCGTGCTGACCGGCGAAACCTTTCCCGTCGTGAAGGCACCGGGGCGGTCGGCGCCAGAGGCTTCCGTCGCACAGCGCAGCAATGCCGTTTTCACGGGCACTTCGGTTCGCAGCGGCACTGCAACCGTGCTTGCGGCAGCGACCGGCGCCAGCACTGAATTCGCATCGATCGCTGCGGCCCTGGAGCGGCAAATCCCCGAAACAGGGTTTGCCCGGGGCATAAGACTGTTCGGCTATCTGATGACCGAGATCATGCTGGCGATTGTCATCCTGGTGTTCTTCGCCAACCTGATGCTGCATCGCCCACTGATTGAATCGCTGCTGTTTTCGCTGGCACTGGCGGTTGGTCTTACGCCGGAACTCCTTCCGGCCATTATCAGTGTGACGCTGGCTAGAGGGGCTCGGGCGATGGCTGCCAATGGCGTCATAGTGCGCCGTCTCGACGCCATCGAGAATCTGGGCAGCATGGACGTGCTTTGCACCGACAAGACCGGCACGCTGACGGAAGGCGTGATCCACCTTGACGGATGGCTTGATGTCGACGGCAATCCGTCAACCGACCTCCTGCTTTGGGCACGTCTCAACGCAACCCTGCAGACCGGACTGAAGAACCCGCTGGACGAAGCCATCGCCGGTGCGCCGAGCGAGGGCGCATCGTTAGCCGCTTTCACCAAGGTCGACGAGATTCCTTATGATTTCATCCGCAAGCGCCTATCCGTTGTTGTGCGGACCAAGGATGCCGAAGATCTTCTGATCACCAAAGGTGCCGTACTGAATGTCCTCGAAACGTGCGGCTTCGTCACCACGACGAATGGGCTCGAACCCCTCGATGAGAAGCAGCGTGCGGCGATCGACGAGAAATTCCGGCGCTGGAGCGCGGACGGCTACCGCGTTCTGGGCCTGGCAATCCGTCGATTCGAGAGCCGGAAAACGTTCAGCAGGAAAGACGAAATCGATCTCGCCTTCGTGGGCTTCCTGCTTTTCCTCGATCCGCCAAAGCAAGGCGTCACGGAGACGCTTGCCGAGCTCGCCCACCGCGGCATCGCGGTAAAGGTCATTTCGGGCGACAACCGTTACGTTGCCGCGCATCTTGCACAAGCGGTCGGCTTGCGCGCCGACAGGATCATGACCGGCGAGGAGCTTTCGAAATTGACCAAGAGCGCGCTCTTTGCGGGCGTGCAGCACACCGATCTCTTCGTCGAGATCGATCCCAACCAGAAGGAGCGCATCGTCCAGGCCTTGCGGAGCAGGGGCCATGTCGTTGGTTACCTTGGCGACGGCATCAATGATGCGCCCGCCCTTCATGAGGCAGACATAGGCATCTCGGTCGACACCGCTGTCGATGTCGCGCGCGAAGCGGCCGATATCATCCTGCTCAAGCAAGATTTGGGCGTGCTCGTGCGCGGCGTCGACGACGGCCGCAAGACATTTGCCAACACGATGAAGTACATTTCGATCACCACCAGCGCCAATTTCGGCAACATGATCAGCATGGCTGTCGCCTCGCTGTTCCTGCCTTTCCTGCCGCTTCTGGCAAAGCAGATCCTGCTCAACAATTTCCTTTCGGATGTTCCTTCGCTCGCCATCGCCAGCGACAACGTCGATGCCGACCAACTGCGTCGGCCTCGTCACTGGGACATCCGTTTTGTGCGGCGGTTCATGATCAGCTTTGGCCTGGTCAGCTCGCTGTTCGATTTCGCGACGTTCGCGTTCCTGCTGTTCTTCGCGCACGCCACGGCAGCTGCATTCCAGACCGGCTGGTTTGTCGAATCGTTGCTGACAGAGCTTGCAATCGTGCTCATTGTGCGCACGCACAGAGCTTTTTGGACGAGCCGTCCGAGCTCGTTGCTGGCCTGGCTTACGTTGGGTGTAGGGGTCGCCGCGATCATGATCCCCTATCTGCCGTTTGCCGCCTGGTTCGGCTTCGTGCCTTTGCCGCTGCCCGTGCTTGCCGGGCTTGTCGCAATCACCGCGCTCTATCTCCTGGCCTCGGAGGCGACCAAGCGCTGGTTCTTCGGGCAAGAGAGCCGCCAGTCGCACCGGAAGAGGGCGGGGCAGTTGATGCACGGAGATCCCAAGCCTCATGCGGCCTACCCGAGATCATAGGCCGTTTGGGGAGGCTTGAAGCGATGATGAAAAGAAGCGCGGGCATTCTGCCCTATCGCAGATCGAGCAATGGGCTGCAGGTGCTGCTTGTCCATCCGGGCGGCCCCTTCTGGCAAAGCCGAGATCTTGGCGCTTGGTCCATCGCCAAGGGCGAGTATGGCGAAGGCGAACTGCCAGAAGCGGCGGCGCGGCGCGAATTCCAGGAAGAGACAGGTTGGGAGCCAAATGGAGCCCTGCTCAATCTGGGAGAGTTGCGCCAGCGAAAGAGCAAACTCATTACTGCTTTCGCGCTTGAAGGCGATTTCGATACCGCGACGTTGCGCAGCAACATGTTTGAGATGGAATGGCCACGACGCAGCGGCCGCATGCAGTCATTTCCCGAGGTGGATCGCTGTGCATGGCTGGATCGAGACCTGGCCCGGGCAAAACTGCTTGCCGGTCAGCGGCCCTTTGTCGACCGGCTCGTCACTTCTGTTTAGCGCGCCATGCTTCCTTTCCAGGGCTCAGGGGTTGGCAAGGACGCCGCCTGTTGATCGAGATCAACGCCACCCGTCGCCAACAGCGGCAAGATTAGCCAGTAGGCAGGAGTGATCAACATGACCTTTCTCGATTACCTGATTTCGGTCGATGCCAGAACGGCTCTAATGGATCGAATGATGCAGAAGCTCGGCGTCGACAGACAACTGAAGGTCGTGGCAGACCATGCGGCAGTCACCAATCGGGCGGTGAACCGCTGCCGTGCCTGCGGCCATCAGGACGAATGCATGACCTGGCTCGATGAACACGAGCATGCCAGCGAGCCGCCGGACTATTGCCGCAACAGCGACCTTATCGCTCGACTGCAGCATGCGGCCGGGCAACGCTAGGACATCGAGCTGTCAGCCTCGACGAGGTCGTGCCGTCCGTGTTCTGATGAGGGTCAACACAGACCAGATTTTTCGGTTGATAAGTTTGCATTCCACGGGACCAGGCAGCTTGGACAATTTATTTTTTCTGGAGGCATTTCTGCTCTTTGTCGCGCCAGGGCCTACCAACGCTCTTTTGATGGCGGGGGCGGTCAAGCGAGAGAACTCGGTCAAGCTTTTGGCCGCTCAGGCTTGCGGATACGGGATCGCATGCGCGTGCTGGTTTTCGCTACGTCCCTTGATGCCGCCCGAGGCCATTCAAATACTTAGGCTGGTGGCAGCCGGATGGCTCATAATTCTGGGCCTGCGTCTGACAGCGAGCGCCCGGATCAACGCTTCCAAAAGCGGCGACGCCATTTCGATTGCGGCGACTAGTGCTCTCAATCCGAAGGCCTTTATTTATTGCCTGGCTATCGTGCCGATGAACATCGAACCGCGCGCGCTGGGAATCTTCTGGGTTGCGCTGTTGGTGATGACAGCTGCCACAGGATCGTTGTGGCTGTTGCTAGGTCGGCGCTTCAGCGGAGGCAAAAGAATGGTAGAGAGAGTTGCCGGCGCGGCGCTTGTTGCATTCGCGCTGTTGCTCCTTCGGCCATTGATACTTCTAGTCGCGATCTGAGCGCAGCGAAGCGTAAGCGTGAACCTGTTTCGCTGGTAGGCCATGCTCCAATGCACTGTTAAGCCCCGCTGGCACGGCGGCTCGCGACATCAACCCGGCGGTGGTCGGGCCTTCGCTACGAAACAAGGATGACGGATACGGGATCGGCGCAGAAGAGATCGTCCTCGACAGCTTTGACGCCGGCGACGTTTTCGGCCGCCACAATGGCTGCCTGCCGCTCGCGTTCGTCGAAGATGGCCCCGCTCAGTTTCACCACGCCATTGTTCACCGTCACGTTGATCAAGTCCTTGCCGGCCCATTTCTGCGACGCTAGCTCGGCAATGATGTTCTGCCGAATCTGTTCGTCATCGATAGCTGCGGGGGCTGCATCCGGAAGCACGCTGAGCAATGCCCGCAGAAGATCGGAGCGGGTGATTATGCCGACGACCTTACAAGCGTCGACGACAGGAATGCGTTTGATGTTGTGACGCGTCATGAGATCGATGACCTCGGTGATCGATGCGGTGGGGGATGCCGTGACGACATCTTGCGACATTACCTCCTCGATCTGTCGCCCGTTGGCGTGGACATATTCATCGGCTGCCTTTCCGGGGCTGACGAGAAACTCCAGCCAGCGCGAGCGCTTTCGCTGGGTGCCCAGTTCCCCGCGACGTAGGAAATCGCCCTCGCTGACGATCCCCACCAGGGTGCCGTCGCCGCGAATGACGGGCAAGCCGCTAATCCTTTTGACGAGCATGGTCCCGGCCGCTT
Source organism: Mesorhizobium sp. P2_B5 (assembly GCF_056404775.1). Lineage (NCBI taxonomy): Bacteria > Pseudomonadati > Pseudomonadota > Alphaproteobacteria > Hyphomicrobiales > Phyllobacteriaceae > Mesorhizobium > Mesorhizobium sp. P2_B5. The sequence goes on along the minus strand of NZ_JBFUDJ010000010.1, from coordinate 202,316 downwards.
CAGCGATCGATGCGGACGGGTCTATGCCGACGACTGGCTTGCTCATTATGGCTGCGGCTTGCATGTTGGCTCTCCGGAGTTTTTCCAAACCTCCGGCTTCTTAGGCTTCACATGCTCGAAGCACCTTGATCTGAATCATTTTTCCATCGAGGCATATGGTCCAGAGTTGGGGTCACGAATGGGCGCCTGCCGGTCAACCAGCGATAGCGGTCTTGGCGACATTCACGCCAAGTTCGTAGACAAGCAGTCCACCATAATAGGCTGTCGCAGTGACCAGAATCGCTCCGCAAATTTCGATCAAAGGGATGGCCATCGTTACAGCACGAAACTCGCGATTCCGTACCCAAAGTGCGAGCCGCACAAGTCCCCAAATCAGGAAGGCAAAGGCGGTAATGCCCCCCAGGCTTTCGTGGATTTCCGCGATATCGCTGCTGAAGCCGGCCGCTTCGGCGTGATCCAGGGCGAGACCGCCGAAGAACCAGGTCCCAATGGCGAACACTCCGGCAGCCAGGGCCACAAAGGTTGAGATCGTGCCGACGCCCGATTTCCTGGTGACGGCGCTGCCGCCTGCCAGCGCCACAAGGTCGATAGCTGCAAGAGTGTAGATCAGAACAATAGGAAAATGAACAAGACTGGGGTGGATGTGCTGAATGGGAACCACGAAAACTCTCCACAAATTGGTAGGGACTTAGGACAATGGCCAGCCTTGCAGCGAGCCGTGGCCGACGACATTTGTGAGCGTTATGTGCTGTGACGGGCCGCGCACTGCGAGCGAGAGATCTAGTCGTTTTCGTCGGCCTCATCGCCCTGCCGGTCGTCACACGCATCGTCATCACCCTTGATGGCTTTCGAAGTGGTGGCGTCCTGCATCGGGATGGCCTGCAGGTCGATCGGGCCGGACGGGACAACGGACGATGGCGCTCCGCATGATCCTTCGTCCGATTCAGCAGCCGCGGGGAGGGCGAAGGTTGTGAGGCCTGCAAGTGCTGCAAGGACAAGCATGGAATTGCGCATGGTCTGGTATCCTTCTCGGCGCGGCCATGATTGGACGCGATAGTGCCTTGATATGGACCCTTCGCTTGCTGATGGCTGAGGATGATTGACAGCAAATTGAAAGCTTGAACGTGCGACATGCCTTGCCGATGAAAAGCCAGTTGAAGCGTTTGGCGGTGCTTGGTCTCGCTGGACTTGTCCTGGCCATGCCTCTCGCTGCCCGCGCCGATGAGGACGATGACGGCGACCATGACCGGGCGCGGGATTTGTTTGAGCACGGCGAGATCAAAGGCCTTGCCGACATACTGGACATTGTCCGCGCCAAAGCTCCCGGCGATGTTGTTGCGGTCGATCTCATCCGCAAGGCCGACAGATGGGTCTACCGGTTCCAGGTCGTCGGTGCCGATGGCCGGCGAAAGACCGTAGACGTTGACGCCGGTGCCGGCGTCATCATGCGCGATGGCGAGGGTGACTGATGAAGATCCTCCTGGCCGAAGACGAGCCCCGTATCGCTGCCGATATCGCGACCGCCCTCAAGGCATCCGGAATGGCGGTCGATATCGTAAAGGATGGTGAAGCTGCCTGGTTCGCAGGCGATGTCGAGAATTATGACGCGGCGATTCTGGATCTCGGATTGCCCAAGCTCGACGGTCTTACGGTCTTGAAACGTTGGCGAGCCAATGAGCGCCGGTTTCCGGTTCTCATCCTGACCGCAAGAGGCATGTGGACCGAACGCGTCGACGGCATCAATTCCGGTGCTGACGACTATCTTCCCAAGCCTTTTGAAATGGAAGAACTGCTCGCCCGGTTACGGGCAATCCTGCGTCGCTCGGCCGGGCAGGCGGCACCCGTGTTGAAGTCCGGGCCACTGCTCTTGGACACACGCCAGATGCGGATTTCGCTGCGCGGCATTCCCGTTGCGCTTTCGCCGCTCGAATACCGGCTCCTGGCGTTTCTGATGCACCACGTCGGCCGGGTGGTGGCACCGACCGAACTTGCCGAGCATCTTTACGATTCAGGCAACGACCGCGATCCGAACACTATCGAGGTCATTGTAGCGCGCCTGCGGCGCAAGCTCGGCAGCGATGTCATCGAGACACGACGAGGGTTCGGGTATCTGATGCCCGATGATGCCGCCTGATGGGCAACTCGATCCGCTTCCGGCTGTGGTTGGCGGCAACCGTCTCGATTCTCGTCGCACTCGGCATCGCCGGCGCCGGCTTGCGCTATCTCTTCGAACTTCACGTCGAGCGGCGCGTTGTGGGCGAGCTGACGGTCGACCTCAATGAGCTGATCGGCGCAACGACCTTCACAAGCGACGGTCACCTTATGGTGGCCCCGGTGCTCACCGACCCGCGCTTCGCCAATCCGCTGTCCGGTTACTACTGGCAGGTCGAAGACATCGCCGCCGGCGGCCTCGAGCGCTCACGATCTTTGTGGGACGCCAAGCTGGTTCTGCCTGCGCGGAGCGCAACTGGTGAGCTGCGAGCGGTCGAGGAGTTCAAGGGCCCTGGTGGCGAACTCAGTATTGCGGTCGAGCGTACGATCATCGATGCCGGGGGCCATTCCTTTCGCGCAATCGTGGCGGAAGATCATCGAACCGTTGAGGTGTCTGTAAGCGAATATGTTCGCGATCTTGCCCCGGCTCTCCTGATGCTTGCGGCAGTTCTCATGGCCGCGTTTTTCGTCCAGATCACCATCGGCCTTGCGCCGCTGGAGACCTTGCGGGTCGCCGTAGGAAGCGTGATCGGGCAGCGAGCGGCACGGCTTGATGTGGTGGCACCAAGCGAGGTGCAGCCGCTCGCGAACGAAATCAATCGTCTTCTCGATGCCCAGGAGAAGGCCCTTGCGCGAGCCCGCTCGCGCGCCACCGATCTGGCGCATGGTCTCAAGACACCGCTGCAAGTGCTGTCGGCCGATATCCGTGCCTTGCGCAAGAAAGGCGAGACGGATCTGGCCGACGAGATTGAGAAGAGCGCCGGAGCGATCCGGCGCCATGTCGAGCGGGAGCTCGCGCGCGCGCGCCTCGCGCCCGGCGTTTCCGGCGAGTCATCCTGCCGGGTATCGGAGGTCGCGACTGGCGTCATTGCAGTCGTCAAGCGCACACCAAGCGGCAAGCAGCTTTCATTCAAGATGGGCGTCCCGGAGGGTCTGACGGCGCCAATCGACGAAGGCGACCTGTCTGAAATTCTGGGCAATCTGGTCGAGAACGCCGCGCGCTATGCAAAATCGTCAGTCAGTGTCGATGCATCCTCGGCCGCTGGCGAGGTGATCATCGCTGTTACCGATGACGGACCCGGGATACCGGATGCGGATCGCGAATCCGCCTTGTCGCGAGGCGTCCAGCTCGACAGCAAGGGCGGCAGCAGCGGCCTTGGCCTGGCCATCGTTTCCGACATCGTCGAAGCCTATGGCGGACGCCTTGCCATGGCCAACGCCGATCCGGGCCTGGTGGTGACCATTTCCTTGCCGCGACACAGTTGAGCGCGCTTCAGGCAAAACCCGGGAAGTAGTCGACCTTTATCTTCGAACGGCGAACGCCCATGGCCAGCAGTTTCTGACGCAGCGCCTTGACCATGGCCTGCGGTCCGGAAATGTAGAAAATCCTATCAAGGTAGTCGGGTATGGCCAGACGTATCAGGCGCTCGTCGATGTGGCCGGGATACTGCCCGCGCTCGCCCCCGCGCGCCACAGCGTGGACCGTCTTGATACCAAGTTCCTGCCTGACCGCGCCAAGCACGTCGCGATAAGCGATGTCCTGCTGCCCCTCTGTTCCGTAGAGGACGATGATCGGTCGCCGCTCCTTGCGGTCGAGCAGATATTGCAGCATTGAGCGGAACGGCGTGATGCCTATGCCTCCGGCCAGGAAAGCGATCTTGGTTTCGCGACGGGCGGGCAGCGTAAAGTTGCCGGCCAGTTGCGCGGCGTGGATCGTACTGCCTGGCTTCATGGTCATCAATTCGCGCTTGAAGGCGCTTGATTGCGGATAGAATTTGACGCCGAGGCGGACCGTTTCCTCCGTCGGCGCTGAGGCCACCGTGAAATAACGGCGGTTGCCGCGACTGTCGGCACGATCGAGGCCAAGCGTCCATTCAAGATATTGGCCGGCCTCAAAGGCGACCTTGCGCGGCGACCGGAAGACGAAGTCAAAGCTGTCGACAGCCGATTGCTCGATGCGCTCGAGCGTTAGCACGAAGCGGCCCTGGGGTCCTGCCGCATAGGCGAACAGGTTGCCGGCGAGCAGCGCCAGTTCGGGGGTGAAATAGTACGAGCCGATATGGATGTTGGGAGCAAACAGAAAGCCTACGATGGCGGCAAAAGCGATGCGCGGCCATCGCATCGTCGGTGCCGTCAGCGGCTCGGTTAGCATCACAAAGGCAAAGAACAGCAGAGGTGACGAATCCAGGGTCTCCGCAAGCGCGGTCCAATACTGCGACGGATCGCTGGTTGCCAGAATGGTCGCCAGCGCCACGACAACAAAGGTCGAGACAAGATCAAGCCGGCGCAGTTTGCGGACAATGAGGATGCCGCCGAAGAGCACGAGTGGAAGCAGCGGCAGGTTGCCGCCAACCCACCAGGTGGCTGGCTGGTCGAGCAAAAGCGCTGACAGCGCCACGCCCAGTGCAGCAGGATTGAAAAGGTGCTTCCGGCCGATGGCGAGAATGAACTTGGACGAAATCGCCCAGACGGACGCGAATGCCACCGCAGCGATCCCCTTGATGTCCGTGGTGGCTACCGGATCGAGAATAAGCGCAAGGATGAGCGCGGTGATGTAGACGGACTCGCTGTTGGCCGGGACCGCAAAGACATGCGCAAAGACCTTGTTGGTGAGCCAGCAGGCGGCCAGCGCCAAAGCCGTCGTGTAGGCAAGCGCAATCGGATCATGTGGCACCAGCTTGGCGAAGCCGAGCACGAACGCGGCGCCGACCAGCGCCATCAGATAGTAGAGGACCAGCCGGTACATGGTCAGATGATCGAGAACTCGGTCGATGGTTTTGATCATGGCAGGCAAAGGGCTCCGAACCCGGTCGTCGGCGTGGCGCGGCCATTGGCGTCGACGACATACCCTTCGAGGCCTGGCGTCTGCTCGATGAAGAGAATGCCGTCCCGGCCCATGGCGAAGGCAGCAGTGGCGAAACGATCGGCTTCGAGCACGTCGGCGCCGATGACGGTCAGGCTGACGATGTCCTGGATCGGACTGCCAATTCCATGCGGGTTGTAGATGTGTTGACCGCGGACATAGGTTCCGGAGGTCGCCACTCCGCGACCGCGGGGATAGAAGATCTTTACGGTCTCGTGGGCGTTGAAGGGATTGCGGATGCCGACGCTCCAATCATGACCCGAAGCATTCTTGCCGCATGACTGGACGTCGCCTCCCGCTTCGATGAAGAAATCGCTGATGCCGGCTCGCTGAACGATGCTTGCCGCATTGCGGATGGCCCAGCCCTTGACGATGCCGGAAGGATCTAATGACCCGTCGGGCTTGCGAATATCGAAGTATCCGGCCGTCTCGTCTTTCGTCTGTTGGGCGAGAGCGAACACTTCCGTCATCTCGCCGCTCCAGTCGATGACCGGAACGTCGCCGCGGTTGATGGCCGTGATTTCGCTGTCGACCCGGTAGGTGCTGAAGCGCCGGTCGATATGTTCGAAATAGTCGAAGACCGTGTCGATCAGCTCACCGTTCGACGCGCCGCCGACGTCGACCGTAATGGGCATTCCCATCAAAATACGCGTCTCACGCATGGAACTAAGACGATGCTTTCTTCAGCGCGCCGCGCAGCGACTGAATAAAGGCCCGGCTGGTCAGCGTCGCACCCGAAATGATGTCGACATTGGCGCTTTGGGCGCGGATCGCTTCGTCGCGCAGCATGGGCAGCGCCTGCCTGTTGATGCTGATGGAGGTGCGGCGATCGGATGGATATTTGAGCACTTTCAGTGCCGTAAGCTGCCCGCCCTGTACGAGGGCCTCAATCTGGATGATGCCGTAGTAGGCATCGGCCGTGGGGCCGGTGTAGACGCCATCGGCATAGCCCTTTGCGGCGAGCTTCATGCCCACCCGGGCGACACGTGCTGGTGCATCCGGATATGCCGGCCTCGGCTGCGGGACTGGTATGTAGATGGCGGGCGTTACGGCGAATGAAGGCGTTGATGACGCAGGATCGGCGACAGCCGGCGGCACTGGCTGCTTAGGTGGAACTGGCGATCGTTGTGGCGCCACCGGAACCGCAGTCGGCTTGGCGGGATCATTTGGCGGTTGGGCGGCAACTGCTATGCCCGCCGTCGTTTCCCGGGCAATCGGGAACCTTGTTCTGAACCGGGGGTCGAGGGGCGCCGGCGAGGTGCGGAGCATCGGCAAAGCCGCAGCGGATGCGGGCTCTTTTGGCTGCACGAAAGGCGCTTCGGCTGCGTCGGCCGGCAGCGCCTCGCCGAGCATATCGTTTGCCGGACCCTTGCCGGTCTGATCCCAGACATAAGCGCCCGAGGCGGCGATCACCAAAAGTGACAGGGCAATCTGTTTCATCGGAATTTCGTTTCCACATTGAACCTTGCAGAGGCGACCCATCTGGTGCGCTTCGGATGCAATATCCCACGACCAAGCTGACAACTGGCTGTCAGCCGAGGTTGAGCCGCGAGGGCGCCGCGAAAGCTCAAGGGACGACAAATTGACTTGTCCTAGATCAAGATCGTCGCATAAGCAGCGAGGTAGGAAGGTTCTCTCAACGAGGTAGCTGCCTGTGACTGTTGCCAACGAGCCGGCCGGATACTCCGGAACCCAGATATTTCTGCATTGGACAATCGCGGCGCTGATCGTCCTGCAGCTTGTGATCGGTGAGGACATCAAGCCGGCTTACCGGGCGTTCTCGCGCGGTACCGAGCCGGCAGCTGGCGACATCTTCAACGCGAACATTCATGTCTATGTCGGTTTGGCCGTTCTCGTACTGGCGATCTGGCGGTTTGCAATCCGTCTACGGGATGGCGTGCCGGTGGCGCCTCCCGAAGAGAGCATCCTGCTGAAGCGGATTGCTGCGGCCGCGCATTTCCTGCTTTATCTTTTCATTTTCGGGATGCCGATTACCGGGGCGCTGGCATGGTACTTCAGCTTTCGAGCGTTGGGGGAGATTCACGAACTCGCCAAGCCGGTGATCATCATTGTCGTCGGCCTCCATGCCGCGGCGGCGCTGTGGCAACATTTCTATGTGAAATCGGATGTGCTGGTCAGGATGCTGCGGCCTGCTGGACGGCGCGCGCCGTGATGCCATGAGCCGCCTGCACAGTGAAAACCATCTCGTATCGCGCGTCGGCTGGTTGCGCGCCGCCGTTCTCGGCGCCAATGACGGCATCGTCTCGACAGCCAGCCTGATCGTTGGCGTGGCGGCAGCCAATGCCGCGGCCTCCAACGTTCTGGTGGCCGGCGTCGCCGGACTGGTCGCCGGTGCGATGTCGATGGCGGCCGGCGAGTATGTCTCGGTCAGCTCGCAGTCCGATACCGAACAAGCCGACCTTGCGCGGGAGAGAAGGGAACTGGCGACGCAGCCAGATTTCGAGCGACAGGAACTTGCGGACATCTATGTCCAACGTGGCGTGGAGCCAACGCTGGCCTTGCAGGTCGCCGACCAATTGATGGCGAAGGATGTGCTCGGCGCCCACGCTCGCGACGAACTTGGCATCTCGGAGGTGACGACGGCCAGGCCGATCCAGGCCGCGCTGACCTCTGCGGCTGCATTTTCGGTTGGCGCGGCCATGCCATTGGCGATGGTGCTTGTTTCGCCGGCCGCCTGGCTTGCCGCAACGGTGTCTGTTGCCTCGCTCCTGTTCCTGGCGGTTCTGGGCGCCATTGGGGCCAAAGCTGGCGGCGCCAATGTGTTGAGGGCAACGGTTCGCGTCACCTTTTGGGGGGCGCTGGCAATGGCGCTGACCGCAGGTATTGGTGCCGTTGTTGGGACTGCCATCTGACGGTCCTGCGACCTTGATCCCAGCGTATGCCGGAGGCGCCCGTTCTCCCGCAAAATAATCCCGAGAGGGTTCGGCGCCAGTTCTATGAAGTTGTGAAAGCGCAACGAAGGCGGCGCGGAGGGGATATATCACGAAGCTTCGCAAATCGCGGAGACGTCATCATGAAACAGCGCAGTTCGATCGACCCCGATATGGTCGTCGACGAAATCATGAGGAAATGGCCGGCAACCGTCGCTGTGGTGTTGAGACACAAGATGCTCTGCGTCGGCTGCCCGATAGGCGCTTTCCATACGGTGACCGAGGCATGCCGGGAACATCAAGTCGATGAGGGCGACTTTCTGGTCGAACTCGAATTTGCCATTCGAGGAGAACGATGACTGTCAGTCCTTTTCCCGGTTCTCCGCGAGAACCACAAGGCGATGCGCATCTTTGACCGTGACCCTCTGGCGCCCGCTGACAATTATTCCGTTCTCTTCCCATTTGCTGAGCAGCCGGCTGACGGTGTGCAGCGTCGTTCCCGTCATCTCCGCAATGTCCTGCCTCGAAATCGGGAAATCGATTTCGATGCCGCTGTCGGTCTTTCGGCCGGTCTGGTTAGCCAGTCGCAGAAGCGCATGCGCAACCCGCTGCTCCACCTGTTCCGTGGACATCTCCACCACCCGCGTCTGCGTCTCCTGCAGCCTGCTTCCAACCGTCCTGTAGGTGGCTGCCCCAAACAGGGGGAAGCGTCTCGACAGATCAGGCCACAGATCGTTTGACCAGGCCAGCACCACGCAGTCCACCGCCGCGACTGCGCTGGCAGGGTAGGTCGTCCGGCCAAGGGCCGCGGCGACGCCAAAGATCTCGCCTTCGCTGATGTATCTGGCGATGACCTGCTGTCCGTCCGGCGTTGTGCGGACCACCCGTATGTGCCCGGCGATCAGCACGAAGAAGGAATGGGCTTCGGCTTCCTGCTCGAAGATCGTTGAGTCTTTGGCATAGCGTGACGATCGGGCACTTCTGAGAATTTCGCTTTGCTCTTCGGGCGCCATCCCTTGGAAGAGGGGCAGCCGCGATATCAGCGATCGGTCCAGCGCAGCCAAGCGGATCCCTCACAGCCCTACGGTTCCGCATCAGTCATGCGGGAGACCTTTCTTATCCCGAGTTTGCGCCAGCGCAAATTGTCCCGTGCCGCATCAGGCTAAATGCCATGGAACGGCGCACTGCCGCGAAGACGAAACAAAGGACAAACCGATGAAACTCTCCATCCTCGCCGCCGCAATCTCCATCCTCGCGCTCGCCGGCGGTGCAAGCGCGGAAGAGCACGTGGTGCAAATGCTCAACAAGGGCGAAAAAGGCGCCATGGTCTTCCAGCCGCCCTTCGTCCAGGCGGCACCCGGCGACACCGTCAAGTTCGTGCCAACCGACAAGGGCCACGATGCGGAGTCGATCAAGGGTATGATCCCGGATGGCGCTGAGCCTTTCAAGGGAAAAACCAATGAGGAAATCACCGTCACGCTGACCCAGGAGGGCGTCTACGGCGTCAAATGCGCGCCTCACTACGGCATGGGGATGGTCGCGCTGATCGCTGTCGGCAAGCCGGTCAATCTTGATACCGCCAAGGCGGTCAAGCATCCCGGGAAGGCAAAAACGGTGTTCGCCGACCTCTTCACCCAGGTTCCTGCCAACTGACAGCAATCGATACAGGCATGCCTGCCGCATAAAGGGCGGGCACGGGCCGGACGGACCGAGGGCGGCGGTTCATCCGGCCCTGTTCATTTGGAGACACAAATCATGGGAATTCCACGCCTGCGGGCCTACGCCGGGCCTGCACTCCTTTCCTATGGGTTCAGGCCCTTCTTTTTACTCGGGTCGCTGTATGCCGCGCTGTCCGTTCTGCTTTGGCTGCCGATCTATGCCGGCGAACTCGATGCCCACAGTGCGTTTGTCCCGGTCGACTGGCACATCCATGAAATGTTGTTCGGCTATCTGCCGGCGATCGTTACCGGGTTCTTGCTGACCGCCATCCCGAACTGGACCGGTCGGCTGCCGGTGCAAGGCCTGCCGCTGCTGGCGCTGGTTGTCCTGTGGCTCGCCGGTCGTGCCGCTGTCTTCTTCTCAGCTGATATTGGCTGGCAAGCAGCCGCGTTGATCGATGCTTCTTTTCTGCTTGCGGTCAGTGCTGCGGCGGCACGCGAAATCGTCGCCGGACGGAACTGGCGCAATCTCAAGGTGCTGCTGCCGCTTGCCGTCCTGGCCGGCGCCAACGGGGCGTTCCACATCGAGGCCCACCTTCACGGCACATCCGATGTCAGCCGCAGGCTCGGCATGGCCGCCGCGATCATGCTCATTTCACTGATCGGGGGGCGCATCATTCCAAGTTTCACCCGCAACTGGCTCGTCCGCGAAAATCCTGGGCGGCTGCCTGCGCCGTTCGATCGTTTCGACATCGCATCGCTTGTCATCTCAGTCATGGCACTTGGAGCGTGGACGTTCGCTCCCGACCACGGCGCGTCAGGAACGCTCATGGCCGTCGCGGCAGTCTGCCAGGCGTGGCGTCTGTCGCGCTGGGCCGGCGACCGCACCTTGGGGGATCCGCTGGTGCTCATCCTCCATCTTGCATATGCCTTTGTGCCTGTCGGTCTTGCCTTCGTTTCGGCGTCGATCTTCTATCCTGCCACCGTGCCAGCTGCTGCAGGGCTCCACGCGCTCGGAACTGGTGCGGTCGGCGCGATGACGCTCGCCGTGATGATCCGCGCGACGCTCGGGCATACCGGGCAAGAGCTCAAAGCTGGGAAAGGCGCCTTGTTCATCTTCGTGAGCGTCCTCCTCGCAGGATCATTGAGGATTCTGGCTGCCTTCGTCCCCTTTGACGTGGCGATCGACATGGCCGGCACCGCATGGGTGGCGGCATTTGCCGGCTTCAGTCTGATCTATGGAACTGCGTTGATGAGGCCAAAGGCGCGGTGAGGCGGCAGGAGAGCAGGCGACCGTCCAAACGTGAATGGACAAGCCGCTTCTGATTTGTCAGGCAATGCCGAGGTAGCCGAGGAAACGGTTCGCCCACCCCCGGTGGGCCCGGACCAGCCTGAAACCCAGATTGTCGGGAGGCGTGCCAACGGCACAGCCGCCGCTTTTTCCGTCGCCGACGAAGTTCGACATGTAGGCTCTGTGAAGTCCTTCAAGGACGTGGACGCCGCAATTGTCGACCGAACTCGCAACGCCGCTTCCATCCGCAGCCAGCGTGGTGCGGACGTAGCAGGTCGAAGTCCACTCCCAGACGTTGCCGGAAAAGTCGGCGAGCCCGAGGGAATTGAAACCAAACGAGCCACGGCTCCTGGGCAATGGGTCCGGTTTGCGATTGAGGTCCACCTCGGCCTTGTAGCTGGTGAGCCAACGTCTGGCGGGGTTGTTGGCGTCGTTTTCGACACCCTCGAACTCACCCGCGAACCGTTCCGCCGCGGCAAACGCCCATTCCTCGTCGGACGGCAATCGCCAGTCGTCACCGGTCGCTTGCGAATACCACCTGGCGTAGGCATTCGCATCGAGGTAGCTGACGCCGGTCACGGGAGCATTGCTCGGGATTGCGCGCGTCTCCTGTGCCGGCTGACAGGTTCCGGCCGACACGCAGTCCGCATAGTCGTCGGCGCTGACCTGATAGGTCATGATTTCGAGCGGTTTGTTGAGCTGGCGCTTGAGGCGGGGATTGCCTTGCGGGCGGCCGTCCTTGATGAACTCGCCAGGCGTCGGATAGTTTATGGAGCCGGATTGCAAGGTCGTCGTGGCAGAGGCGGAGTGAGGCTGCCGGTCCCAACTGGCCGCCTTTATCGACAGACCCACCGGCACAGAAGTCGCCGCCATGGCGACCGCGAGAATCTTCAGGATGTAGCGAGACATGGCTGTTGTCCGTGCCCGGACAGCGACGCTGTCCGGGCAATCTGGAGTGCCGTCAGTTGGTGGCGATGGGTCTCGGCGCCTCGACCTGCGTCATCAAATCATCATTCCACTCGCCCTCGACCATGAAGTGAGCGGTCGCCCCGAGTTCCACGGCCTCGATCAGATTGTGATTGACGTAGGCGTAGACGCCGGGCTGCAGGAACGTATAGAGCGCGGATCCGGCAGAGCCACCACGAATGAACCAGGTTTCCAGATCCTTGGCCGGCGGGTTGGCGAATTTGCCCTGTTCCCAGACATAGTCGCCGTGACCACCGATCAGATGCGGCCGGGTATCGCGGTTGGCCTGCGAATGGACGATCAGCACGGTCTCGCCGACCTTCGCCTTCATGGCGTTGTCGCCGGTCAGCGAACCGACCTTGCCGTTGAACACCACATGCGTCGGGATCAGCCCGCGCATGACCTTGACGATATCGTCATACCCATCACCGGCCGATTCGTAACTCTTGAAGTTTCCCTTCTCATCGCGCGGAATATAGAAGTCGCTCTCGCCGATATAGAAGATACTGTCGTATTTGACCGGCTCGCCCTTGTCGTTCCTGAGCCCGTCGCGCGGCAGCACCATGATGGCGCCGTTCATGCCGGAGACGACATGCCACGGGATCATCGGTCCGCCGGGGGCACAATGATAGACGAACGTTCCCGTTCGCGTCGCCTTGAAGCGTAGCGTCACCTGTTCGCCGGGATTGATCAAGGTGAGGGCGCCGCCACCCAGCGCGCCCGTTGCTGCGTGAAAATCGATGTTGTGGGCTAGCGTGTTGGTGTCCGGGTTGATGAGCGTCAGTTCGACATAATCGTCCTGGTGGACGACCATCAGCGGGCCCGGGATCGAGCCGTTGAAAGTCATTGCATTGAGCTGCGTCCCGTCGGCGTCGATGACCATCGGCTTCTCCTCGATCGTCATGGTGAATTCGACGACCTTCGGACCGCCTTTGGCGATCTGGTCGTGCGGATGCACAAAAGGCGGTGCCACGAGCTCGATCTTCTCGCGGGGAAGTCCTCGAATGTCTGCTTTCGTCACTGTTGCCGACAGTGCGGGCAGTGCCGCCACGGCGGCAGCGCCAATCGCTGCTCCGAAGAGGGCTTCGCGTCGCGTGATCATATCAATCTCCTATCTCTACCGTTGCGGATGAGCAGAAGGTAACTGACCTGACGCAGCGTTTCTTTGCGCTGGCGCAAATTGGTGAGTGTTAATTGGAGGAACAACAGCCCTCGGACAGTGGCAATCTTGTGCGCCAAGTTTGAGATGCAGCAGTTTGGTGTCGCGGTTTCTGCAAGCGTCCGCAGTCATTGGCTCCCTGAAGATCAGCGGCCGCCATTGCCTTTACAGAAGATCAGAATTCGCTCGGTGGCCAAGCCCACCAAGAAAAGGGCAACGGCCGTCGCATTTCCGTCAGGACGGGCGTCTTCGCTGCCGAAAGCGTGCTCGCCAACGAGGACGGGCGTTATACGCTGGAGGAACTCGCAGACGGCCTCATGTCCAAGGGATGTGGGAAGGGAGCAGAACCCAGGTACTCTGCTTCGCGTCCGCTTTTTCGCAGCTACGAAACCACCACCGAGAACGGATCCGTACTGAGGAAGAGGCCGTCCTTGACTTGCCCGACGCCGGCAACCTTCTCAGCCGCAACGATCGCTGCCTTCCGCTGTCGCTCGTCGACAATCGCCCCCTTCAGTTCGACAACGCCGTCGCTCACCCTCACATCGATCAAGTCACCACCGCTCCAAGTTTGTGGCTGCAGCTCGGCAAGTATAGCCTTGCGGATCAGGTCGTCATCGGTTGGCGTGGTGTCCTGTTTCGGCATGGCGCGGATCAGGACAAGCAGCAAATCAGTTCGCGTGATGATGCCGACGATCCTTTCCCGATCGACAATCGGCACATTGTTGATGCGGTGTTGCATCATCAAGTTTACAATATCAGGAATCGAGGCGTCTGGAGGCGCCGAAATGACGGCTGTGGTCATCACCTCATGGATGATCCGTCCGTTCGACTGCACATAGTCATGGGCGGTTGTGCCCGGGCCAAGATCAAACTCCAGCCAGCGCGGACGCACCCGCTGAGTCCCAAGTTCCTCTCGGCGCAAAAAGTCGCTTTTGCTTACAATGCCAACCAGGGCACCGACGCTGTCCGTTACCGGCAGGCAGCTGACTTTGTTTGAAAGCATGAGCTCGACCGCTTCGGCGATCGTCGCGTTCGCATCCGTCGTAATGACTGGCTTCGTCATTATGGCTTCGGCTTGCATCCTCACCCTCCTGATTTTTCGTCAGACGAGATAGGACATCCCGACCCGCGGCACTTTGATCTGAGTCACTTGGAACGAGGAGCATTCTCCGCGCCGTCGTCGCTGTCGATGAGAATGCGCTCCGCCGCGCCATCGAGATCCTCGTACTGGCCGCTTCTCAACGCCCACAGGAAGCCGGACAGGCCGAGTGCGCCAAGGAAAAGCGCTACCGGGATGAGGTAGACGAGCGTCGTCATGAGGATTCGGCCAACGTGCCGGCCCGCCCGGGCCTGTCTTGCCGCGCGGTTTTGGACGACGCGCCCATTGCGAAGCCTTGCAGGCGCATGGCATTTCCAATCACAAGCAACGACGAGGCAGACATCGCGACCGCCGCGATAAGAGGCGTAACGTGGCCCAGAATGGCGATCGGCACGGCAACAGCATTATAAACGATCGCAATCGTTATGTTCTGTTGGATCAGACTTCCCGCCTTGCGCGACACGTCCAGCGCCAGCGGGACCGCCAAGAGGCTTTCGCGCAAAAAAACGAAGTCGGCTGCATTGCGGCCAATGTCGGCGGCCGTGGAGGGTGCGATCGAGACATGCGCAGCGCTCAGCGCCGGCGTATCGTTGAGCCCGTCGCCAACCATCAGAACCTTGTGCCCGTCTCTCGCCAGGCTCTCGATGCGTTCAACCTTGCCGGACGGCAGCAGGCAGGGAACGAAGTCATCGACACCAAGCGCGTCGGCAACCTCGGCGCAGGCTTTCGCGGTGTCGCCCGACAGCATCTCCACGCACATACCAGCGTTGTGCAGTTGATCGATGGCTGCCCTGGTATCGACGCGTAGCGCATCCTCGAAAACGAAGGACGCGACAATCATCCCGTTTTTCGTCAGGACTGTTCCGCCATAGCCATGTCTGCCTTCGCCGCCGGTTCGAGCCTTCCAGCCAGCCCATCCGCGTCTGCCCAGCCGCCAGGTGCTACCGGCGGCTGTGGCTTCGATCCCGAAACCCGGGTGCTCGGTCACCGCATCGAATTTGTGCAGGCTGCTGCTGACGGCAAAGCCGGCAATGGCCTTCGAATATGGATGACGCGAGTGCGCGGCCAGGTCGGCAGCGATTGCCAGCATGGCGGGATCGATCGACGACGCGTTGACCAGAGTGGGCTGGCCAAGCGTGAGCGTACCGGTCTTGTCGAACACCGCCGTGTCGATTGCCGCCAGACGTTCCATGGCCGAGCCGTCCTTGACCATGATGCCGTTTTCGAACAGGCGCCGTGCTGCGACCACCTGAACGATTGGAACGGCGAGGCCAAGCGCGCAGGGGCACGTGATGATGAGAACAGCGATGGCTATCGTCATCGCCCGGTGCCAGTCGCCGGTCGCCGCCATCCAGCCCAGGAACGTTACCAAGGCGGTGAGATGAACCACGGGCGCGTAGAGTGCCGACACGCGGTCGGCGATACGGCGATACCGGGCGCGACCACCTTCGGCGGCCTCCATCAGCCGAACCATTTCCGCCAGGAACGAATCCTTCGCGGCGGCTTTGGCCTCGATCGTCAGTGAGCCGGTAAGGTTGAGGACACCGGCCTGCACGGTTTCACCTGGCGCGACGTTTCGCGGCGTGCTCTCGCCAGTGACCAGTGAACAGTCCAGATCAGACGCCCCACGAATGATCTTGCCGTCGACGGGGATTCTCTCGCCGGCTGCAATGAGCAGTTGCATCCCTGGTTCGATCTCGCCAACCGGCAGATAGTCGCGTGCACCATCGCCGCGCAGCACCATGGCGCCGCGTGCGGCGAGCTGTGACAGGCCTTTCACAGCGGTGCGGGCGCGTTCGCGCATCACGTGATCCAGCGTGCGGCCGATCAGGAGGAAAAACAGCAGCGATACCGACGCGTCGAAATAGGCGTGGTCGCCATGGGTGATCGTCTCGTAGAGGCTCATGGCGTAGGCCAGCGACACGCCGACGGCGATCGGCACGTCCATGTTCATGCGGCCGTGGCGCAGTGCATTCCACGCCGACTTGAAGAAGATACCGCCAGCGAAGGCGAGGGCGGGGATGGCGATTAGCGCCGAGACCCAGTGGAACAGGTCGCGGGTCGCGCCTTCGGCGCCGGACCAGACCGATACCGACAGCAGCATGATGTTGCCCGCCGCAAAGCCGGCAACGGCGACGGCGCGGATAAGCTCCGACAGCGTCTTGTCCTTTGCATCGGTGTCGGCTTCGAACAGATGTGCCTGGTAGCCCAAGCGCCCGAGCATAGCGACGAATGGCGGAACGTCGTCGCCGCGCCAGCGGATAGACACCCGCCTCGTTGACAGGTTGACGCGGGCGGCCTCGACGTGATCGAGCTTTCGCAACGCCGTCTCGATAGTCTGGATGCAGGCACCGCAGTGAACAGCCGGTACCGAAAGGTCGGTCTGATGAAGGTCCTCGCCAAGCGATCGGCTCGCCAGCTTGACCTCCTGGCTTGACGGCAGGATCGAAGTGGGGCTGACCAGACCCAGCGCTATTTCAGCGCCCGGTGCACAGCAGCTCATTTCAGCGCTCCATTGGAAATCATGATCCTGCGCACGTCGCGATAAGGTCTTGCCAAGCCGGCATCGGCGTCGATTTCGATGATCCACACGCCATCCCTTGGCATGTGCCGTGCTGCGAACTCCTGGTCCGAGGCGAGGGCGAGCGTGACGGACTCATCCTCTTTCTCGTAAGCGGGATGGCGAAACAGCACCTTCACGCCCTGCAAGGGAACCGATTTGCCGACGGCATCGATGAGGCCATAGCGAACTTCACCCCATGCGATGGTCAATTTGCCGGTCCAGCCGAGGGCTGCCTGCGCCCGCCCTTCCTCGGCCTTGCTGTTGAACTGCTGGCTCGCCACATAGGTGTTTTCGACGACAAGGCCGGTCCAGCTCGTGTTGGCAAGCGTCGCCATCGTCAGATTGACCGTTATGACCACGCCGAAAAAGGCAAGGATGATGGCCAACATGTGCCTGCCGGTGAATTCGCGGGGTCTTCGCGTGGTGGCGGTCATCTGGCGATCTCCGGCGCATTGAACGTGGCGGTGTATTCGTTGGACTCGAAGCTGACCTTGTCTTCGACGCGGAATGTGAAGGTCTGCGCCTCGCGATTAATCTGATCGGCGGGCAGGCGCACGAAAACCTTCAGCATCTTCAGCCGGTCGGGTTCGACCTGGACTGCAAAAGAGCGATCGGCGGGGAGGTCGACGCCAACGATGCTCATCTCCGCGCCTGGCAAACCCCCAAGGGTGACGATAATCGTTCTCGGTTCGGGGATCATGTTCAACAGCTTGACGGTGTAGCCATTGCGGATCGAGCCGTCGGAGAGCGTCACGAATTGGGGGTTGCGGTCGTGCAGGACATTGATCTCGAGCCGGTCGCGCGTCAGCAGCGAAAAGAGCAGGCCCAGGCCGATCAGCGACCACATAGCCATGTAAACGTAAGTGCGCGGCCGAAAGATCTTGCGGATATGGAAATGCGCCAGCCTGTCCGAAAACAGTCCGTCATCGGTCCTGACCAGCGCCGGGATGACCGAGCTGGCGCCGCCGGCGGTGGCCAGCATCATGTTGGCGTTGTAGTCGGAGAGCGTCGCGTAGGAGATCAGCCCGCGCTCCTTGCCGAGCTTATCCATGACGCCGTCGCAGGCATCGATGCAGAGCGCGCAGGTGATGCATTCGAGTTGCTGACCGTCGCGAATGTCGATCCCCATCGGGCAAACCGCGACACAGGCATTGCAGTCGACGCAATCGCCGAC
Organism: Mesorhizobium sp. P2_B5; assembly: GCF_056404775.1. NCBI lineage: Bacteria > Pseudomonadati > Pseudomonadota > Alphaproteobacteria > Hyphomicrobiales > Phyllobacteriaceae > Mesorhizobium > Mesorhizobium sp. P2_B5. Next base: position 184,441 of record NZ_JBFUDJ010000010.1, on the reverse strand, counting down.
CGGCTGCCCTGCGGCCTGGACCTTCTTGGCGTGACGTGAGCGCGGTTCGCCACGCCAGTCATTGTAGGTGACGGTGAGCGAACTTTCATCGAGCATGGCTGCCTGGATGCGCGGCCATGGGCACATATAGGTGCAGACCTGCTCGCGCATCAGCCCGCCGAACGTGTAGGTCGTCGCCGTCAGGACGGCGACGGTGATGTAGGCAACGGGCGCCGCCGTGCCGGTGAAGAGTTCGCCGAGCAGCGTCGGCGCGTCAGCGAAATAAAAGATCCAGGCGCCGCCCGTCAGCGCGCCTATGACCAGCCAGATGGCGTGTTTCGATACCCGCAGCACAAGCTTGCGGGGGGTCCAGGGACCGGCATCAAGCTTGATACGAGCGTTGCGGTCGCCCTCGATGGCTCGCTCGACGACCAGGAACAGATCGACCCACACGGTCTGCGGGCACGTGTAACCACACCAGGCGCGGCCAACAGTCGACGTGATCAGGAAAAGACCGACGCCGGCCATGACCAGAAGGCCGGCGACATAGTAGAATTCCTGGGGCCATATCTCGATGAAGAAGAAATAGAAGCGCCGGTTGGCGACATCGAGCAGCACCGCCTGGTCCGGGGCAAACGGGCCACGGTCCCAGCGCAGCCACGGCGTCAGGTAGTAGATGCCAAGCGTGACCGCCATCACCAGCCATTTGAACTGGCGAAAGCTGCCCGAGGCCCGCTTCGGGAAGATCTTCTTGCGCGCGGCATACATTGGCTGGCGCACCTTGGCGGAGTTGACCGCCTCAGCCTCGAGCCGTTCTACCTGCGTTTGGTCCAGCACTGGTTTCTCCCATCGGAGCTTGTGATTTCGCCGGCCACGTGACCTAGCTGGGGGCAAACAGGTCGCGAGATACAGCGTTGATCGGATTGTGCCGCCCATCGGATCGCGCCGCGTTGATGCAGGTCAATCGGCACCTGCACGCAAACAGATCGAGGCCCGGCAGAGCCGGGCCTCGTCGCTTGGGCGGTGAAGGGCAGGGAATAGGCTCCCCTTCCTATTCCCCACCGCCTAGCGAATGCACGTAGACTGCCAGTTCCTTGACCTTGGTTTCGCCCAGGCGGGCGCCCCAGGACGGCATCACGCCCTGTTTCGGTGCGGTGACCTGGGCGGCAATGGCCGCTTCGCCTGATCCATAGAGCCAGATGGCGTCGGTCAGATCTGGAGCGCCGAGCTCCTTGTTGCCTTTTGCATTGTCGCCATGACAGGCCACGCAGTTTTCGGCAAAAACCTTGGCACCGGGCGTCACCAGCGATTGATCGCTGACGGTCTGCGACAGGCTGGCAATATAGGCGCTGACCTGTCTGATCTGGTCTGCGGTGATGATGTCCCCGAAAGCCGGCATTTCAGACAGGCGCGTATCCGGATCGGAGGCAAAGCGAATGCCATGCGTAACCGTCTGCTGGATCTGGTCCGCCTTGCCGCCCCACAGCCACTCGTCGTCGTTGAGGTTGGGGAAGCCCTTGGAGCCCTGGGCGCCGGAACCATGGCACTGCACGCAATTGAGCTTGAACGCGGCACCGCCGGCGGCGACGGCGAATTCGCGCAGCGTGTCGTCCGCTGCGATCTCCGAAACACTTTTCGACTCTATCGCGGCGACATATTTGCCCTTGGCCGCTTCAGCTGCGGACAACTCGTTTCCGACATCGTTGCGGCTGGAATAGCCGAGCACACCCTTGGTTGCCGTGTGCAGAAGAGGCCATGCCGGATAAGCGATGGTGTAGCCGATCGCCCAGACTATGGTGATGTAGAACGTCCAGATCCACCAGCGCGGAAGCGGGTTGTTGAGTTCTCGGATGCCGTCCCACTCATGACCGGTGGTTGAAACACCAGAGATTTCATCGATGTGCTCGTCGCTCATGATCACTCATCCTCAAGGGGAATCCGGGCAGCTTCATCGGCCAGCTTGCGGCTGCCGGGGCGAAGGGTAAACGCGATAGCGCCAACAAAGAAAAGCGCCATGGCAACCAGACCCCAGCTGTCGGCAAACTCCCGCATCAAATTGTAATCCATGGATAAAACTCCTCAGCGGTATCCGGCGGCTTCGTCGTAGTTCTTGAAATCGACCAGCGTGCCAAGCATCTGGAGGTAGGCGACGAGGGCATCCATTTCGGTGACCTGTTGCGGATTGCCGTCGAAGTCGCCGACCTTGGCCTTTGGATAGCGCGCCTCGAGGCCTGAACTATCGGCGTTCGGGTCGGCCTGCGCCATAAGATCTGCGTTGGCCTGCGCGATCATGTCCTCGGTGTAGGGGACGCCAACGCGCGCGTTGGCAACCAGATGCGTCGAGAAGCCCTTCACGTCGATCGGCGTGTCCTTCAGGAACCCGTAGCTCGGCATTATCGATTCCGGCACGACCGAACGTGGGTCGGAAAGGTGGTCGACGTGCCACACATTCGAATAGCGGTCGCCAACCCGGGCGAGGTCCGGTCCGGTGCGCTTCGATCCCCACTGGAAGGGATGATCGTACATCGACTCGGCCGCCAGGCTGTAGTGTCCATAGCGCTCGACCTCGTCGCGGAACGGCCTGATCATCTGGCTATGGCAGAGGTAGCAACCCTCGCGCACATAGATGTTGCGGCCGGCAAGTTCGAGCGGCGAGTAAGGCCGCATGCCCTCCACCTTCTCGATCGTGTTGTCGAGATAGAAGAGCGGTGCGATCTCGACGATGCCGCCGACAGTCACCACAAGAAGAGAGCCAACGAGAAGCAGTGTAGCGTTCTTCTCGATCAATGCGTGTTTGTCCATCAAGGCCATTTTCTGGCTCCCTATTCGGCAGGGTGAAGGGCGGGAACAGAGCCGGGCATCGGCTCCTCCTCGCGCTGGTATCCGAGAATGGTCATGCCGATGTTCCAGGCCATGATCAGAGCGCCGGAGAGGTACATGGCTCCGCCGATGGCGCGCATGACATAGTAGGGGTGCATGGCGGCCACGGTTTCGGCGAAGGAGTAGACCAGGAAGCCCTGCTCGTCGTATTCGCGCCACATCAGGCCCTGCATGATGCCGGACACCCACATGACGGCGGCGTAGACAACGATGCCGAGCGTCGCCAGCCAGAAGTGCCAGGTGACGAGCCGCAGCGAGTAGAGACGTTCACGGTTCCACAGTTTCGGCACCATGAAGTAGATCGCGCCGAACGAGATCATGCCGACCCAACCGAGCGCACCGGAGTGAACGTGGCCAATGGTCCAGTCGGTATAGTGCGACAGAGAATTGACCGCCTTGATCGACATCATCGGGCCCTCGAAGGTGGACATGCCGTAGAAGGCGATGGCCATCACCATCATGCGGATGATCGGATCGGTGCGGAGCTTGTCCCAGGCGCCCGACAGCGTCATCAGGCCGTTGATCATGCCGCCCCATGACGGCATCCACAGCATGATCGAGAACACCATGCCAAGCGTCTGCGCCCAGTCGGGCAGGGCGGTGTAGTGCAGGTGATGGGGCCCAGCCCAGATATAGAGAAAGATGATTGCCCAGAAATGGACGATCGACAGACGGTAGGAATAGACCGGCCGGTTTGCCTGCTTGGGCACGAAATAATACATCATGCCGAGAAAGCCGGCGGTCAGGAAGAAGCCCACGGCGTTGTGGCCATACCACCATTGCGTCAGAGCGTCCTGGACGCCGGAAAAGGCGGAGTAACTCTTGGAACCAAGGAAGGAGGCCGGCATCGACAGGTTGTTGATCAGATGCAGCATCGCGATGGTCACGATGAAGGAAAGGTAGAACCAGTTCGCGACATAGATATGCGGCTCTTTGCGCTTCAGGATCGTGCCGAGGAATAGGATGAGATAGGCGACCCAGACGATGGTAAGCCAGATGTCCACATACCATTCGGGTTCCGCGTATTCGCGGCTCTCGGTAATGCCGAGCAGGTAGCCGGTCGCGGCCATGACGATGAAGAGCTGGTAACCCCAGAACACAAACCAGGCGAGATCGCCGCCGAACAGCCGGGCGCGGCAGGTGCGTTGGACGACATAGAGGGACGTGCAAAGCAGCGCGTTGCCACCAAAGGCGAAAACGACACCCGACGTATGCAGTGGCCGCAAACGGCCAAAGTTGAACCAGGGCTGGATGTTGAGATCGGGATAGGCAAGCTGCAGCGCGATGACCACGCCGACCAGCATGCCGACGACACCCCAAAACATGGTGGCGATGGCGCCGTAGCGGATTGGGCCGTCCATGTAAGCGGACGGGTCGATCGGAGCGGGCACTACGAAATTCGTGTTGCGGATGAGGATGGCGACAAAACCCAGCAGCACGAAGAACAGCACCCACATATGCTGCCGGAAGGGCTCGTCCACACCGAACCCGGCAGCCACAAGAGCCGCAAATGTAAAAAGGGCCAAAGCGAAGATTTGCGTGCCGAACTTCATGACATGTCCCCGACGTCGATTCCGATGCGCGGACGCCAATCCGCCTGACACCAATTCAGCAGTCGCCGCCTGGCTGCCTTGATCCATGTCAAAGCCACGTCCTTTTGGATTGGGCAGCGTCCAATCTCGAAAAAAGATCAGGAGGCTTCCGTTGAACAGGGAGAAGGAGCGGAAATCATCACTGTCCCGCCGTGAGATTTTCATGCCTGCCGGACGGTCCGATGGAGAGATCCTTCCTGGCGCGGTGATGAAACGTGCCCATGGGGAAAAGCTGCGGCTCTGTGACGCCCTGGAAATGATCGCCGATGCGCTGCCGGCCGCCGATCGCCTGAAATGTATTGGCGCGGCCAACGCGATCGTTCCGTTGTTGCGCAGTATCCATCAGTACGAAGAAACAATTATCTTTCCCGCCTATGAAGCTGCCTCCGGCGGTAACGCCAACCTTGCTTCAATCCGGCGATTGCGCGCCGAACACGTCGAGGATGAATGTTTTGCCGGCGAGTTGACTGAAATCCTGCTGGCGATCGGCCATGGCGAGACGGTCGACAATGCCGAAGCTGTCGGCTTCATGCTGCGCGGCTTCTTCGAAAGCTTGCGCCGGCATATCGCCTTTGAACGCGAGCACGTCTTGCCGATGATCGGGGTCGTCGATTGATCCTAGACGCCAGAGCGTCGCTGCAGCCGGGTCAAGTTGTCGACTGTGACTTCCCGGTTGTTCTCGATCCGTATCACGCCATCCGATCGTAGCCTGGTCAGCTGGCGGCTCACCGTCTCGATCGTCAGACCCAGGAAATCGGCGATGTCGGCGCGGGTCAGCGGCAGATCGAAGCTTGTCGACTGGGCGGTTGGGTCGAGCGTGGGGTCGATGTTCCTGGCGATCATCAGGAGAAAGCTCGCCACCTTTTCCGAAGCGTTCTTGCGGCCCAGCGTCACCATCCAGTCACGGGCTTCGTCGAGTTCGTTCAGCGTCTGCTTGAGCAGACGATGCTCGAGTTCCGGTGATTCCTTCATCATCCGTTCGATGGCGGCCTTTGGAAACGAACACACGGAAACGGCGGTGGCGGCTTCGGCATTGATCGCGCTTTCTACCTTGAACGGCCGGCCTAGAAAATCGGGGGCGAACTGGAGGCCGACAATCTGCTGGCGTCCGTCTGAAAGGCTCTTTGTGAGCTTCACCACGCCGGAAAGCACGTTCGAATAACTGTCGACGGTCTCGGTGTCGCCAATCAGTTCTACGCCCGGCTCAACCTTGTGTTTCGACGAGGTCTTGGCCAGCCCCACCAGTTGATCAGGATCGAGCGCGCCGCAGACGCCATGGTGGCGTGCTTCGCATGACTGGCAAAGCACGGGAATGCCAGCGTTGTGAACATCCTGACGCATTGTCATCATGATCGTCCGAGGACCCAAAGTGCTGGCAAGATAGCATCGGCGGCAGGAAAATCCTTGCGGCAGTTTGTCCGTAGAGTGCTTTGACCGAAATCAAGGCTGCCGGCGTCCAATGTGACCAATGTCGCTCCATGCAAAGTGGAGCGGACAAAGACATGCGGCCAGAATTAGTTGCCAGACTTGGTGAGAACGTGCCGCGTTATACGAGCTACCCGACCGCGCCGCATTTTAATGCAAGCGTTGACGCTGCCGTTTGTCGTGACTGGCTGCAGGCGCTCGAAGAGGGCGCCGAGATCTCGCTCTATCTGCACATCCCCTACTGCGACAAGCTCTGTTGGTTCTGTGCCTGCCATACCAAGCAGACACGCCACTACGAACCGGTGACTGCGTATCTGCGGTCATTGCATGATGAGATCGCCACCGTCGCCAGTCTTGTCACAGGCAAGGGTCGCGTGCGTGCCGTCCATTTCGGCGGCGGTTCGCCGACGATGCTCAAGCCCGAGGATATGGTGGCGCTGGGAACCGTCCTGCGCAACAGCTTCGCGTTCGTTCCCGGCGCAAAGATCAGTGTCGAAATCGAACCCAACGATATGGACGATGCTCGCCTCGATGCACTGGCCGAGATCGGCATGACAAGGGCGAGCCTCGGCGTCCAGGATTTCGATCCGAAGGTGCAAAAGGCAATCAACCGCGAGCAGAGCTTTCTGCAGACCAAGGCGGTTGTGGACGGGGTTCGCTCGCGCGGTGTCGAATCGGTCAATCTGGACCTGCTCTATGGCCTGCCGCACCAGACCCGGGAGAGCGTCTCCTCCACGGTCGCGCAGGCACTGACCCTGGAGCCGGACCGGATAGCGCTTTTTGGCTATGCGCATGTGCCGTGGTTCAAGAAACATCAGACGATGATCGACGAGGCATGGCTGCCGGATTCGGCAGAGCGGTTTGCTCAGTCGCAACTGGCCGCTTGTCTGATGCTTAACGCGGGATATCAAGCCGTTGGCCTCGACCATTTCGCCAGACCGGGCGATGCGCTGGCCCTAGCGGCACGCGCGGGGACTTTGCACCGGAACTTTCAAGGCTACACCGAGGATCGCTGCGAAACCCTAATCGGCCTTGGCCCGTCGTCCATCAGCCAGTTTCGCCAAGGGTATTCACAGAATATGCCTTCGACCGGTGAGTATGGGCGCATGGTCGCAGACGGTGGGTTGGCCGCGGTCCGTGGGATTGCGTTTTCCGACGACGACCGCGTTCGCGGTTGGGTCATCGAGCGGCTGATGTGTGACTTTGCCTTCTCGGCCATCGACCTGGTTGAGCGCTTTGGTGATGCCGGCCAAAGACTTCTCGTCAAAGCGAGTTCCACGGCCCTCCACGATCCTGCGCGGTTGCTTGAGCTTGACGGAGACCGCTTCGTCGTACCGACCGAAAGCCGGCCCTTTGTCAGGAGCATCGCGGCAAAGTTCGACAAATATTTCGAAACCGGCAAGGCCAGGCATTCGGTAGCGGTCTGAGCATCGGCTACAGTCGGATGGGAAGGCCTACATCCCGATCTGAACAGCGCAGATCGTCGACCGCGTCAGGAATCGCTTCTCCCGCCCGTTGTCTAGTGAGAACATGCCGCCGCGGCCTGGCACTACGTCGATAATGAGATCGGTATGCTTCCAGGCCTCGAATTGCGAAGCTCCGATGTAGAACGGCGCGTTACCGATGTGGCCGAGCAACACATCCTGATCGCCGACGATGAAGCCAGCACGCGGATAGCACATCGGCGAAGATCCGTCGCAGCAGCCGCCGGATTGGTGGAACAGAACCGGACCGTGCTCGGCGACAATCTCCGCGATCAGGTCAAGGGCTGCCGGGGTCGCTGTGACCTTCGTTTGCATGGCCTTTCCATTCCAAGATTGTGGCGCGGCCCCGGAAGACCGCGCCTATTGGCCAAAACAGGTGATCAGAAGAAGCCGAGCTTCTTGGGGCTATAGCTGACCAGCATGTTCTTGGTCTGCTGGTAGTGGTCGAGCATCATCTTGTGCGTCTCGCGGCCAATACCGGACTGCTTGTAGCCGCCGAAGGCCGCATGCGCGGGATAGGCGTGGTAGCAGTTGGTCCAGACGCGGCCGGCCTGGATTGCCCGGCCGAAGCGGTAGGCGCGGTTGCCGTCGCGCGTCCAGACGCCGGCACCGAGCCCGTAGAGCGTATCGTTGGCTATGCTGAGCGCTTCGTCGTCGTCCTTGAAGGTCGTAACCGATACCACCGGCCCGAAGATCTCCTCCTGGAAGATGCGCATCTTGTTATGGCCTTTGAAGACCGTAGGCTGAACGTAGTAGCCGCCGGCCAGATCACCGGGCAGCATATTGCGGGCACCGCCGGTCAGCACTTCGGCGCCTTCCTGCCGGCCGATGTCGATATAGGACAGGATCTTTTCCATCTGCTCGGACGAGGCTTGTGCACCGATCATCGTCGCCGGATCCAGTGGATCGCCCTGCACAATGGCTTCGACTCGCTTGAGGGCGCGTTCCATGAACGTATCGTAGATCGATTCATGGATGAGCGCGCGGCTCGGGCAGGTGCAGACCTCGCCCTGGTTCAGCGCGAACATGACGAAGCCTTCGATTGCCTTGTCGAAGAAATCGTCGTCCTCGGCGACGACATCCTTGAAGAAGATATTGGGCGACTTGCCGCCCAGTTCCAACGTGACGGGGATCAGATTCTGGCTGGCATATTGCATAATCAGCCGGCCGGTCGTGGTCTCGCCGGTAAAGGCGATCTTGGCAATGCGCGGCGAGGATGCCAGCGGCTTGCCGGCCTCGAGGCCGAAGCCGTTCACGATGTTGAGCACGCCTGGCGGCAGCAGATCGCCGATAAGATCCGCCCAGAGCAAGATGGCAGCCGGAGTCTGTTCGGCAGGCTTCAGTATCACGCAGTTCCCGGCCGCAAGCGCGGGAGCAAGCTTCCAGCATGCCATCAACAGCGGGAAGTTCCAGGGGATAATCTGGCCGACCACGCCGAGCGGCTCATGGAAATGATAGGCGACGGTGTCGTCGTCGATCTGGGAAAGGCTGCCTTCCTGGCCACGCAAGGCTCCGGCGAAATAGCGGAAATGGTCGATGGCCAAAGGCAGGTCGGCCGCGGTCGTTTCGCGGATCGGCTTGCCGTTGTCCCAGGTTTCGGCGCATGCGAGGAGATCGAGGTTTTCCTCCATGCGATCGGCGATGCGGTTGAGGATGAGCGAGCGCTCGGCCACGCTCGTGCGTGCCCAGGCGTCCTTGGCGGCATGCGCCGCATCCAGGGCCGCCTCGATGTCCTGGGCATCCGAGCGTGCCACCTCGCACAACAGTCGACCGTTCACCGGCGAGTAGTTCTCGAAGTAGCGGCCGGACTGCGGCTCGGCCCATTTGCCGCCGATGAAATTGCCATAGCGCTTGTCGAAGGGCGCCTTGACCGAGCGTGAGAATTCAACCTTGTTCATGTGCATTCCTCCCAAAGCTGACGTCGCGGGATGCGACGCTTCGGAAGAGACTTGCGATTTCCGCCTGTAGTTGTCACCCCACCGGTCACCGCGGTCGGGCATGATGTGTCGCAGAATTGCGACAGTCACGAGAGCCTGGAAGGTCAGTGAGACCGGTGGACATCCAAACGGTTGAGCTTGCGGTGAAGCGTCGCGCGGCTGATGCCAAGCGCCTGAGCCGCAGCGGAGACATTTCCGTCTGCCCGCGCAAGCGCCCGCTGGAGAACGCCGCGCTCCGCCTCGGCGAGAACTTCGGGGCCGCTTTGGGCCCAACCGAGCAGATCGGCCGCAGGCATCGGCTTGTCGAGACAGTGTTGCGTCATTCCAAGCGCCTGGCGAGCCGATCGGGTCGCACCGACCACAAGGTCGTCCGCATCAATCGCGATCAGCGCGCCGGAGCCCTTGTCGGTCACCGGCGCCAAAAGAATTCGCGCCTTGGGGAACGCCATCCTGAAATTCTCCGCCTCGATCCGACGCGCCGCGTCGGTCACGGCCACTGAAATGAGATTGGCGAAGGCTTCGGTCAGATCTGCCCGGCAGGAGGAGACGTCAAGCGCGGCTACAAGATCCCCCTCATGATCGTAGATCGGAGCAGTGGTGCAGCTCAGGCCCGTGTTGCGCGTGTGGAAATGCTGGTCACGGTGGATTGTCAGTGCGCGCCGCTCGACCAGACAGGTGCCGATTCCGTTGGTCCCCTGGCTTTCCTCATTCCAGACGGAACCAGTCCACAAACCCCAGGAATGAAACGTCTCGTCATCGACGGGCGCGCCGCGCCGTTCGACCGGCACACCGTCACGATTAGCGAGCAGGACACAGCATCCGACGCCGCCTACCGCCAAATAGAGACGGTCGAGACTCGATTGGGCAACCCGGATGAGTGGTTCGAGATGTTGCCGGGCCTCCCCCAGTTCCGCCTCTGTCAGATAATGTGGGGGGCTACAGTCGGCCGGATCGAGCCGATGCAAATTGGAAGACCGGCGCCAGGAGGCAACCAGCGCGGACTTCGCTGCAGCGTCCGAGGCGATCGCGGCCTGGATGCGGTCAGCATGATGACCGTATAGATCTTCGCCCATACTTGTCCTCCCAGCCCTGGTGTCGTTCCTCCCGGTCCGAACCGGTCTGCGGTTCGATCAGCACATAGTCAATTCGTCGAAAGAAGTAGACGCAGATCTCTCCCTCTTGCCCATCATTGGCCAATCGACGGCTGCTCCATCGAGAAAGCCTACCAACAGAATGGCGCGCGTTCATTGATCTGGAGCAAACCCGAGCATCGGCTGCGGTCAGAAATGTTCGCCGGCCTTGAATGGGCCGATGCGGGTGCCTGCCGCGACCAGATAGGCGGTCGACCAGCCGATGAGCAAGAACCCGTTTACGCCCTCGAGCGCCGCCAGGACACGCCACGCATGGGCCGGCACAATGTCGCCGTAGCCGACCGTCGAGAAGGTGATGGTCGAAAAGTACAGTGCGGTTTCGAAATCGGCGAAGATATCAAGCAACCGGTACAGTCCTGCCCAGAGCCACACCTCTGCGGTCATGACGGTGAAGAGCCCCATAACGACGCTGATCATCGCGACGATGCGGCTGCGGCGCCCATGCATGCGAAATCGGGCGACCAGGTGGCCCATCGCGTGCGTGACGGCGATCAGACCAAAGGTATGGATCAAGACCGTCAGGCTTATAACGACAGTGCCGATGAGCAGATTGAGAATCATGCGCGGAATGTAGCCGTCGAGAGCCTTTCGTCCTTGTGCGAGATCAATCTCAATACCGGCGGAGGTTTGAAAGCGCGGAAGCTCTGGCCAAAAGCTGACACTCCACTCTTCAGACTGAATCTCAGATTTCGGCCATTTCGTCCCTAGGGCGTGCCCAAAGTCTGAAGGTCCTCGAAATTCGCCGTACTTATTTCCCAGAAAAGTACGGCGGTAGTTCGCTAAGTGATTGAAAATAATGTCGATCCAGACAGGAATCGAACCTGTGACCTACAGATTGCTCGACGCCGGTCGCTCACGACAGAAGGAATCGGAGCTTCGCACTGTCGCTTGGCCCACGCTTTCAGCCAGACGCATGCTTTCGGAACTGATGATCGGGAAGGACTAACGGCTTCAAACGTGTTCGGGGGTTCGGGTCGGTAGAGCGCTACCGCCTTTCCCCACGTTCAGATGATCTGCGTTATCTTCTTCGTTGCCGCGCACCAGTCGTTGCATTCACACCTCAATCAAGGCGAGCAGACCCTTCAGAATCTCGATTGGGGGCGGCGGGCAGCCTGGAATATGCAGATCGACAGGCAGCACCTCCGACACGCCGCCCACGACGGCATAGCTGCCGGCGAAACAGCCGCCGTTCCTGGCGCAGTCGCCGAGTGCCACTACCCATTTGGGGTTGGGTGTCGCATCCCAGGTCCTCTTCAATGCCTCGCGCATGTTCTTTGTGACCGGCCCTGTGACAAGCAGCACATCGGCATGGCGCGGCGACGCGACGAAACGGAATCCAAAGCGCTCGATGTCGTAGAAAGCGTTGTTGAGCGCGTGCATTTCGAGTTCACAACCGTTGCAGGAACCGGCGTCGACCGCCCGGATCGACAGGCTACGTCCCAGCCGTTTGCGAGCGGCACCATCAAGGGCGTGGGCGAGCTCGTCGATCGCGGCTTCGCGTGCCAAGGGTGGGCGCTCGGTGAGCGGGGGTCGTATCAGGCTGTCGAAGAGAAGCTTGCGCATGATGGCGTGCCTTTAGAGATCATGGCCGGAATAGGAGCAGTTAAACGACTTGTTGCAGAGCGGAAAGTCGGCAACGATGTTGCCTTCGATCGCCGCTTCAAGAAGCGGCCATTGAAACCATGACGGGTCACGCAAGTGGCAGCGCTCGACCAGGCCGCCTTTGCCGATGCGCAGCCAGGCCAGGATGTCGCCGCGGAATCCTTCGACCAGCGCCATACCTTCACGCGGGCCGTTCGTAGAGGGGACATTGGCGCGCGCCGCGGCGCCACCCGGCAGCCGTTGCAGGATCTGCTCGACCAGCGACAAGCTCTGCTCGACTTCGCGAATGCGGATCCAGACGCGGGCATTCACGTCGCCCTCCTCAAGGACAGGTACGTCGAAAGTCAGTTCGTCGTAAGGGGGGTAGCCCGGACTGCGCCGCGCATCGAAGTGACGGCCGGAGGCGCGGCCGACATAGCCGCCGGCTGCATATTGCCGGGCAAGCTCCACCTTGAGGCGGCCGGTTCCGACGGTGCGGTCCTGCAGAGAGGCGGTGTTGTCGTAGAGTTCAATCAGGCGAGGAAAGCGTTGCCTGATCTCCGCGATCACCGACCGAACCGCACGCTCTCCCTCCTCGCGCAGGTTGCTCGCCACCCCTCCAGGCACGATGCAATCGCGCATCAAACGATGGCCGAAGGCGGCATCGCTGGCGCGCAAAACGCGTTCGCGCAGCACGCCACAATGGGCGTGCATAAGTGCGAAGGCCGCGTCATTGCAGATGGCGCCGATATCGCCGAGGTGGTTGGCAAGCCGCTCCATCTCGGCCATCAGTGCCCGCAGCCAGAGGGCACGCGGCGGGACCTCGACACCGAGCGCTGCTTCGACCGCGCGGGCAAAGGCAAGCGAATAGGCTACTGTGCTGTCGCCGGAGGTCCTGCCTGCCAGTCCGGCGGCGCGATCGACGGGCGAACCCGCCATCAAACCTTCTATGCCCTTGTGAACATAGCCGAGACGCTCTTCCAGCCGCACCACCGTTTCGCCGCTTGCGGTGAATCGGAAATGCCCAGGCTCGATGATGCCGGCATGCACGGGCCCGACCGGAATCTGGTGGAGGCCGTCGCCGTCCGCGGCAAGGAAGCGGTAGGAAGACGCCGCGGCTGGAGGCTGTGGCCGAGTCGCCAGGGGATGGCTGCCCCCCCAATGGCCATGGTCAAGCCAGCGACGGGTATCGGGAAGCCCCTGCGGCAGCAACCCGAAAAGGTCCGCGGCAGCACGCTCAAGCCGCAAAGCGGGCGGATGCCGCTGGCCGACCGATGGGTAGCGGCCGCCAAGGCATTGCAGACTAATGACGCCGATGTCGCGAACCTCGTCGAGAAGCGCCATGTGGACGGTGTTCGGCTCCCCCCAGAGGCCGAGGAGGCTCCAGCGGCCCTCAGCGAGCTGGTCGACGGCAAGGCTCCAGATTTTCGGGGCCACCACGGCCCGCCTTGAAGGCGCGTGATGTTTGGCAGAGCGGCCGGCCTCGATGAGGTCGACCAGCGCCGGCATGCTACTTTTGCTCATCCGCTTCATCCCAGAATGGCCGCGACATGCTGAAACCACGTGACCAGGGGCGATGGCAGATATACGCCGGCGCCAAATACCAACGCCAGATGGGAATACATCGGCACGTAGGATGCCTCGACGGGCGCGGTGCTGCCGCGCGGCTCGCCGAAGGCGACTCCGGTCAGCCGCAGCAGCAGGGCGCCGAAGGCGAGCAGAAGCCCGAACACCAAAGGGATCGCCAGAAGCGGTTGCCTGGCAAAAGTCGAACTCACGACTAGGAATTCGCTCATGAAGATGCCGAGCGGCGGCAGGCCGGCGATGGCGACGACACCGATGACCAGCGCCCAGCCAAGCCCGGGATGGCTTTCCGTCAGCCCTCTTATGTCGGCGATCTTCTGTGTCCCCTTGACCTGCGCGATGTGGCCGACCGCAAAGAAGATCGCCGACTTGGTCAGACTGTGCATGACCATGTGCAGCAGGCCTGCAAAGTTCGCGAGCGGACCACCCATGCCGAAAGCAAAGACGATGATGCCCATATGTTCGATCGAAGAGTAGGCGAACAGGCGTTTGATGTCGCGGCGGCGGTAGAGCATGAAAGCGGCGAAGATGAGGGAGGTGAGCCCCATCGTGACCATCAACGGTCCCGGGGGTATCGCCTGCGGGCTTGCGGCCAGCAACAGCTTGAAGCGCAGCACGGCATAGAGCGCGACATTCAGCAGCAAGCCCGACAGCACCGCGGAAATCGGCGTTGGGCCTTCCGCATGCGCGTCGGGCAGCCAGGCATGCAAGGGGGCAAGGCCGACCTTGGTGCCGTAGCCGAGCAGCAGAAAGACGAAGGCGACGTTGAGCAGAGCCGGGTCGAAGCGGGCGGCATGCTCGATCAGCACGGTCCACACCATGGCGTTCGTGCCCTCGCCGACCACTGGTTGTGCGGCCATGTAGACGAGAATGGTGCCGAAGAGGGCGAGCGCAATGCCAACGCTTCCCAGAATGAAATATTTCCAGGCGGCTTCCAGCGCTTCATGAGTGCGATAGATGCCGACCATGAGCACGGTGGTCAGCGTGGCAAGCTCCACCGCCACCCACATCAGACCGATGTTGTTCGATACGAACGCCAGGTTCATGCCGAACATCATGACCTGGTACATGGCGTGGTAGAACCGCAAGTTCGTTGCGGTCAGCCGGCCGGTGTCCAACTCGTGCGCAATGTAGGAGGCACTGAACACACTGGTGGTGAAGCCGACGAATGTGTTGAGCACGATGAAAACGATGTTGAGATCGTCGACCAGCAGATACTGCCCCGGCTGCGGCCGGTCGGTGACAAGAAGCGACAGCGCGGCAAGCAAGGTCAGGAAGCTGGCGACGACATTCAGGCGTGCCGTCACCCGATAGTTCGGTAGCATGGCCATGAGTGCCGCAGCCGCTGGCGGTATCAGCAAAATGGCGGCCACCGCATCGAAGGAAAACCCAGTCAACGGCGTTCTCCCCGGTAGTCGTCAAGCGCACCAACATCCACCGAGTCGAACCTTTCGCGGATGCGGAACAGGAAGACGCCGATGACGATGAAGGCGATCAGAATCGAGAAAGCGACGCTGATCTCGACGACCAGCGGCATGCCCTTGGCGCCCGTGGCGGCCAGCACCAGGCCGTTCTCGAGCGACATGAAGCCGACAACCTGGCTGACTGCATTTCGGCGGGTGACCATCACCAGCAGCCCGAGCAGAATGATGGACAGCGCGAAGGCCAGATCCTCGCGTGCCAGCGGATCGGCCTCAGGGGTGACCCGCAGCATCAGGACCATGGAGAGCGTCACCAGACCAATTCCCGCCAGCATGGTCGGACCGATGCCGACGGCGGTCTCGATGTCGCGATGGATGCCGAGCCGCTGAATAATGCGGTGAAGCCCGACGGGAATGACGATCGCCTTGAACACGAGGGCGATCGCGGCGGTCACGTAGAGATGATGGGCGTCCTGGATGTATGCCTGCCAGGCCACGGACAGAGCGAGGACGACCGCATGCAATGCAAACACGTTGATCAGCGCAAAGAGGCGATCCTGATACAGCATCATGAAACTGACCAGCACCAGGCCGCCGGCAAGCAGATGAGCGATGTCGAAGGTCAGACCGTTCATCAAAGGCTCCGTGAGACGAACAGCAAGAGTGTGCCGAGCAGGGCAAGCATGAGCGCCGCGCCGAGGAAATCCGGAACGCGGAAGACACGCATCTTGGCGATGGCGGTTTCGAATACGGCAAGGAGAATGCCGCAGACGGCAAGCTTGCCGACATAGGCGACGACGCCCAGACCGTAGGACGCCGGCCCGGGCTGGGCAGTCACCAGTCCCCAGGGAACGAAGACGCAGGAAATCAGCGAGACATAGAGCAGCAGCTTGAGGAATGCGGCGAACTCGATCATCGCTAGATGGCGGCCGGAATACTCCAGGATCATCGCCTCATGGACCATCGTCAGTTCCAGGTGGGTCGCCGGATTGTCGACGGGTATGCGGGCGTTTTCGGCGATCGCCACCATTACGAGGGCGATGAGCGACATGCCGAGCGATACCCGCAGACCAACCTCGGGTGAACTCATGAAGGTGGCGACCGTGGAAAGTTGTGTCGCGCCGGCGACGAGCGCCAGGCTGAACACGATCAGAAGCATAGCGGGCTCGGCCAGCGAAGCGATCATGACCTCGCGGCTTGCACCGATGCCGCCGAAACTGGTGCCGACATCCATCCCTGCAAGAGCTAGGAAGAAGCGTGCGCTGCCAAGCAGCGCGACGATGGCTATCAGATCGGCGGTCCAGCTGAAGGTGAGGCCTGTTGCGAATGTCGGGATGAGCGCGGCAGCGACCCAGGTGGCGGCGAAGATCAGGTAGGGTATGACGCGAA
Source organism: Mesorhizobium sp. P2_B5 (assembly GCF_056404775.1). Taxonomy (NCBI): domain Bacteria; kingdom Pseudomonadati; phylum Pseudomonadota; class Alphaproteobacteria; order Hyphomicrobiales; family Phyllobacteriaceae; genus Mesorhizobium; species Mesorhizobium sp. P2_B5. Next base: position 168,018 of record NZ_JBFUDJ010000010.1, on the reverse strand, counting down.
ACAGCCAGGATGCGTTGTCCGCCAGGACGACTTCCTTACGCATAAGCCGCAACAGATCGCGGTAGGGCTGGATCAGGGAAGGCCCCTGGCGCCGCAGCAGTCTCGCCTTCACCTTGCGCACGAAGCCGGTCAGCAGCGGTGCAAGCAAAAGCACGAGCATCATCTGTGCGCCCTGGACAGCCAACTGAAGGATCAGGGCCATAGCGCGAGCACCGTGAGCAAGGTGACGAGATAGAGGAAAACGAGAGTCAGATAGCGTCGAATGGTCAGGAACTGCAGGCGATTCAGCCTCAGGGTTGCAAAATCGATGGCGCCAGCGATCGGCTGATAAAAAGCCTCCCAGACCACATCGTGCATTTCGACAGTCAAACGCGCCGGGCCAGTCGCGCCGGGCGGTGGCATCTCTACCGTTTCCCTGGCCCGGAACGCGAATGTGCCGAAGACGCGGCGAATGGGCTGCGCGAAGCTGACTGCCGTGTATTGCGCGGCCGGCGTAACGTCCGGGAAACCACAGCCCCAGGCGGGGGCCCGGCGGAGCGCATGCGAAGCGAAGCGGTGGATCACGACTGCCGCGACCGATGCGGAAGCAGCGATGAAAAGGAACACCAGCAGGCCATTGTAGGAGCTGCGACTCTCGGCGATCGGTACGATCGACAGCCAGGGCTGGGCCATCTGCACCGGCATGCGGTTGCCGATGAGCGAAAGCGTTACCGGTGAAAGACCGTCTATGACGAGGCCCGGCAGAATGCCGGCAAGCAGGCAAAGTGCCGCGAGGATGAACATTGCCGCGAGCGAATAGCGATCGACCTCGTGCGCACGCTCCACCACGGCGGTCCGGGGCCGGCCGAGAAATGTAATTCCGAACGCCTTCACGAAACATGCCGCCGCCAGCGCCGCCGACAATGCCAGCAGGCCACCAACGGCAGGCACCATGACCTTCAGACCCCACTGCGGCAGGTCAGGGCTCTGCAGGATGGCCTGGAAGGCCAGCCATTCGGAGACGAAACCGTTGAAGGGCGGAAGCGCGGAGATCGAAACGCAGCCGACGAGAAAGGCAAAACTGGTCAGCGGCATGCGGTGGATAAGACCGCCCAGTTTCTCCATGTTACGCTCGCCGGTCGCCGTGAGCACGGCGCCGGCGCCGAAAAACAGCAGGCTCTTGAACAAGGAATGGTTGAGAACGTGGAACAGCGCGGCGGTAAGCGCCAGCGCCGCAGCCAACGGCATCGCGTTCGCCTTGAAGGCAAGCGCGAGGCCAAGGCTTATGAAGATGACGCCGATGTTTTCGATCGTGCTGTAGGCGAGGAGCCGCTTGAGATCCTTTTCCATCAATGCGTAGAGGATGCCGAGAACCGCGGTCAGGCCGCCGAGGAAGAGCACGACGACACCCGACCACCAGGCCGGCTCGCCGAGCAGGTCGAAAACGACGCGTATGAAGCCATAGACGGCGACCTTGGTCATGACGCCGCTCATCAGGGCGGAGACATGGCTCGGCGCCGCCGGATGCGCGAGCGGCAGCCAGACATGCAAAGGGACAAGGCCAGCCTTGGAGCCGGCGCCGAGTAGCATGAGGCCAAGAACCGCGGCGGCGACGAACCGGCTTGGCTCGCCGGCACGCATCGCGTCGAATGTGTAGGTTCCGGCCGGTCCGGCCAGCAGACCGAAGGCGAGCAGCAGCGCCAACGTGCCGAAGCCTGCCATCACCAGATAGATGTAACCTGCCCGCGTATTGTCCTGTTCTCGATGGTGCGCCATGACGAGCGCCCACGACGCGAGCGACATGAATTCCCAGCACAACAGGAAGGTGAAGGCGTCGTCGGCCAGCACGACAAGGTTCATGCCGGCAAGGAACGCCGGGAAGAACGGCAGCACCCGGTGTGGAGTAGCCTCATGGCGACCGTAGCCCAGTCCGTAGAGGCTGGCGAGCGCACCGCCGAGGTTGACGACGACGAGAAAAAAAGTCGACAGCGCATCCAGACGGAAGTGAGCACCGATCCATGGCAGTCCAAGTGGCAGCGTGACGGTTGAGACGCCGGCAGGATCGCCTGCCAGCGCGCTTGTGACGATCACGAACAGGGCGGCCGAGATGCCAAGCGTTGCGCCATAGACCAGACGTGTCGCCGAACCGCGCCGGCTGACCGCGACAGCCAATATGGCGGTTCCCAGAAGCGCGGCGACGCCCCACAAGGGAAGGGCAACGATCGGCGTCACGGCAGGCTCTCGCCGGAGCCGGTCTCCGCATCGTCGGCGCCGGAAATCCTGGCTGGGTTGAAGCCCACCTTGAGCCGCACCCCACGCCCGCCAGCCTGGCTGGTCGCACCTTCCCCGATCAACTCGATGCCGGCAGCCTCAAGCGCTGCGATCAATTTCATCAGGGAATCGACATTACCCCGGATCATCCACTCGCTGGCTTCCATGCGCTGAATTGTCGGCACCGAAAGGCCGGACAATTCGGCAAGTCTGCGCTGATCGATGCCGAGCAGCGCCCTGGCGGCGCGCAACTGCGGAGCAGTTATCACAAATCGCCCCTTTCTCAGCTCTGAGACATAAGCCCTACGCGTTGCAGCATACATTGAAATGTGCTACAGTCAATAAATGATGTTTTAGATATCATTTTTTGACGTCAGTCCTTCATGGCTGGCTATTCCAGGCAGACGGCGCAAGCCGGGGCGCGCACCGTTGAAGGACCTCAGCCCTCAAAGGCCTTCCTCAAGATCAAGACCATGCTTGGTTGAATTTCAGGATTTGGAACCCTGGCTACGATGGCTAAATCATGATCCGGATAGCAAAATATCACAGCGATTTCGGCAATATCGAAGTTCTTCGCGCGAAGGACACCGGCTCGTTCATTTATCGGCAGGGTGGCTGTTATCAAAGCGAGTGCGACCCAGATGGCGTAAGTGTCGTCCCTTACATACACGCGATCTTTGGCCTTCTCGCGCAAATGCAAGCATCGGATGTGTTGATGATCGGTTGTGGCGGCGGCAGTCTGGCCACTATGTTGGACAGAGCCGGCGTGCACGTGACGATAGTTGACATCAATCCAAGCGCCTTTCGGATCGCTCACAAGTATTTCGGGCTTCCTCGTGAGGTCGATTGTCATGTTGCTGACGGGCGCAATTTCCTGCGTGCCGACCGGCATCGCTACGACGCGATTGTCCTCGATGCGTACTCCGGAAGACGCATTCCAGAACACCTATGCGCCGAGACATTTTTCGGCCTTGTTCAGACACGCCTAAAAAATGCTTCCGGCTGTTTGTTCGCCAATGTTCATGCGGGCCATGACCTTGATCTGATGCCTGATCGCGTTGCCGCAAAATTGAACAATGTTTGGGCTGACGTAAGGCTGCTCGATGTTCGCGGCGTGTCGGATCGCAACGCGATTGTCATGGCCGGCAAGGTGCGCAATCTCGTACAGCCAGCCTTGCACATGCCACCCTCGGTCGGAGCGGATGAGATCGCGCGAGACCTAAGTTTATTGGCGTTCAGGCCTTGGCTTTTGCGCCGCTGAAAAGCATGACGGCCAGGGATCATCTTGGGGAAGTGTGGTAGCGGGAGACCGCTACATCGCAAGGCCACTAAGAGGCATTCTTCTACTATTGGCGTAGCGGAAGTCTCCTGGACCCAAACGGCCGGCGCGCGTCAATACAGACTGCGGGTGGCGAAGCGCAAATAGCCGATGTCGAGTTTAGTAACAGCACTCACCGAATTCTTGACTGGGATCAAGGCTTCTGACCAGGAAATCGGCAGACTGACCACGATGTTCAAGGGAGCGTCGAATGAGTAGGCGGTCTTCACGACCCGGCAAGCTGCGTGTCCGGAGTCTGAAGGTCCACGAAATTCGCCGTACTTATTTCGCAAAAACTTCGCAAAAAAGTACGGTGACAATTTCGCTAAGTATTTGAAAACGTTGGTGATCCCGACAGGAGCACAGCTTTTGAGGGATTTCAACGGTTTGCGTTGTCTAACCTGCCGAACGCGGTCAATTGTCTGAAAAGGCTTTTTTCCGCTTTGTCTAACGCCTCATAGCACCTTATTGTCCCATCCGCTGTCCCGGATACGAAGGACAGATTGCCGGACAGCCACCCTGCGAGCGCTGTTGATCGGCTTAAACACAGTCAAATCAAGCTTTTCTTCGCTGACTACTCGACGCCCACCTCGGTGTCCCATCGCGTGGGCCTTTCCATATCGAATTTGTCGAAGAAATGAAGCAAATCGAATGACGTGGCGCAGCCACGCGATACCATCCTCTCAGGTTCAAAAAAGAGAGGAAATTCATGGACTTGTTCGATCCTAAACCGCCTGTCAAGCGGCCAGATACTTCGCGGCACCTATCCGATGCGTGGCTGGCGACTTCGGCATTGCAAAAGGCCATTCGGCGGGGCCATCAGACGATTGCTCTAGCGGCGACCAGCTTCTTGCTCGACGGTCATGCCGACCGCTTCTGGAGACGGGCGGCGGTCATCGCCCTTGAGGACATCGGCATCGGTGATCTTGACCTCGTAAAGGAAGTGTTGGTCAGTTCGACCCGGAAAAGCTGGCGAGCGGAACATGGTGGCGACTGGGATGTTGCGTCACGTCTCATGCTCCGCCTGTGTGCCTCGCCGAAATCTAGAGACGCTTGCGAACTGCTCGTTACCGCCGATCTGCATCCACGCTTGCGGCGGCAACGGACCGAATTTCTCGACCACTCCTCGCACCAACTTTGCGACATCGTGGCCGATCCCGCCCGGCATCTTGCCGAGAGGACATTGGCGGCGTGGCTGATTGCAGGAACGAAAAGGTTTCCAGCTTACTCGTTGCCAGAGGTCGCGGGATCATTCGCCGCCTTACTAGACATATATCGTCATCTCGGCATCCCCGAGAATGTACTTGAAGTCGCCCGCCTCGGAAGCACACGCACCGACGAGGGGCACCCGCTAACCCTTCCCCTAGTCTGGCTAACGGCTAGTCGGGGACCGGTGGCAGTCCAGCCGAACGAATTGCAGAAGCCAACCCCGATCCGAGGCTGGTCGGACTATGCCTTTGACATGCACACACGCCTTGGTCGGCGGGCGCTCGCCATGTTTGCGGATCAGTGTGCGGCCCTGCGCAAAATGATGCACAACCATCTGCCAGTAAGTGCCCATGCCGATTTTGTTGGGCACCTCGTGTTCAGAGCCGAAGGTCATGTCGTTGATCGACGGCTGAGCTACCCCGGCGCGGGGTTGATCTTACGCGATGCCGAGGTCGCCCATCTCACATTCTTCGGGTTTCCTGAAACGCTCGCTCAGGAGGCGCTGGAGGTCATCAGAGACCATCTGGTGCTTCTTCTTCAATGCCGAACGGAAGTGGCGGGAGATCGCACGCCATGACGTGGTCAGATCGCATCGGATCGGTTGGAATGGTTTCGGCATTTAGTGCAGTTAATTGCACTAACAATCGACGCACCGCTACGGCCATTGATCTGGGGGGCACGACTTCACCAGACGGCTCGTCAATCCCGCAACAGGCTCAGCCAGAGGCTGTCCGGCGTCTGATCAACAACTCTCTTTCGGAGGGCACAAAACGCGCCTACAGGTCCGACCTCGCTCACTACGAAGGTACTGGACGCTCCATCCCCTCGACGTCCGAGATTGTGGCAGAGTATCTGGCCGAATGCGCCGTCACCTGCTTGGTGGCGACGATCCAGCGAAGATTGGCCGCCATCGCTAAAGCCCATGCCGCGACGGGCGCGGATGATCCGACGAAGAACGAAGTCGTCCGGGCGACGATGCGGGGTATCAGACGTACCCTCGGTACAGCCCAACGCGAGGCGAGGCCGATCCTGAAAGACGACCTTTTCCAGATGCTGGAGCAGATGGGCGATAGTCCCAAGGATGTGCGAGATAAGGCTCTGCTGTTGATCGGGTTCGCCGGAGCTTTCCGCCGTTCCGAACTGGTCGGCCTCGACGTTGCCGACATCGAACATGTGCGGCAGGGTCTCGTCGTCCTACTACGCCGCTCCAAGACCGATCAGGAAGGCCGAGGCAGGACGATCGGTGTCCCGTTTGGGCGAACCCGTTGGTGCCCGGTTAAGCACCTGACGGAATGGCTCGACTACGCCGGGATCGAGGATGGGCCGATCTTCCGCAGCCTCAACCGACATGGCCATATCGCCAACCAGCGCCTCTCCGGGGAGGCCGTCAGCGCTATCGTCAAGCATAGAGCCGAGGCCGCTAGTTTCGATCCTAACGCCTATAGTGGCCACAGCCTTCGCGCCGGTCTTGCCACCAGCGCCGTGATCGCGGGCGTCAGCACGCTATCCATCCGTCGCACCACTGGCCACGCCTCCGATGTCATGCTCGCCCGCTATGTCCGCGTAGGCGATTTGTTCACCGACAACGCCGCAGGCGCGGTGCTGTAGGGCGGGCACGGGTAGCGGTCTAAATCGAGCTTGTTGTCACTCCTGGTCGCGAGACCTTGGATACAGAGGCAATCGACAGCCACAGTCGGTGGGTTTGTAGCTGAGGGAGCGGTCCCTTTCAGCGCCCATACATTATCAGGCCGGTATCGCTGATTGCGCCTCTATATGCGCGTCGACCGAAACTGGCATGATCGCGTCGTTCAGTTGCAGGATGGCACGCAGCAGGTATTCACGGATACCGGAACGGGGTTTCTTGTCCCCAGCTTCCTCTATTGCTGACTGAATGTCGGAGAGGGCGCCGGAGATAGCCCGGTAGAGGGAAGCGTCCGTGGCAGGACTATAGATGAAGTCGTCAATGACATGATGGTCTAGCGGTTCGCCCCTCTTTGAGCAGGGGCACGGCTCATACCGCGTCCCCTGAAACAGTTGATCTCCTTTCCACACGAAGCGGCGGTCCTTCCATTTCACATTCAGGCCGTAGGGATCGGTCCAAATATAGCCATGAGCATCTGAAGTCTTGTCGTGGCTGCGCCGTCCGCAATGCGTATGACGTGTAACCACAAAGACACCGAAAGTTGAAGCATCCCGGACCGCATCTTGAAGGATTTGTTTGAGCCGAAAGCGTGTCGAAGAGTTGGGCATGGTGTTATCCCACCACAGATAGCTATCCGCGTTAGAAATTCCGCTGACAGCCGTCAGAACATCGCGCCTAAGGGCTACCAGATAGTCCCATGCCTTCCGCTCCATGAAGTTCCCCTGTGGCAGAACCAACTAAGAAGCTGACCGTAAGCATAAAGCACGCTCTCCATTCGCCGCACAACAGGTCACTCGTCCGACGCGATGCTGAGCCGATGCGTGAGGATCGGCATCACTGACAATGCTGCAGGTGCGGTATTGTGAGCACTTATTGCTGGCTCGTCGCGATCCTGTGCTGGATGATGCGCTCTAAGAGGTCAACGAACTTCCCGTTCTCCTGAGCGGATTTCCAGAAATTGACGAAGCGGCATACGAGCTGCAGATTTCCGATCGCGTAGTGTCCATTGCTGTCGATGCGATCTGCCGACGCCAGCAAGTCATGTTCCATGCCCTCCTGCCCATCGACGTGCATGGACATCCCGGTGATTTTACACATGCCCTGCTGCTCCTCCATCAGTTGAGCCAGGTGCACCTTCATTTCTGCATCTGAGCAAAGCATCTTTTTGTCCTTCAGGGTCTTCAGGACAATCTGGCCGTTCGAGTTTTTCACCGTATCTTTGATCGACATCAGCATGCGCTCGATGGCGAACTGAGACAACGCGATGTTCTTGACGACAGATTTTCCATCGCCAAGCCGGTCGCGCCATTCCTTCCTGTCGTGCCAAGGGTCAAGGTTCTCGCCATGGACCAGCGCATGCAGATACGACCGCATATCGTCGTTCGCCACTCTGAAGATTGCCTGCTGGGTTACCAAGTAGTCGCGCCCCTTTGGATGGATCGAGTTCCACGTCAGGGCCTCCGTCTCGGTATTTCGCTTCGACCACCCGCCAACCGGCTTTGCAATCATGACTTTATCATCGTAGGGCTCGAATACGGGCTGATCAGAAGTCGTTTTGGCCCAATAGAGGTTACCGCCGTCCCTATGAAGCCAGATGTCATCCGCGCTGTTGGATAGCAGCGTAGCCCTGCCGAACCACAAGGTCGCGCTTGCCTTTACGTCGCTTTCGGATTTTTCAGGCGAGGCAGCTCGCATCAGGTCCAAATACTGTTCGTAATCGTCGGCATACCAAGCGTCGAAGTACGGCTGATCGAAGCCAATGGCCACCAACTTCTCAGCTAGGCACCTCCCCCATAGCTCATTGTGGTCTCCGGTCATCGAAATGTAGATTTGACCTACCATCTTAAACCTCCGCCTTTGGCGCAGCGCCATAACAGTACTGAGAGGGAAAAGGAATATCGCTTAGGAACATGGAAGCAGCCAGTGCTGCACCATAAAAGTGCGCTGGATCCACCGATCTCAGAAATCTTACGGCTTGACCCAGCTGGGCATAGCGAGGTTTTAATAATGCGGTGGGGGATATTTACATGACGAGCCGATTGCCAATCTCCGACAGGACCTGGAGGCAACTCGTTGCTTGCAATCAGGAAGCTGCCAAGGAAGGGTGGGCTTCGCCCGGAGTATTTGCCACCGGCGTCGGGCCTGACTACGATCCCAAGAACAAATTGGCGTTGCTTTACGTCGGCAAGAGCGCCGGTCCATTGGGCACGCTCGTAGGTTCAGGCGGTGATCAGATTGCCAGCGCGGCGGCTTCCACCAAGTGGATGATCGAAAAGAGAAACAAGTCAGCCTTCTGGCAAATGGTCGATCTTCTTGACCCGTCTCGCCGTCGCATCGCTTGGACAAACGTCTGCAAGATGGACGAAGTGGGCGGTAATAGGCCACCACCAGCGCATCGATGGCAGGGCGTATCAGAACCGCACCAAAGGGCATTGACGGAGGAGATCAAATACCTGTCCCCTCGCGTCATCCTCTTCGCTACCTCGGGGTATTGCAGGGACACAATTTCTGACGTGCTAGAGGAGCTCAGCTACAGGAGCCAGCCATTGAATTTTGGAGATGGCTACACTCGACTGAAAGCCACGTCCGGCGGGGCATTCGCCATTGAAACACGTCATCCTCAGGGCTGGCCAAACCAGGAGCGAAACCGTGTGGTCGAATTGGTGAGGAAGCTCCTTCATCAATCCTGATCAAAGTCCCGTCCGAGCGGCCCAGAGTATGGGCAGCCTTTGAGGAAAAGCCATGTTACTGCAGACGGTCGAACGGATTAGCGAGCTAGGTAACCTGGGCGAGCAGCTTGCTGCAGAGTGCCTCATCCGTTTCGGATTTGCCGAGGTCGTGAATTTGAACAGTGTGCGACGGCACTATCCCTTTGCCGATCTCATAGGCGTACGCGATAACGCCCGCTTTCTGATTGGGGTGAAGACGCGGAATGAAATGCGTCAGGGGCAGCTCGAAATAAACGGGGCCTACAACCTCGTTTTGGTCAGCAATACGAAGAACCGGACTTTGAAGTTGCAAGGCAAGACGGTTGAAGAAATCACTCGTATGGCGTTGGACGAAGTTCACCAACTTGCGCGCGCGGAAGGTGCGATCCCTGCTTGGGTCACCGTGCCAATTGACGTCACAACCGCGACGTTTTCAGCCTATTTCGGCCTTCTGGATGACCTTGGCAACCGACGCTCGGTGCCAATGACGTACGACGCGCGAAGGCGATATCTAGTGCTGGCCGAAAAGCAACACGACGGGAGGTTAAAGCGCCATTTGCTCAATTGAGCAATAGAGTGCTGCCTCATGTAGAGAGCGTTCGGTGGTCAATGAGGCTGGGATAGCCAGGCGATTGTTAGGAGAATTTAAGGAATGTCCCGCGTCTACATCCCCAGTTCTGGCCCTGACAGTTGGCGTGCCTTCCTTGCCGACCCGATCAAGCACTGGCGAACGGGCTACTCAGCTCGCACGGTAGCGCATTGCTGGGAAAGCTCCGGCGGGTTGCCGAAAGAAGTAGCGGCTTTGTTCGACGCCCCGGTCGAGCTTCTAGTTGCTATTCCAGAGCACAAGGTTCCGCTCCCCGGTGGTGGACGAGACAGCCAAAACGACGTTTTTGCACTCATTCGAACCCACGACCGAACCTCAGCATCAATGATCGAGGGAAAAGTCAGTGAAGCATTCGGACCTACCGTTGGCGAATGGTTTCGCGAACCGTCGGACGGCAAGCGCATTCGCCTGAAACATCTTTGCGAGGTGTTGGGGCTTGCAAAGGCTCCTGATGATGCAATCCGCTACCAATTGCTTCATAGGACAGCCTCTGCATTGATCGAGGCCCGCCGGTTCAAAACGGACGAGGCCGCGATGATCGTCCATTCTTTTTCAACTTCGCGAGAATGGTTTGACGATTTCGAGCGATTTGCGAATTTGATAGGGCTAAAGGTCTTTCACGACCAACCCGCTCTGATCACGCTAAATACCGGCCAGCCTTTGCGCCTCGGCTGGGCGACTGGCGATCCAACGTTTCTCTCCTACTAGCGCACCTCGGTCTCCGTCGGCGTCGGGATGTTTCTGGCACACTAGGTAGACGCTCTGGGAGCGTACTCGTGACTTTGCGAAAGGATAGCGGCATCCAAGAAGTGGAAATCCTGCGCTGTATGCTTGCGATGGGACCGCAGCCGATCAAGTTCTCCGACGCGGCTGCCATATGCGCAGCCACCTTGAGCAAAAATTAGTTGGAGCTACAATTCGTCGGCTCAAGTGGCCGGAACAAGTTAGATGCCGCTCAGATGTCTAGACGAGACGGGAGCAAATCTGCATGCCTTCGATCTGTCGGCTGCGGAATGGGAAGCCGCCGTTTCAAAGAATAGAAGAGACCGGCGCTTCCGGATGCCATGCTGCGGCGCGAAGGTTTCTCTCAAGCGCTCTCGGCGAGGAAGGCAGTTTTTCGCCCACAAGGCTATTGGCTGCTGCTTTACTGCACCGGAAACAGAGGCCCACCTGCGACTTAAGCAGATTGCAATCGAGGCTGCTCGTTCGCAAGGCTGGGACGCACAAACTGAGGTGGCGGGGACAACACCTAATGGAGAGAGCCCTGGGTCGCCGACGTACTTGCGCGGAAAGGCAAGGTGAACGTCGCCGTCGAAATTCAATGGTCGCCGCAGACCACTGAGGAAACGCTCCGGCGACACGAACGCTATCGGATATCGGGGATACGAGCACTATGGCTGTTGCAGAAGACGGTTGTGCCCACAACCAAGGAACTGCCTGCGGCAACGGTTTCCCTAGCGCCGGATCAAACCTACATTGCAGGTTTGTCCAGCGGGCAAAAAATGCCGGTTCAATCGTTACTGGAGGCTGCGTTCAGTGGAAGGCTGAAGTTCGGTGTTCCGACGGATGTGGCGGGTACGGTCTCCGTTCGCGTGGCTCCAACGAGGTGTTGGCACGACCGCTGCCGTGCTGAGATGGACATCATCACGGGGATCGACATCGCCTTTGGTCCCTACCGCAGGGAATTTTCGTTATCTCAGTTTTCTGGCGAACCTGATATGCTAGGTTTCATCGCGTGGCATATGCCCAAGGGCCTTAGTATCGGGGCGTTAAAGCCTCGCTTTAGCAAGACATTAGACGCGAGCTATCTGAGCAATGGCTGTTTCAAATGCGACCGTCTTTTCGGCGAGCACTTCGAAATTTTTGCCAGATATGACGAAGAGGTTGTATGTACGATACCGATCCGCGCCACCCCGGCGTGGTTGGAATTCCACGGTGGGAGCATGGCATGGGGCGTGTTTGGTTCTGAAGAACTGGCATCTACTCACCGATAACACTCATCTGCGGCGGGGTGGCTCCACATCTACCTCGATGAAACTATCCACCACCCTTTAGTGTCGCTCCCAGCACCTTGGACGATTGAGAATGGCAGACATTGTTTACGGCGAACAGGCTTTGGCCGGTCCTCATCAGGACCTGGTCGAACTCTTAAAAGGCGACGAGTATGGAGGCACGCTGTATATAGGGTACCCGATCCTAACCAATGTTGAAGGCACGGTTCGGGTCGACGCGCTGTACGTTTCTCAGAGTGCTGGAGTTGTTGTTTTCGATCTCAGCCATTTAAGCGCTGCTGTGGATGACGCGGCGTCAATCGTGGAAATACAACAGGCGCAGGATCGCTATTTTGCCGCCCTTAACTCGAAGCTCTTGGAGACCCCCGAGCTTCTGTCGCGGCGCCAGCTTGTGGTGCCAATAACGACTGTGTCAGTTACGTCGGACGTCGATGCGATAGTGGGTGACGCCCTCTTGGCAACCGTTGACAACCTCCATGACGTCATTCCGGCCAATGCGAACCTGACTGGGGATCAGTTTCGCATTTTGAATTCTGTGGTGGAAAGAACCGCTACGATAAGACCGCGCAAGAGGCGAACCAACGTAACTAAGGCGAATTCTCGCGGCTTCATTCTCAAACAAATTGAGAAGAACATCGCTAACCTGGATGCTTGGCAGAAGCGGGCCGCCATCGAGATGCCCACCGGACCTCAACGCATCCGAGGTCTCGCAGGGTCCGGGAAGACCATTGTTCTCGCACTTAAGGCTGCGTTCCTCCATTCCAAGGAGCCCGGATGGAGGATCGCGCTGACGTTCCAGACACGTTCTCTTTATCAGCAGTTCCGCCGACTAGTTCGACAATTCTGTTTCGAAATTTCAAAGGATGAACCGGACTGGGATAAGCTGACGGTCTTACACACTTGGGGTAGCCCAACTTCGCGAGGCATCTATTCCGAAATTGCTAAAAGCGTTGGCCAACCCGCCGTTGATTTCACCGCCGCTAGGAACCGCTTCGGAATTGGCAATGCATTCGGGGGTATCTGCGGGGAACTTCTCAAGTCCGCAAAATCTCTGGGGTCCGTAAATCCTATATATGATGTAATTCTAATTGACGAAGCCCAAGACCTACCTCAGCCCTTCTTTGAGCTCGTTTACTTATTTACTAAAAACCCAAAGCGTATCGTTTATGCTTACGACGAATTGCAGAACCTTTCTGATTTCTCGATGATGCCCGCCGAAGATTTGTTCGGCAGAAAAGGCAATGGCCATCCGAACGTTCAACTCCGCAACGAGGCTGGCAAGCCCAAAAGAGACATCATCCTGCCCGTCTGTTATCGAAACACGCCATGGGCTCTTTCGACGGCTCACGGGTTGGGCTTCGGTGTGGCAAGAGATGCCGGTCCGATCCAGATGTTCGATGAGCCGAGCCTTTGGAGAGAGATTGGCTATGAAGTGGTTGGCGGCGAATTGGCGGGGGGCCACGACGTCGCCCTTAGACGGTCACAGGCTGCCACACCAAGTTTCTTTACCGAGCTTCTCAGCGCAAAAGATGCAATCGGTTTCCATGTGTTTGATACGACTGACGAAGAAATGGAGTGGTTAGCCTCATCAATTCACGCGAACCTGACAACCGACGAGCTTGAGCCAGACGACATTCTCGTCGTGGTACCTGAGGCGATAACAATCCGATCAACGGCGCCGCGAATAATGCGGAAGCTGCGTAAGCACGGTATCACTGCTCACCTCGCTGGGGTAACTACATCGCGGGATGAAATTTTTTCTGCTGACAGCGTGGCGATAACTTCAATCTACCGCGCAAAAGGCAATGAAGCGCCGATGGTGTATGTAGTGGGGGCCGACTATTGCCAAGGTGGGTTTAATCTGGGCCGTAAGAGAAACATCCTATTCACCGCCATTACCCGTTCACGTGCCTGGGTTCGGGTGAGCGGTGTAAGCCAAAAAATGACGGCTCTTAAGGCGGAATACGAAGCGATATCCGAGGATGGGTTCGAACTAAGGTTCCGGTACCCGACCACGGCTCAATTGAAAAAGATGAGGACCCTTCACCGAGATCGTTCGGCTGATGAGATTACCGAAATTGAACAGGACCTGGATGGCCTCTCTCGTCTCCTACAGAGGGTCGAGACGGGTCAGATCAGCATTGATGCCTTGCCGCTGGAGGCACAGCATTTATTGAGACGGTTGGCCGATGAAAATTCAAGGGCTTCAGATACTGGTAGAAGGACTAATTGAGCGAGGTTTTTTGTTGGAGACCCGACCGCCCGTTGCGAGACGTGATGGGCGGGATACGATCATAGAGGTCGGGAACACTGGCCCGCTCGATGGTGACATCCTGCACGTCGAGAGCAGCACTGCACACTACCTAGAGAGTTTGCGACAGGATCGGCTGTCTTGGCTTCTGTTCGATGGCTCAATAGTTCAGGTGTTATATAGCATTCGCGGTGAAGCCTTGCGGTCCCACCGCTACTGCTACATTCCAGCTCCATTTGTCGCCGACCTGCGAAGCAATTCAGGCCAAGACATTCTTGAGTTGATAGAAGGTGCGAGCGCAGTAGACCCCCTCGCTACTCCGAGGAAAAGTTCACTGCGGTTCGAATTCGACCCCATAGCTCAAAGGGCGGATCACGCTGCGGCGCACGTCCATATCAACACGCCGGAATGCAGGCTTCCGATGAGAGGACCAATTACAGTCAAAGAGTTTGTTGGATTTCTGACGAAGCACTTCTACTCGTCGGACTTCCCCGAAGACCTTTTCGGCAATCTGCCTTTTGAAAGCGACCCGACTATCAGTGACGAGGAGGAAAGTGGCTTTCATCTGGGATGGAGGAGGCAAGCCCCTGCAGGATGAGCGTCCTAACCCCCGATAACACCCACTTATCGCGACCCAAAGAAGAGATGCCCATGGGTCGCCGCACAGGCGGTAGACAGGATTGGCCACGCGCTTTTTTCCCCGATAGGCTAGATGGGGTTTTTCAGATTCCTTAGGCATAAATTTGCGATGAGTATATTCGACGAGATTAAGCCCGGAACTTGGGTAAGGGGGCTTGGCGCTTCCGGTCCGGCGGAAGTTATCACGGTGCAGCGCTATGGCGATGATGCTGCCAACATCGCCTTCCGGCTAGGTGGAAATATATCCGAACGCCTCCTCTATCGAGGCGAAGACAGTGGCCTTGAAATCATTAAAGAGGGCGCCAGCTACTCGTTTCAGGCTGACGGCCAGCTCCTGAAACTGGCCTCCGAAGCCTATCGCATTCGGCTGGCTCACCTGTTCGATCCATATCTCGCGGTGAGTGCATCCCAGATTGAGGCGCTGCCGCACCAGATCACCGCAGTGTATGGCGAGATGCTACCGCGTCAGCCGCTGCGCTTTCTACTTGCCGATGATCCAGGTGCCGGCAAGACTGTCATGGCGGGACTATTGATCAAAGAGCTGCTCATCCGAGGCGATCTCGACCGTTGCCTGATCGTGGCTCCCGGCAGTCTGGTGGAGCAGTGGCAGGAAGAGCTTTCGGAAAAGTTTGGCCTGCATTTCGATCTGCTGACCCGTGATCAAATCGAGGCATCGGTGACCGGCAACCCGTTTATCGAGCGGAACCGCCTCATCGTTCGCCTTGATATGGCGTCCCGATCAGACGACCTCAAAGCCAAGCTGGAGGCGTCGCCTGAATGGGACTTGATCATATGCGATGAGGCGCATCGTATGGCCGCTTCCTATTTCGGCGGTGAGATCAAAGAAACTCAGCGCCATAAGCTCGGCAAATTGCTGGGTTCGAGGACGAGAAACTTTCTTCTGATGTCGGCTACGCCGCACAATGGCAAAGAGGCGGATTTCCAGCTGTTCATGGGGCTGCTGGACGCTGACCGGTTTGAAGGTCGTTTTCGCGAAGGCGTGCACAAAGCTGACGTGTCCGACATGATGCGTAGATTGACCAAGGAGGAGCTCTATCGGTTCGACGGAACCAAGCTCTTCCCCGAGCGGCGCGCATACACCGCAAGCTATGATTTGTCGCCGCTTGAGGCTGATCTCTATCAGGCCGTCACCACCTACGTCCGCGAGGAAATGAACCGCGCTGACCGATCAGGGGACGACAAGCGTCGGTCGAATGTCGGTTTCGCCCTACAAATCCTCCAGCGACGGCTCGCATCATCTCCGGCCGCGATCCACCGATCGCTGGAGCGACGAGTCAAGCGGATGGAAGAGCGACTGCGCGAAGTGAAGACGATGCGCACTAGCACATCTGTGGTCACTGCCCCCAGTTTGCCCGCCTTCGACCCGGACGACCCCGACGAAGTGCCGGGCGCTGAGGCCGAGGCCGCCGAGGAACAGATTCTCGACCATGCAACCGCTTCCGGCACGATTGGCGAGCTTGAGGCCGAGATTGCGATCCTCAGAGATTTGGAAGCACGTGCCCTCAAGCTGAAACTATCAGGGCAGGACACGAAGTGGCGGGAGCTTGAGTCCGTCCTCGATGAACCGATGATGATCGAACCTTCGACAGGCATGCGTAGAAAGGTGCTTATATTCACGGAGCCGAAGGACACGCTTGAGTACCTCCAACAGAAAATCGCAACCCGTATCGGCGATCCTGAGGCTGTCGTGGTCATTCATGGCGGCATCGCACGCGAGGCGAGGCGTGCGGCGATTGCCGCTTTCAACTCCGATCCTGTTGTCCGGATCATGGTTGCCAACGACGCAGCCGGCGAGGGCGTCAACCTACAGCGTGGCGCACACCTCATGGTAAACTACGATCTGCCGTGGAATCCGAACCGACTAGAGCAGCGGTTTGGCCGCATCCACCGCATCGGCCAGACCATGACTTGCCACCTATGGAATCTCTGTGCCGCTAACACTCGTGAAGGCGAGGTTTACCGGCGGCTGCTCGAAAAACTGGAGGAAGCCCGGAAAGCCCTGGGCGGGCGCGTTTATGATGTGTTGGGTGAGCTATTTGAAGGCCATGCCTTACGCGATCTGCTCGTCGACGCGATTCGTTATGGCGACCGACCCGAGAAAAGGGCCGAGCTGTTCCGCAAGGTGGAGGGTGCGGTCGATGTAGATGCCATCGAGAAGCTGGTTGAAGAACGCAAGCTGACCTCTGAAGGCATGTCGCCGACCTCTGTCGCAGAAATCCGCGAGCAGATGGAGCGCGCTGCCGCCCGGCGTTTGCAGCCTCATTTCATCGGCGCGTTTTTCCGAGAGGCGTTTACGCAACTAGGCGGACGCATGTCGGAACGCGAAAAGAGTCGCTACGAAATTTTGCGTGTTCCTTCGATTTTGAAGGAGCGCGATCGTCTGATTGGCAGGACCGATCCGGTGCTTGATCGATATGCGCGAGTGACCTTTGAGAAGTCGTTGATCGCAGGGCAGCCGCAGGCGGAACTTCTCGCACCTGGTCACCCGTTGCTGGAGGCATTGGTCGACGTCATCCTGGAAAGATACCAGCCGCTCCTCGGACAGGGTGCAGTGCTAGTCGATGAAGCCGACGAAGGCGTCGAGCCAAGGCTCCTTGTGTATCTTGAGCATGCCGTTCGCGACGGTCGCACGACCCGTTCCGGTGAACCGCGAGCCATTTCTCAGCGCCTGCAATTTGTCTACCTGAGACCAGACGGTGGGACCTTTGATGCGGGACCGGCTCCCTATCTCGATTGCAGACCGATCAGCGACGAGCAGCGTCAGCTCGTGACGGATCAAATCACGGCATCCTGGCTATCCGGCAACGTCGAAAAACAGGCCATGGCCTACGCGATTGCAACTCTCGTTCCGGACCATCTCAATGAAATCCGCACCAGACGAGTGGTCGAGATAGATAAGGTGGAGCGAGAGGTCCGCGCCCGGCTCAATCGTGAGATCAACTACTGGGATGCTCGGGCGGCGCGGCTGCGCGAAGAAGAGCGTGCCGGCAAGGAGCAGCGTATTAACGCGCAGAACGCGGAGGCGACCGCACAACGGCTCGTCGAACGTCTCCACCGTCGTCAGACGGAACTCGATAGCGAGCGCCAGATTTCGGCACTGCCGCCAGTTCTGAAGGGCGCAGCACTGGTGATTCCGGGCGGTTTGCTGAGATCGCGGCAGCCCGTATCAACTGCGGTTTCGCCAGAGGGGTTCGCAGAAGACCCTATCTTACGGGCTGAGAGCGAGCGCAAGGCCATGGATGCTGTGTTCGCTGCAGAGCGAGCGCTTGGTCACGAGCCCCGTGATGTCTCGGCAGAGAAGAAGGGTTGGGACATCGAGAGCCGCCACGGCGAAACAGGGCATTTGCGCTTCATCGAGGTCAAAGGTCGCCATGCGGCTGGCCGTGATGTCATCCTGACGAAGAACGAGATTTTGGCCTCATTAAATGCTGCAGAGGCGTTCGTGCTTGCAATCGTACAAATGGATGACGGCTTCATTCACCAGCCGGTCTACGTTCGCCGGTTTTTCAACAGGGAACTTGGCTTTGCCGAGACAGCAGTGGTCTTTAACGTGGCCGATCTGCTATCCATTGGCACTGGGCCGACTTGAGGCTTGATTCCCTGGGAGGAAATCCGCGACGCGTAAGCCGAACCGGCCGTTCTCACGGGCTTGGATAAGGTTTTGGCATGACCGAGGCGGCACTGCGCAAGAAGCTCATCGAGGTTTCGATCCCCCTAGAGGCGATCAACAAGGCGTCGGCGCGGGAAAAGTCGATTCGCCACGGACATCCGTCTACTTTACACCTGTGGTGGGCTCGCCGGCCGCTGGCCGCATGCCGGGCGATACTGTTTGCGCAGCTTGTCGACGATCCGTCAGCTTGGCCCGAAAAGTTTCCGACGGAAGCTGAGCAGGAGGTCGAGCGGCTGCGACTGCACCGAGTCATTGAAAAGATGATACCTTGGGAGGCGTCGAACGATGAGGCCATCCTAAAGGCGACGCGCTGGGAGATTGCGCGCTCGGTTGCTTGGGGACTTGGCGAGGAGCCGCCTGCTAAGGGGGACGGTAAAGCGATCCTCGCCTACCTTCGAGAAAAGGCGCCGCCGGTTTACGATCCGTTTTCCGGTGGCGGTTCGATCCCATTGGAAGCGCAGCGCCTCGGCCTGCGCGCTTATGGCTCCGATCTGAACCCGATCGCCGTTCTGATCGGAAAGGCTCTGGTCGAAATCCCTCCGAAATTCGCCGGCCGACCCCCGGTCAACCCGAAGTCGCAGGCTGAATTGAAGCGTGGTGGGCGCTGGAACAGCAAGGGTGCGGAAGGCCTAGCTGAGGACGTCCGGTACTACGGCCAATGGTTGCGTGACGAGGCAGAAAAACTAGTCGGCCACCTTTATCCCAAGGCGCAACTAGCGGACGGTTCCGAGGCAACCGTGATCGCTTGGCTGTGGGCGCGCACTGTGCGCTCGCCCGATCCTGCTGCCCAGGGCACCATGGTGCCGTTAGTGTCGTCCTTCATGCTCTCAGGGAAGGAGGGTAAGAAGGCGTGGGTCGAACCAGTGATTGATACTTCAGAACCGCATGGATGGCGGTTTGAGGTGCGACTTGGCAAACTTTCGGCCGAGGAAGAGGTTAGGCTCAAGAACGGAACCAAAACCGGCGGTGGCGGGACGAGCTTCTTTTGTATCAAGACCGGAACAGGAATCCCATTTGACTATATTCGAGCTGAAGGAAAAGCAGGACGCATAGGTTCTAGACTTATGGCTGTCGTTGCGGGGTCGGCTGGACATCGTAGCTATCTCTCACCCACCGCCTCTCACGAACATTCGCTAGTTCCCGACTGGGACGCGAGCCTTGATGCTGATCTGCCTGAGCGGGCACTGGGCTTTCGTGTTCAAGAATACGGGATGAAAAAGTGGAGCGATCTGTTCACGGCAAGGCAGATCACAATGCTGAATGCATTGTCCACACTGATTGGTGAACTGAAACAAGTTGTTGCGGGCGACTGTCAGGCCGCAAACTTTATTGGCGACAACACTCGGCTTTCAGATGAGGGCTCCGGTCCAGTCGCTTATGCCGATGCAATCGCAACGTACCTAGCATTTGCAATCGATAAAGTATCTGAGGCGAGCACTACCATCTGCACTTGGAGCCCGCTTCCAACAAAATTGCACGTGGTGACTACTTTCGGTCGTCAGGCGATCCCCATGGTTTGGGACTACGCGGAATCTAATCCGTTCGCCGAATCGTCGG
This sequence comes from Mesorhizobium sp. P2_B5, assembly GCF_056404775.1. Classification (NCBI taxonomy): domain Bacteria; kingdom Pseudomonadati; phylum Pseudomonadota; class Alphaproteobacteria; order Hyphomicrobiales; family Phyllobacteriaceae; genus Mesorhizobium; species Mesorhizobium sp. P2_B5. The sequence continues at coordinate 148,134 of NZ_JBFUDJ010000010.1, read as the reverse complement.
GCAACATACTTCGAATGGCTGAGCTAGTGTCGAAAGCTCTTGCTTTTAGTACAGCGGCTGACGCAAATTTAGGAAGTGTGGTTCAGCGTGACGCGGCGGCAAACCACTATCCCGCGTCGATAGTCATTTCCTCTGATCCGCCATACTACGACAATATAGGATACGCCGACTTGTCGGATTTTTTCTATGTGAGAGCCCGACAGTCTCTGGCAGAAGTTTGGCCAGACCTTTTCCGAAGACTACTCACACCAAAGACCAACGAACTCATCGCAACGCCGTTTCGGCACTCGGACCGCAACGCGGCCGAGGCATTCTTTATGAACGGAATGTCGCGCGCACTCCGTGCGATGAGGATGGCTTCTGCCGACCAACCGCTGACCATTTACTACGCGTTCAAACAGTCTGAAATCGGTGAGGATGGCGTTACTTCTGCTGGCTGGGCTTCGTTTCTTCAGGCCGTCGTCGACGCGGGCTTAGTTGTGGACGGAACCTGGCCTGTCCGTACAGAGCGCGCAGGTGGATTTAGAAACAAGGGGGCAAATGCCCTCGCTTCGTCAATTGTACTCGTATGCCGCAAAAGCGTGGGTGACCGCAAAGTTGTTGACCGAGCGGGATTTAGTGCCGCTCTGCGTCGTGAACTTCCCGCGGCCATAGCAAACATTCGCGCCGCGGGCGTCGGTCCGGTTGACATGCAGCAATCGATGATTGGCCCAGGCATGGGTGTATTTACGCGTTACTCGGAAGTGCTTGAAGACGACGACTCCAAGATGAAGGTTAAGACCGCTCTTTCGATCATCAATCGAATCTGGGAAGAGATCGACAACGAGATTGTCGCGAGTTTCGATCCCGAGACCCAGGTGGCACTCGCTTGGTTCTCGTCTTATGGCTTCGAGCCGAAAACATCCGGCGAGCTGATCACGCTTGCGAACGCCAAGGACACGTCGATCAATGACTTGTTCGACTCCCATGTGTTCGAAGATCACAAGGGTCGCACGGCTCTGACTGCTCGCGACAGGCTCGATCCAAGATGGTCACCTGCAAGCGATCGGCAGTTGACAGTGTGGGAATGTGTGCAGCACCTAGCCCGCACGTTGAATGCTGAAGAGGGTGGTGCACAGGCCGCTGCGCGGTTGATAGCCGAGATGGGGCCGAAGGCGACTGACGCGCGGGCTTTACTTGATCGGCTGTTCCAGATCGCTACTGACAAGGGTTGGGCACAAGAGGCTCTAGTCTACAATCAACTCGCCGAGGAGTGGCCGCATCTGCTGGAGCGCTCGACCAATATCTCTGGCGGCTTGCGCCCTTCCCAGACCGGCGATCTCTTCGCGTAACGAAATTTGGGAGGAAAGATGACCACCGAGAAGGAAACGCTACGCCGCGTCCAGGATGGGCTCTATCACCTCCAGCGCGCGTTGAACTCTTTTATCGGTGAGCGGATGGAGAAGAAATACGGCAAAGGCTGGCTCCAGTTTGCCAGCCGTGCCGCCGGCTCGGGACCGCGCGACCCACTCGACATTTACGGCATGCTGAAGACCCTGCTCGACCAGTGGCGGGATGTCTTCGACGATTTCTTTGCGCGCAATGAAAAATTCAAGGTGCGCAATTTTGCCTCGACTGCCTTTGATGGGCGCAACGCAACCTCACATCTCGCACTGCCGCTAACCGACGCCGAGGCGCTGCGCTATCTTGATTCTATGGTTTGCCTAGCCCGCGCGGTGAAGGGACCCAAGGTTGAGGTAGACGAGATCACAAAACTGTACGAGGCACAGCGCCAATCAGGCGTGTCGGAGCGCGCTACCGAAAGCAAAACGGCCCAGCCAGAAACACCAGCGGTACGTTCAACCCTGTCGCTTACTGGACGTGAGAAATCTGCCGCTGACGCTAAGCCGGGCACCTTGTCGCTAGGTCTCGACCCCGATGAAACGCCGTCCGGCGCACTACGCCCCTGGATCGAGGTGGCCTTCCCTCACCCGGATGTGATCGCCAACCGCTACAAGCAGTCGGAATTTGCTGCCGATCTTGCAGCCGTCGATATGGGCAACGCCAGCGACGACTACGCGACGCCAGAAAACTTCTTCCGCATAACGTTTCTTACCGAAGGCCTGCGTCGCGTGTTGCGCACCGCGCTTGAACGGTTGACCGGATCGGGTGGCGATCCGGTGCTTGGCCTTCAGACGTCGTTTGGCGGCGGCAAAACGCACACCATGTTGGCGCTCTATCACCTAGCGAGGGCTCGTGACCTTGGGCTGCTAAAGGGTGTGTCCGAACTTGCGGACACACTCGGCGTTAAGAACTGGCCACCCATCAAAACAGTCGTTTTCGTCGGAACGGCGAAGGGAGTAGATTCCTCACTGGTCCTAAAAGATGGGCCGAAAGTTAGAACCTTGTGGGGCTATATTGCTTGGCGGCTCGCTGGAGATGCTGGGCTTGAACTCATCCGCGAGGCCGAAAGCGCAGGTACGAACCCGGGGTCTGAGCTTTTAGTCGAGGTCTTCAAATTGGCGGGACCGAGCGTGATCCTCTTGGACGAGGTCGTTGCATTCGCCCGACAACTGCCAGACCAACGATTTGAGGCGTTCCTTTCATTCATTCAGTCGCTTACAGAAGCCGCAAAGATGGTCCCGAATGTCCTGCTCGTCGGCTCGTTGCCAGAGAGCGACCAGGAAGCCGGTGGAGACAAGGGTGTTGCCGCATTGCGCCGGCTGGAGCGGGTCTTCGGGCGTACGGGATCGCCCTGGCTCGCCGCACATGGCAACGAGACCTACGAGATCGTGCGCCGCCGCCTCTTCCAAGAACTCGATAGCGAGGGCGAGAAGGCACGCGACGAGACTGTAAAGGCCTTCCAGCAGCTGTACAGGAACAATCCGGGCGAATTCCCGCCGTATGCGAAGGAACCGCGCTATCAGGAACTGCTTCGACTATCCTATCCGATCCATCCGGAGCTGTTTGAACGCCTCTCCAAGGATTGGTCGACCCTCGACAATTTCCAACGCACGCGCGGCGTCTTGCGTTTCATGGCTAATGTCGTCAGCGTTTTGTGGCAACAGCGCACTCGTGATGCGCTCATTCTGCCCGCCCGCGTCCCGCTTGCCGATGAACGTGTTAAAGCCTCTGCAATCTATCCGCTCGACCCCGCCTATTCAGCTGTGATCGATAGCGAGGTCGATGGAGACGGCTCTCTACCGGCGCGCATGGAATCGGTCACGACCCGCCGCATATCCCAAGCCCGGGCGGCCACGAGGGCCGCACGCGCCGTCTTTCTTTGCTCTGCGCCTACTGTGGGTCAGCCTCATCACGGCGTTACAGGTCAAGCCATCCGCCTCGCTTCCGCTGAACCGGGAGACCAGTTGGCGATCTTTGGCGAGGCGCTGCGGGAACTGCATGAGAAGGCAACGTATCTATACGAAGACGCTGGAAGGTATTGGTTCTCGACACAGCCAACTCTGAACAGGCTCGCCGACGAACGCGCCAAGTCATTGCCTGTTCACGAGGTTGACGCAGAGATTGTCCGCATCCTTACGACCGAGAACAACCAGCGAAATACCGGCTTCTCCAAAGTTCACGCCGCTCCAGATTCGCCTAGCGGAATTGATGAAGCGCAGTCGCTTGCGCTTGTCATCTTGATGCCTGCGAGTTTCCACACAAAGGGTGCAGTAAGTTCGCCGGCCCTTGAGGCCGCTGTGGACGCGCTGACCCGCTGTCGTTCAGCGCAGCGGCGTTATCGGAATACACTCATATTCGCGGCTCCGGACGAGGCTTCTTTGGCCACGGCCCGCGAGGTAGTCAGAAAATCACTAGCTTGGTCATCGATAGAGAAGGAGGCTGACAAAGGCGACCTTCGCAAGCAGCTGACACAAGGCCAGATCGAGGACGTATCCGAACGTGCTCGTTCCAATCGAGACTCTGCCGACAAGGCAGTGCGCTCGGCGTGGGTTCACATCCTTTACGCTGAAAAGGAGGAGGGCGCGCTGGATGGTCGTCCGTTTGAGATCGCTCAGGCCACGCTGTTGGCGCGTGACCGACCATCTATCGCCGCATCTGTCTATGAAAAGCTATCCTCTCGTGGTGACAGCATCGTAAAGGACACGCTGGGACCACGCATGCTTTCCGCCAAGCTCCAGAATCTCTGGCCCGCTGACCAGCCTCACGTTTCTATTGCCAACCTCAAGGAGTGGTTCGCCTCCTACGTCTATCTTCCGAAATTGCGCGACACAGCCGTTTTGGAAAGCGCGATAGCAGAAGGCGTGTCTACGTCGGACCCGATGTTCGGGTACGCTGATGCTTACGATAGTGAAACAGGGAAATACGAGGGCCTCGTGTTTGGGCGGCTTGCCCCGACCGCATTTTCGGATCGGGCGCTTGTTATTAAGAAGGACGTGGCATCGGCAGCTTCCCAGCCTCCTGGCAGTTCGGAGACCACACCAACAGGTGGCTCACCCACCGTGGTCGACACCGGCAACACCGTCACCGGATCACCTTCCGAACCGACAGAGACCCAGCCACGCCGATTCTTTGGCGTCGTCGAGATCGACCCCTCTCGCCCTATTCGGTCATTTGAGTCCATAGTCAACTCGGTGGTCTCCGAACTTCAACGGCGATCAGGTGTTCGAGTGACCCTGACGCTTGACATCGAAGGCGTGTCGGATGCGGGCTTCCCTGACGAGGATATTGACGTCATCCGAGACAACGCGAAGCAGTTGAAGTTCAAGGCCGACTCTACGGGTTTTGGGGACTAGACTAATCGACGGTTATCTGCCGCTGACGTACGCGTTCCGGCCCTTCGGCAGAAACGGGTTGATTTTGGCTCTAACGCGGAACGAAGCTAGACGATGACAAGGCTCTATCGGCTCTCGGGAAGTACGCTCGATCCTGTGTCGCGAGGCAAGCTCGCCAACGAAAACATGATCGAGGGGTGGATTGCGCATCAGCCCGATCTTTTGGGCCTCGACCTCCTGGTTATTGGAAGGCAGGTGGTCACAGAGTTCGGTGGTCGCATCGACCTGTTGGGGATCGACGCCGACGGCAACCTCGTTATTGTCGAGCTGAAGCGGGACCGCACGCCTCGGGAGATCATCGCGCAGATACTCGACTACGCGAGTTGGGTGTCGGGCCTCACGACCCGTCAGGTGCACGATCTTGCCGCGAGTTACCTCAAGGGCCAGCTCGATACCGTGTTTCGCGAGCGGTTCGGCAGTGCGTTGCCACAGACACTCAACGAGACCCACACAATGGTGATCGTTGCCAGCGCCTTCGACGCTTCATCCCAGCGTATCGTCCGCTACCTTTCAGAGACGCACGACATCGCGATAAACACTGCCTTCTTCTCCGTGTTCGAGGACGATGGACGCACGCTACTTGCCACAGACTGGCTGTTGGATCAGGCCGAGGTCGCCGAACGCTCGGAGGCGCGGGTGCAAGCCCCATGGACGGGCCTATGGTATGTAAACGTTGGTGAGGGCGGCAACCGAGCATGGCAGGATATGCGGCGGCTGGGCTTCATCTCTGCGGGTGGGGGCGATTGGTACTCTGGTCCTTTGCAGCGGCTCCATGTCGGCGATCTGATCGTCGCATACCAGAAGCAGGCTGGATATGTGGGCTACGGCAAGATCACTACGACCGCAGTCATGGCGCGAGACTTCGAGACACCGCAGGGACCCTTACTTGTCCAAACATTGGTTCAACCAAACCTCGCCCATGATCGAGACGATCCCAAGCTGGCCGAACACGTTGTAGGAGTGGAGTGGCTGAAGACCGTGCCACTGTCGGAGGCGAAGTGGATAGACGGTCTGTTCGCGAACCAAAACATCGTCTGCAAGCTGCGCGACCCCAAGACGGTCGATTTCCTAAAGGAACAATTGGGCGTTGCCCTCGACTAAATGCCTCACGGTTGAGACGTTCCTGACTATCAGCCCCTCATGCTTCGCTTTCCTAAGCCGAGTAGATGTCTATGTCTTTCGGGGGAAGTTTCTTCGCCAGCGCGATGATTTTTCCGGGATCCTGGCCTATCGCGAGCGCCAGCGTTTCGATCCGCGCCATCAGTTCCTCCTCATGCTCGCCCACGTCGTCAGTTTGCGAGAATGTCCTCAACCACGACAGGACACGATGGGCGAACTGCAGCGCGGCGGACATGGCGTCGAGCGATACCCAGACCTTGCCCTGATCCGACTTGAGTTTGTCGGTGATCCGCTCATACGCCTCGCCGGTCCACGCCATGATCTTGTGTACATTGGCAGGCGATGCCGTCACCTTGAGCGTTCCGTCCGAATGCTCAACGAAGGTGTGACCAAGGAAATCAACCCCTGAATGCAACGAGCCGCTGGATTTCTCCAGCAGCTCGAACTTACCGACCGGCATCTCCTCAATCGAGGATGTCAGGGCGTTCTTGGCCTTTTGAGCCCTCTCGGGCGACTGCGCCAAAATCAGGAAATCGTCCACATAGTTCAGGAACCATACGCCTTTGGGCAACTTCGGTTCGATCTTCGACATGAAGAAATTTGCGATTGCTGGCGAGCAGGCCGAACCCTGCGGCAAGCCGTGTTCGGCGATGAGAGAGAGATATTGGTTGAGAGTATCCTGTAGTGTTTTCTCCTTATTCAGCTTCTGTCCATGCAGTTGGTAGTGCGCGCCTATCACCACGTGTTCACTGACGTCTTTGGCTATCGGCAACGCCTGCATGGTAGCCTTGTGATCGAAGCTGTCAAAGAAGCTCTTGATGTCCAGCCGCACAAAATGGCCATTTCCCGTGGCATGCAGATGCCTGACCTTCTTCACCGCTTCGGCTACGCCTCGTCCCCGCGTATTGTACTGAAACGGCTTGGCCTGGAACTGGGCGTTGATCATGTCAGCAACGAGCGCCTGCGCGGCCTGATGGCGCACGCCGAAATGACAAAGATATCGGTACCCGCCGCTCGATTTCTTCTTGAGGTAGACCCGCACCGGCTCGTTGATCGGCTGATAGAGCTTCAACTGGCTGGCCATTTGCTCGTACTGCGGCACCTCCAGTTTCTTGTCGTAATCGAGCCCTTTGGCGGCACGGATCAGGGCGTCGAGCCGCACCAGCGTGGAGCCAACGTAGGCAGCCTGTGCCTTCGATGCCTTCGGAGACTTTCCCGCCTTCTTCAGCTTGATACGAAGCCGGGCTCTGCGTCCAACCGCCTTAGTCACGAGCGTCAGAACTTCCTTGACGGTCTGGTTTGTCGCCCAGCCGTGTGGAAAATGGCTATTGCCGATCCATAGAGGTCCTTGGACCACGCCACCCTCGTCGTCGCTCTGGCCGATAATCGTAGCTAAAGGGAGGTTCAACAAAGGTTCATGGAGGCCAAACGGGCTACTGATCGGTCCGCACTAGCGGCGCTGTCGAGTTAAAACGTCGATGTTTTTTCACCGAGGAGTAGGCGTAAAAACGCAATTCAATTGCGGATTTCATTACTTGATCCCGTCCAACTTGTTGAGCCGTTTGGTGAGCTGGTAGATCGCCCCGTTCAGGAACTCAATTTGTTGCTCAGCGTCATGCAGCCGTTGTTCGATTGAAGATGCTACGGCTTCATCATCCAAGGTTTGTCCCCGGGCTTCGGCTCTGAAGCTCCACTCCAGGCGACGAATTATCTCACTGCTTAGCGGGCGCATCGCCGCTTCCGCACACACTTCGATCCTCTCCTTCAGACCCACAGGCAGTCTCAATTTCAGCTGTGGGTCTGTTCGCGGGTCCGCTCGCTTCATTGGCATGCCAACTGTCCTCGCAATCATGGTGGGTTGTCTATCACACCATTTTGGACCCACCAAGACCCAAAAGGACCCTTGTCGAAGGGGTCCATTTGGGTTATTGTGGGTCCATTCCGAAGAGAGACCTCGCCAATGCCTGTCGCAGACCTGAAAATCCGTCTGCCCGCCGACCTCAAGAAGCGGCTGGCAGTCCGTGCTTCAAATAACGACCGGTCAATGGCCGCTGAAGTTCTCAACATCCTAAAGACAGTGCTCAAGGCCGACGAGGATCAGCCCGAGGTCGCCTAGTCCAACCCAGCGCGGAGCTGCGCATGAAAGCCAAAATTGTAGCCAAAGTGCCTAAGCCGAAGAGCGCCCATCTCAACAGCGCCAAGGCCAAGAAGGTCGCTAAGGCGGCGGTCACTGGGCATTCCGGCTTTGACTATCGCGAGATCGAAGACGCTGCCGTTCGTGAAAGAGCAGAACTCATCGCAGCCGAAATCAAAGCCAATCTTGAAACTGTCGGAAAGGCGTTCCTCGACAATGGCCGCAAGCTCTTGGCGATCAAAAACGACCTTGGCCACGGTCAATTCCTCAGTTGGATAGCCAGCGAGTTTGAGTGGTCGGAGCGCACCGCCAACAATTACATGAGCGTCGCGCAGCACTTTGGCGATGATTTCTACGTTGTCAGCTATCTGCCTTCACAGACGATATACCGGCTCGCTTCCAAGAGTGTTTGCCAAAAGGTCAGGACAAAGGTTATCGCTGCTGCAAAATCTGACAAGCGATTGACTGCCGATCAGGTCGAAGCCGCGCTGAGGAAGACAAAGGGCGTCAAACTGCCCTTTCCCCCGAAACAGATTGAGGGAGAAGTGGTCCCGAAAACACTAGACACATCCGTCGAACCATCATCCAGGCAAAAGGCATCAGAGAGGCTGGTGCAATTAATTGCACCGGAGAACCTGCAAGAGTTCATGCGGTTGGCCAACATCGCCGGCATTAGCCTCTCTGCAGAGTTTCTTCAGGCAGCCATAGCCGCACAAAAGTCAGCAGCGTGAGGCCGTGTTGAAGTTCGCAAAGATGCTCCACAAGCAGATGCAAGCTAAGCAAAAGGGAAAGCTCAGCCCTGTAGCCATCAAGAAGGTTCTCAAGACGGTGCAAGGCCTTGGCCTTACCGTCAGGGGCGTGAAGGCGCACCCGGATGGCTCGTTCTTTGTCGAAACCGGCAAGGGCGATGTGGAAAAGGCCCATGAGAACGAATGGGATGAGGTGTTGGAGCAATGAAGCGCCGCCTTCCTAAATATGTATCTGAGTTCCGCGACAGGCACGGCAAGATGCGCGTCCGGTTTCGGCGCAAAGGACAGCCGGAGTACTATTTCAAGGCGGTGCCGTGGACCCCCGCCTTCATGCAAGAATACCAGGCATGCCTTCAAAAGACCGCTGCCCCGGCCGTTGTTGGTTCTAGTCTGGTGGCCGCAGGAACTATGTCGGCGCTGATCGTCGCATTCTATGGATCGGCGGATTTCAAAAAGCTCGCCCCCAGCACGAGGAAGCAGTACCGGCACGTGATCGAGCGGTTCCGCAATAAGCATGGCGACAAACGTGTTGCTGCTATTGAGCGCAAGCACCTCAAGGCGATCATCGGAACGATGCACGGGACGCCAGCTGCAGCGGATAATCTGCTAGATCGCATTAAGCAGTTGATGGGGTTTGCAGTGGACATCGGCATGCGGAAGGACAATCCGGCACTGGGGATGAAGGGCTTCAACAAGCATACCGACGGCTGGCACACATGGACCGAAGCTGAGATTGAGCAATTCGAGGAGCGCCATCCTATCGGCACCAAGGCCAGACTAGCGTTGACACTTTTGCTCTACACGACGCAACGGCGGTCGGACGTGGTGGGAATGGGCTGGCAGCATGTGACCCAAGACGGTATTGCCGTAGGTCAGCAGAAAACGCATGCACGTCTGACTATTCCAATCCACCCTGCGCTTGCAAATGTACTGGACAAGACGCCACGTGAGCATCTGACGTTCCTAGTCACCGCCAAGGGAAAGTCGTTCACGTCCAATGGTTTCGGCAACTGGTTTCGGGACCGATGCGACGAAGCGAGCCTTCCGCAGTGTTCGGCGCACGGACTGCGCAAGGCTGCATCACGCCGCCTTGCGGAAGATGGCAAAACCAATCAGCAGATCAAGGCGATTACAGGTCACAAGACCGACGTTGAAGTTGCCAGATACACCGCAGCCGCTGATCAGAAGCGCCTTGCTCGGCAGGCATTTGGAATGGATGAGGAACAAAAACTGTCTAACCTAACCCGATAGTTAGACAGTTCCGTTCTTAAATCATTGAAAAAACAGGAACCTTAGGTGGGGATGGTGATCCCGACAGGAATCGAACCTGTGACCTACAGATTAGGAATCTGCCGCTCTATCCTACTGAGCTACGGGACCACGCGGCCAGACACATAGCCGCTTCGGACCGTTTCGCCAAGAGGCTCGCCGAAGGCAAATCAAGAGGCCGGCCGAAGGCAATCGACCGGCCTTTCGGCGGCATATGTCAGGCGGCGAGCGCCGTTTCGGCCAGTTTCACCCAGTAGCTCATGCCGTGCGGGATGACTTCGTCGTTGAAGTCGTAGGCCGGGTGATGGAGGCCGGCGGTCTCGCCATTGCCGATGAAGATGAAGGCGCCGGGCCGGGCTTCCAGCATGTAGGAGAAATCCTCGCCCCCCATCACCGGCTGGATGGCGCGGTGGACCTGGGTGTCGCCGGCCACACTTGCCGCGACATCGCTGGCAAAGACGGTTTCTTCCGGATTGTTGAAGGTGACGGGGTAGTTGGCGTCATAATCGACAGTGATCGTCGCGCCGAAGGCGGTGGCGATGCCGTCGCAGATGGCGCGGATGCGCTCCTCCGACTTCTTGGCGATCTCCTTTTTCAGCGTGCGCACCGTGCCGGCGATCTCGGCGGTCTCGGGAATGACGTTGTAGGCGTCGCCGGCGTGGAATTTGGTCACCGACACCACCACGGCCTCGACCGGATCGGTGCTGCGCGAGGCAACGGTCTGCAAAGCGCCGACGAGTTGGCTGGTGATGACGATCGGGTCGATCGTGCCGTGCGGCATAGCCGCATGGCCGCCGCGGCCCTTGACGGTGATGGTGAACTCGGCCGTCGCCGCCATGATCGGGCCCGGCCGGATGGCAAACTGGCCGACCGGCAGGCCCGGCATGTTGTGCATGCCGAACACCCTCGAAATGTCGAAGCGCTCCATCATGCCGTCCTTGACCATCTCGTTGCCGCCGCCGCCGCCTTCTTCGGCCGGCTGGAAGATTACCGCCACCGAGCCGGCGAAATTGCGCGTTTCTGTCAGATATTTGGCTGCGCCCAGCAGCATTGCCGTATGGCCGTCATGGCCGCAGGCGTGCATCTTGCCGGGCACGGTCGAGGCGTAGGACTTACCGGTGATCTCGTTGATCGGCAGCGCGTCCATGTCGGCGCGCAAGCCAATGGTCGCGCCATCGCCCTTGCGGCCATGGATGATGCCGACGACGCCGGTCTTGCCGAGGCCCGTCACCACGTCGTCGCAGCCGAATTCCTTCAGCTTCTCGGTGACGAAAGCGGCGGTCTTGAAGACATCGAAATTCAGTTCTGGCGTCTGGTGCAGATGACGTCGCCAGCCGGCAACTTCATCCTGCATCTCGGCGGCGCGGTTGAGAATCGGCATAATGGTTCCATCTCGCTGTTGGAGCAGACGGTCTGGCCTGCTGCTTTGCAATTGTGATTGCCAGGCACTTTGCCATCTTGGCGTCACATAGGGTAAATAGCACCGCAAACAACGTGATCCGGAAGTTGAGGGCCGGATCTCATCATGCTGGCCATCGCGTAACGAAATCTTACGGAGCCAGGGGCGACTAGGGCAAGAGGCGATTTCGGATTCCATGATGCGGCACAGCCATATCCTCAAATTACTGCTAACGGGCGCCTTGGCGCTGCCGATGCCGGCCGGGCCGGCTTCGGCCAATCCGATTGTCCTGTTCGACCTGAACAGCGGCAAGGTTTTACAGCATCAGGACGCCTTCAGCCGCTGGTATCCGGCTTCACTGAGCAAGCTGATGACCGCCTATGTCACCTTTCGGGCGATTGCCGCCGGCGAGGTCCAGCTCGATTCGCCGATCAAGGTGACCAAGCATTCCGCCGGCGAACCGCCAAGCAAGATGGGCTTCAAGCCGGGCTCGGTGATGCGGCTCGACAATGCGCTGAAGATGATGCTGGTCAAATCGGCCAACGACATCGCCATGGCCGTCGGCGAGAACATAGGCGGCTCGCAGGCCGGCTTCGCCATCCGCATGAACGCTGAAGCCGCGCGGCTCGGCATGACCGGGACGCATTTCGTCAACCCGAACGGGTTGTTTTCGCCGGACCAGTATACGACGGCGCGTGACCTTGCCTTGCTGGTGATGGCGATCCGCAAGGAATTCCCGCAATATGCCCCCTGGTTCTCGATCGAAGGCCTCGCCGTCGGCAAGAAGGCGATCCCCAACTACAATCTCTTGATCGGCCGCTATCCCGGCGCCGATGGCATGAAGACCGGCTTCGTCTGTCCCTCGGGCTTCAACATGATCGGCTCGGCGACACGCAATGGCCGCACGCTGGTCGCCGTTGTGCTTGGCGAAAAATCGGCGGTCAGCCGCGCCGAGACCGCCGCCAGACTGCTCGACCAGGGCTTTGCCATGTCGGACCCGAACTGGCTCACGGTCGCGGCCATGCCTTCCTATGGCGACACCATGTCGCCCAACGACATGCATGACGAGATCTGCAAGAAGAAGGCCCCCGAAGAACAGTCCGAGGCAGCACCGCCGGTCGCCGCAAAAGACGCCACGGCCGCGCCGAAATCGCCCTATCAGGAAAAGCTGGACCATGTGCCGACGCTGGTTGCCGTCGGCCTCGGCGGCGCCACCGGGCCGGCGCCGAAGGCAATGCTCGACCAGGGCGGCCAGGAATTCGCCGATGTGCCGCTGCCGAGCTGGCGACCCGACATCCCGGCGCCAAAGGGCTCGGAACCGGTCGTGGTGGGTTCGGCAACCGCGGTGCAAGGCGACCAGCCGGTCAAGGCCGCGAACTAGGCCGATGGCCAGTTTTCCGATACCCGTCACTGTGCTCACCGGCTTCCTCGGCGCCGGCAAGACGACGTTGCTCAACCGGCTGCTCAAAGACCCGGCGCTCGTCGACACCGCCGTCATCATCAACGAATTCGGCGAGGTTGCGATCGACCATCTCTTGGTCGAGCAGGCCTCGGACGGCATCATTCAGCTGTCCGATGGCTGCCTATGCTGCACGGTGCGTGGCGAACTGGTCGACACGCTGGCCGACCTCGTCGACCGGCTGCAGACCGGTCGTATAGCCCGCCTTGCCCGCGTAGTCGTCGAAACCACCGGGCTCGCCGATCCGGCCCCGGTGCTGCAGTCGATCATGGCGCACCCGGCGCTTGTCCAGGCGTTCAGGCTCGACGGCGTCATCACGCTGGTCGACGCGGTCAACGGCAATGCGACGCTCGATGGTCATGTCGAGGCGGTCAAACAGGTGGCGGTGGCCGACCGTATCGTGCTGACCAAGGTCGATCTGGCCTGCGATCCCGCCGATGTCGAGGCTTTGCGATCGCGGCTCCATCAGCTCAATCCAGGCGCGAAAGTGCTCGAAGCCGGTGACAGCGGAACCGGCGTGGCGGCGCTGTTCGATTGTGGCCTCTACAATCCGGCGACCAAATCCGCCGACGTCCAGCGCTGGCTGGGCGAAGAAGCCGCGCATGATCACGAGCATCATCATGGCGATCACCATGGTCATCCTGATCACGCCGAGCACGAGCATCGCCACGATTCCCGCGTGCGCTCCTATTCCCTTGTCCACAATGGGCCTGTGCCGTTTTCGGCGATCGAGATGTTCCTCGACCTGTTGCGCTCGGCGCATGGCGACAGGCTGCTGCGGATGAAAGGCGTCATCGAACTCGCGGAAGATCCGTCACGGCCGCTGGTCGTCCACGGCGTGCAGAGGATTCTGCATCCGCCGGCGCGGCTGCCGTCCTGGCCGGATGGCCAGCGCGGCACCAGGCTGGTGCTGATCACACTCGACATGCCGGAAGACTATGTGCGCCGGCTGTTCGCCGCCTTCACCAATCGGCCGTCGATCGACACGCCGGATCGTGCGGCGCTGGAGAGCAATCCGCTGGCGATTGCCGGGGGTTGATACTCAGGGTTGCGGTTCGCCGCGCTCGACCAGAAAGCGATGGCCGCCGGTGACGGCCGCTGTTTCAACCAGCTGATGGCCGGCGTCGGCGCAAAAGGCGGGGATGTCGATGACCGCCAGCGGGTCGGTGGTCTCCAGCCACAGCCGGCTGCCCGGCTGCATCGCCGCCAGGCGTTTTTTCGCCTTGAGAACGGGCAGGGGGCAGTTCAGCCCCTTGAGATCATAGACGGAAGCGGGCTGGGCCAAAAGCTCAGCCGCCGAACATGCCAAGCAGCTTGTTCTTGATCTTTGACAGCCGGCTTTCGTCGGTTGGCGGCTCGGCGGGAGCTGCCTCTACGCTCGCGGTGGCGACCGGCTGCTGGGCAGCCTGCTTGGCTGCTTCCTTTTCGGCTACCGCCTGGGCCTTGGCCGCTTCCTTTTCAGCCAGCGCCTGGGCCTTGGCGGCTTTCGCTGCCTCGATGGCAGCAACCCGCTGTTCCTCGGCCTTGCGCTTGGCTTCCTTCTCGGCGTCGAGCGCGGCCATCTTGCGGCCGGCCGGCGAATCGATGCGGCCCATGCGCGCCGTCTCGGTCACCGTTCCGTCGGAATTGAGCGACGGCGGATCGATCGGCACGCGCTCGCCGCGGGCGCGCCGCTTCGACCAGTCGGAAACGATGCTGGCTTCCTTGATGCCGGCAATGGTCGGCTTGGGCGCCGGCACGCTGGCTTTGACCGCGCCGATGAAGGCCGCGTCATAGCTGCTCTGATAGGCGTTGTAGGCGCTCTTCAGCGAATCCGGCTGCGTGGTCGGAGGGCAGGCGCCGGTCGGATCGAAGGTGGTGCCCTCAGGCGCCACCTGGTTGAAGACATAGCGCTTCTCGCAGACATCGACCTTCGGCGGCACCTTGGTGATCTCGAAATTGTCGTAGCCGACCTTCAGCATCTTCCAGAACTCGTAGTTCGGGTCGTTGCGATAGCGCGCCATGTTGGCGGCGGTCATGCGGAACGGAAAGGCCTGGATCTGGAACTCGGTCTGGCCGCCCTGGAAGGCATCGCGGCCGAAGGCGTAGATCTGTTCGATCTGCGGGTCGGTCATCGAATAGCAGCCCGACGACGAGCAGGCGCCATGCACCATCAGATTGGCGCCGGTGCGGCCATTGGCACGGTCATAGGCGTTGGGATAGCCGATGTTGAAGGACAGATGATAGTTCGAGCGCGGATTCATCTGCGACGGGCGAACCGTGTAGAACCCTTCCGGCGCCTGGCGGTCGCCCTCGGTGTATTTCGGTCCGAGCTTGCCCGACCATTTGCAAATGTCGTAGCTGGCGACCATCTCGTAGCGGCCGGTGGTCTTGGCCTTCCAGATCTCGAGTTTGCCTTCTTCCTTGAAGATGCGGGCCATCACCGACGAGGTGCGGACCATGCCCTTGGCCTTCATGTCGGCGAGGATCTTGTCCGGCAGCGGCTTGTTGGCCTCCGGCGCGAAATCCTTCATCGAGGAATCGTTGCAGCCGGCAACGCCAAGGGCGGCGATCAGGATTCCGGTGCGGGCAAGCTTGGCAAACATGGTTACGGCTATGTCTTTTTCCCGGGGCGTGGGGCTTCGCAGCCGCAGGCCAACACACTAAACCTTCACGGACACTAAGCCCGTTAACCTTGAAAATTCCTTACCGCAAGCTCCGGACGGCTGCCCCCACGGCAATTCGCTCGATGTCACGGACTTTTCATTGAACCGAATGCGGCGGCATTTTTGTGGCGAAATTACTCGCTGACGCCACATTGCGGCGCCCGGCCGGCCTGAAATCAGAGGCTGCGGCCCATCGCCAGGTATTTTTCGCGGCGCTGCTCGCGAAAATCGGTGTTGGCGCCGGCAAAATCCTTCATCGTCTTGGCGATGAGGTCGCCGGTGGCGGCGATCACCGTTTCGGGCGCGCGCTGGGCGCCGCCGAGCGGCTCGGGAATGATGGCGTCGATGATCTTCATTTCCAGAAGATCCTGGGCGGTGA
Organism: Mesorhizobium sp. P2_B5; assembly: GCF_056404775.1. Taxonomy (NCBI): domain Bacteria; kingdom Pseudomonadati; phylum Pseudomonadota; class Alphaproteobacteria; order Hyphomicrobiales; family Phyllobacteriaceae; genus Mesorhizobium; species Mesorhizobium sp. P2_B5. The sequence continues at coordinate 132,206 of NZ_JBFUDJ010000010.1, read as the reverse complement.
TCTTCATGTTGGTCGCCGCATCCTTCGAACGCGTGGTGTCGCGCCACAGGATCGAGGCGGCACCCTCCGGCGAGATCACCGAATAGATGGCGTGTTCCAGCATGTAGACGCGGTTGGCGGTGGCGATCGCAATGGCGCCGCCCGAGCCGCCTTCGCCGATGACGACCGAGATCGACGGCACTTTGAGGCCGAGGCAGGCCGAGGTCGAACGGGCGATGGCTTCGGCCTGGCCGCGTTCCTCGGCGCCGACACCGGGATAGGCGCCGGCGGTGTCGACCAGCGTCAGAAGCGGGATCTTGAAGCGGTCGGCAAGCTCCATCAGCCGGACCGCCTTGCGGTAGCCTTCAGGCCGCACCGAACCGAAATTGTGCTTGAGCCGGCTCGCCGTATCCGAGCCCTTTTCCTGGCCGATGACGGCAACCGGTTCGCCGCGGAAGCGGGCGAAGCCGCCGATGATCGCCTGGTCCTCGCCGAAATTGCGGTCGCCGGCGAGCGGCGTGAAATCGCTGAACAGGCCCTTGATGTAGTCGAGGCAATGCGGCCTGTCGGTGTGACGCGCCACCTGCACCTTCTGCCACGGCGTCAGCGCCTTGTAGATATCGCGCAGCGCGTCGCGCACGCGCTTCTCGAGCCGGCTGATTTCGTCGCCGACATCGACCGCCTCGCCATTCTCGGCAAGCTTCTTCAGCTCGAGGATCTTGAGTTCAAGGTCCTGCACCGGCTTTTCGAAATCGAGGTAATTGTACATTCTTGAGCGGACCGATGCGTCGGAAGGCAAAGACTGACGGAACCCTGAAAAGCGGGGCGCCGCGCGGTGGAACGTGCCCTCACATAGCGATATGAGGCCTAGTCGGCAAGCGGATGATGATCGTTGACCAGCCGCACCAGCCGCTCTTCAAGCACATGGGTGTAAATCTGCGTGGTCGAGATATCGGCATGGCCGAGCAGCTGCTGCACCGCCCTGAGATCGGCGCCGTTTTGCAGGAGGTGGCTGGCAAAAGCATGACGCAGCACGTGCGGCGATATTTTCGCCGCCGCTATGCCGGCCCGCGCGGCAAGGCCTTTGAGGTCGCGGGCAAAGACCTGCCGGGAGAGATAGCCGCTGTCACCGGCGGCCGGAAACAGGAACGGGCTGTCGGCGAAAGCCGGCACCGTGGCCCGGGCCGTGAGCCAGGCCCGCATCGCCGTGCGCGCCTTGGCCGACAGCGGCACCATGCGCTCCTTGTCGCCCTTGCCGCGCACCATGAAGAAGCGGTCGTCGCGCTGGGCGACGGTCACCGGCAGGCCGACCAGTTCGGAGACGCGCAGGCCGGTGGCATAGAGCACTTCGACCAAAGCGTGCAGGCGCAATGCCGCCAGCCGGTCGCCATTGACGCCATCGCCTGCCTCGAGCGCCGCGCGGTCGAGCAGCCGGCCGGTATCGGCCTCGCTCATCGTCTTGGGCAGCGGCCGGCCCTTTTTCGGACTGTCCAGCGTGCCGGTCGGGTCATCGCCGCGCAGGCCCTCGGCGTAGAGAAACTTGAAGAATTGGCGGATCGCCGACAGTTTGCGCGCCTGCGACGTCGGCGCAAAGCCACGCGCGGCGATGTCGTCGAGATAGGCGCGGAGGTCGGCCGCAGCAGCACCGGCAAGCCCGCCGCCAATCTGCTGAGAGGCGTCCTCGAGATCGCGACGATAGGAGGACAGCGTATTTTCGGCGGCACCGCGTTCGGCGCTCATCATTTCGAGAAAGGCTTCGATGCGAGCCGCGCTGTTCATGTCCCTGCGGTCAGTTTCTTCGGGTCAGTTTTTCTTGGGGTTCAGCTTTTCCGGCGGAATGCGCACGGTGATTTCCGCCTTTTTCGGCTCGACGAACATCGCCAGCGCCACCATCATACCATAGGCAATGCCGGCAAGAATCATCATCGTCACGACAAAGCGGAACAGTGTCGGCATCAATTTTCGCCCGTCTTCTTGTTCTGCGATTCCAAACCCTGTGCCCTTATGGGACGCCAATCCGGCCAATTCAAGGACGAAGGGTTTTGTCTAACGCAGGTACATGCGGGAAAACCACTGCACTTTCCGAGACCTGCTCAGGGCGCGATGCTTGACGCAAACGGGCTTTTGATGTCGATACGCCGGCAAAGACGGCTTAGAAACAGCATGGTCTCATGAACGCGTTACCAGCAAATCCTCCTGGCGAGAGCCATGCCGCGCTGCTCGACAGGCTGGGCAACCGCTCGATTGTCTTTGTCGGCCTGATGGGCGCCGGCAAGACAGCGATCGGCCGCAAGGTGGCGGCCATGCTTTCGCTGCCGTTCATCGACAGCGACCAGGAGATCGAAAGCGTGTCGCGCATGACCGTGCCGGAGCTGTTCGAGCGCTATGGCGAGACCGAATTCCGGGCGCTCGAGCAGCGCGTCATCCTGCGCCTCCTGGAAAACGGCCCGCAGGTGCTGTCGACCGGCGGCGGCGCCTTCATGAATGCGCAGACGCGCGACGCGATCGCGTCGCATGGCGTCTCGGTGTGGCTGAAGGCCGAGCTCGATTTGCTGATGGAGCGCGTCTCCAAGAAGCAGAACCGGCCTTTGCTCAAGAGCCCCGATCCGCGCGCCGTGCTCGAGCGATTGATGGACGAACGCTATCCGGTCTATACGACCTCCGACGTCACCGTGGCGACACGCGACGACCGCAAGGAGGTCATCGCGACCGAGGTCGTCGACGCATTGTGCGGGCATTTCGGCATTCCGGCCACCACGGCGCCGGACGAGGTGAGGCCATGAGCGAGCCGGTCACTGTCGAGGTCGGCCTTGGCGAGCGCGCCTATGACATCCTGATCGGCCCCGGCCTTCTGGCGCGCGCCGGCGCCGAGATATCGCGCCGCCTGCCCGGCACGAGGGCGGCGGTGGTCACCGACGAAAATGTCGCGGCGACACATCTCGACGCACTGAAGGCCGGTCTGGAAACAGGCGGCATCCAGCCTGCTGTCATCACTCTGCCGGCCGGCGAAAAGACCAAGAGCTTTGCCCAACTCGAAGAGGTGGTTGACGGCGTGCTGGCCGCCAGACTGGAGCGTGGCGATGTCGTCATCGCGCTCGGCGGCGGGGTCATCGGCGACCTCACCGGCTTTGCCTCCGGGATCGTGCGCCGCGGCATGAATTTCGTCCAGATTCCGACGTCGCTCTTGGCGCAGGTCGATTCCTCGGTCGGCGGCAAGACCGGCATCAACAGCCCGCGCGGCAAGAATCTGGTTGGCGTCTTCCACCAGCCGAAGCTGGTGCTGGCCGACACCGAGGTGCTCGACACGCTGCCGATCCGCGAATTTCGCGCCGGCTATGCCGAACTCGCCAAATACGGGCTGATCGACCGGCCAGCGTTTTTCGCCTGGCTGGAAGAGAACTGGACAAAAGTATTCGCCGGCGGTGCGGAGCGGGCCGAGGCGATTGCCGAAGCCTGCCGCGCCAAGGCCGATGTCGTTGCCCGCGACGAGTTCGAAACCGGCGACCGCGCGCTGCTGAATCTCGGCCATACATTCGGCCATGCGCTGGAAGGGGCAACACAGTATGACGGCGCCCGTCTCGTCCACGGCGAAGGCGTCGCCATCGGTATGGCGCTGGCGCATCGCTTTTCCGCACGGCTCAATCTGGCCAGTCCGGACGACGCGGCAAGGGTCGAGGCGCATCTGCGCGCCGTCGGCCTGCCTTGGCGCATGTCCGACATCCCTGGAGAACTGCCCGACGCCGAGGCGCTGCTTGGCTTCATCACCCAGGACAAGAAAGTGTCGCGCGGCGCGTTGACCTTCATCCTGACGCGCGGCATCGGCCAGGCTTTTATTGCCAAGGATGTGCCGGCGTCCGAAGTGCTGTCGTTCCTCAGGGAAAACCATCCGGCCAACGGGAAAGCCGGCTGAGATGGACACCGGCTGGATCGTTGTCGCCGTCCTCGCCATCCTCATCCTGTTTTTCATTGCCGTGCGCACGCGCCTGCTTGCCATGTTCGGCTATGAGCTGTCACGCATCGAGCCGCAGCGCTCCACCCAGGATGAGTTGCGCGGTGCGGTCGACGATTTCCGCCGTGACGGCCAGATGGTGCGCGAGGACCGCGACCGTGTCGGCGGCCTGTTCGACCTTGACGAGCTCGAAGTCTCCGACATCATGGTCCACCGCACCAATATGCGCTCGGTCAATGCCGACAATGCGCCGGAAGCGGTGGTGCGCGAGATCCTGCAGAGCCCGCACACTCGCATGCCGCTGTGGAAAGGCTCGCTGGACAACATTGTCGGTGTGCTGCACGCCAAGGACCTGCTGAGATCGCTGAACGAGGTCGGCAACGACTTTACCAAGATCGACGTGATGAAGATCGCGTCCAAGCCATGGTTCGTGCCCGACACCACGACCTTGCAGGAACAGCTCAACGCCTTCCTGCGCGCCAAGGCGCATTTCGCTATCGTCGTCGACGAGTATGGCGAGGTCGAAGGTCTGGTGACACTGGAGGACATCATCGAGGAGATCGTCGGCGAGATCGCCGACGAGCACGATGTCGACATCCAGGGCGTCAAGCAGGAAGCCGACGGCTCCGTCGTCGTCGACGGCACAGTGCCGATCAGGGATCTCAACCGGGCGCTCGACTGGAACCTGCCGGATGAGGAAGCCACCACCATTGCCGGGCTGGTCATCCACGAGACGCAGTCGATCCCCGAGGAAAAGCAGGCCTTTACCTTCCACGGCAAGCGCTTCGTGGTGATGAAGCGCGACAAGAACCGGATCGCCAAGATCAGGATCCGGCCCGCGGGGGAGACCTAACCCGCATTACCGATCATTCATTGGAACTCGATGACGCCAAGGTGCATTTTCGCCGGGGCAACCAGGAGACGATGATGATTGACCGGCGAACTCTGCTTCTGGCCTCACTGGCGGCTTTTCTGCCGGCGAGCGCTTTCGCGTCCTCGGAGCGACCGTCTCCCCAGACCTTCGATTACGGACCCGCCAAGCTCGACATCTATGCGCCCGACGGCGCCAACGGCCTGCCGGTGGTTTTCTTTGTCCATGGCGGAACCTGGCAGTTCGGCAAACGCAGCCAGGTCGGTGCCAAGCCCGCCTTCCTGCTCGCCAACGGCTTCTGCTTCGTCTCCATCGACTATCGAATGTTGCCCGAGGCCGATGTCGCCACCCAGGCCGGCGATGTTGAGAAGGCCTATGCCTATGTCAGGGCCAACATCGCCAAACATGGCGGCGATCCCGACCGCATCGTCGGCATGGGCCATTCGGCCGGCTGCCACCTTATCGCACTGACCGGCATGCGCGGCGGGCTGCCCGGCGTTGCCGGGCTGATCCTCGACGATACCAGGGCGTATGATCTTGCGGCACTCGAAAAAAGCGGCGGCATGGTCCGCGCTTATGCCCGCGTCTTTTCCGATCCTTCGCAATGGGCGGTTCTGTCGCCGGCGAGCTATGTCGACGGGCGCAAGCATCCGCCGACCTTCATCGCCTATTCGCGCGCCGATGGCCGCGACGAGCAATCGACGGCCTTTGCCGAGCGCCTGCGCGCTACCGGCACTGCGGTGACGTTGTTCGACGGCAGCGCCTACACGCATATGTCGATCAACCGTGACTTTGGCGAGGACGGCGATGCGTTGACGGCCGCCGCGCTGGCATTCCTGAAATTGACGGTCGCCTGATCCCGAAAGCGGCCTGGATCAGACCAAAAGTGCCGGGGGATATTGCCGAGCCGGCGCACCTAGGTGCATTGCTGCTGACTGTCGAACCGGGGGAGAATTTCATGAATGGCGCCGACCTGCTGTGTGACGTGCTGCTGGCCAATGATGTCACCGTCTGTTTCGCCAACCCCGGCACGTCGGAAATGCATTTCGTTGCCGCACTCGACCGCAAGCCTGAGATGCGGTGCGTGCTTGGCCTTTTCGAAGGCGTGGTGACGGGTGCAGCCGACGGCTATGCGCGCATGACCGATCGCCCGGCGGCTACGCTGCTGCATACCGGGCCGGGCCTGGCCAATGGACTGGCCAACATGCACAATGCAAGGCGTGCACGCAGCCCGATGATCAACATTGTCGGCGACCACGCCTCCTACCATCTGCCGCTCGATGCGCCGCTGACCAGCGACATAGAGGGTCTGGCGGCGCCGATGTCGAACTGGGTCGGCCGCGTCAAGGGTCCGGCCGACATCGCTCCGGCCGCTGAGGCGGCGTTCCGCGCCTCGCTGACGCCGCCGGGTGTTGCGACGCTGATCCTGCCGGCGGATGCCGCCTGGGGCGAGGTCGACGCAATTTCACCTGGCAAGGTCAAGCTGGCGCCGTTGCCCGCTGTCGACATGGCGGCCGTGCGCAAGGTCGCCGAAGCAATCCGCGCCGAGCCGGGCCGTGTCGGCATGGTGGTGCGCGGGCAGGCGGCGCGGGCCGATGCGCTTGAAATCGCAGGTCGAATCGCGGCGACCGGCGATGTCCGCCTGTTCAGCGAGGTTCTGATCGCCCGCATGCAACGCGGCCGCGGGCGATTCGCGCCGACGCGCATTCCCTATCCGGTCGATGCGGCGACAACGACCCTCCGGGATATCGACGTGCTGGTGCTGGTCGGGGCGAAGGAGCCGGTGGCGTTCTTTGCCTATCCTGGCAAGCCGGGACGGCTGGTTCCAGACAATTGCCAGGTGCTCTCGCTGGCGGCGCATGGCGAGGATCTGAAGGCGGCGCTGGAGGCGCTTGCCGACGAGCTCGGCATCAAGCCGACGCAGCAGTTCACCGCTGCAACGGCCTTTCCAGACGAGCCGACGCCAAGCGGCGGACTGACGGACGATGCAATCGCACTCTCGGTTGCGCGCAAGCTCCCCGCCAATGCCATCGTCTGTGACGAAGCGGTCACCTCGGCCAGGCGATTCTTTGCGCTGTCGGCATATGCGGCCCCGCACGACTACATGATGGGCACGGGCGGATCGATCGGCGGCGGCATTCCGATGGCAACCGGGGCGGCGATCGCCTGTCCGGACCGCAAGGTGATCAATCTCGAGGCCGACGGCAGCGGCATGTACACGGTGCAGGGACTGTGGACGCAGGCGAGGGAAAAGCTCGACGTGGTCACAATCGTGTTTTCCAACCGGACCTACGCCATTCTGCATGGCGAGATGACGAATGTCGGTGTCAATTCGATCGGCGAGAACGCCAGGCGTATGCTCGATCTCGACCATCCCGCGCTGGACTGGGTTGCACTGGCCAATGGCATGGGTGTCGAGGCGGCCCGCGCCGATACGTGCGAACGCTTCGACGCGCTGCTCGACAGCGCGCTGTCGCGACCCGGACCGTTTCTGATCGAAGCGGTGATCTGAAGCGCTTACCAGCGGGTCTTTTCGCCTGGGGCTGCCGGTTCTATGGCCAGCGCATGGACGCCGGCCTTCAGCTCCGCCGCCAGCAGTTCGTTGACGGCGCGGTGGCGGTCGATGCGGCTCATGCCGGCAAAGACGGGCGAGACGATGCGGACACGGAAATGCGTCTCGCCGGTGCCGTCATAGGCGCCGTGATGGTCGGAGCCGTGGTGATGGTGGCCGGCATGGAGATGACTTTCATTGACGATAACCAGCCGCTCCGGCGAAAACGCCTTGTTCAGCTTGTCTTCCATGGTCGCCTGTATGGACATCGCCGTTTCCCTTCACCATATCTGCAAGGCGTGATCGGGAAATCGGGATCGATCTCGCCGGGCCGCCTCAAAAATCACCATTCGCCCTGCTTTATGCCGCGATTCAGCGGTTAGGGCGATCATCGCGAAAATGTCAATTCTTGTTTCGCACGTGCGAACAGCCCATAAATGGGTGAGATGAAATCGTACCCCAAATATTTCGAGAAGATTCGGATCCGTCCCGAAAAGGACGCGGAGCTGAAGTCGCGCTCGCCAATCTGCCAGTGGGACGGCTGCAAGGAGGCCGGCACCCATCGCGCGCCGGTCGGTCGCATGAAGGAAGGCGAGTATTTTCAGTTCTGCTTCGACCACGTGCGCGAATACAACAAAGGTTTCAATTACTTCTCCGGCGTGCCGGATACCGAGATCGCCCGCTTCCAGAAGGAGGCGATGACCGGCCACCGGCCGACATGGAAGATGGGCCTCGCCGGCGCTTCGACACGCTCCTCCCCCGATATGGCGCAGATGCGCTCCGGCCGTGCCGGCTATTACAACCGTATGCGGGACCCGTTCGACCTGTTCAAAGGCCCGAAAGACCCGCGCGAGGCGCGCGAACGCAAGGCCAAGCCGCTTGAGGCCAAGGCGCTGGAAACGCTTGGCCTTGATACAAAGGCGACTGGCAAGGACATCAAGGCGCGCTATAAGGAACTTGTGAAGCGCCACCATCCGGATGCGAATGGCGGCGACAGAGGTTCGGAAGACCGGTTCCGCGATGTGCTGCAGGCCTATCGCGTGCTCAAGCAGGCGGGTTTGTGCTGAGCGACCCAACGGTTCGTGTCGCTTTCCAACTTTCATAAGGGTGGAAAAGGCTCTAAGACCGCCCCCGGACAAAATCGATTGCCGGCGAAATCAGGCTTTTCGCCCGTGGAGACGTGGATAGAGATGAACAAGGTCGATCGCGACATCGCCAATTTGCCAGACACGACGGTGTCGGTGAAGGAAAAATTCGGCTTCGAGTCCAAGATGGTGGTGCCGGCCTATTCGGTAACCAGCGAGCATGTGCCGGACATCGATCCGGACTATCTGTTCGACAAGGCGACGACGCTGGCGATCCTTGCCGGCTTTGCCTACAACCGCCGCGTCATGGTGTCTGGCTATCACGGCACCGGCAAGTCGACCCACATCGAACAGGTCGCCGCCCGCCTCAACTGGCCTTGCGTGCGCGTCAACCTCGACAGCCATGTCAGCCGTATCGACCTCGTCGGCAAGGACGCCATCGTCGTCAAGGACGGCTTGCAGATCACCGAATTCCGCGACGGCATCTTGCCCTGGGCCTACCAGCACAATGTCGCGCTGTGCTTCGACGAGTATGATGCCGGACGTCCCGACGTGATGTTTGTCATCCAGCGCGTGCTGGAATCGTCGGGCCGCCTGACGCTGCTCGACCAGAGCCGCGTCATCCGTCCGCATCCGGCGTTCCGGCTGTTTTCGACCGCCAACACGGTTGGCCTTGGCGACACCACCGGCCTCTATCACGGCACGCAGCAGATCAATCAGGCGCAGATGGACCGCTGGTCGATCGTCACCACGCTGAACTATCTGCCGCACGACAATGAAGTGAACATCGTGCTGGCTAAGGCCAAGCACTATCGCGACGGCAAGGGCAAGGACATCGTCAACAAGATGGTGCGCGTCGCCGACATGACGCGCTCGGCCTTCATCAATGGCGACCTGTCGACCGTGATGAGCCCGCGTACCGTGATCACCTGGGCCGAAAATGCCGAAATCTTCGGCAATATCGGCATGGCGTTCCGGCTGACCTTCCTCAACAAGTGCGACGAGTTGGAGCGTTCGGTGGTGGCCGAGTTCTACCAGCGCGCCTTCGGCGAGGATCTGCCCGAGAGCGCCGCCAACGTGGTGCTGGGGTAAGCAGAGCCTCGATGGCGGGTCCGGGCGACAACACGCGCAACAAGTCGAAGACGGGGTCTGAAGCCGACAGCTTCAAGCGCGCTGTCACCGTCTGCATGCGCGCCATTGCCGGTGACAAGGAACTCGAAGTCGGTTTCGCCAAGGACAGGCCCGCACTTGCCGGCAGCCGCGCCCGGTTGCCTGAATTGCCGAAGAAAGCTTCGAAAGAGGATATCGCGATTACCCGCGGGCTCGGCGATTCCATGGCGCTGAAGCGGGCCTGCCACGATCAGCGCATCCACACCAAGCTGGCGCCGGAAGGCAAGCTGGCGCGTTCGATCTATGACGCGGTCGAACAGGCGCGCGTCGAGGCGATCGGCAGCCGCGCCATGCAAGGCGTTGCCGACAATATAGGCTCGATGCTGGAGGACAAATACGCCAAGGCCAACCTTGTCGACGTCAAGGACAAGGCCGACGCGCCGATCGAGGAAGCCCTCGCCTTGATGGTGCGCGAGAAGCTGACCGGCCGCCCGATCCCGAAGAGCGGTGAGCGGCTGGTCGAACTCTGGCGCCCCTGGGTCGAGGAGAAGGCCAAGGCCGACCTCGACGGTCTGTCAGCCAAGCTCGGCGACCAGCAGGCCTTCGCCCGCGTCGTGCGCGACATGCTTGCGTCCATGGAGATGGCCGAGGAACTCGGCGACGACCAGGAGACCGAAGACTCCGAGGACAATGACGAGAACCAGCCGCAAGGCGAGGAGCAAAGCGAGGAGGGCGGCGAAGACGATTCCGGCTCCGAGCAGTCGCAGTCCGAGGATGCCGAAGCGTCGGCTGACGACGAGCAGTCGTCCGAGACGGAAGCCTCCGATGCCACCGCCGACGATTTGTCCGACGATGACGATGCGGACGCCGAGACGCCCGGCGAGGCGCGCCGCAACGACAATCCCTTCACCAATCTGCCGAAAGAGATCGACTACAAGGTCTTCACCACCGCCTTCGACGAGACGGTGGGCGCCGAGGAATTGTGCGAGGAGGAAGAACTCGACCGGCTGCGCGCCTTCCTCGACAAGCAGCTGGCCAATCTCTCCGGCGTCGTCGGCCGGCTCGCCAACCGGCTGCAACGGCGCCTGATGGCGCAGCAGAACCGCTCTTGGGATTTCGACCTCGAGGAAGGCTATCTCGACCCAGCCCGGCTGGTGCGTGTCGTCATCGACCCGATGCAGCCGCTGTCGTTCAAGCAGGAGCGCGATACCAAATTCCGCGACACGGTGGTGACGCTGGTGCTCGACAATTCGGGCTCGATGCGCGGCCGGCCGATCACAGTCGCCGCCACCTGCGCCGACATTCTGGCGCGCACGCTGGAGCGGTGCGGTGTCTCGGTCGAAATCCTCGGCTTCACCACGCGGGCGTGGAAAGGCGGCCAGGCGCGCGAAAAATGGCTGAAGGACGGCAAGCCGCCGAACCCCGGCCGGCTCAACGATCTGCGCCACATCATCTACAAATCCGCCGACCATCCGTGGCGGCGGGCCAGGCGCAATCTCGGCCTGATGATGCGCGAGGGCCTGCTCAAGGAAAACATCGACGGCGAGGCGCTGCTGTGGGCGCACAACCGGCTGATCGCCCGGCCCGAACAGCGCAAGATCCTGATGATGATCTCGGACGGCGCGCCGGTCGACGATTCGACGCTGTCGGTCAACCCGGGCAATTATCTCGAGCGCCATTTGCGCGCCGTCATCGAGCTGATCGAGACACGCTCGCCGGTGGAGCTTCTGGCCATCGGCATCGGTCATGACGTCACCCGCTATTACCGGCGCGCCGTCACCATTGTCGATGCCGAGGAACTGGCCGGCGCCATGACCGAGCAGCTGGCCTCGCTGTTTGCCGAGGAAAACGTGCGCGACACGCGCCGCGGCTATCGGCGCGCCGGATGATCTTTTTGCGCGGTGGCTTCAGGCAGACGTTTTTCGCCGCCACTGCCTTGTTTGGCATGGCTTTGGCGCCAGCCATCGCCGCCGGGCCAAGCGCCGTCGAGATGGTCGAAGTCTCGGCCCGACCGATCAGCAACTTCCATATAGGCAGCGCCGACAAACAGTTCGGGCCGCTGGAATTCGTCGGCGGACTGGAGATGACGTCGCCGACGCGCGATTTCGGCGCGCTGTCGGCGTTTCGCTTCCTCAAACCCGGCAGTGATCTCATCGGTGTCGCCGATACCGGCTTCTGGTTCTTTGGTACGCTGACCCACGATGCCGAGCGGCGTCCGTCGGGCATCCAGAGTTTCCGCATGCAGCAGATGGTCGATGCCTCGGGACGGCCGATCGACAAGAAATGGCAGGTCGACGCCGAGGGCCTGGCCGTCAAGGACGGCATCGCTACCGTCGGCTTCGAGCGCGACCAGCGCGTCGCCCAGTTCAAGATCGATCCGGACAATATGAGTGCGCCGTTCAAGCAACTGAACTACCTGGTTCCGGCCCGGGAACTCAGGCAGAATCGCGGCTTCGAGACTGTCACCCACGCCAATCCCTACGGCCAGCACGAGGGCGGGCTGGTCGTGGTCTCGGAAAAGAGCCTCGACAAGGCCGGCAATATCTATGCCGCCATCATTGAAGGGCCGCACAAGGGCGTCTTCACCGTCAAGCGCAATGGCGATTTCGATATCACCGACGGCGCCTTCCTGCCGGATGGCGACCTTCTGCTTCTGGAGCGCAGTTTCTCGATGGCTGGCGGGGTGAAGATGCGGCTCAGACGCATCTATGGCGAAAGCGTCGAGAAGGGCGCGGTTGCCGACGGACCGGTGCTGATGGAAGCCGATATGGGCTATCAGATCGACAATATGGAAGGGCTCGACGTCTGGACCCGCGACGACGGCGCGGTGATGGTGTCGCTGATCTCGGACGACAACCACTCGATCCTGCAGCGCAACCTCTATCTGGAATTCATCCTGCACCAGGATTGATTGAGCTTAGTCCCGCTCGCCGGTCGTCATTCTTCCTGCATTTCTCACTCACTCTCGTGTGGCTTCTTGTCGTCGGTCCGCGCCACATCAAAATACTTAAGTCCTGGCTTGACTATTCGAATCGCAGAACTGATACTCCAGTCCATGCTTAACCATTCCAAGATCGACAGCATCCTGCGGGCTCTTGTCGAGCCCACGCGCCGCCAGATCGTGGAAAGGCTGAGCCGCGGACCGGCGACCGTCAGCCAGCTGGCGGAGCCGTTCGGCATGACCTTTGCCGCCGTGTTGCAGCATCTGCAGGCGCTGGAAGCCTGCGGGCTGATCCGCAGTGAAAAGATCGGGCGGGTGCGCACCTGCCGGATCGAACCGGGCGGGCTCGCTCCGCTCGCCGACTGGATTGCGGAACGCCGAATTCCGGCGGAACGCCATCTCGATCGTCTTGGCCAGATCCTGGCCGAGACGGACCAATCCCCCGAATCCCCCAAGAAGACTCAGGACAAGGACCAAGAGACATGAACCAGATCGCCCCCGTAGAGCACTCCGTCATCCACTCCACCTTCACAGTCGAGCGCACCTATCCGCAATCGCCGGCCAAGGTCTTCCATGCCTTTGCCGACAAGGAGACGGTGCGGCGCTGGCGCGTCGAAGGCCACGGCTTCACCATCGCCGAATTCAGCTTCGACTTCCGTGTCGGCGGCGCTGAGGTATCGCGGTTCAGTTATCAGGGCGGCCCGGAGATCAGGCTCGACGCGCAGTTCCAGGACATCGTTGCGGAACAGCGCATCGTGTTCTCCTATCGGATGGCAATCGGGCCGCAGCCCATGTCGGCCTCGCTGACCACGGTCGAGCTGGCCCCGTCGGGTGAGGGCACCCGTCTGACCTTCACCGAACAGGGCGTGTTCTTCGATGGCGTCGATTCGGCGCAGGGCCGGGAAGAGGGTACGCGCGGGCTGTTGGAAGCCCTTGCTGCCGAACTGTCGAGATAGGTTTCATCAACAAGCGGGTGGTATTGAAGGCGATCCGCCCGCCTTTGCCGCTAAGACGGCAGACTATCGCTGGTTGGCTGCGATCCAGATGACATGGCGGGCGCCGCGCTTGCCATTGGCGCGCGTCTTTACCTCGTCCACAACAAAACCCGCTTGCTTGAGCCGGCGCGTGAAGCCGCTGTCCGGCCCTTGCGACCACACCGCCAGCACACCGCCGGGCTTCAATGCGGCACGCGCCGCGCCGAGGCCGGCGGCGCCGTAGAGGGCGTCATTGCCCTTGTAGACGATGCCTTCGGGACCATTGTCGACGTCGAGCAGGACGGCGTCCCAGGCCGCCTTGTCGGATCTTATGATGTGTCCGACATCGGCCTCGCGGACGTTCACACGGGGATCGTCGAGACAGCCGGCAAACAGCGCTGCCAAAGGGCCGCGCGCCCACGCAATGACCGCCGGGACAAGCTCGGCGACGGTGATGCCTGCGTCGGCGCCAAGTTCGGCAAGCGCTGCGCGCAGCGTAAAGCCCATGCCGAGGCCGCCGATCAGGATTTTCGGTCGGCTGTGTCCGGCAATCCTGTCGCAGGACAGTTTTGCCAGCTCTTCCTCGGAACCGCTGAGGCGGCTGTTCATCAGCTCGTTGGTGCCGAGCATGATCGAGAACTCGCTGCCGCGCTGCTTTAACCGCAGTTCCTGCCCGCCATCCGGTGTTTTGGCCGAATCGAGCTGGACCCAGGGAATCATGGCCTCAAGCGGCCACGGCCGGCTGGCTCCAGCGAGCGGCGAGCAGCCGGTAGGGGATCAGCGCCACCACGGCGATGATCAGCTTCACCGAGAGGTCGCCGAGGGCCCAGGATACCCAGCGCATGGTCTCGACCGGCAGCACGCCTACCAGCGGCGCTGTCTCCAGCGCAAAGCTGTCGTTCGGGCCGGCGAAGGCGAAGAGGGCGGAAAAGGCGACGCTGAAGAACACCATCGTGTCAAACACAGAGCCGACCAGCGTGCCGACGATCGGGGCGCGCCACCAGCTCTGCCGGCGCAGCCGGTTGAACACCGTGACGTCGAGCAATTGCGCGCAAAGGAACGCCGCACCCGAAGCCGTCGCAATGCGCACCAGCCGGTCGGCTGCGGTCTCGAATTCGATCAAACCGTGGCGAAACAGGAAGGGCGGGACGAGGATCGAGCAGATCACCGCGGTCATGAAGCCGACAAAAACGATGCGACGCGCCACGATCGGGCCGTAGCGGCGGTTGGCAAGGTCGGTGACCAGGAAGGAGAAGGGGTAGGTGAAGGCGCCCCAGGTCAGGATGTCGGCCAGCGACAGGCCGCCGACCTGACCCTGCATCGGGAACTGCACGAGGATGTTCGATGCCACGACGACAAGCGCCATGGCGGCCACAAAGGGCAGATATCGCGAGAAGGAAGTCATTTTTTTATCCTGGGTAATGGAACCAGCCAGGCGCTATCCGAAATGCGGATCGCGCTGCCTTGCAAGTTTTGAGCATCGGATCGCTCCGATGCTCAAGGCGGTCGTCCCCCGCCTTAAAGTCTTCAAGCGGCGGGCTGGTCGGCCAGCTTCTTGGCGATCTGCTTCTTCAAGAGGCGCGCGCGCTGCGACAGCTCCTTGGCATCGGCCTTGGCCAGGAAGGCATCGAGGCCACCGCGATGCTCGACCGAACGCAGCGCGTTGGCCGAAATGCGCAGGCGCACATTCTGGTTCAGCGCTTCCGAAATCAGCGTCACATTGACGAGGTTCGGCAGGAAGCGGCGCTTGGTCTTGTTGTTGGCGTGGCTCACATTGTTGCCGGTCTGGACTGCCTTGGCAGTGAGTTCGCAGGTACGGGACATGGTTCTAACCTTCAGTTCTTTCTAAGCCTGCCAAACCATTTTCGCCCGCGCCGGGCGGCGCGCGGTTTCGGTCAGGCGGCCTTATGGAAAAGTTGGCGTTCCATAGTTGCATTTCGCCGAGGCGTCAAGCTCCGGCTTCCCTCGGGATGCGGCGGTCCTTTCATATAAAGGCCGAAATTCAGCCTATAAGCGGTCGCATAGGGACATGCCAGCCCGGAGTTGCCCATCTGCGGCTTGAAAATTCAAGGAACGATCCCCGCCATGCTTCGTCCGTCACATGCCGTTGTCGCCGTGCTTGCCGCTGCCTTGCCAACGTCAGCCCTCGCCGCCGCACCGGCAACTGCCCCGCAGTCCTTCAAGGGCGAATACACGGTGTCGTTCCTCGGCCTTTCGGTGGCCAAGGCGAAATTTAACAGCCACTACGAAGGCGATAGCTATTCCATCGACGGCACCGTCTCCAGCGCCGGTATCGCCACTTTGTTCGACGATACGAGCGGCACGATCTCGTCAAAGGGCAAGATCCTGGGCAAGCAGATGCAGCCAGAGGCGTTTCGCGCCGACTACAAGTCCGGCAAGAAGGCTTCCGTGGTCGATATCCGCTTTGCCAATGGCGCGGTTACCGCCACTCAGGTCATCCCCGAACCGAAAAAGCGCAATCCCAAGACCTGGATACCGCTGGGTGGCAACGATCTGACATCGGTGCTCGACCCGATGGCCGCCACCGTCATCCATGCCGATAGTCTCGACAAGGTCTGCGGGCGCAAGCTGAAGTTCTATGATGGCGAGATGCGCGCCGACCTGACGCTGACCTATGCCTCGAAAGGCTCGATCTCGGTCAAGGGCTACAAGGGCGACACCGTGACCTGCAAGATGAGCTTCGAGCCGGTGGCGGGCTACCGAAAGGGCCGCAAGGCGCTGAATTACCTGAAGAACAAGAGCAAGATGATGGTGACGTTTGCACCGCTCGGCCAAACCGGCGTATATGCGCCGATCCACGCCACGGTCGGGACGCAGATAGGCACCTTGACCGTCAGCGCGGGACGGTTCGAAGCTGCTGAATAATTTGTTTTTACGCAATTCCGGACGGAAAACCGCCGGACACTTTTCCTGGAATTGCTAGAGGCGCCTGGCGCGCCGCCGGAGACGGGTATGGGGCGCGCAACACTGATCGGTTTCTCGGCGGTTGCCATGTGGGCGCTGCTGGCGTTGCTCACCGACGCCTCGGGCGCCGTGCCGCCATTCCTGCTCTCGGCCATCACCTTCACCATCGGCACCGCGGTCGGGCTGGTCGCCCGGCTGTTCATGCCGGCGACGGAAAGCCAGAAGATCCCGCGCCAGGTCTGGGTGATCGGCATTGCCGGCCTGTTCGGCTACCACTTCTTCTACTTCACCGCGCTGCGCAACGCGCCGGCGGTGGAGGCAAGCCTGATCGCCTATCTGTGGCCGCTGCTGATCGTGCTCGGTTCAGCGCTGATGCCGGGCGAGAAGCTGGCCTGGAACCATGTCGTCGGCGCGCTGCTTGGGCTGGCCGGCACCGTCCTCATCGTCACCAAGGGCGGCGGGCTTGCCTTCGATGCGCGCTATGCCTTTGGCTACGCCATGGCCGCCGTCTGCGCGCTGCTGTGGTCGTCCTATTCGCTGCTGTCGCGGCGTTTTCCGGCGGTGCCGACGTCGATCGTCACCTGGTTCTGCGCCGCCACGGCAGCCCTTTCGCTCGTCTGCCATCTGCTGCTGGAACAGACGGTGCTGCCCGACGGTCCAGGCCAGTGGCTGGCGGTGCTCGGTCTCGGGCTGATGCCGGTGGGCGCCGCTTTCTACGCCTGGGATATCGGCGTCAAGCGCGGCAATATCCAGGTGCTGGGGGCGGCAAGCTATGCAGCGCCGCTTCTGTCGACGCTGGTGCTGATCGCGGCCGGCGTGGCCGAGCCGTCGCTACGCATCCTCGCCGCCTGCGTGCTGATCACCGGCGGCGCGGCCCTGGCGGCGAAGTCGCTGTTCCTGCGCAAGCCGGCTGAGATCGGAGCCAAGGCATGACGATGCCGTTTGCCGGCGGCATCGACGCCAATGCCAATGCGACATTGATTTTTTCGCTGGTGGCTGCGGTGATCTACGCCTTCACCCTCGACATGCGGCCGACGCTGGCCCGCTCGGCGGCAAAGACGCTGGCCGTGGCCATGCTTGCGGTGCTGGCCTTCATGCAAGGTGGTCCATTGCTGCTCATCGCGGCGCTGGCCCTCAGCGCCGTCGGCGACGCCTTCCTGTCGCGTGACGGCGAGAAGGCCTTCCTCGGCGGGCTGGCCAGCTTCCTGGCGGCGCATATCCTCTATGTGCCGCTCTTCCTGCGCAGCGGCGGCGGGCTGGATGTGCTGGGCACCGAGACATGGCGCGGCGCCATCGCACTCGCCATGGCGGCATTCTTGGTCGCCATGCTGGCGGCACTCTGGCGCCGTGTCGGCCCCGGCCTGCGAGCGCCGATCGCCGTCTATGTCGCCGCCATCCTGGCGATGGGCATCTCGGCGCTGACGCTCGACAATTCCTGGGTCATCATCGGTGCCGTTATGTTCATGGCGTCGGACGGGCTGCTTGCCACGGAAAAATTCCTGGTGCCGGCCATCGCGCCCTATCGCGCCGGCATCCGCTATGCCGTCTGGGTGCTCTACTATGCCGCCCAGCTGGCGATTACGCTTGGCTTTTTGCTGAGCTAGGTTCCCAGCCGGGTTCGGCCATTTCGAAGGCGGCGAAGTCGAAGCCCGGCGCCACGGTGCAGCCGACCAGGGTCCATTCGCCGAGGCTGCGTGCCGATTGCCACCAGCCGGCCGGCACCACGATCTGCGGCCGCTCGCCCGCCGCAAGTTCAATGCCGAGCACCTGCTCGATCACTGCACCGCCTTCCTCGCACATCGAGAGCGCCAGCGGTGCCCCGGCGTGGAAATGCCAGACCTCGGCCGCGTCCTTGACTCGGTGCCAGGCCGAAATCTGGTCCTCTTCCAGGAGGAAATAAATCGCCGTCGAATGGCCACGCGCGCCGCCGTCGCCGTCGCGAAAGGTCTCGGCATACCAGCCGCCTTCCGGATGCGCCTTGAGGCCAAGCGTGGCGATGATTTCAGCGGCGCTGGTCATGGCTGCTCCCGGAATGTCACGATGGGTCAGAAATTGTCCTTACGCTTGCGAATCTCGGCGAACACGTCGGCATCGCTGGCCTTTTCCATGCCGAGATGCTTGCGGATCGCCGGGTCGTGCCAGCGCAGGAACGGATTGGTCGACAGTTCCTCGCCGATCGTGGTCGGCAGCGTCGCCTTGTTGTCGGCGCGCAGCGTCTCGATCTTGGCGGCGCGCTCCTTCAGCGCCGAATTGGTCGGGTCCACAGTCAGCGCGAAGCGGGCATTGGAAAGCGTGTATTCA
Organism: Mesorhizobium sp. P2_B5; assembly: GCF_056404775.1. Lineage (NCBI taxonomy): Bacteria > Pseudomonadati > Pseudomonadota > Alphaproteobacteria > Hyphomicrobiales > Phyllobacteriaceae > Mesorhizobium > Mesorhizobium sp. P2_B5. The sequence continues at coordinate 113,520 of NZ_JBFUDJ010000010.1, read as the reverse complement.
TGGCCGCAATAGATGACCGTGTCGGCCGGCAGTGCGGCGAGCTTCTTCAGCGATTCATACATCACCGGCGGCTTGCATTCGAACAGCCGGCCGCAGCCGAGCGCGAACAGCGTGTCGGCGGTGAACGCCACTTTCGAGGCCGGCAGGTAATAGGAGACGTGGCCCGCCGTGTGGCCGGGCGTGGCGATGACATCAATCCGCTCACCGCCGAGATGGACGACCGAGCCTTGGCCGACGGTCTCGTCGATGCCGGGGATCTTTTCCTTTTCCGCCTCCGGTCCGACGATGCGCAGCTTGAAGCGCTCCTTCAGCGCCAGATTGGCCTCGACATGGTCGACATGGTGGTGGGTGGCCAGGATCAGCGTCGGCTTCCAGCCGGTACGCTCGATCGCGGCCAGGATCGGCGCTTCTTCGGGCGCGTCGATGATGGCGGTCTCGCCGCTCTTGGGGTCATGCACCAGCACGCCGAAATTGTCGCTGCGGCACATGAACTGTTCGATTTCGACCGGCATTTTCATCTCTCCATCTGTCGCCGCAGACATAGGGCGCTTGCCCGCCGATGTCATCCGGAACTTGGCACCTTTGTTGAACTTCAGCGGCATCGCAGCTACCGTCCTGCGCATGCATTCCGATATTGTCGATCTCCGTTCCTTCTATTCGACCACGCTCGGCCGCCTGGCCGAACGCTCGATCACCATGGCGCTGTCCTCGATATGGGCTGCCGTGCCCAATGAGCGGCTGGTCGGGCTCGGCTATACCTTGCCGTGGCTGGAGCGGTTCGGCACCGATGCCGAGCGGGTCTTTGCCTTCATGCCGGCCACCCAAGGTGCGGTGGTCTGGCCGGCGAGCGGGCCGACGTCGACGGCGCTGGTCTTCGACGAGGAACTGCCGCTGGTCGATTCCTGCATCGACCGCATGTTGCTGGTGCATTCGCTGGAGCATGTCGAAAACCCGCGCGAGACGCTGAACGAGATCTGGCGGGTGTTGTCGCCAGCGGGGCGTGTCGTCATCGTCGTGCCCAACCGGCGCGGCGTCTGGGCCCGGTTCGAGCACACGCCGTTCGGCAATGGCCGGCCGTTCTCGCGCGGCCAGCTCACCGAATTGCTGCGCGAGGCGAACTTCACGCCGGCTTCCTGGTCCGACGCGCTGTTCTTCCCGCCATCGCCGCGGCGCTTCATGATGCGGTTCCACAATGTGCTGGAGCGTGCCGGTCGGCGGTTCTGGCCGATCTTTTCCGGCGTCATCGTGGTCGAGGCACAGAAGCGGCTCTATCAGGGTGTGCCGGTCGCGCAGCGCGCCTCGCGCCGCGTCTTCGTGCCGGTGCTGTCGCCGCACGGCGCGACAAGGCTTGGCCGCCGCGCTGAAGGGGTGACATCGACCAAGCGTCAGGTGACACCTTCGTGATCACGATGAAAACTGGTGTTGCGTGGCCCACCTATCTGTCGCTGATGCATTCACAGGCCGTTTGAGCTGCGGATGCCTTCAAGTCCCTCCATTCGGTTTAAGCACCGCTGTTGAACGCAAGGATTCAGGTCATGGCTGATCAACCGGACGCGAACGCCACAGCCCAGCCGGTAACCGTCGAAGCCAGCAGCCTGCGCGACCAGGTGACGACGGTCAAACGGGCGCTGGTAGGCTCGCCGGTGCGCAAATGGCTGGTGTGGACGTCGGTCGGCATCATGGCGGTCATCGTCGCGACGTCGATCGGCCAGGTTCTGCTCAACCGCTGGAACCAGCCCTTCTACGATGCGCTGGCGCGTCGTGACATGGCGGCCTTCCTGCACCAGCTCATGATCTTTGCAATGATCGCCGGCACGCTGCTGGTGCTCAACATCGCTCAGACCTGGCTCAACCAGATGATCCGGCTGAAGCTGCGCGAGGCGCTGACGCTCGACCTGATCGACCAGTGGATGCGGCCGGCGCGGGCCTTCCGGCTGGCCAATGCCGGCGCCATCGGCGTCAATCCCGACCAGCGTATGCAGCAGGATGCCGCGCATCTGTCCGACCTGACGACGGACCTCGGCGTCGGCCTGCTGCAATCCTTCATCCTGCTGGTGTCTTTCGTCGGCGTGCTGTGGCAGCTATCTTCGGGCTTCGTCTTCCACATCAATGACTGGTCGCTGGCGATACCGGGCTACATGGTCTGGGCAGCGTTCCTCTATGCCGGCATCGCTTCCTGGCTGAGTTGGCTGGTCGGGCGGCCGCTGATCCGCCTCAACAGCGATCGCTACACGCGTGAAGCCGAGCTGCGCTCCTCGATGGTGCGGGTCAACGAAAATGTCGATGCCATTGCGCTCTACCACGGTGAAGCCGACGCCAAGCGACGGCTCGAAATCGATCTCGGCACCGTACTGGGCGCCATGCGGCGCATCTACACCGCGCAGATCAACCTGTCCTGGGTCACCGATACCTATGGCTGGATCACTGTCGTGGCGCCCATCCTGGTGGCATCGCCGGTGTATTTCTCGGGCGATATCAGCTTTGGCGGGCTGATGATGGCGGTCGGCGCCTTCAACCAGGTGCACTCGTCGCTTCGCTGGTTCATCAACAATATCGGCGGCATCGCCGACTGGCGCGCCACGCTGATGCGTGTCGCCGACTTCCGCATCGCGCTAGATGAAACCGATGTGCTGCACGACAAGGAAAGGCGCATCGACTTCGGCGACAGCGCCAATGGCAGCCTGACGTTCGAAAAGCTCCAGGTGGCCTCGCCCGAGGGCTGCACCAAGCTTGCCGACAGCCATGTCGAAATCCATCCCGGCGAGCGCGTCATGATCACCGGCGAGCCGGGCGCCGGCAAGACGCTGTTCTTCCGTGCCATCGCCGGCCTGTGGCCATGGGGGAGCGGGCGGATCGGCCTGCCGGCGGGAGAGACTCCGATCTTCGTGCCGCGCGTCCCGTATTTCCCGGTCGGCACGTTGCGCGAGGTCCTTGATCACCCGAATGGACCCGCGCCGGCGAGCGATGCCGACATTTCGGCGGTGCTCGCCGAGGTCGGTCTCGAGCGGCTGTCGTCCTCACTCGGCCGCACGGCGCGGTGGGATCACGAGCTGGGCGATGACGAGCAACGCGCGCTCGCCTTCGCCAGGCTTGCCTTGCGGCAGCCGAAATGGGTGATCATCGACGAGGCGATGGATGCGTTCGACGGCCCGTCGCTGCGGCGGGTGCTGTCGATGCTGGAAAAACGCCTGCCCGACACCGCGATCCTCAACATCGGGCGCGGCCTGCACAACGCTCATTTCTTTCCACGCGCGTTGAGCATCGTGAAGGATTTGGGCGCACCGGCGCTGAAACCGGCCCGCGTCAGGGCCGGTGCCATCGACCCGCCGCCGAAGGCGGTCGCGCGGCGAAAGAAGTAGGCGGGGCTTTATTTCGCCGCGATCGCGGCGAAGATTCGCGGATCGAAACATCCGTGGTGCGGCCATGCTCGATGCGCTCAGCCTGCTAGCCTGCCTTGCTTGCACTCCGGTCACGCCCGTGGCTGCCCCGGCCAATGCCGTTGCCGTGGATGTCGAACTGGTGCTGGCGGTCGACATCTCGCAGTCGATGGACGAGAGGGAGTTCGCCCTGCAGCGCGCCGGTTATGTCGAGGCGCTCAGGCATCCCGATTTCATCAAGGCCGTGCGCTCGGGCACGACCGGCCGCATCGCGCTTGCCTATTTCGAATGGGCAGGCGTCGTGCGCGAGGATGGCGTCATCGCCTGGCAGGTCATCGACAGCGCAGAGAGCGCCGACGCCTTCGCCGACAAAATAGCCGCGCGGCCGTTCCGCAGCTTTCGCGGCACCTCGATTTCCGGCGCGCTTGCCTTCGGCGCCGGGCTTTTCGACAGCACCGGCTTCGACGCACCACGCAGCGTGATCGACATCTCCGGCGACGGCCCCAACAACACAGGGCTGCCGGTCGCCACCATACGCGACGCCGCGGTGGCCAAGGGCATCGTCATCAACGGCCTGCCGATCCTGATCAGCCCGTCGCCGACCTTCAGCCATCTCGACCAGTATTATGACGACTGCGTCACCGGCGGGCCCGGCTCCTTCGTGCTGCCGATCTACGCAGCATCCGAATTCGCCACCGCCATACGCCGCAAGCTTATCCTGGAGGTAAGCGGCATTGCCGATGCGACCGTGGTCACGATCGACGCGGTCGCACCGATGGATTGCCTGCAGGGCGAACGCGACCGGCGGTTTTATTCCGATCCGTATTTCCCGGAACTCGATAAGTGAGATCTGTCTTCGGGCGATGCAACCGGCTCTAGGCCGGCCGCGCGCCGTATTTGTCGCGAAATTCGGTGTAGAGATCGCGGCGCCAGCGCCGGCCGCCGACATAGCCGCGCAACAGTTGCGGCAGCGAATAGCCAAGCGCCTTCGACGAGCGGTTGGCCAGATAGCCGGAGAACGCCTGCGAAACCCTGCCCTTGAGCGCGTCGGCGATAAGCTGCCGGGCGATCATGTAAGGCGGAATGTGAGGGTAGCGATCGGCGATATAGGGGTGCTTGTCGATCAAACTGGCATAGGCTTCGACATAGCCGTCGCGGCGACCGGAGATCGAATTCTCCGAATTGTACTTTTTCCAGTCGATCACTTCGGACAATTGCGCGCCGCTGCGCCGGGCAAAGCGCAGCAACAATTCGCGATCCTGCATGCGCGTGACGTCGCTGTCGTAGCCGCCGATGGCCAAAAGCGACTCGCGCCGGGCGGTGATTGCCGAGCCGGCAATGAAGATGGTCTGCGCAACAAGGGCGCGTTCCAGCGAGTCGCGGCTCAGGAGAGCCTCGCGGTTGACGCAATTGGTGCGGCGATTGCCCTTCAGCGACACGAAGGAACTGATCAGCACTTCGAGCGACGGATTGTTGTCGAACTGCTCCAGCGTTCGCACGAGCCGGTCCGGCAAATAGACGTCGTCGGAATCGAGGAATGTCACCACCGGCGCCCGCGCCCGCTCGATGCCGGCATTGCGGGCGGCATTGGCGCCGCGCCATTTCGAGCCGACATAGATCAGCCGAGGATCGCGGATTTCGGCGAGTGCAGCGGCCGTGCCGTCGGTCGAGCCGTCATCGACGACGATGTGCTCGAACCGGGCAAAATTCTGCGCCAGCACGCTCTCGACAGCGCGCACCACCTTGCTGCGGCGATTGTGCGTCGGCGTGATCACCGAGATCAGCGGAGCGAGGTCGGTTGTCTTGGACATGCTGCTTCGATTATGCCCCGAATTCCCTGAAGGCCGGATGCTTTGATGGGTCGCCGTCCAAGCCTTACCTCGGGATGGCATTCGATTCGACGCTACAAAAAACCGGCGGCAATGTCATCACAAACTGTTGAGCCCAGGATGCCCGTAGGCCAGCCGATTACCCCTGACGTAATCGACCGATGGCCATCATTTCCGCAGATTGGGTCAACGGAGCCGGTTATTGCGCTTCGATCGAACAGGGAGTTCAGCCATGACCGCCTACGCCGTCGCCCATATGCGCCAAGTCACAATAGGCCCGCAGATTGTCGAGTATCTGCAGAGGATCGACGCCACGCTGGAGCCGTTCGGCGGGCGCTTTCTTGTCCATGGCGGCGACATGGACGTGGTCGAGAACGAATGGCCCGGGCATCTGATCGTCATCGAGTTTCCAGACCGGGAAAATGCGCGTGACTGGTACAATTCATCTGCCTATCGGGAGATTCTGGCCTTGCGTACCGACAACTCCCAAGCCGATGTGGTCATCGCCGACGGTGTCAGGCACCCGCACAAGGCCACGGACGTGCTGGGATAGGAACACTATCGCTTCAGCAAGAACACCGCCTGCTGGCCGAAGAAATTCCAGAACCACCATGGCATCGACAGGCCGATCTTCTGGCCGTTGCCGTCCAGCGCAGTCGCTTTCTCGACCGAGGCGCCGAGCTCCTCGACCAGATTGACGAAGTCGCGGATGGTGCAGAAATGGATGTTGGGCGTGTCGTACCAGGAATAGGGCAGGTCCTCGGTCACCGGCATCCGCCCCTTGAAGAACAGCGACAGCCGCACCCGCCAATGGCCGAAATTTGGGAACGAGACGATGGCGCGGTTGCCAATTCGCAGCAGTTCGTCGAGCACCAGCTTCGGGTTGCGGGTCGCCTGCAGGGTCTGCGACAGGACGACGAAATCGAAACCCTTATCGGGATAGAATTCGAGGTCGGTGTCGGCATCGCCCTGGATGACCGAGAGGCCGCGCGCCACGCATTCATTGACGCCGCGCTGCGACAGTTCAAGCCCGCGGCCGTCGACCTGCTTGGTCTCCTGCAGGAGTTCCAGGAGCAGGCCGTCGCCGGAGCCGACGTCGAGCACCCGCGAGAGCGGCGGAATGAGGCCGGCAACGACTTCGAGGTCGACGCGCTGGGCGCGGTTGACACTCATGGCTGCGCCCCTTGGATGGCGCATGATCCCGGTGCGAAAAGTCTGCAACTTTTCGGGGTCATGCGCGGAGCCCCCTGGCGCGAGCCGCCGAGCCGATGAAGCCATTGATGGCGGCGAACAGTTCCGGTTCGTCGAGCAGGAAGGCATCGTGGCCGCGGTCGGTGTCGATCTCGACGAAGGAGACGGACGCGCCGGCGGCGTTGAGCGCATGCACGATCGAGCGGCTTTCCTCGGTCGGGAACAGCCAGTCCGAGGTGAAGGAGACCAGGCAGAAGCGTGTCTTGGTGCCGGCAAAGGCATCGGCGAGCCGGCCGCCATGGTCGGCGGCGAGGTCGAAATAGTCCATCGAACGGGTCATGTAGAGATAGGAATTGGCGTCGAAGCGGTCGACGAAGGTCATGCCCTGATGGCGCAGATAGCTCTCGATCTGAAAGTCGGCGTCGAAACCGAAGGTCAGCGCTTCGCGGTCCTGCAGATTGCGGCCGAACTTGCGGTGCAGTGCCGCTTCCGACAGATAGGTGATGTGGGCAGCCATGCGCGCCACCGCCAGCCCCTTTTCCGGGCGCTTGCCGTGCTCGAAATACTTGCCGCCATGCCAGTCCGGGTCGGCCATGACGGCCTGGCGACCGACCTCGTGGAAGGCTATGTTCTGCGAGGAATGGCGCGCGCCGGTGGCGATCGGCAGCGCCGAGAAGACGCGCTCGGAATAGCACGACGCCCATTCCAGCACCTGCATGCCGCCCATCGAGCCGCCGAGCACGCAAAACAGCTTCTCGATGCCGAAATGGTCGACCAGCATCAATTGCGCCCGCACCATGTCGCGGATCGTGATGATCGGCAGGTCGAGCCCGTAGGGCTTGCCGGTGGCGGGGTTGGTCGAGGCCGGACCGGTCGAGCCGAGGCAGCCGCCGATGACGTTGGAGCAGATGACGAAGAAGCGGTTGGTGTCGATGATCTTGCCGGGGCCGATCAGCACTTCCCACCAGCCAGGCTTGCCGGTCACCGGATTGGTGTTGGCGACGTGCTGGTCGCCGGTCAGCGCGTGGCAGACCAGAATGGCGTTGGAGCGGGCGTCGTTCAGCGTGCCGTAGGTCTGGTAGGCGATCTGGAACGGCGACAATAGCGTGCCGGCGTCGAGCTTGAGCGGCTTGTCAGGGCCAAAACGCAACACCGGGCTCGACGGGTTGTCGGCCTCATTGTTGGTTTTTGCGGCGCGGAGCGCGGTCATGTGACTCTCCTTGCCCGCCGTCAGGCAATAAAAAACCGGCAATGCGATCGCAAAGCCGGTTACGTCACGCAAACGGCCCTTTAGCGAGTTGTTTAACGTGGCTGCAAGCCGACCGGCCAAATCACCACGGAACTGTTCCGTTCTTCTAGAACTCGCGCGGCCCGGCGTCAACGGCCAGCTATTGCCCGGGCCTCTCGACATTCGGAGCCACGGCTTGTATTTCCGCTGCGGCCTCCGGACGGAGGCATTCTCGACGGATTTGCGACATGAACAAGACAACGGACAAGGCACGGCCGACGCCCCGCGCGGGCATCATGGACATCGACGCCTATGTGCCGGGCAAGAGCACGACGCCGGCCGGCGTCGCCAAGGTCCATAAATTGTCTTCGAACGAGAACCCGCTCGGCCCGTCACCGAAAGCAATCGAGGCCGCGCGCGAGGTCGCTGCCAAGCTCGATGTCTATCCCGATGGCACCGCCCGTCGGCTGCGCGAGGCGATCGCCGAAGTGCATGGCCTGAACCCGGCGAACATCATCTGCTCCAACGGTTCTGACGAGATCCTCGGCCTGCTGGCGCAGACCTATCTGGCGCCCGGCCATGAGGCCATCATCACCGAACACGCCTTCATGATCTACAAGATCTACATCCAGTCGGCCGGCGGGACACCGGTGACGGTCAAGGAGACCGACGAGCGCGCCGATGTCGACGCAATCCTGGCTGCGGTTACGCCGCGGACCAAAATCGTCTTCCTCGCCAATCCCAACAATCCGACCGGCACCTATCTGCCGTTCCAGGAGGTCCGTCGCCTGCATGCCGCCTTGCCTGGCAACGTGCTTCTGGTGCTCGATGCCGCCTACGCCGAATATGTCCGGCGCAACGACTATGAGGCCGGCATCGAGCTAGCCGGCAGCGCGCAGAACGTTGTCATGACCCGCACCTTCTCCAAGCTCGGCCTTGGCGGCGCGCGCATCGGATGGATGTATGGTCCCCTGCACATTGTCGATGCCATCAACCGCATCCGTGGCCCTTTCAATGTCAACGCGACGGCGATCGAGGCGGGCATTGCCGCCATCCGCGACCGCGCCCATGTCGAGCGCAGTTCGTTGCACAACGAGACCTGGCTTACCTGGCTGAATGAAGAGCTGACGAAGCTAGGGCTCAGGGTGACGCCGAGTGTCGGCAATTTCGTTCTCATCCACTTCCCTGAGGACAAGAAGCATTCGGCAGAGGCGGCGGACGACTATCTCACCCAGCGCGGCTTCATCCTGCGGCGCGTCACCGGCTATGGCTTCCCCAACGCGCTGCGCATGAGCGTCGGCACGGAAGAAGCCAATCGCGGCGTCATCGACGCCCTCACGACATTCCTGAAAAGCTGAAACAATGACATCACCGATGTTTGAAAAGATCGCGCTGGTCGGCATCGGCCTGATCGGCTCGTCGCTGGCCCGCGTCATCCGCCGCGAAGGCCTGGCCGCCCATGTCGCCATCGCGACGCGCAGCCCGACCACGCTGGCGCGTGCGAAGGAACTCGGTCTGGGCGAAAGCTACACAACAGACGCCAAAGAAGCGGTTCGCGATGCCGATCTCGTCATCGTCTCGGTGCCTGTGGGATCGTCGGGCGAGGTAGCGCAAGAGATCGCGCCGGCGCTGAAAAAGGGCGCCATCCTGACCGATGTCGGCTCGACCAAGGCCTCGGTGATTGCACAGATGCAGCCTTATGTGCCGGACGGCGTGCATTTCATCCCGGGACATCCGCTGGCGGGTACGGAAAAATCCGGCCCGGATGCCGGCTTCGCCGAGCTGTTTGAGAACCGCTGGTGCATCTTTACGCCGCTGGCCGATACCGATCCGACCGCGCTGGAGAAGCTGTCGGAATTCTGGCGGCGCTGCGGCTCCAACATCGACACGATGGACCCGCAGCATCACGACATGACGCTGGCGATCGTCTCGCATCTGCCGCACATCATTGCCTACAACATCGTCGGCACGGCCGACGACCTGGAATCGGTGACCAAGACCGAAGTCATCAAATATTCGGCCTCGGGTTTCCGCGACTTCACCCGTCTCGCGGCTTCGGACCCGACCATGTGGCGGGACGTATGCCTGCACAACAAGGATGCCATCCTGGAAATGCTGGCACGCTTCTCGGAGGATCTGGCCTTTCTGCAGCGGGCGATCCGCTGGGGCGACGGCGATAAGCTGTTCGACCTATTCACCCGCACCCGCGCCGTGCGCCGCTCGATCATCGAGGCCGGTCAGGACATCGATGTGCCGGATTTTGGTCGCCAAGCGGTGGAACACCCCGCCAAGAGCTAAAATCCGTTTTCAGGCAGGCCAGGTCGCCGCGACCATGGCCATTGTCTCGGCACGGTCCGGGGCACCGAGCCGGCCACCAAAACGCTGGCATTTGAGCGCGGCGGCGGCACTGGCAAAGCGCAAGGCCTGCTCGATAGGCATGGCTTCGGCGAGCCCAACGGCAAAGGCGCCGTGGAAGATGTCGCCAGCGGCCAGCGTGTCGACGGCCTTGACCTTCGGCGCCGCGATGTGGCGCACGCAGCCTGAGGACCGGTCATGCCACCAGCTTCCCGCCGCTCCGCCGGTCACCGCGACGAAGGCATCGGTGCGGCTGGCGAGATCGGCGCAGGCGGTCTCCGGATCCAGGGCGTGGCCGCAGACAATGCGCGCCGCTGTCTCCGAAGCGACGATGTGCGACGCCAGCGGCAACAGAAGCTCCAGCACTTCGAGTGGCGCTGTGTCGGCATCGAGGATCGCCGGCCTGCCGGCGTCGCGCGCGGCGGTCAGGGCAAGGGCGGCAGCGCCCGGCCAGCGCACATCGACGAGAACGGCGTCAAATGCGGCAAGGTCTGTGACGGGCGGCGTCTCGGGATCAGCCTGCGCCTTCGGGTCGTAGAAAGGCACGATAACGCGCTCGCCATGGGCGTCGACGAGGATCGAGGCCAGCGCCGAACGCGCACCTTGAACGCGGCGGACAAAACTGCAATCGACGCCCTCGGCCTCGATGCCGGCCAGCAGCTGGTCGCCGATGGCATCGTCACCCGCACTTGCCCACAGGAACACCTCGGCGCCGAGACGGCGTGCGGCGCAGGCCGCACTTGTCGCCATGCCCGCAGCGATCTGGACGCCGTCCGAAGCGATGAACTTGCCTTGGTGCGTGGGCAGGGTTTCGAGGCGCAGGATGGTATCCAGCGTCAGCGCGCCGACACTAAGCAGTTTTACTGGCCGGTTCATGCGTTGGCTTGGCTAAGCATGGATCCTCCCCCAAAGCGGTTCCCGCCTTTGGGATCATGCTCTAATCGAGCGGCTTGATCTTGCCCAGAGGAATGAAGCCGAGCGAGGCCTTGCCCTTCACCACCTTGAGCGGCATCGACGGCTCGTTGCCGAGCAAAGCCAAGCCGGCAAAGCCTTGCTCGATCTGGCTCTTCTGCTCGGGGATGGCGGTGGCGAGGATTGCCGCCACGGCTTTGGGATCCTTGAGCTTGATCGTCAGGTCGGCGTTGACCATGCCATTGGCGTCGACCGACACCGGGCCGGAGACGGTGATGCGCGCGGTTCCCGACGACAGATCGAGCTTGTGGATGTCGGCGGCCTGGCCGCGCACGCTCTTTGCCTCGGTCTTCATCAGCGCCACGCCGTTTTTCAGCGTCGCGTCACCGCTGCCGTCGAGTGGCGGCAGCACGCGCCCGCCGATCGCGTCGGCATCGATCTCAAGATCGGTGAAGTTTCCGACATAACCGATGTCCTGGCCGTCGGGCCGCAGTTCTCCCGCCGCAGTTCCGGCGCTGAACAGCGATACCGGATCGGTGTCATCAGCCGGGTCGGTCTGGCCGGACAGGCCTTCGGCCTGCAGCGAAATGCTGCGCGGCAAGGGCCAGGACAGCTTTGCACCGGCCTGTAGATTGTCCCAGTCGATCCAGAGCGGGGTCATCCCGGGCATCGATGTGCGCAGCGGTCCGCGCAACTCGGCGGCGGGCGATAGCGGGCGGATGAGTTGGGCCACGAAATTGAAACTGCCGGTCGAGGCGGCGACGTTCCTGGTGTCATCCTCGTAAGCCAGATTGTCACAGGAAATGGCGAAGCTCAGGGGATAGCCGCTGACGGTGAGGTTGGCGCAGCCGGCCTCGATGCCTTTGTCCTTGAGCGAGGCCACTGCCTTGTCGGCTTCGCTTCTGACGCGGCCGGCAACATAGAACCAGATCGCGCTGTAGGCGCCGAACAGCATAACGGCCAAAGCGGCGAGCCAGAACAGCCGGCGGCGAAACTTCGACGGGCGTTCGTCACTTGACGTCATGCTGCGGCTTTCATTAACGCGGCGTGTTGCGGGTGGACTGTGGTTTACGCAACAAGCAAAAGGACAGAAGGGCACCGATTCCGATGCGGCGGCGTCACTCTCGTGCAATCAGGCTTGGCGATATGGGCGATTTTTGGGTTTTTGGCTACGGCTCGCTGATCTGGCGGCCGGGATTCGCGCATGTCGAGACCCGGCGCGCCCGCCTTTACGGCTACCGCCGGTCGCTCTGCGTCTACTCCTTCGTGCATCGCGGCACGCGCGAGCGGCCGGGCCTGGTGCTTGGCCTCGACCGTGGCGGCTCCTGCATCGGGCTGGCGTTTCGCGTGCCCGGTGAGTTGCGCGATGAGGTGCTTGCCTATCTGCGCGAGCGCGAACTGGTGACCCGCGTCTACCTTGAGCGTGTGCTCGACATCCGCCTCGACGGCGGCGAAACGGTCCCGGCGGTTGCCTATATCGTCGACCGCCAGCACGAGCAGTATGCCGGCGGCCTCGACGCGGCGAATGCGGCAAGCGTCATCCGCGGCGCCATCGGCCAGTCCGGAAACAATGAGGACTATGTGCTGAGCGCGGTCGAGCACCTCGAAGCGCTCGGTATCAGCGATCACTGGCTGGAAGAGGTGGCGAAACGGGTCGCGCCCAACGCTACATTGTGAAAATCTGTTTTCCGAGATCGGCGCGATCCAGGCTGTTTTCGACGGCAAGCTTGAACTCGCTCAACGGGTGGATGCCGCCGACAGGGATATGGAAGTCAGGCTGGCCGAAGATGTCGACAATCTCGCGCAGCATCGGCCGGTCGGCTTCGACGGGCGGCGAAAAGAAGTAGCGATAGATGTTTGCCCTGATTTCGGCGCCGCTCAGCAGCACGTCGAAATTGTGCAGCTCGAAACGCTCGGCGCTCATGCCGCCGTTGATGACCATCTGCCCGCCAAGAGCAAGGCTGCGGATCAACTCGCCGCCGGCAGGCCCGCCGACATTGTCGATGATGCCGTTCAGCCCGGCGCCGCCGGTTATGTCCATGACCGCTTCCTTGATGCCATCCTTTACCTCTGACAGGTCGAGGACGGCAGTCGCGCCAAGTTGCTTCAGGTCCAGTTTTTGTCGACTGCGTCGCACGATTGCGATCACATTGATGCCGCGCCGTTGGGCGAACTGCATCACCATGGTTGAAATCGAAGAATAGCCAGCCGTGACCGCCAGCCACTGGCCAGGCTGCACCCTGGAATCCACCAACAGGTCCCAGGCCGTGATCGGGTTCACCATCTGCCCGGCGCGTTCGGTGGGATAGTCGGCGGGCAAAGGGATCAGCCATTCAGCGGGAATGGCGGCGTACTCGGCCCAGGTGTTGTAGTGGCTAAAGGCGACAAGCGTGCCGGGTTTCAGGGCGACATCCGCCCCTACCGCCTCGACGATGCCTGCACCATGATTTCCGGCGATCTGCCGGGGAAAGTGCGGCTTCTTCGGTTCGGGATAGAGGTTCTGGATGAACAGAAAGTCGCCCGGATTGACCGAGGCCGAGACCATCCTGACCAGCACCTCGCCGTCGCCGATCCGCGGAATCGGCACATCATCCAGATAAAGCACGTCCCGCGGCGAGCCGATCTCGTCGAATACGATTGCCTTCATGTCGGTCTCCAAATGGCAGCGGCTTGGAGGCGACCAGACCGCGAGCGCCGACATTTGCATCGGCGCCGCGGAATCTAGGTCGGCTGGCAAAAATCAGAATTGGCAGATTTGACAATCTATGTGCTAAACTTGCCATCTATTGTTTTGTGCATGAGAAGGCATCTTGGCCAACCAACCCCTCCACGCCGTGATCTGGCTGCCCTCGACCTTCTATTCGGCGGTCGCCGCCACGCTCGTCGAAATGTTCGACCTGGTGAACACCCTTCGCGGCGCACCGGCGATTTCCTTCGAATTCGTGGCCCGGCAGGCTGACGCCACGACGACGCCGGGAATTTCCTTTCATACCAGACGCGAACCCTCGCAGCGCATGGATATGCTGATCCTGCTTGCCATGCCCGGCATGCAGGTGCCGGCGCTTGTTGCCGCACTGGAGGAAGAGAGCCGTCATGCCGCGCCGCTCATCGCCAGGGCGCAGCGCGACGGCGCCATCCTCGCCGCGCATTGCGGCGCTGGTTATTTCCTCGCCGATGCCGGCCTTCTCGATCGAAAACGCGCGACGATCTCCTGGTGGCTGAAGGCTGATGCCCAGCGCCGTTTTCCGAATGTGCGCTGGGACGCTTCCCGTGTCCTGGTCGGGGACGGGCGGATCTATACTTGCGGCGGGGGCTTTTCAGGCCTCGAGCTCGGCAAGGCTCTTCTCAAGGATCTTGGCTTCGCCAAGGAGGAGCGGCTGGTTCGCAAACTCTTGGTGCTGCCGCCGTCGCGCCACAGCCAGGCGCCATATGAATTCCCGCTCACCGATCTGCTGCCCTTGCATGAGTCGTTGCGCGACCGTCTCGAAGCCCTAGCAAGAAGCCAGCTCAGAACGCTCGATCTTGCCTTACTTGGCGCGCAACTCGGCCTGTCGCCGCGAACACTGGCGCGCCGGTTTGCCGAGGAGTTGCACACGACGCCCGGCCGATGGATTCAGGACCAACGGCTCGAGGCCGCCAAGACGCTTCTCGAAAGCACCAGGCTTGGTGTTGCGGAGATATGCTATCAGGTCGGCTATCAGGATGCGGCCTCGTTCAGCCGGCTCTTCAACCGCACCGTCGGACTGCCACCCGGCGAATACCGGCGTCAAAGCCAGTAGACCATGGCCAGGTTGCGGGCGAAGCGGTCGCGCCTTTGTGAAGCGCTGGTCCGCTGGAAAATTGGCTGAGGCCTTTGACCTCGGCGCGGCGAGACCTAGCTTAGCTGCGGCCCGAAGCATTCGGGTTCGCCCGCCGCCGCCAGCATCACGGAGCCCCATCTTGCAGAAACGCCGTATCGGTCAAACCGACCTTTCCATCGCGCCGCTGGTTCTGGGCGGGAATGTCTTCGGCTGGACCGCCGACGAGAAGACCTCCTTCGACCTGCTCGACCGGTTCGCCGGCGCCGGCCTCAACGCCATCGACACGGCCGACGCTTATTCGCGCTGGGTGCCCGGCAACAAGGGCGGCGAATCCGAGACGATCATCGGCAAATGGATGAAAAGCCGCGGCAACCGCGACAAGATCGTCGTCATCACCAAGGTTGGCTCGGATATGGGGCAAGGCAAAAAGGATTTGTCGGCCGCCCATATCGAGAGGGCGGTCGAGGCATCGCTCAAGCGGCTGCAGACCGATGTGGTCGATCTTTATCTGTCGCATTGGCCTGACCCGACCACGCCCTATGAGGAAACGCTCGGCGCCTATGAGAAGCTGCTTGCCGCCGGCAAGGTCCGCCATATCGGCGCCTCCAACCTCGACGCCGGCCAGTTGCGCGCCGCACTCGATGTGGCCAGCCTGCGCGGGCTGCCGCGCTATGCCGTGCTGCAGCCGGAATACAATCTCTACGATCGCTCGCCTTTCGACGGGCCGCTGCATGATCTGTGCGTGGCGGAGGATATCGGCGTCATCACCTATTTCGCTCTCGCCAAAGGGTTTTTGAGCGGCAAATACCGCAGCGAGGCCGATCTTGGCAAAAGTGAACGCGGCGGTGGCGTGAAGGGCTATCTCAATGCGCGTGGAATGCGCATTCTTGCGGCACTTGACGCTGTGTCGGCGCGGCATTCGGCCAGCCAGGCCGAAGTCGCGCTTGCCTGGGTGATGGCGCAGCCCGGCATCACCGCACCGATCGCCAGCGCAACAACGCTCGACCAGGTCGACAGCCTGGTGCGCGCGGCGTCGCTGAAGCTCAGCGCGGAGGATCTCGCGGCGCTGGACAAGGCCAGCGCCTAGCGAAGGCTGCCGATCAGGTTCGGCACGATCGTTCAAGACGTCGGCAGTCCGGTTCGCCACACTGCTCTCCAGCATCGTGGGAGAGGGAGCAGCATGGCCATAGAAATCCTCTCACAGGCGCAACCCTGGCAGCAATTGCTGGCGCTGGTGCTGGCGGCAACCGTCGTCATGGGCAGTCCAGGCCCGGCGACGATCAGCGTCACGGCGATAGGCGCAGCCTTCGGCCTGCGCAATTCGCTCCGCTATGCCTGGGGGATCATTCTCGGCACGGTTGCGGTGCTGCTGGTGGTGGCCACCGGCATCACGGCTATCCTCACCTCGATGCCGGGGGTGGCGCCCGTGCTGGCGGCCGCTTCCGCCGCCTACATCCTCTATCTCGCCTTCAGAATAGCGACGGCGCCGCCGCTGGCGGCACGCGACAGCAGGGCTGTGCTGCCAACCTTCCTCGGCGGCTTCCTGCTCGCCGTCGCCAATCCGAAGGCCTATGTGGCGATTGCCGCGGTCCTTGCCGGCTCCGCGACGGCGGCCGGCGCCGATGCTCTCGGCGTTCCGGCGAGGCTCGCGGTTCTCACCTTGATGATCGTCGCCATTCATGTGCTGTGGCTTCTGGCCGGCGCGGCCTTCGCCCGCACCCTGCGCCAGCCGCTGGCGTCGCGGATCATCAACCTGGTGTTCGCGGCAACGCTGGTGGTGACCACCGCTTTGGCGGCGTGGCCGTAAGCCCGAGCGGCGCCGGAGATCAGGCCTTGGTTTTCGCGACCGCGGCGAGTTCGGCCAGTCGCTTGGACGCCGTTGGCGGCATTGGCGGCGGGTTCGGCGCGCGGGAAGCTTCGATCAGCAACTGATCGCAGGCGGCTTCGGTCTCGCCGATCAGCCGGTCCATGAATTCGTCCTTGCCGAGCCCGGGCGGGATCGGCGGCAGGAAGCGGGCCTTGATGGTGCCGGGAAAGCGCATGAATTTGCGGCGCGGCCAATAGAGGCCGGCGACATGGGCAACCGGCACCACCGGAACGCCGAGCTGCGCGTAGAGTTCGACAATGCCGTATTTGTAGGCCGGCTCGTCGCCCGGCGCGCGACGCGTGCCTTCGGGATAGATGATCAGCTGGCGCGGATTGCGTGCCATTTCCTGTCTGGTCGAGGCAACGACCTGCTTCAGCGCCTTGGAGCGGCTGCCGCGGTCGACCGGGATCATCCGCATCTTCATGATGTACCAGCCGAAGAAGGGGATCCAGGTCAGTTCGCGCTTGAGGATGTAAAGCGGGTCCTGGAGAAGCGGAAAAAAAGCGATCGCGTCCCAGAATGACTGGTGTTTCGGCGCCAGGATGAAGGACCCTTCGGGCAGGTTTTCCAAACCGGTGATGTCGCTCCTGGTGCCGGCGATCTTGTCGTAGAGCCACAGGCTGGTGCGCGACCAGAATTTCGGCACGAACCAGGCACGGTGGCGCGGCGACAGGAAATAGTACGGGGTCCAGAGGATCATCTGGACGATCAGGTTGACGTAGAAGACGAGGTTGAACGCCAGCGAGCGAATATAGAGCATGCGGGGAAGGGCCCGTTGAGGAGGTGTGCGTTGGTTACACCAAGCGCGGGCAAAAAGGAAACGCCGCAAAGGCTGCAGCCAGCCCTCAGCTCACCACGTCGCCTGCTGCAGCCGCTGTTTCAGCCGCGGAGCGGCGAAATCGAGGAATGCCCTGAGTTTGACCGGCAGCAGGCCCTGGCCGGCATGGACGAGGCTCACCGGCCATGGTTGCGGCTCGAAGGGCTGCAAGACCGGGATGAGCACGCCAGAGCGTACCGCGTCCGCGATCTGGTAGGACAGCACGCGCGTCATGCCGGCGCCGGCAATCGCGGCATCGATCGCCGCTTCCGCGGTGTTGACGCGCAGCCGGGAGCGGATCGGCACAATCAGTTCGCCCTTGCCACCGGCAAAGCTCCAGCTGGCGAGAGCGGAGGGGCCCTCGAAACTGATGCACTCATGCGCGGCCAGATCTTCCGGGGCCTGTGGCATGCCGTGCGTGGCGATATAGGCGGGACTGGCGCACACCACGCGGCGGATCGCGCCGACGCGGATGGCGACCAGGCTCGACGGCGCAAGCTCGCCGATGCGGATGGCGAGATCGAGATGCTCCTCGGCCAGTTGGGTTATCCGGTCGGCCAATGTCAGGCGGATGTTGACTTGGCTGTAGGCCGCGAGGAACTCGGTGACGACGGGCAGCACATGCAGGCGGCCAAAGACGATCGGGGCGGTGATGAACAGGTCGCCGGTCGGCGTGCTGTATTCGCCGGCGGCGGTGCGCTCGGCCTCGCCGACCTCGCCCAGGATACGGCGGCAGGCGGCGAGATAGGCCTGGCCGGCATCGGTCAGGGTCAACTGCCGGGTCGAACGGTTCAGCAGTCGCGTCTGCAGATGCTTTTCAAGGTCGGAGACCTTGCGGCTGACCGTCGCCAGCGGAATTCCGAAGCGGCGGCCGGCAGAGGAAAGGCTACCAGCCTCCACCGCGGCGACGAACAGCGACATGGCTTCGAAGCGATCCATCATTGCTTCCAGAAAATGGAAGGAGAGGTTGCGAATATGCCATCTACATCCGAAAGATGGAAGCCTCTATATCGGAGCGCACAATAGCCAGAGATTTGGTCTCGAGGAGGCTTTCATGAACGCGCATACCTTCACCAGCGACGTCGCCTTCACGCCGACGGTCAAGGCGATCCAGACCCGCAAGGGGTCGCGCAAGGGTTATGCCAGCGCCGAGGAGCGCGGCGGATGGCGCGCCCATATCACGCCGGACCTCGCCGACTTCATCGCGGCGCAGACCAGCGTCTTCCTGTCGACGGCCAATGGCGAGGGCCAGCCCTATATCCAGCATCGCGGCGGGCCTGCCGGCTTCCTCAGGGTGCTGGACGAGAAGACCATCGGCTTTGCCGATTTCTCGGGGAATAGGCAGTTCATCACCCAAGGCAATCTTGCCGACAACAATCAGGCATTCCTGTTCCTCATCGACTATGCGCATCGGCAGCGCGTCAAGATCTGGGGCACGGCGCGCGTTGTCGAGGACGATGCCGAGCTTTTGGCAAAGCTGATGCCGCAGGATTACAAGGCTCGCCCCGAGCAGGTCATCCTGTTCACGGTCTCGGCCTGGGATGCCAATTGCCCGCAACACATTCCGCAGCGTTTCGAGGCGGCCGACGTGGCGGCTGCACTTGCCGAACGCGACAAGCAGATTGAGCGGCTCGAACAGGAGATTGCGCGGCTGCGCGGCGCCTCGGACGGCGCGGCCAAGGGGTAATCGACTCAGTCCTTTGCGGTCGAAACCTCGGCCAGCGCGACGCTGTCGGCGGTCTGGCGGATCGGGACGATGCCGCGCGCCAGCGCCAGCAGATATTTGCTGTATTCGGTCAGAAGCACGCGCAGCGCTTCCGGTTTGGTCAGCCAGTCGCCATTGTCGAGATTGGTGTTGACCACTGGATAGGGCTCAAGCTTGGCGCCGTGCAGCAGACGGCCCATCTCCAGCAGGCTGCGCGGCATGTGATAATTGTTGGTGACGAGGATGACGCTTCCATAGGCGTGGCTCTCCACCCATTTGGCGCTCTCCTGGGCATTACCGATCGTGTCGAGCGCAGCGCGGTCGATGTCGACGCAGCAGGAAAACAGCGCCTTGTCACTGCCGGTCGCAGCCTGTAGCTGGCGGCGGCTGGCGGAGGGATGGACGCCTGAGATCAGCAACCTCTCGCCCTTGCCGGAGGCAAGCAGGTCGAGTGCGGCGTCGAGGCGCGCCTGACCGCCGGTCAAGACGATGATCGCATCGGCCTTGGCCGGATCGGCCGGGGTGGTCATGTGGCTGACCTTGCTGGCGAACCAGCCGAAGCCGCCGGC
The DNA here is from genome assembly GCF_056404775.1 of Mesorhizobium sp. P2_B5. Taxonomy (NCBI): domain Bacteria; kingdom Pseudomonadati; phylum Pseudomonadota; class Alphaproteobacteria; order Hyphomicrobiales; family Phyllobacteriaceae; genus Mesorhizobium; species Mesorhizobium sp. P2_B5. The sequence continues at coordinate 93,870 of NZ_JBFUDJ010000010.1, read as the reverse complement.
AAACAGCGTCACCAGCAGCAGCAGACAGAGGGAGGCGAGACGCAGCACCGTCCGCAAACGACCCGGGCCGGTGCGCACACGTGAACGCGCACCCACCACTGGCATCTGTCCAGCCGTCCCGGTCGAGTTCCGCGCGTCCATCATCCTATGGTTAATCCTGAAATGCCGCTTTGATAAGGAAAAAAGCGCACATTGCGTTACGTCGTTTTTCGATCCGTGATCGCTCCGTTATTCCAGTCCCTGGCCCTCGAACTGTTTTTCGCTTCTGCCGTCATTGCTCAGCCCGCATCCGGCTGGCGGACATCGATGTCGCTGAGATAGGCGACGACGGTGGCGTGCGAGGTCGCCGCCGTCAGCCCGCCGATCACAAGCACCATCAGGCCGACGCCGAGATAGCCGGCCGATCCGATGGCGAAATTGCCGAACAAAGCGGTGGCCTGGTCGGCCTCCGGCGTTGCCATGTTGCGCGACGACCACCAGGAAAAGACGATGAAAACGAGGATCGCGGCGGCCCCGCCGGCGGCAGCGCCCTTCATGCCGGTGACCAGGAAATGCCAGCGGAATTCGCGCGCGATGAAGCGCGCCTCGGCGCCGACGAAATGCAGCACCTCGATGATATGGCCGTTGCCGGCCATGGCGCCCCGAGTGGCGAACACCACCGTCAGCACTGTCGCCGACAACATCAGCACCAGCACGGCGATGCCGATGGTGACGGTGGTGCGGGCCATGGCGACCAGCCGGTCGACCCAGGTGCGGTGATCGTCGAGCGATGCGCTGGGCAGTTTGGGCGTTATCGCTGCGCGGATGGCGGCAAAGTCGGGCGGGCTGGTCTCGTCGATGGTGACGATGATCAGCCGCGGCACCGGCAGTTCGTCGATGTTCAGCCCCGAGCCCAGCCACGGCTCCAACAGGCGGGCCGTCGCATCGCGGTCGATGATCCTGGTCGCTTTCACGCCCGGGAATTCGCCGGCGATCTGCGAGGCCTGGGCAAGGGCTGCCTCCATGTCGAGGCCGTCGACCGGCTTGATCTGGATCGTCGCCTCACGCGAGATCTGGTTCTCCCAGACCGAGGCGGTATCGCGCACCAGCGTGACGGCGCCGAAGGTCAGGCAAGACAGAAAGGTCATGATGGCGATGACCAGCACCAGAGCGCGGCCGGCAATGTTCTGCGCCGGCACGATCGGCGCCATGCGGCGCTGGACGCGCTGAGGCGTAGCGGCCTGCTGCGCGGCCGCTTCATGCAGCTGTTCGGCGGATAGCTCAGTCATAGATATCCAGCCTTCCGCCGGCCAGGATCATGCGGCGCGCGTCGACCTGCTCCATCAGGCCGAGATCGTGGGTGGCGATCACCACCGCGGTGCCGAGACGGTTGAGTTCGATGAACAGCCTGAGCAAACGGCGCGCCAGCGGCGGGTCGACATTGCCGGTCGGCTCGTCGGCGAGCAGGATCTCGGGCTGTTCGATCAGCGCGCGGGCGATGGCGGCGCGCTGCTTTTCGCCGCCCGAGAGGACCGGCGGCAGCACATGCATGCGCTCGCCGAGACCAACCCATTTCAAAAGTTCGGTGACGTCGGTGCGGTAGCTCGCTTCCTCGCGGCCGCGCACGCGCAGCGGCAGGGCGACATTCTCATAGGTGGTCATGTGGTCGAGCAGGCGGAAATCCTGGAACACCACGCCGATGCGGCGCCTGAGATGCGGCAGTTCGGCGCGCGAGATACGCGAGCGGTCCTTGCCGAAGATGGTGATCAGCCCGCGCGTCGGCTTCAGCGACATGAACAGAAGGCGCAGCAGCGTCGTCTTGCCGGCGCCGGAGGGCCCGCTCAGGAACTGGAAGGAGCTCTCCGGAATGTGCAAGGAGATGTCGCGGAGGATTTCCGGACCCATGCCATAGCGGAGGCCGACATTTTCGAAGCGGATCACGTGCGACGACCTGAAATGTGTGGCGGCGGCGCGCCAGCCCTTTCTGCCAAACGACCATCGGCCGCCATGGTTAACCGTCGGTTAATTTTCGCTGTTTTTGAATGCGTCACAAGGGTTCCGGTGGGGAAGCGTTAACCATTTCCATTTACGCAAAAGAAACGAAGAGCGAACAGCGGGACCATGATGGCTGAGCAACGAACCGCGCGCCCGGTTTCCGGCGAAATCATGACCGGGACAAGTGTCGCGCCGGAATTGCGTCCTTTGGCAACCGACATCGTCGATGCCGATTATGAGGTGCTGCCCCGCTTGGTTCCAAGAGTGGAAGCCCTGTCGTCGCCGGCGCGGGGCATGGCCACGCCGTCGATCGAAGGCATGGACATGCTGCGCAAGCCGGAAGCCGCAACCGTGCGGCCGCCGGCGTCGCGAGGCGGGCCGATCTTCTGGATCGCCGGGGTCGGTGCGGCGCTCGCCGCTTTCTGGGTCTCGGGCGGTCACGCGCTGGTGCGCCAGACGCCGTTCTGGACAGTCGAACAGCCGGCGGGCGCCGTACTCAGCATTGCCGGCGTCACCTCGCACGTTGACGCTTCCGGGTCCACCCCGGTGCTGTTCGTCGATGGCGAGGCCGTGAATGACGGTGTGAAGGCGGGACCATTGCCGCCGCTGGAAATCCGCGTCACCGGCAATGACAGCCGCATTACGCGCTATACGTTGGGGACATCCAGCCGTTCGCTGGCGCCTGGCGAAAGATTCGGCTTTTCCAGCCGTCTCGACGTGCCTAGAAACGGGGTGAAGGCCGTCTCGGTCACTTTCGCCGGTTAGGCGACGATCTCTCGGAAAGGTTATTGATGCCAGTTGTGCGCGGCAAGGACATCGAAGTCCTGTTTTCGGCGTCCGCGATCGCGCGGCGCAATCTGGAACTCGCCAAGGAGATCGCCGAGCACGATTACCATGACCTCTTGGTGATTTCGGTGCTGAAGGGCTCCTTCATCTTCGCCGCCGACCTCATTCGCGCCATGCACGATGTCGGGCTGTCGCCGGAGGTCGAATTCATTTTCATCTCCAGCTACGGCGCCGGCACCACCAGCGGCGAGGTGAGGGTGCTGCGCGACATCGACAATGAGGTCGCCGGCCGCGACGTGCTCTTGATCGACGATATTCTCGAATCCGGCAAGACGCTCTCCTTCACTCGCAATCTGATGCTGTCGCGCGGCGCCAAAAGCTGCGCCATCGCGGTGCTGCTCGACAAGCGCATGCGCCGCCAGACCGAGCTCAATGCCGACTATGTCGGCTTCGACTGTCCCGATTATTTCGTCGTCGGTTACGGCATGGACGTCGCCCACGCTTTTCGCGAATTGCMATTCGTCGGTGTCGTCAAAGGCGACGCTTGAGACCTTTTGATAATTCTACTCCGGCGGCCATTTGGCGCGGCTTCCTGCGCTTCCGGTGCTCACGGACTTGAATGTCCGCTGCGCTCCGGTTCTCGCAAACCACACCAACTGACTCACCGGAGCGAATTCTAAAAAGGTCTCATCGACGCTTCAAATTTTCAGAAAAAGTCAACTTTTGCCCGCCAAATTCCGGCCCATGGCAAAGCTTCTGATCGTCGAGGACGATGAGTCCGTCCGTACCCTCGCCGCCCGCGCGCTCGAACGCGCCGGGCATTCAATCGACATTGCCGCCGATGGCGCGCAGGGGCTGGCGATGATCAGCGCGGCGGGCGGCGGTTACGACCTCGTCGTCTCCGATATCCGCATGCCGGAGATGGACGGCATCGAGATGGCGATCGCGGCGGCCAGGCTTTTCCCGGCGATGAAGATCCTGCTGATGACCGGCTATGCCGACCAGCGCGAGCGCGCCGAGGAGTTGAACGGCATCATTATCGATGTCGTGCAGAAGCCCTTCACGCTGGCCGAAATCCGCTCCCGGGTCGAACAGGCGCTCACCTGCTTCGCATAGTCTAGCTTCACGCCGCATCCTGGCTCGCAGCAAGGACAGGCGTGGTGCTCCTGCGCCGCTCGGTGTTGAGTGCGAGCAGGCCGGCGCCGATGATCAGCGCGGCACCGATGGCGGTGGTCGAGCGCGGCACCTCATTGAAGAACAGGAAGCCCCACAGCGGCGACCAGATGATGCCAGTGTATTCGAAGGTGGCCACGCGGTTGGCCGGCGCCAGCCGGTAGGCCTGCGACAGAAGGATCATGCCGGCCGAGGCGACGAAACCGCAGGCCGCCATCTTGAGGAAATCCGGTGTCGTCGGCCAAACCCATGGCCGCACCAGGAATTCGAGGCTTGGATGGACCGCGTGGGTTATGCCCGCGAGCCAGAATGTGCCGGCAACCGCGGCAGCACCGACGAGGTAGGCGCCGTTCTGGTAGAAGGCCATGACGGTTGAGGATTCGGTGTCGCCGATCTTGCGCGCCATCAGCTGCGAAAAGCCGTAGAGCAGCGCCGAACCCAGCGACAAGAAGGCCGCCCAGTCGAACAGGCCGGCGCCCGGGCGCAGCATCACGACCACGCCCAGCATGCCGATCAGCACGGTGGCGAGCGTCTGCCAGGACACGCGTTCGCCGAGATAGGGTCCGGCCATCGCCATGATGAACAGCGGCGCCATGAAGTAGAGCGCCACCGCGTCGGCGAGCGGCAAGGCGGCGATTGCCAGATAATAGACCGTATAGGAGCTGAACTGGATGAAGGCGCGGATCGTCAGCAGGCCAAACCGCTTCGAGGCGATGGCCCGCAGGCCGACATCGGCGTGGACGAGAACGATCAGGATCGGCAAGGCGACGATCGAGCGGATCCACATCACCTCGGTGACGGGATAGCCGCCTGACACCGCCTTGACGAGGGGGTCCTGGAGCGAGAACACCAGCACGCCAAGGCACAGGCTGATGATGCCGAGAACGATCCGGTTGCGCATGTCGTTGCTGCCGGCCCCTTGCCTGAAGTGCCCGCAGCCGCCCGGCTGCGGGGTAAAAAGAACCCGCCACCGTTTCGGGCAGCGGGTATGAGTGAGGACTCTTCGATTGGTCCGCAACCGATTTCGCGGCCGCATATCCAATGGGTAGGCTGACTATCGTCCGGCGTTTGACATGTTGCAAACGAATTGGAATGATACCAGCGATCAAATTTGCTTATGACGGATTCGATGCGACCAACCCTCGACAGCGATCTTCTGCGCACCTTCGTCGCCATTGCCGAAGCTGGCAATTTCACCCGGGCGGCGGAGCAGGCCGGCCGCACCCAATCAGCGGTGTCGATGCAGATGAAGAAGCTCGAGGAGCTGGTCGGCGACAGCCTGTTCGAACGCGGTTCGCGCGGCGTAGCCCTGACTCGCCGTGGCGGCGAACTGATCGTCAATGCCCGCCGCATCGTCTCGCTGCTCGACGAGACGGCGGCGTCGATGGCGGCGGCACCTCTCGGCGGGCCGGTGCGGATCGGCATTCCAGAGGAATATGGCCACGCCATCCTGTCGCGGGCGCTCGGCGCCTTCTCCAAGCGCCACACCAAGGTTGAGGTCACGGTGCGCTATGCGCATTCAGGCGCGCAGCTGGCGGCGCTGGCTGCCGGCGAGCTCGACCTCGCCGTGGTCTTCGAATGGCAGGATCCTGGCGGCGGCGAGGTGCTGATGCACGATCCGACGGTGTGGGTGACATCGAGCCTGCATCACATGCATGAGGAGCGGCCGGTGCCGATCGCGCTCTATAACCGGGCCGGCTGGTGCAAGGACTTCGCCATCAAATCGCTGGAACAGCGCGGGCTGGCCTACCGAGTCGCCTATACCAGCGACACCACCGGCGGCCTGAAGCTCGCCGTCACCTCTGGCCTGGCGATCGCGCCGATCTCGCACAGCAACATTCCCGATGGCTGTCGCGAGCTCACTGCCGCCGACGGGTTCGGCCACATCGACTCCTCGAATGTGGTGATGCATCGCAACCCGAACGCGTCAGGCGAGGCGATCGACGGCATGCAGGAAGCGATCCGCGACGCATTCGTCAACAGGTCCGATTAGAACAGCTCCTTCCGCGAAACTGCCTAGCCTGCCGCATCTTCGTAGAAATGCAGGCGGTTGCCGAAGGGATCACCGACCGTCACTTCGCGGGTCTGCCACGGCGTTGTTTCGAGACCCGGCCGGGCGTAGCGGTATTTCTTGCCGATCAGTTCGCGGTGCAGCGCGGCGATATCCTCGACCTTGATGCGCATGGCCACGCCCGGCGCGCCGTCGCCGTGATGTTCGCTCAGATGCAGCACGCAGCCGTCGCGGATTACACCCATGTAGAGCGGCGCATTGTCGTCGAAGCGATGTTCGAACTCGACTTCGAAGCCGAGGAAGTCAAGGTAGAATTCGCGCGCCTTGGCGATGTCGAAGATGCGCAGGATGGGCGTTACGGCACCGAGTTTCGGCATGGCGCTGATACCATTCAGTTCGACGGACGTTGCCTTGGAGGCTACTTCAGCTCCAGCAGCCGTTCGAGATAACTGCGCTCGATGTCGGGGCTGAGCGCGTTGCCGAGCCGCTTGCGAATCGCTTCGAGGATCTGGCGGGCGCGCTGCACGTCGATCTCGTCGGGCACCTTCACCGAATCGCCGAAATCGGGTCCGCGGCTGGCGCGTGGCCGGCCCAGCGGATCGCGGTCGGCGTCCTGCTGGCGGCCGCCTTCCTGGCTACCGCCCTGGTCGCCCTGCATCGCCTGCAGCTGCTTCATCATCTCCTTGGCGCCCTTGCGCAGCGCTTCCAGCGCGCGGCCCTGGTGGCCGACTGCCTGGTCGCCTTCACCTTCGCCAAGCGATTTTTCGGCATTGCCCATGGATTTGCCGGCCTCACCAAATCCTTCATTGGGCTGCATGCCCATGCCTTCCAGGCCCTTCTTCAGCTTGTCGAGCTCGCTTTGCAACTGGCCCTGGCCTTCCTGCAGCTGCTTCATCGCGTCGGCGAATTCCTGCGGCGTCATCGACTTCGGCCGGGCAAGCGGATCGCGGTCGTCCCCGACGCCGGGTTTGTCCTGATCCTGTCCGCCGAGCTGCTGGTCGCCATCCTGTTGCTGCTGGTCTTGATCTCGCTGGCCTTGGCCGCGCTGCATCTGGTCCATGCGGTAGGTGTCGTTCATCATTTCCTGCTGGCGGCGCATGATCTCGCCCAGCTTGTCCATCTGCTGGCGCATCTCACTGTCCTGCTCGCCGCCTTGCTGCTGACGGCCGGCCTGCAGGTTGTTCATCATGTTTTCCAGCTGCGACAGCAGCTCCTGCGCCTTGTCGCGGTCGCCTGATTTCGCCAGGTTCTCGATCTGGTCCATCATGCGGTCGATGTCGCTCTGGCGCAGTTCGCGGCCGTTCTGCTGCATCTGCGGCGCGTTCGGGTTCTGCTTGGCGCGCTCGGCGAACTCCTGCAGGAATTCGTTCATCGCCTCGCGCAGTTCCTTCATCGCTTTTTCGATCTCTTCGTCGCTGGCGCCACGCTTGATGGCATCCTGCAACGCCTGCTGCGCCTGGCGCAGGCGCTTTTCCGCCGCGGAGAGATTGCCTTCCTCAATGCCGAGCGCGATTTCCCAGAGATAGGCAACCTCGCTGCGCAGTTGGTCGTCGCTGTCGGACATTTTCAGCCGGCTGCGGGCGCTCATGATGGCGAGGTAATGCGACATGTTGTCGAACGTGTCTTCGGGCCGAAGCGTGATGGCGTCCATCAGGTCGAGCACGCGCGGCTTGGCGTTGGCGTCGAGCCCCAGCAGGCGGCGCTGCTCGATCACCGCCCGCGCCAGCGGATTGGCGAAGGGCCGCTCGGGCATCACAATCGTCTTGGTTTCGCTGGTCGCGGTGTGCCCGGCATCGTCGGTGGCGACAAGCGACAGCTTGATGCTGGCGCCGGCCCAGACGTGTTCGGTGAGGTCCTTGGTGGTCTTGGCGGCGTTCGCCTTGCCGCCGCGGCGCGGTAGCGCCAATGGCATTTCAGGCGGTCCGTAGAGCGGATGCGCACCGGGCGCCGCCGGGTCGACCAGCGCGAAAACCGCCTTGGCGGTGGCCGCGCCATAGTCGTCGTCGATCTGGTAATTGAGCTCGAAGGCGCCGTTGACGGCGCGCTTGGGCTCGCCGACGAAGCGGATCGTCGGCGGCTTGTCGGGGATCACCGCGAAAGCCCATTGGCCGAGATCGGCTTCGCCCGATTTCAGCGTCAGCGTGCCGTCAGCCGTCAGCTTGCCGGTGAACTGGCGCAGCTTGGGTGTTGCCGGGTTGACCGCCGCTGCCTTGATCGCTGCTGCCTGCGGTCCGGTCGGGTCGATGGCGCGGGCATTGCCGCTCTTGTCGGCGAAGCTGAGCGTTTCCTCGCCGGAGCCGCCGGTGACGCGCAGAGACACGTCGCTGCCTTGCGGCACGGTAAAGGTGGCGGTTGCCTGCTTGGCATTGTTGTCGATGACTGGGGTGGTCAGGAAGATGGGCGGCTTGCCGGTATAGGCCGGCGGGGTCACCCAGGCATCGATGCGCGGCGGAACGATGTCGCGCGCCGCATGGGCGCGGAAGCCATCGGAGAGCCTGCCGCCGGACGGTCCGAAGGAAAAGGCGAAAGCGGTGACCAAAAGCAGCGCCGCCACGGCGCGCAGCCCCCACGGGTCGCGTTCCGGCACGCGGGTACGCGGCAGATCGGGGCCAAGATCGCCGAGCTTGTCGGCCATGCGCTTTTGGTGCTCGCGCCACAGCGCCTGGGAAAAGATGCTTTCCTTGCCGCTCGGACGGTCGGTCTGCACCAGCACCGGGCTGTGCTGCAACTGGTTGGCCGCCTCGATGCGGCGGTCGACCTCGGCGGCGGAGGGAAGCTTGAAGAAACGCAGCGGATAGAGCGCTGCAAGCGCGGCAAGGCCGAAAGCCGCGACCAGGACAATGCGCGCGACGTCAGGCAGGCGTGGGAAAAGTCCGAGCCAGGAGAGGCTGAGGAACAGGCTGGCGACGATGAGCAGCGGCAGAAGCAGCGGCCAGCCGCGTTCGACCGTCATCGAGACCCGTGTCGCCAACCGGCTTAGAGCAAGCCGTCCGGCCAGGCTGCGATCGCCGCTGGAAATGGGGCTTTCCGTCATCGGCCCTTCCTGCCCGGGCGGGATAGCCCGGACTCAACAAGCAGAAGTTTACCAGCAAACACGGCAAAGGCGAGGCGGTTCCGAAAACTTGAAGAGCTTTGGCGGGTTTCCACCCGCAATTCAGTCAAAGCAAGAATCAGAATTTCGCGAGATCGGTGTTCGAGCCGCAGACCAGGACCGCGACCCGTTCGCCCGGCGCCGGCGTGTAGCGGCCGGACAACAGCGCTGCGAAGGCCGCGGCGCCGCCCGGCTCGGCGATAATCCGCACCCGCTCCCACAGTGCCTTCTGCGCGGCGATGATGGCATCGTCGGTGACCAGGATGGAGCGCTCGACAAAGGCCTCGGCGATCGGGAACATCATTTCGCCGACGCGCTTGGGCGCCAGCGAATCGGCGGCGACGCCTTCGGCTGGCGCATCGACGGGGTGGCCGGCCTCGAAGGCGCGATGCAGCGTCGGCGCGCCCTCGGGTTCGATGGCGATGATCCTGATGCGGCCGGCGAGCCAGGCGGCGATGCCGCCGATCAGGCCGCCGCCGCCGACGGCGACCAGCAGCGTGTCGATTTCAGGCAGGTCTTGCTCGATTTCTAGGCCGAGCGTGCCTTGGCCGACCAGTGTTTCTTCCTGGTTGAAGGCGTGGATCTGCAAGGCGCCGGTGTTTTCGGCAAAAGCCTCGCTGGCGGCGAGCGCCTCGGCATAGCGGGCTCCGCCGACGATCAGTTCGGCGCCGTAGCCACGGATGCGCTGAAGCTTGGCCGGCGGGCTGACTTCAGGGACGAAGATCGTCGCCTTGTGGCCGAGCCGCATGGCGGCATAGGCGACAGCGGCGCCATGATTGCCGCCCGACGCCGCGACGACGCCGGCCGCGGGCACCGGCCGTTCCAGCAGATTGGTGAAGGCGCCGCGCGCCTTGAACGAGCCGGAATGCTGCAGGCATTCGAGCTTGAGGTCGACCGCCAGCGGCGGCCGGTCGAAATCGGCCATGTCGACGCGCAACACAGGCGTGTGTCTGACATAGGGGCGGATGCGCGGCTCCATCGCGGCAATGCGTTCGCGCGTGATGCTGTTGCCGTTGGTCATGACCATCTCCTTGGGATTGACAGCAATTAGTAACTTGGCAAAATAGCTAAATGCAAGAGGTTGATGTCTTCAAGGCGATCGCCAACGAACGCAGACTGCAGATCCTCGACTGGCTGAAGGATCCGCGGGCGCATTTCCCGGCCCAGGCAGATGGCGATCTGGTCGAGGACGGCGTTTGCGCGCTGCTGATCGCAGAGAAGCTCGGCATTACGCAGGCGACGCTCTCCGAGCATATGCGCGTGCTTACCCAGGCCGGCCTGCTGCGCCCCAAGCGCATCAAGCAATGGACGTTCTACCGCCGCGACGAGGACAAGATCGCCGACACAAGGATGCTCATCCAGAACCGGCTGTAGCGCAGCCGGCGCGGCGGCTTCTATGCAAGCCAGTCGGGCACCGAATCCATGCCGATCAGCTCGTCATAGGTCTGGCGCTGGCGCACGACATGAAAGCGGTCGCCGTCGACCAGAACCTCGGGCACCAGAAGCCTTGTGTTGTAGGTGCCGGACTGCACCGCGCCATAGGCGCCGGCCGTCGAGACGGCAATCAGGTCACCAGACTTCAGCCGGGGCAGGTCACGGTCGAGGCCGAGATAGTCGCCGGTCTCGCAGACCGGGCCGACGACATCGACTGTCATTCGCGGCGTGTCGGCCGGCGGCTGCACCACCGGCTTGATGTCGTGGAAGGCATCGTAGAGCGTCGGCCGGATCAGATCGTTCATGGCGGCGTCGACGACGAGGAAATTCTTGGCGTCGCCTTCCTTCACGAAGATCACTTCCGAGACCAGGATGCCGGCATTGCCGACGATCAGCCGGCCCGGCTCGAACATCACCTTCACCCCAAGCTTTGTCAGATGCTTCCTGACGATCTCGGCATAGGCATCGGGCAGAGGCGGCGGGCTGTTGTCGGTGCGGTAGGGGATGCCGAGGCCGCCGCCGAGATCGACGTGCTCGATGGCGTGGCCATCGGCGCGCAGCGCGCCGACCAGTTCCGCCAGAAGGGCGAAGGCGTCGTCAAAGGGCTGCAACTCGGTGATCTGGCTGCCGATATGGGTGTCGATGCCGATGGGCTTGATGCCCGGCAAGCCGGCGGCACGGGCATAGACCTGGCGCGCCCTTTGCCACGGAATGCCGAACTTGTTCTCGGCCTTGCCGGTGGAGATCTTCCTGTGCGTCCTGGCATCGACATCCGGGTTGATGCGCAGCGAGACCGGCGCCACCTTGCCGAGTGCCGTGGCGCGGGCCGACAGCAATTCCAGCTCCGGCTCGGATTCGACGTTGAAGCAGAGAATGCCGGCCTCGAGTGCGAAATCCATTTCGCGCGCGGTCTTGCCGACACCGGAAAACACGATCTTGTTGGCCGGGATACCGGCGGCGAGCGCGCGGCGCATTTCGCCTTCCGAGACGGTGTCGGCGCCGGCGCCCAGCCTTGCCAGCGTGCGCAGCACCGCCTGGTTGGAATTCGCCTTCAAGGCGTAGCAGACCAGCGTGTCGAGCCCGGCGAAGGCCCCGGCAAAGACACGGAAATGCCTGGTCAGCGTTGCCGTCGAATAACAATAGAACGGCGTGCCGACGCTTGCGGCGATGTCTGGTATCGCCACGTCCTCGGCATGGAGCACGCCGTCGCGGTAGTCGAAATGGTTCACGAGAGTGTTTCCGGAAGTTGGAGCAAGAGACCAGATAAACTAAGCCGGTCTCGTCGGCTCTAGAGCAGCGGGTCGAGGATGAACTTCTTGTCCACGACCGGTTTTTCCGGCTCCGGCGGCACGGGCTGCTTGGCGCGCTCGGCGTCCTTGCGGGCCTGGACGGCTGCTTCATAGGGCGTGTCAAGACCGGCCTTGCGGCCGCAGGCGGTCACGGCGACCATCGCCGTCAGCAGCGTCAGCGTCACCAAAATCCTGCGTGCGGTCATCGATCCATCCGTCCGAAACTTTTATGTGCTGCCGCTTTTAACCGAGTTTTCGGCGCATTGCACCCCGGCATCATGCCTTGGCGATGCGCTTTTTCCAGGTACGGATCTGCTTCCTGACTTCCGACGGCGCGGTGCCACCGAAGCTTGTGCGGCTCTTGACCGAATTCTGCACCGCAAGCACCGAGAAGATGTCCTGGGTGATGCCGGGGTTGATCGATTGCAGATCCTCCAGCGAAAGCTTCTCCAGGCTGACCTTCTTCTCTTCAGCCAGCGCCACCGCGCGGCCTGTGACATGATGCGCCTCGCGGAAGGGCAGGCCCAGCGTGCGCACCAGCCAGTCGGCAAGGTCGGTCGCGGTCGCGTGGCCTGAGCCAGCGGCTTTTTTCATGGCGGCGGCGTTCACCGTCATGTCGCGCACCATGCCGGTCATCGCCGCCAGCATCAGATCGAGCGTTTCGGCGGCGTCGAAGACGGATTCCTTGTCTTCCTGCATGTCCTTGCCATAGGTCAGTGGCATGCCCTTCATCACCGTCAGCAGGCCGACCAGATGGCCGGTGACGCGGCCGGTCTTGCCGCGCACGAGTTCGGCGGCGTCCGGGTTCTTCTTCTGCGGCATGATCGAGGAGCCGGTGGAGAAGGAATCCGATAGCCTGATGAAGCCGAACTGCGGCGTCGACCAGATGATGATCTCTTCGGCGAGCCGAGACAGATGTGTAGCGCAGATCGCTGCCAGGGCTAAGAACTCCAGCGCGAAATCGCGGTCGGAAACGCTGTCCAGCGAATTGCGCATCGGTTCGCGGAAGCCGAGCGCTTTTGCGGTCTGGTGGCGGTCGATCGGGAAGCTGGTGCCGGCAAGGGCTGCCGCGCCCAAGGGGCTTTCATCCATCCGCTCGATGGCGTCGCGGACGCGCGACAGGTCGCGCGAAAACATCTCGACATAGGCCATGCAGTGATGGCCGAAGGTCACCGGCTGCGCTGCCTGCATATGGGTGAAGCCCGGCATGACGGTTGCCGCATGCTCCTCGGCCCGCTCGAGGAAGGCTGATATCAGACCCTTCAGCGCCTCGGCGACACGGAAGCACTCGTCCTTGACCCAGAGTCTCAAGTCCACCGCGACCTGGTCGTTGCGCGAGCGGGCGGTGTGCAGGCGGCCGGCGGCCGAGCCGATCAGATCGGCGAGGCGGGCCTCGACATTCATGTGGATGTCTTCCAGCCGGGTCGAGAATTCGAACGTGCCGGCCTCGATCTCTTTCAGGATCGTGTTCAGGCCGTGAGCGATTTTTTCTTGATCGGCCGCCGATATAATGCCCGTTTCAGCCAACATCTCGCTATGGGCGATCGAACCTCTTATGTCCTGCGCATAGAGTTTGCGGTCGAACGAGATCGACGCGTTGATCGCTTCCATGATGGCGGCCGGACCCGAGGCAAAACGTCCGCCCCACATCTGGTTGCTGGCCTTCTTGTCGCTCATCGCTATAACCCGTGCTCCGGAGCAGTTTTAGAATAATGGCAGACGGCAATAGATACTTCCCGGCCCCGCGCCTGATCCTTGCCGCTTTGGTGGCGGGCGTGCTGGCGGGCGCGGTCGCGGTATATGTCAGCGAGAGCGGTTCTGGCAACAACGCAGCCTCCGGCAGCACGCCGGCGCAAGCTGCCGCTGGCGGCGGCAAGGACGACGTCGCCTGTGCCGCCAAGAGCGACCGTGCCAAGAAGGTCGCCGCCGCGGCCACTGGCCAGGTTGCGGCATTGTTACCGGCCGATCCGCCGCAATCGCTCAAAAGCCTTGCCTTCAACGGGCCGGATGGCAAGCCGATGACGATCGCCGACCATGCCGGCAAGACGGTGCTGCTCAATCTCTGGGCGACATGGTGCGCGCCTTGCCGTGCCGAAATGCCGGCGCTTGATGCGCTGCAGAAGGAAAAGGGCAGCGACGCCTTCGAGGTGATCGCGGTCAATGTCGACGCCGGCGACGATGTGAAGCCGAAGAAATTCCTTGGCGACATCGGTATCGAGAAGCTCGGTTACTACCGCGATTCGACGCTGGCGTTGTTCAACGACGTCAAGACACGCGGCCTGGCGCTAGGCCTTCCCGTCACCATGCTGATCGACGGCGAAGGCTGCCTGGTCGCCCATATGAATGGCCCGGCCGAATGGTCGGGACCGGATGCCAAGCGGCTCGTAGAGGCCGCACTCGCGCCTTAGGCTGAGCGAAGCGCCGCCGCCGGTTCGAGCATCAGGATGCTGCCGCCGCGCGGTTTGATCGGGGCGTCCCCAGCTGGTGCAGTGACGCCGGTCAGTTCGCTGAAGTGCTCGATCGGGCTCGGCCGGCCAAGATAATAGCCCTGGCCAATCTCGCAGGCCTCGGCGTCGAGGAATCTCAGTTCGCCCAGCGTCTCGACGCCCTCGGCCAGAACCGGCAGGCCAAGACCACGGCCAAGCCCCAGCACGGCGCGCACGATGGCCGCCACCTGGCCGTTGCTGTCGACCGATTTGATGAACGAGCCGTCGATTTTGATCTTGTCGAAGGGGAAGGCGCGAAGGTTGGACAGTGAGGAGTAGCCGGTGCCGAAATCGTCCATCGCCACACGCACGCCCAGCGCCTTGACCTGCCGCAAGGTGGCGAGCGCGCGCGGCATATCCTTGACCAGCGCCGTTTCGGTGATCTCGAGTTCGAGCCTGCCGGGCGCTAGCCCGGAGGCAACGAGGACCTCGTTGACCTTGCGGCTGAAACTCGGGTTGTGGAGCTGCACCGCTGAGACATTGACCGCGACGGTGAGAGGGCTCTTCCAGCGGGCAGCCTCGGCGCAGGCTGTCGCCAGCACCCATTCGCCGATCTGAATGATGACGCCGCTGTCTTCGGCCACCGGGATGAAGGTCGCCGGCGACACGTCACCGCGCTGCGGATGGCGCCAGCGGATCAGCGCCTCGAACCCGACCATCCGCCCGCTGCTGATCTCCTTTTGCGGCTGGTAGACGAGGCGAAACTCATTGCGCGCTATGGCCTGGCGCAGCTCGTGCTCCATCACGCGCCGGTCGCGCGCCTCGGCGCCCATCGAGGCCTCGAAATAACGGTAGGTGTCCTTGCCTTCGGCTTTGGCGCGATAGAGCGCGGTGTCGGCGTGGCTGACCAGGGCTGTCGGTTCATCGGCGTCGAGCGGATAAAGTGCAATGCCGATGCTGGCCGACACCAGGCCGCCGCCGACCGACTGCCGGTTTTCCTCGCGCATCGAGGCCAGCACCGCCTCGGCGATGCGGCCGGCTGCCTGCGGATCAGAAAGGTTTGGGGCGATGATGGCGAACTCGTCGCCGCCGAGACGCGCCAGCATCTGCCCCTGGCGGAGCACGCCGGAGGCGCATAGCGCCACCTTCTGCAGCATGGCATCGCCGGCGCCGTGCCCGAACAGGTCGTTCACTTCCTTGAAGCGGTCGAGGTCGAGCAGCAACAGCGCAAGATGCCCGCCCTTGCCGCCTCGGTTCATTGCGGCAATTTCGGCCTCGAGCCGGCCGGAGAAACTGCGGCGGTTGGGGAGCCCCGTCAGCGGGTCGAAGTGGGCGAGGCGCAGGATCTCCTGCTCGGCCTTCTTGCGTTCGCGGATGTCGCGTACTGCGACGACACTGTGCGGCTTGCCGCAATAGTCGATGCTCCTAGCGATCAGTTCGACGGGGATGGCGGTGCCGTCATGGCTTCTCAACTCGGCTTCCTGTGCCTGTCCGCTGCAGTCGGACATGCTGGCCGCTGTGCGTTCGCCGAAAAGGTCGCCGAGCAGCATCGCGTTCAGCGCTTCCGGCGCCATGCCGGTGAGAGCGGCGATGCTGTCATTGGCGCTGACGATGCGGGTGCCGTCGCAGACGATCAGGCCCTCGACGGCGGCGTTTGCGAGGCCATGCATACGCTCGGCCTCGAGCTTGTGACGACGGAAGCGCAGGTCGATCCACAATGCCGCGGCTGAAAGCACCAGGATCACCAGGCTGACTGCAGCGGCGGCGAAGGCCTGCGATACCGGCTCGACCGTGAATTGCGATATCTCAATGGAGGAGTCCGGGATGATCGACACCGCGCCCATGGCGATGAAGTGCAGGGTGCAGATCGCCAGCGTCAACAGGACGGCGGCGCCGATGGTCGCCTGCATGGACGGGCGCCGCAGCACGACCAGCAGCGCCAGTGCAGCGAGGGTGACGCCTGCCAGCAGCGAGACGGCGACCAGAAGCGTGTTCCAGACGATGCGTCCTTCGACCTCGAAAGCGGCCATACCGATATAGTGCATGGCGGCGATGCCGGCACCGAGGATCGCGCCGCCGACCAGGGCGTAGTCGATGCCCCGGCGCAAGGTGGCAATCCACATGCCGGCGGCTGTCAGGGCGACGGAAGCGGCGAGCGAAAGCGCCGACAGTTCCGCATTGTACGCGTTGGGTATTCCCGGAGAAAAGGCAAGCATGGCGATGAAATGCGTCGCCCAGATACCGAAGCCGGTGGAAGTGGCTGATATCATCAGCCATGTATAGCGGTTGCGCTCGCTTGAGCGGTCGACATGGCGAAGCAGATTAACCGCCGAGAAGGAAGAAATACCGCAAATGAGGGCTGCCAGTGCGACCAGTCTCAGATCGTGCTCGTGCACGATGCAATTATAGACCGTCAGCATCTCGCCCCACCTGCTCTCCCCCAGCAATCAAGCCATCGACTTGATTAGTGCGGGACGCTTGAAGAATCGGTTATGCGCGTCACAACTACAGCGGGCTTTTCGGGTTGTACCTTGCGGCGGTCTTCACTCATTCCAGGCGCAAGGTCACGAGCAGCGCTTCGTGATCGGAGCTTGGGCGGCCATCCGGAAGCACCGCGGGCAGAACTGAGGGGGCGCTTGCCGCAAGGCCACGGGTGAAGAACCAGTCGATGCGGCCGACCGGTGCCGGATTGCCGGCCTCGCGCCGCTGTGTCGGCAAATCGAGATTGTTGGCGGCCTGCCAGCCATAGCCGCGCCCGGCAAGGACGGCGAACAGTGGTTCGTGGCGTTCGACGTCATCGATCAGCCGGCTGGGCTCGGCCGCGATGCGCGCTCGCCATGCGACAGAATCGTCATTGCGTTCCTCATGGGTGGCGGTCAGCGTGTTGAAGTCGCCGCCGATCAGCACCGGCGCCTCGGGATCGTATCTGTCGATGGCATCGAGGAGATGGCGGGTCTGGTCGGCCCTGCCGGCAGGATCGGTGCGGTTTTCGAGATGCACGGAGACGACCGTTACCCGACGGTCGCCGAGCTGCGATCGCCATGCGGCCGCCAATGCGCGGCTGGCCGCACTCCGGCCGGAACCAGTCGCCGGCCGCGTCGAGGCGCACCAGAAAGGGCCGCTGCAAGGGCACGACGCTGGTCACGGCGTTGCCGTGGAAGCCTTCGCTGTTGGCGACTTTGCCAGTTTTTGCGCGCTCAGCCTCGTTACCGCCGCCGAGCTCGACGAACTCGACGCCATAGGCATAGGTGTGGCCGAGCCGGTCAGCCAGCGTCCGCAATGGATGGCCATTGCCGGAGCGCGCCATGCCGTTGTCGACCTCGGACAAAAGCACCACGTCGGGAGACTGGGCGGCAAGCGTTGCGGCGATGGCATCGCCATAGCGAAGCCGCTCAACGTTCCAGGCCACAACGGTCAGGGCCTCGCCGGCCTTATCGCGCGACGCCGTGCCGCCGATCTCGATCTGGCCGAGCGCGGGAATGGCGGCTGCATGACGCAGATGGGTGGCGCTGTCGCGCGGGCCTTCGCGCATCGCCTGGCGGTCGGCGACGGGCACATGCGTCAATTGCTGGACCAGCATTCGTCTCTCCACTCAAGCCCGTCATCTGGCGCCGTCATCTGGCAGGATACATTAGCCGGATAATCATTCTTTCGGCCGGGTGTTTTCGCCGTTCCGAGGCGCCCTAGCTACCTAGAGCGCCGATGTGACGGTTTCATGCCGGCGTGGCCGTCGAGGAGGAGAGACTGGCTGTCCACAGGCCTGAAAGGGCACAACAGAACTGTCACATACCTTCTCTATGAGAGCGGCAAGGGACTTGCGCAAAGCCTGATGTCATCAGCCACTCAAGAGGGATAAAATCCATGTCGATCTTCAAGCAGGGCCTTGCGGCCTTTGCCGCCGGCGCCTTCAGCATCGCGCTGGCGCAGCCGGCTGCCGCGGAGCCGGTCAAATTCGATTTCTGGTTCGGCCTGTCGGGCGACCTCGCCCGCGTCGTCGATACGTTGTGCAAGAACTTCAACGCTTCGCAAGCCGACTATGAAGTCGTCTGTACCAGCCAGGGCAATTACGACGCGACGCTGCAGAACACCATCGCCGCCTTCCGCGCCGGCAAGCAGCCCGCCATCGTCCAGGTCTATGACGTCGGCACCGCCACCATGATGCTGTCGGGCGCCTACAAGCCCGCCGACAAGCTGATGGAAGAAAACGGCTACAAGATCGACTACGCCGACTATTTCCCCGGTATTGCCCGCTACTATGCGACGTCGAAGGGCGAGATGCTCTCGTTCCCGTTCAATTCCTCGACCCCGCTGATGTACTGGAACAAGGACGCCTTCGCCAAGATCGGCAAGACCGTAGCGCCCAAGACCTGGGAAGATGTCGGCGCCGACCTCAAGGCCCTGAAGGACGCCGGCTATGAATGCCCGATGGCGATCAACATCTCGGCCAATGAAAGCTGGCAGCTGATGGAGCAGTTCTCGGCGCTGCACAACCAGCCGATCGCGACCAAGAACAACGGCTATGACGGCCTCGACGCGCGTCTGGAAGTCAACAAGACCAAGTTCGTCCAGTACGTCACCGATCTGAAGAAGTGGTATGATGCCGGCCTGATCAAGATCAAGTCCAAGGACCTCGGCCAGGATATGGTACAGTCCTTCGCGACCGGCACCTGCCAGGTCATCCTGACCTCGGTCGGCGACCACGGCACCGTCGGCAAGACCCAAAAGGAAGGCATGAGCTGGGATGTCGCCGAACTGCCGGTCTATGCGGGTACCGAGCGCAAGAATTCGCTCGTCGGCGGCGCTTCGCTGTGGGTGCTGTCGGGCAAGTCGGATGCGGAATACAAGGGCGCTGCCGCGCTCCTGAACTTCATCCACGACCCCAAGACCGCTTTGTTCTGGTCGACCAACACCGGCTACATCCCGGTGACCAAGTCGGGCTTCGAATACATGAAGTCCACCGGCTTCTATGACAAGGCGCCCTACAAGGGCCGTGAAACCGCGATCGCCAGCCTGACCGCGTCCGAGCCGACCGAAATCACCCGCGGCATCCGTCTGGGCAACTTCACCCAGATCCGCGCCGAGTTCGGCACCCAGATGCAGGCGATCTTCGCCAACAAGGTCAGCGTCCAGGAAGGCCTCGACACGCTGGTCAAGAACGGCGACGCGATCCTTGAGCGCTTCCAGCAGACCTATCCGGGCAAGACCCTGCCCTAACCCCGGATTCTGGTATGGCCGCCCGCCAAGAATCGACGGGCGGCCATTTCGCATCTGGTCTCCATGCAGGAAAACGGGCCGGCGGTTCAACGGCCTGGGCGGATCAATGGAAAAACGCGTTACCTTCAGCAGGTGGACTATCGGCATCCTCTTCGCGGTGCCGCAGCTGCTTTTGATCTTCACCTTCTTCTACTGGCCTGCCGGCCAGGCGGTGTACTGGTCGCTGACGTTGCAGCAGCCATGGGGCGGCGGCAACATCTGGGTCGGGCTCGACAATTTCCGCTCGATCCTGTCCAACGCAGATTACTGGAATTCGATCAGCGCCAGCCTCATCTTTGCCGGTATCAGCACCGGGCTGGCGATGTTCATCGCGCTGGTGCTTGCCGCGCTCACCGATCGCCAGCTTGCCGGCTCGCGCTTTTACCGAGTGGTGCTGATCTGGCCCTACGGCATCGCCGCGCCTGCGCTGGCGCTGGCGTTCCGCTTCATCCTGGCGCCGGAAGCCGGCTTCATGGCCGTCGTCAACCAGGTCTGGCCCGGCTTCTGGGATCCCGGCCTTGACGGCGCTGATGCCATGGCGTCGATCATCGTCGCCTTTTCCTGGAAATATGTCGGCTATAACTACATCTTCTTCCTTGCCGCATTCCAGGCCATACCGCGCTCGCTGATCGAGGCGGCGGCGATGGACGGGTCCGGCGTCATCAGGCGTTTCTGGGACATCCAGTTCCCGCTGATCACGCCGACGATCTTCTTCCTGCTTGTCATCAACATCACCGAGAGCTTCCAGGATTCCTTCGGCATCGTCGACATCATGACCTCGGGTGGCCCGGCCAACGCCACCAATCTGATGGTCTACAAGATCTATTCCGACGGCTTCAAAGGGCTGGACTATTCTGGTGCTGCCGCACAGAGCATCATCCTGATGCTGCTGATCATCGTGCTGACCATCTTCCAGTTCCGCTTCATCGAGCGGCGCGTGCACTACAGGTGAGATGATCATGGTAGAGCGCACCCCGTTCCTGAATTTCTTCACCCATGTGATCCTGTTCGTCGGCTTCGTATTTTGCATCGCGCCGTTCGTGATCGTAGCCATCGCCGCATCGCACAACCTCAAGGACGTCAACGACGTGCCGATGTCGCTGCTGCCGGGCAGCGACTTCTGGGTCAACATCAAGACGGCTTGGGTAACGGCCGACCTTGGGCCGAAGCTGCTCAACAGCTTCATCATGGCGACCGGTGTCGCCGCCGGCAAAGTGATCATCTCGGCGCTCACCGCCTTCTCGATCGTCTATTTCCGCTATCCCGGCCGCACCTTCATCTTCTGGCTGATCTTCGTGACGCTGATGCTGCCGCTGGAGGTGCGCATCGTGCCGACCTATGCGGTCGTCGCCAATGTGCTCGAACCCTATCAGACGATCATGGATCTGACCGGTCTATCCTGGCTGATCGAGAAGGTTTCGGGCGTGCATGTCGAGCTCAACCTGGGGATGCTCAATTCCTATCCCGGCCTGATCTTGCCGCTGATCGCCACCGCCACCGGCACCTTCCTCTACCGGCAGTTCTTCCTGACCGTTCCCGACGAGTTGACCGAGGCAGCGCGCATGGACGGCGCCGGACCGCTGCGCTTCTTCATCGATATCCTGTTGCCGCTGTCGCGCAACAATATGGCCGCGCTCGGCACCATCATGTTCCTGTGGGCGTGGAACCAGTATCTGTGGCCACTGCTCATCACAACCGACCAGTCGCATGCCACCGCGGTGACCGAACTCAAACAGCTCATCCCCAATGTCGGCGGCGCGCCCGAATGGCACATTGCCATGGCCGGCACGCTGATCATCATGCTGCCGCCGCTGGTCGTCGTGGTGCTCATGCAACGCTGGTTCGTGCGCGGCCTGATCGCCACCGAAAAATAAGGAGCAAACAATGGCCTCCATCACCATTCGCGACGTCACCAAGAGCTACGCCAAGATGCAGGTCGTGCACGGCGTCAGCCTCGACTTCGCGTCCGGCGAGTTCGTCGTCATCCTGGGGCCATCCGGCTGCGGCAAGTCCACGCTGCTGCGCATGATCGCCGGGCTGGAGGATATTTCCGGCGGCACGATCGCCATCGACGGCACGGTGGTCAACAAGCTCGAGCCACGCGAGCGCGGCTGCGCCATGGTGTTCCAGAACTACGCGCTCTACCCGCATATGAGCGTGTCGCAGAACATCGGTTATTCGCTGAAAGTATCGGGTGTTCCCGCCGCCGAGCGGACCCAGCGCATCCAGGCGGTTGCGCGCACGCTGGAGCTTGAGCATCTACTCGACCGCAAGCCGATGGCACTGTCCGGCGGCCAACGCCAGCGCGTCGCCATGGGCCGCGCCATGATCCGCGAGCCGAAGGTCTTCCTGTTCGACGAACCGCTGTCCAACCTCGACGCCAAGCTGCGAGTGCAGATGCGCTCCGAAATCCGCAAACTGCACCGCCGGCTCGCCGCTACCTCGGTGTTCGTCACCCACGACCAGGTCGAGGCGATGACGCTGGCCGACCGGCTGGTGGTGATGAATGGCGGCCGCGTCGAACAGGTCGGAACGCCGGCCGAAGTCTATAGCCGCCCGGCGAGCCGTTTCGTCGCCACCTTCCTTGGCGCACCCGCAATGAACATTCTCGAAGGCACGGTAACGCTCGACGGCCTGTCGCTGCTTGGCGACAGCCGCAAGCTCAACGTTTCGCGCACCGGCCTGCCGGTCGGCAGCAAGGTTGCGGCCGGCATCCGGCCGGAGTCCGTACGTCTGGTTGCGGCGGGCACGCCGGGCGCTCTCGAAGCGACCGTCGATCTGGTCGAAGAACTCGGCGCCGGACGCGTCGTCTATGTCGATCTCGACGGCGCACCATTCTCGGTGGTGACGTCGGAGACCGTGCATCCGGTGCCGGGCAGCACGGTCGGCCTGCAGTTCTCTGAAGCCGACCTGCACTTCTTCTCGTCCGAGACCGGCAGCCGCGTCGACGTGTTCAAGGCTTCGGTGCCGGAACCGGCACTCTGATTTTGCACCCATCGGCAAGCGCATTTCCGTCCGCTTCGGACGGACGGCAAAGCAATCTCCCGGGGAAAGCCGCATGAAGATCATCCAGGTCACCGATGTCCATCTGGGACGACGCGGCGAGATCCGCTATGGCGCGAACCTGCATGAGCGGCTCGACCGCTGCATCGACCACATCAATGCCCGCCATGGTGATGCCGCCCTTTGCGTCTTCAGCGGCGACCTGACCGAGACCGGGGCGCCTGAAAGCTACGCCGATCTCAAATCGGCCTTGAGCCGGCTTTCGCTGCCATACCGGCTGCTGCCGGGAAATCACGACCGGCGGGCCAATCTGGTGGCGGCATTTCCCGAAAACCCGACCGACGACAATGGCTTCGTGCAGTCGGTCGTCGATACGCCGGAAGCATCGTTGCTGTTCCTCGACAGCCTGGCCGAAGGCCGCGTCACTGGCGAACTCTGCGACAAGCGGCTTGCCTGGCTCGACGCGCGACTCGCCGATGCGGCGGGACGGCAGGCCTACATCTTCCTGCATCATCCGCCGGTCGAGCTCGGTCTGCCGCTGCTCGACCCGCTCGGGCTCGAACAGAAGCAGCGCTTTCTCGATGTTCTGACGCGCCATGGCAATGTCGGTCATATCTTCTTCGGCCATGTCCACCGCGACATTGCCGGCACGGTCGCCGGCATTCCGTTTACGGCGCAGCGTGGCTTGCACGCCCGCTTCATGCTCGACCTTGTCGGCGACGAAGTGGTCGAGCAGGCGCCGCCGACCTACGGCATCATCCTCATCGACGCTGCCATCCGGCGGCTGGTCGTGCACAACAACGACTTCCTCGAGACTTGGCCGCTTTGGTCACCGGCGACGGGCCAGAGGGTTGACTAGGACCTGATCTCGCTAGGCAAACACGTGCGCCTTGCCGGAGACGGTCAAGCGCACGATCTCGCCGACGGAAGGCGCATCGATGCCCGGCTTGCGCAGCATCAGCGGCGTGTTGCCGATGGCCGCGGCGTCCGGCGGATCTGGGTTGTTCAACAGCCGCACCGCAATCGTGCACATCGAGCCGGCGAACTCCGAGTCCGTCACCTCGGCGAAGATCGTGCCCGGCGGGCCTGACATGCCTTCGCGCGACGTGCGGTTCACCTGCACCTGCTCCGGTCGCAGCATGATGCGGGCGATGTCGCGGCGCTCCTTCGAGTCGACGGCGATGCGGCCGAGCGAGGAGGTGGCGAAGCCGCCTGAAACCTTTGCCGGCAGGATGATAGCGTCGCCAAGGAACTCGGCGACCATCCGGTCCTTCGGCTGCAGATAGAGTTCACGCGGCGTGCCGACCTGCGAGAACTTCCCGTCACGCATGACCGCGACCTGGCTGGCGAAGGACAGCGCCTCGGCCTGGTCGTGGGTGACCAGGATGGTGGTGATCCCGGCAGCTTCGAGCAATTCGGCAACTGCCTTGCGCATCGAGGCGCGCAGGCCGGTGTCGAGCGCCGAGAACGGCTCGTCGAGCAGCATCAGGCGGGGCTTCATCGCCATGGCGCGGGCCAGCGCCACGCGCTGCTGCTGGCCGCCCGAGAGCTGGTGCGGGCGGCGTTTGAGGATCGCCTTGTCGAGCCCGACCGTATAGGCAAGCTCGGCGATGCGCTCGGTGCGCTGGTCCTCGCCGCGGGCCATGCCGAAGCCGATATTGTCGGCGATGCTGAGATGCGGAAACAGCGCGCCGTCCTGCGCCACCAGGCCGATGCCGCGGCGATGCGCCGGCACCGCATGGCCGCCATTGGCCAGCACCTGGCCGTCGAGCACGACGCGCCCCTGGTCGGGCGCCTCGAAGCCGGCGATCAGCCGCAGCAAGGTGGTTTTGCCACAGCCGGACGGCCCGACGATCGCAGTGCGGCTGCCGCTGGCGGCGCTGAGGTCGATGCCGGCAAGGGCTGCGACCGGGCCGTAATGCTTGGTGAGGTCGCTGATTTCGAGAAAGCTCATCGTCCGGCCATCCGTTTCGACTGGACATAGAGCAGCCAGGTCAGCGGCAGCGACATCGCCACCATGATGAAGGCGTAAGGGGCGGCGGAGGCATAGTCGATCTCGCCGCTGTAGGACCAGAACGCCATGGCCAGCGTGCGCGTGCCGTTGGGCGCCAGCATCTGGGTAGCGGTCAGCTCGTTCATGATGCCGAGCGCCACCAGCGCCATGCCGGCGGCGGCCCCAGGCGCCGAAAGGCGGATCGTCGTCGACCACAGCGCCTTCAACGGCGGCCGGCCGAGGCTGGCGGCGGCGCGTTCGAGCTCGATCGGCGCCTGCGCGATCGACGCGCGGAGGCTGATCAGAGCGCGCGGCAGGAACATCAGGGCATAGGCGACCAAGATGGTGAACAGCGTCTGGTAGAGCGGCATGGCGATGCGCACGGTGATGGTGACCAGCGCCAGCGCAATGACGACGCCGGGCAGCGAGCCGACAATGTAGTTGCAGCCCTCGAGCAGCCGCTGCAGCGGCCCCGGCGCGCGGATCGAGATCCATGCCATCGGCATGGCGGCGATGGTCGCAAGCAGGGCGCCGGCGAGCGCCAGGAACAGCGTCTGGCCCAGCGCCAGGCCGATCTCATCGAAACGCCAGACATCGGCGCCGCCGGCGACCAGCCAGCGGCCGATGGTGACGAAGGGCACGCCGATGGCGAGTAGCGTGGTGATGGCAGGCAGAGCCAGGCAAGGCAGCGTGGCGCGTCCGAGCCTGCTGCGCTGCCGGTGGCGCGCCGCGCCTGAGCCGACGCGGGCATAGCGCTCTTCGCCGCGCACCAACACCTCCAGAGCGAGCAGCACGAAGCAGCAGGTCACCAGAACGCCGGCCAGCATGTTGGCGGCGGGTCCGTTGAAGGTCGACTGGAACTGGTCGACGATGGCTGTGGTGAACGTGTCGAAGCGGATGAAGACATAGAGGCCATATTCGGCCAGCAGATGCAGGCCAACCAGCAACGCGCCGCCGCAAATGGCGAGTCTCAGCTGCGGCAGCACGACGCGTGCGAACACGCGCCACGGTCCAAGGCCGAGCGCTGCGGCTGCGTCTTCCAAAGCGGGATCGAGCCGGCGCAGCGACGCCGCGATCGGCAGATAGAGGAACGGGAAATAAGCGAGGACCGACACCAGCACGCCGGCCCAAAGGCCGTGCAGTCCCGGCACCAGGGTAATCCAGGCATAGGAGTGCACGAAGGCGGGGATGGCGAGCGGCGCCACCGACAGCCAGGCCCAGAGGCGAGCGCCGGGAAGGTCGCTGCGCTCGGTCAGCCAAGCCAGCGCCATCGACAGGACGATGGCGATGGGGACGGTGAGCGCCACCAGAAGCACGGTGTTGATCAGAAGTTCGCCGACGCGCGGCCGGAAGACCAGGGCCGAGACAGAGTCCCAGCCGGTCTGCACGGCGATCCAGATGATGAAGGCAAGCGGCAGCAGCGACAGCAGCGAGACGATGATGGCGGCAAGAGCGATCCAGGACATGGGCTGCCGGCGGGATCGCCCGGCTGCCTGGCCTGAACGTACGAGATCGACCCCAGATTGCATCAGCTCGGCCGCGCCACTGCCGCCGGAGCGGGGGCGCCGCAGGCGCGGCCGGAAACGCAATGTGTCGTCATGGACAATGCCATCCCGAAAACAGAGCGCTCCTGCGGAAAGCCTCGCAGGAGCGCAAACGTTGCCCTTTTAGGACGAACGCGGACTAAAGCAAGCCGGCTGCCGTCATCAGATCGGTCACCTTCTTGGAGTTCAGCTTTGCCGGGTCGACCTTCGGCGCCTGCAGATCGGCCAGCGGCACCAGCTTGGGATTAGAGTCGGCGCCCTTGCCGACCGCGTACTCGAAGGACGTGCCGGTCTTCAGCACGTCCTGACCGCCCTTGCCGGTCACCCATTTCAGGAACGCCTGGGCTTCCTTCGGGTGCTTGCTCGAGGCCAGCACGCCGCCGCCGGAAATCGAGACGAAAGCGCCAGCATCCTGGTTCTTGAAATAGTGCAGCTCGACGTTCTTGCTGTTCTCGCCGGTCTTGGCCTGATCGCCGAAATAGTAATAGTGGTAGATGATGCCGCCTTCGATCTCGCCGGCATTGACCGCCTTCATCACCGTGCCGTTGCCCTTGTAGGCGGTGAAATTCTCCTTCATCGCCTTCAGCCAGTCGGCGGTTGCGGCTTCGCCCTTGAGCTCAAGCAGCGCGCTGACGATGGCCTGGAAATCGGCGCCCGACGGCGAGGCGGCCCAGCGGCCTTTCCAGCTCGGATCGGCGAGATCGAGCATCGATTTGGGCAGCTGGTCGGCGGTGAGCTTGGTCTTGTTGTAGGCAAAGACGGTGCTGCGCGCCGCGACACCCACCCATTTGCCGCTGCTCGGCTGGAATTCAGCCGGAACCTGGGCCAGCGTATCGGCGTCGACCGGCGCGAAAAGGCCCGCCGCTTCGACCAGGGCCATGGCCGGGGAGTTCTCGGTCAGGAATACGTCGGCTGGCGAAGAAGCGCCCTCGGCGACGATCTGGTTGGAGAAATCGCTGTCGCCGCCATTGCGCAAGGTGACCTTGATGCCGGTTTCCTTGGTAAAGCCATTGACCCATTCCTTGGCCAGGCTCTCGTGCTGGGCGTTGTAGACGATAATGCCGGCATCTTCCGCCATCGCCGGACCGGCGATCAGGCTGATTGCCAGCGCGGTGGCGCCGACCAGGGTGGAAAGGGCATATTTCATGGCGTCATCCTCGATCTCGGCGGTTCTGGTTTTGCACGGCTGCACCTACCAATACCTGATTACCATAGTCAACATTGGTGGGCTGCTTCAATCCGTCGCTCGCCCGCAAACTTTCGTGATTTCGCGGCACTTTGGCTTGGACATTATTTCGTTGGCCACGTAACAAATCAGCGCCGAAGCGCGAAGATCGGGGAGTGAACTCTTGTGAGCGGCAAGGATGAGGCCGAGCTTTCCCGGCTGATGCGGGCCGCAATCGCGGGAGACGAAAGGGCTTACGCCGACTTTCTGCACCGGATCGCCGCACTGGTTCGCGGCTTTGTCAGGCGCAAGATCGTACAGGGCGGGGTCGATCCCGAGGATGTCGTGCAGGAAACCTTGCTGGCCATTCATGTGAAACGGCATACCTGGCGCCAGGACGCGCCGGTGTTGCCGTGGATCTATGCGATTGCCCGCTTCAAGCTGATCGACGCCTTCCGGCGGCGCGGCCGGCGCATCGAGATCGAGATCGACGAGATCGCCGAGACCTTTGCCGAGCCGGAGACCGAGACCGTCAGCGAACGCGACATCAACCGGGCTCTGGACGGCTTGCCGCCGGCGCAGCGTTCGGTAGTCTCGGCCATATCGGTCGATGGCCGCTCAATCGGCGAGACAGCGGCCAAGCTCGGCGTCAGCGAGACGGCGGTGCGGGTATCGCTGCATCGCGGGCTTGCCGCGATCGCCAAACGCTTCGGGCGGCAGTGACATGAGAACCGAAGATCTCATCAGGGCACTCGACGCCGACACACGCAGCAAGGCGATGCCGCTGCGTTCGGCCTGGTGGATGGCTGGGGCTGCCGCGGTGGTGATCGCCGCAGTGGTGTTCTTCCTCACTATCGGCCCACGTCCCGACATCATGATCGCCATGCACACGATGCGGTTCCTGGCGAAATTCGTCTTCACCATCGTGCTTGCCATCACCGCGTTTGGCCTGATCCGGGCACTGTCGACACCGGGCGCTTCGACGGCGAGAGCCGCGGCCTGGATGGCGGCTGCGCCGCTGCTTGTGGCTGTGGCCGTGGCTCTCGAACTGTTCATGGTGCCGGAGCCGATGTGGAGCACCCGCATGGTCGGCTCCAACATGATGATCTGCATGGGCTTCATCCCGCTGATCGGCATCGGGCCGCTTGCCGTTTTCCTATGGATGCTGCGCTACGGCGCGCCGACGCGGCCGGTGCTTGCCGGTGCGGTCGCAGGATTGCTTGCCGGCGGACTGGCGGCGACCTTTTACGCCGCCCACTGCTTCGACGATTCGCCGCTTTTCGTCGCCACCTGGTATACGCTCGCCATCGCCGTCCTCGCCGGGCTCGGCGCGCTCGGGGGACGGTTCTTCGTGCGCTGGTAACCGGCCCGCCTGAGATAGCCCGCAATAATCACCGATCCTTAATCATGCCGGCAATTGTTTGCGGGTTAACCGTGTTGCCGGTGGCTCAGGCGCAACCTTTCCTTAAAATCGATCATCCAAGGTTTCCCGCAGAAATGTGTTGCGCACGGGGTGGCATGCACGGTGACGCGATGGAAACGAAAAAGCCTGCGGGCTGACGGTCACGTGGCTTTGGTGCTCGCGGCCGGAGGATTTTGCGCCGCCGTCGTGGCGATGCTGCTGTCGCGGCTCGACGTCAGCGCCGAAGTGTTGAAGCTCTGTCTGCTGATATCGGTGCCGGTCGCCGCCGTGGCGCTGATGCTCGCCGCGCTGTTCATTTACCGGATACTCGACGACCGCCGGCAGATCGCCGAGAGCGAGCAGCGTTTTCGGCGCGCCATGGAGGATTCGGCGATCGGCATCGCCATTGTCGGCCTCAATGGCCGTATCCACGAAACCAATCCGGCCTTCGCGGCCATGCTCGACTACAGCAAGGAAGAGATCGAGGCGCTGACTTTCTTCCAGATCACGCATCCCGACGATGTACAGATCGGCCGTGAGACCATGGACGGCATCCGGGCGGGCACCGTCAACGCCTTCCAGTTCGAAAAGCGTTACCTCAAGAAGGACGGCACGCCGGTGTGGGCCCATCTTGCCGGTTCCGTCATTCGCGACGAGAAGAGCGGCCGTCCGCTCTACCTCGTCTCGCAGATCGAGGATATCGACGCACGCAAGCAATCCGAGGCGCGCATAGCCGAGGCCGAAACGCGCTGGAATTTTGCGCTTGCCAGCGCCGGTCAAGGCGTCTGGGACCTCGACATGCGCAAGGGCGGCACCACTTATTCCGCTACCTGGGTGAAGATGCTGGGCTATGCAGAGGGCGAGCTGGACGGCGACCCCGACCGCTGGCTGACGATAATCCACCCCGACGACCGCGAGAATGTAGCCGAGGCCGATCGCGCCCATCTTGAGGGCAAGACGCCGTTTTTCGAAGCCGAATTCAGGATGCGTCACAAGGACGGCCACTGGGTCTGGATCCTCGATCGCGGCAAGACGCTCGAACGTGACAGGGAGGGCCGGCTGATCCGGGCCATCGGCAGCCTGACCGACATCACCCAGCGCAAGCAGGCCGAGGAAAGCCTGATTGTGTCGGCGGCGGCTCTGGCGGACGAGAAGGAACGGCTGAGGGTGACGCTGCAGTCGATCGGCGACGCCGTCATCTGCACCGATGCCGCCAACCGCATCACCTTCATGAACCCGATCGCCGAAAAGCTGACCGGCGTTGCCGGCGCAGAGGCGCTCGGCAAGAGGCTTGGCCATGTCTACTGGGCGGTGGATGAGGAGACCGGGCAAAGGATCGGCATGACGCGGCCGGCGCTCGGCGGCCCCAGCCCCGCCGATCAGAACAGCCGCGCCGTCCTAATTCGTCGCGACGACACACGCTGCAGCATCCGCCAGATGGTATCGCCGATCATGAATGAGCGCCAGGAGTTCTGTGGCCTGGTCATCGTCTTCCAGGATTTCACCGATGCGCGCGCCTTGCAGCGCCAGCTCGCCTACGCCGCCGCGCATGACGCGCTGACCGGCCTTGCCAATCGCTCAAGCTTCATCCGTACCATGGAAGAGCTGGTCGACCGGAGCCGCAAGGCCGGCTCGGCAACACCGGCGGGCGAGCATCATTTCATGTTCATCGACCTCGACCATTTCAAACTGGTCAACGACACCGGCGGCCACGCCGCCGGCGACGCCCTGCTGAAGCGGGTTGCCGAGGCTATTCGCGGAGCGCTTGGGCCGGAGGATATCATCGCCCGCCTCGGCGGCGATGAATTCGCGGTCATCCTGAAATCGGGGTCGAGCGCCGGCGCCAGGATTGCCGCCCGCTCGATCATCGACGCCATCCGCAGCCTGCAGTTCAGCTGGGACGGCCGGCCGCATGCGATCGACGCCAGCATCGGGCTGGCGCCGATCCGCAGCGGCGAAGTCGACGAGATCATCGCCCGCGCCGATGCCGCCTGCTATGCGGCCAAGGCCGCCGGCCGCGGCTGTGTTTCCGTGGCGCCTGACGATAACGAGTCAAATGGTCAGGCCGAGCCGCCGCTCGCGGCAGCATCCTGACGGCGGAACGGATTAGAGCGGTTCAGCGTTTCACAGAATCGCTGAACCGCTCTAAGCATTTGTTTTTACGCAATTCCGGACGGAAAACCGTTACACACTTTTCCTGGAATTGCTCTAGCGTTCTGATGGGTTAGCGCGTCGGAACCGGGTGTTCGCCGCGATAGTCGTAGAAGCCGCGTCCGGTCTTGCGGCCAAGCCAGCCGGCCTCGACATATTTTACCAGCAGCGGGCAGGGGCGATATTTCGAATCCGACAGGCCGTCATGCAGCACCTGCATGATCGACAGGCAGGTGTCGAGGCCGATGAAGTCGGCGAGCTGCAACGGCCCCATCGGATGGTTGGCGCCAAGCTTCATGGCGGTGTCGATGGCGTCGACCGAGCCGACGCCCTCGTAGAGCGTGTAGATCGCCTCGTTGATCATCGGCAGCAGGATGCGATTGACAATGAAGGCCGGGAAATCCTCAGAGACGGTGATCGTCTTGTCGAGCTGCTTCACAAAGTTCTTGGCTGCCTCGAAGGTCTGGTCCTCGGTGGCGATGCCGCGCACCAGTTCGACCAGCTTCATCAGCGGCACCGGGTTCATGAAATGTATGCCGATAAAGCGCTCGGGACGGTCGGTCTGCGCGGCGAGCCGAGTGATCGAAATCGACGAGGTGTTGGTCGCCAGGATCGCTTCCGGGTTGAGCTGCGGACAGAGCTGGGCATAGATCTTGCGCTTGACCGTCTCGTCCTCGGTCGCCGCTTCGATCACCAGATCGGCACCGGCGAGATCGGCCATGGCGGGAGCCGCCGAAATGCGCGCCATCGCATCGTTGCGCAGCTTTTCGTCAAGCTTGCCGGAGCCGACCTGGCGGGCCATGTTGCCGCTAACTGTGGCAATGCCCTTCTCGATACGGTCGGGCGAGATATCGTAGATCAGCACCTTGAAGCCCGAAAGCGCGGACACATGCGCGATGCCGCCGCCCATCTGGCCGGCGCCAATAATGCCGATCGTCTCGATCTTGGCCATTTGCAGCGATCCCGTCGAAAAGGCCTTAGCGGCCTGCTTTTTGTGCAGTGCAAACTAAAAGGGTGGGGCAGCTTCGTCTACCCCACCCTTCACAATTTAATACGCTTTGGCAGAGAGCGTCAAAGCGCCTTTTGCAGCTCCGGCAGGATGACGAAGAGGTCGCCGACCAGGCCGTAATCGGCAACCTGGAAGATCGGCGCCTCTTCGTCCTTGTTGATGGCGACGATGACTTTCGAATCCTTCATGCCGGCAAGGTGCTGGATGGCGCCGGAAATGCCGACGGCAATGTAGAGGTCGGGAGCCACGACCTTGCCGGTCTGGCCGACCTGCCAGTCGTTCGGGGCATAGCCGGCATCGACGGCAGCGCGCGAGGCGCCGACGGCGGCACCGAGCTTGTCGGCGACCGGCAGGATGACTTCCTGGAACTTCTCCGCCGAGCCGAGCGCGCGGCCGCCCGAGATGATGATCTTGGCCGAGGTCAGCTCCGGACGGTCGGTCTCCGACAGCTTGTTCTCGACGAAAGAGGACAGGCCTGGGTTAGCCACTGCCTTGACGGTCTCGACCGCGGCCGAACCACCTTCGGGCGTCGCCTGGAAGGAAGCGGTGCGCACGGTGATCACCTTCTTGGCGTCGCTCGACTGCACCGTCTGGATGGCGTTGCCGGCATAGATCGGACGCTTGAACGTATCCGGCGAAACCACCTCGATGATTTCCGACACCTGCGCGACATCGAGCAGGGCCGCCACGCGCGGCGCGATGTTCTTGCCCGACGAGGTCGCCGGGGCAATGATGGTGTCGTAGGCGCCGGCCAGCGAGACGACGAGTGCCGCCGTCGGTTCGGCGAGGCGCTCGGCCAGTTCGTCGGCCTCGGCCAGCAGCACCTTGCTGACGCCCTTCAGCTTGGCGGCGGCATCGGCAGCACCCTTGGCGCCCTTGCCGGCAACCAGCACATGCACGTCCGAACCGATCTGCAGGGCAGCCGACAGCGCCTTGGCGGTCTGGTCGGAAAGGCTTGCATTGTCGTGTTCTGCGATGAGGAGAATGGTCATTTTTCTGTTCCTTTCCCGATCGCTTACAAAACGCCGGCTTCGTTCTTGAGCTTGTCGACCAGTTCGGCGACGCTCTTGACCTTGACGCCCGCCTTGCGGCCACTCGGCTCCTCGGTCTTGATCACCTTGAGGCGCGGCTTGACGTCGGCGCCGTAATCGGCCGGGGTCTTTTCGTCGAGCGGCTTCTTCTTGGCCTTCATGATGTTGGGCAGCGAGGCGTAGCGCGGCTGGTTGAGGCGAAGATCGGCGGTGACGATCGCCGGCATCTTCAGCTCCACCGTCTGCAGGCCGCCATCGACTTCGCGCGTCACCTTGGCCTTGTCGCCGTCGAGCACCACCTTGGAGGCGAAGGTGCCCTGTGCCCAGCCGAGCAAAGCGGCCAGCATCTGGCCGGTCTGGTTGGAATCGTCGTCGATCGCCTGCTTGCCGAGGATGACGAGGCCGGGCTGTTCTGCCTCAACAACGCCCTTCAGCACCTTGGCGACGCCCAGCGGCTCGGTCTGTTCGTCGGTCTTGACCAGGATGGCGCGGTCGGCGCCCATGGCGAGCGCGGTGCGCAGGGTTTCCTGCGCCTGCTGCGGACCGATCGAAACGACGATGATCTCTTCGGCCTTGCCAGCTTCCTTCAGCCGGATCGCCTCTTCCACCGCGATCTCGTCAAACGGGTTCATCGCCATCTTGACGTTGGCGAGTTCCACCGCCGAACCATCAGCCTTCACGCGAACCTTGACGTTCGCATCCACAACCCGCTTCACGGGCACAAGGATCTTCATTTGCCTGTCACCTCTCCTGAGATATTCGGGCGCGCTATAGCAGCGTGCGCCACTGCAGAGTTGTCGAAAGCCGACATTCCTGACTGAATTCCGGCATTACGGAATTCTGGCCGGACGGAATTCTTGTCTTCTGCCGCCTAACGGTGGCGTCCTCCGTAGTTGTGGCAACGCAACACGTCAATATGCCAAGGCAGCGGCCAAACCACTCAAATCGGTTCAGTCCGAGCTGGGAGCGCTGCCGCGGCCCCAGCGCGTCGCCGGTTGCGTGGGCGCGGGATCGGCTGGTGCCGGCCCGGTGGAGACGGACGGCTGATCGGCGGGTTCGGGTTCGCCGTCGTCACCGGCGAGCAGCGGCACGCCACGGCTGCGCATGATGAGCACCAGCACGCCGCCGGCAATGATGCCGCCAATATGGCAGGCCCAGGATATCTGGTTTTCGCCGCCGGCGGCAAACATCACCACCTGGAAGCCGATCCACAGGATCAGCGGAATGAAGGCCGGGATACGCAGCGGAATGCGGGCGAAGACCAGCACCCAAACCTTCACGCGGGGATAGAGAACCAGGTAGGCGGCGACGACCCCTGCGATGGCGCCGGAGGCGCCGATCAGCGGCACTTGCGAATCCCAGGCGACGAGTCCCTGGAAAGCGGCTCCGGCGATGGCGCACAGCAGGTAGAAGATGAGGTAGCGGATGTGGCCGAGCGCGTCCTCGACATTGTCGCCGAACACCCACAGGAACAGCATGTTGCCGCCGAGATGGAAGATATCGGCATGCAGGAAGGCATAGGTGATGTAGCTCAGGCTCTCCGGAATGACGATGAATTCAGGTGAGAGCTCTGCCGTATTGTGGACAACCGAAGGAATGAAGCCGAGGCCGAGCACGGCCGCGTTGTTGAAATTTTCGCCGCCGATCGTGGTGACGAGAAAGACCAGCGCGTTGGCCGCGATCAGGCCGATCGTCACATATTGCAGCCTTATGTGGCGCAACCTGTTGGTGTCGTAAAGCGGGATAAACATGCCCCAGGCCCTCTCCCGCCTTCGAGAAAACTCAGCGGTTCTTGCCGGGCACCCATAACACGTCGGCATTTCCGTTGTCATTGACCGCACGGGCGGCCACGAACAGAAAGTCGGAGACGCGGTTGATGTATTTCAGCCCCTCGCGGTTGACGTGCTCGGCCGGGTCCTGCGCCAGCGCCACCATGATGCGCTCTGCCCGCCGCGCCACGGTTCGGGCAAGATGCAGGGCCGCGGCCGCCGGCGTGCCGCCGTTGAGCACGAAGGATTTCAGCGGTTTAAGCTCCTTGTTGAGGAGGTCGATGTCTTTTTCGACGCGGTCGGTCTGCGAGGCGATGATGCGTAGCGGCTCGTAGTCCAGCGGCTTGCCGTCGTCAGGCACGGCGAGATCGGCGCCGAGATCGAACAGGTCGTTCTGGATGCGGGACAGCATCGCGTCGATCGCGGGATGGCCAGCTGCGGTGTGCAGGCGAGCGATGCCGATGCAGGCATTGGCTTCATCGACGGTCCCATAGGCATCGACGCGCAGGTCGGATTTCAGCCTGCGTTCACCGGTGCCGAGGCCTGTGGTGCCGTCGTCGCCGGTGCGGGTGTAGATCTTGTTGAGCTTGACCACGTCGCCTCCCGAACGGCGTTCACTTGCGGGTGAAATACACCACCAGCAGGATCAGCGCCAAGGCCACGGCCTGCAATAGCACACGGGCCTGCATCAGCTTGTTGGAGGTGACGCCGTCGCCGCCGCGCATCATGTTGATGAGGCCGCGGACCAGCACGATCAAGACCGCGGCCATGGCCACAACGGCGAGGATTTTGAAGACGGTGACCATCTAGCGGCTCCAGTTCGTTTCGCTCAGGCGCGCCTGGCAAGCACCCGGTAGAGCATCGATGCCGGCAGGATGCGCTTGAGCATGACGCCGATTCTGGCCGGCACTGTTACCACATAGTGTGGGCGTGGGCGCCGCGACAGAAGTGCATGGCGCAAGGCCGTGTAGACCACCTCGGGCCCCGGTTTCAGCCGCGATGAGCTGCCGCCGGCCGTGAGCCGCGCCAGTTGTGCGGCATAGGCGACGTGGTGGACGGAATTCTCGTGGTCGATGTTTTTCAGAAACCAGAACAGGCCGTTGCTGGCGATCTTCGACGTCACCGGCCCCGGCTCGATCAGCGAAACGTGGACGCCGCTGCCTCGCATCTCCTGCCGCATGCACAGCATGAGACCCTCCAGCGCGTGCTTGGAGGCTGAATAGGCGCCGCGAAAACGCACCGGCGCCAGCCCAAGGATGGAGGAGCAGTGGACGAGACGGCCATGGCCCTGGCGGCGCATCACCGGCACGAGGCGTTGGGTCAGGTCGTGCCAGCCAAAGAAATTGGCCTCGAACTGCTCGCGCAATGCCGCAACCGGCAGGTCTTCGACGGCGCCCGGCTGTGCATGGGCGCCGTTATTGAATAGGGCGTCGAGGCGTCCGCCTGTTCGTTCCAGCACCGATGCCACAAGGGCGGCGATCGACTCCGGCTCGCGGTAGTCGAGGTAAAAGGCCTCGATGCTGTCGGCCTCGAGCGCGGCGATGTCTTCAGGCTTCCGCGCCGTCGCGAACACCCGCCAGCCATCCGCCTTCAGCGCCTGGGCGCAATAGGCGCCAATTCCGGAAGAGGCACCGGTGACAATGATGGTGCGCAATTCTTTCGCCGGTGGGCGCGTGGTTTGAGCAAGGGTTGCCATTTGCCACAATCCCTTCCCATATTCGCGGCGTCGAGACAATCGAAGGGAACGCGGCTCTTGATGCGGAATATCGTCGTGCTGCGCCGCGTGCTCTATGACGCGCTTGGCCATTTCAACACCGACGACGGCTGGGCGATGGCCAGCCATCTGGCGATCACTTCGCTGATGGCGCTGTTTCCGTTCCTGATCTTTGCCACCACGCTGGCGAGTTTCCTGGGCGCGCAGGCGTTCGCCGATACCGCCGTGCATCTGGTCTTCGATACCTGGCCCGAGCAGATTGCCAAGCCGATCGCGCGCGAGGTGCTCAACGTGCTGACCGTGCGGCGCACCGATCTTTTGACCTATGGCGTGCTCCTTGCCGCCTATTTCGCCTCCAACGGCATCGAGGCGCTGCGCACGTCGCTCAACCGCGCCTACCGCGTCGCCGAGACGCGCGGCATCATCTACCGCCGGGTGCAGAGCATCGTCTTCGTGCTGATCGCGACGGCCGGGTTCCTGGCCATCAGCGTACTTCTGGTGTTCGCGCCGCTGCTCGCGCGGCTCGCCGAAGCCCATATCGAAGGTATCAAGCCCTATATGGGCACGATCACGCTGTGGCGTTTCATCATCGCCTCGACCGTCATTGTCGGCGGGCTGTTTGCCGTGCATTTCTGGCTGCCAGCGGGCAAGCGCCGCCTCGTCTCGATCGTACCGGGCATCCTGTTCACGCTTGCCGCATGGCTTGTCGGCTCAACCGTCTTTGCCACTTATCTCGATCACTTCTCGTCCTATGTCACGACCTATGCCGGGCTCGCCTCGATCATGATCGCGGTGGTTTTCCTGTACATGTTATCGGCGATCTTCATCCTCGGCGGCGAACTCAACGCCGCGATCAGCCGCTATCTTGAAGCGAGGGCGCGGGTCGGATGAGAGGAATTGACGAATTGACGAATTGAGGAAGTGAGGAATTGAGGAATTGAGGAAAAAAGGGGCCATATCTGGCGCCGTGTGCTTTTTTCTCCAATTCTCCAATTCTCCAATTCTCCAATTCTCCAATTCTCCAATTCTCCAATTCTCCAATTCTCCAATTCTTCAGTTCCTCAATTCCCCGGTTTTTCCGTTGGCCGGCCGAGCCGTGGCGAGCCCAACGCCCAATGTCGCGATCGCCATGCCGACAATCTGCACGAGGCTGAGCTGTTCGCCGAACAGCGCCCAGGCGATGACAGCCGTGACGGCCGGAACCAGGTAGAACAGCGACGCGACCTTGGACATCTCGCCGTCGCGGATCATCACCATCAACAGGAAGATGGCGCCGATCGACAGCACCAGCACCAGCCAGGCCATGGCAAAGATCAGCTCGCCATTGATGACGACCGTGTGGGTCTCGAAGGCCAGTGAAGCCAGGATCATCAGCGCGCCGCCGCCGATATATTGCCACATCGTCGCCGCCACCAGGTCGCCGCCCGACGCATAGCGCTTCTGCCAGATGGTGCCGGCGCTCATGCCCAGCACCGAGACGAGCGAAGCGACCAGCGTTTCCGGCGTGACGCCGCCGCCGAGCGCGCCGAGCTTCGGCCACAGCACGATGACGACACCTATAAGGCCAACCGCGAGGCCGGCCCAGTGGCGCGGCAGGATGGCCTCGCCGAGGAACTTGCCGGCAAGCACCGCCGTGATCAGCGGCTGCAGGCCGACGATCAGCGCCGAAAGCCCGGCCGGCATGCCTCGGTGGATCGCCCAGAACACCGCGCCGAGATAGACGCCATGCATGAGGATGCCGGCGACGGTGGCGTGAAGCGCTTCGGCCCTTGTGGCGCGCTTCGAGCCAAGCACGAGCATCAGGCCGGCGAGCAGCAAGGCGGCAATGACAAAGCGGGCCGCCAGGAAGGTGAAGGGTTCCGCCCATGGCATGACATAACGCGCACCGATGAAGCCGGTCGCCCACAGGACGACGAAGGAGGCGGGGATGAACCGCTTGAGACTGTGCATTTTTTGGGGGAAGCCGTTTCCGGTGGAGGCCGATTGGGTGAAGAGACAGATACCGCAATTGCTCTAATGCGGTTCAATCCGGCAAGCAAAGCGAAACAATTGATACATAAGCTTATTCTGATGTAGGGGCGGCCGAATTCAAAGGGCGGCGTCAGGGCAATCGACTTCCGACGATCGATCCGGCGACGAGGCGTTTCGGCCAAAAAGGAGCGCGCATGCTGTTGCATCTCGACACAAGCTGGCTGCTGATGACGGTTGCCAGCGTGGCCGTGTTCGGCTTCTTCTTCGGCTCGGCGCTCGACGCCATCATGCAGGAGGATGGTTTTGGGTCGACCGGCAACACGCTGCTGTTCACGCTTGGCTTTTTCGTTGCGATCATGGTCGCGAATGAGCACGGCATCGTCCTTAGAGATCTGAAGCTCGCGGTTGCCTGGGGACTGGGCGGCGCCTTCGCGTTTATCGCCGCGTTGGCGCTGCTCAAGGCGGGGCTGGCCCGCCTTTAGCTAGAGTCCGACCAGCCGCCGGACATCGTCCGGTGAAGCGCCTGCCTGCCTGAGTGCGGCAAGGCCGGTATCGCCAAGACTCTTCGACAATTTGCGCCCATCCGGTCCAAGCACGAGACGATGGTGGAAATAGTCCGGCTGGCCGAGGCCGAGCAGTTCCTGCAGCAGGCGCTGGATGCCGGTCGCGGAATAGAGGTCGCGGCCGCGCACGACATGGCTGACGCCTTGCAGCGCGTCGTCGACGACGACGGCCAGGTGATAGCTGGTCGGGATGTCGCGGCGCGCCAGGATGACGTCGCCCCAATCCTGCGGCCGGGCCTCGACACGCTGCGTCGCCGACAGCGTCTCGTCGGTGAATTCGCGCCAGGACAAATCCGTGCCGAGACGTGCCCGTGCCGCTTCGACGTCGAGGCGCCAGGCGAAGGGCGCATTGTCGGCGATCCGGCGGTTGCGTTCGCTGATCGGCAGCGCCTTGTCGGCGGGGGGATAGAGCGGCACGCCGTCGGGGTCGCGCGGCCAGTCGCGGCCGCGCTTTTCGCTGCCGGCGATAAAAGCCCTGATCTCGCCACGGCTCATGAAGGCGGGATAGACGAGCTCTTCGCGGATCAACCGGTCGAGCACGGCCTGATAGTCGGCAAAATGCTCGGCCTGGCGGCGCACCGGTCGTTGCCATTCGAGACCTAGCCATGCGAGGTCGCGAAAAATGCCGGCCTCGAATTCCGGCCTGCAGCGCGTCGTGTCGATGTCCTCGATGCGCAGCAGCAGGCGGCCGCCGGCAGCGCGCGCCAGTTGCTGGTTGAGCAGCGCCGAATAGGCATGGCCGAGATGCAGTTCGCCATTCGGGCTCGGCGCGAAGCGAAATGTCAGGAGCGTCATATCTAAGGCGGCTTGTCGGTTGTGCAGGGGTTTTGCCAATTGCTACTTTGCTGCTCATCGGCCGACAAGGATACCATGCAACGCATCGCGACACTGGACGACATAGCGCGGGGGCTGGATGCGCTTTGCACTATCGATCCGCGGCTGGAAAAGGTGCGAGGCATGGCCGGCGAGGTGCCGTTGCGGCTGTCGGAGCCGGGGTTTCGTAGCCTCGCCTCGATCATCGTCTCGCAGCAGGTCTCCCGCGCGAGCGCCGATGCCATTTTCGGCCGGCTGGTGAAACTGGTCGATCCGCTGACGCCGCAGGCGATCCTCGCTTCCGGCGAGGACATGTTTCGCGAGGCCGGGCTATCGCGGCCGAAGCAGCGCGGTCTGATCGCGGTTGCCCAGGCCGTGGTCGACGGGCTCGACCTGCACCACCTCTGTTCGCTCGATGCCGAGGAGGCGATCGCGGCGATGACAGCGGTGCCGGGCATCGGCCCGTGGACGGCGGAAGTCTATCTTCTGTTCGCCGCCGGCCACCCCGATATTTTCCCCGCGCGCGACGTCGCGCTGCAGAGCGCGGTCGGCCATGCGCTGGGCATCGAGCCACGTCCGCCGGAGAAAACACTCATCGCGCTGGCCGAATCATGGAGCCCGTGGCGAGGTGTCGCATCGCGGCTTTTCTGGTCCTATTATCGTGAAACCAGGGGCAGGGACGCCGCGCCGCCGGCCTGAAACCGCAAAAAAGCATGAAAATCCTGCATTTTTGCCGCTTTTGGCGAGCGACAATCCGCTTCACATCCCTGTCATGTCGGGCTTACAGTATCCGCGCCGATCGGGTCTAGAACGAGGAGGTCAACAAGGTGACGGTTGCCGTATCTCCGGATGGGCTTCCCGCGCTGGTGCTGAATGCGGATTACCGTCCGCTCAGCTATTACCCCTTGTCGCTCTGGTCCTGGCAGGACGCCATCAAGGCGGTGTTCCTCGACCGGGTCAACATCGTCGCCGAATACGAGCATGCGGTGTCTTCGCCGACCTTCTCGATGAAGCTGCCCAGCGTCGTCAGCCTGAAGGCCTATGTGAAGCCGTCCCGGCACCCGGCTTTCACCCGCTTCAACGTCTTCCTGCGCGACCGCTTCCAGTGCCAGTATTGCGGTACGCCCGAGGATCTGACCTTCGACCACGTCATCCCGCGCCATCGCGGCGGGGCAACGACATGGGAGAATGTCGTGGCCGCCTGTTCGCCTTGCAATCTGAGGAAGGGCGGCATGATGCCGGCGCACGCCAAGATGTGGCCGCTGCAAAAGCCCTACCAGCCGACCGTGCACGATTTGCACAACAATGGCCGGCTGTTCCCGCCCAACCATCTGCACGAAAGCTGGATGGATTATCTCTACTGGGATGTCGAACTCGAACCATAGAGTTCGGCACAAATCCGCCATGCTGGCCGCCTGACGCAGCTTTCTGCGCTTCCGGTGCTCACGTACTTAAGTACGCTCCGCTCCGGTTCTCGAAAGCCGCGCCATTCGACTCAGCCTGCCGAATTTCTGGACGAACTCTGCGTCGCGCTGAATTAATCGCGGGCCAGCGCGCCGCGGAAGGCGACGGCGGCGAGGATGAAGCTGGCGATGGCGTTCCAGCCGGCCAGCGACAGGCCGAGGATGCGGAGTGCCGCCTTGTCGCAGGACGGCGGCACGAATTTGTCGAGCGCGTCGAGCACGCCCTTGCCGCCGGTGTCGACCGGGCCGGCGCCGGCCGCGCAATCGGCCGGACCCTGCCACCAGGCCCATTCGACGCCCGAGTGATAGACGCCGAGATAGAGGCCGTAGAGCATCAGCAGGCCGCCGATGGCGAGCAGGCCGCGCGTCAGCCAGGCGGGCGCGCTGAGCATCGAGGAAATCACCGCCAGCAGCATCAGCGGCGCGCCGATATAATAGGGTGTGCGCTGCTCCAGGCAGAGATGGCAGGGGATGTAGCCGCCTATGTGCTGGAAGGCGAGCGCGGAGCCGACCGTGGCGGCCATGGCGATGGCGAGAAACAAAGCCGTGCGCGTCCGCTGGCGTCCGGTATCGGCATTCATGGTCGCTGTCATGGGTCTTCGTCCGTTGAATTCGCCGTCCGCCGGCATAGTTCTGAACCACCGCCCGCCTTGGGCGGTCAGAAGGCGTATTTGACCACGATATAGAGCGAAATCAGGGCAGCGGCCGCCGCGCCGGCGATCAGCCCGAGACGCTTTTCAATGAACTCGCGGATCGGCTCGCCATAGCGGCGCAACAGCCAGGCCAGGAGCAGGAAGCGGGCGCCGCGGGTGACGATCGCGAGCACGATGAACAGCAGCAGATTGACGCCGATGACGCCCGACAGGATGGTCACGACCTTGATCGGCGGCAGATGCGCGGCGCCCGAAGTGATCAGCATCAGGATGATGAAGCCGACGCCCGACGAGGTGCGCAGATGCTCGAACTCATCATATTTGCCGTAGAATTCGAGGATCG
Organism: Mesorhizobium sp. P2_B5; assembly: GCF_056404775.1. Taxonomy (NCBI): domain Bacteria; kingdom Pseudomonadati; phylum Pseudomonadota; class Alphaproteobacteria; order Hyphomicrobiales; family Phyllobacteriaceae; genus Mesorhizobium; species Mesorhizobium sp. P2_B5. Next base: position 51,846 of record NZ_JBFUDJ010000010.1, on the reverse strand, counting down.
GCCTTGCCACCGCGTCATAGGCATAGTGGCCGATGAACCAGCCGGCGATGCCGCCCAGAACCGAGGCAACGGTGGCGATCAGCGCGTAGCGATAGGCGCGGTCGGGTCGGGACAGCGCCATCGGCAGATAAAGCACGTCGGCCGGCACCAGGAACACCGAGCTTTCGACGAAGGCGATGAAGGCCAGCCACCATTCAGCGGATTTGCGTGCCGCCAGCGACAAGGTCCAGTCGTAAAGTCCGCGAAGCATCGGCTCTCCTGATGCAGGTCGCCCAAACTGCGCAGCGGCTCGGGACAACGGCATGCACAAACATGATCGAAGCGCGCCACGTCGATCTCTCAGGCCGGGCGCGCTTTCACTCGCGGCCTGTCTAGAAAGATTTTCTGCGCCGCACAATGGCAGGAGCTACACGAAACCGAAAGGCGGGCTTTTGCCGCAAGCAGGGCAGGGCGGCGCATTTGGCCAGTTGACGAACAGGCCTCCAACCGTATAGTCCGCGCCCATCCAGGCCCTCAGGCCTGAGCCCCTATGGCGGAATTGGTAGACGCGCTCGACTCAAAATCGAGTTCCGCAAGGAGTGCTGGTTCGATTCCGGCTAGGGGCACCAAATATCTCCTGGAAATGCTTTATTTCCAGTAGGCTAAAGGAACACGGTGGATTTTGATCCACCCAAAATCCACCTTGGAATGCCTCGTTGGCACCCTCTATGAGGGGTCGCGCCCAGCCTGTGCCTTGGCCGACAAGGCGAAGGCATCAGTCATCCGATTTACCAGTTCGGCTTAGCCAACTAGCCGACCTCACCACCCTCCAAGCTCAAGCGTCTGGGGTGATGTCCGATACAAAAGCGCCGCCACGGTGACGTCAGCCGGTTACAAAAACAGGAGATATCTCCAGCCTTCTGGGAGTGGCGTATCTGCGTCCCCAGAGACTGCGTGAGCGTGTCGTCGGTTGGCTGTTAGCGCCTCGACTGGAACGCTCCACGCCTGGCAAGCGCATAGCGAAATCTCGTGAAGGCAACGTCAAGCTGCGTTTTCCGTTCTGTATCGGCGACCGGCGGAGACTGGGAGAGATGGATACGATGCAGGTGAGGCGTCTGGAAGTTGGCCGGACATGGACGCGGGGCGGCCCGGGTGCAGGCGCTTTGCCGAGCGGCGCGATGACCACGCAGCGCCACCTCGCAGCGATCATGGCTTGCGACGTGGTCGGCTATTCGCGCCTGACAGAGCGCGACGAGCGCGGCACGCTCGAGCGATTGAAAATCTACCGCAAGGACCTCCTCGAACCGCTGGTCTCCGGGCACCATGGTCGGATCGTCAAGCTCACCGGCGATGGCATGCTGTGCGAGTTCGCGAGCGTCGTTAACGCGGTGACCTCGGCGATGGCGATCCAGCAGGCTCTGGCAGAACATGAGGCGGAGACGCCCGAGGAAGAGCGGATTCGCTTCCGCATCGGCGTCAATCTCGGCGACGTGGTCTGCGAGGAGGACGGCGACCTTTACGGCGACGGGGTCAACATCGCCGCCCGACTCGAAAGCATCGCCGATCCCGGCACCGTGATCGTCTCAGGCACGGCCTACGACCACCTTCAGGGCAAGCTCGACTTTGGCTTCACACCGCTCGGCGAACTGCGCCTCAAAAACATCGAGCGGCCTGTGCGCGCCTATCGCGTCGAGACCGACGCCAGCGCCTCGGTGGCTGTGCCGCCTCCCCTGCCCGAGAAACCCTCGATCGCGGTCCTGCCTTTCACCAACATGAGCGGAGACCCCGACCAGGAATACTTTGCCGATGGGCTGGTAGAGGACATCATCACGGGATTGAGCCGGGTGAACTCCTTCTTCGTGATCGCCCGCAACTCGTCCTTCACCTACAAGGGCCGGGCAGTGGACCTGCGCCAGGTTGGGCGCGAGCTGGGCGTCCGCTACGTGCTCGAAGGCAGCATCCGCAGAGCAGGATCGCGGGTGCGCATCAGTGGGCAGCTGGTGGATGCGATCAGCGGACACCATGTCTGGGCCGACCGCTTCGAGGGCGACGTGAGCGACATCTTCGACCTGCAGGACAAGGTGACCGAGAGCGTCGTCGGCGCTGTCGAGCCGAGCATCCGGCTGGAGCAGATCAAGCAGGCGCGCATGAAGCCGACCGACTACATGAGCGCCTACGACCTCTATCTTCGCGCGCTGCCGCGCTTCTACAGCATGACGCGCGAAGGCTTTGCCGACGTGCGCCGGCTCACCAACGAGGCGCTCAGCATCGACCCTGGCTTCAACCTGGCAAAGGGGCTCGGCGCCTATATTCGCAGCGTATCCGTGAGCCAGTGCTGGCATGAGCCCGACGATGGCCGGGTCGCCGTGCGCATGGCGCGCGAGGTACTGGCCGAAGCGCGCGACGACCCCACGAGCCTACGCTTCGCCGCGCAGGTGCTCGCCTACAGCGCGAAGGACTACGAGATGGCGTTGGGCACGATAGAACGATCCTTGCTGCTCAACCCCAATTCGGCGCAGGGCCATACGAGCAGCGGCTGGGTGAACGCACATTCCAGCTGCCCGCTCGTCGCGATCGAGCACTTTCACAGGGCAATGCGGCTGAGCCCGGTCGACCCGGAGAAGGGCATCGCGCTCTCCGGCATCGGGATGAGCTACCTGATGCTCGAGCGCTATGAGGAAGCGCTGGCATGGGGAGCACGCGCGCTGCAGGAGATGCCGAACTACGGCACCTCGCACCGGGTGGTGATCATGGCGCTGGTCAAACTCAACCGGCCGGACGAGGCGCAGGCGGCGGCGCGGCGTCTGATGGAGGCGTTCCCGACCTACACGCTCGCCCTGCAGAGGCAGATCAACCCGTGGCGGGACAAGGTGTTCGCCGAGCGTTACGTCGAGGCGCTGGGCATCTCCGGGGTGCCGGAGTGATCGTCGCGGTTGCAACGATGCCCCCTCCTGCCCGTCACTTGTTCCACTTTTTGTAGGTGCTCGATTTCATGTGTTTCTGGTCCGGCTAAGAGCACTATTTTTCCCGTAGACGCACCTAACGCATATTTCCCGTATGGCCCTGCGAGTACCGTCCTGGCTGCGGCCAGACCGTCAGGCCGTGCGGCTCGGCGCCGACGCGGAATTTGGTGACGGCGCCTGATGTCGTGTCGATCATGTAGGCGGCGCCGTCGAAGCGGCCGGAGAGCCATAGCTGTCTGCCGTCGGCGCTGACATTGCCCATGTCGGGGCTGCCGCCGCCGGGGATCGGCCATTGCGCGACAACCACGCGGGTGGCGAAGTCGATCACGGTCACGCTGCCCGGTCCCTTTGCCTTGCCCTGCTCCATTTTGTGCGAGCCGCGATTCGACACATAGAGCCGCTTGCCGTCGCGGCTGACGACAAAGCCATGGGCGCCGATGCCGGTCGGGATGAAGCCGATCTCCTTGAAACTGTCGCCATCGACCAGGAACACGCCGTCATTCATCATGTCGGCGACATAGAAGACCTTGCCGTCGGGCGAGAGGCGGATGTCCTGAGGCATGCCCATTTTCGAGAAGTCGAGATGGCCAAGCACCTTCTGGTTCTTCAGGTCGATCTTGGTCAGCCCGCCATTGCCGTATTCGCAGGTGAAGATCGCGTAGGCGCCGTCGACCGAGTAATCGGCGTGGTTGATGCCGGCGCAGTTGGGTGTAGGCAGGCTCGACTTCAGCGCCATGGTTTGAGGGTCGCGGAAATCGAGCTGCTCCAGGGCTTCGTCGACGACGATGGCCGAGCTGCCGTCCGGCATGAAATACAAATTGTAGGGATCGTCCACCGCGATCTGCGGGCCGGGCTTGCCGGTCATCGGGTCGATCGGCGTCAGGCTGCCATTCTTGCCGGTGCCATTGTTGGCGACCCAGAGCGTCTTCAGGTCCCAAGAGGGCACGACGTGCTGCGGTTTGCTGCCGACAGAGAAGCTGTCGACTTCCTTGAGGGTCATGGTGTCGATCACCGTGACGCTGTTGGAAGAGCGGTTCGGCACATAGACGCGCGGCAGTGCACCCAGCGTGGCTGGGCTGAGATGGCCGGCGCCGGTGTGGCTGTAGATGTTGACGGGCGGCGCAGGCTCGCTGCAATCCTCAGGACAGCTATCGGCCCAGGCGCGAACGGGCAGCAATGCAAGCAGCAGGAAGGCCGCACGGGTACTGGCGTGACGCAAAAAGGTTCTGATCATCAGGATGGCTTGTCGTGAAGGCCGGCCGAAATTGCCGCCGCGACCCATAGCTTGGGTTTTGTCGTTGATCCAGTGGCTTTTCTCAAGGCTCCCGCAGGGCACACGGCTCAGCGCCGCCCCAGCAAACTCCTCACGCGGTTGCGCAGCAGGCGGGCCATGTTGCGGGTCTCGCGGTAGAGGTGCAGCTGCGAGGCGGCCTGGCGGGCGAGGCGGTCGGCGTCCGGCGTCATCCCGATCACCAGCGAGCCCATCGGCTTGCGCTCGCTCCACAGCCGGCTCATCACCGGATGGTCGGGCACGGCGCAGGAATCGGTCATCATGACGTTGGGGTCGTCGAGATGCTGCTTGGTCACCTCGATCATCAACAGCGTGCCCGGCGAATAGGTCGCTAGCGTCTCGTCATAGGCGGTCTTCCAGGTGTAGGCGACGCCGGCCTCGACGAAGACGACCAGGCAGGCGATGGTGCGGCCGTCCAGCGTCAGCGAATGGATGCGGCACATATCGTGCTCGGCCAGCCGGTGCACGGCTTCGCGGGCGAAGGCGGCGCGGTAGCGGTCGATGGCCATGGCGGTGCGCTCGCGACCCTTCCAGCCGGCCGCTTCCAGCGTCAGGAAACTTTCGATGGCGTGGCGGATCTCGTCGGGACCGCGCGCCACGGTGTGTTCCAGTTTGCCGAGATCGCCCAGGCGCCGCTTCAGGCGGCGGAATTCGCGGTAATGATGCGAACGCAGCGATGCCTTCAGATAGGCCTCGCCGTCGAGCGTACTTTCGAGCACCGGCCGGTCCGCCTTGCCGGTGGTAACCATTGTCAGGCTGCGCGTCTCGGCAACGGTGGCAAGCACGCTGGCCAACGGGCCGTCGAGCCGCATGTCGGGCAGCACGAAGACCTTCGGCAGCTTCAGGTGCGGCCTCGACAGCATGGCGAAAAAATCCTCGACGACGCCGATGGGGTCGTCGTGGTCGACCAGCGGTGTGCCGATCGGGCCGAACGGGCTCGACCAGGTGCGCATCACCGGAACGCCGAGCGGCACGGCCGGCCGTTCGACCGAGAACGGAACCAGCAGGCGCAGGCGGTTGCGGTATTCGTCGCCGTCGCGGATCACCGCCAGCTTGACCTCGCGATCCTCCAGCCGGGGCATGGCCGGCGCCAGGAAGCGCGGGTTGAAGAAGACGTTGGGCTCGATCGTGCGGGTGCACAGATAGTCGAGTTCCTCGACCAGCTCGAAGCCGGCCGAGGCCGGATAGATCGCCAGCTTGCGCTGCGGCCGGTTGTTGGCGAGGATCTCGAGATGGGCCGGGTCGGCGTCGCGCGCCAGGCCGGCGAGGCCCGACACCATGGCGCCGGCCGGACCGCCACTGGTTTCCTCGATCAACGGGGTGGCGGCCATCAGGCGGCTCCCCTGGCTGCGGGCATGAAGATCAGCATGACGATACCAAGCTTGCGCCAGACGGTGAAGGACAGCGCGCTCGCCTCGAAGACCATGGCAAGGCTGGTGGCGATTGCGGCCCCCCACAGGCCGAAGAGCGGGATCAGCACTATGTTGAGGCCGATGTTGAAGGCCAGCGTCATGGCATAGACGGCGGCGCAGATGTTCTGGTTGCCGCTCATCGTCAAAAGGCTTTCGCAGGGGCCGACAGCGGCGCGCGCCACGACGCCGAACACCAGCAGGAACAGCAGCGGATAGCCGGCGGTGAATTCCGGGCCGAACAGCACCAGCATGGGCTCGCCGAGCAGCAGCACCAGCAGCGCCATCAACAGCGAGGGCCAGAAGGTCCACGACACGGTCTCGCGGGCAAAGGCGGCGAGCTTTTCCGGTTCGCCATGGGTGAACTGCGCATAGCGCTGGGCAACACCGGCCTTGACGGAGAAATAGACGAAATGCACCAGCGCCAGCGTCTTGACGGTGGCGAAATAGACGGCGACGTCGTTGGGCTGGAGATAGGCGCCAACCATCAGCACATCGGCGTTGGTGAGCAGGAAGAAGAAGCTTTCGACCAGGAAGATCGGCAGCGAGACGATGAACCACTCGGAAAAATGCACCTTCATCGGCCCGGCCGGGATATTCTTGCCCATGCGCGAGGTAACGCCGATGAGCTGGGCGAGCGTGGTGGCGTAGGTGGCGGCGATCGAGGCGAAGATCGCGGTCCTGGCGTCGGGCGCATAGCCCAGCGCCAGCATCAGCGCCATCAGCGCCAGGATCAGCACCGGCCGCACCAGATAGGTCGGCGACAATGCAAACAGCGCCCAGGAATTGGCCCGCGACTGGCCTTGCAGCAGGTCGCCCATGGCAATCATCGGCAGGCAGAACAGGCCGAGGATGAAGGGGATGACATAGTAGCTCTCGATCCAGTCCGCGCACAGCCAGACGCCCAGTGCGCCAAGCCCGGCGATCGCGGTTGAGGCAATCAGCACGAACAGGCGGCTGGCGACGACAATGCCGCGTAGTTCGGCCAGCATGTTGCGTTCGCGGTATTCGGGGATGAAGCGGATGACCGAGGTGTGGAAGCCGAGGCAGGCAAGGTTGCCGACGATCACCATCGTCACCCAGACGAGGACGAAGATGCCGTATTCGAACGAGCCCATCCAGCGCGCCATCAGCACCTGGCTGATGAAGGCGATGACGGCGCTGACGATGCGGATGGCAAAGGCGATGAGCGACATGCGCCCGGCTTCGCCGCGCTCGTCGGCGGTGAACAGCACCGCATCGATGCGGCCAAGCAACGGCCCCATGCGCAGCGCCAAGCGCTGCGGCAAGAACCGCCCTGCCGTCGTCGCCGCGGAAAAGCGCACCCCGATGTCTCTCCGTTTTCCGCCTCTTTTCAAGGCTTCGGGTGTATCCGAAACACCTTAAGAAAGGGTGGGCAGGTGCGCTTCCCTTCTCCCCGTCACTATACGGGGAGAAGGTGCCGGCAGGCGGATGAGGGGCGGCGCAGGCTTACGAGATTTGTGCCCCGCCTCAACCGGTGAAAGATCAGGGGCAAAGATTCGTGAATGAGATGAGATGCCGAGTGTTCAAGCACTTTCCCGGAAGCGCGAAACCCGCTCTAATGCGCACGCCTTGGGGGAAATATGTCACAACTTCTAATTCAGCAGTATCTCAACGAAATTGACAGACTTAGGAAGTTTTCTGGCTCGGTTACCGAGGGCGTGATCTCGGAAGCGTTCAAGGATTTGCTGAAGGCGTGGTCGCGGCAGAACAACCTGCACTTTATCAGCCAGTATGAATTTCTGTCCCCGCAGAAGAACCGCATCCGTCCCGACGGGACGATCCTGCACGATTTGCGCGTGCCGCTTGGCTATTGGGAGGCCAAGGACACGGCTGATGATCTTGATGACGAAATCCGCAAGAAGCTGGCCAAGGGCTACCCGCAGGACAACATCATTTTCGAGAACTCGGAAACGGCAGTTCTGATCCAGAACCGGCAGGAAATTTTCCGCTGCTTGATGACGGACACCGAAAAACTGCTGAAGCTGGTCTCGCTGTTCTTCAGGTACGAGCGCGAGGAAATCCGCGATTTCCGCAAGGCGGTCGAGCAGTTCAAGCACGACATTCCGGCGGTGCTTGCGGCACTGCGCGAACGCATCGACGCAGCCTATGGCAAAAATCCGGATTTCCGCGCGGCGGCGGACAAATTCCTGCAGCACGCCAAGGACACGATCAATCCGTCAGTCGGCGAAGCCGATGTGCGAGAAATGCTGATTCAGCACATCCTGACCGAGGAAATCTTCGCCCATGTCTTCGACAACAGCGACTTCCATCGCGAGAATAACATCGCCAAAGAGCTTTATGCACTGGAGGCAAAATTCTTCACGGGCCAAGTCAAGCGCGAGACGCTGAAGGGGTTGGAGACCTACTACGCGACGATCCGCGCCAACGCAGCGTTGATTTCAAGCCACCAGGAAAAGCAGCAGTTCCTGAAGCTGATCTACGAGAATTTCTACAAGGTCTACGACAAGAAAAAAGCCGACCGACTGGGTGTGGTCTATACGCCAAACGAGATCGTGAAATTCATGATCGAGGGCGCCGACTGGCTGACACAGAAGCATTTCGGCAGGCAACTTATCGACGAACATGTCGAGATTCTCGATCCTGCGACCGGCACCGGCACCTTCATCTGCGAGTTGCTGGAGCATTTTCGCGGGCAGCCGCGCAAGCTGGCGCACAAATACAAGAACGAGCTGCACGCCAATGAGGTGGCGATCCTGCCCTACTATGTGGCGAACTTGAACATCGAGGCGACCTATGCCGCGATCTCAGGTCAGTTCGCGGAATTTCCCAACCTCTGCTTCGTGGATACGCTGGACAATGTAGCGGGGCTCGGCATCAAGGCGGGCTATCAGCACGATATGTTCGCGGGACTCTCTGAAGAGAACGTCGAGCGCGTGAAGCGGCAGAATAAGCGAAAGATTTCCGTCATCATTGGCAATCCCCCGTACAACGCCAATCAGGCCAACGAGAACGACAACAACAAAAACCGTGAATATCCCCGTATCGACCAACTCATCAAGTCGAGCTACATCCGCCTTTCGACCGCACAGAAGACCAAGGTTTACGACATGTATGCCCGGTTCTTCCGCTGGGCGTCAGACCGTATGGCCGACGACGGTGTGCTGGCGTTCATTACCAATCGTAGCTTCATCGAGAGCCGAACGTTCGACGGTTTTCGAAAGGCGGTGGCGCAAGAGTTCAATGAAATCCATGTGATCGATCTCGGCGGCGATGTGCGCGCCAACCCCAAGCTTTCCGGCACGAAGAACAATGTCTTTGGCATCCAGACCGGTGTGGCGATCTCCTTTTTCGTTAAACGCCACAAACAGAAGGGTTGTAAGATTTTCTACGCGCGGCGGCCGGAGTTCGAAACGGCCGACGATAAGTTAAGCTTTCTAGCAAATACCAAAGCGTCGGCGATTTCTTATCAGCGTGTCGAGCCGGACAAAAACGCAAATTGGGTCAATCTAAACGAGAACGACTGGGATGATATGGTCCCAGTGGCTGGTAAAAATTTCAAACAGAGCGCAAACCTTAAGAATGCCAAGGCCATATTTGGCGACTACTCCATGGGCTTTATTACTGCTCGCGATGGTTGGGTCGTGGGTGACGATCAGAACGAAATCGAAATAAAGGTCAAATACTTGATCAACGCTGCGAATCTAACTGCGAGCAGCGGCGCCATGACCAATTCTGGCGCAGATCGATCATCGACCATCAAATGGTCTCGTTCACTTCTCAGATTAATCGCCTCCGGCAACAAATTGAAATATGAGCCCGCCTCATACAAGGAGGTTTTGTATCGACCTTTCACTAAGAAGCTTGTCTATTTTGGAAGTTCTCTTGTCGAAATGCCAAACAAGATGCCAACCTTTTTCCAACAGGGGCACAATCATTCGATATTCTTCAATGACCCTGGAGCAAGGGCGCCGTTTAGTCCGCTAGCGACTAACGTTCCTGCAGAGTTTCATCTTGCTGCGAGTTCGGACGGATTCCAATGCCTCCCCCGCTACCGGCATACGTCATCCGGCGAGCGCGTCGACAACATCACCGACTGGGCGCTAAAAGAATTCCAGAAGATATACGGGAAGGTCCGACAAGGCACGCCAATCTTCCCTATGGCAAAAGTCGAGGGTGATGGAATTCCGAGAGAGACACCCTCATCTGCCCAGTTGGATTTGGCCCCCTCAAAGGGGAAGACCGGTAGCTCACGGAAGGCAGTTTCGGCTCTGACCAAGGACGATATCTTTCACTACGTCTACGGTGTGTTGCATGACCCCGTGTACCGTGAGAAATATGTGCTCAACTTGAAGCGCGAATTTCCACGGATTCCATTCTATCCCGATTTCTGGTGCTGGGCGACGTGGGGCAAGCGACTTATCGAGTTGCATATCCGCTACGAGACTATTGAGCCTTGGCCGCTAGAACGGCTGGACACGCCAGATGAGAAGGTGCGCGCCGCGGGCGTTGCGTCTAAGGCGCTGCTCAAGGCAGACCCTGATAGCGGCATCATACGGCTCGACACTGAGACGCAGCTTTCCGGTATTCCGAAGAAGGCGTGGGACTACCGGCTCGGTAACCGTTCGGGCCTAGATTGGATTCTGGACCAGTATAAGGAAAAGCCCCCAAAAGACCTGACGATCCGCGAAAAATTCAACACCTACCGTTTCGCTGACTACAAGGAGAAGGTAATCGACCTTCTGATGCGGGTAACGCGCGTAAGCGTCGAGACGGTGGCAATCATCGAAGCGATGAAGGAGGCTAAACGGTGAGAGCAGTCGTTCCGCCCTTTGCCGAGTTTTTTGTACCGGTCTTGCGGGCATTGGATGCGCTTGGCGGCTCGGCTTCGATAGAAGAAATCGACGACAAGACGGCGGTGCTGATGAACATTTCCGATGCGGCGCGGGCGGTGCTGGTCGGCGATGGGCCAAGGTCGAAATTCGACTATCGCTGTGCCTGGGCGCGGAGCTGGTTGAAGAATGCAGGCCTGACAAACAATAGCGAGCGCGGCGTGTGGACCCTCACGGCGGAGGGCCGTGCATCGCTGTCCCTTGACCCGGAAGAGATCGTACGGCATGTGCGGCGGGCAGACGCCGAACTACGCAAAGCGAAGGTCGTCGTTGCCCCTGAGCGCGCGGAGGTTGAAGCGGAAGCAGCTGATATCGCCTTGAAGGATTGGCGCGAGCAGTTGCTCGACATCCTCCTGGCGCTTGACCCGGCGGCCTTCGAGCGACTGTGCCAGCGGCTCCTCCGAGAGGCAGGCTTCATCAAGGTCGAGGTAACCGGGAGGAGCGGCGACGGCGGCATCGACGGCACCGGCGTGTTGCGTGTCAACCTGCTTTCATTCCACGTGCTGTTCCAATGCAAGCGTTGGAAAGGGTCAGTCGGGGCAGGCGTCGTGCGTGACTTTCGCGGCGCGATGGTTGGCAGAGCCGACAAAGGCCTTGTTATCACCACAGGAACATTTACCGCAGATGCTCGCCGCGAGGCTGTGCGTGATGGGGCTCCAGCCATCGACCTGATCGACGGCGATGGACTGTGCGAGCTGCTCAAGGAGCAAAAGATCGGCGTTCAGGTGAAGATGGTCGAGGAAGTGACCGTCGACGAAGGCGCCTTCGCAGGATTTTAGCGGGGACGCTGTCCCGCCGATAGCGTCGGATCGCCAAAAATAAAAACCCGCCTCTGCGGCGGGTCGTTGGCGCAAATCAGCACCATATCCAGAATCATAGCATAGTTGCCGCCACCAGGCTACCGACACCGGCATCGAAAACGCAGGGCTCTGAACTCGGCATGAAAATCAAGGGCCTGGAGCACGCCGCGTGGATCTCTCGAAGAGCTGTTAGGGTGCATCGTTCGTCATTCGGGCTGGCAGAACGAAAAGGCGAGCGAACGCCGGGGAAGCTTGGGGAGCCGGGTCGGCGTTGCGCTCGCCCCTCCCCCGCCAAGGGGGAAGGCCAGGCACCGGGGTGTGTCCGGTGCCCGAGGTGCCACATGGGGAGGGTTACATTCCCTTCATTGCGTCGCACGACACGTTCGGGTTCATGTCGGCGAAGGCGCCCGTCGGGTTCTGCTTCCAGGCCCAGACATGCAGTTCGTAGAACGGCCCAAGGCCGTAGCGGTTGGGGGCGCTGTTGAAGTTGAACAGCTGGCCTTCGAGCGATGCCGGGCCCTTCGAGGTGATGTATTCGACCGCTATAAGCTTCAGGCTGCCGTCGGCCATCGGCTCGTACATCACCGCCTCGGGCTTGGCGAGATCGACGGCATCGTCCTTGAGATAGGCGCCGTTGACATAGTGGATGCCCATGGCGCCGCCGGTGATGCCGCTGGCGCAAGGGATCGGGGCGTAGCCTTCGGCGGTGGCGGCTGCCACATTTTCGAAGCGGCTGTTGGCGGCGCGCACCTTTTCGGCCAGCGGATTGGCGTCATGTGCCTGGGCGGCGGCGCCGGCCGCGATCGAGATGGCGGCCAGGGCCGCAAAGCGTGTCGTCCAAATAGTTGTGGTCATGGTCTTCTGTCCGTTTGTTGACGCTCGAGGCGATGGCGGCCGATCAGGCCTGCCGAAACGCCAGGGGCGTTGGTTCAAGGATTTGGGGGGAACGAGCTTGTCCGTCCCGGTTCATGTGATGGTTATGCAGCTCCGGTAGCCGAGCTTCCGGCCGCCGCTAAAACCCGTGCAAAATCAACGATCCCAAAAGTAATATTGCCAATACTCCTGCGGAACTTCCCGTTCCGAGAGCCCGATGTCGCTCCTCAGATAGTCGCCTTCCGGGGGCAGGCGCCGCCTTTCAGACAGATACGCAGGCAGCTTCGTCGCGAACCGCCATAGACGGCCGAGCAGGGAGGTTGGCCGGCTGGTCTTTCCCAAGACAGGCTCGGTTCCACCGACCGGCAAGCCATCAGGCAATTCGCCAACGCCGCGAAGGGCAGTTTGATGCTCATCATTGTAGCGACCGAGCGCGCGATCAGAGGTAAAAGTAAGGGTCAAGAACCCGCACCTCCGTGATCTTGTCGACCGGCAGCGAGTTTTTCTGGGCGGTGCTGCGGATCGCTTCGGGTGAGGGCGCGTCGTAAATGCAGAAGCTGCGCTTCTTGTCGGGCGTGACGAAGGACTGGATCCAGGTGACGCCCTTTTCGGCATTGCGCATGACGACGCCGCCCACCGCGCTGACGCCGATGTCGGTCATCGGTATGTTGAGGCCGTCCGGAAATGTGCGTTCAATCAGATAGCGAGGCATGGAAGGCTTCCTTTTCCATTGATTCACGCTCGATCGGAGCGCTGCTGGACGTTGACCACGCCGGTCCGTCCCGCGCATCGGAACGATTCCCCATATTTGGCGGGACGATTCCCTATGTTGGCGTCGTTCTTTGTGGAAAGAGGCACGGCAATGTGTGCAAAGTCACATTGCGGCGCGCTCTTCACGGGCTATCGTGGGCGGCCCGCCATGGTGGGAAAACTCCGATCATACGAGACGATGATGATGCTTCTGGAACGGCAGATGCAGCTGCAGCAGCTGGAGACCTTGCTTGGCGATGCAATAGGTGGCCATGGGCGCGTCGCGGTGCTGGCGGGGGAGGCAGGCGCCGGCAAGACGGCGCTTGTCGAGGCGTTCGTGGCCCGTGTCGGGCAGAGCGCGGCGACGTTGCGCAGCGCTTGCGAGGACCTGTCGATCCCCGATCCGCTGGGGCCGCTCTACGATCTGGCCCGTGAGGCGCAATGGGCGCTGCCGCGCGCGATCGACGCCCGGCATGGGCAGAGATTGCCGCTGTTTTCCGATGCGCTCGACGCATTTGCGGCGAAGGGACCGAGCCTGCTTGTGATCGAAGACCTGCACTGGGCCGACGATGCGACGCTCGACTTCGTGCGCTTCCTTGGCCGGCGTATCGCCAACACCCACATCCTGCTGTTGCTCACGGCGCGCACCGACCGCAGCGAAGGACAGATACGCGTGCGGCGCGCGCTGGGCGAAATCCCGGCAGGCAGCGTGGCGCGCATCGACGTGCCGCTGCTCAGCGAGGCGGCCGTGCTGTCGCTTGCCGATGCGGCCGGCCGTGATGGCGACGCCATCTACCGGGCGACCGCCGGCAATGCCTTCTTCGTCACCGAATTGCTGTCAGCCGAAAATGAAACGGCGCTGCCGGCAAGCGTGCGCGACGCCGTGCTGGCGCGGGCCGAGCGATTGTCGCCCGGGGCCAGGGCAATGCTCGACGCGGTATCGGTGTTTCCGCGGCGGGCCGACGCCTGGGCTTTGCAGGGCCTGTGTGGCGTCGCCAGCGCCGGCCAGCTGGCCGAGTGTGTCGCCAATGGCCTGCTCGACGATCTGGGCGATGGCTACGCCTTTCGTCACGACATTGCGCGGCGGGCCATCGAAATGATGCTGACGACATCACACAGGCGGCAGTTCAACCAGCGTGCACTGGCTGCGCTGCTCGAGAATGGCGACGTCTCCACCGGCCGCCTGGTGCATCATGCGGTCGAGGCCCACAATCTGGCGGCGGTGCGCGAACTTGCGCCGATCGCCGCGCGCGAGGCGTCGCGCGTCGGCGCCCATCGCGATGCCGCCGGCTACTACGAGATCGCCTTGCAGCAGGCCGACAGCCTGCCGGCCACGGAATGTGCGGAACTCTACGAAAGACATGCCTTCGAATGCCACCTCATCGGCAAGATCGCCGACGCGCTCGCGTCGCAGGGACAGGCACGACGGCTGCATCAGGCCAACGGCAACAGGCTGAAGGAAGGCGATAGCCTGAGATGGCTTTCCCGACTGAGCGAAATGGGCGACGACCGCGAGGCGGCGGCCGCTTTCGGGGCCGAGGCAGTGGCGATGCTGGAAGCTGCTCCCGCCGGTCCGGAACTCGCCATGGCCTATTCGAACCTTTCCCATCTGGCGATGCTGTCGGAAAGGGTGGAGGACACGCTGTTCTATGGCGAGAAGGCGGCGGCGCTGGCCGGGCGCATGAACCGGCCCGACATCGCCTCGCATGCCCTCAACAATGTCGGCTGCGTCGAGCAGTGGCTGGATCCGGCTGCCGGGCGCCAGCGCCTCGACCAAAGCCTTGAAATCGCGCTGCAGGGCAATTTCCAGGAACATGCCGCGCGCGCCTTCACCAACCGCGCCTGTTTCGAGATCACCCAGATGAGCTACGACGCGGCGCGGCCGGTGCTTGAGAGCGGCATCCACTATTGCACCGAAAACGACCTCGGCACATGGCGCGACTATCTCAGGGGCATGCTGGCCGATGTACAGCTGCGCCAGGGCCAATGGGACGAGGCCGCCACAACGGCGATCGACGTCATCGACAATGAGCGGACAACGACCGTGGGCCGGTTTCCGGCGCTGCTGGCGTTGGCGAAACTGCGCCTGAGGCGCGGCGATCCGTCGGCCGAGCCCTTGTTTGCCGAAATGGCGCGGTTCGTCGGAAGTGGTGCGGACCTGCAGATGCTGAGTTCATACGCAGCGCTGATGGCGGAGCAGGCATGGCTGGGGCTGACCGACAAAGAGGAGGCGCTGGCGCTGATCGCGCGCGCCGAAACGCCGATGCGCTCGCGCGCCCATGTCGGCGAGCTGGCGCTGTGGCGAACATTGCTCGCTCCGGACATGCCGGCCGGCGATACTGCCGATATGGCCAAGCCATACCGACTGCTTTTGACCGGCGACTGGCGTTCGGCTTCGGCATTGTGGGCCGAATTGAATGCGCCGTACGAACGCGCTCTGGCGCTCATCCTTGGCGATGAAGAGGGGCAGCGGCTGGCACTGGATATCTTTGACGGCCTGGGGGCAAGGCCGGCTGCCCAGCGCCTGCGCGATATCATGCGCAAGAACGGCATTGGCGGCATCGCCCGCGGCCCGCGCCGGTCGACACGCGCCAACGTGGCCGGCCTCACCTTGCGCCAGATGCAGGTGCTGCAGCTGATCGAACGCGGCTTATCCAACAAGCGGATCGCCGAGCAGTTGACGATTTCGCCGAAGACGGTCGATCACCACGTCTCGGCGGTGCTGGGCAAGCTGGATGCGGTGTCGCGCGGCGAAGCGACCGCCGCGGCGCGCGATTCCGGGTTGTTGTGAGGGTTGTTTAGCGAGCCAGATTAGCGAATGGCAGCGCTGCCCCTCATCCGGCCCTGCGGGCGAGCCCTTCGCTATCGCTCCGGGCGTTCGTTGTTCGAAAGCCAAGCAATTGGCTTTTCGTCCGCTGCGCGGATCACGCCTCACCCCCGTGAACGGGGAGAAGGGAAGGGGGGTGTCAGGCGAACGCGCCGTGGCAGTGCTTGTATTTCTTGCCGGAGCCGCAGGGGCAGGCTTCGTTGCGGCCGACCTTGCCCCAGGTCGCCTGGTTGTTCGGATCACGATCCTCGGGAGCGACGATGGCGTTGCTCTCCTGGCGGACCAGAAGTGCGGTCTCGCCGCCTTGGAAGTCGTCCTCGCCAGTGGTGCCGTCAATGTGGCTGCCGAACATGTCGGGCGCTTCGGGCGGCGGCGCTTCGGCGGCCTGGCGAACCAGTTCGACGCGCATCAATTGCGCGGTGACAGCCTGGCGCAGATTGCCTAGCAGTGCCTGGAACAGCTCAAACGCCTCGCCCTTGTATTCCTGCAGCGGATCGCGCTGGGCGTAGCCGCGGAAGCCGACGACCGAACGCAGATGGTCGAGATTGACGATGTGCTCGCGCCACAGATGGTCGAGCGTCTGCAGCACCACCGAACGTTCGACATAGCTCATCACGTCGGGGCCGAAGCGCTCGGCGCGCTCCTTGGCGGCGGCGTCGGCGGCCTCGGTCAGGCGCTCGCGGATGTCGTCCTCGGCAATGCCTTCTTCCTTGACCCAGTCCTCGACCGGCAGATCGAGATTGAGGAATTCGGCGACTTCGGCCTTGAGGCCGGCGACGTTCCACTGCTCGGCATATGCGTTTTCGGGGATGTTCTTGGTGACGATCTCCTCGATGACGCCTTCGCGCATCTCGGCAATGGTCTCGGACAGGCCTTCGCCGTCCATCAATTCGATGCGCTGCTCGAACACGACCTTGCGCTGGTCGTTCGAGACGTCGTCATATTTCAGCAGATTCTTGCGGATGTCGAAGTTGCGCGCCTCGACCTTCTTCTGCGCCTTTTCGAGCGCCTTGTTGATCCACGGATGGATGATGGCCTCATCTTCCTTGAGGCCGAGCTTCTGCAGCATGCCGTCCATGCGCTCGGAACCGAAGATGCGCATCAGATCGTCCTGCAGCGACAGGAAGAATTTCGAACGGCCGGGGTCGCCCTGGCGGCCGGAACGGCCACGGAGCTGGTTGTCGATGCGGCGCGATTCATGGCGCTCGGTGGCCAGCACGTAGAGGCCGCCGGCGGCCAACGCCTTGTCCTTCAGGCGCTCGACATCGGCAATGATTTCCTTTTCGCGCGCCTCGCGCTCGGGGCCCGCAGGCATGTCGCCCAGTTCGTCCTCGATGCGCATCTCGGCGTTGCCGCCGAGCTTGATGTCGGTGCCGCGTCCCGCCATGTTGGTGGCGATGGTGATGGCACCGGGCTTGCCGGCCTGGGCGACGATGGCCGCCTCGCGCTCGTGATGGCGGGCGTTGAGCACCTCGAAATCCTTGAACCCTTCCTTGCGCAGGCGCTCGGCCAGCTGCTCGGATTTTTCAATGGAGGTGGTGCCGACCAGCGTCGGCTGGCCCTTGGCGCGCGCTTCCTTGATCTCCTTGACGATCGCCTTGTACTTCTCCTCGACCGTCCGGTAGACCTCGTCGTCCTCATCAATGCGGATAACCGGCAGATTGGTCGGGATTTCGGTGACTTCGAGGCCGTAGATGTTGCCGAACTCCTCGGCCTCGGTCAGCGCCGTGCCGGTCATGCCGGACAGCTTCTTGTAGAGGCGGAAATAATTCTGGAAGGTGACGGAGGCCAGCGTCTGGTTCTCCGGCTGGATCGCCACATGCTCCTTGGCTTCGAGCGCCTGGTGCAGGCCTTCCGAATAGCGGCGGCCCGGCATCATGCGGCCGGTGAATTCGTCGATGATGACGATCTCGTCGTTGCGGACGATGTAGTCCTTGTCCTTCTGGAACAGCCGGTGCGCCTTCAGCGCGTTGTTGACGTGGTGAACGATGGCGACGTTCTCGACGTCATAGAGCGACTCGCCCTTCAGCAGGCCGGCCGCGCGCAGCAGGTTTTCCAGCTTCTCGGTGCCTTCCTCGGTAAAGATCGAGGTCTTCTGCTTCTCGTCGATCTCGTAGTCGGCCGGGCCGAGCTGCAGCATGAAGGCGTCGATGGTGTTGTACATTTCCGAACGGTCCTCGAGCGGACCGGAAATGATCAGCGGCGTGCGCGCCTCATCGACCAGGATGGAATCGACTTCGTCGACGATCGCGTAATTGTGGCCGCGCTGCACCATCTGGGCGCGCTCATATTTCATGTTGTCGCGCAGATAGTCGAAACCGAGCTCGTTGTTGGTGGCGTAGGTAACATCGGCGGCGTAGGCGACACGGCGCTCCTCATCGGAGAGACCATGGACGATGACGCCGACCGAAAGGCCGAGGAATTTGTAGACGCGGCCCATCCATTCGGAGTCGCGCGTGGCGAGGTAGTCGTTGACGGTGACGACGTGGACGCCCTTGCCGGCCAGCGCGTTGAGATAGACGGGGAGTGTGGCGACCAGCGTCTTGCCCTCGCCGGTGCGCATTTCGGCGATGCCGCCATTGTGCAGCACCATGCCGCCGATCAGCTGCACATCGAAGGGGCGCATGCCGAGCACGCGGCGCGCCGCCTCGCGGGCGGTGGCGAAGGCCGGTATCAGCAGGTCATCGAGGGTGGCGCCGTTGGCGATATCCTGGCGGAATTTTTCCGTGCGCGCCTGAAGTTCAGCGTCAGACAACGCCCGCATCTCGTTTTCCATGGCGTTGATCGCCTCGACACGCGGCCGGGTCGCCTTGACGCGGCGATCATTTGAGGAGCCGAAAACCTTACGGGCGAGACCGCCGAGACTGACCATCCAATGGTCCTTTCGATAGAATTCTCAATCTTGAGATGAGCGCCGGCCGGCCCCATCAATTCCGCGTGAAACGCAGACAAACGCAAAAAGCGCCCGGAAAACGGTTCTGGACGCAAAGTCGTTGGACAGATAAGAGGGGGCTCAACTGATGTCAACGCCGCGTTAGCCCTATGGGCAGCGCCAAATTCCGCCACAATCCGGCTGATCTGCAAGCCCGACCAATCCCCCTTGGAGTTAATCTTGATGTCCTTACTGTTTCGCCGTGCGTCGCTCGCCAGCCTTGGCCTGGTCTTCGGCCTGTCGGCTCTTTCGCTGTCGCCTGTCATGGCCCAGGAAGCCGCTCCCGCACCGGCCGATGCTGCAGCGCCCGCCGCCGCACCCGTCGATCCCAACGCGGTCGTCGCCACCGTCAATGGCGAGAAGCTGACCGAGGCGGACCTTGGGCTTGCCGAGGGTGAGCTGTCGCAGCAGTTCGCGCAGTTGCCGCCCGAGCAGCGCCGCGCCGCCGCCCTTTCCGCGGCCATCGAGATCCGCGTCATGGCCGCCCAGGCAGTCACCACCGGGCTCGACAAGGATCCGGAATTCCAGCGCCGCATGGCGTTCCTGCAGCAGCGCGCGCTGCATGGCGAGATGGTCGAAAAGGGCGTCGTCGACAAGGTTACCGACGCCGAGGTGCGTGCCCGCTACGACCAGGAAATCGCCAGCACGCCGCCGGTCAATGAGGTTCATGCCCGTCACATCCTCGTGAAGACGAAGGAAGAAGCCGAGGCGATCATCAAGCAGCTCGACGGCGGCGCCGATTTCCAGAAGCTCGCCAACGAGCACACCAGCGATCCCTCGGGCAAGACCAATGGCGGCGATCTCGGCTGGTTCGGCCCGGGCCAGATGGTGCCGGAATTCGACAAGGCGGCATTCGCGCTCGACGTCGGCAAATACACCAAGGAGCCGGTGCAGTCGCAGTTCGGCTGGCACGTCATCAAGCTCGAGGACAAGCGCACCAAACAGCCGCCGGCGTTTGACGACGTCAAGGACCAGGCCAAGCAGGCGGTCATCCGCGACAAGTATTTCGCGCTGGTCAAGCAGCTGCGCGGCGCCGCCAAGGTCGAAATCCCCGACGCCAATTTGAAGAAGGCCGTCGACACGATGGAAGCCGGCAAGTAAGGCGGCGCCTCGAAAAGCACGCAAAAGGGCGCCGTTTGGCGCCCTTTTCGTTTCGAGCCTTGGCTGGTGGAAAGTCAGCGATAGTGGGTGGACGCCTTGAACGCCGCCGGATCGCCGCCGGCAAGGGCGCCGCTGAATTCGGGGATGCGCAGCAGAAGCATCATCGCCCAGAACAGCGGCCAGTCCGTCCAGCGGCAAAACGCCGTGCCGACGGCCTGCGCCGTCTGGCGGTTTTCCTTGAAGGATGTTTTCACCGCCCGCCAGGCGAGGCCCAGCCTCGAACGTCGGCCCCTCGTCAGCAAATCCATGCGCGCGTATTGGTAGCCCTTGTTGCGCCTGACATCCCAGATGAAGCCCAGGCCCTCATAGGCGTGGATCGAGACCGCCTCGATGGCCACCTCCATGGCCACGCCATCCCTGAGCATCGCGTGCTGCCGCCGATGCGAGGAGACGAAAGGTCCGTGGTCGGCTTCGAAGCGATAGCGTTCGAGAACCGGCCGTCGGTACAGAGCGCCATTGTTGCTGACATGGATGATCTGGCCGTTGCGGTTGCGGCGCTCAATGAAGCCGCGGTCGAGCAGCGACATCACCCGCATCATCATGGTGTCCTTGCCGTAAGTGGTGCGGCCGGAAATCGCATCGATCTTCGGATTCTTCACGACGGCTTCGTAGAGGATTGCGAGCCATCCGGACCGTGTCAGGCAATCGGCCTCGACCACACCAACGAGGTCATGGTGGCAACGGGAGAGGGCGGCGTCCTTCAGTTGCGAGGACTCATCGCTGTCATGAGTGGCGACGATAACCGACGGGCAGGAAAAGGCCGGCTTTCCGGACAGTTCCGCTTCGGTCGCCGATGCGTGGCCATGCGGCAGCATGATGATGATTTCGGCTGGCACGCCACGTGGGTCCTGCGCGTAGGCACGCACCGCCCGGCGCAGTTCGTCGTCGCCATCCGGCGTCAGGTAGTCGGAAACGATGATCAGGCTGACGGGCAGCACAGGCGATGTAATTTCGGTCAAGTCGCCCCCCGGCGATTGTCAGCGATTGCGAGAGATCCCTCTCAGGACATAACCGACCGTGGTGTGTATTGCCATCTCATCTTCGTCGAGCCGGTTGGTCAGCAAATGTTTCCAAGCATAGGAGGCGACGAGATCGGCGACCAGTACCGCATCGATGTCGGCCGCAACCTCGCCTCTCGCCTTGGCGCGCTCGATGATCCGCGCGGTATGGGACCGACGTCCATCGGCATAGCCGTTCAGGGCCACGGCCGCAGCTTCATCGGACTGCGCTTCGGCCACCAAGGACCGAAATACGCTGCCCGAGGATGTGTCGCGCCAGTGCGAGAAGAGGTTTTGAAGGAAACCGACGAGATCGTCTTCAACATTGCCGGTATCGGGGACGGCGACGCGCTTTTGCCGCTTGTAGACCTCGAGCAGCAGGGCCGCCTTGCTCGGCCACCAGCGATAGATCGTGGGTTTGCCGGCACGTGCACGCCGCGCGACTGCTTCGATGGAGAAGCCGGCATAGCCGGCCTCGACCAGTACCGCCTCCGCGGCCTCGAGAATGGCCTCGGCGCTGTCGGGATTGCGCCGCGCCCCGATCGATCTGCGCGCCGGATCCTCGCCCATGTCTGTCCTCGCCAACACTTTCGCCGGCAATATAGGTGAGCCGGCAGTCAAACGAAACGGCCCGTTTCAAGCGATATTGTGGAAGTCGGGAATCGCGGTGCAGCAGATACGCTTTGGGGGCAGGGCGGCGCATGCCTGAAGCTCGCCCGCGGCGGCGATCAGTTCATCGCTTGCGAGGTTTCCGAGGCAATCCGCCATTGGCCGTCGCTCTTCACCAGCCCAAGGGTGACTCGTGCCTTGCCGGTCATACGCGCCACCGATTTGTCCTTCGGCTGATAGTCATAGCTCATCGCGAACACGGCTTCGGCGCGGTTCTCGCCCTGCGGCGTCACGTCGAGGCTGCCGGGCTCGAGACTGAACGACCAGGATGCAAATTGCGCGAACCAGTCGGCCTTGAGCTTGACGACGGCGTCGCTGTCGTAGCGCGTGCCGAAGATGGTGGCGGAAGGGGCATAGAGCCGCTTGACGGTCTCGCGGATCGCCGGCGCATCGGGCGCCAGATAGTCATCGCGCAGGAATTTCTCGATGGCGGTCTTGTCGTCGCCGACGGAGCGTTCGAGTGCCGCGACCTTTGTCTCGGGCGCCGGAGCGGCGGCGGGCTTCGGCTGCGCGACCGTTTCACCGCCAGGCACGAACTCAAACCGCTCGAGCAGCGAACCCTGTTCCCAGGGGCGCTGTCCCTCGCGGGTTTCGGAAACCACGTCGCGGCGCACCGCGATCATCATGTCGTTGATGCTCTGGCCGGGTTCGGCCATGTGCCGCAGCAATGCGGCGGCAAACGGCGAATTGCGCCCCGTTCCGTCCATGGCGACAGCACCCGGCGCCGTCGAAAAGGCGATGAAGGAGCCGCGCGTCGAATCGAACTGCGCCAGGCCGGCAAGCGCCGTCGCCGAGCGGGTGGTGGCAGTGCGGCTCAGACTGCGGGCAAAGGGATTGTTGCGGCAGGCATCGAGGAACACCAGGCTGACCTTGGTCTGCTGTTCCATGATGTCGAGGACTTCGTCGATCGGCACGGCTTCGAGCTGCAGCTTGACCGGCATGTCGAGCCGGGCGTCGACCGGCACGATATAGTTGCGCCCTTCGACCTGCAGGCCATGGCCGGCATAATAGAACAGCCCGACGCCCGCACCTTGCAGCGCATCGGAAAATTCGCCGATCTTGCGCTCGAGCTCACGCTTGCCGAGATCGTTGCCCTCGATGACGTCGAAGTCGATCGAGCGCAGCTTGCCGGCAATGTCGAGCGCATCGTTGACCGGATTGGTGAGTGTGCCGGCCTCGGCATAGGTGCCATTGCCGATGACCAGCGCCACGCGCCGTTCCTGCTGCGCATCGGCGCTCAGGAGCAAAAGCCCCATAAACGCCACCGCCAAGATCACCAGCCTGCCCATGGCACTGATCATAACGCCAGAGGCTGCGCCGACGCCAACGGATTTGAAATGCAAGCTTAATCCCGGATTGGTACCGGCGCCGGAAGCGACGAAAACGCCCTTGCGCCGGGCCGTGGTATCGGGCAAACCGACCTTCCCCAGCGTTTTTCCGTCGCCCGAGGTCTCCAATGTCCGCAACGATTTCGCCGCTCGCGCCGAAGAAATATCCCAAAATGCCTGCCATTGAGGGCGTACGCATCGCCACCGCCGAGGCCGGGATCAAATACAAGAACCGCACCGACCTCTTGGCCATGGTTTTCGATGCCGGCACCGCTGTCGCCGGCGTGTTCACGAAATCGAAATGCCCCTCGGCACCGGTCGATTTCTGCCGGCAGAACCTTGGCGCCGGCAAGGCGCGGGTGCTGGTCGTCAATTCCGGCAACGCCAACGCCTTCACCGGCAAGAAGGGCCGCGCCTCGACGCAACTGACCGGCGAGGCGGCGGCCAAGGCTGCAGGCTGTACGCCAGGCGAAGTGTTCCTCGCTTCCACCGGCGTCATCGGCGAGCCGCTCGACACCAGCAAATTCAGCCATTTGCTCGCCGGACTGGTCAAGGACGGCAAGCCGGACCTTTGGACCGAAGCGGCCAAGGCCATCATGACCACTGACACATATCCGAAAGTGGCGACCGCGACGGTCAAGCTCGGCGACGCCGACGTCATCATCAACGGCATTTCCAAGGGCGCCGGCATGATCGCGCCCGACATGGCGACGATGCTGTCCTTCATCGCCACCGACGCGCCGATCGCCGCCCCGGTGCTGCAGGATTTATTGTCGCGCGGTACGGCCAAGACCTTCAATGCGGTCACCGTCGACAGCGACACCTCGACCAGCGACACGCTGCTGTTGTTCGCCACCGGCGCCGCGGCCAAGCGGGGCGCGCCCGCTATCAGCGATCCCAAGGATGCGCGTCTCGGCGCCTTCCGCCGCGCGCTCGGCAAGGTGCTGAAATCGCTGGCGCTGCAAGTGGTGCGCGACGGCGAGGGCGCCCGCAAGCAGGTCGAAGTCACCGTTACTGGCGCGAAATCGGCGCGCTCGGCCAAGCGCATCGCGCTGTCGATCGCCAATTCGCCACTGGTCAAGACGGCGGTTGCCGGCGAGGACGCCAATTGGGGCCGCGTCGTCATGGCCGTCGGCAAGGCCGGCGAACCGGCCGACCGCGACCTTCTGTCGATCTGGTTCGGCGACAACCGTCTGGCGCATGAAGGCGAACGCGATCCAGGCTACTCCGAGGAAGCGACCTCGGCCTATATGAAGCGCGACGACATCCGCATCCGCGCCGATATCGGTATCGGCCGCGGCAAGGCGACGGTGTGGACCTGCGACCTCACCAAGGAATATGTCGCCATCAATGGCGATTACCGGAGCTGATGGAATTGGCTTCCAGGCATCCGGCAAGCATGCTCGCCATCGTGCGCCGCTACGAGGCGGCCGGCTTTCGCGCCTGGCCGGCGGCGGCCGTCCATTATGACGGCACCTGGGTGGTGCGGCTGACGGCTGGTCATCCGGCCAAGCGGCTGAACTCGGTCAACCCGCTCGATCCCGGCGACACCCAGCACATTGCCGAGCGCATCGGCCGCGCCAGCCGGCGCTTCGATGCCTATGGCAGGCCGCTGACCTTCCGTATCTCGCCGCTGTCGGGGCCGGACCTGGCCAGGCATCTCGACAATGAGGGCTGGAGCACATTCGACGAATCGCTGGTGATGCGGCTGACGCTGGCGGACGCCCAGCTGGCGCCGGCCATGGACCAGATTCCGCTGAAGGATATCAGCCGCTTTCTTGGTGCGTCGCTCAAGGTCAGCGGCTCGGATCCATCGCTGCGGCCGGGGCTTTCGGAAATCATCGGCGCGATTCAACCCGAGGTCGGGCTGTTTGCGCTTGAGGAAGGGGCCGACCCGCTGGCGGTGCTGATCTGCGTCCATGACGGCGATCTCGCCGGCCTGTTCGAGATCGCCACCGACAAATCGGCTCGCAACAGGGGCCATGGCCGCAATCTCATCCTGTCGGCGCTGAAATGGGCCAGGCTGCGCGGGGCGCGGGAAGCCTGGCTGCAGGTCGAGGCCGGCAATGCGCCGGCGCTGGCACTCTATCGCTCGCTCGGCTTCGAGGAAGTCTATCGCTACCACTATCGCCGGCCGCCCGGCGCATGAGCGAGGTTGCTAAAGGTAAACGCCTGCTCCTGGTCGCCGCCTGCGCGCTGGTCGATGCCGATGGCCGCGTGCTTCTGGCGCAGCGGCCAGAAGGCAAGCAGCTTGCCGGCCTGTGGGAGTTTCCGGGCGGCAAGGTCGAGCCCGGCGAGACGCCGGAACAATGCCTGATCCGCGAACTGCAGGAAGAGATCGGCATCGAGACCGACATACCGTGCCTGGCGCCGCTGACCTTCGCCAGCCATTCCTACGATGATTTCCATCTCTTGATGCCGCTCTTCGTCTGCCGTCGCTTTCGCGGCATCGCGCAGCCGAAAGAGGGGCAGGTGCTGAAATGGGTGCGGCCGAAGCAAATGCGGGACTATCCGATGCCGCCTGCCGACGCACCGCTGATCCAGTTCCTCATCGACCTGTTGTGAGCAGAAGCCATTTCGCCGGCCTGATTTAGGCAGCGTTAATGGAAGATTTATCTCGTCGTGAAAAATTGCGGCAAAGCGGATTCGCCGGGAGCGATTGCATGAGCGTCGACAGGGAATGGGACTCGATCCGGCCGGATCGCAGCTTTCGCGCCGCCAATGCCGGTATGAGCATATTGCGCATCACGCTGCTGTTCGGCTCGGCTGCGGTGGCGCTGGCCCTGATTGCGGTCCCCGTCCTCGACAAACAGGCGCGATCGTCCAGCCGCGATGCCCTTACAAGTGGCCTGGACACGATGAACACCGGCTCGGTCGGCGCGCGCGCCACCTATACGCTGCGCAGAAGCGTGCTGCAGCCCTCACCCAGTTCGGTCTGCATCATCCGCGCCGACGGCCAGCGCAGCGGCGACTGCTGACGAAGAAGGTCAACAAAAGCTTATTGATTTCCTTAACGCAGGCTCCGTTTCATCGCCCGTTAAGCTTGTGCCGTTAACCTTTCTTAACAGGTCGGCGGTATGGTCGTGACAAGAGGGATCAACGATCATGAAGACATTGCTGCAACGATTTTTGGAAGACGAAACAGGCGCTACGGCCATTGAATATGGCCTGATTGTCGCCGTGCTGTCGCTTGCCATCGTCGGCGGCATCGGCAAGGTCAGCAATGCGATCCAGTTTCTGTTCAGCGACACCAATAGCAAGCTAGCCAACGCCTTCGCCGAGCACTGATCCGGAGCGGCGTCACCGCCCGCCGGGATCTTCCAGTATGGTCTTCAGCGAGACCTTCGCGGAGCCCGGTTTCAAAGGCTTTTGCTGCGAGGCATCGGGTGCCCAGCCCGACATCCAGACAACAGAGAAACTTGCCCTGATCCGACCATCGATGTCCGAAAAGCGTTCGGCATAGATTTCGGCTGCACGGGCAAACAGCGTTCGCGCACCCGGCCGCCGGCTGCGATCGGTCAGCGCACTGGTTTCGCCCATCGCCCTGAGATCGCCGGTGAGGTCGAACAGCGTGTCGTAGCGCACGGTCACCGTTTCGACGTCGGCCACCGGCAGCGCAAGGCCAGCGCGCTGCAGCAGTGCGCCGGCGTCGCGAACATCGGTGAAGGGGATGACACGCGGGCTAGCGCCGCCATAAAGCTCGGTCTCGGCGGCGAGCAGGCTTTCGCGAAGTTCGGAAAGTGTGCCGGCGCCGGCGAAGGCGCCAAGGAAAAGCCCGTCGGGCCGCAAAGCACGGCGGATCTGCACCAGCATGCCGGGAATGTCGTTCATCGCCTGCAAAGACAGAAGCGAGACGGCGAGGTCGAGGCTTTCGGGCTGGAACGGCACGGTCTCCAGCGGTGCCACCAGCCCTGGCCGGCCGTCCAGAAACGCTGCGTCCGCTTCGACGCGCACAATTTCTGCTGCCTTGCCGCTTGCAGCAACCACATCCGCCGCGGCCGGCGTCTGGCAAAACAGCACGGCGGCCTTGCCGAACCGGCGTTCGACCGCGCCGAGCCGGTCAGCGAGATCTTCCGCTGCCCGCCGCATCAGAAAATCGGCGCCGGCCACAGGATGGCCCAATGCCCGGCGCTTGTGTGCCAGCCAGAGCTCTGTATCGATGATGGGCTGCAAGGCAAACAATCCCTGTCTGTCCGCCTTGTGATATCGTGGCGCGGACGACAAACCACGTGGCCGATCCGGTGATGGAGATCAAGAGCCTCGCTCAAACGATGTTGGACTGGCCAGCGCGGGTGCTGTTCCCGCCGGTCTGCGCCGGCTGCCGCAGGCATGTCTCTCAGCCTGGCGTTTTATGTGGCGCCTGCTGGCCGAAACTCAGGCTCCTGGAGCGGCCATGGTGCGCGGTGATGGGTACGCCCTTCACCCACGACATGGGCGAGGGCTTTCTGTCGGCCGAGGCGATCGCCGATCCGCCGCCTTTCGAGCGGGCGCGGGCGGCCGTGGCCTATTCGGGGGTCGCCCGCCAGATGGTGCAAGGGCTGAAATACCAGGACCGTACGGATCTTGCGCCATGGATGGCGCGCTGGATGCTGCGCGCCGGCGCCGAACTGATCGCGGACGCCGATGTCGTCGTGCCGGTGCCGCTGCACTGGCGGCGCTTTTTCAGGCGGCAGTTCAACCAGTCGGCGGAACTGGCAAGGGCTGTTTCGCAGCTCAGCGGGGTGTCTTTCTCGCCCTCGGCGATCCGGCGGGTCAAGCTCACGCGCCAGCAGGTCGGGCTGGAGCGGCAGGAGCGCGAGGACAATGTGCGCGCCGCCTTCCGTGTGCCCACGGAAGCAGAAATCGAGATCGCCGGCCGCCGCGTGCTTCTGGTCGACGATGTCTACACAACGGGCGCCACCGTGCGCTCGGTCGCCAAGGCATTGAAAAAGGGCGGCGCCGGAGCGGTCGACGTGCTGACCTTCGCGCGTGTCCTGCCGGGGGACTTTCGGGCAGACGAGTCCGCGACTATATAAGATCAAGCAAAGACAGGATTGCAGACTGATGCTCGATGTGACGATCTATACCCGCATGATGTGCGGCTATTGCGCGGCGGCCAAGCGGCTGCTTGACCGCAAGGGCGTTGCCTACACCGAGCATGACGCATCCTTCTCGCCGGAATTGCGCCAGGAAATGATTTCGCGGGCGCACGGGCGAACCACTTTTCCGCAGATTTTCATTGGCGACACGCATGTCGGCGGCTCCGACGAACTCCACGAACTGGAGGCGCGGGGGCAGTTGGACAGGCTGCTTGCCAACGGCTCGACGACACAGAGGGCATGACGATGGGTGTTTTCAAGGCGGCGGCGATCCAGATGCGTTCGGGCGAAAGCCCCGAGCGCAATGCGGTCGATCTGGAGCGGCTGGCGCGTGAGGCGGCAAACCTGGGTGCTACCTACATCCAGACCCCGGAAATGACCGGCGCGCTGATCCGCGACAAGGAAGCCAGGTCTGCCTCCTTCACTTCGGAAGACAAGGACATCATCGTGGCGACGGCGCGCAAGCTCGCCAGCGAACTCGGCGTCTTCCTGCATATCGGCTCGACCGCCATCCTGCGTGCCGACGGCAAGCTCGCCAACCGCGCGCTGCTGTTTGGACCGGACGGCGCCACGCTTGCCACCTACGACAAGATCCACATGTTCGATGTCGACCTCGACAATGGCGAGAGCTGGCGCGAATCCGCTGCCTATGAGCCGGGCACCGAGGCCGTCGTCACCGAGATGGACGGCGCGAGGCTCGGCTTTGCCGTCTGCTACGATCTGCGCTTTCCGCAGTTGTTCCGCGCCGAGGCGCTGGCCGGCGCCGATCTTTTGTCTGTTCCCGCCGCCTTCACCCGCCAGACCGGCGAGGCCCACTGGCACGTGCTGCTGCGGGCCCGCGCCATCGAGAACGGCGCTTATGTCGTTGCCGCGGCCCAGGGCGGATTGCATGAGGACGGCCGTGAGACGTTCGGCCATTCGCTGATCGTCGATCCGTGGGGCCGCATCATTGCCGAGGCGGCGCATGCCGAGCCTGGCGTGATCGTCGCCGAGATCGACACCGCGCAGTCGTTTGCCGCGCGCAAAAAAATCCCCAACCTCAAGAACGCGCGCGACTTTGCCGTCAATGCCGGCACGGCCGAGGCGCCCCGGCTCAGGGGCGCGGCTTCGTGATCCGCTTTGCCCTGATCTGCGAGCATGAGCACGAGTTCGAAGGCTGGTTTCGCAGCAATGACGATTTCGACACGCAGAAGAAGCGTGGCTTGGTCGATTGCCCGAACTGCGGTTCGCACAAGGTTCAAAAGGCTCTGATGGCGCCGGCCGTATCCACCGCACGCAAGCAGGAAACAATCGCACTGGCCATGGGCGAAGCCCAGAAGCAGGCGTTGGCGCAGTTGAAGGCGATGGCCGAGAAGGTGCGCGAGAATGCCGATTATGTCGGCGACAAATTCGCCGAGGAGGCGCGCAAGATCCATTTCGGGGAAACCGATGCGCGCGGCATCTATGGCGAAGCGACGCTGGACGAAGCCAAGAGCCTGGCCGAGGACGGCGTCGAGTTCATGCCGATCCCGAGCTTTCCGGACGAGCGGAACTGATGTCCACGACGATGTCGCGCCGGCTCAGGAAAGCTGAACGGCGACTTTTTTCAAGTGTATTCCAGGACATTTTCAATTGGCTCGCCATCAAAGCGAGCGCCTTTGGCGGGCGCAATCCGAAACGGCCTAGGTGTCGCCTTTGACGTCAACGAGGCTTCCAATCAATTTGACAAGCAACAGAGCCAGCGTTTCTCGCTCGGTTTGCGTCAGGCCTGCCAGGATTTCGTGTTCGTTGGCGACGTGAGCGGTGAGGGCCTCATCGATCAAGGCGAGACCCTGTTCGGTCAATTGCACGACAATGCCGCGCCGGTCGTTGGGGTGGGGGCCGCGCAGGATCAATCCTGCCTTTTCCAGCCGGTCGAGCCGGTTGGTCATGGCCCCCGATGTCACCATCGTCGCCTCGTAGAGCGCGGTCGGCGTCAGCGCATAGGGCTGGCCGGACCGGCGCAACGTCGCCAGCACGTCGAATTCGCCGGCTTGCAGACCGAAGCGGGCAAACAGCGGCGCGAGGCGTTCGCGGGCAATCAGCGACGAGGCTTCGTTCAATCGGCCGAGCACCAGCATCGGCGTAACATCCAGGTCCGGCCGCTCCCGCGCCCACTGCTTGACCGCCTTTGCCGCGCGATCCATTTGTCTTACCATTAAATATCTTGATGTTAAGAATCTTTGCGCTATGCTACCTCAAGATACAGGAACGGCGGAGTGCCGCAAGTGCCAATTTCGCAAGTGAGTGGACGGGACCATCCGATAAAATTTCTCTGGGAATCGGCACCCGCCTTGCTGGTGGTCACCGGCGGCCTGCTCGGCCTGACGCTGCCGTTCGGCAAGCTGGCGACGGTGGCCGGCGTTCCTGCCATGGTCTGGGCCTTCGTCATCTCGTTCGGCGCCGGTGGCGTGCTGTTGTGCGCGCTGCTCGCCAGCGGACAGCGCATGCGGCTCACTCCGCACAGGCTGCGTTATTTCTTCATCACCGCTGCGGTTTCCTATGCTGCGCCAAACCTGTTGATGTTTTCGGCCATCCCGCATCTTGGCGCCGGCTACACCGGCATCATGTTCACGCTGTCGCCGGTCATCACGCTGATGTTTTCGATCCTGCTCGGCGTCAGGCGGCCCAACATGCTCGGCGTCGCAGGCATCGCCGTCGGCTTCATCGGCGCAGTCATGGTGGCGGTGACGCGCGGCGAGGCCGGCCAGCCGGCCGACTTCTTCTGGGTGCTGGTCGGGCTCATGATCCCGGTCAGCCTTGCCGCCGGCAACATCTATCGCACCGTCGACTGGCCCGGAGGTACCGGTCCGATCGAGCTTGCCGTCGGCAGCCATCTGGCCTCGGCAACGCTGCTGTTGGTCGGGGTTCTCGCCCTGTTCGGCGTCGGCGCATTCGCCCCGCTCGGCGCTGTGCCGCTGGTCGTTGTGGCGCAGGCTGCGTCAGCTTCGGCGATGTTTGCCTTCTTCTTCCGGCTGCAGGCGGTGGGCGGCCCGGTCTATCTCAGCCAGATCGGCTATGTCGCGGCGGCCGTCGGCCTTTTCGCCGGCACGATCTTCCTCGGCGAGCACTACCAACTGCTGACCTGGGCCGGAGCAGTCATCATCACCATCGGCGTGATCATCACCACCAAGGCGCAGAACCAGAAGGTGTGAGGGGCCAGAAGGCGTAAGGGGTCAGACCGACCCCTTCTCGGCCAGCACCATGTAGTTGACGTCCATGTCCTTGGAGCGCTGCCAGCGGTCGGCGAGCGGGTGGTAGATGACGCCGGTGCGGTCGATGACGGTCATGGCGGCGTTGCCCAGCGCCTTTTCCAGCTCTTCGGGCCGCACCAGCTTGCCGAACTGGTGGGTGCCGCGCGGCAGCCAGCGCAGCACGTATTCGGCGCCGATGATGGCCAGACCGAGAGCCTTCAGCGTTCGGTTGATGGTGGCCACGAACATGATGCCGCCAGGCTTCACCATCTCGCCGCACTTGCCGATGAACAGGTCGATGTCGGCGACATGCTCGACCACTTCCATGTTGAGGATGACGTCGAATTTCTCGCCGGAATCGGCAAGGTCTTCCGCGGTCGTTGCGCGGTAATCCACCGTCACCCCGCCTTCGGCCGCGTGCAGCTTCGCCACCTCGATGTTGGTTGCCGATGCGTCGGCGCCGACCACTTCGGCGCCAAGCCTGGCCATCGGCTCGCACAACAGCCCGCCGCCGCAGCCTATGTCGAGGAAGCGCAGGCCTTCGAACGGCCGCGCCGCCCGCGGGTCACGACCGAAACGCGCCGCCACCTGGTCGCGGATGTAGGCAAGCCGAACCGGGTTGAACTTGTGCAGCGGGCGGAATTTGCCGTTCGGGTTCCACCATTCGGCGGCAAGGGCCGAGAAGCGTTCGACTTCTCCGGCATCGATCGTCGATCGACGGGGCTCTGGCATGGGGCGGGTCTCCTAGAGCTCTTTTATTCGGGCGCAATTTCGGACGGAAAACCGGTTCCCACTTTTCCTGGAATTGCTTGGGAGCGATAGGAAGTCGGGTGTGAGGCCGGGAATGTCAAGGCAACAATTTTCCGTGCTGACACGGCGGCACGCTCTGTCAGGGGCATGTCAGCTGCCGAACGCTGCGATGAAACACGGTTGGCATGCCACGCGAAAGAGGAGCATCGTTTTTGAATTCGAATTCGACGGAGTGGATTCCATGACATTAACGCCAGCGTCGATTCTCTGGCGTCGGCTGGATGTGGAGGGCCACGATTCCTGCCTGCTTTCACAGATCAAGGACGGCTACTGCCTTAGCGGGCAGGCCATTTTCGTCCAGGACGACAAGCCATGCTGCCTTGCCTATGAGGTGGTCTGCGATGCTGGCTGGCAGACAAAGTCGGCGCGGGTCGATGGCTTTCTTGGCCTGCGCGCGCTGCGCTATGCGATCGAGCGCGCGGCCGACGGCCGATGGACCTTGAATGGTGAAATCCAGCGAGACGTCGCCGGCCTTGTCGATGTCGATCTTGGTTTCACGCCGGCCTCGAACCTGCTGGCGATTCGCCGCTTTGATCTCGACGTCGGGCAGGCGACGCCGGCTCCGGCGGCCTATCTGACCTTTCCCGAACTCAGGCTGACGCGCCTCGAACAGCGCTATAGGCGTCTTGATAAGGTTCGCTATGCCTATGCGGCCCCCCTTTTCGGCTACGACGATACCCTCGAGGTTTCGCCGACTGGGTTCGTGCTCGACTATCCTGGCCTGTGGACAAGAGTCGCCTGAGCTTGGCGGCCATCGTGCACAATGAAGGGCGTCAGGTCGAGACCACGACCTCGGCATGCCCCATGTCGACGCTGGCGGGATCGATGGCTTGCATCGCCTCGCAGTCGCCGATCTCGGCCATGATCCGGCCAGCGGCGGCGAGCGCCTGCTCGCGGCTGCTCCAGCGCACCACGTCGACCCACCCGCCATCATCCCGCCTGGCCAGGCAGCGGCTTAGGAAGCCAGGTTGCCGAGCCAGCCAGTCGCTGACCAGGCTGTTGCTGGCGGCAAAGCCCGCTTCGGTCCCGGGTTTGAGCCGAAAATTGACGATTTCCAGGGTCTCGGTCATTTCGTGTCCAGCACGTCGCGCAGTTTCGTTGCCAGTTGCTCGATGGTGAAGGGCTTGGCCAGGAAATGCACGTCGTGGTCGAGCACGCCATTG
This sequence comes from Mesorhizobium sp. P2_B5, assembly GCF_056404775.1. Lineage (NCBI taxonomy): Bacteria > Pseudomonadati > Pseudomonadota > Alphaproteobacteria > Hyphomicrobiales > Phyllobacteriaceae > Mesorhizobium > Mesorhizobium sp. P2_B5. Next base: position 18,729 of record NZ_JBFUDJ010000010.1, on the reverse strand, counting down.
TGGACCACGGCGTTCTTGGTGAAGCCGGTGGTGAAGATCACCTTCAGCTGCGGCATGCGCGCCAGCGCTTCCTCCGCGAGCTTGCGGCCGTTCATCACCGGCATCACGATGTCGGTGAACATAAGTGCCACGCCCGGATTGTCCGCCAGTTTCTGCAAGGCTTCATGGCCGCTGCCGGCATGGATGACGGTATAGCCGAGTTCGCGCAAGGCGTCCGTGGTTGAAGCGCGCACGCGGGCGTCGTCCTCGACAACGAGGATCGTCTCGGTGACTTCAGCGGGATTGTCACCTCGGCCAGCGGGGAGAACAGCCTCTTCCGCACCGAAGAAACGCGGCAGATAGAGCTTGATGGTCGTGCCTTCGCCCGGTTCGGAATAGATCTTGACGTGGCCGCCCGACTGTTTGACGAAGCCGAACACTTGGCTCAGCCCCAAGCCGGTCCCCTTGTTGACCGGCTTGGTGGTGAAGAACGGCTCGAAGGCCCTCTCCATGACGTCCGCCGGCATGCCGGCGCCGGTGTCGCTGACCGCGATCATCACATACTGGCCGGCTTTGACCTCGGCATGGGTGGCGGCGTAACCGTCGTCGAGATGGCTGTTGGCGGTCTCTATGGTCAGCTTGCCATTGTCGTCCATGGCATCGCGGGCGTTGACCGCCAGATTGAGGATGGCGTTCTCGAGCTGGCTCGGATCGGCATGGGTTTTCCACAGGCCGCCGGCAAGCACGGTTTCAATGCGGATGGTTTCGCCGAGCGCCCGCCGCAATAGGTCCGACATCCCGGTAACCAGACGATTGGTGTCGACCACTTGCGGCGCCAGCGGCTGCTGGCGCGAGAAGGCGAGCAGCCTGGCAGTCAGATTGGCGGCCCGGGTCGCCGCGTCGACCGCCGCCTCGATGAATTTCGCGATGTCGTGCTCGCCGCGCGCGAGTTTGCGCTGGGCGAGGTTCATGGCACTGATGATCACCGCCAGCATGTTGTTGAAATCGTGGGCGATGCCGCCGGTCAGCTGGCCGACCGCTTCCATCTTCTGCATCTGGCGGATCTGCGATTCGGCCGTTTCGCGCGTCCGGATCTCGTTGCCGAGCTCGATGTTCTTGCGCATCAGCTCTTCCTGGGCGACAGCGACCTCGCGAAAACGGCGGCGCGACAGGCGGATCGTGTAGGCGCCAAGCAGGAAAATCGCCAGAAGAGCTGCGAACGAGCCGATACGCAGCCAGCTTTCGACCCGATCGGTATGCTCGTCGCGGGCAGCGATTGCCGCTCCGCTGATGCGCCGGATCGTGTCCATACTGGCCCTGATCTGATCCATGGCGGCCTTGCCCTGGCCGCTGCGAACCAGTTCCAGCGCTTTTGCCGCGTTGCCGCTATCGTAGAGCGCAATCGTCTCAGCCAATTCAGCCTGCTTTTGTGAAAGCGCCTCCTTGATGCGATTGATCTGCTGGATGAGTTGGTCGTCCGGAGCGGTCATGCCGTCGATGCGGGCCAGTTGGCCCGGAATGGCCTCGATCGCCTGCCGATAGGGCTGGAGATAGGATTTCTCCCCGGTCAGGAGATAGCCGCGTTGGCTGGTCTCGGCCTCCTGCGCCAGCGAAAGCAGGCCGGACAGCGATTCCTGGTATTCGATTGCCTCGCGCGCCGCCTCGCGATTGGCCCTCTGGCCCTCGACCAGCACCGCGCGCGTACCGACGATCAACGCCAGCACGCCGAAGCCGATGAAAAGCGGCAGCGATTGCCATCGCATGGCACGTCGAAGACGAGCAATCATTTGATATGCTGGACCAAAAGGAGTTTCCCGCGGGCAGCATTTGGTAAGCGGCGGCGGGGCGGAACGCAATATGCCGTCGTCCTGAAGCCGGCAATCCGTGGCCAGCCTTGCGAAACGGTGATCATTTGGCTAAGGAGGCCGCGCATTCAGCGGTCGGCTTCTGTCGGGCGCCCTCTTCCCCTTTCGGCCCGGGCCGGCTTCAGTCAAAGGCATTTCGCTTCCATGGCGCGCATCGTGATGAAATTCGGCGGAACCTCCGTCGCCGACATCGCCCGCATCCGCAATGTGGCGCGTCACGTCAAACGCGAGGTCGATGCCGGCCATGAGGTGGCTGTCGTGGTTTCCGCTATGGCCGGCAAGACCAATGAACTGGTCGGCTGGACCCGCGAAGCCTCGCCGATGCACGATGCGCGCGAATATGACGCCGTCGTCGCCTCGGGCGAACAGGTCACCGCCGGCCTGCTGGCGATCACGCTGCAGAATATGGGCGTGCACGCCCGCTCCTGGCAGGGCTGGCAGATCCCGATCAAGACCGACAACGCACATGGCGCGGCGCGCATCCTAGACATTGACGGTGCGTTTTTGATCAAGCGTTTCGGCGAGGGTCAGGTGGCAGTCGTCGCCGGTTTCCAGGGGATCGGTCCGGACAACCGCATCGCCACGCTCGGCCGTGGCGGCTCCGATACGAGTGCGGTGGCCATTGCCGCCGCGGTCAAGGCCGATCGCTGCGACATCTACACCGATGTCGACGGCGTCTACACCACCGATCCGCGTATCGAACCCAAGGCGCGGCGGCTTAACAAGATTTCGTTCGAGGAAATGCTCGAAATGGCCTCGCTCGGCGCCAAGGTGCTGCAGGTGCGGTCGGTCGAGCTTGCCATGGTGCACAGGGTGCGTACCTTCGTGCGGTCGTCCTTCGACGATCCCGATGCGCCCGGAATGGGGGATTTGCTCAATCCTCCGGGAACGCTTATTTGCGACGAGGAAGAGATCGTGGAACAGCAGGTCGTCACCGGAATTGCCTACGCCAAGGACGAAGCGCAGATTTCGCTGCGCCGGGTCGGCGACCGCCCGGGCGTTGCCGCCGGCATTTTCGGCCCGCTGGCCGAGGCCAACATCAATGTCGACATGATCGTCCAGAACATCTCCGAGGACGGCAAGTTCACCGACATGACCTTTACCGTGCCATCCGGCGACGTCGACAAGGCGCTGGCCGTGCTCGAGCGCCTCAAGGCTTCGATCGGCTATGACGTCGTGCAGTCCGAAGCCGGCATGTCGAAGGTCTCGGTCATCGGCATCGGCATGCGCAGCCATGCGGGTGTCGCCGCCACCGCCTTCAAGGCGCTGGCCGACAAGGCCATCAATATCCGGGCCATCACCACCTCCGAGATCAAGATTTCGATACTGATCGACGGTCCCTACACCGAACTGGCGGTTCGCACTTTGCATTCCGTCTACGGTCTGGATAAGCAGTAGCGAGAACGATTTGAGTTGTTGCGTGTGCGCCGGTCGCGGTGGAAACTGCGGCGGGCAAAATGCCCATTGGAGAAGAAGCCGCGATGCGTGATACGGCCAGTGGCCCGCGCGTTCTGCTGAAACGGCTCCGCGAGCTCATGCAGGAGCCGCTGGAGCCGCAGGAGCGGCTTGACCGGATCGTGCGCGACATCGCCTCCAACATGGTCGCCGAAGTCTGCTCGCTCTATGTGCTGCGCGCCGATTCGGTGCTCGAACTCTACGCCACCGAAGGTCTGAACCCGAACGCCGTCCATTTGGCGCAATTGCGGCTGGGACAAGGCCTGGTCGGCACGATTGCCGCCAGTGCGCGACCGCTCAACCTCTCCAATGCGCAGGAACACCCGGCCTTCGCCTACCTGCCGGAGACGGGCGAAGAGATCTACAATTCCTTCCTCGGCGTGCCGGTGCTCAGGGCAGGGCGCACGCTGGGCGTGCTCGTGGTGCAGAACAAGACCATGCGCCACTACCGCGACGACGAGGTCGAGGCGTTGGAAACCACCGCCATGGTGATCGCCGAGATGATCGCCACCGGCGATCTTGCCCGGCTGACGCGGCCCGGCCTCGAACTCGACCTGCGCCGTCCCGTCAGCTTCACCGGCCTGTCGTTCAACGAAGGCGTCGGGCTTGGCCATGTCGTGCTGCACGAGCCGCGCATCGTCGTCACCAATCTGTTCAACGAGGACAGCGAGGAGGAGGTCCGCCGGCTGCAGTCCTCGCTCGGCTCGCTCAGGCTGTCCATCGACGACATGCTGGAGCGGCGCGAGGTCGCCTTCGAGGGCGAGCACCGTGAGGTGCTCGAGGCCTACCGCATGTTCGCCAATGACAGCGGTTGGGTGCGCCGGCTGGAAGAGGCGATCCGCAACGGCCTGACGGCGGAAGCTGCTGTCGAGAAGGTGCAGAGCGACATGCGCGCCCGCATGCTGCACATGACAGATCCCTATCTGCGCGAGCGGATGAGCGATTTCGACGATCTCGCCAACCGGCTGCTGCGCCAGCTGATGGGGCGCGGGCCGGACGATGTCGCGGCTTCGCTGCCGAAGGACGCCATCCTGGTCGCGCGTTCGATGGGCGCGGCAGAGCTGCTCGACTATCCCAGGGACAAGTTGCGCGGCGTGGTGCTGGAGGACGGTGCCGCCACCAGCCACGTCGTCATCGTCGCGCGCGCCATGGGCATCCCGGTCGCCGGCCAGATGAAGGGCGCCGTTTCCATGGCGGAAAACGGCGATGCCATCATCGTCGACGGCGAGGAAGGCACCATCCATCTGCGGCCGCAGCCGGACCTAGAAGCCGCCTATGCCGAAAAGGTCCGCTTCCGGGCGCGCCGGCAGGAGGTCTACCGCGAACTGCGCAAGAAGCCGTCTGTGACCAAGGATGGCGTCCAAGTCGATCTGTTGATGAATGCAGGTCTCGCCGTCGACCTGCCGCAGCTGGCCGAAGCGGGTGCGGCCGGCATCGGCCTGTTCCGCACCGAATTGCAGTTCATGGTCGCCTCGACCTTCCCCCGCGCCGAAGCGCAGGAGAAACTCTACCGCGACGTGCTCGACGCGGCGCGCGGCAAACCAGTCACCTTCCGCACCATCGACATTGGCGGCGACAAGGTGCTGCCCTACTTCAAGGGCGCCATCCAGGAAGAAAACCCGGCGCTGGGCTGGCGGGCGATCCGCCTGACGCTCGACCGGCCGGGCCTGCTCAGGACCCAGATCCGCGCTCTGCTGAAAGCCTGCGGCGGGCGCGAACTGAAGCTGATGCTGCCGATGGTGACGGAACTCGGCGAAATCGCCCAGGCGCGCGAAATCATCGACCGCGAGGTCAGGCATCTCTCGCGCTTTGCCCATCATCTGCCGACCAGTCTCAAGCTCGGCGCCATGCTGGAAGTGCCGTCGCTGCTGTTTCAGCTCGACGAATTGATGAAGGCAGTCGATTTCGTCTCGGTCGGCTCCAACGATCTGTTCCAGTTCGTCATGGCGGTCGATCGCGGCAACACGCAGCTGTCCAACCGCTTCGACACGCTGTCGGCGCCGTTCCTCAGGGTGCTGAAGCAGATTGCCGACGCCGGCGAACGCAACCACACGCCGGTGACGCTGTGCGGCGAACTGGCGGGAAAACCCATCTCGGCCATGGCGCTGATCGGCCTTGGCTACCGCTCGATCTCGATGTCGCCGGCCTCGATCGGCCCGGTCAAGGCGATGCTGACCGAACTGCCGCTGGAGGAATTGCAGGCCTTCTTTGCCGACAATCTGATGGCGCCGGCGCATGGGCTGCCGATGCGGGCGCTGCTGCAGGCCTTTGCCGACGACCGCTCCATCCCGCTATAGCATCAATCATGGTCAATCTTCCCCGCGAGCGTATGGATCAGGTCGTCAAGCGTTTCGAGATGCTCGAAGCGCAGATGTCGGCCGGCCCGGCGGCCGATGTCTATGTGAAGATGGCCTCGGAATATTCCGAGCTGCAGGACATGGTGGCCAAGGTCAGGGAATTGCGCTCAGCCGAACATGAGCAGGCCGACCTCAAGGCGATGCTTGCCGACAAGGGCACCGATGCCGAGATGCGGGCGTTGGCCGAGGCCGATCTGCCCGGGGTCGAGGAGCGCATCGAGGAACTGCAGAAGGACATCCAGATTCTGCTGCTGCCCAGGGATGCCGCCGACGACAAGAACGCCATCCTCGAAATCCGCGCCGGCACCGGCGGCGATGAGGCAGCGCTTTTCGCCGGCGACCTGTTTCGCATGTATGAGCGCTATGCCGCCGAGCGCGGCTGGCGCTTCGAGACGGTTTCGGCGAGCGACGGCGACGCCGGCGGCTTCAAGGAAATCATCGCCACCATTTCCGGCAAGGGGGTCTTTGCCCATCTGAAATTCGAATCCGGCGTGCACCGTGTGCAGCGCGTGCCGGCGACCGAGGCCAGCGGGCGTATTCATACCTCGGCGGCGACGGTGGCCGTACTGCCGGAAGCCGAAGAGGTCGATATCGACATTCGCGCCGAAGACATCCGCATCGACACGATGCGCGCCTCGGGTTCGGGCGGCCAGCACGTCAACACCACTGATTCGGCGGTGCGCATCACCCATCTGCCAACCGGCATCATGGTGGTGCAGGCAGAAAAGTCGCAGCACCAGAACCGGGCCAAAGCCATGCAGATCCTGCGCGCGCGGCTCTATGACATGGAGCGCAGCAAGGCGGACGAGGAGCGTTCCGAGGCGCGCAAATCACAGGTCGGGTCGGGCGACCGCTCGGAGCGCATCCGCACCTACAATTTCCCGCAGGGGCGCCTTACCGATCACCGCATCAACCTGACGCTCTACAAGCTCGATCGGGTGATGATGGGCGAGCTGGACGAGGTCATCAACGCGCTGATCGCCGACCACCAGTCGAAGCTCCTTGCCGATATCGGCCTCGATGGCTGATCATCTGCCCGGCACGCTCGGGCCGCTGCTGCGGGCAGCGCGGGAGCGGCTTGCCGCGGCCGGCGTCGCCGATCCGGCACTGGACGCCAGGCTGATCGTCGAACATTTCTCCAGTACGACCCGTACAGAGGCCATCGCCGAGCCGCAACGGGCGCTTGATGCCGATGCCGTTGCCGCGATCGATGCCGCCTTGCGGCGGCGCCTTGCCGGAGAACCGGTGCACCGCATCCTCGGCTATCGCGAATTCTACGGCCTGCGTCTTGCGCTGTCCCCGGAAACGCTGGAGCCGCGGCCGGACACCGAAACACTGGTCGAGGCGATCCTGCCCTTTGCCAGCGAAACGGCCGAAAGGCTGGGGGAATGCCGTATCCTCGATCTTGGCACCGGCACCGGCGCCATTGCGCTGGCCCTGCTCAGCGCCGTTCCCGCCGCGACCGCCACCGGCGTGGATATTTCACAAGATGCGCTCACGACCGCGACCCGCAATGCCGAGCAACTCGGGCTGACCGGCCGGTTTGAGGCGCTGCACTCCGACTGGTTCGCAAAAGTTTGCGGCCGCTACCATGTAATTGCCGCAAACCCTCCCTATATACCTTCTGAAGACATTGGAAATCTGCAGGACGAGGTCCGCGATTTCGATCCGCGCAGAGCCCTCGATGGCGGTGTGGACGGTCTTGGCCCCTACAGAATCATCGCCGCCGAAGCGGCAGGGTTTTTGGAAGCACAAGGCAAGATTGCGGTCGAGATCGGCCACACGCAGCGCAATGAGGTCAAAGACATATTCGCGACGGCCGGCTACAGGCTGGCCGAGGCATTTGTCGATCTTGGCGGAAACGACAGGGTTCTTATGTTTGAACAGGGAAAGCCTTGACGCAGTGCAAAAAAGCGCTTGGCAATGCCGGGGAATGCGGCTAGGGTCCGCCTTAACCGGATGAGACGAAGCAGGCAGTGCTCTTAGCGATTCGGTTTTCCTTGGAAATAGCTGCCTTCTTGCGCAAACGACGCCCAAGCTTCGTGCGGGAATCGTCCGGCAAGTGATGTAACCGGAACAGGATGACACGTGGCGCCAACGCAATTGATGCGGGCGAACGCCGGTGAAGAAACGAAACGGCTGGCTGCATGAGCGCCTCCGTTCGTGAAACGTTTTTCGAAAATTTCAAAATGAAGAGAGTCTTATGAGGCCACAACAGCAGAACAGGCGCATGCGCGGTCGCAACAACAATGGCGGCGGCGGTGGCAACAATAACAACAACAACAACCGCAAGGGCCCAAATCCCCTGACGCGCAACTATGAGAGCAACGGCCCGGACGTGAAGATCCGTGGATCGGCTCAGCAGATCGCCGAGAAATACGCCACTCTGGCCCGTGACGCGCAAAGCTCCGGCGACCGGGTGATGGCGGAGAACTACCTCCAGCACGCCGAGCACTACAACCGCATCATCGCTGCCGCGCAGGCCCAGTTGCCGATCCAGAACCAGCAGCAGAATCGCGACGATTTCGACGACGATGAAGATCGCGACGATTTCGACAATGCCGGCAACGGCAATAGCGGCGAGACGCAAGCTCCGCAGGCCAACCACGGCAACGGTCCGCAGCCGACGATCGAAGGCACGCCGGCCGAACTGGCATATGGCCAGGAAAACAGCCGCGAGAACAACAATGGCCGTGACAATAATGGCCGCAACAATAACGGGCGCGACAACAACGGCCGCAACCGTGACCGCCGCCCCAATGGCGGTTATGGCCAGAACGACCAGCGTGGCGACTATGCCCAACGCGGCGAGCAGAATGGCCAGCGCGGCGACCAGCAGCGCTTCACCGAAACCCCGGTGCAGGCGGAGGCCGTTTCCGCGGTTGAACCCGAAGCCGAGACCGGTTTCTCCGAGCCGGCGCCGCTGTACGAAAACCTGTCCCCGGCGGCTCTTGCCGCCCGTGCCGAACTCAATGAGGCCGCCGCCGAGAACGGCACTGCCCGCCGTCCGCGGCGTCCGCGGCGTCCGCGCACCAATTCCGATCCTGTCGGTGACGACCAGTCTGGTGGTGAACAGGTGGATGGCGCCAGCGAGACCGTTGCAGCCACCGAGGTGGATGCGGCGCCGGCTGAAAGCCCTACCGTCGACCCGTTCGTCGTCGACGCCAACAACTGACCGGACAAGACGGCAATCCTTGAAACGGCGGAGAGAAATCTCCGCCGTTTCCGTTTGCTTAGGTATGCAATATCCTGTGCCGGACGTCTTGAGCGGCAATGGTTCGCGCCCCATATCTGGCGGGAACTGGACCCGGCTCCGATGAGCGGGTCCGTCACCGCAATCTGATCCGGTGCCGCAAAGCGGGCCGGTGATGGAAGGAGACAGATATGAACCTCGAGAAATACTCCGAGCGCGTCCGCGGATTCATCCAATCCGCCCAGACCATGGCGCTCTCGCGCAACCACCAGCAATTCACTCCCGAACACATGCTGAAAGTCCTCGTCGATGACGATGAGGGTCTGGCCGCCTCGCTGATCGAGCGCGCCGGCGGCAATGTCCGCGACGTCAAGCTCGGCGTCGAGACCGCACTCGAAGCCATGCCCAAGGTGGAAGGCGGCAATGGCCAGCTCTACCTGGCGCAGCCGTTGGCCAAGGTGTTTTCGACGGCCGAGGAATTGGCCAAGAAGGCCGGCGACAGCTTTGTCACCGTCGAGCGGCTGCTGCAGGCGCTGGCGATGGAGAAATCGGCCAAGACGGCCGACATCCTGGCCAAGGCCGGCGTCACCGCGCAGGCGCTGAACCAGGTCATCAACGATGTCCGCAAGGGCCGCACCGCCGATTCGGCAAGTGCCGAGCAGAGCTACGACGCTTTGAAGAAGTACGCGCGCGACCTGACTGCCGACGCCCGCGCCGGCAAGCTGGACCCGGTGATCGGCCGCGACGACGAGATCCGCCGCACCATCCAGGTGCTGTCGCGGCGCACCAAGAACAACCCGGTGCTGATCGGTGAACCCGGCGTCGGCAAGACGGCGATCGCCGAAGGCCTGGCGCTGCGCATCGTCAATGGCGACGTGCCGGAATCGCTGAAGGACAAGCAATTGATGGCGCTCGACATGGGCGCGCTGATTGCCGGCGCCAAATATCGCGGCGAATTCGAAGAGCGGCTGAAGGCCGTGCTCAATGAAGTCACCGCTGCCGCCGGTGGCATCATCCTGTTCATCGACGAGATGCACACGCTGGTCGGCGCCGGCAAGGCCGATGGCGCCATGGATGCTTCGAACCTGTTGAAGCCGGCATTGGCGCGCGGCGAACTGCACTGCGTCGGCGCGACCACGCTCGACGAGTACCGCAAGCATGTCGAGAAGGACGCCGCCCTTGCCCGCCGTTTCCAGCCGGTTTTCGTCGACGAACCGACGGTGGAAGACACGGTTTCGATCCTGCGCGGCCTGAAGGAGAAATACGAGCAGCACCACAAGGTGCGCATCTCGGATTCGGCGCTGGTGGCGGCGGCAACCTTGTCCAACCGCTACATCGCCGACCGTTTCCTGCCGGACAAGGCGATCGACCTCGTCGACGAAGCCGCGTCGCGGCTGAGGATGCAGGTCGATTCCAAGCCGGAGGCGCTGGACGAGATCGACCGCCGCATCATGCAGCTCAAGATCGAGCGCGAGGCGCTGAAGGTCGAGACCGACGACGCCTCGAAGGATCGGCTCGCCCGTCTGGAAAAGGAACTCGTCGGCCTCGAGGAGGAATCGACCGAGATCACGACCAAATGGCAGGCCGAGAAACAGAAGCTTGGGCTCGCCGCCGATCTTAAGAAGCAGCTCGACGAAGCCCGCAACGAGCTTGCCATTGCCCAGCGCAAGGGTGAATTCCAGCGCGCCGGCGAGCTTGCCTATGGCAAGATCCCGGAGCTGGAGAAGGAGCTCCGGGAAGCCGAAGCCCAGGACGGCAAGGCCGGCATGGTCGAAGAGGTGGTCACACCCGATCACGTTGCCCATATCGTGTCGCGCTGGACCGGTATTCCGGTCGACAAGATGCTGCAGGGCGAACGCGACAAGCTGCTGCGCATGGAAGACGAGATCGGCAAGCGTGTCGTCGGCCAGGGCGAGGCGGTGCAGGCGGTGTCGAAAGCTGTGCGGCGCGCCCGTGCCGGCCTGCAAGATCCGAACCGGCCGATCGGCTCGTTCATGTTCCTCGGGCCGACCGGCGTCGGCAAGACGGAGCTGACCAAGGCGCTGGCGAGCTTCCTGTTTGACGATGAGAGCGCGATGGTGCGCATCGATATGTCGGAGTTCATGGAGAAGCACTCGGTCGCCCGGCTGATCGGCGCACCTCCTGGCTATGTCGGCTATGAGGAAGGCGGCGCGCTGACCGAAGCGGTGCGGCGCCGGCCCTATCAGGTCGTGCTGTTCGACGAGATCGAGAAGGCGCATCCCGATGTCTTCAACGTGCTGCTGCAAGTGCTCGACGACGGGCGGCTGACCGACGGCCAAGGCCGTACGGTCGACTTCCGCAACACGCTGATCATCATGACGTCGAACCTCGGCGCCGAATATCTGGTCAATCTCGGCGAAGATCAGGATGTCGATGCCGTGCGCGACGAGGTGATGAGTGTGGTGAGAGCCTCGTTCCGGCCGGAGTTCCTCAACCGCGTCGACGAGGTGATCCTGTTCCACCGGCTGCGCCGGCAGGATATGGGCCGCATTGTCGAGATCCAGCTCAAGCGGCTGGAAAGCCTGCTTGTCGACCGCAAGATCACGCTGTCGCTCGACCAGGAATCGATCGACTGGCTGGCGGCCAAGGGCTACGATCCGGCCTATGGCGCGCGGCCGCTGAAGCGGGTGATGCAGAAGGACCTGCAGGATCCGCTGGCGGAGAAGATCCTGCTCGGCGAGATCCTCGACGGTTCGACCGTCAAAGTCACCGCTGGGTCCGACCGGTTGAATTTCCGGTCGAAGCCCACTGTGGTGGCGACTGAAGCCGCAGCCTGATCAATACGCCGCGCGTCCCGAACGGACGCGCGGCGTTTTCTTGTGAATTCGCGGGGGGCGCACATGACGCTGGACGACTACAACAGCCTCTGCGCCTCGCTGCCGCAAACGACTCATGTCGTGCAGTGGGGTGGCGCGCATGTCTGGAAAGTCGGCGGCAAGGTCTTTGCCATTGGCGGCTGGAATGATGGCGGCCAGCTTTTCGTCACCTTCAAATGTTCCGAAATGGCCTATGACATTCTGAAGGACCAGCCCGGCTGCCGGCCGGCGCCGTACCTCGCTTCGCGCGGCATGAAATGGATCCAGCGTCAGACAAGCCAGAGCATGGATGATGATGCGCTGAAGGACTATCTCGGCGAAAGCCATCGCCTCGTTGTCCTCAAGCTGACGAAACAGACGCGCGAGGAATTGGGCCTGTAGCGACCTTGAAATCCGCCATCTTCATGCCCGGTTCATGTTGGAAAGCTTATGTTCTGGTTTGCTGGCGAAGGGGTTTGCCTGCAGGCTTTTGACGGTCAGGGCGTTGCTTGCGCATCCAAACGGTGGCGAGAGCGTTCTGAAGGGATACTGCCGGGCGGCGGCAATTACGGACCGGAGAGTTTGACCACCATGTTCCGCACGATCTTTGCCTTTTCGGTGCTCGCCGCCGGGCTGCTTGCGTCGAGCGCCATGGCATCGCCGACGGTGGATAGTGCACTGCCGGTTGTTCGCGCTGCCGATAGCGGCGGCATCGTGCTTGCCCAGGACGGCAATCTCGACATCTATTACGACGCCAGGGGCAACCGCGTCATCGTCGATGCCGACACCGGCAAGGTCATCGCCATCCAGCCGCCGCAGACCAGGCTGGACCGCCGTGCGCTGCGCCGCCAGATGCGGGCGCGCGAACTCGGACGCGCACCGGTCGAGGATGAGGACCGTTATTATCTCGATGATCCCGAGGACATGGCGCGTTTCCGCCGCAGGCAATTGGAAGAGCAGGGCAGGGTCATCATCCCACCGGCCGACGACTATGATCCTGACAGTGACAATTCGGTGGACGCCTATCCGGCGGCGCCACAGGATGACGCCAATGATGGCGACATTTATCCGGAAGCACCGAAGTCTGCCGAGCCGCGCCCCGTCAAGCGCCAGCCGCTGAACGAGGCTTCGATCGACCCGGCGGCACCCGGCGACCAGGCCGCTCTGCCACCCAAGACCGAGGGCGGCAAGACTGTCGTTGATCCCTCGCTTTCACTCGGTGCGCGCCAGGATGTGGCTGCCTTGCAGGTGCTGCTCGACCGCGCCGGCGCCTCGCCCGGCGTCATCGATGGACGGTTTGGCTCCAATGTCGACAAGGCGCTGGCCGCCTACAACCAGATCACCGGCAGCAATCTGCGCTCGACCGACGCGGTCGGCATCCAGGCAGCGCTGGCGCAAACCGGCGGCGACGCTTTCGCCAATTACACCATCACCCCCGAGGACGCGGCCGGCCCCTATGTCGCCTCGATACCGGAAGACTACAGCCAGAAAGCGCAGCTCGATCGCATGGCCTACACCTCTGTCACCGAGGCCTTGGCTGAGCGCTTCCACATGGACGAGAATTATCTGAAGGGACTCAATCCCGAGGCCGACTTCAACCGTCCCGGCACCATCATCAAAGTCGCCAATTTCGGCAGGCTGGTCTCCACTCCGGTTGCCCGCATCGTCGCCGACAAGGACAAAAAGCAGGTGTTCGCTTATGACGCCGCCGGCAAGCTGGTTGCCGCCTATCCCGCCACCATCGGCTCGGCCGACACGCCTTCGCCGACCGGCACCCATACCGTGTCGCGGGTCGCGCTCGATCCGAACTACACCTACAACCCCAGCATCAATTTCAAGCAGGGCCAGAACGACAAGATCCTCACCATTCCGCCGGGGCCGAACGGGCCGGTCGGCTCTGTGTGGATTGCGCTGGACAAGCCGACCTACGGCATTCACGGCACGCCCGATCCCTCCAAGATCGGCAAGACCGAAAGCCATGGCTGCGTGCGCTTAACCAACTGGGATGCGCGAGAACTGGCCAAGCTCGTCTCGCCGGGCGTCACGGTGGAATTCGTCGGCGGACCAACAATCGCGGATGTCGGCGGGACCTCAACCGACGAGTTTACGCAGCAGTGAGGCGCGCGGCGCGGCGGCATAGATGAGCTGTACCAGCAGGATGAAACCGATGCTGAGCAGCGGCGTAATCAGGCACAGCGCCGCGCCGGCCGCCCACAGCGCCTGTGCCTTGACGATACGATTGTAGACCGTGCGCCGCGCTTCAGCGTCCACATCCTCGGCGATCATGCCGTTCCCGTCGGCATACCACCAGCTTGCGAACAGCGTCACGCCCAGCATCAACAGGTTCAGCCAGTAGACGATCACCGCGGTTCGGAACTCGAGGAAGTCAGCCAGCAGGTCGGTCGAGAACGGCAGCAAGGCGATGAAGGCGAGAAAACACAGGTTCAGCGTCGCCAGCCGCCGATCTGACCTGGCGATCAGCCCGTGCTGCGCCTGCTGGCCGAACCAGAAGATGGTCAGCGTCAGGAAGCTCAGCGCATAGGTCAGGAAGCGCGGCGCCAGTGCTGCGATCGCCGAAAGCAGCTCGCCCTCGGAGTGGACCATTTCGTGTGCCGGCACGCGAATCTCAAGCACGATCAACGTGAGCGCGATGGCAAAGACGCCATCGGTGATGCCGACAACGCGCCCGCGCGCCTCTACCGATGGTTCGAGTGGTCGTTTCATGCGGCTTCCCCCTGCTTTGCGCGTTGCAAGAAACTTAACACGCCATGTGCCGGTTGCATCCATTGAGGCGTGGTTCCTGCCCATGCGGTCAGGTCGATCTGGTTTCAAGGACTGCGAAGCTCTGGCTGGTTGTTGCCAGGGCATCGGAGGTCTAAGCAGGCGCTCATGAAGTCTCCCAGCGAAGCCGCAGCCGTTCCCCTGACCAGCTCTCTTTCCAATGGTTCGTTTTGTCCGCCAGCGCAGCGCAAATTCGTGCTGGTCGCGGCGATCCTGGCGTCCGCGCTCGGCTTCATCGACGGTTCGATCCTGGCCATCGCCATGCCGGCCATGCGTGTCGACCTCGGCGCCAGCCTGGCCGAGGCGCAGTGGATTTCCAATGCCTATGCGCTGACGCTATCGGCGCTGATCCTGGCCGGGGGTGCGGCCGGCGACCGATTCGGCCTCAGACGCGCCTTCGTCGCCGGCATTGCACTGTTCATCGTCGCATCGCTTGCCTGCGCGGTGGCGCCGAATGCACTGGTGCTCATTGCTTTTCGCGCGGTTCAGGGCATCGGCGCGGCGATCATGGTGCCGGGCAGCCTCGCCATCATCGCCAAGTCCTATCCGAAGAACGAGCGCGGCCGGGCGATCGGCATCTGGGCCGCTGCTTCGGCGCTGACGACGGCACTCGGTCCGGTGCTGGGCGGCTTTGTCCTGGCGGCCTTTGGTGGCGGCATCTGGCGAGCGATCTTTGCCGTCAACCTGCCGCTTGGGCTGATCTCGATCTATCTGCTGCTGGCCAAGATTCCCGCCGACGCGCCGACGGAGAAGCGAAGCCTCGATCTCGGCGGCGCCGCTCTTGCCACGCTTGCCTTCGGGGCGCTTGCCTACGGACTGACCGCGATGAGCGCCGAAGGCGGTGGACTGATGTCGGGGCCGAGCATCGCCGCCGGCGCGCTGCTGCTCGTCGTCTTCATCGTCTTCGAGCTTCGGCAGGGCGAGCCGATGATCGATCTCAAGCTGTTTCGGATCGGCGCCTTTGCGGGCGCCAACGTCGCCACCTTCTTCCTCTATTTCGCGCTCTCGGCCAATTTGTTCTACCTGCCGATGCTGTTGATTGCCGGGTGGGGGCTGAGCACCAAGGAAGTCGGCTTCATCTTCCTGCCGCTGTCGGCGTCGATCGCGCTGCTGTCGGGTCCGGTCGGTCAGTGGTCGGATCGGATCGGTCCGCGGTTTCCGATCGCCAGCGGCGGCCTGGTCGTGGCCATCGCCTTTGCCGGGCTTGCAATGCTCACCCATGCCGGCATGCACAATTTCTGGACCGGCACCTTTCCGCTGATGGCGGTGATGGGGCTCGGCATGGCGCTGGTGGTGTCGCCGCTGTCGACGGCGATCATGACGGCGGTCGAGGACAAGGATACCGGTGCTGCGTCGGGCATCAACAATGCTGTCTCGCGCATTGGCGGGTTGATCGCGGTGGCGGCGATGGGGTCGCTGGCGGCCTGGGTCTATTCGACGATGCTCGACACCAGCGTCAGGCCTGGCATTCCGGGGTTCGGCGAACCGGCATTGGCCGGCCTGGCGCCCGAACTTGATGCAACACGGCTCGCCGCCAGCGATGCGGCGTTTGCGGCCGTGTCGACGGTGACGGCGCTGCTTTGCCTGCTTGCTGCCATTATCGCCTGGGCGACCGTTTCGGGGCAAAAGCTGCCCTGGTCACGAGCCGAAGAGAATCAGTCGACCTGATTCGGGGCAATCTGATTCGGCGATTAACTCATTCGCAGCACGAAGGCTCAGCCTTCGATCTTGGCGCTGGCGACCTTCAGCGAATTGCTGTCTTCCTGCTTGAGCAGGTCGTCGATGCGTTCGCGTTCGCGCTTGAAGGCGACCAGGTCGTCGCCTTTCAGAACCTTGCCGACCGGCAGGCGCACGCGCATCGGGTCGACCTTGGTGCCGTTGACGATCAGCTCGTAGTGAAGATGCGGACCGGTGGAGAGGCCGGTCTGGCCGAGGAAGCCGATGGTCTGGCCCTGGCGGACATGAACGCCCGGCTCGATGCCTTTGGCAAAGGCGCTCTGGTGATTGTAGGAGGTCTCGTAGCCATTGGCATGGCGGATGATGATCTGCTTGCCGTAGCCGCCGGCCCAGCCGGCCTTCTCGACGACGCCGTTGCCGGCGGCAATGATCGGGGTTCCGATGGGGGCTGACCAGTCGACGCCGGTATGCATGCGGACATAGCCGAGGATCGGATGCCGGCGGGCCCCGAAGCCGGAGCGGAATTTTCCAGCGGGCAGGGGATTGCGCAGCAGGAACTGCTCGGCGCTCGAACCATCCTCGTCGAAATAGTCGGTCGAGCCGTCCTGCATCTGGAAGCGGTAGAAATTTCGCGTCTGGCCGCCGAAGGTCGACGAGACATAGAGAAGTTCCGATTCGTCGGAGGCCTGGTCGTCGCCGTCCGGCTGCGAGAACAGCACGTCGATGCGGTCCGACGGATTGAGCCTGGACTGGAAGTCGACGCCGGAGGCCAAAAGCTTGACCAGTTGCTGGGTCAGCTTCTTCGACATGCCATAGGAATAGGCGGCGCGGTAAATGCCATCATAGACGTTCGGCAGATTGCCGCGCACAACCACCGGCGCCGACGAATCATCGAACGCGGTGAGCAATTCGGGATTTGGCTCCGGTTCCTGCGCCGGCACATACTGGCCGCGGTCGTCGAGCGCGATGGTCACGATATGGGTAGTCTTGTCATAGACGCTGGTGCGAACGACCTTGGCGGCATCACCATGCACTTCGAGGCCGACGCGCAGCACGGTTCCGGCCTTCAGCGCCGGTGCGTTGAGCAGCTTGCCGATCGCCTCGGCCATGCCGGTGGCGTCATCGCCGGTATAGCCCGAATCGGCAAAGGCCTCGGCAATGTCGCGGTCCCTGGTAAAGGGGATGATCTCCTCGGCGAAAGCCGGGGTCTGGTCGTCGATGGCAACGCGCGGCGCCACCGAAACGTTTTCCGGCACGATCTTGACGTCGTAGGAACCGGCCATCGATTCGGCGAAGGCGTCGCCGAATCGCTGCGGGTCGACATAATGCAGCGAGGCAACCTGGATAGCGCCGTCGCTGAGATCCGTACCCGCCTCGCGCACCACCTTTTCCACCTCATCGGCGGACAGGTCGCTCTTTTCGTCGAAAGAGGCCGTCTCGATCGGGAAATCGACCGTCTTCAGGCTCATCTCGCTTTCGACCTTGGCGCCGTAGATCTGGCCGCCAACCGCGGAAGCCGTCGCCGGCTGCGCGGGCGTTGAGTCGCCATCGTCGCCGAACACCTGCATCGGGTCGAATGGCGGATAGGCGCGGTTGGTGGTGTGGCCGGCGGCCAGTGCCATCTTGATCTGCACGAACGGTACGGTGTGGATAACGTCGCGGTCACCGACCTTGGTCACCATCGACACTTCCATGCGCCGGCGGTCCTTGGCCTTGGCGATCTGGCGCGGCGCCACCAGCCTGGTGGTCTTGGCGACCTCGCCGGAATCGCCGCCGCTTTCGAGCTGGGCCAGTTCGGCGATTTCGGGCGGGGTTGCCAGTTGCTGGCGGCCGTCAAGCGCGGCAAACAGCGCCACGCCCATCAGCACGCTCGAGGTCACGCCAGTAAGGAAGGTGCCCGACAGCCAGCGCGCCGAAACCTCGCGCCGGTCGGGCGGTCCGCTGCGGCCATCCGCAATCAGCGGCGGCTCATTGCCGAGTTCGGCTATGACATCTTCCGTGTCTGGCATCCAGAAAGGCTGCTTCTTCCCCGGGGGAACGGCTTTTCGCTTCTGTTGGGCCATGACATTTGCCTGTCACGGCGGGTGAAGTCAACGAAGCGGCGAAATCCCCACCCACACGCTCTGTTTTACAGCCCCTTATAAAGAGGCGTCTTTACGCTCTTATGAGAGGCCGAACCGACGGTGTGCAGACCCCGCTTTGATCTCTTTTAGGAAGGCGTCGCGCGGGTCGCGCGGCACCTTCTTGTTGGCTTTGGTGTCGAACGGCAATGCGGCGGCAATAGGGCTCCTTCTGGGCAACGCCAATGTTCCCCTGGGGCAGTCCACGGGCTCCAAAACTTCTGTCGCAAAAAGTTCAAAAACATGAGTGATCGGTGTTGACAGTTTGAGTGGGTGGCGACTATATACGCCTCACGAACGAGGGCGGTGCGCCGCAGGCGGCGAAGCAGTTTGCTTCTGAATAAGCCCTTGTGAAATTCAAGAGAGCCGCGTAAGCGACACTCGGACGGCCCCGAAGCCACAAGCGTAACGGGCCACGACCTCGCGTCTGCGGGGTCTGTTCTTTGAAAATTGAATATTGAAGAAAGAGAAACGTGGGCGGCAGAG
>NZ_JBFUDJ010000009.1:0-226011 GCF_056404775.1 Mesorhizobium sp. P2_B5 | reverse complement strand
GTTCATGGCCCGGCACATGCGGCAGTGTGATGCCCTCATCATGGCCCATCCAGCCATGCCAGTCGCTGCGGCAAAGGCCCGTCGCCTCGACCTTGATGACGACCCCTTCGGGCGTCGGCTTCGGATCGGCGACGGTCTGGATCGTCGGCGCCTGGCCGAACTGTTCGAAGACGACAGCTTTCATATCAAGGTCCTTCTGAGGGCTTCCGGGAGCGCGGGGCGGGCAGGGGCCTGGTCCGGCGATAGTTAATTCGTTTCCGGTCCTCGGGCGTTTCGTGGTGCCGGACACTCGACCTTCCGGCACCGCGCTCGTCGCTGGATGATATATCGTGTGTTGCATGAGGCAAAATTGGTGTCAATCAGCCACATGCCGAGTCCCATCCTGATTTTTACGACCCGAGGTTGCTCAATCTGGCCACGGCTCAAACACGGAGTTCATAACGAATTTGCGCCAAAGGAGGGGCAGACGAACGTTTTTCTGTTGCAACAAAATTGAATGTGAGGAAAGATATACGATCTTCCAGATGCACATAATGAGACAACATGGCTCCGGATTTGTTGCGTCTTAAAGAAGGGACTTGGGCGCTGTGACCGCCATCGAGAACGTCGATTTTTCCATCCGTTTCCTGGCGTCGAGATCGCGCAAGCGGCTCGCCTCCGCAACTGGAGGGCGAAAGACGAAATGATGCTCCGGGTCCAAACAGAACCCCCGTCCTCGCCGGCAGCCGGATCGCCTGCGCTTCTCAGGCTGCGCGGCATCTCGAAAAACTACGGCGCGGTCGCTGCCGTCGAGCCGCTCGATCTGGATATATACCCGCGCGATTTCGTCGCCATCCTCGGGCCGTCGGGATGCGGCAAGACGACCTTGCTGCGTATTATTGGCGGTTTCGTCTCGCCGACGACCGGCACTGTCGAGATCGACGGCCGCGACGTGACCCGTATCGGCCCGGAGCAGCGGCCGACCAACACCGTCTTCCAAGGTTATGGGCTGTTTCCGCACATGACCGTGCGCCAGAATGTCGGCTATGGTCTGCGCCTGCAAAAAAAGCCGAAAGGCGAGATTGACGACCGTGTCTCGGAAGCGCTGCGTCATTCCAGGCTTACCGATTTCGCCGACCGTTCCGTGACGGCCCTGTCTGGCGGGCAGCAGCAGCGCGTGGCGTTGGCGCGTGCGCTGATCCTTCGGCCGAAGGTGCTGCTCCTCGACGAACCGCTCGCTGCGCTCGACCTCAAACTGCGTCACGCTATGCAGGACGAGCTGCGTCGCCTGCACCAGGAGTTCGGCGGCACTTTCGTCTTCGTCACACATGATCAGGGCGAGGCACTGTCGCTCGCCAACCGCATTGCCGTGATGAATGCCGGCCGCATCGATCAGGAAGGCAACGCCGAAAGCATCTATGCCGCTCCGGCGACCCGTTTTGTCGCGACGTTCATCGGCGAGGCGAATCTGCTCCCCGGCGAACGCAAGAGTGGGGTGGTAACGCTCGCGGCCGGACCGACCTTCGCCGATGCCGGGCCGGATGGGTCCGTTACCGTCGTGGTACGGCCAAAAGCAGTGAGGCTGCTCGGGCCTGACGAAACACTGGAGGTCGAGATCACAGGTACCGTCAGCGACGTGCTCTATCTCGGCGACCATATCAAATGCTCGGTCGGGATGCCCGACGGGCAGAACGTGATCGTTCACCTCGACGCGGCGGTCATGCCGCGGCCGGCAGCGGGTGAACGTGTGAGGCTCGGCTGGCCGCTGCAGCAGCAACGCGTCGTCAGAGCCTAGGCCGAGCCGGGACGAGGGAAGACCACACAACAACAAGGCAGGATAAGCAAAATGGGAAGCGATAATTCAAATCTGTCGGCCTCCAGGCTGACGCGACGCGACTTCAACCGTGTCCTCGCCGCGACCGCGGCGGCGGGTGCAATCGGACTGCCGGCCACGCGCGCTCGCGCCGAATCGACCGTCACCTTCCTCGGTTGGCAGGGATACGACGACCCGCTGGCCTTTGACGACTTTCTCAAATCGAAGGGCATCACGCTCAACACGACCTATATCGGAAACAATGACGAGATCGTCGCCAAGCTCAAGGGCGGCGGCATTGGCCAGATCGACATCGTCACGCCCTACATGGGCTACATTCCGCTTTTGGCGAAGCTCGACCTTATCCAGGAGATTGACGTCTCGCGCTTACCGAACCTCGAAAAGGTGATGCCGATCTTTCTTAAGGATCCCAACCTCAACGTGAACGGCAGGCTTTATGGCGTGCCGTTCACCTGGGGCGGCGCTCCGATGGTCTATGACCCGGCGGCCATCCCGACGCCACCGGCCTCGTGGAAGGATCTGCTGAAACCGGAGTTCACCGGTAAGGTCGGCATGTTGGACGACCCGCTCGGCAATATGATGATCGGCTCCCTTGTCACGACCGGCTCCCAGACGCCGGCCAAGATCAACGCGGCGCAACTCGAGCGCTCCATCGACTTTCTGATCGAGGTGAAGAAGCAGTCGCGCGTCGTCGCGGCGAGCTATGGCGACCTGTCCGACGCAATCGCACGCGGCGACGTCACCATTACATTTAATGGTTGGGAGACGATGGTGAAGTTCTGCGGCGACAAGGGCAAGGTGGTGAAATACAATTATCCGGTCGAGCGCACCAACGCCTGGCTCGACAATTACTGCATCGCCAAGGACGCGCCTAACCTCGACGCCGCCTATGAGCTGTGCAATCGGGCCATCAGCGTTGAGGGCCAAACGCGCCTCGCCAACGTCGCTTTCCAGGCGATCGTCAACGTCGATGCCGCCGCGGCGCTGCCGGCGAACATCCGCTCTCTGTACCCATATGACGACGTAGCCAACTACGGCAAGAAGGCGGGCTTCTTCGGCATGCCGCCGCTCGAGCGGGAAGGCGATTTCGCTACCTTCAGCGAGTGGATGAAGGCCTACGAGCGCTTCAAGACCGCGTAACGTTTCCGGGGAGTCCCGGCCTTGGCCAGGGCTCCCATACCTCTTGATATGCGGGCAGATGAAAAACATATCCACTTATTGGCTGATCGCGCCCTCGGCGCTGGTGTTCTGCGTGCTGTTTATCGCGCCGATGGCGTACTTCGTCAGTCTCAGCTTCTGGCAGGTTGAATATTTCGCGCTGAGCGCCAAGCCAACGATTGCGAACTACCGCGATGTCTTCGCCAATTACTGGGATGTGATGACATTCACTGTCGTGATCGCCATGGCAACGGCGCTGCTCACCACAATACTGGCTTTCGCCTTCTCCTTCCTCGCCCGCTTCCGCGCCGGCGAATGGGCGCAGGCACTGCTCTTCATAGTGTTGATCACGTTGTTCGGCGGCTATCTGATGAAGATCTATGCCTGGAAGACGATCCTCGGCAACGAGGGCGTGCTCAACAGCGCGCTGATGGCGATGGGGGTCATCTCCTCGCCGATAACCTCGCTGCTCTACAGTCCGCAGGCCGTGGTCCTCGCGCTGATGCATTTCACCTTGCCCTTCGCGGTCCTGCCCATCTACGCGTCGATGCGCGGCATTTCCGACAGCGAGGTGGAGGCTGCGCGTGACCTCGGCGCCGGCCGCTGGCCGATCCTCTCGACGGTCATCGTGCCGCGCTGCCAGAGCGGCATCGTCGCGGGCTTCAGCTTCGTCTTCCTGATGGTCGCCGGTGACTATGTCACGCCGCTTCTGGTCGGCGGCAAACTGACGATGATCGGCAATCTGATCGTGCCGCAGTTCGGCGCTCAGTTCAACTGGCCGCTGGGCGCGGCAATGTCGATCGTGATGCTGCTTGCGGCTGTAGTGGTGGTCTACCTCTTCCGCCTGCTCATCGCGCTGTGGAGCCGCCAATGAACGTGCGTTCGAACATCGTGTGGGGCATTGTGGCGGTCGCGTTCATCGTCTACCTGCTTTCGCCGATCGTGCTCCTCGTCTTCTTCTCCTTCACGTCGCGCTCGCTGACCAACTTCCCGATCGAGAAGCTTTCGGTCCACTGGTGGCAGGAGATGGTGGTGACCCGGCAGTTCTGGCCGTCCTTCGCCAACAGCCTGATCGTCGGCTCCTGCGTCGCGGTCGTCTCGGCGATCGTCGGCACGCTGGCGGCCATGGGGCTGGCGGCGATGCCCGCCCGCCGTGCCTCGATCATTATGGCCCTGCTGACGCTGCCCGTCATGCTGCCGCCACTGGTGCTCGGCGTCGCATTGTTGTCCTTCTATGTCAGCATCGACCTTAAGCTCGGCCTGCCGACCGTCATCTTGAGCCACGTGCTCTTCGCGCAGCCTTTCGTCACCCTGATCGTGCATGCGCGCCTGGTCAATTTCGACCCACGCGTGGTGGAAAGCGCGCGCGACCTCGGCGCCAGCCCGCTGCGGGCCTTCTTCACGGTGACGCTGCCGATCATCCGTCCGGTGGTGATCGGTGCCGCGCTCATCGCCATGGCGCTGTCGATCGACGATTTCATCATCACCTTCTTCACCATCGGTACCGGCAACACTCTGCCGACCTTGGTGTGGGGTATGGTTCGCACGGGCCTGACACCAACGGTCAACGCCATAGGCACGCTGATCCTCTTGCTCACCATCGGCTCGACGGTGATAGCGCTGCAGCTGACGCGCTATCGCGGTTGAGGAGCGTGGACCGGTTGAAGGGAGGACGCACGCGACGCCTTCCATGACGAACAGCGCCGGTAGTAGGGGCCCGGCGACGCACGCGCTGATTTTCGAACAACCTCGGTTCTCAGCCTGAAACGGCAATCGGGGCTTCTCGGCCAACAAGGAGCCGGATATATCATATGGTAAAGTACGCGAAATCGGTGTCTGCTATGCCGATTCATTGTCAGGCCATCTGAATTCCTGAAGCCGGCCAGGGCGCGTGCGCGTCGGCAGTTTTTTATTAGCCGGCCGCAAAAAATGCCGCTGGCGGGCATTTTTCTCTTGCAAACTCCGAATCTTGCGGCAGATATACATCTGTCAGGTCTTCGACCGGTGCCGTCCAACCTCCGCCTAAGAGCTGGATATATCATACTTGAGGAGCGTTCGCCGCCGCGGGAATAGCGGAGTGATCTTTTGAACCCGGCCCTTGAGCTGAGGGCCGAGCTTCGTGCGAGGGCGCCGGGCCTCGCCTCTCAGGATTGCACCGGCTTGAAGGGGAAACAGCGATGACATCAAAAATGCCAGAACACGCCTGTCTTCATCATCACCTCACCCGCCGATCCATTTTAGTTGGCGCTGCGGCGACCGCCGTCACCGCCGCGACCAATTTGCTGCCCGCAGCGTTCGCGGCGACTGCAGAGGTAAAAACGGTGGTCCCAGGCGCGTTGACCATCGCGATGAACGGCGACATGCCAATGACCAGCGTCAAAGATGGCAAGATAATTGGGACCGATGGCGAAATGATTTCAAAGATCGCCGAGAAACTCGGCCTAACGCCACAGCCCGCTTTGATGGATTGGTCGGCCACGATTGAATCTGTCCGCGGTGGCCGAGCTGACGTTATGTTGGGAAATATGGGTTGGACGCAGAAGCGCGCGGAAGTAATGCTTCTTACCGATCCGATCTACTACACGCCGAAGTTCACGCTCATGCGCAAGGACATGCCCGTTGGCGACCGGCTCACACTTGAGGACATGAAGGATCGAACCCTTGGGACTGTGCAAGGATTCACGATCGTTCCGGAATTGAAGCAGGTGCCGGGCGCCGCGGAAGTGAGGCTCTACGACACCACCGACGCTTGCGTGCGCGACATTCGCGCCGGCCGCTTGGACTTCGGGTTCCTTGATACTCCGACAATCAGCTACATGATTCAGCAAAACCCCGATTGGGATCTGAAGGTAATTCCAACTACCTCCTACCCACAGTTCAAGATTCTTGGCGTTAAGCAATTGACCTTGATGGGAATGAACCCAGAGAATACCGACCTGTTCGACGCGCTTAATGCCGGTATCGCCTGGCTGTGGAAGACCGGCGGGAACAAGGAGTTTCTGGCGAAGTACGGACTGAACAACCCTGACTTTCTGGTCCCGCCCGAACGCAACCCACGCATCGGCATCGATCGCGACGAAAAGGGCACCGTCCTAGGTCCCTGGGCGCATGCGCCGAAAGATTTCTCGAGCTTCTTCGGGTGATCGCCGTGGCAGATCGATCGGCCAAAGATCAGCGAGACGCCGACCCGGCTCCAAAAATCGATCTGCCGCTCGTCGTGGTAAAGGATCTTCACAAATCGTTCGGGAGCTTCAAGGCGATAGACGGAGTTGATCTGTCTATCGCCCCAAGCGAGAAGGTCGCGATCATCGGTTCGAGTGGTTCGGGAAAAACCACGCTGCTGCGATGCATTGCCTATCTCGAAAAGCCGACAAATGGACTGATCACCATTGACGGCAAGTCCATCGGAGAGAAGGTCGTCGGCGCACGCAAGGTGCCGATGTCCGACAAGGAAATCGCCCAGATCCGCACCGGTATCGGCATGGTGTTCCAGCGCTTCAACCTTTTCCCGCATTTAACCGCACTAGAAAACATCATGCTTGGTCCACTCAAAGTGCTGCGCCGGAAGCGCGAGGATGTTGAGCCCATCGCCCGTGATCTACTCCAGAAGGTTGGTCTTCCCCATAAGGCCAACGCTTATCCGGACCATCTTTCGGGGGGGCAGCAGCAGCGGGTCGCCATCGCACGATCTCTTGCGATGAAGCCGAAGCTGATGTTGTTCGATGAGGCCACCTCGGCGCTCGACCCGGAACTCGTCGGCGAAGTGCTGCACGTCATTCGCCAGCTCGCCGAAGAAGGCATGACAATGCTGATCGTCACCCACGAGATGTCCTTTGCCGAGGAAGTGGCCGACCGCATCGTCGTCATGGATCACGGCGTCATCGTCGATCAGGGCGCACCCGACACGCTGGTGTCCTCACCGGCGCATCCGCGCACGCTAGCGCTCCTGCGCCCGAACCGCGAACCTCGTTCGACAGCGCTGCGGGCTGGAACCTCCTCATGAATGAGTGGGCTCGCGCACTACCGCTTTTTCCCGAATTCCTGGGAATTCTGCTCTGGGGAGCGGTTACGACGATACATATAACGATCGGCTCCTTCGTGCTCGCGGTCGCTATCGGACTGGTCCTGGGGCTTATTCAGACCTTCCCCGCTCGCCTGCCGAAGATAATCATCCGGATCTATATCGAGGTATTCAGAGGAGTTCCCGTCCTAACTCAACTGTTCGTTTTGTATTTCGGTTTAGCCCAGATCGGGATCAAGTTAAATCCGATCCCGGTCGCTATCGTCGGCTTCGGTCTCAACGGCGGAGCGTATCTGACAGAGGTTTTCCGCGCGGGCCTGCAGTCGGTTCACTCCGGCCAGCTAGAGGCCGCATTCATGGTCGGAATGACGCGGATGAAGGCCTTGCGCTACGTGGTTCTGCCGCAGGCCATGCGTGTGGTCTTGCCGCCTTTGGCGAATTTCGCGGTTGGACTTCTCAAGGATACCTCCCTAGCATCTGCCGTAGCCGCACCTGAATTGAGCTTCTATGCGCGCAATCTCGTGACGCGGACCTATCTCAGTGGACCTATCTATTTCCTGGTGGCCGCCGTCTACATCGCCATGAGCTTCCCATTGTCGCGCTTTGCACAGCGTCTCGAACGGCGCTTCAGCCAAGGGAGGAGCGTGTGATGGCATTTGTCTCGCTCGTCGTCGAATGGATGCCGCAGTTGATGCGTGGTGTCCTTTGGACACTGCGACTGATGGGACTGTCTTTCCTGCTTGCCGCTGTTCTCGCGCTGCCAATCGCCTTGGCTAGGCTCTCACGCTATTCCTATTTGCGCTTAATCGCACAGACTTATGTCGAGATCATCAGAGGCATGCCGTCCCTGACTTTGCTGTTCGTCATCTACTTCGGGCTGCCATCATTCGGGCTGACCCTGCATGCGATTGACGCGGCGATTCTCGGGCTGGGGCTGAACGGCGCCGCCTACGTGTCCGAAATTTATCGCTCAGGCATTCAGGCTATCGACCACGGGCAGCGCGAAGCTGCACAAATGATTGGAATGCGTCCTGTCCAGGTCCTGCGGCACGTTGTTTTACCGCAAGCTTTCAGGGTCGTTCTTCCTCCGATGGGAAATTTTAGCATCTCCTTGCTGAAGGATACGTCCGTCGCTTCGTTGATTTCGGCTCCCGAAATGATGCTGCAAGCTCGCGATCTCACAAGCGAGTATTTTATGCCGCTGCAAATCTATGTTGCGGTCGGACTCATGTACCTGCTGATGGCCCTCCCGTTATCTTATCTTGTTCGCATCCTTGAGGCTCGCCTCAGCATAGGCCCAGTGGAAGAAAGGATGCTCAGTCATGGAAAAATTTGACGCAATTGTCATCGGATCAGGAGCCCTTGGCGCCAGTACGGCATTTCATCTCGCGAAGGCGGGGAAAAGCGTAGCGCTGCTGGACCGGGCAGAAATCGCGTCCCAGACATCCGCCCGCGCCGCTGGTTTGAGCGGGCAGGTTCGACAGACCGAAGTGATGACGAAGCTCGCAATGCGCGCTATCGATAAGATAAGGCGCTTTGCCGAGGAGACTGGCGAGGAAATTGAATATTTCCAGCCTGGGAGCATGTCAGTGGCCCGGTTTCCGGAACATGCTGCGATGCTGCAGGAGCGACTTGCCCTGGCCAAGAATCTCGGCCTCGACGTCGATATGATCTCGCCGGATCACGCGCACGAACTGAACCCATTTCTGGCGACGAAGGGCATCGTAGCCGTTGCTTATATGCGCCAAGACATTTTTCTTGAGCCGGTGCAAGTCCCCCGCGGGTATGCCAACGGCGCGAAGAGATTGGGGGCAGTGCTCCTTCCTCACACCCATGTGTCTGAGATCGTCGTGGAGAACGGTGCCGTCAGCCGTGTCGTTACCGATCGAGGCGATCTTGCTGCGAAAACCATTGTCGACGCCGCCGGTGGTTGGTTGAGCCTGGTAGCATCCTTTGCCGGCAGCAACGTACCGGTTGTTGCCATGCGCCACCAGCTGATGATCACCGCTCCGATCGAGGGGGTGGAGACAACTCAACCGATCACGCGCATCATCGATGCCAATGTCTATGTGCGGCCCGATAAAGGTGGGCTCATGTTCGGCGGCTACGAGAAGGACCCTAAACCGGTCGATGTCTCGCAGATGTCGCCATCGTTTCGGATTGAGGATCTTGAGCTCGATCTGTCAGTTCTGAAGCGGCTCACCGAAACGGTTAAGGACCAGTTGCCGATCTTCCAGCAAGACCTCAAGCTTCAGGAGCATCGAGGCGGTCTTCCCACGATGACCACCGACGGTCATCATATCCTGGGAGAGGCGCCCGGTGCAAAAGGTCTGTACGTTCTGGGTGGCTGCAATGTCGGCGGTCTGTCGATTGCGCCAGCTCTGGGCGAGCAGCTGGCGGAACTTATCGTCAATGGCCGCACCGAACTCGATCTGTCGCCAATGGCTCTGGATCGATTTGCAGCAGGGATGTCCGAAAGCGAGATGCTGGAGAAGTGTCGCGAGCGCTACGTCCACTATTACACCTTCCGTTTCAAGGACAACTTCTCCGCCGCTGCAGCCTAAGGTTTTCGACTCTATCTTCGCTTCGCCGGCGTGCCGAAGCGCTCCGGTGACAACTCAAGGACTCCCTGATGCAAGCCTTATCGCCCAAAAATTCACTCTCATCGCCACGACCTTTCGATGAGCTGCTAAGCAAGACGTCGCGGCTGATCGCCATTCTCCATGTCGAACAGCTAAGTCATGCCGTGCCCCTCCTCGACGCTCTCGAAGAGGCGGGCATCAAGACCATCGAGGTGACGCTCAGAAGCCCATGTGCGCTCGCGGTCATCGAAACGATGGCGGCGCGCGCGAAGGAAGCCATCGTAGGAGCAGGGACATTGACGCGGCCGGAGCAATTTGCAGCGGCGCGTGATGCAGGAGCGCGCTTTTTTGTCAGCCCTGCGTTTTCGCCCTCACTTGCCAACGCCGCAGATGAGGTCGGGCTCCCGTTCTTGCCGGGCGCTACAACCCCGACTGAAGTGCTTGTGGCGCGGGAGCATGGCTACTCCGAGCTAAAATGCTTCCCATCGGATCTCAACGGCGGCTTGCGATGGCTTCAGCACCTCGCTCCCTTGTTCCCCGATGTCAGCTTTTGCCCGACGGGCGGAATCTCAAACGAAACAATTCGCGAGGTTCTCAGCCAGCCGAACGTCTTTGCCGCGGGCGGCATGTACATGGCGCCTAAACAATTGATTGAAGCCTCGGATTGGGCCGCGGTCAAAGCCGTGGCTGAAGAAGCCGTGCGAGCTGCCGCGCGCTGAAGAAGAGCACCTCTCCGAAGGCCCTGGCGGGGAACAGCATGGCCTAGCTCTCCTTACAATCGATAGGCCGAGTCCAGACGAAATCACGGCGATCCGGTGACGCCGTGATTATGCCCTGTTCCGTTCCCAACGCTTCGATGAGCTGTGCACGACTGGGCCGAAATCTGGCCTGCTGCCGGCTTTCCAACGCGGTGTTAAGTTAGGATCGCCTGATTTCCACGAACCCGATAGTTCCGGCAGTCTGGCCTCAAGTGCCTGCGCTGAGGATCGTCTCGTGGAAGTCATCGATATGGTCGGTCCGAAACGCCAACGTGATATATCATGCGCTCCGTGGGCAATCGGCACCCCTCGTTTGTTATAAAGTGCGGCTTGAAGAGCTAATGTCGGGGCCCTTCGCCCTGGATCCTGAGCATAGCATGCCGAGTACCGTCGAGTGATCGGTCCGCTTTAAGGCTCAATGCAAAGAATGGAGACGATTTTTCTCTTGCCAATGGGCCAAAACTTAAAGATGATATATCATCTTGCAAAACGCAGACAACGAGATTGGCCCATGGATCGAGAATTGTTGCGGCTTCAGGGAATTTCGAAGACCTTTGGGGCTGTAACCGCCATCGAGCACGTTGATCTTTCCGTGCGCAGGGGAGAGGTCGTTGCGCTGCTGGGCGACAATGGCGCCGGCAAATCCACCTTGGTGAAGATTATTTCGGGAGGCTTGCAGCCGACAAGCGGCCGCTACCTGTTCGATGGTGCGGATAGGCACCTGAATTCCCCGCAGGACGCGAAGCAACTCGGCATTGAAACGGTATATCAAGACCTTTCCATCTGCATGAACGTCGACGTTGTCGCGAACTTCTTCATGGGTCGTGAAATCGTCCGCCGTGTTCTCGGTATTCCGATCCTTCAGGAAGCGGAGATGCGTCAGGTCACCGAGAGTGTCCTCCGGCAGGCCGGCACGCGGATTCCCTCGGTCAAGATGAATGCGGAACACCTATCCGGCGGTCAGCGACAGGCCATCGAACTCAACCGTTTTGTCCATTGGGGCGGCAAGCTTGTCGTTCTTGATGAGCCTTTCGCCGCCCTTGGCGTCGAACAGGTTCGGCGCAGCCTCGACACAATCCGCGATGTCCGTAGCAAGGGCATCGCAGTCATCATCGTCACCCACAACATGTCTCATGCATTCGAAATCGCGGACCGCATGGTGGTCATGCGGCAGGGATCGGTCGTGGGCGACGTGAACACCGTCGATACCTCGCCTGAGGAAATCGTCCGGATCATAACCGGGACAAAGCCCAAAGCAAGTTCCCATAACTGACAATATTAACCGGGAGGAGTGAACATGCTGAAATCCGCCGTGTCTATACTGATGTCTGTATTATTTTTGATACTTGCACCGGTATTCGCCACAGCTCAGGACAAGGGCGAGATATACTATCTTATCCCTGACTCGGGAGGCCCCTTCTATCCAGAGTCAGCCAAGGTGATGGCGCATTTCCTTGACCAGATCGGTTACAAGGTGACGACGCTCGATGCCACCAATAAATCTGACGTACAACTGAACCAGATTGACAACGTCATCAATCTAAAGCCGAAAGCCATGGTGATTGCCGCCGTGGACTTCGACGCAGTGGTTCCCGGCGTCGAGCGCGCACAGGCGGCGGGAATCCCGGTCATTGCGTTCGACCGGCCCATTACCTCCGCCAAACTCGCGCTCACCTCCGTGGCTGGCACGATCGAGATTGGCCATGACGCCGCCAAGCAGACCATTCGCCTGCTGACAGAGCGCAAAGGGGCGGTGAAAGGCAAGGTCCTGCAAATCACCGGCGATCCCGGGGATTCCTATTCGGTCAGCGTCAAGGGTGCCTTCGACGAAATCATGGCTGCCTATCCCGATGTGAAGATAGAAACCAAGGCGGCCATGCAGTGGGAGCCGACCAACGCTGCCAACATCGCGCAAGACTACCTTCAGACAAATCCTGATGTCGATCTCATCTTCTATCACTCGGGATACCTGGCTTCGGCGGTCGTTGCCATATTGCAGGCGGCCGGCAAGAAGCCAGGCGACATCCTGATGCTCGACGCCGACGGCGACATCGGCGGCCTGGCTCAGATACGCGCCGGGTGGCAGCAGGTTGCCGTGGGAGCGCCGATGTTCGCACAGGCCTATGGTGTAGCCATGTTCCTCGACAAGATCATCCGGGGCGAGCCGCTCAAGGCGGGCGAATACGAAGTCTTGGGGCTCAAGTCTGTGCTAACGGACGAGGCATGGGGTCCGAACCTGAAAATACCGGGCGCCTTGGTAACCAAAGAAAATGTCGACGATCCGCTCCATTGGGCAAATCTGAAGTTGCCGCCGCAAAAAGTCGAACCGGTGAAGTGACTGCTACTGCCGGTGGCCCTCGACCGGGGCCACCGGGTTGCGCCCATACGAAGATCAGAGGAATAAAATGGACACTGCCAAGACACTGGAGGCATTCCCGCCAAGGGTGCGCAACCATCGTTTACTCGAGGTCGTCCTGCAGCACGCCGTGTGGCTGATCTTGCTCGCCCTGTTGGCGGCGTTCTGTCTGTTGATTCCAGCATATGCACAGACGGGCATTTTCCTCAATATTTTGGAGCAATCCACCTTCGTTGGCATATTGGCCGTCGGTCTGTCGATCGCCATCATCGCAGGACAAATGGATCTATCTATCGAATCCACCATGGCGCTTTCCGCCATGCTAACAGCAGCGATAGGCGCCGCGTCCGGAACTGAAGGTTTCTTTGGTCTGCCCTGGCTCGTTGTTCCCGCAACGCTTGTGATGGCGCTCGTGCTTGGCGCGTGTATTGGCCTCTTCAATTCCATGATCGTGCTCAAATTCGGGATCAACGCATTCATTGCGACTTTGGCCACCTACATCTTTCTTCGCGGATCGGTCGTTGCGTTCAGCGGCGGCAGGGGAATCTTCGGAATGCCGGCGGAACTGCGTCTGATCGCAACGGCTCATTTGCTCGGAATTCCCGCGCTGGCCTGGATCACCATCGGCATCTTCCTGGTCTTTACCTTCATTCTCTCCAAAACACCGTTCGGCAGATATGTGTATCTCTACGGCGGCAATGCGGTAGCGCCGTTCCGGGCAGGCATCAACACGGGGCGCATCGCCGTTTGGAGTTTTGTGATCTGCGGGATGCTTGCTGCCTTTGCCGGTTGGCTGCTTGCTGCTCGGTCCGCCGGGGCCACTGCAAATCTCGGCATCGGCATGCTGTTCGAGGCCTTCGCCGCGGTTGTCATTGGCGGCGTCAGCCTCAAGGGAGGGGTTGGGCGTTTGTCGGGCGTCTTTGCCGGTGTCCTGCTGCTGAGTTCCATCCGAACAGCAATCAATCTTCTCGGCATGCCGCCGCAGTACACGCAAATGATCCAGGGCGCTCTTGTCCTGGCGGCGGTGCTGCTCGACTCTGTCAAGGTTTCCATCCGAGCCAGGTATCTGTAGCCTTTCACCATGCTGAGCCACAATTTCGCACCAAGTGGTGTCGCGCGGCCAGCAGTTCGCAGGGCAGGCGGGCCTGTTGCGAGACCCTTGTAACGGAACCTTGCCGGATGCTTAACTCTCAGAGATGTATTATGGCATAAGCTCGTCCAGAAAGACGAAGAGCTTCTGGTTCATGTGCTGATAGTTATTCGCCTCAGTCCGTCCGCCTGCTAGACGAATCAATAATCAGCGGCAGCATCGAAGTGCTGCTGGGGACTGCGGCCTTCCAAGCATTTAGCGACGCGCTCAAGGGTAAGATGGCCGAGATCGCGGCAAGCTCCCGGATGGCATCGATAAAGCAAATGCTGCCATCAGCAACCCGGGACTGTTTTGACGCAGCCACCCATGATTCTTCAGCCTGCATTCGGGCACGTTGCGAAGAGCATGGTCGAGGTTTCAAGAACACCTCGCCAAGCGCCATTGCAGGCAATTCCAACGGAAAACCACCCGCCTGTAGGATTTCTGGCTTGACGTCCACCTGCATTTTGAAATGGCTACGACACGGGTTTAGTTCGCTCCATGTGTTCAGGATGGCCGTCGCGAGCTTGCCGTCGCGAGCGCGATGGCTCAAAGTTCGCATATCGTCGGGCAAGAACCATCGCGCGCTACGGAAAGTGGTCGGGTCCCGTTTGGCCACATAGCATCGTCCGCTTGGCTACAGGTCAGATTGCTAGTTCGATTAGAAAGGGAGCTTGGCTCGCGAAGCTTTGTCTCATCAGGTCGGCGCAGCCTTCCAGCGTGTCGGTCCAGGCTGCCTCGACACCCATGCCGTTGGCGATTTTCACCCAATCGAGTTCCGGGTTCGTCAAATCCAGCATGCTCATCGCCGTCGGACCAGGGCTTGCGCCAACTCCCACGTATTCATTGATCAATATTTTGTATTTGCGATTTGAAAGTATAACAGTAGTCACCGGAAGACGCTCGCGTGCTTGCGTCCACAACGACTGCAATGAGTACATCGCCGAACCGTCCGCTTGCAGACCGATAACACGCCGTCGGCCTCCCGCGCCGATCGCGGCGCCCGTCGCGACAGGCAGGCCGTCGCCAATTGCCCCTCCCGTCAAATGCAGCCAGTCATGCTGTGGCGCTGCAAACGTATGCTCGTAGAATCCGCGACCGAAGGAGACGCTTTCGTCGGAAACGATAGCATTCTCGGGCATGATCGCGGCCAAGGTGCGGGCAAGGCCTTCGGGAGTTGGTGCGCCAACGATCGGGTCGGGGCGCGGGCCCGCGTCCGGGATCGCGGCTTTTGGGGCGTTCAGGGTTTCCGCTAGGTCGGTAAGGGCGGTGGCAGGATCCTGATCGGGCCGCGACAAGACGTGGAAAAGTGTTTCTGGGTTGTGATGGATCGATGGCTGTCCCGGATAACCGAAGAAGCCCACAGGTGGGCGGGCGCCTACCAGAATGATGTGACTGTACCGCCACAATGCCTTTTGCGCCGGTGCCTGAGCGTAGGGGACTCGATTGAGCGGAACACGACCACGTCCCCGCGACATGCGCGCGCAGACGTATTCTCCCATCATTTCGGCTCCGGTGGCCTGCACAAGCCGCCAGCTGGCTTCTTGCGCCCCGACCAGCATGGCTCGGCCGCCAAGCAGGATCAGCGTCGTTTCGCCATGCTCGCGCAATATTCGGGCCGCAGTGCCAATGGCATGTGGATCAGGCGCGGTTGGGGCGAGATCTGGCAGCGATGAAGCCGCTACGCCACCTTGGTCCCACGATGCGTCCGACGGGAGAATTAGCGTAGCGACGCCACCCCCCGCGCGGCGGGCGACTTGCATGGCACAGGCTGCGTCACGGCCGACGTCGGCCGAACGGGTCGTCGTCCTCACCCAGTCTGAACTGAACCGAGCCAGGCCTTCGGTATCGGTCGTTAATGGTGCGTCAAAGGGACGGTGCCATGTCGCTTGATCGCCGATGATATTAACGATGCCGCTGCGAGCACGGCGAGCATTATGCAGATTGGCCAGGCCGTTCGCGAGACCCGGTCCACAATGCAGCAGGCTGGTCGCCGGGCGGTCAGCTATCCTATAAAAGCCGTCCGCCATCCCGGTCACGATGTTTTCCTGCAGGCCGAGAACGCAGCGAATCCCGGGAATCTGGTCGAGCGCTGCGACAAAGTGCATCTCGCTGGTTCCAGGGTTGGCGAAGCAGGTATCGATTCCACCCGCAACCAGCGTGTGGACGAGACTTTGCGCGCCATTCATGTGTGGTCTTTCAGGGACGGTCATCTGGCTTCTCCCGATCGCGTCTATTCGGCTGCGCGTGGTCAAGACTCGCCAACCGCCGGAAGTGCGATAGGCGAGCCGTCTCTAGCTCTGCCACTTCAGAGCCGGCCGTTCAACCGAAAATGGAATTAATTTCCATAATGTCCCGCAGTTATCCTTTGCGGCTGATGAAGCGCGTTTCCAGATAGGCCTCGATCGCTTCCGACCCGCCTTCCGTACCGTAGCCCGAATCCCTGACACCGCCGAACGGCACTTCGGGAAGAGCAAGGCCGAGGTGATTGATTGCGGTCATGCCAGATTGAATTTCGTTGCCCAGACGCGTCGCCAGTGCGGTATCACGGGTAAAGGCATACGCTGCCAATCCGAAAGGAAGGCGGTTGCTCTCCGTGATGGCTTCGTCGATCGTCGAAAAGCGATTGATTATTGCCACCGGGCCGAACGGTTCTTCGTTCATGATCTGCGCGGAGACCGGCACATCTGAAATGACGGTTGGTTCGTAGAAACAGCCCTGGTTCCCGATCCGCCTGCCACCCGTCATCAATTTGGCGCCCTTCTTGACCGCGTCGGCCACCAGCCCGTCTATCGTTGCGACACGCTTCTCGTTGATCAGCGGACCCATCTCCGTTGTGCTTTCAAAGCCGTTTCCAGTCTTGATCGATTTTGAGGCGGCGGTGAAACGCTGGGTGAACTCTTCAGCCAGCGTCTCGTGGACGAGAAACCGGGTGGGGGAAACGCATACCTGCCCAGCATTCCTGAACTTGAACGGCACCATCGTGGAAACAGCGAGGTCAAGATCGGCATCGGCCGCCACCACAACCGGAGCGTGACCGCCAAGCTCCATGGTGGCGCGCTTCATGTGCAGTCCAGCAAGCGCTGCAAGCTCCTTGCCAACTGGAGTCGACCCGGTGAAGCTTATCTTGCGAATGACAGGATGGGGTATCAGATAGCGCGAGATCTCGGGTGAGCGTCCGTTCACGAGGTTGACGACGCCAGCAGGAAAGCCGGCGTCTGCAAAGGCACGAACGAGACCCGCCGGGCTTGCAGGTGTCTCCACGGGCGCCTTGATGATGATGGAGCACCCTGCAGCCACGGCGGCCGAGAGTTTGCGAACAATCTGGTTGATAGGAAAGTTCCAGGGCGTGAACGCTGCCACCGGCCCGACGGGCAGCTTGATTGTTATCTGCAGCACGTCGCTCGCGCGCGCCGGGATGACCTGGCCATAGGTACGTTGGGCCTCGCCCGCAAACCAGTCGATGATGTCTGCCCCGGCCAATGTTTCAAGTCGCGACTGTGCCAGGGGTTTGCCCTGCTCCAGGGTCATCCAATGTGAAATCTCGTCCACTTGCTGGCGCAGCAGGTCCGCGGCGCGACGCATGAGCTTGGCGCGCTCGAACGGTGAGGTCCGGCTCCAAATCTTGAACCCCTCGTCGGCCGCGGCCAGCGCATCGTCCAAATCATTTTGCGAGGCATTGGCGACGCGACCAATTTCCTGCCCACTGGATGGATCGGTCACCGGGATCCAACGCTCCTCTTCTGCGGGCCGCCATGATCCGTTGATGTAAAGGTTTACGTCGGGATAGTTGCTCATATCGACTTTCCTCGTGATGCGTGACGTCCAGGCGGGATCAATGGGGCGCGCATATTCCGGCTCAGGGCCTTTCCATGAATGAGAGTGATCCCCTGACCGACTCCAATGCACATTGTGCAAAGCACAAAGCGACCATTTCGGCGCTTCAGTTCGTGGGCGACTGTGAGCGCCAGTCGAGCGCCCGAAGCCCCAAGAGGGTGGCCCACCGCGATGGCGCCTCCATTGGGATTCACGTGCGGCGCGTCGTCTGGCAGGCCAAGAGCGCGAAGAACCGCAAGCCCCTGTGCGGCGAAGGCACGGCTCATTGCGCAGCGCCCTCCGACGCCTGGGCCTGTAGTGCCGCTGCGCCGTGGCAATAGACGACGCCAGTTCGAAGCAGGTGGTCTATCTGGCTATCGTCATAGCCAAGGACAATCTCAAGAACGGCGCGGGTATCCTCGCCAAGCAGGGGGGGAGCCTTCTGCACGCGGTTTTTCTGGCCAGCGAGGCCATGGGCCGGACTGATCAAGCGGATAGTACCGAGTTCGGGATGCTTCAAGGACTGAATGATCCCCCTTTCGATCACCGTGGGCGTTGCCAGAGCCTGGGAGACCGTATGCACGCGACCCGCTGGCACAGACGCACTGCGACAGGCATCGAGCCAGTGTTCAACCGAATTTTTGCAAAGCGCCTCTCCAAGGGCTGCCAAGAGGTCTTCGCGGTTCAGCGCACGTTGATGCGCCGTGACGAAGCGTGGATTTTCGGCCAGATCCGGTCGGTCGATGACCTGGATGCAGAAATCCTTGAACATCCGGTCGTTGCCCACTGCCAGCGCAAAGAAGCCGTCCAAGCATTCAAACAACTGGTAAGGCACCACGCTAGGATGAGCATTGCCATATCGGAACCCATCCACGCCGGCGTTTAAGTAGCCTGTTCCGACGTTGATCAGCATGTTCAATGTGCTCTCGATCAGGGCTATGTCGATAAACTGGCCTTTTCCCGTATCGCGTCGCTGATAGAGCGCCGCCAAGACCGATTGTGTAGCAACCATGCCCGCAACGACATCCGTGAAAGCCACCCCCAGCCGATTGGGCGGTCCATCGGCGGCGCCAGTGATCGACATCAGTCCGCTTTCTGCCTGCATAATGAAATCATAACCTGGACGATCGCTTTCCGGTCCGGTCTGGCCGTAGCCCGAGATCGAGCAGAAAACGAGGGCCGGGTTAATGTCGCGAAGCGTTTCATAGCTGAGACCCAACCGCTTCATCGTACCTGCACGGAAATTTTCCACCACGACGTCAGCTTTGCCAGCCAGCTTCAAGATGATTTCACGCCCTTGCGGCGATTTCAGATCGACAGCCACACTTTGCTTGCCGCGGTTGGCGCAGAGATAATAGGTGCTCACCCCCATGTAGTTTGGAACTGACCATGCCCGTGTGTCGTCGCCCCCGGCCACACTCTCGATCTTCCAGACTTCGGCACCCAGATCGCCGAGTGACATCGTCAGCCAGGGACCGGCCAACACCCGCGTCAAATCCAGCACCTTGATTCCGTCCAGCGGCAGCTCTGTCTTCTCCATTGCTGGTCTCCTCGAGATGTCCGCCGCAAACGGGTTTCGGTTGCGCCCCGTCGGTCCCGGCGACGCAGTCGAGCTGATCTCCCGTCCTACCTGTCTGATTCCGATCGATCCCGGACTGCAAACTGGGTCGAGATGTCGGAAGCAAGCAGTTCGGCCGTTTGATGATGTGGCTCGTCTGTCGTGCCCGGCGGCAGGGTGCGATTTTGCGTTACTAATGCCATCTGGTACCTTGCGCGTCAACTGAATGGAATTAAATTCCATTGTATTCGAGCCAATTGCGGCTAGAGTTGCCGCGGAACCTCAGGAGGTGACGATGAGAAAGCGTTCCAAATCAGCGGAGGATGCCAATGGCGGGGAAGAAGGCGTCGCCGCCGGTTCGCTCCTGCGAGGTTTGGAAATCTTGCGGGCTTTCAAGGCGAGCGAGTCGACATTGGGCAACCAGGATTTGATCGAACGCACCGGGCTTCCGAAAGCCACCGTGTCGCGCTTGACCTATGCTCTGGCGAGCAGTGGTTACCTCATCTACAACGAATCCCTGGGCCGTTACTCCATCGGCCCCTCAACCATCTCGCTTGGCTATTCAGCGATGAGCTCTATCCCGGTCGTACGCATGGTCCAGCCTTTGTTGCAGGGGCTGGCTGACAAAACGGGCGTCGCAGCAGCGCTCGGCGCCCGTAGTGGACTCGAGATGATCTATTTGGCCAACTGCCGTGCGTTCGGGCCGGTGACGCTGCAACTTAATGTGGGCTCACAGTTACCGATCTGGCGCACCGCGATGGGCTTGGCCTATTTGGCGGAGATGATACCGCAAGCGCGCGAGGAATTGCTTGCCCAACTGATCGCGCGGGAGCCCGCCAATGCGAACGCGATCCGAGATAGTGTCGAGGAGGCGATCCAGAGCTACAGAACGCGCGGCTTCGTCTGTTCATTTGGGACTTGGTACAGCTACATCAACGCCATCGGAGTTGCTTTCCGGCCGACCGACGGATCGCCGCTCGTTGCTCTCACATGTGGGGGCATTTCCGATATCGTCTCGCGTGACGATTGTCTGACCACCGTGGGTGATGCATTGCTGAGGACGAAGCAGCAATTACAGGATCTGCTGGAGAACGCTTAAGCGTCGGGGTGACTGCCCTTGTTTCCGGTCGGGTCGCTGAATCGACGCCCAAATGGATACGGCGACATGCGCGGCCGGTGCGGTCGGAAGGGCGTGGCAGGCTTCGGCCAGCCTTCACCGACAATCGGCAGAGTTCGAGATCCACGTCGTCAGGCGACACGAAATGGGTCATTTACGCCTGCACATCTATGCCGCAGAGCAGATCTCGCGCCGGCGCGAGTTGTGCTGCCGAGAGGGCTGTCTGCCTGGTTCGGTGGGGCCGCTTTTATCAGTGGCGCCAACGAATGGCACCGCGCTCTCAGTCCGCCCGAAGGACACTGGTCAGCGCGAAGAAAATTCGATATATGGAATTAAATTCCGATTTCTGGACGCGACCAATGGATCCACTGGTAAGCTATGAGCGAGAGGGGCGGATAGCCGTCATCACCATCCGCAACGGGGCCGCCAACGCCTTGGGCCATGAAGTCAGATCCATGCTGTGGCGCGCGATAGACCGCTTTAGCGAGGATGCGAACGTCGGCATTGCGGTCGTCATAGGCGCCGGACGCATGTTCGTTGGTGGCGCTGACATTAACGAGTTTGGGAAGCCGCCCCTAAAGCCGCTGCTTCCCGATCTGGTAAATCACGTAGAAAGCTCTGCCAAACCGATTGTGGCGGCGATGCACGCAGTCAGTCTCGGTGGAGGGCTTGAGCTTGCCCTTGGCTGCCACTATCGGCTGGCCATGCAGAGCACTAAACTGGGCTTGCCCGAGGTTACTCTCGGCCTGTTGCCAGGTGCAGGCGGCACGCAGCGCGTGACACGCCTTGCCGGAGTGGCAAAAGCGCTCGATTTTATCGTTCCGGGAGCTCCCATTTCAGAGACGGCAGCGCTCGAACTCGGGCTCATAGACAGGATTGGCGATGGCGATGTGCGCGCGGCAGGGCTCGCTTTCGCCAATGACCTTCTGAAGGCTGGAAAGGGCCCGCGCCGCGTAAGCGAAATGCCTGCACCCGCGGCCGATCCCGACGCAATATCCGGTGCCCGGACGAAGCTTCAGAAGACTGCCGGGGGCCTGGTCGCGCCCTTCTTTGTTGTAGATGCCATTGAAGCGGCCACGCGTCCCTTCAAAGAAGGTCTGGCCGAGGAACGCCGTTTGTTCATGGCGCTGATGCAAACGCCGCAAAGGGCAGGCCTCATCCATGCATTCTTCCTTGAGCGCAAGGTCTCCCGCCTGCCGGCGCTGAACGGCGTCAACCCACGAAATGTGGCGCGGGTAGGTGTGATCGGCGGTGGCACGATGGGAGCGGGGATTGCGACAGCAGCCTTGCTGGCCGGCTATGACGTTTGCCTTGTCGAGCGTGATGACCCGGCCGCGGCGCGCGCGCGCGCAACGATCGAGGGCAACCTGACGGCCGCCGTTGGACGCGGCAAGCTGTCGGAAGCGGAACGCACGACGATCTTGTCTGGGAGCTTGGCATGCGTGACCGAATACGCCGTGCTCTCCCAGGCCGATCTCGTCATAGAGGCGGTCTTCGAATCCATGGATGTGAAGAAGGACGTATTTGCGCAGTTGGACGCGGTGATGAAGCCGGGGGCAATTCTGGCGACCAACACTTCTTATCTTGATGTCAACGAGATCGCCTCGATCACTCGCCGCCCTGGCGATGTAGTTGGCCTCCACTTCTTCTCGCCGGCACATGTAATGAAGCTTCTGGAGGTGATTGTCGCAGATGCAACCAAGCCCGATGTGGTTGCGACGGCCTTTGCCGTGGGCAAGAAGCTGGGCAAGGTTTGCGTACGGTCCGGCGTGTGCGACGGCTTTATCGGCAACCGCATCTTGGCGCGTGTTCGGGGCGCCGCCGACAGGATGGTGCTGGCGGGCGCAAGCCCGTATCAGGTCGACCGGGCAATGGTGGACTTCGGCTTGGCAATGGGACCCTTTGCCGTCGCCGATCTGGCCGGCCTCGACATCGGTTTTCTGACCCGACAGCGCAAGGCCTCGACCAGGGATCCTCGCGACGTTGTGCCGGAATGGGCGGATGAACTTTATCACATGGGGCGGCTCGGCCAGAAGGCAGGTCGTGGTTACTACATCTACGCCGAACGCGGTCGTCCTGGTGTGCCAGATCACGACGTAGATGACATGATCGCGCGTTATCGCGCCAAAGAAGGCATCGCAGCGCGCAACTTCACCGACGCCGAAATCCAGCGCCGCTACATGGCTGCGATGGTGAATGAAGCCGCCCGTGTAATCGACGAGAAAATCGCAGCTCGACCGCTCGATGTCGATGCAGTGCTCCTGTTCGGTTTCGGGTTCCCACGTTATCGCGGCGGACCGATGCACTGGGCGGATGCCGCTGGCCTTCCGAACCTTCTCGCGGACATCCGAGGCTGGGCCCAAGACGATCCGTTCTTCTGGGCTCCCGCTCCACTGCTTGAGCGTCTGGTGGCCGATAACGCCATTTTTGCCACTTTGAACGGATAAGAACCATGGATCTGGCCTATACCGCGCAACAGCTCGCATTTCGCGAAGAGGTCCGACTTTTCCTTGACCGGGAGCTCCCGAAAAGAATCGCGGCCAAAGTCGCATCCGGCCAGCGTCTCACCAAAAACGACCACGAGACATGGCATGCGGCTTTGAACCGGCGAGGTTGGCTCGCGACGAGTTGGCCGAAGGAATATGGCGGCCCCGGTTGGGATGCAGTTCAGCGCCATATATTCGAAGAGGAAGCATCGCGCTCTCATGCTCCGCGAATCTTGCCCTTCGGCCTCAGCATGCTGGGACCGGTCCTGCAGAATTTTGGCACACAGCAGCAGAAGGACTATTGGCTCCCGCGCATTCTGAATGGCGAGGACTGGTGGTGCCAGGGCTACTCGGAGCCCGGTGCCGGGTCCGACCTGGCAAGCGTCAAGACCTCCGCGGCGCGCGACGGCGATCACTATGTCGTCAATGGCCAGAAGACCTGGACGACCCTTGCCCAGCACGCAAACATGATCTTCTGCCTTGTCCGGACGTCAAAGGAGGGCAAGCCACAAGAAGGGATTTCGTTTCTGCTCGTCGACATGCGAGCACCCGGCGTCAGCGTCCGTCCGATAGTGCTGATGGACGGCGAGGCGGAAGTAAATGAAGTCTGGTTCGACAATGTCCGTGTGCCAGCCGAGAACCTCGTGGGAGAGGAGAACATGGGCTGGACCTACGCGAAGTATCTATTGACCCATGAGCGCATGAATCTTGCCGGTGTGGGCATGGCTCGCGCGGCTCTCGCCAATCTCAAGCGCGTCGCCGCAACTGAGCCGGATGGCCACCGCAAGCTGATTGACAACCCTCTCTTTGCGGCCCGGATCGCGCAAGTCGAGATCGATTTGATGGCGATGGCAACCACGAACCTTAGGGTAGTTGCCAAAGCAGCCGCCGGGCAGGCCCCGGGGGCAGAAAGTTCGATGCTCAAGGTCAAGGGCACGATCATCCGCCAGGAGTTGAACAAGCTTACCCGCCAGGCCGCTGGTCCCAATGCAATCCCCTTCATCTCCGAATTGCTTGACGAGGGTTCCAACGCGGCCCCGATCGGTCCGGCCTACGCGATGGCTGCCACACAGAGCTACTTCAACAACAGGAAGCTCTCCATCTACGGCGGTTCCAACGAGGTTCAGCGGCAGATTATCGCCAAAGCCATTCTGGAGCTATGATATGAACTTCGATCTCACTGGAGAACGCCAGATGCTGCAGGACAGCCTGCGGCGGTTTTTGCGTGGATTTGTCACGCAGGAAATCCTTTTTCAGGCGACGGAGAGTCCACAAGGGCACTCCAAGGACCTCTGGGGCGGACTGGTCGAGATGGGTGTCCCGGGCGCCCTTTTTGCTGAGCAAGTCGGCGGATTCGGCGGGTCAGGCTTCGACCTGTCTGTCGTCTTCGAGGAACTCGGTCGCGCCGGTGTCTTCGAACCCTTGATGGAAGCTGGCATCCTCGCTGGCGGCCTCATCGCATCGCTTGCGACCGCTGACCAGCTTGCGCTGGTCGGGGAGATCATTTCGGGCCGCATTGTCACTCTGGCTCACACAGAGCAAGGCGGCCGTTACGATCTTGCTCACGTTGAGACACGCGCCACCAGGCAGGATGGACGTTGGGTGCTTTCTGGCGGCAAGTCCCTGGTTGTGGCCGCACCGGCGGCGAGCCTCGCGGTAGTCAGCGCGCGAGTCTCGGGAGCAGCCGACGAGCGAAATGGCATTACCCTTTTCGTAATCCCGCTGGATTCCGATGGACTTGCCTTGCGATCTTATCCGCTCAATGGCGGCGGTCGCGCCGCGGAATTGAGCCTGGATGGTGTGGCGGTTCCCGATAGCCAGCGCTTGGGCGAAGTGGGCGGTGCTTTTGACGCCATTGAGGCTGTGCATGCCCGCGCTGTGGCCGCCCAATGTGCTGAAGCCGTGGGGCTTATGGAGAGCATCAAGCATCTTACGGTGGAGTACCTGCGAACCCGCAAGCAGTTCGGCCAGCCAATTGGGAAATTCCAGGCCCTCCAGCATCGCATGGCCGACATGTTAATCGAAATCGAGCAGGCCCGCTCGGCCGCCATCAACGTGTGCGGACATCTGGACGCACCGCGCGGCGAGCGCGAACTGCAAGTGAGTGCCGCAAAAAATCTCATTGGCCGGGTATCACGCATCGTGGTCGAGGAGGCAATCCAGATGCACGGCGGAATTGGCATTACCATGGAATACGCGCTTGGCCATCTTGCGAAGCGGCTCACCATGATCGAACACCGCTTCGGCGATTCTGATTTCCACCTGGAGCGATTTATCGCCCTGTCGACGGCTGCGTAGGGCTATCACGCGTTCTGCGTTTGAAGGTGACGACAGCCGACAGCGGTCTCTTTGCACAATCAAAAACAGAAGACTTGCGCGTCGCGCGATGCGGGCGTCCGGCAGTCTATGCCGGTATGCAGCACGGTCTCCCTCAAAGACAGTGTGTGTGGCGACCTTGCCACGTGCTGGTAGGCAGGCGAGGGGAGCCTGGCACAGGCCCCACATCTGCGGCAGCTCTCAAATGCCATCCCCTGCTGATCAGTTGCGGACGCGGCGCTTTTCGTCCTCTCTGGCGCGCTCGATGGCCGCGTTGCCTGAATCAAACTGGAGAGATTGATTGACGGCCAGCGCCAACATGATATATCATATTGCTGGTTTTTCGAAGCAGTCCACGCGCTGTTTCGAAGCTTCCTAAATCGTTTGCCTCCCAAGGCGATGATGTGCTCCGCGGCCGCCGTTTTCTGTGGGTCGCGGAGCAGGCAAAATCAGCCATGGCGCTCAACGGCAGCGAGCCGCCGCTGGGTGGATAAGTCTATACCCGAGGGGCGGCACTCTTGGTAGGCCGCAGCGCGCCGGACTGGAACAGGGACGAAGATGCCTGAAGTCATTCAATCAGCCGACAAACTCCTACGCGAAAGAGCGCTGCGGGTTATTCCCGGTGGCATGTGGGGTCACTTAAACGCGGCCAAGCTGCCGGCTGGATATCCGCAGTTCTTCAAGAAGGGCGAGGGCTCCGCACTCTGGGACGTCAACGGCCGACGCTATGTGGACTTCATGTGCGCCTGGGGGCCGAATTATTTGGG
The DNA here is from genome assembly GCF_056404775.1 of Mesorhizobium sp. P2_B5. Lineage (NCBI taxonomy): Bacteria > Pseudomonadati > Pseudomonadota > Alphaproteobacteria > Hyphomicrobiales > Phyllobacteriaceae > Mesorhizobium > Mesorhizobium sp. P2_B5. The sequence continues at coordinate 200,134 of NZ_JBFUDJ010000009.1, read as the reverse complement.
CTATCGCCAACCGGAGGTCGAGGCCGCGGCAGCACGGCAGGCGGCCAGTGGCGATTGCCTGAATGGTCCGACAGATGCGCTGGTTGATCTCGCGGAACTTTTTACCAGTATGATTGCTGCCGCTGATTGGGTGCAGTTCCAGAAGAACGGGACGGATGCGACTACGACGTGCCTGACCATCGCTCGCGCATCGACCGGCAGGCGCAAGGTGTTGGTTGCCCAGGGCGCTTATCATGGCGCAGTGCCTTGGTGCTCGCCCTCTGTCCTTGGTGTCACCGCGGAGGACCGAGTTCATTTGGGCACCTATGAATTCAACAACGTCTCGAGCCTGCGAAGCGCGGCGGAAGCGGCCAAGGGCGATCTAGCAGCCATCCTGGTTTCGGCGTTCCGCCACGATTTCGGCAAGGATCAGGCGATGGCGACCCCAGAATTCGCGCGCGCGGTGCGCGAAATCTGCGATCGCAACGGCGCCGCGCTTATCATCGACGAGGTGAGGGCTGGCCTGCGCCTCGATCTGGCCGGCAGTTGGGAAGCAATTGGGGTCCGCCCTGACCTCTCGGCATGGAGCAAGGCGATTGCAAATGGCTATCCACTGGCGGCGGTAACAGGGGCGGATTGGCTTCGCGAAGCCGCGTCGCGCATCTTCGTGACGGGATCGTTCTGGTGCGGGTCAGTCGCAATGGCGGCCGCAGTGGCCACGCTCCAGATAGCCCGCCGGGACAACGTGGTGCAGCATCTGATCCGCCTCGGGAACAAACTCCGCGACGGACTGAATGCTCGTGCAGCCAAGGCTGGTATGGTCTTGCGACAAACTGGTCCTGTCCAGATGCCACTCATCTTGTTTGACGAAGACCACGACGGCAGCAAAGGTGAACTGTTCTGCAGTACATTATTGACGCACGGCGTTTATTTCCATCCCAAACACAACATGTTTCTGTGTGCTGCCCACACTGACGCCGATATTGAGGCGACCCTGTTTGCCGCCGAAATCGGCTTCGCGGCGGTGGCTGATCGTCTTCAATGAGGTAAGCCCGTGGCGACGGCTCGATGATTTTTTTGAGACCTCGACCCCGGCGGTTCCGAATGCGCCGCACCATGAAAAGTTATCGGAAGCGACGACGGCAAATTTGGCAATGAATCGCAAATTGCACTCTTAGTCGCGCAATTCACGATATGTAATGCGCCCCGCTTGCATACGGTTTTAGCAACATGATGAACGAACGCGACGACAGACCTCGATACGACAGCCTTGGAGCCTAAGGGTACAGAAGCGTGTGGCTGTCGATTGTGGCGACCGATCGATTTCAGCCTGCTGGTATTCTCGGGGTTGGTAGGGTGTTTTTTGATGAGGTCGCGGGATCTGGCGTGTTGCTTGGCTCGGCCGCCATCGGCACTGGACGCTGTCGTGATGTGTCAGGAGTTTCCGTTCAGAACGTGAGCCATGGAACTGAGACGAGATCGTCGGTTGGGCCGAGGGATCTCGTCCAGTGACGTTTCTCGGCGGGTGAAGCCTGATGATTGATAGGATTCGTTGGAGGAAAAAGTGTCAAATTTCGAAACCCGCATCCCCTACGACCAGCTTGGCCTTGAGGGCAGCGTGCCCGCAGGGTCATCCTGGAACGTCTACGGCCGCGATGACCAGCTTGGAAGTGTCGGTTTGTTGACGCCGGAGCGTGTCTTGAGCGGAGTTGCTCTGGTCTCGAAGGGTGCGGTCTTTTCTCTAAATTGGTCCCTTGATCTTCCCAACCCTGCACTTTTTGGCCGGCGAAACATGCAGCACACCATTAATTTCGATAGTTCCGGCACAGACGACATGTATGAGGGGTTCTTCCCCCAATGCTCCTCCCAGTGGGACAGTCTTTCGCATATCCGCCACCCTGTTCATGGGTTTTACCAAGGCTTTCAGGAACATGACATAACGGGGCTCCCGGGAACGCGGCTGGGTATCGAGAACTGGGCCACCCGAGGCATCGTCGGCCGGTTTGTGTTAGCGGACCTTGCTCGCTTTCGACAGGCGGTCGGACGGCCGATCCAACCGGGATATCCCGATCCTATAACGGTCGCTGAAATCGACGCCTGTCTTGCCAGGCAGAAATCCAAGCTGAATATAGGAGACATACTGCTCCTGCGGTTCGGCTGGATCCAGTGGTACGAAAGTGTCGATTCCGCAACGCGCGAGCAGATGGCAACCGACGATCAGTTCGCTGCCTGCGGACTTTCGCGGTCGGAAGAGACCGCACGTTGGATATGGAACAAGGGTGTAGCCGCTGTTGCCGGCGACAACCCTGCCTTGGAAGTTCAGCCCTTCGACTCAACAGATGCCGATGGCTTCCTACATTACCGGCTCATTCCGATGCTGGGCACCGCCATCGGGGAAATGTTCGCATTGGACGCCCTGGCCGCGGATTGCGAAGAAGACGGCCGCTATGAAGGAATGTTTGTTTCCGCACCGCTCAACAAGCTGGGCGGCTCCGGCTCGACAGCCAACGCGCTCGCGCTAAAATAGCAGAACGGGCGGAAAGGTATTTTCGAGTCCGGGCGTCTCAGGCGGCCCGGCGTGGTTACGTGCGCCATGCCAGGCGCACCGGGGTGGCTGCAGGATATCGCGAGGGCTCTGCCCAACCACTTCCGTGGAGCCGACGGGACGTCGTTGCAGGCACGAGGCACTATTTTTCTTGCTGCCTACGCCTCGAGCCGGATTGTGACTTCAGCTTTTCCAAAATTCTGTAGGAGCCATCGCGAAGATCGCGCACCACCAATTCCCCGGCCTCGGTCGGTGACCGACGCTTCAAAGCGTCGATGATCAGATCGTGGGGGTGAACTTCGAAGGCAAGTGGCTTGGCATAGGGATATTGATTGTTCACGAACGGGCCAGCCAATAGCCACAGATTCTCGATCACCCGCACCAGGACCTGGTTGTTCGACTTGCGGTATATCGCAAAGTGGAATGACTGGTTTGCCGCGAGAGCTGCCTTCCAATCCTCCGCGGCCTCCGCCGCCATGAATTCAGTCTGGTGCCTTTCCAGCAGCTCGATGTCTTGGCGTGTCATGTTGACAGTGCTGAGTTCGGACGCCAACCGCTCCAGCGGAGCGCGCGTCTCGCGTATCTCAATATATCTGGGGATAGAGAGGATGGGAACGCGAGGCTGATGGCCTAGTTTGAGTTCCAGCGCGCCCTCCGCCACCAATTGCAGGACCGCTTCTCGGACGGGTGTCTGAGAGGTCTCGTAAGCGGTGGCGAGTTGCCGAATATTGAGCCGGCTTCCCGGTTCGTAGCGACCCGACATCAACGCAATGCGCAACTGTGCATAAATTCGGTCGGCGAACGTGTTCCTGCTAATCCCAACCGACCCTACGGTCTCGAGCTCGTCGGCAGGCCCACTTGCCCTGATGGCGGTTGGCATTGATCGCTCCTCACTCCGGCGCGGCGAATCGATATAGCGCCCTTGAGTCTGGCTGTATCAATAACAAAATATCCCGGAATGGGGCAGGCGTCACAGTCTGCGGAAGACCCGGGCCGAATACCAGTCCGGTTGAATAGGCAAGCCACAACGACACTCCGAGTACGCCTCCGGTTGCCGGCAATTCCTCTGGGCTGGCCGCACGATGCTGCCGGAATTTCCCCAGCAGACCTCGCACGGCCGCCGGGGCGGCGTCTCCTGAGATCTGAATCCGGCTCCAAGTCGACATGTCGTCCGAAAAGCGCTTCACACTTTTCGGCATCATGCTTTAGCGTTTTTGCTTGAGATAGGCTTCGGCAGCACGGCCGACCGCATCTCGATTCAGTTCGAATCCGTATCCAGGCTTCTTCGACACCGGCAGAAATCCATTCACAGGCGTGAGGTTCGGACTCTCGATTATGTCTTCCTCAAGCAACTGCCACATGATCTGGTTGGCATCGTCCAGATTGGGGACCGTTGAACCAACCTGATTAGCGATGCAGGTCGTGATGCCGGTTTCGAAAATTCCGTGGATATTGATTCTTACATTTGCCGCTTCGGCGATCGCTGCCGCTTTACGCCACCGCAGAGCGCCGCAAGTTTCGTGCAGTCCCAGGACAACCGACTCGACGGCGCGGGTGCTGCACATCGCATATACTTCTTCCGGCAGATACACACTTTGATCGGCAGACAGCGGCATCCCGACGTGGCGGAGGCGCAGAAGTGCATCTGCTCCTCCAATACCGGGAACTGGCTGCTCCATGATCTCAATATCGAACGCTTTGAGCTTTTCCATCATGCGCACAGCACGTAGCGTGTCCCACGCTTCGTTTGCGTCCAGGCGAAGGCGAACATCTGGAGCCACCTCCCGCACGGCCCGGACGATCTCCAAATCGAGCTTGTCGTCGCGCCCGACTTTCACATAGAGAACTGGATATCCCTGCTCAACCAACTGCTTCGCGTCATCGGCAAGCTGTTGCGGTGTATCCCCCTGAACGAAACCAAAATAGCCCACCTTGTCGTGCAAGGCTCCCCCTAGGATGTTGCATACCGGCTGCCCCAGGCCTTTGCCGATCGCATCCCACATTGCAAGCTCGATGCCCGACATGGTGCGTGAGAAGTATCGGTACTGACTGCCGGCTCCTCGGGCCTTGAACCCGGTCCGAAAGTAGTCCCAGATGAGCTTGTTGCCATCGTAGACCGATTTGCCGATGAAATGCGGTATCGCGTCCTGAAGGATGGCTAACATCGGCTCGATGGTCGGCCCTGCTCCAGACTCGGCAATGCCGACAACACCTTCGTCCGTCTCAACCTCGATAAGAATCACGGGCGAGCACAACGTTATGCCATCTGCCCAATGGTAATCCTGCTTGAACCTGCAATGCAGCGGGGTGGTACGAATGTTGGTGATTTTCATCTTTTTCCTGCGGCTCCATGCCTGCTCGAAGGACGAGTCGGCTTCTTTTCTGCATGATATATCACGACGAGCAAGCGTCGTCTCAGTGACGTGCCTGGATTTCAGGATTGATAGTTAAGCTCCAGGCCGGCTTCGTGCCAATCAAACGCGGCCAGTCTACCCTCGTGAGACAATGTTACATAACAGGTATGCATGTCCGAACCGCCAAAGCAGAGGTTAGTCACCATCAGATCGGGAATGGGGTGAACGACATGGCTCTTCAAATCTCCGGTAAATTCAAGGATCGCACACATGTCCAGCGCAGCAGCATAGACGGCTCCCGATTCTGCCACCGCCAAGCCGTCAAACCGGGTTCGTCCACCAGGACCGGCAAAGAGTATTCCGCCGGCCGGGGAAGGCCATGGCTGCTTTCTCACCTCTCCTGGACCGATTACGGGATATGCCCATATTCGACCTGGGATAGTCTCGGCGACATAAAGTGTCTTTCCGTCAGGTGAGAGGGCGATGCCGTTGGGCGTGATCAGACCAGAGATGACCTCTTTGATTTCTGAACCGTCGCTTGCCGCCCAATAAACGACCCCAAGGTCCATCTCTCGAGGACGGCGTTTCCCCATATCCGTGAACCAGAAGCCTCCGTCTCCGTCGAAAACAAGATCATTGGGGCCGCGCAACTGGTTGTCCGAGCAGCGATCGTAAAGACGGCGGACGGACCCGTTGGCAGGATTCACGACGTCAATGCTGCCGCCCGTATATCCGGAGCTCTGCAAGGCTGGTCGAAATCGTCCTTTTTGCTCTTCGACCCAGTCCATACCACCATTGTTGCATATGAATATCTTGCCGTCTGGCCCAACAGCTGCCCCGTTTGGCCCGCCCGGAACCTTGGCGACTACCGCGATATCACCGTCCCGTGATACTCGGACAAGGGTTTGCTCGATAATGTCGACGACCATGACGGAGCCATCTGAAAACGCAATCGGGCCTTCAGGGAACGTAAGCTTGTCCGTGATGATACGCATGCCACTGACCCAAGTCTATTTCACTACCCGGAGAACGGCTTCAATTTCGACACGGATGTTGCCGGGCAGGGATCCCATCCCGACCGCGGATCGAGCGTGTTGACCACGCTCGGCAAGAACCTCGACCAGCAGCTGGGAGCAGCCTTCGATAACCACCCCATGATCGCGAAAGTCGGGAGCCGCGTTCACCATCCCGAAGACCTTCAAGAATTCGATGTCATCCAGTGAACCGGTCACTGCTTGCGCGGACGCCAGCATATGCAACCCGCAGAGACGCGCTGCCTCTTTCCCGTCCTCTAGGGAGCAATCACCACCAACTTTCCCGGTGAGGTACGAGCCGTCGGGCAAACGAGGTACTTGTCCAGCCAGGAAGACGATATCCCCCGCCCTTCGAAAAGGCACATAGGTATACTTTGGCGTGCCCAAAGCAGGCAGCTCGATGCCCAATTCTTTTAGCCGTTCTGCGGATGACACGATAAATTCCTTTCAGCCAAGTTCCTTGATGTATTGGACGTATACGAGATTTCGCTCTAGTTCATATGATATATCCACGCGCTCACGACAAAGCTTGTCCCGCGATTTTTTCTTGGTTTCGGGTGGCCTACCGCGGGTCCCGTTTCAGCTTGTCGATGATCAGTGCAGAGCCTTTTTCCATCCCGCGCAGGACGATCTCGCCCGCCTCGGCAGAAGCGCGGCGCCGAAGCGCATCGATGAGCTCCAGGTGGGGGTGGTGTTCATCGTGGGGGTGAATTGCCGAAGGATACTGATTAATCAGAAAGGGACCCGTCTGGAGCCATAAATTCTCAATTGCCTTTACAAGAATTTCATTTCCCGAGGTAGCATAAACCAGGAAGTGAAATTCCGTGTTGAAGGAGAGGGCGACTTTCCAATGGCCTGCTTCTTCAGCCGCCAGGAATTTATCGTTCACCTGCGCCAATTTCGCCAGAACGTCGTTGGATATCCGGGGGGCCGCCAGTTCCGTTGCCAGACGCTCCAAAGGAGCTCGCACCTGACGTATCTTCAGGTATCGGTCCACCGAAAGAATCGGTACACGCAGTTCGTGTCCAGGCCGCAGCTCAAGTCCACCGTCTCTCACAAGTTGCATGACGGCTTCGCGCACCGGGGTAGGGGATGTGTCGAAGCTGATCGCCAGGCGCCTAATATTGAGCCGCTCACCTGGTTCGTAGGCACTTGTCATCAAGTTGGATTTGAGACTGTCATAGATCATCGCCGACAGGCTGTCGCGCGACAAACCCATGGAAGCCTGGTCTTCCGCTTCGTCGGCTAGGCTCATTTCATTCTCCAAGCCGCGTCCAGTGCGTTCCCATTGCTTACCCTTTCGTCGCTAACCCATCACTGAGGCAGTCTACGTCCAAGGGATCGTCAGCTTATCGTCTTTGCCACACTTAGGCGTTCCGCAAGGTTTTTCGCACCTATTTTTTCGTTTCTTTCGACCATCTCGAAAAGCTTTCGGGGACTTCCGCCTATCGACTTGACGAGGCGGCCACGAGAAGCCGGTATGCAGACTTCCTGTTTTCGGTTTTTGATGGCAGCCAGTACGATCTCGGCAACATCGTCCGGTTTCCATGATGGCACTGCGAAAGCCAGTGCTACCCCCGTCCTGGCCTCTTCCTCCAGCATGGGAGTTTCAGTCGAGCTTGGATGAACGATGGTGAAATTAATCGGCTCGTGCCGCTCTTCCATGGCCACCCCAAAATGAATTGCACGCAATGCATGTTTGGAGGCGGCATAGCTGGCAATGCCGGGGAAGGGGAGGAACGCGGTCATGCTGCAGATGGTCACAATGTGCCCTGATTGCTGCTGCCGGAAACGAGGAAGAACCGCCAGCATTCCGAGCATCGGCCCAATGACGTTGACCGTCATCGTCTGCTCATGCTTCGCCAGCGATACATCTTTTGTCAACCCGGTGTGGACCACGGCCGCGTTGTTGACAAGAACGTCCAAGGCGCCAAATCGAGCATAGGCAGCGTCGACGACGCTTTCCCATTCTTGCGGCAAGCGGATATCAAGCTTCGCGGCCATGGCATTGTCACCCAATGCCTCAGCAACGCTCCGCGCCCCTGCCTCGTTGATATCTGCCACGACGACTTTATGACCTCGGTCGACTACCAACCTCGCGATCGCGGCGCCGATACCGCTTGCTGCGCCTGTTACCAGAAATATCTTCGTGGCCATGGGTTTTCTCATGCCTGACTGCCCTCCCTCTCAACAACAAAACGATCGCGGCTGGCCGTCACCTGGCCCAGTTAGTGACTGATTTCTGAAGCGTGATCAGGAAATACCCGACCACTGCTTTCACGATCCAGCGCCAGAACAGCACGCTATGCAAATAGGTTCGAAACAGTCTGGTAAAGGATCTGTCCGGCGGGATTTTGGGCATGCGTCTTCCGGCAAAGGACCTCGAGTCTAAATATGATATATCATGGCGGACGTCTGTGTCTAGCATAAACGCAGTGATCGTGGAGAGACGCGAGACCGATCGAAGGTGGCCAGCAGTTGTTTCCGTCGGCATTCGACAGGTCACTCCAGGCAGGCACGGAGCCGGGAGGCCATGCTGGGCTTCACGGTCAGAGATTGAGAGCGAACGCCGACACGAGATGAATATCCTGCGGCAGTGGAGGTCAATATGTTGTTATTTTTTCAAAGGCGGCCATTCCGAGGCGGGCGTATAGGCCAAATCGCGTTGCATTTCGTCGAGAACGGTCTGGAACACATCCAGCTTGCCCAGTTTTCCCGACTTGAGCATCAACGCCAGCCGGGCCGGCAGTGAGGTCACGGCGCGCGCCATTCCGGGACCCTGATAGGGTCCCACGGTCATTTCCGATATTCCGAGCGCCGAGATGACGGCGCCCGACGTTTCCCCCCCCGCCACCACCAACCGCCGCACGCCCAGTTCCAGGGTGATCGTGGTCGCAACACGCGACAGGAGATCTTCTGCCTTGGCAGCCGCCTCGTAGCGCCCGTACCTCGACTGCAGCCGTTCGACGGAACCATGAGGCTGCGCCGTGCTGATCGCAAACGGGACGTTGTCGCAAATCGCCTTACGTGCGAAATCAATCGCTTCCCCCACGACGTCGTCGCCGGCGAAGGCGCGTTCCAAATCCACGGTGATGAATGGATAAGTTCGCGCAAACCACTCAAGCTGCAGCAGTGTCTGCTCGGCAACGCTTCCCACCAGAACAGCGCCCGGTCCCATCACGCCGGGAAGCGTGCCGGAGTGCGTGGCGCAGATAAGTCCATTTCGCAGCCAGATTGGCGGAAGATGCGCGGCAATCGAGGAATTACCGGTCAGGAGCGGCATGTCAACGCCGGCTTCGGCAATGGAGGCCAGATGGCGCTCGTGTAGAGTGTCTACCAGCACAAGCGAAATGTCCTGGTCGGCCAGGGTTTCGCACGCGGCACGAATAGCGCCTGCTCCCGCGTCGACCGCCTTGTAATTCACCAGGCCCGCCTTGCGGCGAGACTGCCGTTGCAGGACCCGCACCAAGTTAGAGTCGGTCATTGGCGTCAGCGGGTCGTTGCGTTTCGGCGACTCGGCCAACAATTGTGGGCCCCCAAACATGTGACCTTGATAGACCGTCCTTTCTGTTTCGCAGAATGCAGGGCAAAAAAGAGCGTATCGAGCGCCAAGCCGATCCATCAGAGCCTCGGCGCAAGGGCCAATATTGCCATCGGCAGTTGAATCGAAGGTGGCGCAATACTTGAAGAATATCTGTCGTACGCCTCGGCCAAGGAGTGTTTCGGCAGCCTGCAAGACCTGCGAGATCGCCTCGTCGGCGGAAACCACGCGTGTCTTTAGTGCGATTACATGGGCATCGAAATCCGCGCCAGAATCTGTCGCCGTGCCGATCGTGAAACGCGTTCGGATGCCCCTTGCCACAAGCATGGACGCGAGTTCGGAGCCGCCGGTGAGATCATCTGCCACGGCGCCGAAAACCAGCTGTTTGTTCGAACTCAAGTTGCCCCCTGCCGATTACCCAAGGTTCGGGTTGTGCGCGGCATCTAGGCCTCCGGGAAATGGCACGCGGCGGCATGGCCCTGGGAGCGCGTTTCCAGTTGTGGGGTGACTTCCCTGCAGATGTCTTGCGCCTTCCAACAGCGGGTGCGGAAGGGACAGCCGGAAGGAATGTTCATCGGGCTTGGAACGTCTCCCGTCAGCGTTATGCGCTGGCGCTGGCGCTCTTTGTCTGGGTCAGGCAAAGGAACTGCCGACAATAGAGCCCTCGTGTATGGATGGGCCGGGTGTTCGTAGATGTCTGAGGCCTCTCCGATTTCCACGATGCGCCCCAAATACATGACCGCTAGCCGATCGGAGACGTGGCGCACCACAGCAAGGTCGTGGGCGATGAAAACGTAGGAGATTCCGAGCGTTTCCTGCAGCTCTTCCAGGAGGTTCAGGACGCCGGCCTGGATGGACACATCAAGCGCGGAAACCGGTTCGTCAAGAACCAGAACGGTCGGTTCGAGGGCCAGGGCGCGTGCTATACCCACGCGTTGCCTCTGCCCCCCGGACAACTCATGTGGGTATCGGTCACCGTGTTCTTGCGACAGTCGAACCAAATCGAGCAGGTCCGACGCGCGTTTTAGCGCGGGCGCTCCTGTCACCCCAATCAGACGCAAAGGTTCGGCGATGATTGATCGCACTGTCATGCGCGGGTGAAGTGAGGCGAGGGGATCTTGAAAAACAATCTGAATGTGGCGACGGAACTTGCGCATCTGGTTGCGCGGGAGTTTCGTTATGTTGGTGCCTGAAAAATGGACTTCGCCCGAGGTAGGTTCAACAAGTCGAAGGATACATCTTCCAAGCGTGGATTTTCCGCATCCGGACTCGCCGACGAGCCCGAACGTCTCCCCCCGAAACAGCTCGAATGAGATGCCAGACACGGCGTGTACCTGCATGGCCAGCCTCGTGCCAAAGAGCCCGCCCCGTATGTCGAAGGACTTCTTCAGATTCCTGACGGAAAGGACCGGCGTTTCCTGGTCCAGAGGCGCTGTCATGGTTGTCGTCATCCGTGGCCTCCGGTGGCTTGGAGTGCCGGCGCGCCGGGCGAGCGCAGCTCTTCGGCGAAATGACACGCGGTCTCAACGCGATCCACGTGCCTGAGCGGTGGCTCTTGGTGGGCACAGATGTCTCGCGCGATTGGACAACGCGGGCGAAACGGACAGCCACTTGGTCTTGTCGATAGCGATGGGGGGTTGCCGGGGATTGGTATCAGCTTGCCGCCCTTCTTCTCGATATCGGGGAGACACGCCAGCAAGCCGCGCGTGTAGGGATGCCGTGAGTTATGAAAAATATCGTGCACCTCGCCTGTCTCGACCACCTTTCCGGCATACATCACCACGACGGTGTCGGCGACACCGGCGACCACGCCGAGATCGTGTGTGATCAACACAAGCCCGACCGGAAACATCCGGCGCAGGTTCGCCAAGACCTCGATGATCTGCGCCTGCACGGTCACGTCGAGAGCCGTTGTCGGCTCGTCAGCGATCAGAACGTCAGGATTGTTTGCTATGGCCATTGCGATCATGGCCCGCTGGCGCATACCGCCAGAGAACTGGTGCGAGTATTGCCTTGCGCGGACGTCAGGCTGAGGCACGGCAACGGTTTCCAGCAATTCAATCGCACGCAGGGCGGCTTGCCTCGCCGACATCTGGGGATTGTGCAGTCGCACCGCTTCCGCGATCAATTCCCCGACCCTCACGACTGGGTTCAGAGCCGTCATCGGATCTTGAAAGATCATGCTGATCTTCGAACCGCGCAATTGCTTTAGACGGCGCTCCGGAGCCCCGATGAGTTGCTCGCCATTGAGCAATATCGATCCGGATAGTGAAGCCATGGGCGGCGGCAGGCCCATCACGGCGCGAACTGCCATGGATTTGCCAGAGCCGGACTCGCCGACGATGCTCACGACCTTTCCCGCGCGGACACTGAAGCTCACACCGCGCACGACCTCGATTCCTCGTCGCAGCGTAACGCGCAGATCGTCGACTTTCAGCAAGGGGCTATCGGACGTCACGACTAGTCATCCTTCGGATCTAAGATGTCGCGGAGCGTATCTCCGACGAAGTTGCAGCCAAGGCCGATAGACAAGATCGCAAGACCCGGCCCAAACGCGATCCACCAGGAATAGAAGTGCGCGGCGCCTTCCGCTATCATCGAGCCCCATTCGGGGGTCGGTGGTTTGGCGCCCAATCCAATGAAGCTCAGCGACGCGGCCAAGAGGACGACCTGCCCGAAATCCATGGTGGCGCTAATGATCGTTGGAGTCCAGGAAAGCGGCAGGATGTGCTTCAGCAGCAACCGTGTTCGCGAGGCTCCGCCGGCAATCGCCGCTTCGATGTGGTCTCGAGACTGGACCTCGAGCACCTGGCCTCGCATCAGGCGCGCGTAAACAGGCCACCATACGACGACGATAGCGATGGCCGTGCTTTGTACCCCTGGTCCAAGTGAGGCAGCGATAGACATGGCCAGCAACACTGGCGGGAAAGACAAGGTTACGTCGACAAGGCGCATCAGCAAAGAGTCGACCCAGCCGCCGAAAAAACCGGATAGTGCCCCAAGGGCTGAGCCAATGAGCACAGAGGCGGCAACCACTATGACGGCAATGGATAGGGAGTATTGGGCGCCGTAGAACGTGCGGATCAGCACGTCGCGGCCAAGTGAGTCGGTTCCCAGCCAATGGGCCAAAGAGGGAGATTGGAGATGCCGGCCAACAATTTTAAGAGGCGCGTAAGGTGCCCAGAAGTCAATCGTCAACGCAATTGCCGTCCACACGGCAAGGATGCCTATACCAATCAGCAGGGCAGGCCTCGCTATGTGCCACTGGCGCGGCGAACTTGCTATCGAAACGATGGAAGTCATGCCATTCAGCTCAGCTTGATACGAGGGTTGGCGAATGCGTAAGCGACGTCGGTGATCAGGTTGGACAACAGGAAGGCGGCCGCGCCCACAAGCGAGACGCCGATGATCGCGGGATAGTCGAGCGTTCTGGCCGAATCCACTGCGTAGGATCCGATGCCGGGCCATGCGAAGACGGATTCTGTCAGCACGGCGCCGGTGATCAGATAGGCGAAAGAATATCCGATGATCGTAAGCGTGGGGATCATGGCGTTGGGCAATGCATGCTTAAACAGAGTGCGTCTCTCTCCGGCGCCCTTCGCTCGGGCCGCCAGAATGTAATCTTGGCCCAGGACATCGAGCATGCTGGCTCGCACCAGGCGGGCCAGGATTCCGGTCACGGACCAGCCGAGAACGAAGGCTGGCAGCAGGAGATAATGCAGTGCTGTCAGGAAAGCCCGGAAATCGCCGGCGACAAGCGCGTCTATCGTGTACATCCCGGTTACGAAGGACGGAGGTTCGCCGCGCGGATCAAAACGACCCGGCCCTGGTATGAGCGAAAACTGAACCGAGAATATGTAGAGAAGCAGTAGACCCGACCAGAAGACGGGTATCGTCGAGCCAAACAATGCGAACAGGCGGGCAATGTAATCCGCCCACTTATCGCGAAAGCGCGCGGCCACTATCCCAAGCATTACACCGCTTAGAGTGCCAAAGATCATCGCTGCGATGACGAGTTCAAGTGTCGCTGGAAGTCGCTCAGCAATGTCCGTCAGGATGGGCCTGCGCGTGCGAAAAGATACACCGAAATCGCCGGTGGCGAGGTTCTTGACATAGATGAGAAACTGCTCGGGCAGGCTTTTGTCGAGCCCCCAACGTTCCTTGGCTGCAGCCACGACCTCGGGGTTGTTCGTCATTCGATCGCTAACCAGGGCCGCGAGGGGATCGGCCTGCGTCATGTGAGAAAGGCAAAAGGCCAAGGCCGCCACGCCCAGCAAAAGCAGGGGCATAGCAAGAAGCCGTCTCAGGACGTATGTCAGCATTCGGAGTCTCGCTACTCAGTTACTTAACGATAAGGCGTACCAGTTCTGACCCTTTTATCCCGTCGCCGTTAACACGCCTCCGTTATTCGCCTGGCAGCGATTTCACCCGCAGCCAGGGCTCCTTCCATGTATCCTCTATATTCCGGCGACATGTGTGTGCCGGCCCAATACAGAGGCCCTACCGGTTCGCGAAGGTCACCAGCTATTGTTGTCAGCGCACCTGGTGTCAGGAAGGGGCTCGATGCCCCCCCGGACCATTCTTCATCCGCCCAAACCCGTTCCATATACTCGACCGGGTCTTGCGCTTCCGGTCCCAGCGCCTGCGTCAGCAGCTGGAGAACGCGAGCCTTTCGCTGCGCAGGCGCGAGATTGTCGACACGATAAGCGGGAAGTCCGGTGAACAGTGTGATCAGGATTCCCTTGCGCGCCTCTTCGTCCCCAAGGTCGTACGCCGCGGTGAGAGACCCATCGGTGGAGATGACGTTGCCATTGAGGTTGCGGTCACGCCAAAACGGCCTGTCGTAGACGATGACCGCTTTGGTGTTGCGCCCGTTGGGGAAGCGCTGATGCAGCATTCTGCGTTTTGACGGCAGTTGGGGCGTGAAGCGTATCTGGTTGATCATGGTCGGCGAGGTGGCGAATACGACATAGCGGGCCCGCCACACGCCGGCTTCCGTGTGAACCTTCGCACCTTTCGCTGTCCAATCCACGGTTCGCACAGGAGCCGAAAGCACGATGTCGTCACCAAGATCGCGCGCCATTCCCTCCGATGCGATCTGGGTTCCCATCATATGGGCTGACTGGCCGCCGCCCTCGGTAGACGACATAAAGATAGGCCCGCCACAAGACTTCAGCTTCTGGAGCAACTCAAGGGCGGAGATCTCCTCAGCCAGCGCTCCATAATAGGCTCCCGGGATGCGCGTCATTGCCCCGCGAACCCGTCCTGGCTCGCACACGCTGTTTACCCAGGTCGCGTAAGTGATGGAATCCAGTTGATCGGCATCGGCGCTCTCCCATGGGTTGGCCGCAATCCGGTCCATGGCCTCGTATAATTTTCCGAAGGCGTTTTTATACGCGGTCTGCTCATCGTCAGTGAGACCGGGAACCGTCCCTATTGCCCCGACAAACGCGTCCTCGCCGTGCAGACAAACCCGCTGCCCCGTCACGAACTGCTTGATCAACGGAACCGTGTACTTCTCAATCAGCTTGTTGATGCGTCCATGCTTGGGCGATACCCACTGTCCGCCAAGATCAACGCGCCCTCCATAGGCCGCGCTTGTCGGAGAATATGTGAGTCCTCCCACGCGATTGCGCGCCTCGACCACGATCACCGAAAGGCCGGCTTCCTTCAACAGGGTCGCGGCATTGAGACCCGACAGACCGGCGCCGATGACCACGACGTCGCGATCAAACTCCGTTGGCATGATAATAAATACCTCTTTTAAGGGAAAAATACCCGGATGCCGGAGATACACTCTCCGGCATCGGTTCTGTTTCGTTAGAAAAGGTCGGCTCTATTTCCAGGAAATTTCGGACAAAACCATGTTGCAGCAAGCGCTGAAACGAAGTCCCGACAGGCCCTTCTTGTAGACGAAGATGTTGTCGGGGCTAACGATCGGAAGGATGATATGATCCTCGGCCATTCCGACGGCAAGTTTGCGGAAATAGCCGTCACTTTCAGCCCCACTCGTGGCGAGAGCCTTCTGCAACAGCTCCGCGGCTTCGGGCCTGGCGAGTTTCGGATCTTTACCCGCGCCAGCCCGCTTGTACCAAGCGGTATCCTTCATCATCGAAAAATACTGGATATATTGCGCGGTCCCGAAATAATCGGGTGCATAGAAAACCGCCGTGAACGGGATCCCGTCTCCGTTTATACGCTCGCGCCAGACGGTGAACTCGATTGGCTCCAGGTTGAGCTGAACCTTTATTTCCGAAAGATCCTGCTGGATCTTCTGCATCATCAAGCTGTAGTCGACACCGTATGTGTTGACGTTTGGAAACGCGGTATCGATGGTGAACCCGTCCTCGGCACCCGCCTCCTTCATGAGCGCCTTTGCCTTCTCCACATCGTAGGAGATGGGTTCCGCACCGCCGGTTCCGGGGAAGCCTTCCGGAATGGCAGTCGCAAGGCGGCGGCCCTTGCCGTCAAGGGTCAAATCGATGATTCCATCATAGTCGATCGCGTGGGCGATCGCTTCGCGAACTTTGCTTCCCAGCGGATTGGACAGATTTTTGGCCCCGGGAGAAAGAGCGACATAGACCATGTTAAGCGAGGGCTGGGCATCAACGACGATGTCGGGATTGGTTATGCCCTTGGCCGTGGTCGGGTCCACTTGCATCGCGATGTCAGCGCTACCGCCCTCCAAGAGCTGAAGCTGGCTCACGCCACCCTTCGATTGCTGGAGGATGATCTCGGAGAGAGCGGCCGGCGTGCCCCAGAACTTGTCGTTGCGCTTCAGCCGTACCTCGTGGTTCGGGCTATATGACGCGAGGACGAACGGACCCGCGCCTGCGGAGTGGGCGAGCAGCCATTGCTCCGCAGTGTCCTTGGTAGCAGCGTCTGGTCCGGCGTCGCCACCGTGTTCCGCAACGAGCTTGGAATTGAGGATGGACAGAAAAGGCGCGGACAGAACGCTCAGGAACTCCGAGTTTGGCGCGTTGAGATCAATGACGACGGTCTGCGCGTCCGGCGTTTCGATCGATTTTATCGGATCCACAAGATATGAGGCGTTGCCTTTGACGTTTTTGAATCGCTCCAGCGTCCATTTTATGTCCTTCGCTTCCACCGGCGAGCCATCGGAAAAGACCGCCTTCGGATTGAGCTTGAACGTGAAACGGGTCTGGTCGGCATTGACTGTCCAGCTATCCGCCAACATCGGCACGATCGTCTTGTTATCCTTGTCGAGATTCACAAGGCGCGCATAAGTGGACGTCAAATAGATCTGGCAAGTGTCGCACCACGCCCGCCCGGGATCCAAGGAATTGATATCCATATCGCGCGCGACCACCAGTGGCTTGTCTTGCGCTTGGCTCGCGCCAACACCGAAGGGCATCAGCATCGCCGCACCCGCCAGCGAGAGAGCGAGCGTATTTCTCCGAAGGATGCGAGCCGCGTGGGCACCGCTGTTCTGCATAACCATCATTGTAGCAACTCCCATTGTTACGTCTTCCGGCATTATTAGCCCTTGATATGATATATCATCGTGCATGTCTATGTTTAACGCACTGGCCGTGAAGTGATGCGAATTGTCATCTCCCATCGTATCCTGGGCCCGTCACTGAGCGCGTAGCGCGGTTCTAGGCGCAGCCCTTCAGTAGCTTGCCAGCGAATTGCGGCCCATGCATATCGCTTTGCGCCAACAACATTGCGTTTACCGCAATCCTGTTCGAGCCGACCGCGCCTGATAGGCGGTCTGGCGGTAAGGCTAGGCTTTCCTCGGCCTTCAACGCTTGACGCAGTCGGGATGCCGATTGAGGATGAACGGCGCAGCCAGGGTCTTAGCCCTGTCGATCAATGGAGCTTCGAAGGACGTGAAACACCTAAAGACGGAATCGCGGTCGGAGAAGGGCGCAATAGCTGTGCCAATGGTAATGGCCACAAGGTTTGCGCCGCTACCAATCCTCAAGTCTGCGCTCTCCCTTTTTATCAAAGTGCTCCGCTCGGCGGGCGATCAGAGTGGCCAAAGCCGTCGGATACGGTTCGGGTGGCGACCGCCTGGTGAACTTGGTCTTCCAATTCGCCCAAGTTGTGCCGTTGAAGTGTTCCCCATCAATCAAGTCCAAGATCCTGAAGCACGATATGGTCGTGATGGATGGAGGGCTTCCAACGAATAGGTCAAGCTCACGTTTTCCAAGACACGCTACGGCCTCATTGGAGCGGCGGGCGGGATGGGGGCCTGGCAGCGCCAGCTCGCAGACGAAGGCCGATAGCGCATTACGCAACAAGGATTGCGCTTATCGCTAGTCCCCCTTAAACCATGGCACGCTGGTCAGCATTAGGGACGTTTGGATACGAGCACCGTTAGATGGAACAGAAACGGAATCGAACGTCGCCCTTTGACGCCCAGCACAGCATAGCGGTCGTCTGCATTGAGCCGTCGCTTTACGCCACGCTTCTGGCGATAGAGCCGTTTCGCGCCGCCAACCGGATGAGCAAATCGCGCCTTTTCACGATCGAATTTGTTTCTATCGACGGCCAGTGCACCAACACCAATCTAGACATCTCGATTCCCGCTACAGCTACGATCGACGCGCCGACAACTTACGACCTTGTGCTTCTGTACTCCTCGTATGCCTGGGGCGGACAAGGCAAAGCCTCGCTTTTTCGATGGCTCCGGAGGCAGGCATCTGCTGGCGCCCATCTTTGCGGATTGGACGCTGGTGGGCTGCTTCTCGCGGAAGCGGGGTTGCTCAATGGTTTCAAGGCCACCGGCCATTGGAGCACGTTGGCGTCGTTCAAGGAGCTATATCCCGAAACGGAGATCGTCGAACAGCTGTTTGTCGTAGATCGAAACCGGTCGACCTGCGCGGGCCAGGCCGCCTGCCTGGACTATGCGCTCTTCATGCTGGATCGTTTTTGCGGCAGGGTTTTGCGGGATGTTGTCGCAAACGAGATGAGTTACCCGTCAGTCAGAAGCGAGACAGGTCAACAACGTCAAATCATAAATGGCAACGCTTGGCATTCAAATCCTGTTCTTCTTTGTGCGCAGAAACTGATGCAAGACAACATCGAGGATCCGCTGTCGATCCAAGCCATGGCGAATGAATGCAGAATTTCCCAAAGAGAGCTTCAGCATTTATTCAGGAAGCATTTAAAAGCAAGTCCAAAGAACTACTACATTACGTTTCGACTGCAGCGTGCTAAGGAATTGCTTCTTTATAGCACGCTAAGCGTGCGGGAAACCGGATTAGCAAGCGGATTTACGTCTTCCGCGACATATTTCCGAGCTTTTCGGGCCCGCTTCAACACCAGCCCAATGCATTACCGACGCTCCTTCCAGGTGAATTCGTCCACTCCGGACGGACGCCGTCTTTATTGAACTGCCTCTGCGGATCAGCTTGGTATCGACGCGCGCCTCTACGCTTTTTATGCGCATCGAGTACAGACGCGCTTTGATCACAGCCGATCGTTGATGGCTGTTGACGCCGCCTTGTGGGCCTACCAGGGAGCCAACGCCTGCTGCCGAGATCCACGCGGACCGCCGCGGACGGGGACAGTCGGTCCCGCGTCCCGTCCTGCGGCCGGCGCTATGCTGACGCTCCTACGGCTGTCCCGTTCACCGCCCGCGGCGGGGGCGAATTTCCTACGTCCTGCGCGCGACAATCGCCCGTTTTACGGACGCGCGCAGGACTTCGGCTTATACGCCGTTCTTCCTTTGAGCGCCGGCGGTCGCCGGCGCGGAGATGCTTGGGCATGGAACCGAATCCCGGGCAGGGTATTGAATGGGACTATGTATCCGAGTTCCGCATGTCGGTTGTAGATGGCACTCTCAGCATCAGCAAAAGGCCCACACGGCGCAGAGACTCAGAATCTATCCCTACATATCCGCTGCCCGGGTTTCGGTCGTTCCAGCTCTGCACATTGACAGATGACATACCGACGGGCGGGGATTGGCTCTTCGAGATGAAGTTCGACGGCTATCGTGCCCAAGTCGCCATCTCCGGCTCGAACGTCGTCGTCTATACCCGCAATGGCCACGACTGGACCCGACAGTTCAAGGTCATCCTGCCGCCGCTTCAGAGACTGACCAAAGGCGCGATGCTGATCGATGGCGAGATCGTCGCGATCGACAGCCAGGGCCGCACGAACTTCTCCATGCTGAAAACCGGCATTGCCGCAGGTATGCCCCTCAAGTTCTATGCCTTCGATCTGCTTGAATGCGATGGCGAAGATCTGTCGAACCAGCCGCTCCTCGAGCGCAAGGCGCGACTTGAATCCCTGCTGGGCGCGCGCCGCCCTGACGACAGCCTGCAATTCTCCAGCCACATCGTCGACCAAGGCAAAAGGGTGTTCGACGCCATGTGCGAGGGCGGCCACGAAGGCGTCATCGCCAAGCGTGCCGGCAGCTCCTACGTCGGCGACCGCACCGGGAGTTGGCTCAAGATCAAGTGCACGAAGCGACAGGAATTCGTCGTCGGCGGCTATCGACCAAGTGATACAGGACACGGCATGGCCTCGCTAATCCTCGGCACTTACGACAATGGCAAGCTCATCTATCGCGGCCGCGTCGGCACGGGGTTCACCGCGGCGATGCGCAAAGACATCCTCGCGAAGCTCGAGACACGCCGTGTTGACAAACCGGCTTTCGCCTCCGTTCCGCGAGACATTGCCCGCCGTGCCCGATGGGTGAAGCCCGAGTTTGTTGCCGAGGTCACCTATGCCGAAGTGACATCGGACGGCAGCTTGCGGCATCCAAGCTTTAAGGGCATGCGGGAAGACAAGCCAGCCGACCAGGTGGTGATGGAAATGCCGAAGACGCCTGGCTCCGCCAATCTCGATCCGGGAATCGGGAAGGAGATCGCCGCTGCTGTCGGCGTCAAGCTGACGCATCCGGACAAGGTCATGTATCCGGGGACCAAGGTGACCAAGGCCACGCTCGCCGCCTACTATGCCGTGGTCGCCGAGAAGATGCTGCCGCACATCCAGGATCGGCCGCTATCGCTGGTGCGCGATACCGACGGCGACCTGCAACAGACCTTTTTTCAGAAACACAGACTGCCAGGCATGCCTAAGGCCATCCATGACGGCCAGTTGGAGAAGATGTCCGGGAAGGAAAGCCGGATCTTGTGGATCGATGACCTGGCTGGGCTGATCGCAGGCGTTCAGATGAACGTGCTCGAATTCCACATCTGGGGAAGCCTGCGCAAGCAGCCGGATCTGCCACACCGCATGATCTTCGACATCGACCCCGACGAGGGCTTGGGCTTCACTGCCGTCAAGCAGGCAGCCCTCGACATACGGAGCATCCTGGAAGCGCTTGGACTGCAGTCGTGGCCGCTGCTGTCCGGCGGCAAGGGCGTTCATGTGGTCGTGCCGCTCGTCCCGGAGGCAGACTGGGACGAGGTCAAGAGCTTCTGCCAAGACTTCGCCGAACTGCTGGCCCGTACAGATCCGTCGCGCTTCGTCGCCAACATGAGCAAGGCCAAGCGCAAGGGCCGAATGTTTCTCGATTACCTACGCAACGGCCAGGGCTCCACTGCAATCTGTCCCTGGTCCACTCGGGCACGCGCGGGGGCGGGGTGCGCGGTGCCCGTCAGCTGGGAGGAGTTGCCCTCCTGCGAAAGCGCCGACGGTTTCGATGTTTTCGCCGCCGCCGCGCGGGCTCAGCTGCCGGAAGCCTGGGAAGGCTATTTCGACGTCGAACAAACGCTTACCGAGCGCATCCGCCACGCAGTCCGGTAGGAATAAGCAGTTGGCGCGGACCGCCTTTGCCCAAAATTCGAGAGCGTCCCCCTTCTGCGGGAGACCCCCCGCAACGCCGTCTAGAGTGAGAGTACGGACCGGTTTGCCGTGACGGGTTGAGAGCTGGAGGAGAGGCCTTCGGCGCCCGTCGCGGAGAACCGCGATGTCCAGACATTACGCTCGCGCCGGCGCCGACCGGTCAAGCCTCTATGACGATATCACCAGCAAGATCATCGCCGAACTGGAAGCAGGGCGCTTTCCCTGGGTGCAGCCCTGGGGCACGGCGGCGGCGCAAGCGCCCCTTGCTATGCCGGCCAATGCCGCGACAGGCCGCGCCTATTCCGGGATCAACGTGCTGATCCTGTGGGGAGCGGTCGTCGAGCATGGCTTTCCCATCCAGGGCTGGCTGACTTTCCGCCAGGCGCTATTGCTGGGCGGCCATGTCCGAAAGGGCGAACACGGCACCACCGTCGTTTATGCTGACCGCTTCATCCCTGACGACGCGAAGAATCGCGCTCGGGAAACCGGCGAGGCGGCACAGGCCATACCGTTCCTGAAACGCTTCATTGTGTTCAACGTAGCGCAATGCGAAAATCTGCCCGACGATCTGGCCGCGGCTCCGCCTGCACCGGAACCCGGACTGATCGAGCCTACAGTCGAGACGCTGATCAAGGCGACAGGTATCGATTTCCGCATCGGTGGCAGCAGTGCCTATTATGTGCCGGCGCAGGACTACGTGCGGGTGCCGCCCCCGCAGGCCTATTTCGAGACCATCGACTGGCACCGCACCGCCCTGCATGAGCTTGGGCATGCGACCGGCCATGCCTCCCGCGTCGGCCGCGACCTCGGAGGCGCCTTCGGCACCAAGAGATATGCTTTCGAGGAACTGGTCGCCGAGATGAACGCAGCCTTCTGCTGCGCCTCGCTTGGCATCGTACCAACCGTGCGCCACGCCGATTACCTGGCCTCCTGGCTCGAGGTCCTGCGCGAAGACAACCGCGCCATCGTTCGTGCCGCCTCCCAGGCCAGCAAGGCGGCCGACTGGCTGCTTGCCTTCCTGCCGCAACCTGACGGTGCGGCCGAGGCTGGCCCGGTCGACGTTGATGAGGCCGAGATCGACAGGAGGGCGGCATGATCCTCCTCACCGACGAACTGCGCGAGCGGCTGCTCGCCAATGGCCGCGAGCGCAACGCCGATCACGCACCGGTCGTGAAGTTCTTCAATCCGCTCGGCGAAGGAACCTGGCTCGCGACGGAGCTGGGTGCCGATGGCGACGCCATGTTCGGTCTCGCCGATCTAGGCTATCCCGAGTTGGGCAGTTTCTCACTCCTCGAGATGACGTCGGTCCGGCTGCCCTTCGGCATGGGCATCGAGCGCGACATTCTATTTGCCACCGACCTGCCGATTTCGGCCTGGGCAGAGGCGGCCCGCCGGGCCGGAAGCATTCGCGACGCCGAACGCGTCCTCTATCTGGCCGCCCAGTCTGGTCGGGAGGGCGCGTGAGATCTCGGCTCGAAATCCGCAAGGCCGCAGATGCGCAAAGCGTGTCTGCGGCCTTGTGTCCCTTCAGCTCCGCGTGCGGCGCAGTCCTCAGAGTGAGAGGGCTGCGTCTTCCTTTGTGACGGGTTTGGAGGTCGAGAGAGTCTCAGCCGCCCGTCGCGGAGATAGTCCACATGGTTACGCCCAAGCAGAAGATCACCCTCAACGCCTCGCGTGATATCCCCTTCAACAAGCTGATGCTGAGCCAATCCAATGTCCGGCGCATCAAGCGCGGGGAAACGATCGAGGACCTAGCCGCCTCGATCGGGCGGCGGGGTCTGCTCCAGAGCCTCAACGTCCGGCCAGTGTTGGATGGCGAGGGCAACGAGACCGGCATGTTTGAGGTGCCGGCTGGCGGGCGCCGCTATCGCGCGCTGGAACTGCTGGTCAAGCAGAAGCGCATGATCAAGACCGAGCCAGTTCCCTGCGTCGTCACCAACGCCGACAGTGAGGTCCCGATCGAGGAGGATTCACTTGCCGAGAATTTTCAGCGCGAAGATTTACATCCGTTGGACATGTTTCGCGCCTTCCAGACCCTGCACGACCAGGGCGCCAGCCACGAGGACATTGCGGCACGCTTCTTCGTGTCCGCTACCTTTGTCCAGCAGCGCCTGCGACTCGCAAAGGTTTCGCCCAAGCTGCACGAGGTCTACGAGCAGGAGGGCATGCAGCTCGAGCAGCTCATGGCCTTTACCGTGACCGACGACCACGCCCGCCAGGAGCAGGTCTGGGAGGCGCTCGAAAACTCCTGGTCGAGGGAACCGCAGCAGATCCGGCGCCTTTTGACGGAGACCACGGTGCGCGCGACCGATCGCCGGGCGCTGTTCGTCGGTGTCGAGGCGTATGTCGCTGCCGGCGGCGTGGTGCTGCGCGACCTGTTCGAGTCCGACAATGGCGGCTGGCTGCAGGAGCCCGTTCTGCTCGACCGCTTGGTCCGGGACAAGCTCAGGTCCGCCGCCGACGAGATCGCGGAAGAGGGTTGGAAATGGATCGTCGTCGATGTCGATCTGCCCTATGGCCACGATCACGGCTTGCGGGCACTGGCCGGCACCCCCGTCAATCTGACCGACGCGGAGCGGGCGGAACGCGAAGCCCTGCGCGCGGAGTACGATCGGCTGCAAGCCGAGTATGGCGAATCCGACGAACTCCCCGACGAGGTCGATCAGCGTCTCGGCGAGATCCAGTCTGCGCTTGAGGCCTTCGAGAGCCGGCCGATGAACTACGATCCCGCCGATATCGGCCGCGCCGGTGCCTTCATCAGCATCGACCGTGCCGGGGACCTGATCGTCGATCGCGGATATGTGCGCCCCGAGGACGAAGCGATGCAAGCGGTCGACGATGACGCCGCCGAGCCCGACGGTGCGACCGAGAGCGAGGAGGGCAGGGACGATAGTTCGGTTCGCCGCGCCACCATCACCATCGGCGCGCAAACGTCCGAGCCCGATGAGGATGACGGCGACGCCATTAAGCCGCTGCCCGAACGCCTGGTGATCGAGCTGACCGCGCATCGCACGTTGGCGCTGCGCAATGCCGTGGCCGAGAACCAGCATGTGGCGATCACGGCGCTGTTGCATCGGCTCGTCCTCGACACCTTCGGTCATCGCTCCGCAACCGGCTGCCTCGAGGCGTTCGTCCGACATGTCCACTTGCCGACGCAAGACGCCGAGCTGAAAGACAGCGCCGCGGCCAAGGCGATCGACGAACGCCATGAGGCGTGGACGGGGGACATCCCGCTCGGTGACGACCAGACTCTGTGGGCCTGGCTCGACAGTCTCGATGAAGCCAGTCAGCACACACTGCTGGCGCATTGCGTCAGCTATGGGATCAACGCGCTGTTCGAGCGGCCTAACCCCTATGGCAGCGGCGTTTCCCAGCACGGGCTGGAGCAACGCTTGCGCGAAGCCGACCGGCTCTCCCACGCCACCGGGCTCGACATGGTGGATGCGGGTTGGCGTCCGACGGTCGAGAACTATCTCGGTCGCGTTACCAAGGCCCGCATCCTCGAAGCCGTGCGTGAGGGCGTCGGCGAGCAGGCAGCTCAACTCATCGACCACCTCAAGAAGGGCGACATGGCCAAGGAGGCCGAACGCATCCTTGCCGATAGTGGCTGGCTACCCGAACCGCTCCGTATGATCGATCAGGACGCATCGCCCGCGCAGCCGGGCGAGGGCGAGGAACCTGACCTGCCCGAGTTCCTCGCCGGCGATCACGAAGACGACTCGGCGGCAGCCGATGAGGACATCGCTCACGCGGTCGCTGCCGAATAGCACCCATCGACGGGCCGGCTCCGGCCTCCCCGTTTCCTTTCACCTCACCCTCGTGGCCCGACGCCCTGTCGGGCCTTTTCGTTTCAGGAGACATCCATGTCCGCCCACATCGTCTATGACAACGCCCCGCTCGGCTCGCTGATCCGCTACTCGGACGACACCCCCAAACCGCCCGCGCGCTTTGCAGCCGGCGCTATCTTCGCCGCCGCTGGCCTGCTGCTTCCCCGTCTCGAACGCGGCGAGTGCATCGACGCGCCAAACCTGCGCTCGGCGATGGAAGCCGCATTCGGGGCCTCCGACGCTGCCGGCGCCTGGGACTGGAAGCAGGCCTACGATGCCTGCGAGGCCGCGACGGTCCTATTCCTGCGCAAGTACGGCAAGGCGTTGTTCCGCCAGGCCGCGTCGCCGGCTCTCCGGCTTTCCGCATTGTCGAAGATCGCCGGTCTCATGCCGACGCATACCCGCCGATCCGAAGAGGCGCAGACCTTCCAGCAGTTCTCGACGCCGATTCCGCTCGGCCTGGTCGCGGCAACGGCCGCCGCCATCACGCCCGCCGACCGTGTGCTGGAGCCTTCCGCCGGCACCGGGCTGCTCGCCATCCTGGCCGAGACAGCCGGCGCCTCGCTCGTCCTCAACGAGCTTGCCGAGACGCGCGCGGCACTTCTCTCCTGCCTCTTTCCGGCCGTCTCCGCCAGCCGCTTCGACGCCGCCCAGATCGACGACCATCTCGATCCCGGCGCCGTGCCGAGCGTGGTGCTGATGAACCCGCCTTTTTCGGTCATGGCCAATGTCGAGGGCCGCATGATCGACGCGGCCTGGCGGCATATCGCCTCGGCGCTGGCGCGTCTTGCGCCCGGCGGGCGGCTGGTGACGATCACCGGTGCGAACTTCGCGCCCGACCATCCGGCCTGGACCGCCGCCTTCACTCGCCTGCAGGAACGTGGCCGCGTCGTCTTCTCCGCCGCCATCGGCGGCTCGGCCTACGCCAAGCATGGCACGACCTTTCCGACACGCCTCACCGTCATCGACAAGCTCCCGGCGGACAATCCCACCGTCTTCGCGGATGCTCCCGGCATCGCTCCGGATGCGGCGACGCTCCTCGCGTGGATTGAGGAGCGCCTTCCCGCGCGGCCGCCGGTCGTGATGGCCGCCGTTTCCAGCGCGGCATCGGCGGTCGCCGCACCCCGCACCGTGCACGGCTCTCTCACACGCGCGGCGAGAACCACGCCACGCATGTCGATCGCCGAACCGGAAGCCATCGACCTCGCCTATGAGGCTGTCGACTGGCAGGCAGCCGAGGACGGCCAGATCAGCGACGCCATCTATGAGGCCTACGGGCTTCAGGCGATCCGCATCCCCGGCTCTCGGGCTCACCCCACCCAGCTCGTTCAATCGGCGGCCATGGCCTCGGTGGCGCCACCCAAGCCCAGCTACCGGCCGCGCCTGCCGAAGAACGTCCTTGACCTGCTCTCGGACGCGCAGCTCGAGACGGTCATCTATGCCGGCGAGGCTCACGCCGAGTATCTCGCCGGCGCCTGGCTGCTTGACTATACCTTTGACGTGGTTAGCGCCGCGGCCGATGCCACCGCAGGGGCCGTGCGCTTCCGGCAAGGCTTCATGATCGGCGACGGTACGGGTGTAGGCAAGGGCCGCGAGTCCGCCGCCGTCATTCTCGACAATTGGATGCAAGGCCGGCGCAAGGCGGTCTGGATCTCCAAGTCCGACAAGCTGATTGAGGATGCGCAACGCGACTGGTCTGCACTCGGCATGGAGCGCCTGTTGATCACCCCGCTATCCCGCTTCCCGCAGGGCAAGCCGGTCACGCATGCGGAAGGCATCCTATTCACCACCTATGCCACGCTGCGCTCCGACGATCGCGGCGAGAAGGTTTCGCGGGTCAAACAAATCGTTGAATGGTTGGGCCCGGATTTCGATGGGGTCATCATTTTCGACGAGGCGCACGCCATGCAAAACGCCGGTGGCGGCAAGGGTGAACGCGGCGACGCCGCCCCCTCCCAGCAAGGGCGTTCCGGCCTGCGGCTACAGCACGCCCTGCCGAATGCCCGCATCGTCTATGTGTCGGCGACTGGCGCGACGACCGTGCACAATCTCGCCTATGCCCAGCGGCTCGGCCTCTGGGGCGGCGAGCATTTTCCATTCTCGACCCGCGCCGAGTTCGTCGAGGCGATCGAGGCCGGCGGCGTGGCGGCGATGGAAGTGCTGGCACGAGACCTCAGGGCACTCGGCCTCTATACGGCCCGCTCGCTCTCGTTCAACGGCGTCGAATACGAGCTGATCGAGCATGAGCTGACGCCCGAACAGGTCCGCATCTACGATGCCTATGCCGGCGCCTTCGGCATCATTCATAACGATCTCGATGCGGCCATGCAGGCTGCCAACATCACCGGCAGCACCGGCACCCTCAATGCCCAGGCCAAGTCGGCCGCGCGCAGCGCTTTTGAAAGCGCCAAGCAGCGCTTCTTCGGTCATTTGTTGACCAGCATGAAGACGCCGACCCTGATCCGCTCCATCACCCGCGATCTGGAGGAGGGCCATGCGGCCGTTGTCCAGATCGTCTCGACGGGCGAGGCGCTCATGGAACGGCGGCTGGCCGAGCTGCCGACTGAGGAATGGAACGACGTCCGAGTCGACATCACGCCGCGCGAATACGTGCTCGACTATCTCGCCCATTCCTTCCCGGTGCAGCTCTATGAGCCCTTCACCGACAGCGAGGGCAATCTGTCGTCGCGCCCGGTCTACCACGATGGCCAGCCCGTCGAGAGCCGCGAGGCGGTCGCCCGGCGCGACGAGCTGATCGCCAAACTCGCCAGCTTGACGCCTGTCCCCGGCGCACTCGACCAGATCGTCCAGCATTTCGGGGTGGACATCGTGGCCGAGGTCACCGGTCGCTCGCGCCGCATTGTCCGCAAGGGCGAGCGCCTTGTCGTTGAAAACCGTGCCGGGTCAGCCAACCTCGCCGAGACGCAGGCCTTCATGGATGACCAGAAGCGCATTCTGGTTTTTTCGGACGCGGGCGGAACGGGGAGGAGCTACCACGCCGAACTGTCGGCCCGGAACACGCGGCTGCGTGTGCATTATCTGCTCGAGGCCGGCTGGAAGGCGGATACCGCAATCCAGGGCCTGGGCCGCACACATCGCACCAATCAGGCGCAGCCGCCACTCTTCCGGCCGATCTCGACCAATGTGAAGGCGGAAAAGCGCTTCCTCTCGACGATCGCGCGGAGGCTCGACACGCTGGGCGCAATCACGCGCGGCCAGCGCCAGACCGGCGGCCAGGGCCTGTTCCGGCCAGAGGACAATCTGGAAAGCCACTATGCCCGCGATGCGCTACGGCAACTCTATCTGCTGATCGTACGCGGCAAGGTCGAGGGCTGCTCGCTCGAGCGTTTCGAGGCGGTGACCGGTCTCAAGCTGATGGATGCCAATGGCATCAAGGACGAGTTGCCGCCGATCACCACCTTCCTCAATCGCCTGCTCGCACTGACCATTGCGCTGCAGGGCGTGCTGTTCGGTGCCTTCGAGCAACTGCTGGCGGCGCGCATCGAGGGCGCGATCGCGTCCGGCAGCTACGATGCCGGGCTGGAGACGCTGCAGGCCGAAAACTTCGTCGTCACCGATCGGCAGGTGATCTACACCCATCCTCGCACCGGCGCCGAAAGCCGCATGCTCACGATCACCGAACGCAAGCGAAATCGGCCCGTCACGCTCAATGCGGCGCTCGATCATCTCCGCGATCCGCGTGCCTTACTGCTTATCAACGAGCAATCGGGCCGCGCCGCCGTACAGATCCCGACCCCCAGCGTCATGCTCGACGATGGCGAGGTCGAGCGACGTGTCCGCCTGATCCGGCCGATGGAAGGCCAGAACATGCCGCTCAAGGCCATGGGGGAAACACGCTGGGTCGAGGCCGACCGCGAGGCGTTCGCAACTGCCTGGACCGCCGAAATCGCGGGGGTGCCGGAGTTTTCGGACTCGGTCTTGTACATGGTCACCGGCCTGCTGCTACCGATCTGGAAGCGCCTGCCGAACGAGTCGACCCGCGTTTATCGACTTCAGACCGACGAGGGCGAGCGCCTCATCGGCCGCCGCGTCTCGCCGGCATGGGCCGCCAACGCCTCTGCGACTAACGTTGTTGCGCTGTCGCCGGAGCAGGCGTTTGCGGCTCTGCTGGACGGCCGGGCCATCCTCGATCTTGCCGAGGATCTCCAGCTTCGCCGCAGCCGCGTCATGGGCGCGTGGCGCATCGAATTGTCCGGCTTCACCGACACGATGCGCGAGCGCCTCACCGCCTACGGTCTCTTCCACGAAATCATTTCGTGGAAGCTCAGGATTTTCGTGCCGATCGACGCCAACGGGCTTGCCGTGCTGGTGCGCCTGCTCGACCGCTTCCCAATCGAGCGGGTCAGTGAGCGGGAGGCTGCATGATGCCGCGTCACGCTGCATCCGACCTCGCACACCGCCTCGGCGAATATGCCGAGGCGGTGTGCCGCCACTACCTCGCCGATGGCCGTCGCCAGGGCAACTATTGGACCATCGGCGACGTCCGCAATGCGCCGGGCCGCTCGATGTTCGTGCGTCTGCAGCCATCCCCGAAGGGGCCGCCAGGGAAATGGACCGAGTATGTTGCGCCGAGGGTTGTGTTGCGCCGCCGCGATTGGGCGCTGTCCTGCAGGCGATCGACGGCTTTTACGCAACATAATGTCAGCGCGCGGGAGGTGTCGTGATGCCCCGCGACGCTTCCGAACTGTCTCGCCGCCTGGCTCGCCACGCAGAGGCGGTCTGCCGGCACTACCTGTCCAATGGTCGACGCCGGGGCCGCTACTGGACGGTGGGCGACGTGCGCAACACGCCCGGCCGATCGATGTTTGTCCGGCTCAATGGGCCGGAATCCGGTCCCGGTGCGGCCGGGCATTGGACTGATGCCGCCTCAGCCGAATATGGCGATCTCCTCGACGTCATCCGCGAGAGCTGCGGGCTCGTCGATTTTCGCGATGTCGCCGATGAGGCGCGGCGCTTTCTCAGCCTGCCGCAGCCCGAACTCTGCCGGGCCCCGACATCTGTTCGCACACCTGTCCCCGCCGGATCGCCCGAAGCGGCGCAGCGCCTCTTCGCCGTGTCGCGATCGATCAGCGGCACGCTGGTCGCCACCTATTTGCGCAACCGCGGCATCAGGAATTTGCGCGGCACGGGTAGTCTTCGATTTCATCCGCGCTGCTACTATCGACCTGAGGGCGACGGCCCGACCGAGAGCTGGCCAGCGATGGTCGCTGCTGTCACCGATCTCGAAGGGACGATCACCGGCGCGCATCGCACCTGGCTTGCCCGCCACGGTTCCGGAAAGGCGCCGATCGACACGCCGCGCCGAGCCATGGGCGGTCTCCTCGGCCATGCCGTCCGCTTTGGCGCTGCCGACGACGTACTCGCTGTAGGCGAGGGCATCGAGACGATGCTGTCGCTGCACTGTGCTGTGCCGGCCATGCCGATGGCGGCCGCGCTCTCGGCCAACCACCTTGCAGCCCTTCTGCTCCCGCCGACGCTGCGTCGGCTCTACATCGCCCGCGACGCCGACGCCGCAGGCGACACGGCGCTCGCGGCATTGACCGAACGCGCCGAAGCAGCAGGCATTGAGACGCTTGCCCTGTCTCCGCGGAGGGGCGACTTCAACGAGGACCTGCGCACATTCGGCGTCCACGCGCTCCGACGGACATTGCACATCCAGCTCACGCCGCAGGACGGCGTTCGCTTCATGCGCGGGGGAGCGGTCGAGACGAGGTGACAGATGTGGACTGGACCGTCCTGGCCGATCCGACGAAGGGGCATCAGAGCTGTCCCGGCTCGGCGATAGAAACTGCCCTTATTGGCGCTTGTAAGTCACGCGCCAGCCTTCAACGGGGTTAGATGGCAAGATGACGAGTTGGTCCGTGGTGACTTCGTATTTGCGCTCCAGGCGCTGCCCGATCAGATCGCGCACGAGCGACGACTTGACCGTGATGGCGAAGGTGCCGTTGCCTTCATTGACCTCGACCGGGCCATAGTAGGCTTCATAGCCATTAATCGTGTACGTCGTGGACTTTGCAGCCGGATTCGCGTCCATGGCCTGCACTGACAGCGTGCTGTCCTTGGCGAAGATGACCTGGCCGGAATACGGCACCTCGACCACACTGCCGTCTGCATTGGTGCTTTGCAGGGATGTCATCTCCCATGAGCCATAGATGCTGGCTTTGTCATTCTGGGCGAAGGCCGGTGCGGTTACGGCAACGGCCATCGCCAGGATGGCGATCTTCAGGTTGGTTCGCATGGGAAGTCCTTTTCTGTTGGAATTGGCGTCCGGGGGCGTCGCCGGCTGGTTTCAGATGCGTTCGATGCGCACAGGAAATTTCCCACGCACAAGCAGCGGTTCGAAGCCGCCCTCAAATCGGCCGAGACGGATCAGCCCGTCCCAGCGATAGTTGTCGTGGAACAGGGCCAGATTGCCCCAGGGCTTGAAGTAGCAAAGATCGCCGGGCTGCTCGTTTCCGAACGGTCCACTGCCGTCCTCGGTCAACTTGCGCGGCAGGCGCACGATCTTCTCGTTGCTGCCGAAGTCTTCGATGGCGAGGTCAAGAGGAAGCAGCGATGCCAGATCGCGCGCTGACGGATTGTCATAGAGCACAGCGGTCAGGGTCAAATCGTTGAAGCTGAGTTTGATTCTCAATCTGGTTGGCTCCTGGCTCGCCGGGTCGCGCCCCGTTTGGGCTTTGGCGCCAATGGGCAAGGAAGCTGCCAAGGCTCCACCGACCAGGGCGCGACGCGTGATGGGGGTAAACCGGCCGGTCATGCTCGATCCGCCTCAGACCGGCTGGGCCGTCGGACGGAAGAGGATTTCGTTCACGTCGACATCATCCGGCTGGCTGATCGCGAACGCCACCATGCGGGCGAACGTGTCAGCGGGAACTGCGATCTTGCTGACAAAGTCCCTGGTGCCTTGCTGGACGTCCTTCTCGCTTATGTGCTCCAGCAGCTCCGTGCTGACGGCACCGGGCGAGATGACGGTCGTGCGAGTGTTGTACGGCTTCACCTCGCGGCGCAGCCCTTCGGACAAGGCCCGGACGGCGAATTTCGTGGCGCAGTAGACAGTCGCGCCGGGATCGACGAAGTGACCGTAGACGGAAGACACATTGATGATGTGCCCGGACTTGCGGTCCTGCATGTGCGGAAGCGCCGCGGCTATGCCGTAGAGGACGCCCTTGATGTTGACGTCGATCATACGGTCCCATTCGTCGATCTTGAGCCGCTCCAGCGGTGCAAGCGGCATGAGCCCGGCATTGTTCAGCATCACGTCAACGTGGCCGAACTCGCGCACCGCAGTGTCAACGAGATTTTTGACCTGATCGCGATCGACGACGTCCGTCACAATGGCGCGGGCCTCGTAGCCGGCTGCGGTCAGTTCGCCGGCAAGGGCCCCGATGCGGTCTGCCCGGCGGGCGCCGAGAACGACTGTCGCTCCGCGCTCTGCGAGATGGCGCGCGGCAGCCTCACCGAGGCCACTGCTTGCGCCGGTGATGACAACGACCTTGTTTTCGATTCCGTTGGTCATGACATATTCCTTCTTTGTGTTGTTGGGTTAGCGGGCGCGGCTGGCGATAAGTGCCAATCCCGCTGAGGCTGTAAGGAGAACGCTGGCCAACAGAAAAGTGCTCCACCAGCCGGCGGTATCGAGGAACGCGCCCCCGGCGAACGCGCCGCCTGCAATCGACAGCTGGATCAGCGCGACCTGCAAGCCGCCGCCCGCTTCGAGATCATCGGGAACGATGCGGGTCAGCCAGGTGCCCCAGGCGACCGGGGTGGGCGTGGCAAAGAATCCCCAGATGACCAGCAGCGTGATCGTGACACCTGCCAGCGGTCCGGAAGCGATCAGCAGGAGTGCAAGCAAGGCGAGTATGGCGGGAAGCCCCACGACGGCGGCCGTCAGGCTGCGGCGGAGCAAAAGGCCTATCAGCGAGGTGCCGATGATCCCGCCGATGCCAAGCCCCAGAAGGGTCAGCGACAGGCTGCTCACCTCGAGGCGGGTGACGTTTTCGAGGAATGGTCTGATGTAGATGGACAGCGCATTCTGGCCCATGAAGGCAAGGCCGGTCGCGGCCATACCGAGCGCGAATGTGCGGCTGCGCAACAGGCGGAAAGCGCTCCATGCGGAGCCCGCCGCCCGCGCCGGCATTTTCGGGAGAATGGCGGTCTGCCACACGAGGGCGACAAGGCCGATCGGAACGGTGATAAGGAAAGTACCGCGCCAGCCGATCAGTTCCCCCAGATAGCTGCCGACCGGAGCAGCGACCACGACGGCAAGCGCGGTGCCGCCCTGAAGAACGGAAATCGCACGGAACAGGTCTGCGGGTTGCGCCAGGCGTGCCAGGATGGCCGCCGATAGCGACCAGAAGCCGCCGATGGCAATGCCGACAAGCGCGCGGCCCAGCAGGAAAATGAAGAAGTTTGGAGCGAGGGCGACCGCCAGGCTCGAAACGGCCAGCACTGCAGTATAAAGCAAGACGACCATCTTGCGGTCGAGCCGTCCCAGTACCGATGTACCGAACAGGCTCGTGATCACTGCAAAGAAGCCCGACACCGCAATGGCTTGTCCAGCCTGCCCTTCCAGTACGTTCAGGTCCCTGGCAATGGGTGTCAGCAGGCTTACCGGCATGAATTCCAGCCCGACAAGCAGGAAGCTCAGGAGAGAAAGGCATATGACCGCTGACCAAGGGGTCCCGGCGCGGGTCGCGGGCAAGCGGTCGTCCAGTGTCAATTCCAGAGCCATCGGTTTTTCCTATCCTTGATTGGCAAGATAGGCGTGCTGGCTTTGAGCCACTAGAAGGTATAATCTGTATGAAGTGTTGAGCGGGTTTCACCAATGAGACGGGACGATTTAGCCGAGTTGCGCGCCTTCCTTGAGGTTGCACGGGAAAGAAGCTTTACGCGCGCAGCCGCGAAGCTGGGCGTGACGCGCTCTGCGCTCAGCCATACGATCCGCGCTCTGGAAGAAAATTTGGGCGTGCGACTTCTCTCGCGCACGACGCGCGATGTCGCGCCGACGGCCGCCGGTCAGCGCCTTGCCGAGCGCATCGGACCTCACTTCGAAAGCATTGCCGCCGAGGTCGGCGCCCTCGGCGCCTTGCGCGACACGCCATCTGGTGAGGTTCGCATCGTTTGCCCGGACGATGTGACGGAAATGATTTTCAGGCCGCGGCTGCCGGAGTTCCTTCTCAGATATCCGGACATATCGGTGGAGCTGGTTGTCGACAACGGCTTCACCAATATCGTCGAGCGCCAGTTTGACGCCGGGGTGCGGCTGGGAGAGGCAGTCGCAAAGGACATGGTCGCGGTGCGTATTGGGCCGGATGTCCGTTATTGTGTGGTAGGCGCGCCAAGCTACTTTGAACGCCACGCCGCGCCTGCCAGTCCCGTCGAGCTGACCGAACACAATTGCATCAATCTGCGGATGCAGACTTCCGGCGCGCTCTATGCGTGGGAGTTTGCAAAGGACGGTCGTGAATTCAGCGTACGGGTGAACGGGCAGCTTACTCTAAGCGATTTAAGCTCCGCTTTGGATTTTGCCATCGACGGCATAGGCCTCGCCTACGCGCCGACGGCGCTCGTCCAGCAGTACATAGAGGCCGGCCGACTGCAAGAAATTCTGACGGACTTCTGCCCGACTTTCCAAGGCTACCATCTCTATTATCCGAGCAGGCGCAATCTCTCGTCCGCCTTCAAAGCCATTGTTGATGCCTTTCGCTACCGAACATAGCCGAAAGCGCATCGGTCGTCTCTCCGCCCGAGTGCGCCGCGTCCACCACTCAGAGCAGAGGCTTTCTGCGGAGGACGCCGCAACATAACGCCTGACTCACAACGATTTCACCGACCGCGGTGGACATCTGACCGGCGCGCACCGCACTTGGCTCGCACCGGACGGCAGCGGCAAGGCACTCGTTGACACACCGCGTCGGGCAATGGGTGACCTTCTCGGTCACGCAGTCCGCTTCGGCGTACCCGGTTGCGTCATGGCGGCAGGCGAAGGCATCGATACGACGCTATCGCTCAGATGCGCCTTGCCCGACATGGCGATGGCTGCGGCACTCTCGGCAGGCCATCTTGCCGCCATCCTGTTCCCTCCGAAGCTGCGGCGGCTCTATGTCATCCGCGACGACGATCCGCCCGGCGACGGTGCCCTAGACAGTCTGATCGAGCGCGCTACGGACGCCGGAATCGAGGCAATCGTGCTGTCGCCGGAGACGGAGGACTCAACGAAGACCTCCGCCATTTCGGACTTGCCGCCTTCCGGGCCTCGATTGCGGACCAGCTCATGCGCAAAGATCGCATCCGCTAACTGACACAGGCAGCATGAGCCATGAGGGGGAAGTGCGCGGCGCATGGTGCCGGTGCGCCGCATGGATGCGTGGCCCGCCGGCAGGGAACCGCGGCCCGGCCTTCAAGAGGGCGATCGGGCCCACGAACTGGCCGGCCAGGCAATGGCGACGGCCGACTATTTTCCGGCGGCGCGTGATTGCTCGCGAATGTCAGCGATTGGGCGCGACGCCTTTCCATCGCGAGGCAAAATAGCCGGCCGCCGCCATCCTCCACTGCGCTGCGGCCCTCCGCTTCGCTGCGGGTGTCGGACCGTCCCGCCCGTGCGCTCTCGTCGCCATGAAGGCCGCGAGGGTCGCGGTCAAACCGACGGGAGCATCCCCATGAGCGAGCACGACGACACCGAACCGCACCACGCCGCTTCTCCGACCGATCACATCCTCACCGAACTCCAGCTCTATGGCTGGCGCCCATTTGCCGGCGAGCCCGATCCGCGACCGCTCCCCGGTGGCGACCACGTGGCCGGAGCCGTGGCCGACATCTTTGACGCCCTCATCGCCACCCTGGCCGACACGCGCCTCGAACCCGACCTCGATGACCTGCTCTGGTCCGTCACCAATGTCTTCCACCGAGCTGTACAACGGATCGAGCGGCAACTGGACGACAACGAGCAGGCCCAGCGGGGACTGCAGCGCGAACAGGACGGCAGCGAGATCAAGGCGGTCGAACTCGAGACACTCACCGCCCAAGGCCAGACCATGATCGAACGGCGCGACGCCTTCGAGCTCATGCGTGACCAGGCCGCCGACCACTACGATCAGTACACCGGTTCGACCTGGCGACCGCGCACGGGGTCGATGGTCAACCACCACCATCTCACCGCCGCAATGATCGATAGCCGCGACTTCCTCGCGGCCAAGCGGCGCGCGGAAACCGAGGTCATGTTACCCGCCGGCCCCAAGATCGCCTTCTCCGGCGGCGATACCGCCGATCACGAGCTGATCTGGGCAAAGCTCGACCAAATCCGCGCCAAGCACCCCGACATGGTGCTGATGCACGGCGGATCACAGAAAGGCGCCGAAAAGATCGCCGCCCGCTGGGCCGATCATCGCAAGGTGCCGCAGGTCGCCTTCAAGCCCGACTGGAGCAAACATGCCAAGGCCGCTCCCTTCAAGCGCAACGACCAGATGTTGGCGGTCATGCCGATCGGCGTCATCATCTTTCCGGGCACCGGCATTCAGGAGAATCTCGCGGACAAGGCCCGCAAGCTCGGCATTCCGGTCTATCGGCTCGGCAACGGCGGCGCGTAAGCGCCGTCGGAACCCAAGCGCCCCTATAAATGACTGGGAGGTACGGCATCCTTCAAGCCATGTCGCTCGTGTCCTTTCCCGAAGCACCGGACATCGCGCTTGCCGACACCTTCTTGCGCAATGCCGCCGCCCACCTCGATGGCGCTGACTGGGCGGCGGTTCTAGGCAGGCACAATGCGGCCCTTCACGCCATCGCCATCGCCATTGAATTGCTCCTGAAGTCGCATCTTCTCGGGGTCGCGACCGATGATCGCTGGAACCGCCGCCATATCGGGCACGATCTCGACAAGGCGGCTCTTTACGCCGAGAGAGCTGGATTAGGTCTGCCACCGCGACTGCACAGCGTCATCGTCCAGCTTCATCCTCATTTTCAGCGTGGCGGCTTACAACGGCATCCATCGCGATCATGGCCGTTCGGGTTCTCGCTCGACGCCCAGCTTGCTCAGACGCTCCTGGAGCGTGGTGTCAACAACGCCCGATGCTCCTGACTTGAAGATGACCGCACCCCGCGATCCATTGCGCTGATCCTTGGTTCAGCCGACGGCCTGACGCCATCAACCCGCAAGGGGTCGGACTACGCGAAGCGTGCCGCCGCTCCGGCTTCGCCTTCGCGGTGATTGCGGCCATCGGCTGAACACATCGGGCGCCTGTCAGCGGGGGAGGGTCCTCCGCTTCAAACAGGAGCCGGATCGATGTCCCTCACCGACGCCCATGCCTTCGCCTTCAGCCTCGCCGCAACCCTCATGGTCGCCATCGTCATCTTTCGTGCTGGCGACGGCACTCTCTCCGTCGTGCCGGCGAACGAGTATGACGGCGACGACACCGCCATCATCGGCGAAATCGACCCGTTCGCCCCATGACGGGGCGGACATCGCGCCTGCCGATGCAAGAACGTCGGCGGGTTTCACCCGCGCTTTTCCTTTGCTATGCTGTGCACTGCGCCAGGTGGTGGTGGAAGGCGCAATCGCCAGAGCTATTCTCTCGGAGACACCACCATGATCATCCTCGGCATTCTCCTTTGCATCGCGGCCATCGGCATCTTGTGCTGGTTGCTCTTCACGCTTGCTATCGTCGCCCTCCCTTTGTTCGTCGGCGTCAACGCAAGTACATGGGCATTCAACACGGGTGCCGGCTGGCTTGGCGCGATCCTTGTCGGCATCCTCGCAGCCGGGTTGACGCTCGGCGTCGGCCAAATCCTCCTCGGCGTTACCAGGCCTATGTGGGCCAAGCTGGCGATCGCGATGGTCTTCGTCGCTCCCGCGATCGTTGCCGGCTACCATGCCACTCATGGCATCGCGAAGCACATGATGCCTTCGGAAACCTGGCAGATCGTCTTTTCCGCCATTGGCGCGATCGCCGTCGGCGTCACGGCGTTTCTCCGGGTCGCGGGCATGGCCGCCTGCGACCAATCCGGTAGGGGCATGGTTCGAGCTTAAACCCGCGCGAGCGAGGCGGATGGACCAGAGCTATGAAGGCTTGGCCTCCTTGTCATCGGTGGTTGGAGCACTCGGGATGCATGCCAAGGATCGAGCAACGGCCACGCTCCACGCCGGCGCGGCCTCGTTTGTGGACTTGGACTTTCTTCGGTCGACGCCGCAAGGCAGGCCGACAAGTCGGTGGCAGGACGGCAGCGCGGCCGGTGGCTGCGGCGTTGGAGGTGCGTGGGGTTCCCGGCGCCTGGAATGCGTGGACGACGCCAGTGAACTCGTAGCGATCTGCTGGAGGCGCGTTGGACGCCAACGTCTCCGTTGCCAATCTGTCCCAAGAGCGCTCCAAACGGCCTCTTCAATGGGCTGATCTGGCCGAAGGACGGCTGAAGCCTCGACCGCCTAGGCCGCAACGGCGCGTCTCTACTTTCTTCCCCTGCCGGCTCCCACCCCATGCCGCAAACGCATGGGGACCCCGAGCGCCGCCATTCCTCGCGAGACAAGAAAGTCGTTCCTGCGCCGTCCTCCGCGTTGCTCCGGTCGCAAGCGATGCGTCGGCGGTCGCCTCCGGCCAAGTGATCGCCATCGAGGCCGCATGGTGCGGGCTCGGGAACAGAAAATGGAGACTTACAATGGCTACCATCGGCACCTTCAAGAAGTCCGCCTCGAACGAGTTCAACGGTGAAATCGTCACTCTCAGCGTCCTGGCCAAGAACGTGCGCATCGTCCCAGACACACGCGCCACTGGCGAGAACGCTCCCAGCCACCGGGTGCTGGTCGGTCGCGCCGAGATCGGCGCCGCCTGGTCGAAGACCTCCAACGAAGGCCGCAACTATCTGGGTCTCAAGCTCGACGATCCGAGCTTCAACGCCCCGATCTACGCCAACCTCTTCGACGACGAGGAAGGTGAGGGTTTCTCGCTCATCTGGTCCCGCCCGAACCCGCGGCGGGGTGACTAAGGACCCGCGCAGGCCCCGGCCGGAAGGCCGGGGCCTTCTTGCGCTGACGTCCGGTTCGGTTCACCTCAAGCCGAGAGCGATGCCGAAACCGCATCGCCTGATGCTTATCAACCATCCTCCGTCGGCGCTGTTGTTTCTATAAAATGCAGGCTTTCACTCTGTGAAGACGAGGT
Source organism: Mesorhizobium sp. P2_B5 (assembly GCF_056404775.1). Classification (NCBI taxonomy): domain Bacteria; kingdom Pseudomonadati; phylum Pseudomonadota; class Alphaproteobacteria; order Hyphomicrobiales; family Phyllobacteriaceae; genus Mesorhizobium; species Mesorhizobium sp. P2_B5. The sequence continues at coordinate 160,926 of NZ_JBFUDJ010000009.1, read as the reverse complement.
AAGCGATGATCGAGCCGTTTGACGAAACCGCGCCGACGGGTGACGAACTCACCGAATACGATCGGGAGCACGTCAAGCTCTATGTGCGCCTGCTTGACGCCGCCGACGACGGCGCGGACTGGCGCGAGGTGGTCGAAATTCTCTTCGGCATTGATCTGACGAAGGAGCCACAACGCGCCCGGCGCATCCATGACAGCCATCTGGCGCGAGCCCGCTGGATGGCGCGTGCTGGCTACCGCCATCTCTTGCGTCAACCCGGCAGCTAGCACCACCGCTCCCGTCGTTCCCGGGTGATGCCGAAACGGCATCACCCGATGCCCGGCGAGGGTCTTCCACCAATCGCTACAACCCGGAATTGTTTTGAGGCGGGGTCTACGCGTTTCTTGCGTGAGGAGCTCTTGGATGAGGCCGGATACGTCGCATTGGCGAGACAATGCCAGCTATGATTATTTCGATACATTACCCATCGAAGGGCTCGCCTGGGAGTGTCTGCGGCGTCACGAACCCTATCAACGGCACTACCAAGCGCTCCTGACGACAAGAACCGAAAAAGCACCCTTCCACCTTGAGACACAGCGGCTGTGGGGGTTGCGATTTCCCGGCCAGGCCGGATTTGTCCGCCTTGGCGCAAGACGTTCTGTGGTCGCCTGACGTCGATCCAGCTGTGGTTTCTCTCGTGCCGGCGCCGGAATTCCTGTCGTCGTTGCGATCGGCGCCTTTGACCGGTCTTGGGGCGGTCCACGACAGCCCGGAAGGACGTCACATCGTCCACAGTGCAGGCGTCGCGACCCAACTTCTCCTTCTGCCGGGCAGTGATCCGCACGGCCACGTGGCGGCGCTGATCCCCTTGGATGCAGAAACGTTGGGACGGATCGAAGCACTCACCCGTTTCTGGCGTTCCTTGCAGGGGCGCCCAACGGGTTCGGACACGCGTATGACCCCACAGCAGCGTCGCCGGTTTCGTCTGATGATGCAGGCCGCTGACGGCCGTGCGAACGGCGCGAGCTACCGCGACATTGCGGTTGCGTTCTACGGACGCAAGCGCATCGCCGCCGATCCTTGGAAGACCTCGGCGTTGCGCGATGCGGTGATCGGCCTCGTCGAAGGCGCCACCGCAATGATCGGCGGCGGCTATTTTCAGATCCTGCGTCATCGCCGTCGACCATAGCGGGTCTGGCCCTGGACAGGGGGGTGGGATTTTAGCCTCCCTCAACTTCCCCATCCCTTGCGAAGCTCATTCTCCGCCACCGTGGTCGCCGTCCACCGCTGAACGCCAGCGGCTGCCAAAAACCCCACGGAGGTCCGACCCATGCGACCCGATATCGCCGTTTTGCCGCCGCGCTTCCTGCGCACCAAGGAAGCCGCGGATTTCCTCAGCCTGTCCGCCCGCACGCTCGAAAAGCACCGTACCTATGGCACTGGTCCTTCCTACCGCAAGCTCGGCGGCCGTGTCGTTTATGCCGTCGACGACCTTCAGGCTTGGGCCGAACGCGGCGCTGTCACCTCTACATCCGACCCGCGTGGATCGGTCCTGCCGGCCAAGCGTCACACGTCGACGCCGCCGGCGCACGGCGGACGATACGCACGCTGACCGCGCGCGGATTTCAAATGGTTTCGCGAAACCAATCCCTTTCGGAGCGCGGGCAACTCGACCTGTTCCGGGCGCTGCCTGGCGACTTCGCTCCACGAGACGCGCAGGATCTCATGGCCTATCCGTTCTTCTCCCTTTCCAAGACCCATCGCGTCACCCCGATCGATTTTGCCGCGCCCAACGTCACGATCCGGGTCGAAGCCGTACCCGATCATGGGATGGCGACCATCTGGGACGCCGACATCCTGATCTGGGCCGCGAGCCAGATCGTCGAGGCGCGCGACACCGGGCTTCGTACCTCGCGCCTGATGGCCGCCACGCCCTATGAGATCCTCACCTTCGTCGGCCGCGGCAAGAGCCTGCGCGACTATCAACGCCTGAAGGCGGCGCTTGACCGGCTGCAGTCGACTACCGTCTCGACGACCATCCGTCAGCCTGCCGAGGGCAGGCGTCACCGGTTCTCATGGATCAACGAGTGGCAGGAGCGCATCGATCGCCATGGTAAACCCGCGGGGATCGAGTTGATCGTCCCCGACTGGTTCTACCAGGCAGTCCTCGATGACGCGCTCGTGCTGACGATCGATCGCGCCTATTTCGACCTGACTGGCGGGCTGGAGCGCTGGCTCTATCGGCTGGTGCGCAAGCATGGCGGACGCCAGCGCGACGGCTGGCGCTTCGACTTCCGTCACCTTCACCAGAAATCCGGCAGCCTGTCGCCCCACAAGCGCTTTGCCTTCGAGCTGCGCGACATCATCCGCCGCCAGCCGCTGCCCGGCTACACGCTCTTCCTCGAAGTGGAGATGGGCGGCCGGACGCTGCTCGCCTTCGAGCGGATCGCCTCCGGTGGAAGGCCTGTGGACAGCCTCGTGCTATCGGGAACCGGACCTATCGTGCCATCGGGAACCGCAGGCTCGTGCTATCAGGAACCCAAACGGGGCCTAACCCTTGGAAAGCAAAGCCGAAATCGCGCCCTTAACTTAGAGTCTAACCCAGAGTCTAACTTTGAAGAGCGCGCTCGTGATGTGCAAAGGCTCATCCGGCGAACCGGCGATGCACTCAGCATAGACGCCGACAAGACCTCGAATGCGCCATCGGTCTCTGACGGCAGCAGCACGGCAACCAGCGTCTCCGAAGTCCCGAATCCGCCTCTTGATCCGCGCACGGGAGCCACCCGATGAGCGCCGCCACGCACCACGCTCGCGACGAACTCGTCCATGTCGAACTGACCTGGGTTGAGAAGAGGCAAGAGAACTGGATACGGTTCGGCACCCACGCCCAGGAACAGATCGTTGATCGTCGCCGGCGCATTCTGTCCTATCGCCCCGGCGCGGTCTTCGCGTTCGTTCGCTGGGCCGCGAACGACTTCGGAACGATCATCTCACGCATCGATATCGTGCGTGCGGTCGCACGTGGCGATGCCTATCAGACACTACCCTTCGTGCGCCCCGGCGGCGATATCCTTCTGAAGGTCGAGAACTGGCCCAAGGTCGAACGCGTACTGCAAGCGATCGACGCCATCGAGCGCCTCGACATCGAGCCTCAGTTGGTGTCGCCCGATCATTGGCGGCACATCCACAACCGGATAACCGCCGGCCACGCGCCGCGAAGCTACACACTCGACCAACATCGGGCCTTCCTGCTGCGCAAGAGGACCGAGCCGTGACGCGCGCCGCGATCATCCTCGCTAGCGTTCTCGCAACCATGGGCGTCGGCTATCCCGGCCTCACTTCGATGCCCACGAAGCTCATCTGGAACGCGTCAGCCAGCGCACCGATCGGCTTCTACACGATCGACTTCGACGGATCCTTCGAGGTCACCGATCTTGTCGCGGTCGACGCGCCCGAGCCACTCGCCGCGTTCCTCGCTGATCGCGGCTATCTGCCAAGGGGCGTGCCACTCTTGAAGCGCATCCTTGCCGCTTCCGGCCAAATTGTCTGTCGATCGAACCTCACCATCACTGTCGATGGTATCGAGGCGGGCGCGGCGCTCGAGCGTGATCGGGCCGGCCGTGACCTGCCGGTCTGGCAGGGCTGCCGCCGCATCTCGACCGGGGAAGTCTTCCTGATGAACTGGCAGGTCCGCGACAGTCTCGACGGACGTTACTTCGGCCTCCTCGCCACCAGCCAGATCATCGGCCGCGCCGTCCCGCTGTGGACGGACGAGGGCGGCAACGGCCGCTTCGAATGGCGCGCGCCAACGCGGTGAGCGCGCGACCGGCGGCGCGTGTCGTGCCGCTAGCCATCATCACCGCACCACTCCAAAACAGGAGCCTGACATGCAGCAGATCGGAGAGTTCAGCCGCCAGAAGACAGGCTATACCGGGCGTATCCATACGCTCAGCCTCAACCTCGATATCGCCATCGTGGCGGCAGAGGCGAGCGAAACGGAGAATGCGCCTGACTACCGCGTTCACGCAGGCAACGAGGATGGCCCCGAGATCGGCGCTGGTTGGAAACGCTCCAGCGAAAAGGCCGGAGACTATGTCTCGATCCAGCTCGACGACCCGACCCTCGCGCAGCCGATACGCGCGAACCTCTTTCGCAATGGCGACGACAAGACGTCCTGGTCGCTGCACTGGGCGCGTCCGCGCGACCGCAGCGAGAAGGATTGAACGATGCGCGCTCGCCGTCCGTCGACGAGCCATCGCGGTGCGCCTGGGCCGCCTCGTGCTGCCCGGCGCATGGCTCTGCTCCTCCTTTGCGGCCTGTCCGTTGCGACCGTCATGCCGGCGCCGACCTTGGCGCAGGAAACACCTCTCACACGATCGTCGCAGCGCGATCCTTTTGGCGCGCACATCATCGAAGCCTCGCATCGCTTCGGCGTTCCGACTGCGTTGATACGCGCCGTCATGCGCAAGGAGAGTGCGGGCGACGTGCGCGCCGTCTCCAGCGCCGGCGCCCGCGGCTTGATGCAGATCATGCCCGGCACATGGGATGATCTGCGTGCCCGCTGGTCGCTCGGCCACGATCCATTCGATCCCCGTGACAACATCCTGGCCGGAACGGCGTATCTGCGCGAACTGCACGATCGCTTCGGCTCGCCGGGGTTTCTGGCCGCCTACAACGCGGGACCTGCACGCTACCAAGCCTACCTCGCCGGGCGTCCGTTACCGGCCGAGACCCGCGCCTATGTCGCAGCACTTGCCCCACTGATCGGTGAAAGCGAGGGTATGCGCCCTTTCGCAGTCGCGTCTGTCGAGGCCATTCCCTGGAAGCACGGCTCGCTCTTCGTGGGTCAGTCGGATCGCATACAAGCTGTCGCTCTCGTGCCGACCGAGCGCCCAGAAAATGACGTGAGCTCCGCGCCCAGCGTGCGCGATGTCTCCGCCATCGTGCCGCTGTCCGAAGGCCTCTTCGTGGCGCGAGCGGGCGAAGGGATCCAGCCATGAGCGCGCATGGGCGTTTTCGCGCAACCGCAAGCTCCAGCGCACCGTGGCGTGGATGGAGGCGGAATGTGGGCAGAACAACCGGAAGATGGCAAGATAAAAGGGCGCACATTGTGCGGCGGTCGGTTGGCTGTTTTTGTTGGCGTTTTCGCCATTTCTCGCACATTGCGGGCTTTTGCGGCAATGTGCGATTTTATAATAAGTTATTGATCTGGTGTGAGAATCTACAAGGTGCGAAGCGCATTCGCTAGGCAATACCGGGTTCGCCCCTTTGTCCTTCAGACGTCTGCACCGGGGCCGTAATCGGACTATCCGCATTTGGGGGACTTCAAACGAGAAGCGGACATATCGCCGATGAGCCCGAGGCCGGAACTGCCTAATTCGGGCTTTTTCGGAGAGTTTCAATGCAATATCCAACCCGCGACACAGACAGAAATCGACCTCCAATCGTCCTTTTCCACTGTGAAGAGTACCAAGCCCATTAGCTGGCGCTGTACTCGTTGCATTGACGAACCGCCAAGCGTTGTTCGCGACCCGAATATTCTTCAAAATATTGGTGGAAACAGTCACTCGGTCACGCTAGGTGTAGTGTGGAGGGGGCACCTTGCCGACAGCGTCAACTATTAAGATCGCGGAGACGCTCGACTTGCTCGACGGTCCGCAGAAGAGCTTTTCCGCGGGCTTCCAGGCCGGGCAGTACGCCCTCTGGTTGGGATCTGGCATTTCGCGGGACCGCGTAGTCGGGCTGGACGGTGTCCTGTCCAAGCTGCTCGAGAACCTGCGTCTCCGCATCACCGGCGCCGACTGCGAGCACCATCGCGCGTTCGACAGTATCCTCGGTCTTGCCGACCTGTCTGCTGCCGAGAGAGCGCAGGTCGATCTCGCGCAGCCAGTTGGGTCATGGCCGATCCACGATGCACTCATTGACCGGCTCTGGAACAAGTACTCGAAGGTGCTGGGCACCGAGGTTCAGGGCCGGCCCTTCGACTACCTGCTGTGGGACGTCCTCGAGTTCGCTACGACATTTGCCGCGCAGAAGGCCGACGCCGAGCACCTGGCGATCGCCATGCTGGTTCTCGAAGGCGTGGTGTCAGATCTTGCCACGGCCAATTGGGACGGGCTGCTGGAAGCGGCAATGGTTGAACTCGGTCGGCCGAACGAGACATTCCGCGTCGCCGTCACCGGGGGCGACCTGCACGGACCGCTGGGAATCGGGACGTTGTACAAGTTCCATGGCTGCGCGAACCGGGCAATAGCGAACGAAGCAGAGTACCGGCCGCTGCTCGTAGCGAGGGAAGCAGCCATCACGCATTGGGCGCAGAACCAGCGCTTCACACAGATGCGGGAGCAGCTCAGGGCACTGATTGCTCGTTCAAGAACGCTGATGATCGGCCTCTCCGGGCAGGACACCAACATCCAGCAGCTGTTCGGCGCGAATGGTTGGATCTGGAATTCCGTCCCGGCGCCGATAGTGTTTGCGGCCCAGGAGCTCTCCGAGGGACAGAAATCTATCCTCGAGGGTGCGTACCAGGGCGACTATGAGGCCAACCGAGACCAGATCCGAACGGATGCCACCTTGCCTGCCTTCGGAAAACCACTGTTGCTGGCGCTGCTGCTGAGAACGATGTTCGGCAAGCTTGCCGCCCTCGCTGGCCTGCTGACGTCGCCAGCCGTAGGTGCTGCGGGCAAGCAGAACCTCGTCGAGGGTCTGAAAGCGCTCGAACTTGCCGCGGCGCAGGCCGGGAACGCCAACCGGTACGTGTGCGCCCGGACCATTGCCGCGTTGATGGGCCGGGTCACCGAGCAGTTTCTCGGGGGGCCGGGTAGCGCCGGCCGCCGCCCCTACATGCCGCTGAGTGCGCAGCCGGCGCATCTGATGCAGCAGGACCCAGCGGTAGGGTTCTCCGGCAGGCCGGAAGCCGCTGCCGCGCTGGGGCTGATCGGCCAGGGCCTTGTCGCCAACCAGTGGTCGGTTGCGGTCGACGATCCGGAGCAGCCGACGAGCGGAGCGCTGCGACTTGTCGCTCCGGCGGCCCAGGCCCGCGTGTTTCTCGCCGCCAATGACGACAACATCAACCAGCTCGTCGCGTCGGGGGCTTTCGACGAGGTGGACGACGACGTCGTCGTCATCTGCTCGCGCAAGGTCACGCCCCGGCAGCAGCGAAGCCCTTCCAAGTCCTGGCGGACAGGCAAGGCGCCGCCGCGCTATATTAGCGTCAGCGACCTGCTCGAGGGTTCGGCATCGTTTGACGAGGTCCAGGGCAGGTTCAACTCTGAGGTCGGGCTATGACGACAGCGGAAACGGTCTTTGAAATCCTGACGAAGGAGGGTGGCTACCGGCCGCTCGGCAAATCGATCAGGATCGGTTCGCAGGCTTTTGATTTCACCCATGTGCTGGTGGCCGGCGAAAAGGCCAACGACCTTGTGATCGTGATCGAACTCACCGGCGCGTCCGAAGACACACAGGTTACGCGGTCGGTCCTCGCCTTTACCCGTGCGCTCGATGTGCTGGGCTCGAAGCGATCGGTAACCGCCGTTCTGACCTCGGGTCAGGCGGACAACGACCTGCTGAACTCGATCAGTCGCGTCTGCCGCGTGCTGCCGGTCGGCGCACCGACCGGGCCGATGGCGGAAGAAATGGTGCGGGACTGGCTGGCCGTGCTGCTGCCGCTGAAGAGCCCGCCGCCGGTCGAGCACCTTGCCGACTGGAAGGCCAACCTCGAAAAGGAGCTTGAACACACCGATGACGAGCCGGCTGTCGTCCGGTTCGTGCAGCTGGCCGAAAAGGGCAAGGAGGCGGTGGAGGCGGCGCTCGCCCTCGAGATCTCGACGCTTGCCGACAAGGTGCTCGAGGACGGAGCGGCGCAGTCATGAAACCGCGTTTAAAGTCGCTCTCGGTCCAGAATTTCCGTTCCATGCGCGGATCGGTGGTCATTCCGCTCGATGCGCAGGTGGTGCTGGTTCACGGCACCAACGGCATGGGCAAGACCAGCGTGATGTCGGCCATCGAACTTGGTCTTACCGGCTCCATCGCCCATCTCGAAGACCAGTCGAAGTACCACGACTTCCTCACCCATATCGACACGGCGGGTGGTTCGATCCAGCTCGCCGTCGAAGGGATGAATGGTCGTTCGACCGGGGCTGGCCAGGTCACGTTCGCTCCGGGTTCGTTCGACGCGACGCCGGCGCTCAATGCGGCCGACGCCGGTTTCTTTGCTGAGCGGTGCTACCTGCCGCAGGCAGTGCTAGGTCGCCTGCTGGACATCTACGACCAAAAGAAGACCACGAACTCGCGGCTGACGGAGTTCGTGAAGGAATTGCTGCGCCTTGATGCGCTCGACGCCTTGGTGGACGGCCTCGACCATGCGTTCAACGTCACCCGGATACGGAAGCTTGCTCCGGTCTACAAGCAGCTCGAAGAGGCTCGTGATCTGCTCGACCAGCAACTCGACCGTGAACGGTCGAGCGTCGAGACCGCCCGGCAGGCGACAACCCAGCGCATCTCCCGTCTCAACGAACTGCTGGCCGTTCTGGACCCCACCGCAGTGCCGGTCGGTGCCGGTTTCGATGTCGCCGCACTGCAGGCCCGGGTTGGAGACCGGGACAGGGACCAGGCCGAACTCGCCAGCGTCACCCAGCAGGGCTCGGAGGTGAGTTCGTTGTTGAGCCGTCTCGAGCAGACCTCGGCAGGAAGTCCCGACGCCGAAATCGCGGCGCTGGAGCGGGATGCTGCCACCATCGGGTCCGAGTACGAGACGTGGCTGAACGGCCCTGGAGCGCAGATCACCCAGGCGCTGGGCGTCCTCAGAGAGTTTCATTCCGAGCTTTCGCCAGTCGATGGCGCCAGCGTCGAGGATCAGGTCAGCGATGCTCTGAGATGGTGCGTCGTCGAGGTCGATCGCTGGCAGCGGTTGCTGGACCAGCACGGCACGGCGAGCCAGCAGCTGACGGCGGCGAGAACGACAATCCAGAGGGCGACGACGCGGATTGGTGAGATCAACCAGGCGCTCGAAGCGGGCGCTAAGGATGCCCGGACCCTCGCCGCTGCCCTTGCGGGCATCGCACCGCATGTCGAAGCGGACATGTGCCCGGTCTGCAACCGCGACTACGCGGAGCTCGATAATGGCTCCCTGACCGCACACATTGCGGCCACGATAGCGAACCTCACGTCGGAGGCAGGGCGCCTGCAGGCGCTCTCGACGGAGCGAGCATCGGAGAGCGAGCGGTTGACGACGGCGCGGCGGGATGAAGCAACAGCCGAGCGGCTAGTGCTGCAGCCCGAGGCGCTCGTCGATCTGCGCCGGCGCCAGTCCGCGATCGCGTCGATCAGGTCGAGGCTTGAACCGTTGCAGGAGGATGCCGCTGACGGGCAGAGCCTCTTCGTGCGCCTCGACGGTGCTCGCCGGAGCCTCGCCGCCACGAGACGGGCAGGGCTGCAGTCGGCGTCCCTGCTTCCCGAAATCAATGATGCGGTGGAACGGGCAACCGGCCAGCCGACGACGAACTTTTCGAGCCTGCGAGAGGCCCTCGAGGCAGCTACCGGAGCGCTTTCGGGCCGTCTCAGAGCCGTCCAGGCGACACTTTCGTCGCGCGTCTCGGTCGAGACCGAACTCGACCAGTATGCCCGCGAGGCACAGTTGCTGTCGGACCGCGTGGCGCGGGCAATCGAGCTGGAAAGGCGCGTTGCGACGGTGAAGGGGGCCTTTTCGTCGATTGGCGAGGTGCGAGAGCGGGCGAAGACCATCGCGACCGCGGCAACCCATGTCCGTTCGGGGATCGTCCGCGACGTTTTCAGCGGGTCGCTCAACAAGGTCTGGCGCGACCTGTTCGTCCGGCTTGCTCCCAACGAGCAGTTCGTTCCGCAATTCCGGCTTCCCGATCAGGGGGATGGCAAGGTGGAGGCTGTGCTGGAGACGTTTCATAGGTCAGGGCAGTCCTCCGGTCCTCCCGGCGCCATGCTCAGCCAGGGTAATTTGAACACCGCGGCTCTGACCCTGTTCCTTGCGCTTAACCTGTCGGTACCGTCGCAACTGCCATGGTTGGTGCTCGACGACCCCGTGCAGTCGATGGATGATGTTCACATCGCTCAGTTTGCCGCTCTGTTGCGAACGTTTTCGAAGGGTCTCGGCAAGCAAGTGGTGATCGCGGTGCACGAGCGTGCGCTGTTCGAATATCTGACGCTTGAATTAAGCCCAGCCTTTGCTGGCGACAGTTTGATTACCGTGGAGATCAGTCGCAATTTCGCCGGCGACGCCGTTGCGGATCCTCACTTCTATGCGTTTGAGGACGATAAGGCTGTCGCTGCCTGAGATAACTCGGCCTATCTGCGCAGGTCTGCGTGGCAGCGGGTTACCGGGTCTGGCCGATGCCAAAAGTCGGCGCCCTGGATGATCGGGGCAAGATTTGTCGAGTATCTCGGAGGGCAGAGCCGCAACGACCAAACGACAAGGGAAGCCGGGAGCCGCGACGGGCAATGGGTGCCGCCCGGCTTCGCCGGCCATGTGGACAATCATGCCGTCGGTAAGCGGCGAGCAGTAAAGTGTCCCGCACCGCGCCAACATCAGCGATTTTCACACCGACCGGTGGCGTGAACGTCTTCGAGGCACTCGCCCGAGTTCCGTAAATGTCTGAAATTAGGCGCAAAGCCGCCGCTCGCTCGCTACGGCGCTGTTGTGTGGCGCGCTCGCGAGCGGTTCGGACGGTCTCAGCTAGATTCAGTTTGGTTCTGCCGCCAATCTCTTGATGGCTGAAGAAGGGTCGAACCCCAGGATTTTCGCCAAATCGATGAATTCGACTACGTCGACGCGGCGTTGGCCGCTTTCGAGTCGAGCGACAAACGACTGATATTCGCCCAGCTTTTCGGCGAGCTCGGTCTGTGTCAGCCCGCTAGCCTCACGCTTTTCAATCAGCATCGTGATCAATGACTTGTGGCGCAGCGTTCCGAGCGTTTTCACCACCGGCCTCATCCAGTTCCAGATGAGGGCTTCAATTATATCTGATTTCCAGTTATCTTAAATTCAGATACGACCCAGCCATGTCGAATTGGAGGAATCCAAGATGGCGCCATCAGCGGCAATAAAACATGACCCAGCACTCGCCCTGTGGGCCGCATGGCATCGTGCCCAACATACGTCTCTGGTGCTTTGCAGGGTCCAGCAGCGGTTGGAGACCAGAATTATCTGCAATACCGGAATTCAGGCATTGACCAGAGGCGAAATGAAAAAGCAGCCCATGCCAGTGATCGCACCGGACGGCGTTCAGTACGCTGTTGCTCGGGAGGCCGAAGTCTTAGCCATGACCGAAGCGCTCAAACTTCAAGATGCGCTTCCAGAGGTTCCAGCTCTGTCGTTAGCTGGCATCTTGGCCAAGTTGGAGGTGATCGTCGGAGCGGACCGTGACATCGGCGATCCAACCGATTTCCCTTGGCCACACATCGCTTCCGTATTGCGCGATCTGAAAGCTATCGCGGGCGATTTGCAGCCGTGCGAGTTGGACCGCTTCACCACTCGCGCTGATATAACGAGGCATCTACAGCAAGCAGCCCAACTCGTAGACTCTGTCGAGGCGGAACAGGCTGCGGAACATATACGCCAAACTGCGAAATCGTTCGCGGAAACATCCGTTCTTCCAAATCCGGCTGAAAAACCGGCTGAATTTTAGAAATCAAGTCGGCCCTGTCCCGTCTCAAACGCCAAAAAAGCAGTCGCTAGCTCATGCAGCTTCCTTAAGGGCGACTTTACGCTTCTTCTTCGTCACGAGCTCGCGGACAAACTTGTCCCACCGGGCTATGGCAGCACGCTTTTCCGGCATGTAATTCCAGCGATCGTAGCTCTTGGAACTGACGTCCTGCAGAGTGTGGTTCTGCAATCGGTCTCGGATCTCTTTCGAGAGACCTGCCTTGCCGGCAAGCGTCTTCCAGGTTCGCCGGAGATCGCGGTTTGTAACGACGGGAATGACCTCGCGATCGCGCTGTCGCCACATGAATGAATAGAGCGTTCCATGACTGACAGGCTTGGACGGGTCGGTTGCTGATGGGAAAAACCAACCAAATTCATTCGGCTTGATCGACCCGATAAGCTCGGCCGCGATGTTGGGCACGGGGATGGCGTGAGGCTTTCCATTCTTGGTCTTGGACCAGTCGATGATGCACTCAGCGGCATCCCATTGATCGACGTGTAGCCGAGCAATCTCCTCGACGCGTTGGCCGGTCAGCATAAGAATTCTTACTGCACGCGTGTAAGGGGGATGTACCGGCGCATCGGGATATTCGAGCCAGCGATAGAGACGGACAAATTCCTCTTCGTCCAACCAACGCGTTCCAACGTTTTTTGGTTCTGTCGGAATACCAGCAGCCGGATTGTAGATGAGACGAAAGCGACGGACAGAGGTCGAGCGGTAGTCGTGCTCGGATTTCAGCCCCCAACTGTAGGCCGATCGAATATAGCTGCGAACATGATCGGCCATAGACCGTTTGCCTCGCTGATAAATCGGTCGAATGATGTCCCTGATCTCATCGGGCTCGATGTCACGGGCAGGGCGGTTGCGACCGAGCGAATCGGCGATCTTGTTCAACCCCTTTTCGGCTTCCTTCCAGGACGGTTTTCCATCTGCTTTGAGCGACGCGACGTAAGCCTCAAACAGATCGGCGACCGTGCCGGGTCGCATGTCGCCTGCAATCTTGATGCTGCGTCCCTTCTGGATCATGTCGGCGAAATCGCGTCTGAAAATCTCGCGAGCCTGGCTGAGGCCCATTGACGGATACGAGCCGAACTTTTTTTTGAGACGCTTTTGGTCTCGCCATTGCTGGGCCATCCAGTCCGCCGTTACTCGGGTCGGCATTGGCTTTATCACGAGAACGAGGCGGCCTGTTCCGTGACCCTCACCATCGACAAGGTTCTGCTGCTTTCCGGTCTCCTCGACCTGCTTCAAAGCGCGGCGAATCTCTCCATCGGTAAGGCTTGGCACTGGGGTCTCCCGTAGGCTTTCGAGTGGGATCGGCTGACGGGTAGTAGGGGTCTGTGGTTGGGTCCAAACGGGCCTTCGATCCCCCTAAAACCGACCCCAATATGCCACGATATCCGACTGTGCGACAAGTCGAAAAAGCGATATGTATCAATGTGCTATAGCGTGATTGTGCGTGATCAAAAAGAGGCGAGTGGGATGGTTGTGCACCAGGATGACGGCGCTGGCCGACAGTTCCAGCGCGCGCTTGATCACTTCGCGCGGATAGACCGGCGTGTGGTCGACGGTGCCGACCTGCTGCACCTCGTCGGCGATCAGAACGTTCTTCTTGTCGAGGAAGAGGATGCGGAACTGTTCGCGGTTCTCGAACGCCATGGCCGAGCGGCAATAGGCAAGAAGCTGCGTCCAGTTGGACAGCACCTCGCGGTCGCGGACTTCCGTGCGCGCCATGCGTTGCGCGGCTGCGGCAATCACCTTCAGGTCGACGGCCACGGCGGGGCCAATGCCCTTGACCTCCTGCAGCAGCGCCACCGGCGCGCCGAGCACTTCGCCGAATGTGCCGAAACGCGCCAAAAGGGCCTTGGCGATCGGCTTGGTGTCGACACGCGGGATCAGGCGAAACAGCAGCAGTTCGAGAAGCTCGTAGTCGGGCAGGGCGTCGGGACCGCCGGCAACGAAGCGCTCGCGCAAGCGATCGCGATGGCCGTGATAGTGCGGCTTCTCATCCGATTTGTCTTTTTGCGCCTTGTGCTTCGCCGGCGGTTCAATCCACCGCTCGGAGAAGAACCCCCGTTCATCGTCATTGCCGTTGTTCGCCATATCCAGCCCACATCCCTTCGACGCAGACATTAGGGCTTTTCTGGCGTGGATTGGAACAGTTCGTCGCGCAGATAGTGGAGGCGGCAAGATGCAGCCACGATTGCGCAACAAAACTTAACACCACTTAATGCATGCAGCCACCTTCACCTGAAATGCTGACAGCATCGGGGGCTTTCGCCTTTTATGCCTGGAGCACCGTCAACCGGCCGCGACAAATATCGACCGCTCAGGCCGGCAGGCCGGGGCGGTCGAGCTTGTTTGGCGACAGCGTGAAAATCTCGCAGCCCGTGTCGGTAACGCCGATCGTGTGTTCGTACTGCGCCGACAGCGAGCGGTCGCGCGTCACCGCCGTCCAGCCGTCCGACAGCACTTTCACATGCGGGCGGCCAAGATTGATCATCGGCTCGATGGTGAAGATCATGCCCGGCCGCATCTCGACGCCTTCGCTTGACGTGCCGTAGTGCAGGATGTTGGGCGCGTCATGAAACAGCTGGCCGACGCCGTGGCCGCAGAAATCGCGCACCACCGAGCAGCGCTCGGCTTCGGCATAGGTCTGGATGGCAGCGCCGATGGCGCCGGTGCGGGCGCCGGGCCGGACCGCCGCGATGCCGCGCATCAGGCATTCATGGGTGACTTCGAGCAGACGCTCGGCGGCGCGCTTGATGGTGCCGACCGGATACATGCGCGAGGAATCGCCGTGCCAGCCATCGAGTATGTAGGTGACATCGATGTTGACGATGTCGCCATCCTTCAACGGCTTGTTGTCGGGAATGCCGTGGCAGACGACATGATTGATCGAGGTGCAGGACGATTTGGTGTAGCCGCGATAGTTGAGCGTCGCCGGCAGCGCGCCATGGTCCATGCCGTATTCGAAGACGAAACGGTCGATGGTCTCGGTGGTGACGCCCGGCTGGACCATCGGAACCAGCTCATCGAGGCAGCGCGCGGTGAGATCGCAGGCCTTGCGCATTCCCGCAAAGCCTTCCTCGCCGTAGAGGCGGATCTGGCCGGTGTTTCTGAGGGGTGCCGTGGCGGCGTCGAGATAGGTGACCATAGTGTCCGTTTTGTCTGTAAGCGGGCGATGCATATCAGCCCGTTCGAAAATCCTCCCAGATTTGGCACTGGAAGCCGCAAGGTTCAAGGAAGAACTGCCGGCGAGGGGCTCGCGCCAGCGATATTCATGCATTGCGACGCTGTCCTATGCCTTGTCCCGCCCGCACGAACCTCCCCTTTTAGGGCTCGGTCGGCTAGGCCGGTGGAAATATCATGAGATCTTGCCGTCCCATCGCGTTCAAGCGCGCAAAACCAGTCATGACGCCGATCAGGGCGACCTGCTCGGGCCTGATTGCGTTGCTGCTGCTAAACGGAGGGCGGCGCCTGCGGCTGGTCGGCCGCCTTGTTTCTTTCGGTGCAGGTGCTCATCTGCATCGGCACGGTCTATTGGGCGATCGCCGAGACGCTCGGCATAGCGGGAGCCGCCGCACTGGTTCTTGCCACCATCTTTGCTCTGCCATTGGCCTATGTGCTCTTCATAGCCGTGCGCATGGTCTATGAGGCCGAGACCGATCCGGCAACCAATAGCAACAAATTCCAGGAACGAGTGCAGCGGTTTCCATCGGGAATTGCTTAAAAACAAAGCGTTAAAGTGCGCGCCTGTGCGCGCTTTAAACGCGCGGACGCGGCGACCCCAGTGACGACACATTCTTGCGCGACATCAGGTCCAAGCAACTTTTGACGACGAACGGCGTTGTGGCGACACCAGTTCGGGAGACTTGGAAATGGACAGATTGCAATTCGAGGTGCCGGTGCGCATCGCGCCCGCGCCCGGGCTGCCGGTAGAGGAGATTTACAGCGTCGAACAGGCGCTGGATGTCCTGCATGAGTGGCCAAAGAAGCGACAGGGCAAGGTCTATGAGGCGGCGTTCAACGCTTGCTTTGGCGCCACGGTGGATGTCGTCAAGACCGAGGACGCCTGCCGTGCGTTCATGGCGTTCTGCCGGGTCAGCGGCC
This sequence comes from Mesorhizobium sp. P2_B5, assembly GCF_056404775.1. Taxonomy (NCBI): domain Bacteria; kingdom Pseudomonadati; phylum Pseudomonadota; class Alphaproteobacteria; order Hyphomicrobiales; family Phyllobacteriaceae; genus Mesorhizobium; species Mesorhizobium sp. P2_B5. Next base: position 145,159 of record NZ_JBFUDJ010000009.1, on the reverse strand, counting down.
TGCTGGCCAGGGACATGATGATTACGGCCAAGCGCGGCGGCGGCGAGGCGAGGGGCCTGCGGATCTAAAGCCTTTTTGGATCCGGAGGCTGACCACCCGACTCGCTCGGATCGACGCGGACTCCGCGCCGTTAAGGTTCCGTTTCCGACTTCACAGCTAGGCATGACGCCATAGGGCAGCGTCTGATTCGTTGCGTCAGTGTCATGGTGCAGAATATGTCCTCAGCAAATGTGCGCGCCTTTCCGCTAGACCGGCAGACCATGCTGGTGCGCGAGGTGGCGGCCAGGCTGGGCAGGCTGCATGGCGACACGGCCAATTCCTTCTGGAAGGCCACGGCGCGCGAACTCCTCGACAAGGCGATCGCCGCCGGCAGCGACGCGGCTTCGGCCGCCAACGATGTCCGCCGGTTTTTTGCCGCCGTCCAGGACGAGATGCATTTCAAGGCGAATGATGCCGCACCGGGGCAGCGCCAGACGCGCACCCGGCTCTAAGTAGAAGCACACTGACACGCTCATCACTGCGTGGCGGGCACCGACGACGCCAGCCGTGGACCGGTCTTGGCGTCGACGATCTCGGGCTTGGTGCTGTCGATCGTGCCGTCCCAGCCACCGCCGAGCGCCTTGTTGAGCGCGACATAGTCGGTGGCGATGGCGATGCGGCTTTGCAGCAGATCGTCCTCGGCCGAATAGAGCGAACGCTCGGCGTCCAGCACGTCGAGAAGGCCGGCTTCCCCTGATTTGAACAGCGTGCGCTCGAGATTTGCCGCCTCGCCATAGGATTTCACCGAAGCCGCAAGCTTGCTGTTCCTGATGCGCTCCTGGTGCAGCGCGACGATGGCGTTTTCGACATCTTCGAGCGCCGACAGCACGGACGTCTTGTAGGCGATGAAATACTGATCGCGCTCGGCCCTGGCGACGTCGGCCGCCGCCTTCAGCTGCCCGGCATTGAAGATCGGCACGCTGAGCGTCGGGCCGAACGACCAGCCGATGGTGGAATTCTTGCCGAGGTCGCCGACCCTGAAAGCCGAGGTGTCGATGTTGCCGGTCAGGCTGACTGCGGGATAGCGGGCCGCCTCGGCCTCGCCGACCTTGGCGGTGTATTGGGCATATTGCCGCTCGGCCATGCGCACGTCCGGCCGGGTCAGCAGGATGTCTGCCGGAATACCGATCGGCAGCGGCAGGCGCGGCGTCGGGATCGGCGCGCCGCGCTTCAGCCGCTCGTTCAGCGCCGCCGGCGGGCGGCCGGTGAGCACGGAAAGCCGGTGTACGGCTTGGGCGTAACTGGCCTCGAGCGAGGGAACATCGGCCGCGGTGGCGCTTGCCTGTCCCTGGGCTTTGGCGACATCGGCAGCCGTCGCCGTTCCGGCCAGCAGCATGGTGCGGGTGAGTGCGGCGGTCTGCTGCTGCGATGCAGCGGTGCGCCGTGCCAGCTGGATGCGTGCCTGGTAGCCGCGGGCCTGCGCATAATAGGAGGCGACGTCGCCGACCAGGGTCAGCAGCGTCGAGCGCAGCTCCTGCTCGGAAGTGTCCACGCCATAGCGCGCGGCTTCGACGCCCCTGCGGTTGGCGCCGAACAGGTCGAGCTCCCAGCTGGCGTCGAAGCCGGCCTGGTAATAGCTGTAGGCATCGCCGGCGCTCCCGCCTTCCGTGGTTGCGGCGGTCTTGCTGCGGGTGGCCGAGCCGGAACCGTCGGCCGTGGGGAACAAGGCTCCGGCGCTCTGGCGGTAGCTGGCGCGCGCCTGGCGAATCTTGGCCTTGGCGGTGGCGACGTCCAGATTGCCGGCAACCGCCTCGTCGATGAGTGTGTTCAGTTGCGGATCGCGTAGGCGCTGCCACCATTGCGACAGTTGCGGCGGCCTAGCTATTGAAGCCGTCTTCTGATCGCTCCAGCCTGCCGGCATTGCCAGAAGCGGCTTCTCGTAGTCCGGGCCGACGACGCAGCCCGAAAGCAGGACAACGGCAAGCATAGGCAAAAGCGTCCGCCTCGCGGCCGGACGGCCACGTTCAAAACCTGTCATACGAAATACCCTTATTGCTGGTTGGCTGCTGCTGGCGTCTCGCCCGTGTCTTGTTTCGCGGCCTTGCCCTTAAAGATGCGCCGCACCGTGACGAACAGCAGCGGCACCAGGAACACGCCGATCACCGTCGCCGCGATCATGCCGCCCATGACGCCGATGCCGACGGAGTTCTGCGCGCCTGAGCCGGCGCCGTTGGCGATAGCCAGCGGCGTGACGCCGAGGATGAAAGCCAGCGATGTCATCAGGATCGGCCGCGATCGTTGTCGCGCTGCCTCCAGCGTCGCCTCGACGAGGCCCATGCCGGCCGTCTGCCGCTCGATGGCGAACTCGACGATGAGGATGGCGTTCTTGGCGGCAAGGCCGATCGTGGTCAGCAGGCCGACCTTGAAATAGACGTCGTTGGTCTGGCCGAACAGGCTTGCGGCAAGCAGCGCGCCGAAGATGCCGATCGGCACCGACAGCATGACCGCGAATGGTATCGACCAGCTCTCATAGAGTGCTGCCAGGCACAGGAACACGACCAGTGCCGAGATCGCATAGAGCGACAGCGCCTGGTTGCCGGAAAGCCGCTCCTGGTGCGACAACCCGGTCCATTCATGGGAGTAGCCGGGCGGCAGCTGCGCCACGAGTTTATCGATCTCGTCCATGGCGGCGCCCGAGCTGATACCTGCGGCCGCGGCGCCCTGGATCTCGACCGCGGCCGAGCCATTGTAGCGTTCGAGCCGAGGCGAACCGAATGTCCAGTGGCTGGAGGCGAAGGAGGAGAACGGCACCATGGCGCCGCCGGAATTGCGGACCTGCCATTTGTCCAGATCTTCAGGCTGCATGCGAAAGTTCGGGTCCGACTGCAAATAGACCGGCTTGACCCGTCCGCGATCGATGAAGTCGTTGACGTAGTCGCTGCCCCAGGCGGCCGACAGCGTGTTGTTGATGTCGGCGAGGTTGACGCCAAGCGCGCTGGCTTTCTCCTGGTCGATGTCGACCGAGAATTGCGGCTGGTCTTCCTGGCCGTTGGGCCTCGTGGCGGTGAGCAGCTTGCTCTGTGCGGCAAGACCAAGAAGCTGGTTTCGCGTCTGGATCAGGGCATCATGGCCGGCGCCGTTGACGTCCTGCAGGTAGAAGTCGAAGCCGTTGGTGTTGCCAAAACCCTGGATCGCGGGCGGCGCCAGCGCAAAGACCTGCGCGTCCCTGATCTTGCGGAAGGCGCCCATGGCGCGGCCGGCGACCGCTTGCGCCGACAAGGCCGGCGATGAGCGCTGGCTGAACTCCTTCAGCGGCACGAAAGCAATGCCGACATTCTGCCCGGCGCCGCCAAAACCGAAGCCGGAAGCGGTGAACACCCCTGCGACCGCGTCCTTTTCGTCGTTGAGATAGTGGTCCGTGACCTGCTTCAGCACGCGCTCCGTGCGGTCCTGCGTCGCGCCGACCGGCAATTGCACGCTGGTGATCAGGATGCCCTGGTCCTCTTCCGGCAGGAAGGAGCTCGGCAGCCGGGCAAACATCCAGCCCATGGCGATGACGATGGCGAGGAAGACGGCGAGGAAACGCCAGGAGCGGTTGATGATGCCGTGCGAGCCGTCACGATAGGCCGTCGTGCCGCGGTCGAAGACGCGGTTGAACCAGCCGAACGGACCGGTCTGTGTCGCATGGTCCTTGGGCCGCCGCAGGATGGTGGCGCAGAGTGCCGGCGTCAGCACAAGTGCGACCAGTACGGACAAGATCATCGCCGAGACGATGGTCACCGAGAACTGCCGGTAGATGATGCCGGTCGAGCCGCCGAAGAAAGCCATCGGCACGAACACCGCCGAGAGCACGGTGGCGATGCCGACCAGCGCGCCGGTGATCTCGTTCATCGATTTGCGCGTCGCCTCTTTCGGCGACAGGTCTTCCTCCTGCATGACGCGCTCGACATTCTCGACCACGACGATAGCGTCGTCGACGAGCAGGCCGATGGCCAGCACCATGGCGAACATGGTCAGGGTGTTGATCGAATAGCCGAAGAAGGACAGCACGCCGAACGTGCCGAGCAACACAACCGGCACGGCGATGGTCGGGATGATCGTGGCGCGCAAATTCTGCAGGAAGACGAACATCACCAGGAAGACCAGCACGATCGCCTCGAACAGCGTCTTGACCACCTCCTCGATCGACAGCCGGACGAAGGGCGAGGTGTCGTAGGGGTAGACGACCTCGACGCCTTGCGGGAAGGTCGAGCTCAGCCGGTTGATCGTCGAACGCACCGCTTCCGCCGTGCTGATGGCGTTGGCCCCGGTCGCCAGATTGATGGCGACGCCGGCTGCCGGCTTGCCGTTGTAATTGGCTTGCGTCGTATAGCTTTCGGCGCCGAGCGCGACGGTGGCGACATCGTTGAGGCGAACCAGCGAGCCGTCGGTCTGGCTCTTCAGGATGATGTTGCGGAACTGTTCGGCGGTCTGCAGCCGGCTCTTGGCGGTTACCGTTGCATTGAGCTGCTGGCCCTTGCGTTGCGGCAGGCCGCCGAGCTGGCCGGCCGACACCTGCGTGTTCTGCGCCTCGATCGCGGCGGCCACGTCGCTTGGCATCAGGGCGTATTTGGCGAGCTGGTCGGGGTCGAGCCAGATGCGCATGGCATAGCCGGACCCGAAAAGCTGCGTCGAGCCGACACCCGCGACACGCTTCAGCGTGTCGTTGATGGTGGAGTCGACATAGTCGGCGAGATCGGTCGAGTTCATCTTGCCGTCGCTGGAGACGAAGCCGATGACCATCAGGAAGCCGGTCGAGGATTTGGAGACAGTGATGCCGTTGCTCTGCACCACTTGAGGCAGCTGCGACTGCACCAGCTGCAGCTTGTTCTGCGTCTGCACCTGCGCGGTATCGGGATCGGCCGCGGTGGTGAAGGTCAGCGTGATCGAGGCCGCACCGGTCGAGGTCGACGTCGCCGTCATATAGTCGAGATTGTCGATGCCGGTCATGCCTTGCTCGATGACCTTGGTTACCGAGTTTTCCACTGTCTGGGCGTCAGCGCCGGGATAGGTGGCGCTGATATTGACCGTGGTCGGCGCGATCTGCGGGTACTGCGAGATCGGCAGCGTGGTGAGGGCGAGCAGGCCGCCCAGCATGATCACGATGGCGATCACCCAGGCGAATATCGGCCGGTTGATGAAGAATGCGGACATCGGCTCAGTTCCCGGTCTTCTGGGCGTTGGCGGCCACCTCGGAGGTCGCAGGTACGGCCGAGGAGGTCTGCGCGCGGTCCTTGACCTCGCCGGTTGCCTCGTCGATCGTCACCTCGACGCCGGTCGCATCACCGCCCGGGCGCACCAGTTGCACGCCCTCGACGATGACGCGGTCGCCGTCGCCCACACCGGAATCCACCAGCCAGCTGTTGCCGACGGTGTTGCGCACGGCGAGCACACGCTGCTCGACCTTGCCGGCAGCATTGATGACCATGGCGGTCGCTTCACCCTTGGTATTGCGGCTGACGGCGCGCTGCGGCACCAGGAAACTGTTCTGGGCGACGCCTTCTTCGACCAGCGCGCGCACATACATGCCGGGCAAAAGCAGGCGATCCGGGTTGGGGAACTGAGCCCGCAGCGCAAAAGTGCCGGTGGACTGGTCGACATTGGCGCCGGCGAATTCCATCTTGCCGGTCTGCGTATAGACGGTGCCGTTGTCGAGCTTCAGCTTGACGCTGACGTTGGGGCCACTGAACTTCAGCCGGCCTTCATTGATGGCCTGGCGCAGATTGAGCAGGTTGGTGCTTGATTGCGTGACATCGACGTTGATCGGATCGAGCGCGCGGATGGTGGTGAGCACGGTGTCCTGGTTGGCGGTGACCAACGCTCCCGGCGTCAGTGACGACTTGTCGATGCGGCCGGCGATCGGCGCGGTGATCTTGGTGTAGTCAAGATTGATGCGCGCGGCTTCGACACTTGCCTTGGCCGACGCTACATCCGCCTGTGCCTGCGCCAGCGTCGCGGCGGCATCGTCGTAGTCCTGCTGCGAGACCACCTTCTGCGCCAGCAGGCCGGCATAGCGGTCGAACTTGGCCTGTGCGGTCGGCACTGCTGATTCAGCCTTCTGCTGCGAAGCTTTCGCGCTATCCAGGGCTGCCTGGTAGCTCGCGGGGTTGATGAGATAGAGCGGCTGGCCGACCACGACCTCGCTGCCCTCCTGGAAAAGCCGGGCCTGGATAATGCCGTTCACCTGCGGGCGGACATCGGCGGTCAGCGAGGCGCTGGTGCGTCCCGACAGTTCGGCGGTGATGGCCACCGACTGCGGATGCAGGGTGACGACACCGACCTCGGGCCGGCCGGCAGCGCCCATGCCTGCCGGAGCCTGGGCTCCCTCCTGCGAGCAGGCTGCGAGAAAGAGCGTGGCGCAAAGCGCGACCCAGGACGCGGACCGACGCGACGGCAAAAAGAACTGGCTGGACGGGAACGGCATGGCGTCGATCATCTTTCGCTGGGGTTGCGGTCGAAGGTCATGGCAATCGGAAGGTTATGCAATCGGCTGCGCCCGCTTGCGCGCGGCGTCGAGCATTGCCTCGAAGCGGCTCGTCTTGCGCTCCTTCTCGGCGGCCAGTGCGTATTCGACAAGAAGAATGAAGTCTTTGGCAGAATGAAGTCTTGGCCGCGATGCCCAGTGCCATCAATAGGGCAATAGACAGCGTTTCGCCAAGCGCCTTGCCCTTGATCGGCAATGGGCGGCCCTTACGCAATTTTCTTGTCATCAAGGGCGGCGCTCGACGGCGTCGAAAACGGCAGCGACAGGCGCCAGGCGGCGAAGCTTAGCCGGATCGTGCCCTTGAGCGTGTCCGCCGGCAGGGCCGTCTGCACGGCTCGCGCGCCATGGCCGGTCGAGCCGGCTGGGCCATACGCCGCGATCAGCCGCAGCATCATCAGGGCTTCCCACATTGTCGTGCTTTCGTTGCTTGATGGCGGCCGGAACCGGCGACATAGTTTTTTACGCAATTCCCAAGGGAAAGCGCTGTGCGCTTTTCCCGGGAAAACCGCTTCACACTTTTCCTGGAATTGCTCCACGGGAGAGAACCGGCCGGCCCGAGACCGGGTGTCAGCGGGCCGGCCGGCGCAGCCGGTCAGAGTTGCTCGTCAGTCCGGGGTAGGGCATTGGGAGCGTGTCTGTCATGGCCAGGCAGACCTCCTGGACCGGCTGCGTCCGGCGGATGTCCCCAGGGACCGGGGGGTGGTCCATGAGGTTCCGCCGAGGCAAGGATTTCGAGCTGTTCGGGCGTCAGTTTGGTGCGAAGGGCTGCGATGGCGTCCTTCAACTTGGTGGCTGCGACCGCGCGCTCAGTAACATCGTCGGCCAGCCTTTCCTGGAAGGCGAAGGGATCGCGGGGACGTTGGTCGGCTTTGCCACCGGAGCCATCCGCGGCTCCAGGACCACGATTGCCGGAACCACCGGGGCCATGATCGGGACCGGGCGGCGCCAGCACCGCCTGCAGCGCGCTGGTGTAGTCGCGCCAGGCATCGAGCTGTTCGCTGCGCACACCGATGCGGGTTTCAAGCGCGGCAAGTCGAGCTGCGAGCCTGAATTGCGGCGGCGGACCCATGCGATGCGGATCGAAGCCCTCCGGTCCGTGCCATGCCGGCCGGTGCGGCCAGGGACCTTGATCCGGGGGACCTTGGTCCGGGTCGTCCTGCAACGCTAAAATTTGCGGTGGCTCGCCGGGCGGCGCGACAAAATCGACGTGCTGCGCAAGGGCGGGATGAATGGCGACTGCGGAGAACAGGCCGAGCGCCAGAAGTCTGCTTTGCATGACGTAATCCTTTTCCACATGCATCGGATGGCAGCAGGATAGAGGGCCTTTTTTTCCGCTTTGCTTCGGTGTGTTGCCGAAGGTTTCCAGCAAAGGGAGATTTGTTTCGGAATGTTTCTGGCGGATTGCTGGCAACATTCGGTTGCAATTTTATCTGCTGTGCGCCGGCGGCTTGCCTATAATCGGCGAGGTAAACCGGCAAAGGGCATGTCGCAGGCAATGCAATCGCAACCCCATATCCTCGTCGTCGACGACGACCGCGAGATCAGGACGCTTCTCGGGCGCTACCTCGACGGCCAGGGCTTCCGCGTGTCGATGGCGGCGGACCGGCGCGAATGCGAGCAGAAGCTCGGCGCCGGCCAGTTCGACCTGATCGTGCTCGACGTCATGCTGCCCGATGGCTCGGGGCTCGATATCTGCCGGGGGTTGCGCGACCGCAAACCGCATATCCCGATCATTCTGCTGACGGCGCTGAAAGAGGATGTCGACCGCATCATCGGCCTGGAACTCGGCGCCGACGACTATATCGGCAAGCCGTTCAACCCGCGCGAACTCTCTGCCCGCATCCGCGCCGTGCTGCGGCGGGTGGCGCCGGAGGAGTTTGCCGTACCACGCGCGCGCATCTACCGCTTCGCCAGCTACACGCTGGAGCCCGACATCCGCAAAGTGACCGACGCTGAAGGTGCCCTTGTCGATCTCACCGGCGCCGAATTCGACTTGTTGCAGGTATTTCTCGACCGGCCCGGCCGGCTGTTGTCGCGCGACCAGTTGCTCGATCTCACACAAGGGCGCGAGCGCGAACCGCTTGATCGCTCGGTCGACGTTTTGATGAGCCGGCTGCGCCGTAAGTTCGGCGAGACCGGCGAGGGGCCCTTATTCAAGACAGTGCGCAATGGCGGCTACCAGCTTACCGCGCGCGTCGAGGCCGTGGAGGCCGAGATATGAACTCGCTGCGCCGGCGGCTCATTTTGTTGCTGGTCGCTTCGATCGTCGGTGTGGTCGGCCTGGCCACCGCCGCCGTGATCAGCGTGCGCGGCGGCGGGCCGCCGCCGGAACTGACCGTGCCCTGGATTGCGCAACAGATGGAACTCGTGGTGCGGCTGCAGCCCGGTACTATCCCTGATGTGCTGAACGTGCAACTCACCGATCATCCCGCCGGCGGCAAGGTCGCCCGTGCCGAAACGGCGATGCTCAGCGACATACTGCGCCGCCGGGGCTTCGACCTCCGGGCCATCGTCAACGACAAGGCGGACGAACCCGGACAAATCGCATCGGTGCAACTGCCCGACGGCCGCTGGGCGATCATGGAGGTGCCGCACGTCAAGCCGCCAAGGCGAGAATGGCTGGTTCTGGCCGGCTGGATCTCGCTGATCGTGGCCGGCGCCACGGCGGTGTCCGTCTATTTCACGTCGGTGTTGATCCGGCCGCTGGAAATGCTGGAGGCTGCTGTCTCCAAGATCGGGTCGGACGGTGTGCTGGCGTCGGTGCCGGAAGTGGGCTCGGCCGAGGTCAAGGCGACCGCGCATGCGCTGAACCAGCTCTCCACCCGGCTGAAGGCGGCGATGGAGAGTCGCATGCGGCTGGTCGCTGCCGCCGGTCATGATCTTAGAACGCCGATGACACGCATGCGGCTGCGCGCCGAATTCCTCGACGACGACCGCGATAAATGGCTGCACGACCTCGACGAGCTCGACCGCATCGCCGATAGCGCGATCCGGCTGGTGCGCGAGGAGGTCAACCAGGACGCGGTGGAACCGGTCGACCTGGAAAGGCTGGTGCGCGACATCGCGGCCGAGATGAGATCGCTTGGACATCAGGTGTCGGCCGACCACCTCGACAAGGTCTCGGTGCGGGCAGGGGCGCTCGGTCTGCGCCGGGCCTTGCGCAATCTGATCGTCAACGCCGCCACGCACGGCAAGGGTTGCATTGTTTCGCTCACCGCTGCCGACGGCCGCGCCGTCCTGGCAATCGCCGACCATGGCCCCGGCATCCCGCCGGAATTGCTAAACAAGGCATTCGAACCATTCTTCCGCGTCAACCCCGCCCGCTGGCAATCCATCCCCGGCGCCGGTCTGGGCTTGGCCATCGCCAAGGAAATCGTCGAACGCTATGGCGGAACCATCACGCTGGAGAATCTGCCCGGCGGCGGGCTTTTGCAGACGGTTGGGTTTGAGGCGGTTTAGCGCTCGAAGACCGGTGCCATTCGGCGAGCTGTGCCGTTCCGGCCCGAATCGGCTATGCCTGCGCCATGCAGGAAACGTCCCTATACGTCCCGGTGAAGCGGTTTCTTGAGAGCCTGGAATTCACGGTCAAGGGCGAAATCGGCAATTGCGATATCGTGGCGGTGCGCGATGGCGAGCCGCCGGTGCTGGTCATTTGCGAATTGAAACTGCAGTTCAACCTGGAACTTGTCCTGCAAGGCGTCGATCGCGCCGCCGCCTGCGACGAGGTATGGTTGGCGGCGCGCATGTCGGCGCGTGGCAAGGGCCGCGAGCACGACCGCCGTTTTCGCGCGCTCTGCCGGCGGCTCGGCTTCGGGCTTCTGGCTGTCAGCAGCAAGGGCGAGGTCGAATTGCTGCTCAGCCCGGCCGCTCTGCTGCCGCGCCGCGACCCGAAGCGGCGCTCGCGGCTGATGGAGGAACACCGGCGCCGGCGCGGCGATCCGGTGGTCGGCGGCGGGTCGCGCGCGCCGATCATGACCGCCTATCGGCAGGATGCGCTGGCCTGCGCCGCCGCCATGACTGATGGCCCGAAGCGGCCGCGCGATCTGAAAACGATTTCGCCACGCGCGGCCAGCATCCTTTTGGACAATGTCTATGGATGGTTCGCCAGGGCCGAGCGCGGGGTCTATGCGCTGACCGAAGTCGGTCATGCCGCCCTGCAGCGCTGGCCGCAGGTGGCGCACGACCAGGGGTGAGGATTTTTCGCAGTGCCTGCAGCGTTACTCCTTGGCGGCGCTCAACCGCCGGTAGGAGACGCCATCGAAACTTGCCGTCACAAAGTCGGTGGCCGACATCTTTCGTTTGCGGCCGTCGCTGCAGCTGTAGAGCGGCCAACCGACATCGCTGCATTCGCTGGCGGCGCAAAAGCGGGCAAGGCAATTTCCGACGGTCACCCGGAAGCTGCCAGTGCCTGCAAAACCCTGCAGCAGGCTGCCGTCCGCCGCACGCCATGTCCGCGCCCTGAATTCCGCGCGCAACGACCATGGCTCGAGCGGGACCGCCAGATTGGTCTCACCGGTGCGCCCGGCAAGGTTCAGGCGGCTGCGCGCCATGCCCGACGTGTAGGCAGTTACAAGGTCCGATTCGGCCGCATAGGCCGAGGCTGTGCTGGTGCGATCAAGCACATGCGAGATACGGTCGCCTGCCTCTGCCGGCTGTACCAAGGCCGCCGTCAAGGCGAGGAAGGCAAAGCAGGCTTGCAGACCATTCCAGCCGCCGACCTGCCACCGGTCCGTATGCGATGTCTCCCAAGCCAGCATCCTGCCGATCCCGCCCCGTGTCGCCTGCCACAATCTGCCATCATCGATGAAGGCACAATGACGGCTGGATCCTGACATCCGCCGGTAAAGACGGCGTTGCCATTCGGATGATGGATGCATCACGGACTGGAATGCCGCGCTTTACTCCAGCCCCTACGCCGATGCGCCTCCGGAAGGCTGCGAGAGTTTGCTGATCACCAGGGACTTTCTGTCGCCTGTCGCGACGAAAGACGTGGCCAGCACGCTGCGCACGCCCGCCGACCTGCTCGACGCTTCACTCATCCACAACGAGCGCCCGACTGGTTGGGTGGACTGGCTGCGCAGCGTCGGCGTCGAGCCTAACGGCACCTGGTACACGGCAGCGACTTCAGCGGCAGCGACTTGGCGCTCGCGGCGGCCGAGCAAGGCCAACGCGTGGCGCTGGGCAGCCTGTTTTTGGCGGAAGCGGCGCTCGCTTCGGGAGCCTCGTGCAGCCATTCGACCACGCGTTTGGTGCGGGGCGTGGATGATACGCAATTTCCACGCAAGATCGGCTTCGGATGTCGATCTGCGGGGGACGTGGGAGTGGTTGCGCGGGCATCGTCCATGACCAATGCGGTCTTGGAGCGAACTTGATCCGCTCACCACTAAGGGCCACTAAGGGGGAGGCTAGCCTGTGCCCGAGGCGAAGTCGGTCTCGCTCGCTGCATCGTGACCGCGCGAAGGTTGCGGAAACGGGTCACAAGGTGCGAGTTTGGCGGCACGATTTTTGCCAGGATGCCACCATGCCCCTACGCCCGATCGTGTGTTGCTCGGTAGCGATCGTCATTGCCGCTGCAAATTTTGCCGACGCCCGGCCTGACACGCGCAAAATGACGTGCGCGCAGACCCAGGCGCTGATCCAGAGCCAGCACGCCGCGGTGCTGTCCACCGGACCAAACACCTATGACCGCTATGTCCGCCAATTCGGCAATGAGTGTGATGCTCCTTCCTTGCCAATGGTTGAGTATGTGCCGGCCAGTGACGGTCAGTGCATGGTTTATCGGTGCGAAGAGGCGTCGCCAATGGTTCCGAACTGATAGGCGGCGCCGGTTTCGCTGGGAGGATACCAGCCGATGCTGCTTAGTTGACTTGTTCGACCTCAGGAGCAGGCGCTTGGTCGGTCGATGGCACCGGCGTGCAATCTTGCCCCTTGCACTCCTCGACGTGGTCCTCGGCCGGCGGCAAGCAATTTTGCCCCTCGCAATGAACCGGCGGCTGCTCTGGTGCCGCTGCGGCGTTCGGCGAAACAGGCTGATCTTCGGCGCGAACGACCGATAGTCCTGCCAGGCCGATCATGGCCGCGCACAAGAGCGCTGTTCGCAGCAAGTTCATTCCCGACCTCCACGGCTGAGAGCGAATGGAACTTACACTTTCGAACCGGGGCCGACATACCGTCACCCGCGAACGACGTTAACAGCACGTTTCCACCGGGATGTGACGCGCCGCTGCCGGCGGGTGTGGCTTGTGGGCCTCGTAACCTAAGCGGCGCGCCGTTGGGGGATATGGAGACCCGAACGGGCTCGACGCGGGTCCACGGCGGTCACAATGTTGTGGTGGTGATCGCAGTAGACACGATCCGGCGAAGTTGGCCCGGCACAAAAGCGGTAGCCGCCAGGTACTGACGGGTCTTCGCTCACCGGGAAGCGGCACTGATAGACGCCGAGCTGAATGAGGGGAACGTCTCTCGAAGTTAGTCTGGTATTTTCAGGCATGATGGTTTTCAGGTTCCTTAGTTCATAGCCATTTCTGGCTGACAGCCGCAGTGCGACCCGTCGGGCGAGCTTCTCTCGATTTGGAGGGCTTTGGATCACCATATGGTGCTGGTCGCACCGTCAATGAAGCCCGACGCCCTGCTTTTGAAGCCAATAGTTTGCGACTTAAGGCCACACCTGCGCCACTAGTTGTGCCGCTTTTGCGTTCGTTCAGAGCAAAAAGGAATGCTGGCTTAATTCGGACATTGGTTAACCGCGAGCGGCCGACGGGATGGTAAGCGGCGCTAAAACAGTCGTGACGGTCCAGCCATTCAAAATAATCGACCTGAACCAACGAGCCGTGCTTCGCCAAGCCTACCTTGGTGCGGAGACTCACCGACGCGGAGATGCATTTCGGGCCCCTTATCGGGTCCGCAGACATCAGATCACAATCAAGTCCTTGAAATATCTGGTACGCCCAAGGGGAATCGAACCCCTGTTACCGCCGTGAAAGGGCGGTGTCCTAACCGCTAGACGATGGGCGCGCTCAGACGAAGCGGCTTATAATTGCGTTGTTGCCAACCGGCAACCCATCAGCCGCCAGATGCGACAACTTTTTTCAAGAGGGGCAAGAACGGCTGTTCGGTGAGGCAGGCGGGCTCCGTAGTCGCGCTGAGATTGCATGCCTGTGGAGATTGGCCGAAGCGTTCCTCACGGTCGTCATCCACGGGCGGAGCAAGGAGCGTAGCGACGCGGCGCAGACCCGAGGATCCATGCCGCGACGTTTGAGCGTCGCCACGGTGCAGAATTCTGCACCGCTGCGTTCTGCGGCTGGAGTCCCGGCATGGATCCTTGGGTTTGCGCTCCGCTTCGCGTCGCTGCGCCCAAGGATGACGAAGTCGCGGAGGCTTCGGCTAATCTCGAACGTTGCTCATAGCTAGCCGGAAGGAACGGTGGGCTGCTGGCAGCCCTCAACCCGTTTGCCGTATGGGGGCTTAGCCCCGTCGGCGGCAGCGCCAGTTCCAGTCGCGCTCGGGGCCGACGTCGACGTGGACGGATTCGGTGTGGCAGTAGGTGCCGACGCCGCCGCGGCCGGGCATGGTCCTGATGTAGCTCGCCAGTTCCCATTTGGAGACGCCCGGCATCTGGATGTCGGCGGCGGCGCAATACATGTGCAGCGAGTTCTTGGCGCCGTTGGCGCGGCGGTTGCGGGCGGGGTCGCGATAGCCGGAGGTGACCATCATCTTGCGGCCGTAATGGCCTTCGATCGTCTTCAGCACGCGCACCAGCGACGGCTTCAGGCAGGCGACGTCGACGCTTTCGTTCTGCTTCAGCAGGCCGTTGGGCGCCAGCCGGGCTAGACCGGCGGCCGAGGCCACCTGATAGCTGCCGCCCGAGCCTTCGTCCTCGTTCAGATCGACGTCGCTTTCGTCGTCGATGCCGGATTTGCGCTTGATCTCGAACAGCGCCGTCTGGCGCACGCCGGGCAGCGCATCGGCGCCGGTGATATGGCTGCTGCTGTCGTCGCCGAGCGAGGCCAACTGAACCGGCTTGTCGGCCGAGGTGGCAGAAGCCAGCGTGACAATGGGCTTGGCGGGCGCTTCCTTGGACTGGGCAGCAACCGCAGGCTGTTCGCCCGAGCGGGAGTTGATCAGCGGAGCGGGTGCAGCCGAGGCTGGTGTCGTGCTGAACAGCGAAGCGAAGAAACCCTTCTTCGGCGCATCGACCTGTTGGGGTGCGGCGGCCGTCACGTAGACTTCATTGGTCGCGGGGGTCGCGGGTGCTGCGGCCGTCGGCTTCGGTGCGGTCACGCCGGCATCGGCAGCGGCAATCTTCTGCGCCGCGTCGTCCGTTGCGGCCGCAGTCTGTGCCGGCTGCTGCAGCGCCTGCGGCGCCTGGCCGACGATGGCTTCGGCGCCCGCGGGAATAGTGACCGGGAAGCTTGTGCCGGGCTTGGCCACCGGCACATAGGCGACCTGCTCGGGCAGCGTCGCATCGCCCGCGGCCGTCATCATCATCTGTGGCCCCGTCGACGTGATCTGCGCGGTCGATGTGACCTGCACGGTCGAATCGCCCGGCGCCGCAGGGCTGGTGCCGGAAGCCGCGGCGATGTCAGAAGCAGTGGCGTTGTAGCCGGGCATGCCGACCGACATTGTCGGGTCGCCGGCGGAGGTGCAGGACGCCAGAAGCACGGAGAAAAGTGCTGCCGCTATTGTGCGACCCTCTCTCCCCGCGAGACGCGATCCTACTGATTTCAAAACTAAATTCCCCCTCGGTGTCCGGTCGGCCTGCTATTGGTGCGGCGTCGAAACGTTCACGTCCAATAACCCTATGTTCCCAAACCGGAAACGAGACTTGTGTCAATTCTGCAAGCCTCTGAATTAATCGCTCGTTGGAGGCGAATTGAGGCTACTTGATGGTTGACGACACCATTTCGCCCCGTTTTGCCGGTCCGTCAACTCACCAGACATTACAGTCTGTTACACACGCACCTTGACATAGGTGCCGGGGGCATCACCCAGGGTTTTCATATGCTTGCCCGGTTTGCGGGCCGGAACGAGGGTGTCGTCCTGGGTCTCGATCCAGTGCTGCCAGTGCGTCCACCAGGAGCCGGGATGCTCCACTGCATTGGCGAACCACTGGCCAAAATCGCCCACCGGCTTGCCGCCGGTCCAGTACTGATACTTCTTGGCCGCCGGCGGATTGACGACACCGGCGATGTGGCCGGAGCCGGCCATTACATACTCGACGTCGCCGCCGAAATATTGCGAGCCGAGGAATACCGAAAGCGCCGGCGCGATGTGATCTTCCTTCGATGCCAGATTGTAGACCGGGATGGTGACGTCGGCGAGCGAGACAATGCGGCCGGCGAGTTCCATCACGCCTCGTGTGAGATTGTTCTCGAGATAGCAGTTGCGCAGATAGAAGGAATGGTTGGCCGCCGCCATGCGGGTGGAATCGGCGTTCCAGTAGAGCAGGTCGAAGGGCAGGGGATCCTTGCCGCGCATGTAGTTGTTGATGACATAGGGCCAGATCAGGTCGCCCGAGCGCAGCATGTTGAAGGCGGTCGCCATCTTGGTGCCGTCGAGGTAACCCTTTTCGTTCATCGACTTTTCGACCGCCGCCACCTGGTCCTCGTCGACGAACACTTTCAGGTCGCCGGCATGGGTGAAGTCGACCTGCGTGGTGAAGAAGGTCGCCGACTTGATGCGGTTGTCGCCTTCCTGCGCCAGGAGCGCGAGTGCGGCCGCCAAAAGCGTGCCGCCGACGCAATAGCCGATGGCGTTGACCTCCTTCTCGCCGGTCGCCTTCTCGATCGTGTCGAGCCCGTATTGCAGGCCTTCGCGGATATAGGCTTCCCAGCCCTTGGCGCCGTGGCGCTCGTCGGGATTGATCCAGGAAATGACGAAGACCGTGTGGCCCTGCTCGATCGCCCAGCGGATGAAGGATTTTTGCGGGTTGAGATCGAGGATGTAGTATTTGTTGATCCATGGCGGGCAGATCAGCAGCGGCCGCTTGAGCACCGTTTCGGTCGTCGGATCGTATTGGATGATCTCGGCGACATCGCTGCGCCCGACCACCTTGCCGGGTGAGGTCGCGACATTCTTGCCGATCTCGAAGGGCGAATAGTCGGCTTGTCTCAGCTTCAGGTCGCCCTTGCCGGCGGCAATGTCCTCGGCCAGCATCTTCATGCCGCGCACCAGGTTTTCGCCGTTGGAGGCGACGGTTTCGCGAAACAGCTCCGGATTGGTGAGGATGAAGTTCGAGGGCGAGATGGCGTTGGACACCTGCTTGACGTAGAAGCTGGCCTTGTGGCGGGTGTGCTCGTCGAGGCCTTCGGCATGCTCGACGAGGTCGGCCGCCCAGCGCGAGGTGACGAGATAGGCCTGTTTGAGGAAATCGAAGAACGCGTTGCGGCCCCACTCAGGGTCCTGGAAGCGCTTGTCGCCGCGCTCCGGCTTGACCGCATCGTCGGGCGCTTCGGCATTCGGGCTGATGCGCTGGATGGCGTTTCCCCAGACGGTCATGTAGCCGGCGAACAGCCGCGTCTGCGCTTCCAGCGCGCGCTGCGGATCGGCAAGCCAGTATTCGCTGAGCTTGGAGAAGGTTTTGACCATGTCGACCACGGGCTCGGCGACGTGATCGCGCACCTCACCTTTTTCACGCGGCTCGGCCCAGGCAGAGGCCGCTTTGCCGGCCTGCTCGACCATGCGCGCCATGTTCAACGCGAAGCGTTCCGGGTCTTTCACCAGATATTGCTCGACGGTCGAAGATTGATCATCTTCCGCTTTGCTCGAATCAGGTGTTTTGGACATGGCTCGCGGGGTTCCTCCCGAGGCGTTTTCTTGACATATTATCATGGGACATCTGACCGGGTCCAATGCGCTGTACCCCGGCTGCCAGGAAAACAATATGACGATTAACACCGGCAAGACCATTTTTTCGGGGGCAGGCCGCTTTTGCCGCATCGCTGTTGCGACAGCTTTTCTGGCGCCAGGGCTGTTGGCAGCAGGCGGCTGCACCAGCGCCAACACCGGCAACGGGATGAATGTCGGCCTGACACAGGGCGCGCAGGACACCGGCTCCTACCCCAATCTGAACATCCCGCCGCAGGTGGCGGCAAAGCAGCTCACGCCTGAGGAGACCCAGGCCAAGCTTGCCCTGCTGAAGGGCGAACAGCAGGCGCAGGCGGGCAAGGGCGGCGGCGGTGTCCCGTCCACCAGCCCGGCGGCGCTGAACTCGCTGGCGAAGAACCATGGCAAGGACACGCTGAAACAGATCGAGGCCAAATGCGATCCCGCCCTCGACCCTACCTGCAAATAGGGCTATATGGCGCGCCGAAAGCCCACCTTTGCCAAGGTCCGCTTTGCCAAACCAACTCTGCCAAAGCCAATTCTAATCGTCTGGAACTGACATGGAAGAATTTCACAAGGTCCGCCGGCTTCCGCCTTACGTGTTCGAGCAGGTCAACCGGCTGAAGGCCAGTGCCCGTTCGCGCGGCGCCGACATTATCGACCTTGGCATGGGCAATCCGGACCTGCCGACGCCGAAGGCGATCGTCGACAAATTGTGCGAAGTGGTGCGCGATCCGCGCACGCATCGCTATTCCTCATCACGCGGCATTCCCGGTCTGCGCCGCGCCCAGGCCGCCTACTATCAGCGCCGCTTCGGCGTGAAGCTCAATCCCGACACGCAGGTGGTGGCCACGCTCGGCTCGAAGGAAGGCTTCGCCAACATGGCGCAGGCGATCACCGCGCCCGGCGACGTGATCCTGTGCCCCAACCCGACCTATCCGATCCACGCTTTCGGCTTCATCATGTCTGGTGGCGTCATCCGCTCACTGCAGGTCGAGCCGGATGACGGCTTCATTCCGGCGCTCGAGCGCGGTGTCCGCCATTCGATCCCGAAGCCGCTGGCGCTGATCCTCAACTATCCGTCGAACCCGACGGCGCTGGTCGCCTCGCTCGATTTCTACAAGGACGTCGTCGCCTTCGCCAAGAAGAACGACATCATCATCCTCTCGGACCTTGCCTATTCGGAGATCTACTTCGACGGCAATCCGCCGCCTTCGGTGCTGCAGGTGCCGGGCGCCATCGATGTCTGCGTCGAGTTCACTTCGATGTCGAAGACCTTCTCCATGCCCGGATGGCGGATGGGCTTTGCGGTCGGCAATGAGCGGCTGATTTCGGCGCTGACGCGGGTGAAGTCCTATCTCGACTACGGCGCGTTCACGCCGATCCAGGTGGCGGCGGCATATGCGCTCAATGGCGACGGCGCCGACATCGCCGAAGTGCGCGAGGTCTATCTGAAGCGCCGCGACGTCATGGTCGACGCCTTCAGCCGCGCCGGCTGGACCATTCCCGCACCGGCGGCCTCGATGTTTGCCTGGGCGCCGATCCCGGAGCCGTTCAAGCATCTCGGCTCGCTCGAATTCTCCAAGCTGCTGATCGAGCACGCCGACGTGGCTGTGGCGCCGGGCATCGGCTTCGGCGAGCATGGCGACGATCATGTGCGCATCGCACTGGTCGAAAACGAGCACCGGATCCGTCAGGCGGCGCGCAACATCAAGCGCTTTCTGGCGTCCAGCGCCAAGCAGCCGAACAATGTGGTGCCGCTCGCCGCGCATCGCTGAGGTCGTCGCACATCTTAATTGAGCAGAGTTTGAGGGGCGTCGCCGGACATGGCTGAAGCGTTGCGTGTTGGAATTGCGGGTCTCGGCACCGTCGGCGCTTCGGTGGCGCGCGTGCTGCGCGACAAGGCGGCCGAACTGACGCGCCAGTGCGGCCGTGACGTCGTTGTGTCAGCCGTTTCGGCCCGCGATCCCAAGCGTGACCGTGGCGTCGATCTCGGCGCCGCCAAATGGTTCGACGATCCGGTCAAGATGGCGCAGACCGCCGAGATCGACGTCTTCGTCGAACTGATCGGCGGCGACGAAGGGCCGGCGCGCTCGTCGGTCAAGGCAGCGCTTGAGGCCGGGCGTCATGTCGTCACCGCCAACAAGGCGCTGCTGGCCAAGCACGGCGTGGCGTTGGCCGAAATCGCCGAGAAGAAGGGCGTGCTGCTCAACTACGAGGCGGCGGTCGCCGGTGGCATCCCGGTCATCAAGACGATGCGCGAGGCGATGGCCGGCAATTCGGTGACCCGCGTCTTCGGCATCCTCAACGGCACCTGCAACTACATCCTGACCCGTATGGAGGCAGAGGGCATTTCCTTCGACGAGTGCCTGAAGGACGCGCAGCGGCTGGGCTATGCCGAGGCCGATCCGACCTTCGACATCGAGGGCCATGACACGGCGCACAAACTGTCGATCCTGACCAGCCTGGCCTTCGGTACCAGGATCGCCGCCAACGACATCTACATGGAAGGCATTTCCAACATCAGCCAGGCCGATATCCGCGCTGCCGGCGATCTCGGCTACCGGATAAAACTGCTTGGCGTCGCGCAGCGCACCGACAGCGGTATCGAGCAGCGCGTGCACCCGACCATGGTGCCGACCGCGTCGGTGATCGCGCAGGTGCATGGTGTGACCAATGCGGTGGCGATCGAAACCGACATTCTGGGCGAGCTTCTGCTCTCCGGCCCCGGCGCTGGCGGCAACGCCACCGCCTCGGCAGTGGTCGGCGACATCGCCGACATTGCCAAGAGCCGGCCGGGCTTCCAGCACGGTCCGGTTTTCGGCCTGCCGGCCAAGGAATTGCGTCCCTACAAGAAGGCGCAGATGCGTAGCCATGCCGGCGGCTATTTCATCCGGCTGACCGTGCATGACCGCATCGGCGTCTTTGCCGCAATCGCCAAGCGCATGGCCGACAATGATATTTCGCTGGAATCGATCGTCCAGCACGCGGCCGGGCCGGAAACCGATGCGCAGAAGACAGTGATCCTGGTCACCCACGAGACGACGGAAGCGGCGGTGCGCAAGGCCGTCGACGGCATCACCAAGGACGGCCATCTCACGGACAAGCCGCAGGTCATCCGCATCGAGCGGGCTGGGTAAAGAAAGTCTTCTTTTCCCTTTAATCGATTGATATTGCTGCGATTTCGAAAAATTGACGCGGCAAGTCTTGCCCTTGTCATGGAGCTTTGACACAAGAAGCGCGCCCCTAGAGCATGATGCCGAAAAGTGCGAAGCGGTTTTCGGATGACATCATGCTCTATCTCTTTGACTTAGAGCGGCGGCACGTTGTGAACGAGGATTTCTCCCGATGAATGTGGCCCAGAACATTGTCGCCGGTCTCGACCGGATACTCACCATGGAAGTCGTGCGCGTCACCGAGCGCGCCGCGGTCGCGGCCGCCAGACTGCGCGGGCGCGGCGATGAAAAGGCCGCCGACCAGGCCGCGGTCGACGCCATGCGCCAGGAGCTCAATCGCCTCGCCATAAAGGGCACGGTGGTGATCGGCGAGGGCGAACGCGACGAGGCGCCGATGCTCTATATCGGCGAAGAAGTCGGCAGCGGCAAAGGTCCGGCGGTCGATATTGCGCTCGATCCGCTCGAAGGCACGACGATCTGCGCCAAGAACCTGCCCAACGCACTGGCCGTCATCGCCATTGCCGAAAAGGGCAGCCTGTTGTTTGCCCCCGATGTCTACATGGACAAGATCGCCATCGGCCCGGGCTATGCCGAAGGCGTCATCGACATCGACGCCTCGCCGGCCGAAAACATCGCCAGCCTGGCCAGGGCCAAAGGTGTCGCGGTCTCCGAAATCACTGCTTGCATCCTCGACCGTCCCCGCCATGAAAGGCTGATCGAAGCGGTGCGCGCCACGGGTGCTGCGATCCGGCTGATCGGCGACGGCGATGTCGCCGGCGTCATCCACACCACCGATCCGGAGGAGACCGGCATAGACATCTATCTCGGCACCGGCGGCGCGCCGGAAGGCGTGCTGGCCGCGGCAGCGCTGCGCTGCACCGGCGGCCAGATGCAGGGCCGGCTGATCCTCGACACTGCGGAAAAAGTGGCGCGCGCGGCAAGAATGGGCATTGTCGATCCGAAGCGGGTCTATCGCGCCGAGGACATGGCGCGTGGCGACGTGCTGTTTGCGGCGACCGGCGTCACCGACGGCAACATGCTGGCCGGGGTCAAGTTCGGCGGCAATTACATCACCACGCACACCATCGTGCTGCGCTCGTTTTCGCGCACCGTGCGCGAGATCAAGGCGCGTCACCAGGATCTGGAAAAGTTTTGAGACTTTCCTGTTTAGCCGTCGCATATTGCCGGAAATGACAATCTGCAGACGACGCCTCCTATGACGGGCGACAAACGCCTTTTCCTCGATGTCAGGCAGTCCGCGACCGGTGTTTCCTGGGAACACCGGTTGAGCGAGCGGCAGGACATGACGGCGCTTGCCATCGCGCAGGGCCACGGCGTGCCCGACATTGTGGCGCGCGTGTTGGCCGGGCGCGGTGTCACCGCCGACCAGGCCGAGCGCTTTCTCGATCCGACGATCCGCGACCTGTTGCCGGATCCGGCCTCGCTGACCGACATGGACAAGGCTGCCACCCGTATTGCCGAAGCGGTCATGGCCAAGGAAAAGGTGGCGATCTTCGGCGACTACGATGTCGACGGCGCCGCCTCGTCGGCACTGCTCAGGCGCTTCCTGACGCATTTCTCGGTGCCGTCTGAAATCTACATTCCGGACCGCATCTTCGAGGGATATGGCCCCAATCCGGAGGCGATGCGCGAACTGGTCTCGCGCGGCGCGACGCTGATCGTCACCGTCGATTGCGGCACCAACAGCGCCGTTTCCATCGACGCGGCAAAGGCGGCCGGCGCCGATGTGGTGGTGCTCGACCACCATCAGGTCGGTGGCGCGCTGCCGGAAGCGACCGCGGTCGTCAATCCCAACCGCGAGGACGATCTTTCCGGACAAGGCCACCTTTGCGCCGCCGGCGTCGTCTTCCTCGCCCTGGTGCAGACAGCCAGGATCCTGCGCGGCCGCTTGCCCGATGCCGCGCAGCCGGACCTGCTGTCGCTGCTTGATCTCGCGGCGCTGGCGACCGTCTGCGATGTCGTCCCGCTCGTCGGCGTCAACCGCGCCTTCGTCGTCAAAGGGCTGCAGATGGCGCGTCAGCAGAAGAATGAGGGGCTGGCCGCCCTGGCGCGGGTATCGCGCATCGGCGAGCCGATCAGCACCTTTCATCTCGCCTATCTGATCGGGCCGCGCATCAATGCCGGCGGCCGCATCGGCGACGCAGCCCTTGGCAGCCGGCTGCTCGCCACCGACGATCCGGTCGAGGCAGGCACCATTGCCGAGACGCTCGACCGGCTCAACCAGGAACGCCAGCAGATGGAGCTGGAGATGCTGGCCGCGGCGCGCGCCGAGGCCGACGCCGAGCTTGCCGGCGGCAATGGCCCGGCCGTCATCGTCACCGCCAGCACCAATTGGCATCCCGGCATCGTCGGGCTCATCGCATCGCGGCTGAAGGATCATGCGCGCCGGCCGGCCTTTGCTATCGCCTTCAACGCCAATGGCATCGGCACCGGATCGGGCCGTTCGGTGTCGGGCTTCGACCTCGGACGGCTGGTGCGCGAAGCTGCCGATGCCGGGCTGATCGTCAAGGGCGGCGGCCATGGCATGGCGGCCGGCATCACGGTGGAGCGCGCAAAACTCGGTGAACTCAGAGCCTTCTTCGAGGAGCGCGCGGCGGCCGAGGTGTTCCGCCTGCAGGACGAGGAAAGCCTGGCCATAGACGGTGCGCTCGCCGCCGAAGGGGCGACATTGAGCCTGCTCGATGCACTGGAGAAGGCCGGTCCGTTCGGGGCCGGCCATGTCGCGCCGGTGTTCGCACTGCCACGCCACCGGCTGGCCGACGCGCGCGCCGTCGGCACCAACCACATCCGCGCCGACCTGCAGTCGGAGAGCGGCGGCCGCATCCAGGCGATCGCCTTTCGCGCGGTCGATACCGCGCTCGGCGAATTCCTGTTCAAGAACCGGGGCAAGACGATCCATGTCGCCGGTTCGTTGTCGGGCAATTACTGGAACGGCAACCGCTCGGTGCAGTTTCGCATCAGCGATGCGGCCAAGGCCTGAGATTACTGGATTGGTTTAGGCCAGAACCGTCTGCAGCCGCTTCAACTCGCCGATCTGCGCCATCGTCGCGTGGTAGCCGAGGCTGATGGCCTCGTCGGCGCGGTGGAATTCGGTCAGGCCGATATGGCTGAGCTTCGGCTGCAGCGACATGTCGGGCGGATCGCCGGCCAGCCTCGCGCGCGAAATCCGGTCTTGGATGATGTTAAAGGCCTCGACCATGACGCCGGTGATGCCGAGGCGCGTCTGGTGCGCCTGGTGGTCGGGGTCGGCCTGGCCCGGCCGAGGCGCGTCCTTCTCGATGAGCAGTTCGCCGGCGCTATGCTTGATGACGGCGGCGCGGCCGAACAGATCGTAGTGAAGGTTGACCGCGACGACCAACGGCTGCTCGTAGGCACGGCAGACCGAGACCGGCACCGGGTTGACCAGTGCGCCGTCGACCAGCACGCGGCCGTTGCAATTCACCGGTTCGAACACGCCGGGCAACGCATAGGAGGCCCGCATGGCGGTGATCAGCGAGCCGCTCGACAGCCAGATCTCATGGCCGGTGCGGATTTCCGCGCCAACGGCGACGAAAGGCTTTGTCAGGTCTTCGAAACGGATGCCGGCCATGTGCTCGCGCAGCCTGGCGTCCAGCTTCATGCCGCCGAACAGGCCGCTGCCGCGCAGATTGAGATCGAGCAGGCCGAAGATGCGGCGCTTGGTCAGGCTGCGTGCGAATTCCTCGAGCTCATCCAGCTTGCCGGCGATGTAGCAGCCGCCGACCAGCGCGCCGATCGAGGTGCCGGCGATCATCGAGACTTCGATGCCAGCCTCGTCGAGCGCGCGCAGCACGCCGATATGCGCCCAGCCGCGTGCGCAGCCGCCGCCCAGCGCGAGCGAAATGCCTGTCTTCCCCGCAGGTTGCGGGTCAGGCATGCCGCCGGACGATGAGGGGCCATTGGCCTCCCGCGCGTCTGGTCTGCTACGCAATGACGCCCATTCGAGCATCATGATCTCCCATGTCCCATGTCCGTTCTAAAGGAAGGACGTTTGAAAATAGTGAATATGGGTGGTTTGTGACTGTTGAATGGTTCACTTCCGATACGTCTGGTCCGCATCGAACAGCGGTTTGCTGCCATCGTCGGCAAGCGTCGCCTTGCCGTCGTTGAGCCCCACCGTCCGATAAAAGCATGAACGCCGGCCGGTGTGACAGGTTGCGTCGTGGCCCAACACATTCACGCGAAGCCATAGGGCGTCCTGGTCGCAGTCAGTCCGCACTTCGACGACATGCTGAAAATTGCCGGAGGTTTCGCCCTTTTTCCATAGTGCGTTGCGGGAGCGCGACCAGTAATAGGCGATGCCGGTCTCCAGCGTCAGCGCCAGCGCCTCGGCATTCATATGCGCGACCATCAAAAGCATGCCGTCTTCGGCGTCGGTGACCACGACGGTGACGAGACCGCTGGCGTCAAAGCGCGGTGAAAACACCGCGCCTTCTTCCAGAGCCTTCTTGTCCGATGGAGCTTTGGGGAATTCCAGTGCCGACATCGCCGGTCCTTGATCTAGCGATGCCGACGAGGGGCCTCGAGGCCGCGCACCATGGTGACGAAACGGACCTGTTCCTCAGGCGTGTCCTTGAACACGCCGGTGAAGGTCGAGGTCAACGTGGTGGAGCCTTGCTTGCGGATGCCGCGCATGGCCATGCACATATGCTCGGCCTCGATCATGACGGCGACACCGCGCGGATTGAGCACGTCCTGGATGACGCCGGCGATCTGCGCGGTCATGGCTTCCTGCGTCTGCAGGCGATGGGCAAAGATATCGACGACGCGGGCGATCTTGGACAGGCCGACGACCTTGCCGTCCGGCAGATAGCCGACATGCGCCTTGCCGATAATTGGCACCATGTGATGCTCGCAATGCGAATGGAACTGGATGTCCCTGACGATGACGAGATCGTCATAGCCGGCGACTTCCTCGAAGGTGCGGCCAAGTTCTTCGGCCGGGCACATGTCGTAGCCGTTGAACATTTCGAGGTAGGCCTTGGTGACGCGCTTGGGCGTGTCGATCAGGCCCTCGCGGTTCGGATTGTCGCCGGTCCAGCGCAACAGCGTGCGCACGGCGGCCTCGACCTCGGCTTCGCTCGGTCTGTCGGTGACCGGCTTGTCCAGATAGTCGGAGGGGGGCATGATCTTCTTGATGACGGCATCCATAAAGGCGTCTCCCGTAGTTCCTCTCTCAGGAGGAACGAGTTGAACGGACCACGACCTTTCGGGTGCTGGAAATTCGCCCGGCTTCCAGCCCGCAAGCGGCGTGAACGAATGGGCAAGGACGGCGGCTTTGCGTTGCCTTGTCGATACCCGACTGCCAGCATTATATATGGTCGTGCCCAGCGAATGAAAGACGCCATAGCGGCAATCGCTGTTCGCTTGGCGGCGACGGATTGGAAAAATATGATTGACGACGTCTACAATGCGAAAATTCTGGGTTTTGCCGGAAACATCGCACGCATCGGCCGGCTCGATGATCCGGACGCGACGGCACGTGCCCATTCCAAATTGTGCGGCTCGACGGTGACTGTCGACCTCAAGATGGACGATGGCGTCGTCACCGATTTCGCCCATGACGTGAAGGCCTGCGCGCTTGGCCAGGCCTCGTCCTCGATCATGGCTCAGCATGTCATCGGCGCCAGCGCCGACGAATTGCGGGCTGTGCGCGACACCATGCTGAAGATGCTCAAGGAAAACGGCGCGCCGCCAGAAGGCCGCTTTGTCGATTTGAAGTATCTGGAGCCGGTGCGCGACTACAAGGCGCGCCATGCCTCGACCATGCTGACCTTCGATGCCGTAGTCGATGCCATCG
The DNA here is from genome assembly GCF_056404775.1 of Mesorhizobium sp. P2_B5. Classification (NCBI taxonomy): domain Bacteria; kingdom Pseudomonadati; phylum Pseudomonadota; class Alphaproteobacteria; order Hyphomicrobiales; family Phyllobacteriaceae; genus Mesorhizobium; species Mesorhizobium sp. P2_B5. Next base: position 118,818 of record NZ_JBFUDJ010000009.1, on the reverse strand, counting down.
GCCAGATCGAGAAGAAACGCGCCGAAGAAGCCGCCTGACCTTGCCGTTTGACCGCCAGAGCCTGGTGTTTTTGCTTCGAGCCTTGCTGGCTCGCTAACTAGCCGGTGGCTCCAGCCTTCGTTTCCTGCGTCCTTCTGCTTTCGGCAAATTCGCTTCTCACCCAGTCGGCAAAAGCCTTGGCCGGTTCCGGCAGGTCCTTCAAACTCCTGGCCACCAGCCAGTAGGCGCCGGATGCGACGTCGATGTCGAACGGCTTGACCAGCGCGCCGGACGCAATCTCCTCGCCGATCTGCAAAAGGTCGCCCAGCGCTACGCCGTGGCCGAGCAGGGCCGCCTGCTTCGACAGCGACACATCCGCCAGCATCGGGCCGCGCGCCGGAATGGCGTCGGCGGCCACACCGGCTGCTTCGAACCAGCGCGCCCAGCCTTGACGGTTTTCCTCGTGCAACAGCGTGTATCGGGCGAGGTCGAGCGGCTTTTCGAGAGGAGGGCCTGACGCCAGCAAGGCCGGCGACAGGACCGGTGAATCGACGGTCGAAGCGAGCCATTCGGCTTCGCTGCGCGGCCATGAGGTGGCGCGCGCACTGAAGCGCAAGGCAAGTTCGGGCTGATCGCTGCGGAACTCGATCGGCCTTGGGTCAACTTCGAGGGAAACGTCGATATCGGGCCTCAACTGGCTGAAGCGGTTGAGCCGCGGCAACAGCCATACCGAGGCCAGCGAAGGCTCGACGCTGACGCGAACCACGGACTGCGCCGGGGCGGCCACCAGGTCCGAAAGCAGCCTGTCGATGTCGTCGAAACTTCTGACCAGCTGATCGAGCAGGCGCTGGCCCGCCTCGGTCAGTTCGACCCGGCGATGATGACGGTGAAACAGGGGTTGCCGTAGGAACTGCTCGAGCTCGCGGATCTGCCGGCTGATCGCGGCCTGCGAGACGAACAGCTCCTCGGCGGCCCGGCTGAAACTCAATTGCCGGCCGGCTGCCTCGAAACTTCGCAACGCTGTCAGAGGCAGCCGGCCGCGCTTCATTCGCATAACCCAAAGTTATCCGAAGCGGAAATTATACTCGTTTGAAGGCGAAGACCAGTGGGCGTCTAATCCGTCTCAAAGGAGACACGGACATGATCCAGTTTCTGGAAATCTTTGGCGATGTGATGCGGATCGCGACGTTTCAATGGCATGGCGACAGGCGGCATCACGCCCCGCGCATCGAGGAACGGCCGGCCACCCGCTGGGCGACTCCAACGGAGCGGCATCCCTTTCGTCGCTCGCGACCCTGATGCCGACAGGGAAGCAAGTGAGTGAACGGGATTGCGTTTGCCTGCCGAAGCTCACATCTATCGGCTTGGAAGCGCAAGCCGATCCCGAAAAACGGGTTCGGATCACGTTCAGAAAGAGATCGCCGTGGGCGACCAGCACCGGCATGTGCATGCCACCGGACAGACCCAGCGCGGGCGCAACTGGCCCGGTCCCTGGCGCAGGACGCCCGGCCGCATTTTCGGCACGTCGCTGGTGCGGCTGTACCAGCTGACGCTGTCCGGCTTTGTCGGCAACTCCTGCCGGCATCTGCCGACCTGTTCCGAATACGCGCATGAGGCGATTGCCCGGCACGGCTTGTGGGCCGGCGGCTGGATGGGGTTGTTTCGCGTGCTGCGCTGCGGGCCGTTCGGAACGCATGGCATAGACCGTGTTCCGGAGGTGCTGGCCCCACGCTATGTCTGGTTCATGCCCTGGCGGTACTGGCGGATCGGCAAGAAGCGCGGCGAGGCCTGACGGCGACGCTCCTGGCCCTTGATTCAGATCGCCAAGGCCGCTTTCTTTACGGTCCGGTAGGGTTAACAACGGCCTGCACAAAGACTGCGCATTTGAGTCAAAATCGAGCCAAGACAACTCGCTAAGCGCCTCCTGTCATTCCCAGGAGAGCTCACATGCGTCGGATCGAAACCCATCCCTTTATCATTGCCGCGGTCCTGTTCCTTCTGGCCTGGTATTTGGGGTTTCCGATGCGGGCGCACTCGGCGCCGCTCGGCAATGTCGCATGCACGCTGATCCAGGACGCGGCGAGCGGCGAGACGCTCTATCAGAACGGCGTCTGCGACCAACGCGTCAGCCCGGCTTCCACCTTCAAGGTGCCACTGGCGCTGATCGGTTACGACAGCGGCATCCTGAGTGACGCGAATACGCCGAACTGGGACTACAAGCCTGAATTCAAGGCCGTGAAGCGCGACCACAAAACCGTCGACCCGACGATCTGGGAGCGCGACTCGATCGTGTGGTATTCGCGCGAGATTGTGCGCAGGCTCGGCGCGAAAAGCTTTGCCGGCTACGTCTCGAAATTCGGCTACGGCAACATGGATGTCTCGGGCGATGCCGGCAAGGACAACGGGCTCACGCAATCCTGGATAAATTCCTCACTGCAGATATCGCCGGTCGAACAGACAGCCTTCCTGCGCCAGCTGCTTGCCGGCAAGATGCCTGTTACGGCCAAGGCGCATGAGATGACCCAAGCCATCATGCCGAGTTTTCAGGCCGGCGACTGGACGGTGCAGGGCAAGACCGGCAGCACAAGGCTCGGCAACAGCAAGGACAAGCGCTCGCTGGGCTGGTTCGTCGGCTGGGCCGAAAAGGGCGGACGCCGGATCGTCTTTGCCCGGCTGGTGGTCGATACCAAGCCGGTCGACACGCCGAAAGGCCCTGCGACGCGCACGGCGTTCCTGAAGGATTTGCCGCAGCTGGTGAAGTGACCTTGCGTGGCTTAAGCGCTCCGGCGGGCACGGATGAGGTGGCCGCCGGAATTCCTTGCTTCTGCCTTTGGCGCCCTGGAGAAGCGGGCGGCGATGTCGCTGCTTTCCAGATCTTCGATCTCATCGAAGCCGAGCTCGCGCAGTGATTGTGCCAGTGCGGCGGGTACGAAGAAGCTGATCCAAGGCTCGCCGACAGCGGCGACGCGCGCTGCATGGAAGGACAGGGCAGCCTGTCCCGCCGCATCGCGGTTCTCGGCCGGCTCGCTATAGTCGAAGACGACCTCCGAACCGGGCATGCCGGCAATCCAGGACAGGGTGCTGAAGATCGCTTCCTGGCTCAGATACGGAACGACGCCCAGCCAGATGAAGAAACTGGGCTCGGCTGGCCTCAAGCCGGCTAATGCCAGTTCGTCCGCCGGGTTCTGCCGCTCGAAATTGACTGGCACGAACGTGGTGGCCGGCGGTTCGGCAAGGCCAGCATCGGCGAGGCATTTGCGTTTCCAGGCCTGCGTTGCCGGATGATCGGCTTCGAACACCGCGACATCCGGGTACGGATTGCGCAGCGAGAAAGTGTCGAGACCGGCGCCGAGCACCACCACTTGCCGAACGCCCCGGCGCACCGCCGCAGCCAGCCAGTCCTCGGCGAGACGGGCACGCGAGGCCACGAACAGGCGCATGCGCCGGCTGCGCTCATCTTCCTGCTCGAGCTCCTTTGCCGTCGGTGCGGCATCGCCCAGAATCGCACTCGCATATGGGTCGAGAAACAGCGCCGCCTGCGGCGAGAACTGATGGAGAGCCCGCAGGCGCGCGACGCCCAGTGCGGTCCGGCTGGGTTTTGCGTCTTCCATGCCGGGGATTCCAACCTCGGGTCGGGGAAATTCGCAAGCCTCTGCGACTGGCCTGCGACATCTGTCGCGCCAATTCCTGACGGCTGCGCCATCGACGGCTCTTTACCTCTTACCGTGCTGCCTCTAAAACCCGCCCGCTGCCGGATGCCTCCGGCTTCACACCACGACCACCCGCGCTCGTTTGCGGGACTGGATAGGAGATACCTGATGCTGAATTCCGTTTCCCTGACATTTCCCGATGGCTCCGTCCGCGACTACGACGCGGCGATGACCGGTGCTGGGCTGGCCGAATCGATCTCGAAGTCGCTGGCCAAGAAAGCCGTCGCCTATGCCATCGACGGCACTGTGCGTGATCTCTCCGATCCGCTCGGCAAGCCCGGCAAGGTCGAGATCATCACCCGCACCGATCCGCGCGCGCTGGAGCTCATCCGCCACGATGCGGCACACGTCTTGGCGGAAGCCGTGCAGGAGCTGTGGCCGGGAACGCAGGTGACCATCGGGCCGGTGATCGAGAACGGATTCTACTACGACTTCGCCCGCAACGAGCCGTTCACGCCGGACGATTTCCCGGTGATCGAAAAGAAGATGCGCGAGATCATTGCGCGCAATAAGCCGTTCACCAAGGAAGTCTGGTCGCGCGACAAAGCGAAAAAGGTCTTTGCCGAGAAGGGCGAGCGCTACAAGCTCGAGCTGATCGATGCCATTCCCGAGGACCAGGATCTCAAGATCTATGCCCAGGGCGACTGGTTCGACCTCTGCCGCGGGCCGCACATGGCCTCGACCGGGCAGATCGGCAACGCCTTCAAGCTGATGAAGGTGGCCGGTGCCTATTGGCGCGGCGATTCGAACAACCCGATGCTGACCCGCATCTACGGCACGGCGTGGGCCGACCAGGCTGAGCTCGATGCCTACCAGACGATGCTGGAGGAGGCGGAGAAGCGCGACCACCGCAAACTCGGCCGCGAAATGGATCTGTTCCATTTCCAGGAAGAGGGGCCGGGCGTCGTCTTCTGGCACGCCAAGGGCTGGAAGATGTTCCAGAACCTGGTCAACTACATGCGCCGCCGCCTCGACGAACAGGGCTACCAGGAGGTCAACGCGCCGCAGGTTCTGGACAAGAGCCTGTGGGAGACGTCGGGTCACTGGGGCTGGTATCGCGACGCCATGTTCAAGGTGACGGTGGCCGGCGACGACACCGATGACGACCGCGTGTTCGCGCTGAAGCCGATGAACTGTCCGGGCCACGTGCAGATCTTCAAGCATGGGTTGAAATCCTATCGCGATCTGCCCGTAAAACTTGCAGAATTCGGCAATGTGCATCGCTACGAACCGTCCGGCGCGCTGCACGGGCTGATGCGCGTGCGCGGTTTCACGCAAGACGATGCGCATATCTTCTGCACCGAGGATCAACTCGCCGCCGAGTGCTTGCGCATCAATGACCTGATCCTGTCGACCTATGCCGATTTCGGGTTCGACGAGGTCAGCGTGAAGCTGTCGACGCGACCTGACAAGCGCGTCGGCACCGACGAGGCCTGGGACCACGCCGAAGCGATCATGAACAGCGTGCTGGATACGATCAGGACGCGGTCGGGCAACCGCATCAAGACCTCGATCAATCCGGGCGAGGGCGCCTTCTATGGGCCGAAGTTCGAGTATGTGCTGAAGGACGCCATCGGCCGCGAATGGCAGTGCGGCACCACGCAGGTCGACTTCAACCTGCCGGAGCGTTTTGGCGCTTTCTACATCGGTTCGGATTCGGAAAAGAAGCAGCCGGTGATGGTGCATCGCGCCATCTGCGGCTCGATGGAGCGCTTCCTCGGCATCCTGACCGAGCACTATTCCGGCCATTTCCCGCTGTGGTTCGCGCCACTGCAGGTGGTGGTGGCGACCATCACGTCCGATGCCGACGACTATGCCCGCAAGGTTGTCGCGCAATTGAAGGCGGCAGGGCTTTTGGCCGAAGTGGACCTGCGCAACGAGAAGATCAACTACAAGGTCCGCGAGCATTCGCTGGCCAAGGTTCCGGTGATCCTCGTCTGCGGCAAGCGCGAGGCGGAGGAGGAGACGGTCAACATCCGCCGGCTCGGCTCCCGCGACCAGGAATCGCTGACGCTGGCCGATGCGCTCAAGTCGCTGTCCGACGAAGCCACGTCGCCCGACCGCAGACGAAACGCGGCCTGAAGCATCAATATCTGCAGGAATGGCGGTGGAGCGATCCACCGCCATTTTCACATGCCTGTCACGCCAACCCTGTAACGAGCCCACATGCTCAAGCTGAAAATGCGGGAAAGACCGTTTCCCGAGCTGTCCTACGCCAATGCGAGCCAGCCGGCGCTGACGCGCTGGTTCATCCATTCCATTGAAGGCCTGTCGGGACGTGACCGCTATGCTGCGCTCTACGATTTTTGGCGCCGCCAAGTGGTGCCTACCGGCGAACGCGTGTTCAGCCGCATGCTGGAGCTGATCGACGTCAAGGTGCGCAGCGCCGATCAGTGGCCGCCGGCGAAACTGCCTGACACACCGCTGGTGATCGTCGCCAACCATCCGTTCGGCATCGGCGACGGCGTTGCCGTGCTGTCGCTGGTCGAGCAGCTCGGACGTCCGTTCCGCGTCATGATCCACAAGGATCTGCTCAAGATCCGCGAGATGGAACCGTACTCGCTGCCGATCGACTTTTCCGAGACCAAGGACGCCGTGAAGAACAACATGGCGGTGCGCCACGAGGCGGTTCGGCTGTTGAAAGAGGGCGTCACCATCGTCGTGTTTCCGGCCGGAGGCGTCGCCACCGCGCCGAAAGGCTTTGGCCGGGCGCGCGATCTGCCGTGGAAGATGTTTCCGGCACGCCTCGTGCAGGATGCCAAGGCGTCGGTGGTGCCGATGCATTTTTCCGGACAGAACGGCCGTCTGTTCCATCTCGTCAGCGGCCCGATGAACATGGCCGAGCGTGAGGGACGGGTGGCGAAATTCGTCGGCAAGGCGTCGCTGACGCTGCGCCTTTCGATGCTCATCCGCGAATTCGCGCGGCTGTCCGGCAAGGCGATCGACGTGCGCGTCGGCAACGTGCTGAACTGGGCCGAACTGGAGCCGCTGCGCGACCGCAAGACCTTGCTCGACCGTCTTCATCGCGGCGTCTTCGATCTGGCGCCGGATGCACCGCGTGGCCGCGTCCACTTCCTGCCGCGCCGCCTGCGCAAGGCTGCCTGAGAAACGCTAACTAGGGCGTGTACTCATTAACGACGATCAGTCGATCAACGTTTCGACCAATCTCGGCCCTTTTGCTCAGTAGCTCCTAGGGCAGTGGGAGCGGTTTGTCGCTGAGTGTACGCAAGTAGGCGATCAGGTTGACCCGTTCGGTCTCGTCCGGGACGCCAGGCACCTCCATGTAAACACCCGGCGTGGTGAGCATGGGCTCAAGCAGATATTTGTTCAGGTCCTCGTACGTCCATACACCCTCCAAGGCCAGCAAGGTGTCGGAGTAACGCATATTTGCCATGGATGCCTTGTCGCGGCCGACGACGCCCCATAAGTTCGGTCCCGTTTTGATCCCTCGCTGTGGCTCGGCATTGTGGCAACCGTGGCACACATGCGTGAAGTAGGTTCGGCCTTTCTCGACATCGGCAGCAGCCAACTTCATCGAGATCGGAGCTGGTGTTGGCAAGACGACGCCGTGCGACATGAGATAGTCAGCAACTTCGCGTTGCCCTTTGAATTTTGACAGATGGAGCGGTGTCTTGCCGTCCTTTGTCTTCGCATTCACGTCCGCGCCGGCCTCAACCAGTGATTTCACGCAATCGAGGCAACCGAGATTGACCGCGATGTGGATAGCGTTTTCGCGGCTGCGCTTCGAATTTGGATTTGCGCCCCCGTCCAACAACAGATTGATCAAATCGGTCCTGCGTTTTGCCAAAGCCAGCATAAGGGCAGGACCCAAACGCGGGTCCGGGACGGCGTTGACGTCGGCACCGCGTTCAATGAGCAGTTTTGCCGCTGCAAAATGACCGCCTTTGACCGCAAGATAGAGTGGTGTCGTGCGCCCGTCGCTCTCATCGACGCCGGCACCAGCGTCGAGCGCTGCCGTGATCGCCGCGACATCGCCCTTCATGGCGGCGTCGTGAATGTCGGCGGCATGCGATACAATCGGTGCAAGCAGTAGTGGAATGAAAAGCAAGGACATGCGCATTTGGCATCTCCCAAGGCAAACTGCGGTACGCGTCATGCTTTCAAGGCCGCAAAAACATACCACGAATGCCTGATCGTAGCCATTCCAACCGGTGCCTAGAAACGAATCGCAAGGTCCATCCGTCCGGCTGTGACTTTGGGTTTATGAGTCCACGACTTAGTCGGCGCCTTCCTCGGGATCGATCGCCGAGGCCTCGGTGGCCAGGACCTCGATCTCCTGGTTCTGTCCGGCAACGACGGTAAAATCCTTCTGGTAGATGCGGTCGCGGTTCTTGGCGATGATGGTGTATTGGCCTTCGGCCAGCACCATCGAGGCGAAGGCGCCGACGGCTTCCTTGATCGGATCGCCGGATTCGTTGAGCAGCGACCAGGATGTATCGGCGATGGCTTCGCCGCCGGTCTCGCGCACCAGCTTCATGGTCATTTCGGCCGCACGATGCTCGACCGTGGCTTCGGTCAGCTTGCCGGCCTCGACGCGTATGTCGGAGCGAATGACGGCATTCACCGCGCCATAGGTGGAGACGACATGGTAGACGCCGGCGTTGAGCCGCACGACGCTGTTCGGCTCGACATCGGGGATGATCAAAGCGCGATCGCCATTGGCCTCGGCGGTGCCCTCATAGATGGAAAAGCGCAGCTTTTTCGGTGGAATGCGCACGCCGCCCGACAGCACCGCGTCGAGCTTGAGGCCGCCGGCATCGAGCACCAGGCTTTCTCGCTTGGCGTCCTTGCCGACGGTGATGCGCTTGGTGGCGCCGGCGCGTCCGTAGGAGGCGTGCACCAGATAGCTGCCCGGTTCGAGCTGGAACACCGCGGTGCCGCCATGCGCGGACGCCACCATCGGCAGCTTGCCGTCGCTGGCGGCCTCGGGCTTGAACACGCGCCAGACGATGCCGCGGGTGATATCGGCGCCCTTGTCGGTAAGTTGGGCCGACAGCGTTATGGCGCCACCGCCACTAAGCGCCAGCGACGTCTCGCTCTTGGGCGATGTATAGCTCGAAATATCGGGGAGTTTCAGATTGGAGATGCCGTCGGCATTCTGCGCCATGGCCATTGAAGCCGGCGCCATCAACAGCGCGGCGGCGAGCCAAATCAGGAAAAGGCGCAATGTCCCCTCAAACATGCCTTGCGTTGAAGCCCAAGGCGGTGGCAATTTCAAGGCTTAAGAGTCCGGTCCGCCTTGGCAACAGGCTCTTTCGTCCGGCGCGTCCGCGCCAATGCCCGAGCCGCCCCGATCCGCAATGGCGCGCTTCAGCTCAAAATCGAGTGCTTTAGGAGACCAGGCCCCCATGGCGTCGCCGATCATCGACTTCCTGCTGATCCGAAATTCCGCACCGATCCCTGAATTGAAGGAACCGGCGCCCAGCGATGCCGATATCGCGACCATGATCGCGGCTGCAAGCCGTGTGCCCGATCACGGCCGGCTGGAGCCCTGGCGCTTCATCCTCTATCGCGGCGAAGCGCGCGTCGAGATCGGCAGGAAGCTGGCCGCCCTTGCCGAACAGCGCGAAGGGCCGTTGCCGGAAAACCGCCACAACCAGGAGCTGGCGCGGTTTTCGCGTGCGCCGCTGGTGATCGGCGTGGTGTCGGTTCCGAAGGACAACCCAAAAATCCCGCAATGGGAAATGTTCCTGTCCGGCGGCATGGCGGCGATGAACCTGATGATCGCGGCCAATGCGCTGGGCTACGGCACCAACATGATCAGCAACTGGTATTCCGACGTGGCCGCGGGCAGGGCACTGCTGGGGCTGGCGCCGCAGGAACGCGTCGTCGGCTTCGTCCATATCGGCTCCTACCAGGGCCCGGCGCCGGAACGGCCGCGGCCCGATCCGGCAAAGCTCTACGCCGACTATACGGGGCCGTGGAAGGCTTGAACGCGTGCCGTCGTGAGCCGGCGCATCCGTGCCGACGAGCGGCCGTTGGGCGGCGTTACACTCAACGGAACTAACTAGAAACGCCTGCCGCCTTGGCGCGAGCCAGGAGCCGTTCGGCCAGCCGCAGATGCGGCCGGTCGTACATCTTGCCGTCAATGCCGACCACGCCAGGATTTCCGGCCGCCTCAAAGGCGGAGACGATCGCCTGCGAGCGTTCCACCGCCTCGGCCGATGGCGTGAAGGCGGCGTTGATGATCGGAACTTGCGCCGGATGGATCGCCATCTTGCCGGTAAAGCCGTCGCGCTCGGCCTCGGCGCATTCGGCTTCGAAGGCAGCCATGTCACGAAAGGCGGGGAAGACCGTGTCGATCGCCGCGACTTCGGCCGCGCCGGCGGCGAGGATGGTCATGCAGCGGGCAAGACGGAAGACATCGGTATAGCGGCCGTTGTCGTCGCGCGCGGCACGCGCACCGATCGCAGCCGACAGATCTTCCGCACCCCAGGTGAGGCCGGCAAGCCGGGCGCTTGCCCCCGCATAGCTCGCGGCGGCAAGCACGCCGGCAGCGGTCTCGGTGATGATCGGCAGGATTTCTATGCCGCCGTCCGGCAATCCGTTTTCGGCTTCGTGCACGCGGAGCTTTGCGGAGAGCTGCTGAACATCCTGGCCGCTGTTCGACTTCGGCAGCATGATGCCGTCGGGCTTGACTGCCACCAGCACTGCCAGATCATCGTCGGTCAATCCGGTCGAGAGATCGTTGACTCTGACATAGATGGCGGAGCTTGTCTGCTGCCTGTTGCCGGCAATGAAGCATGCCGCGATCTCGCGCGCCGCCACCTTGTCTTGTGGCGCGACGGAATCCTCGAGGTCGACAATGACCACGTCGGCGCCGGCGCCAAAGCCTTTCTCCAGCTTCTTTTCGGAATCGCCGGGCACAAACAGCAGCGAGCGCATCAGATCGCCTTTTTCATCATCATCGCCTGGCGCGTGCATTTGGCGACAAGCACGTCGCTCTGATTGTAGGCGCGATGCTCGAACTCGACGATGCCGCGGTCCGGCTTCGATTTCGATTCCCTGACCGAGAGCACCGTCGTCTCGACACGGATAGTGTCGCCGTGGAAAACCGGGTGGGGAAACACCGTCTCCTTCATGCCGAGATTGGCGACCGTGGTTCCGACGGTGATGTCATTGACGGAAATGCCGATCATCAGGCCGAGCGTGAACAGTGAATTGACCAGCGGTCTGCCCCATTCGCTTTTGGCGGCGAAGTCGAAGTCGATATGCAGCGGCTGCGGGTTCAGCGTCATCACCGAAAACAGCATGTTGTCGCTCTCGGTGACGGTCTTGCGCAGGGTGTGCTGGAAGACATGGCCGACGACGAACTCCTCAAGGTAAAGCCCGGCCATTATCGTCCTCCTCTGCTGCCTGACGGTTGATAGGCGCTGCCCATGCCACCCGCAAGCCAGTTAATAAACATGGTGAACCGTTCGTAAACCTTTTCTGCCTAGGGTCATTCCTGGGGCCGGAAGCTTTCCGGCAAGGGGCATAAGCAGGCAGTATGGTTGTCTCGCATTTTCTCAAATGGATCTACACGGCGAGGGTTTCGGAGCGTGCCGCGGCGGCGAGCGCGCTCGCCCGCGCCTATATCAATTCCGACCTGCCTTTCGAGGACCGCTGCGCCGCCGAGGCGGCGCTGACGCTGCTGCTCGACGATGCCTCGTCAAAGGTGCGGCTGGCGCTGGCCGAGGCACTGTCGATGAGCCACCACGCCCCGCTGCAGATCATCAGCGCGCTCGCCTCCGACCAGCCGGAAGTGGCCGCCATGGTGCTGGCGCGCTCGCCACTGCTCACCGATGCCGACCTGATCGACCGCGTTGCGGCCGGTCACAAGGCGACGCAAAAACTGATCGCCGACCGGCCGGTCGTCTCGATGGCGGTTGCCGCGGCCATTGCCGAGATCGGCGAACCGGAAGCATGCGCCGCGCTGCTCGCCAATGACGGCGCCGATATAGCATCGCTCAGCTTTCGCCGCATGGCCGAGCGGCATGGCCATATCGCTCATTTGCGCGAGGCAATGGTCACCGACAGCAGGCTGCCTGCCGACTGCCGGCACATGCTGCTGGTCAAGCTCGGCGAAACACTGAAGGGTTCGCCGCTGGTGATCGCGCTGATGGGGGCAGCCAGGGCCGAGCGCGTCACGCGCGATGCCTGCGTCAAGGCTTCGGTGCGGCTGGTCGAAGGCACGCGCACGGAGGAACATGCCGCACTCATCGAACATCTGCGCCTGCGCGGCGACCTGACCGCAAGTTTCATCATACGCACCATTGCCCATGGCAAGGTCGACTTTTTCGGCTCGACCCTGGTCGCGCTCAGCCAGCAGTCGGAGCAACGGGTGCGGGCGCTGCTTGCCGGCGGACAAGACGTTGCGCTGCAGGCGCTGTTTCGCGGCGCCGGTCTTGCCGCCCCCACCCACGCCATCATCCTGCGGGCGCTCAAGATTTGGCGCGAGGTCGCCAATGGCAAGCGAGTCGCCGGCGTGCAGGAAGTCAGCTGGCTGATGCTGAAGGAACTCGGCTGCCAGTCCACGGAGGGCGATCTCGCCGGCCTGGTCAAGTCGATCCATCTCGACGCCCTGCGCGAAAATGCGCGTGGGCATGCGCTGGCGATCGCTGCAGCATAACTGCTTAGTCCCGATCCTTGGCGAAAAAATCCGGGAAATCCTCGATCGCGGCGGCGATGATGCGGAGCGAGGCTGCGATCTGCAGCGTGTCGGCACTGCCGCTGCGCTCGCTGAGGGCGGCTGCGTATTGCCGGGCGACGGCGACCGTCGCCGTCTGCGGATCGCCGGGTGCGCGAAAGAGCAGTTCACGCGCCAGGCCGCGTAGGAAATTGCCGATCGAAAGCGCGGTTTCGGAAGGAGTGGCCGGGCTTTGCTGCGCGGTGCGCAGGCGCAGGATCTCGAGGCCGACGGTGACGGCGGCGACGCTGCCGCCGAGGACGGCATCGCCTTTCCTGCCGGCATTCTGCAAGAGCGGCATCAGCTGGTTGATGCGGTCATAGGCCAGGCTCTCGAAGGCCGAACGCCGCGGCACACGCTCATGCAGGCAAAGCCGGGCCAGGTCCTCTCGCATGGCGCAAACGATGCGGTTGGCCGCGAGCCATGGGTCGGCGGGCAGCACGACGATGAAGACGCCGATCGCCAGCAGGATGCCGACCAGCACTGAAGCCGAGCCGGCGAAGAACGGGCCTGGAGCATAGGTCATCGCCTGATGCGGGCTGAGGAAGGCGAGGAAGTTGATGGCAAAGGCGGTCGCCACGCCGACGGTGCGCGGATTGGCCATGCCCAGCGCCGTCGGAATCAGGATCGGCACGACAAACAGCGTGAACCAGCCGAAGCCGGGCAGGGCAGGCAGCGCGACCTGGCCGACAAGGAAGGCAAAGGGCAAAGCCAGCAGCGTTCCCCTGAAGAAGCCCCATGACACCTGCACCGGGTCAGGCCGGGCGGCGAAAAGACTGGAGACGACGGCCACGAGAATGACGGTGCCGGCCGCATCGGACCATTTCGTCGTCAGCCAGAAGGCGGCGACCGCCAGCGTGGCGAGGGCCGCGCGTATGGCATTGCGAAAAGCGCCGGGGTAGTCGCGGTGCACCACCAGCGCGGGCTGCTGCCTGTTGCCTTGACCAGGACGGGTCACCGGTGCGCGCAGTGCATCGAGACCGCGCAGCACCTGCTTGAAGGCTTCGGCAAAATCGGCTGCGATGGTGAGGCGCGTTATGGTGCCGACCCTGTCGTCGCCTTGATCGGTTGAGGCGTCGGGCATTTGCCGGGCCTTGCCGGCGATCGCGTCAAGCCGCGTCACCCAGGGCGACGTGTCGTCCAGCGCCTCGGACGTGGCTGCAAGTTCGCTGACCAGCGACTGCAGTTCGGAGCGCACCGGGATGAGTGCTGCGTTTTTCGGCGCGGCGTGCGAGTGCAGCGCGCGTGCCGCCGACAGCGCCGACAGAAGCTGGCCGATGGTGCGGCGGACCGGATGGGCGCGGGTGGCGAAGCTCGGTGCTTCGAGCCGGGCATAGGTGCGCATCTCGGCCAGCGTCTGGGCGTCGCTGATCAGCTTGCGATGCAGGCCGGCCAGCGTCGCCGGGTCGCCACCGGAAAAAGCGCCGCCGGCATAGGTGGCAAGGTCGAGGATGCTGCGCTTCAGCCTGGAGATGATGGCGTCGGCCGCCAGCTTGGGCAGGATCAGACGGCTGGTCAGCCCGGCGCAGACAATGCCGAGCACGATCTCGGCGCAGCGCGCGACAGCGAGATCGACGATCACATGCGGCTGGCCGAAAGCCGGCAGCCCGATGATCATCGCGGTATAACCAGCAAGTGCGGCGCCATAGGCTTCCGGGTTGCGCAGCAGCGACGAAACCAGCGTGCACAGGCCGATCCAGACGGACAACGCCGTGACCAGCAGCCAGGGGTTGGTGCCGAAAACGGAGGTGATGCCGATCGCCGCAAGCCCACCGGCCAGCGTGCCGAGCAGCCGGTAAAAGCCTTTCGCCAGCACCATACCGGCGACCGGCTGGGCGACGATGAAGACTGTCATCATCGCCCATTGCGGGTGTTCGAGTTTTAGCGCGTAGGCAAGGAGAAGCGCGATCAGGCCGGCCGAAACGGTGCGCAGCGCGAAAATCCAGTCCGAGCGTGTCGGCTGAGTCAGCCCCGCCAAACTGGCTTCGAAATAGCTCTTCAGCCGCGCCCAGATCACAAGCTGGTCTCCGTATCGGAAGCGCAGGCTAGACCGGCTGACGCTCAGATATCCAGCACTTCCGTCGCGGCGAATTCGGCGCGTTCCTGGATGAAGCGGAAGCGGGCCTCAGGCTTGGTTCCCATCAGCGCGTCGACCGCATCCTTGGTCGCCGCCACGGCATCGATCACATCGACCCTGAGCAGCGTGCGCTTCCTCGGGTCCATGGTGGTTTCCTTGAGCTGCGCGGCCATCATCTCGCCCAGGCCCTTGAAGCGGCCGATCTCGACCTTGGCGCGGCCGGTGAACTCGGTGCGCAAGAGCTCGTCCTTGTGCGCATCGTCGCGGGCGTAGGCCACCTTGCCGCCTTGCCGGATCGAATAGAGCGGCGGCACCGCCAGATAGAGATGGCCGCCATTCACCAGGTTCGGCATTTCCTGGTAGAAGAAGGTGATCAGCAGCGAGGCGATGTGGGCGCCGTCGACGTCGGCGTCGGTCATGATGATGACGCGGTCGTAGCGCAGATCCTCGTCGCGGTATTTTGAGCGCGTGCCGCAGCCGAGCGCCTGGATCAGATCCGAAATCTGCTGGTTGGCGGCCAGCTTGTCGTTGCCGGCGCTGGCGACGTTGAGGATTTTTCCGCGCAGCGGCAGGACGGCCTGGCTGGCGCGGTCGCGCGCCTGCTTGGCCGAGCCGCCGGCCGAGTCGCCTTCGACGATGAACAGCTCGGCGCCGGCTGCGGCATTCTGCGTGCAGTCGGCGAGCTTGCCGGGTAGCCTGAGCTTGCGCACCGCGCTCTTGCGCGACACTTCCTTTTCCTGACGCCGGCGCACCCGCTCGTCGGCGCGCGCGATCACCCATTCCAAGAGCTTGGACGCTTCCTGCGGATTGTCGGCCAGCCAATGGTCGAAGGGATCGCGGATGGCGGTCTCGACAATGCGAATGGCCTCGATCGTTGCCAGCCGATCCTTGGTCTGGCCGACGAATTCCGGCTCGCGGATGAACACCGACAGCATGCCTGCCGCCGAGATCATGACGTCTTCGGAGGTGACGATCGAGGCGCGCTTGTTGCCGACGAGATCGGCATAGGCGCGAAGCCCGCGTGTCAGCACATTGCGGAAGCCGGCTTCGTGCGTGCCGCCTTCGCCGGTCGGGATGGTGTTGCAGTAGGAGTTGATGAAGCCGTCGCCGCCGAACCAGGTCACCGCCCATTCCAGCGAGCCGTGGCCGCCCTGCTTCTCGCTCTTGCCGGCGAAGATTTCCCGCGTCACCTGGAAGTCGTCGCCGAGCGATGCCTTGAGGTAGTCCTTCAGGCCGCCGGGGAAATGGAACTCCGCCTTGGCCGGCGTCTGGTCCTTTTCCTTGATCAGCGACGGATCGCAGCTCCAGCGGATCTCGACACCGCCGAACAGGTAGGCCTTCGAGCGCGTCATGCGATAGAGCCGCGCCGGCTCGAAGGCTGCGCCCTTGCCGAAGATCTGCTCGTCGGGATGGAAGCGGATCTTGGTGCCGCGGCGGTTGTGCACTTCGCCGAGCTGCTCGAGCCCGCTCACCGGAACGCCACGAGAGAATCTTTGGCGGTAGAGCTGGCGGCCTCGCGCCACTTCGACTTCGAGATGGTCCGACAGCGCATTGACGACGGAGACGCCGACGCCGTGCAGGCCGCCCGAGGTCTCATAAACCTTGGAGTCGAATTTGCCGCCCGAATGCAGCGTCGTCATGATGACTTCGAGCGCCGGCTTCTTGAATTTAGGATGCGGATCGACCGGGATGCCGCGGCCATTGTCGGTAACGGTCAGAAACCCGTCGGCCGAAAGCTCGACGTCGATGAAGGTGGCATGGCCGGCGACCGCCTCGTCCATCGAATTGTCGATGACCTCGGCGAACAGATGGTGCATCGCCTTGTCATCGGTGCCGCCAATATACATGCCGGGACGGCGCCGCACCGGCTCCAGCCCTTCCAGCACCTCGATGTCGGCAGCGCTGTAGCCTTCGCTGCCATCCTTGGTCGCAACGGGACGCTTCGCGGCCTGCACCAGCGGATCAGCTGGGCGCGCCGTTGTCCGGGTGGGTTGGGGCTGCTTTTCCAGATTGCCGAAAAGATCGTTGTTGTCGTCCATGCCTGCCATAGAATCCGGTGCCGCGAATCACCCGTCGATACTGCCACGCTTTTCAGCGCCAAGCGACGGAAGTTCCTGTTACGTTCGGGGATTTAACCCCTTCTTATCCTAAAACCTTTCGATAACCAAGCCGGCGGAAATAGGTCCGTGCGGACCGGCCGGGATTCCTGAATCTTTAACCAAGCGGCCTAGTGTGGGCCTCAATAAACAAAAGACCATCAGGGTGTCAGGGGTTAGTTGTGAGGGGCAAGGCCATAACCATGATCGGAATCGCCGCCGTCTTCGGCGCGATCTCGATCTTTGCCGCGGATTTCTGGGTCAAGAGCCAGGCCAGGACCGATGCCGAGGAAAGGACGGCGGCGATCCCGGCGCCCGTGACCCCAAAAGTTGAGTTCAAGACCATTGTGGTGGCCAACGCACCGCTGCGTTACGGCATGGAACTCGACCGCGCACAGCTCACCGAAATCCCATGGTCGGAAGAGTCGGTGCCGCAGGGCGCCTTCACCACCATCAACGCATTGCTTGCCGAAGGCAGCCGTGTTGTGCTGTCGCCGATCGAGATCAACGAGCCGGTGCTGCTCAGCAAGCTGTCGGGGCCGAACGGCCGCGCGACGCTGTCCAACATGATGACGCCCGGCATGCGGGCGGTGACCATCCGCACCGACGAGATCGCCGGGGTCGGCGGCTTCGTGATGCCGGGCGACCGCGTCGACGTGGTGCTGACACGCGATGCCGGCGAAATCCAGGAAGTGGCCAAGAATGCGCAAGGCGCGGCCGGTTCGACCGTTACCTCCGAAATCGTCGTCTCCGACGCCAGGGTGCTGACCGTCGGGCAGGGCGCCGACGAGCGCCAGACCACGCCGCAGATCGCCAATTCCGTAACCATCGAGGTAACAACGGACGGCGCGCAGAAAGTGGCGCTTGCCCGCACCGTCGGCACCTTGTCGCTGTCGCTCCGCTCCTCCGCCGACGGCGGTACCGCAAAGGACGGCGTCACCACCATCTCATCGTTCGGCGGGTCGGTCGCGTCCGGCGTCCAGGCTGCTGCCGGCGCGCTGTTCACGGCCGCGACCAAGGAGCCTGAGAAGCCGAAATTCAAGACGATCATCGTGACGCGCGGCACGCAGGTCGAGGAATACCAGGTTCCTGCGCGGGACCAGCCATAACTGCCGGTGGGGACCGGGCGAGGGACGGGACAGATGTCGGGACTTCATGCATATCGGATGACGAAAGGGCTGCGCCCAATGCGGGCGCTTGCGATGGCGGCTTGCCTCGCCGCGGCCGCAATGCTCGGCCTCAGCGCGCCGGCAAAGGCCGACAACGACATCGTCTACGTGTCGTCGACCAAGAATGCGTCGATCAAGGTGGCCAAGGGCAAGCCGAAGACGATCATGACCAATGCCGCCTTCTACCAGATCGTCATCGGCGATCCGGAGATCGCCAACGTCAATCCGCTGACCGACAAATCCTTCTATGTGCTGGGCAACAATCTCGGCACCACCGGAATCGCGCTGTTCGACGAGAACAAGCAGCTGGTCGGCACCGTTGACATCGAGGTGACGTTGGACACCGACCAACTGGCCAGCACCATCCGCGCCAGCGTGCCGGACGCCAAGATCAAGGTCGGCTCGGCCAATGGCCGCGTCGTGCTGTCGGGCGAGGCGGACGACGCAGTCGCCGCCGAGAAGGCGAGCAAGATCGCCAGCCGCTTCTCCGGCAATGAGGAAGTGATCAATTCGGTCAACATCTCGTCCTCGCAGCAGGTTCAGCTCAACGTCCGCTTCGTCGAGATCAACCGCCAGGCCGGACAGGATCTCGGCGCCAAATACAGCGCCAATTTCGCTTACGGCCTTGGCGGGCGAGACGTCACCATCGAGCCGGGCGCGTTGCCGGCGGCGGGCAATGGAGAGATCATCGGCCGGCTGCTGTCAAACGGCCTGTCGATCGACGTTGCCATCAAGGCACTGGAGGAGCGCGGCCTTGCCAGGCGGTTGGCCGAGCCCAACCTGATCGCCCGTTCGGGGCAGACGGCAAGCTTCCTCGCCGGCGGCGAGTTCCCGATCCCGGTTTCAGAGGACAATGGCAAGATCTCCGTCAGCTACAAGAAATACGGCGTCAGCCTGGATTTCACACCGACCGTGCTGAAGGACGGGCTGGTCAGCCTCGACATCGCGCCGGAAGTGTCTTCGATCGATGCCTCGGCCTCCTACAATATCGGTGAGATTTCGGTGCCGGGCTTTATCGTGCGTCGCGCCAGGACATCGGTCGACCTGAAGAACGGCCAGAGCTTCATGATCGCCGGTCTGCTTCAATCGCAGAACGACATCACCACGTCGCGTCTTCCCGGCCTCGGCAAGCTGCCGGTGCTCGGCCCGCTGTTCTCTTCGAAATCCTATCAGCGGCGCGAGACCGATCTGGTGATCATTGTCACCCCCTATCTGGTCAAGCCGGTCGATCCGTCGAAGAAGTTGCTCGAGCCGACCGACGGCACGCAGCCGGCCAGCAATGTCGACTATTTCCTCAACAACACCGAAGAAGTGAAGGCGTCCGACGCCAACCGCGCAATGGCAATGGCCAGCGGCAGCACGGCACAGCCGGCCCCGGTCACCACGGTCGGGCACTTCCTCGACCTGCCGAAGGATTGAAGCCATGCGCGTCGAAGCATGCATCGCCCTGCTGCTCGCCGGCCTCGCCGGCGGCTGCACCAGCGACGACTATGTCCGTAGCGAGGGGCCGACGACCGGCGCCGGCAACGCGCAGGCTGCCAATACGGCCATGCAGATGGTCGATCCCTGGAAATACGGCGTCCAGAACACCAGGCTGCTGGTGCCGGCGCAGCGCAGTGACGCGGCGGTCAACGCCGCCGATCAGGCGGCTGCCGCCAATGCCGTGCAACCAACAGCGACAACCGATTGATTTGCCTGGCGATTTGGCCGGGAATGACCTGACAGGCTGACAAAATGGCAAGCGGCATCAAGACCAAGAAAATCCTGCTGGTGTCCAGCGACCGGACCTTTGTACAGGATACGCGCACCGCGTTCGCGGCCTCGGAGGTGATCCAGCTTTCGACCGTCGAGAAGAACATTTCCGAACTGCGCGGCGAGGTCCAGGAAGCCGATTTCGGCGCGCTTATCGTCGACATGGATGCTGCAAAGCTGGAAGAGATCGAGTCGCTGCAGCGCATCATGCGCCGGCTCGAAGGCCGGGTTCCGGTCGTCGTCGTCACCCAGGAGTTCAACGCCGCCGCGGTGCGCATCCTGGTGCAGCTGCAGGTCGCCGATTTCCTGGTCAAGCCGATCACCACCGCAGACCTGGTGCGCTCCGCCATCCGCGCGCTGCAAGGGCCGGGACGCGAGGAAAACACCGAGTCGCAGATCTACACCTTCATGCCGGCCGCCGGCGGCGTCGGCACCACGACGCTGGCGTTGCAAACCGCCTTCCAGCTGCATCATTCGGTGACGCGCGGCGCGTCGACCTGCGTGGTCGACCTCAATTTCCAGCAGGGCGCCTGCGCCGAATATCTCGACCTTGAGCCGCGCTTCGACATCACCGAAATCGAGAACCAGCCCGAGCGCCTCGACCGGCAGCTGCTGGATGTGATGCTGTCCAAGCATGCCAGTGGGCTCTGCGTGCTGGCCGCACCCACGCACCCATCGGAAATGCGTTCGTTCAAGACCGATGTCGTAGTGCGCATGCTCGATCTCGTCTCGGCCTATTTCGACAATGTCGTCATCGACATGCCGCGCACCTGGTTCCCGTGGACCGAGACGGTGTTG
This sequence comes from Mesorhizobium sp. P2_B5, assembly GCF_056404775.1. Classification (NCBI taxonomy): domain Bacteria; kingdom Pseudomonadati; phylum Pseudomonadota; class Alphaproteobacteria; order Hyphomicrobiales; family Phyllobacteriaceae; genus Mesorhizobium; species Mesorhizobium sp. P2_B5. The sequence goes on along the minus strand of NZ_JBFUDJ010000009.1, from coordinate 98,548 downwards.
CTCGGCTCCAACAAGCTCTACATCGTCGCCGAAATGACGGTGCCGTGCCTGCGCCACACACAGCGGCTGATCCAGGCGGTCTACGAGACGGCCGGCAAGGAAGTTAAGCCGAACGTCATCGTCAACCGGTTCGAGCAGAAGATGTTCGACAACGGCATCAAGCAGGCGGATGTGCAGGAAATCCTCGGCGAGCATTTCGTCGGCGGCATCTCTAACAATTACCGCCTGGTGCGCGAAGCGGTCGACCGCGGCGTGCCGCTGCACGAGATCGACCCGAACGCAAATGTCGTCAACGATCTGAAGAAGATCATCCTGCCGGAGGAAGCCGTGGCGACGCCGGAGAAATCACGCTCGCTGTTCGGCATCGGCAGGGGACTCCTGAAGAGGAAAGCGGGATGACCAGTCGCTTCTCGACCCTGCAGAACCGTGACGTCCGCCCGCTGAAGCCGGCCGATGCGGCGCCGGTCGCGCATCATGCGGTGGTCATTCCGACGATCCGCAAGGCCTCGCCGCCGAAGCCAGATACAACACCGGGAAAAAGCGCCAACAAGGTGCTCGACGCCCGCGTGCGCATTCACCGTCTGTTGCTCGAGGAAATCAACCTTGTCGCGCTGGAGCGCCTGCCCAAGGAAGAAATGCGCCGGCAGGTGCAGGAATTCGTGTCGGAAAAGACCCGCCAGGAGCGGATGGCGATCAACACCGTCGAGCTCGAGTCGCTGGTCGACGACATCGTCGACGAGATGGTCGGCCTCGGTCCGCTGGAGCCGCTGCTCAAGGACCCCGACATCAATGACATCCTGATCAACGGCCACCAGAACTGCTTTGTCGAAAAACGCGGCAAGCTGCAGCAGGTACACATCCCGTTCAAGGATGAGGCGCACCTGTTGCGCATCATCAACAAGATCGTCGCCGCCGTCGGCCGCCGGGTCGACGAATCGCAGCCGATGGTCGATGCCCGCATGCTCGACGGCTCGCGCTTCAACGCAGCCATCCGGCCGGTGGGCGTCGACGGGCCGCTGGTGTCGATCCGCAAGTTTTCCAAGAACAAGCTCGGCCTGCACAAACTGGTCGAGTTCGGCGCCATCACCCAGAACATGGCCGAGGTGCTGGCCGCCGCCGTGCATGCCCGCAAGACCACCATCATCTCGGGCGGCACCGGCACCGGCAAGACGACGATGCTCAACGCGCTGTCGGCCTTCATTCCGGAAGACGAGCGGCTGATCACCATCGAGGACGCGGCCGAACTGCAACTGCAGCAGCCGCATGTCGCGCGCATGGAGACGCGCCCGGCCAACATCGAAGGTCATGGCGAACTGAAGCAGCGCGACCTGGTCAAGAACGCGCTGCGCATGCGCCCCGACCGCGTCATCCTCGGCGAGTGCCGCGGCGAGGAGGCCTTCGACATGCTGCAGGCGATGAACACGGGCCATGAAGGTTCGATGGCGACCATCCACGCCAACACGCCGCGCGATGCCATTTCACGCCTGGAGCAGATGCTGGGTATGACCGGCATGCCGATGACGGTGCAGTCGATCCGCAGCCAGATCGCCAGCGCGCTCGACCTTATCGTCCAGCTGACGCGTCTGTCCGACGGCAAGCGCAAGGTGACCAGCGTCGCCGAGGTTACCGGCATGGAAGGCGACGTCATCCAGATGCAGGAGATATTCCGCTTCGTGCGCACTGGCATGGAAGCCGACGGCACCATCCTCGGTCACTACGAGGCGACCGGCATTCGCCCGCGCTTTCTTGAGGATCTGCGCAATATGGGCATCGAATTCCCCGGTAAATATTTCGAACCCGGCCGACCGCAGGAGTAGGCTGGTGTTCGAGAGTTTCAGCCCGATCTATGTCGTCTATGCCGCGGCAGCGCTGACCGGCATCATGATCGCCGAAGGCTGTTATCTGCTTTATGCCGGCCGTAGCGACAAGCGCCTGGCCATCAACCGGCGCATGAAGCTGCAGGAAAACAAGATCAGCCAGGAACAGGTGCTGATCCAGCTGCGCAAGGAGCGCGGCCTGGACGCCGGCACCTCACTGTTCTCGCCCGATCGTTTTCGCGCCTTGCGTACGCAGTCGGGCATGGTGATGCCGTTGTCGAAATTCCTGATGATCACGACGGGCGTGGCGCTGGCGATGATGCTCGCCGCGCTCTGGTACGGTCTGCCGCTGCTGCTCGCCATCTTGCTGTTTGTGATGCTCGCGCCACTGCTGCCGGTGCTGGTGCTGCGTACCAAGCGCAGCCGCCGGGTCAAGCGGTTCGGCGTGCAACTGCCGGAAGCGCTGGAGTTGATCACGCGCGGCCTTAAGGCCGGGCATCCGGTCCCGGTGGCGATCTCCATGGTGTCGCGCGAGATGCCCGATCCGATCGGCACAGAGTTCGGCGTTATCTCCGACGAGGTGACCTATGGTTCCGACCTGGTCTCGGCGTTGAACTCACTGTTCGACCGGGTCGGCCAGGAGGATCTGCCGCTGTTCGTCACCGCGGTGTCGATCCAGACGAGTTCGGGCGGCAATCTGCGCGAGATCCTCGACGGGCTGTCGACGACGATCCGCGAACGCGGCAAGCTGCGCCGCAAGGTGCGCGCCATTTCGACGGAAGGCCGCATGTCGGCCTATATCCTGACTGCGGTGCCCGCGCTGCTGTTCGCCGCCATCATGGTGCTGATGCCGCAATTTTACAGCCAGGTCTGGGATGTGCCGAAGACCTGGTACCTGCTGGGCGGCTCGGTGACATGGCTGATGCTGGGCAACATCATCATGTTCAAGATGTCGAACTTCCGGTTCTGATATGGAACAGGTGATCCAGTTCCTCGCCTCGCTGGCGCCGACCTCGATGATGCCGGTGGCCGCGCTGCTCCTGGCATTGGGCGGCGGCGCGGTGGCATGGCCGCTGGTGTTGGCCAAAGGCGACCGCAACGATCTCAAGCGCCGGCTCAAGGTCGACGACAGGAAGGCTCCCGAACAGGTCGAGGCGGCGCCGAAGAAGAGCCAGAGCGTCGTGCGCGAGAAGGCGGTGAAGCGGGCGCAGGAATTCTACGCCAAGAGCGATCCGGAAAATGTCGCCCGGCTGCGCATGAAGCTGATCCAGGCGGGCTACATGGAGCCGCGCGCGGTCGGCACGTTCTTCCTGATCCGCTTCGCCTGCCTCGTGGGTGCCGCGATCGGCGCGTTCCTGGTCAACCATTGGATGGCGAGCGCCGATTCCACCGCGACCAGTCGCTGGACCTTCATCATCCTGTCGGGAGCCGCCGGCTATTTCGTGCCCGGCCTGGTGCTCAGCCAGAAGGTGCGGGAAAAAATGCGCGAATACCGCAACGGCTTTCCCGACTTCATGGATTTGATGATCGTCTGCTCCGATGCCGGCATGAGCATGGAAGCCGGCATCGAGCGCGTCTCGAAGGAACTGGCCAAGACCTATCCGTCGCTCAGCCAGAACCTGCAGTTGGTGTCGCTGGAACTGAGGGCTGGCCGCAGCCTGGACGATGCCCTGAAGGCGCTCGCCGACCGCCTCAGCCTTGACGAGGTGCGCTCCTTTGCCACGCTCCTGCAGCAGTCCAAGGAACTCGGCACCAGCCTCGCCGGGGCGCTGCGTGTGTTCTCCGACGAAATGCGCCACAAGCGCATGTCGCTGGCCGAGGAAAAGGCACATGCCTTGCCGGCCAAGATGTCGGTGCCGGTGGTGGTGTGCATCCTGCCGGTGGTGCTGATGATCGCCGTCATTCCGATCATCGTCAAAATGACTGCCGCGCAGTAGATACGTCGGAGCCGCCCGGCGACTTCCTGCGGTTACTCACTTCAATTAGCCCTGCCTGGATTTCGCGAGACCCGGCCAGTGCGGCTGCTTCGGCAAAACCGGCAGATGAGTGATCAGCCAATGCGAATAATCTTGTGCACCGTCTTCCTCTGCCTTGCCACGGCCGGCTTGTCGCCTGCACAGGCTGCGGCCGGCGACTGCGGCGACGCTGCCGCTCTCGTGCAACAGTCCTATCCCAAGGCTCGCAAGAGTGCTGACGGCACCTCGTTCACACTCGAGCCCCATACCAGCATCGCTCAAACCCTCCGGGACGGCGATACGCCGTTCGGTTTGGTCTGCAAGGTCTGGCCCGCCCATGACGAATTGTTGCTGGTCGCGGTGCCGCTGATTGACAGCTCCCAATCCAGCGACGACCGACACGTCGGCGATATCGAGTTGCTGGTGGTCGACCGGAACAGCCTGCAGGTGCGCCAGCGGCTGCTCCAGCCTGATCTGATGACGGATGACGCCATCGCAATCCGCGAGATCGAGTTCGACACCGGCCGCTATGGGCTGGCCCCTGATATCACCGCCTTCGGCCTGCGCATCGAGATGGCAAACCATTCGCAGCCGAATCCCTTTAGCGAGACCGATCTGCGGCTCTATGCGGTTGACGGCAACGGCCTGCGGGTGGTGCTCGCTGGCATGATCGTGGCAGGCAGTGGCGGCGAGGGCGATACCAACTGCGCAGGATCGTTTCACTCCACTCAGGTGACGCTGACCATGGGCCGGGCGATACATCACGGCTATCACGACATTACCGTGGTCGAGCGATCGGATACCGATAATCCATTTCCTGATGCGAACGGGGAGTGCCAGTCCCATCCCGGCAAGTCCACAGGCCATACCTATCGGCTGCGTTATGACGGCGGCCGCTATCCGGTTCCGGCGGCGCTCAACGCCTTGGAACCTTGAGGCCGCTCGCGTCGGTGCCGATCGAGGGTTGCGCCTGGTGGTTAATGGACGGTGTGCCGGAAACCAAATTTTCAGCGCATTTCAGCACCGAAGCTTAATCGCTCTCCTGTACACATGATCCCCAGAGAATGACCCGGTAAATCGGGCGACTGGGGCAGGGGCATGCGTCACAGAACTTTCACGGCAATGGCCGCGCTAGCGGCCGTCTTGGCGGTCAGCGGTTGTACGACTGAGAACGTCGACAAGACCAAGACCACATCTATCCAACCGGCGGCAAAGGACGTCAGCACTTCCGACCTGGCGCAGGGCAAGGCGCAGTTCCGCGACGCCAATTACGGTCTTGCCGAACAGCATTTCCGCAAGGCCGTGGAGCTGAAGGCCGACAGTGCCGAGGGATGGATGGGGCTGGCTGCGTCCTACGACGAGCTCGGCCGCTTCGACTTCGCCGACCGCGCCTACGACCAGTTGTTGAAGGTTGCTGGGCGCAAGCCGCAGATCGTCAACAATATGGGCTATTCGCAGCTGCTGCGCGGCAACAAGCAGAAGGCAAGAGCCCTGCTGATGGAAGCAAGGGCGGGCATGGCCGACCCGACCGTGGTCAACGCCAATCTGGCGCTGCTCAACAAGGGGTGAGGCTTCGCAACCGTCGTTTGTGGTATCTGCCGCGATCTATCGACGGTTTGTAAACCCTGTCGGAAATTTGCACTGCAAGCCCGGTCAAAAACGGTATCTCGAAGCGGCCGCTCGCCTATGATGCGGTGCAACCGACGATCCCTGAAGGCTGTCGTTCACCCATGCTGGATTTCAGTTCGCTCCTGCTGGCGGCTGCGCTGTCGGGCACATGCCTCAGCGTTACCATGTTTGCGATCTGGTTCACGGCGCCGCGTGCGCGCTTTGTGCTGACGGTGGCGTGCGGCATTCTGGTCCTTGTCGCCCATGTCATCGTGTTCTGGCGCTACACAAGGGAGCCCAACCCTTGGCTTTGCCAGACGGCATTAGCACTTCTCAGCCTCGGGTTCCTGGCCCTCTCGCTCTCGGCCATGCAGTATCTCGGTGTGCGCAACCACAATCGCGCCGTCCTGCCGACCCTGCTTGCGATGGCGATCTGCGCCGGCGTGACCTATCTCGGTTTCGACGGTGTCGGTTTCATCCTCACCTATACGACGGTAACGGTGCTGCTCGCCTCGATCGGAGTGATGTTCTGGATAAAGGGCGGCGGTCATGATCGCGGCATTCTTCTGGTCGTCTCGGCCTTGAGCGGCGTCTGTGGTCTGTCCTTCGGCCTCTGCGCCGCTGTACTTCTGGTCAAGGGCCAGTGGGTGCTTGGCGTCGCGCCCGACAATTGGGCCGAGCGGCTGAATTCGGTCGTGGCGGTCGCCTGCATGACGGCGCTCGGCGCGCTGACGCTGTCGCTGCACCATTTGCAGGCGCAGATCGAGTTGAAGGCCGAAACCTTGACCGACCCGCTGACCGGCCTGATGAACCGGCGGGCTTTGATTTCACTCTATGGCGAGCGCGTCTTCGGTCCGTTCATGTCGGTCGCCATGTTCGACCTCGATCATTTCAAGCGGACGAACGATGTCTATGGCCATCCGGTCGGCGACCGGGTGCTGTGCCGCTTCGCCGCAATCATCAAGAAGTATGACAGGGCCGGCGTCCACGCCTTCCGGCTGGGCGGCGAGGAGTTCGCGCTGGTCATGTCGCGGATGACCGAGGACAAGGCCTACGATCTCGCCAGCAAGATCGGCGTCGCCTTCGGTACGGAAGTGGTGCCGACGCCTCGCGGTCCGCTGCGCAGCAGCGTCAGCGGCGGCATCGGCTTCGGCGCGGAGGGCGGCAGCAGCCTCGACGAGGTGCTGGCCGAGGCCGACAAGGCGCTCTACGCGGCCAAGCACGCCGGGCGAAACCGCGTGCTGATCCTGGACAAGACGAGCAAGGCCGACGGGCCGGCCTTGCGTTCTGCTTGATCCATTTGCTTTTCCGCAATTCCCAAGGGAAAGCGCTGCGCGCTTTTCCCGGGAAAACCGCGTCGCATTTTCCCTGGAATTGCTTGTAGCCTCTACTCGGCGGCGCCGAGATATTCCGACAGCGGCGGGCAGGAACAGACGAGGTTGCGGTCGCCGGCGACATTGTCGATGCGCGACACCGGCGGCCAGTACTTGGCTGATGTATCGGCGTCGCCGGCAGGGTAGGCCGCTTCCAGCCGCGAATAAGGATGGGTCCACTGGCCGGCAAGCGTTTCGGCCGCCGTGTGCGGGGCGTTGACCAGCGGGTTGTCCTCAAGCGGCCATTCACCCTTCGCCACTTTGGCGGCCTCGCCGGCGATGGCGATCATCGCCTCGCAGAACCGGTCGAGCTCGCGCTTGGGCTCGGACTCGGTTGGCTCGACCATCAGCGTGCCGGCGACCGGGAACGACATGGTCGGCGCGTGAAAACCGTAGTCGATCAGGCGCTTGGCGATGTCGTCGACACTGATGCCGGCGCTTTCCTTGAGCACGCGGGTGTCGAGGATGCATTCATGCGCGATGCGATCGTGCCTGCCCTTGTAGAGAAGCGGGAAGTACGGCGCGAGCCGCGTCGCCACATAGTTGGCCGAGATGATCGCCGTCTCCGTCGCCTGCTTCAGCCCGCCGGCGCCCATCATGCGGATGTACATCCAGGTGATCGGCAGGATGGAAGCGCTGCCGAACGGGGCAGCCGACACGGCATGCGCCGAGCCTTCGGTGACATGACCCGGCAAATAGGGCTTGAGATGCGCCCTGACGCCGATCGGACCGACGCCCGGACCGCCGCCGCCATGCGGAATGCAGAAGGTCTTGTGCAGGTTCATATGGCAGACATCGGCGCCGATGTCGGCGGGGCGCGCCAGGGCGACCAGCGCGTTGAGGTTGGCACCGTCGAAATAGACCTGGCCGCCATGCTCATGGATCAGGGCGCAGAGGTGGCGCGCGCCTTCTTCGTAGACGCCGTGCGTCGAAGGATAGGTGAACATCAGCGCTGCGAGATTCTTCGAATGCTCGTTGGCCTTGGCCCGCATATCGTCCATGTCGATATTGCCGTCCTCAAGGCAACGCACGACGACGACGCTCATGCCGGCCATGGCCGCACTCGCCGGATTGGTGCCATGCGCGGAGGAGGGGATCAGGCAGATGGTGCGATGGCCCTCGCCGCGCGCGCGGTGATAGGCGCGGATGGCGAGCAAGCCGGCATATTCGCCCTGGCTGCCGGCATTGGGCTGCAGGCTGACGGCGTCGAAGCCGGTAATCTCCGACAGCCAGCCCTCCAGTTCGCCGACCATGGCGCGATACCCCTGCGAATGGCTGGCCGGTGCGAAGGGATGCAGATTGGCGACGCTCGGCCAGCTGACCGGCATCATTTCGGCCGCCGCGTTGAGCTTCATGGTGCAGGAGCCCAGCGGGATCATGGTGCGGTCGAGCGCCAGATCCTTGTCGGCCAGCCGGCGCAGCAAGCGCATCATGTCGGTCTCGGAGTGGTTCTCGCGGAAAACCGGCTGGGTCAAAAACTCCTTGCCGCGCGGCTTGCCGGGCATTGCGCCGGCTTCGGCGGTGCCTGGCTTGGCGCCGAACAGGGCGGCGATCGCCTCGAGATCGGCTTCGGTCGAGGTTTCGTCGAAGGCGATGCTGATACGGTCGGCATCGATGATGCGCAGCAGCCGGCCACCCTTTTCAGCGGCAGCCGCAATCGAAGCAGCCTTGCCTTTCACTTCGGCCGTCACTGTGTCGAAACGGCGTAAGCCGAGCACCGAAACGCCAGCGGCCTTCAGGCCTGCCGCGAGGCGATTGGCGAGCTCATGGATGCGCGCTGCAATCGCCTGCAAGCCGGCGGGGCCATGCCAGATCGCGTAGGCCGTCGCCATGTTGGCAAGCAGCGCCTGCGCGGTGCAGATGTTGGAGGTCGCCTTGTCGCGGCGGATATGCTGTTCGCGTGTCTGCAGGGCAAGGCGATAGCCCGGGCGGCCCTTGCTGTCAGTGGACTGGCCGACGAGGCGGCCAGGCATCAGCCGGGTCAGTTTGTCGGAGACGGCGCAATAGGCGGCGTGCGGGCCGCCAAAGCCCATCGGCACGCCAAAGCGCTGCATCGGGCCGACGGCGATGTCGGCGCCGAGCTTGGCCGGCGCATCGGTCAGGGTGAGCGCGAGCGGATCGGCGATGAAGACGACGACCGCACCGGTGGCGCGGGCCTTGTCGATCGCCGCCTTGTGGTCGCCATAAACACCAAATGTGTCCGGCCAGGAGACGAGCAGAGCGGCGGTGTTGTCGTCGATGGTCTCGCCGTCGATCTCGATGCCGAGCGGTTCGGCGCGGGTACGCACGACGTCCAGCGTCTGCGGGTGTGGCGTGCCGGCCAGCGCCACCTTGGTGCGCTTGTCGCGATGATGGCGCAAGGCGATGCCGACGGCTTCGGCCACCGCCGTCGCCTCATCGAGCAGCGAGGCCGAGGCCACGGGCAGCCCGGTCAGCTCGGTGACCAGGGTCTGGAAATTGAACAGCATTTCCAGGCGACCCTGGCTGATCTCGGCCTGGTAGGGCGTATAGGCGGTGTACCAGGCCGGGTTCTCGAACAGGTTGCGCTGGATGACCGGTGGCACATGCACGCCGTGATAGCCGGCGCCGATGAAGCTCTTCAGCACCGTGTTCTTCGCCATGGTCGCGGACAATTCGGCCAACGCTTCGGCTTCGCTCGCCGGTGCGGGCAGGGTCAGCGGCAGGTCGAGGCGGATCGACTGCGGCACGGCCTGGCTGATCAGCGTCTCGACGGAGGGAACGCCGATCACGGCAAGCATGGCTCTGACATCATTGACGCCCGGGCCGATATGGCGGGCCGAGAAGGGGGTAAGTGCTGCGCTCATCGTTTTTAAGTCCTGTTATCAGCCGATATGGGCTTTGTAGGCGGCGTCATCCATGAGGCCGGCGAGTTGGCCTTCGTCGGCAAGCTTCATCTTCCACAGCCAGCCGTCGCCGGTCGCCGCCGAGTTGACCAGCGACGGGTCCGAGGACAGTGCGCCATTGGCGTCGGTGATCTCGCCATCGACCGGCGCATAGACGTCGGAGGCCGCCTTGACGGATTCGACAACCACGGCCGTATCGCCCTTGCTCAGCTTCGTGCCGATTTGAGGCAGTTCGACAAAGACAAGATCGCCAAGCTGTTCCTGCGCATAGTCGGTGATCCCGACGGTGGCGATGCCGCCCTCGACGCTCAGCCATTCGTGATCTTGTGTGAAATAGGTTTTTGCCATCGGGATTTATCCTTTGCGGTAGCGATGAGGAATGAAGGGCAAGGAACTGATATCGATCGGGATTTTCGTCCCGCGAACGTCGGCGAAGAGTTTTGTCCCTGGCTTGGCCATGGGCGTGGACGCGTATCCCATGGCGACGGGGTGGCCGGCCGAAGGGCCGAAGCCGCCTGATGTGACATGGCCGGCCGCATTGCCGTCGGCGTCGAACAGGGCAGCACCGGCGCGCACCGGTTGGCGGCCGTCCGGCTTCAGGCCGACGCGCTTTTGTGCCGCGCCACGCTCCAGGATCGCCCGCAAGGCGTCGGCACCGATGAAGGATCCGCTGGCACGGAGATCCTTGGGGACCGCCCACATCAGGCCGGCACTGGCCGGATCGATTTCCGGCGTGATGTCCTGGCCATGCAGGCAGAGGCCGGCCTCCAGCCGCAGCGAGTCGCGTGCGGCAAGGCCGATCCACAACACGCGCTCGTCCTCAAGCAATTTCACAACCAAAGCCCGCGCATCCGCTTCCGGCAGGCCGATCTCGAATCCGTCTTCGCCGGTATAGCCGGAGCGGCTCATGAACCAGTTCTGCTTCGGCTCGATGCCGTGCATGAACAGCAGCGAGCCGGTCTCGATGCCGGCGCGGGACAAGGCAGCCCACGCTTCGGGTCCCTGGATGGCGAGAAAGACGCGGTCAAGCGCCTCGACCTTCACATCGAAATCCGCCGCCAGCGCGCGCAAATGCTTCTCGTCCTCGGCAGCATTGCCGGCATTGGCGACCACCATGAACCTGGTATCGCCGAGCCGGGTGACGATCAGGTCGTCGATGATCCCAGCGGCCTCATTGAGGAAAAAGCTGTATTTGGACTGCGAAATCCCGAGCGCGCCGGCATCGAGCGGGCAGGCGCGGTTCAAGAGCGCGACAACGCCCGGGCCGCTGACTTCGAACAGCTTCATATGCGAAATGTCGAACAGCCCTGCATGTTCACGGGTGTGAAGGTGCTCCTTCATCACGCCGGCCGGATAGGTCAGCGGCATCGACCAGCCGGCAAAGGCGCCAAAGCGCGCGCCGACGGCGGTGTGCAGGTCCTCGAGGGGAAGGTGTTTGGTGTCGTCGCCCGTCATGTCATCTCCAGAGTCGCACGCAATCGGCCGCTGCTGGCGACCAGTCCGTGCCCCTCTGTCTGAAGCCTGAGAGACTCGCGCAACCGGAACTCTGTCGGCGACGCTTACACCTTCGGCGCGGGGGCAAGCCCCGACTTTCCAGAGTGTCTTTCCCGTCTACGGTTCTTTTGCCTGAGAGATTTCGGGCGATTTCCCCTTCGGCGGCAGCTCGCGCTGCTCTCTCCCGCAAACAGGTAGGACTCAGACCTGAGCCCTCGACGCGCCATCCATAGCTTGTCGGCGACACGTTGTCACCTGCCAGCGACATCTTCCTGACAAGTCTTCGCTAACCACGCCGTTTGCCGGTTTTTCAAGACACTGCTGATAGTTTGGCCGGTAGTTGGGTTAGCACGACGGACGGGGACTGACAGATGGGCGAACGGATCGGGAGCGCACCGGTGGCGGGGCTGACTTCGAAAGATCGCATCACGGCGGAAGATGTCGTCATGTTGCGCCGCGAAGTATTCGCCGATGGCGTGGTGAGCCGTGGTGAGGCCGAGGCGCTGTTCGCGCTTGACGCCACGGCCAGGGACAAATCCCCGGAATGGCTTGGATTCTTCGTCGAGGCCGTCACGGATTATATCGTCCACCAGGAAAAGCCGGCGGGCTACATTTCCGAGGACAATGCCGACTGGCTCATCAGGACGATCTCGCGTGACGGCATGGTCGATAGTCGCATCGAGCTGGAGCTCCTAGTGCATGTGCTGGAGAGGGCGAAATCATCGCCCGGCCGGCTGTCCGCCTATGCGCTGGAGCAGGTCGCCCATGCGGTGGTCGACGGTAAGGGGCCGCTGATGCTTGGCGGCACGCTGGTTCCCGGGCTGGTCGCCAAGGCCGAAGTCGATCTGTTGCGCCGCATCCTCTATGCCTATGGCGGCGACGGTAACATCGCCATCACCCGCACCGAGGCCGAAGTCCTGTTCAGGATCAACGAGCAGACTTCCGCCGCCGGCAATGATCCGTCCTGGAACGAACTGTTCGTCAAGGCGCTCGCCAATTTCGTCATGTGTTCGGCCGGCTACGAAGCGCCGACGCGCGAGGCTGCCTTGCGCCGTGACAGCTTCTTCGAACAGGCCGAGCCAGAGATTGGCGGCTTTTTCAGCCGGATGGTGTCGGGCGGGCTCGCAGGCATCATGGAAGCCTATCGTTCGCCCGGCGATATCGAGGCCGAGTGGGAATCGAAGAACCGGGCTGCCGAAGCGCTCGCGCGCCGTGCCGAAACGATCGATGCCGGCGAGGCAAAATGGCTGGCCGAGCGCATCGGCACCCACCGCCCGCTGCACGGCAATGAACGCGCGCTGCTGACGCCGATCAAGCACGCCTCGCCGGAGATTCACCCGGCGCTCAAGCCACTGCTCGACAAGGTGGCGTGAACTCGATCGGCAGGCTCAATCAAATCCCGCCATACCAGTCGTAGCCATTGTCTTCCCAGTAGCCGCCGCGGCCACCTCCGACATTGGCAAAACTGTCGATCAATTCGATTTTGTAGAGGTATTTCGGCATCTTGTAGCCGAGCTGGCGCTCGACGCGCACGCGCAGCGGCGCGCCGTTTTCGACCGGCAGCGGCTTGCCGTTGAGGCCATAGGCGAGGATCGTCTGCGGGTGGCGGGCGTCGATCAGGTCGATGCTGCCGTAATATTTGATCTCGCCGGAGAGGCTGCGGTCGATCGTGTCGAGGCAGTGGAACATGACGTAGCGCGCCTCAGGCTTGACGACAGCCTGATCCAGCACCAGCGACAGCGGCGTTCCGGTCCATTTGGCGATGCAGCTCCAGCCTTCGACGCAGTCATGCCGGGTGATCTGGGTGCGGCTCGGCATGTTCTGCAGCTGCTCGCGGCTGAGCGACAGCGGCTTTTCGACCAGGCCCGTCACTTCCAGCCGCCAATCGGCGAAATTGTTGGCGAGCAGGCCTTTGTAGGTGTCGTCGTCGGGCGCTGTCACGCCGTTCGGCCGCTGCGGCTGGCGGATGTCGGCCTCGGAAAATTCCGGCGCCAGCGCGTCGCGACCGGCCAGCAGGCGCTGCGCCCGATAGGTCAGGCCGTTGGCGTTTTCGAGGAAGCTGCGCAGGCCGTCGCCCATACCGAGCTGGCTGTCGAAGGCATCGCAGCCCGACAGCATGATGCCGGAAACACCGAGGCTGGCACCGGTCAGGAATTTGCGGCGGCTGATCTGGAATTTGGCCATGTTAGACGCTCCTCTCGGCGGGTTTGTCGTCATGCGCGGGAGGATCGGTGCGGTACCAGCCGGTAATGATCGAGCGCAGTTCGTTGATCGGGCCGGCAGCAAGGATCATCAGCATATGGATGATGAAAAACCCGACCAGCAGCAGCATCACCGTGAAATGGATGGTGCGCGCCGTCTGCCGGCCGCCGAGCACCTCGTTGAGCCAGGGCAGCACCGAGTTCATGCTCGGCGACATGGCAAGACCGGTGATGATCATCAGCGGCAACAGCACGAACAGCACGCCGCCATAAGCCATTTTCTGCAGCGTGTTGTATTCACGGGTGTGGTGAAACCTGAGCTTGGCGTGGTCGATAATGTCGCGCGGCAAGCGCTTAAGGTCGTCCAGGCGCGGAGCCAGATCACGGCGCAGGTGGCCGTTGACCAAGCTGGCGACCAGCCAGACGACCAGGGTGGTAGTCAGTATCCAGGCAAAGAAGAAATGCACGACGCGGGCGGTGCCGAGGTCGTAGTAGGACGGGATCGTCGCCCAGGACGGGAAGGCGCGCGAGGTCTGCTGCCCGGCCGGGCCCGACCAGCCGAGCACGCCGGTGGTGTCGAAGCGATGGCCGAAGATCTCGGTATAGCCGCGCGGACCGGTCGTGGTGTTTTCGGCGCCGATGGCAAAGACAGTGTTGTTGTACTCGAAGCCGGATTGCTTGCCGATATAGAGCTGCGGGCGGGCGTTGAAGATCTGCAGACCGGACAACAGCATGAAGAATAGCGAAATCGCCCACAGCCCGTGCGTCAGACGCGTCCAGCGCGATTGCCGGTAGATTAGCGTCTTATCCTTCGTCGCGGCGGCATCGGCCCCGGCGTCAGGCTGGCTCATGGCAACGGTATTCATCTTTTTCCTGCCTTCTGGCTGCGCGATCCTGGCATGGCCGCGCAAGTCGTTCTCCTCCCAATACGTCGCTATCGAAAGCGATGTTTCATGCGATCACGTTTTTATTACGGGCAGATTCTCATTACGGGCCCGAATTGCCAAGGCTGACCGCGAGATTGACGACGGCAGCTACGATGACCGTGTTGAAGAAGAACGACAGGATCGAATGGACAAGCACGACGCGGCGCATATGCGAGGTGGTTATCGCCGTGTCGGCAGTCTGCGCGGTCATGCCGATCACCGTCGCGAAATAGAGGAAGTCCCAGCCATCCGGCCGTTTGCTGCCGGGAAAATCGAGGCCGCCGACCGGCATCTTCTTCTTTGTTTCGGCATCGATTGCGTCGCCGTCCATCCAGTAGACATGAGCATAGTGAAGCGCCGCCAGGGAGTGGATGGTGAACCAGCCAAGCGGGATCGACAACATAGCAATACCGAGTTCGGTCGGGTCGCGGTCCTTGTGGTTGATCAGCAGGAACAAAAGGACGATGGCGATGCTGACGACGCCCAGCGTAATGGCAAAGATGCCCAGCACCGGCAGGTCGACCTCGCGCGCATTCTTGCTGAGATAGCGACCGGACAGCAGCGGCATCTTGGCGAGGACGAGTGCGATGAAGACGACGAAGAAGGCGTCGGCGGCGATCGAGACGGAATAGGCAAGCGGCAAGCCCGCGATCAGCGCGATAACCAATGCCGGCAGACCGACGCATGCCGACACCAGGAATTGCTTGTGCCGGTGCAGCGGGTTCGTGATCGGGATGTCTGTTGCCACGGGCCGGCCTCGGGTGCCGTTTCTATTCCGGTGTGACGGATTTCAGCGCGCGCCGCAAGATACGGTCGAGTTCGCCCAGGAAGCGCGAGCGGTCCTGCGGCGCAAAGCTGGCATTGTAGCCCTTGCTCTCGCCGGTCTCGCGCAAATGCTGCTTCAGATCGCGCATCGCCACCGCCATGCCGATGGTTTCGGGCGTGAAAGGGCGACCGGTTGGCCCAAGCACATGGGCGCCCAGCGCCACGGCGCGGGCGGCAAGCGGAATGTCGGCGGTGATCACGATGTCGTTGGATTTCGCGTTGTCGACGATCCAGTCGTCGGCGGCGTCAGCACCCTTGGAAACGACGACGTTGCGGATCATCGGATCGCGCGAGGGACGAAGCCCGCCATTGGAGACGTAAGTGACGACGACGCCATGGCGCTCGGCGACCTTTTCGACCTCGGCTTTCACCGGGCAGGCGTCGGCGTCGACGTAGATGGCGGGTGCGGGCATTGTCTCTCCAAAACGAACATGGGGCCGGCATATTACCCGGCCCCATGCCAGAAATCTCGTATTGTCAGGCCGGAAGCGCGCCTGACTTCTTCGCCGTCCAGGTGGCGATATAGTCCATCAGACCGGGGTTGAGGCAGTCATAAGGCTCGAGCCCGATCGACTTCAGCTGGCCGCGGATGCCGTCCATCCGCTTGGGGTCGACACCGGATTCGATGATCGACGACACGAAAGCGGTGAAGCCGGGCGGGGACCAGCCGTCCTCCTCGAAACGCTCCGGATGGATGAAGGTCAGGCCCTTGAACGGATGATCGCGCTCGACCGGGCCATGCATGTGGACGCCACAGCCGGTGCAGGCATGGCGCTGGATGAGCGCTGAGGGATCAACCACCTTCAGCTTGTCGCCGTTCTCGGTGACGGTGACGTCGCCGGTGCCGGCGACCGCCACGACCGAGAACACCGCGCCTTCTGGTTTCCAGCACTTCGTGCAGCCGCAGGCATGGTTATGGGCGATCTGGCCCTTGACCTTTACCTTCACCGGCTTGCTGGTGCAGGCGCAGACCAGCGTGCCGCCGGCAAAGCTCGCGCTTTCCTTGGGCAAGCCATTGTCGATTTTCGGATGCAGTTTTTCAGGCATTTTCTTCCTCCCTTGTTGAACCCGTGCAACTTCAGTCGCTGGCCCTTCGGTCGGCGGCTCTTCTCCTCAGTAAACCACTACGCTCCGGATCGACTTGCCCTCGTGCATGAGGTCGAAGCCCTTGTTGATGTCTTCCAGCTTCAGCAAATGGGTGATCATCGGGTCGATCTGGATCTTGCCGTCCATGTACCAGTCGACGATCTTCGGCACGTCGGTGCGGCCGCGCGCGCCGCCGAAGGCGGTGCCCATCCAGGTGCGGCCGGTGACCAATTGGAAGGGTCTGGTCGAAATCTCCTGGCCGGCGCCGGCGACGCCGATGATGACCGACTTGCCCCAGCCGCGATGCGAGGCTTCCAGCGCCTGGCGCATCACCTTGGTGTTGCCGGTGCAGTCGAATGTGTAGTCGGCGCCGCCGATCTGGTCGGCGCCGCGCTTGGTCATGTTGACGAGGTGAGGGACGATGTCGCCATCGATCTCCTTCGGATTGACGAAATGCGTCATGCCGAAGCGCTCGCCCCAGGCTTTCTTGTCGTTGTTGAGATCGACACCGATGATCATGTCGGCGCCGGCCAGCTTCAGACCCTGGATGACGTTCAAGCCGATGCCGCCGAGGCCGAAGACGACGGCGGTTGCGCCTTGCTCGACCTTGGCCGTGTTGATGACGGCGCCGATGCCGGTGGTGACGCCGCAGCCGATGTAGCAGATCTTGTCGAAGGCAGCGTCCGGATTGACCTTGGCGACCGCGATCTCGGGCAGCACGGTGAAGTTCGAGAAGGTCGAGCAGCCCATATAGTGGAAGATCTTGTCCTTGCCGACCGAGAAGCGCGACGAGCCGTCCGGCATCAGGCCCTGGCCCTGGGTGGCGCGGATCGCGGTGCAGAGGTTGGTCTTGCGCGACAGGCAGGACGGGCACTGGCGGCATTCCGGCGTATAGAGCGGGATGACATGGTCGCCCTTCTTGACCGAGGTGACGCCCTTGCCAACATCGACAACGACGCCGGCGCCCTCATGGCCGAGAATGGCCGGAAAGAGACCCTCGGGATCAGCCCCTGACAGCGTGAACTCGTCGGTATGGCAGATACCGGTCGCCTTGATCTCGACCAGCACCTCGCCCTCGCGCGGACCGTCGAGGTCGACCTCCATGATCTCCAGCGGCTTTCCGGCGGCGACAGCGACTGCGGCGCGGGTTTTCATCAGACAATTCCTCCCATGCGATTTTGGCTCCAAGGTTTCAGGTTTTGGCCGCTCCAGCAACTGCCAGATGAGGCAAAATGCCCGCTTTCTTGACGCAGATAGCACACCATCGGCCAATAGGCTGACCGGGTCGGGAAAGGGTCGGTTATGCTTGCCAATCTGCTGCTTGCGGCACTCTTCGATGTGCTGACATTTCTGGTCCATGCTGCCGGGCTGATCATGCTCACGCAGCTCATTGCCTATCTGCTGGCCCATCCCATGCTGGACGGCAGCCACGCGGAAAAGGTGGTTGCGCTGGTGGTGCTGGCGCTCGGCATGTTCGCGCTTGTCTGCGTTGAGCTGGCGCTTTGGGCCACCGGAATGGTGGCCGTCGGCGCGTTCGCAGAGTTCGACACTGCCTTCTATTTCTCTGCATCGGCCTTCGCCACGATCGGCTTCACCGACGTGGCGCCGCTGGCCGAGTGGCGGCTGCTGGCGGCGATGGAAGGCATCACCGGCTTCCTGATCATGGGCTGGTCGGCCGCCTATCTCGTCACATCAGGCATTCGCTTCGGTCCGTTCGAGCGCGACAAGCATTTTTGAAACAGGCGCCTTGGAGCATGCTTTTGCCATGCGTATGCCGCCACTTGAGCCACAACCGGATAGTCCATAGAACAGGACGGCTTCGCCGGAGGAACGACGTCTGCATGTTCACGAAAATCCTGATCGCCAATCGCGGCGAGATCGCTTGCCGCGTCATCAAGACGGCGCGCAAGATGGGCATCGCCACGGTCGCAGTCTACTCCGACGCCGATCGCGACGCCGTGCATGTCGAAATGGCCGACGAAGCCGTGCATATCGGGCCGTCGCCCGCCGCGCAAAGCTACCTCCAACCTGAGAAAATCATCGCTGCCTGCAAGGAAACAGGCGCGCAGGCCGTGCATCCCGGCTACGGGTTCCTGTCGGAGCGGGCCGCCTTCTGCGAAGCGTTAGAGGCCGAGGGCATTGTCTTCATCGGCCCGAAACCCAAAGCGATCAAGGCGATGGGCGACAAGATCGAATCGAAGAAGTTCGCCAATGCGGCCAAGGTTTCGACAGTACCCGGCTGGCTTGGCGTCATCGAAAATGCCGACCATGCCGAAAAGATCGCCGGCGAGATCGGCTATCCCGTGATGATCAAGGCCTCGGCCGGCGGCGGCGGCAAGGGCATGCGCATCGCCTGGAGCCAGTCGGAAGTGCGCGACGGCTTCGACCGGGCGCGCTCGGAAGCCAAAAGCTCGTTCGGCGACGACCGTGTCTTCATCGAGAAATTCGTCGTCGATCCGCGCCATATCGAGATCCAGGTGCTGGCCGACGCGCATGGCAATGCGCTCTACCTCGGCGAGCGCGAATGCTCGATCCAGCGCCGCAACCAGAAGGTCGCCGAAGAGGCACCGTCGCCATTCCTCGATGCCAAAACCAGGAAGGCGATGGGCGAGCAGTCAGTCGCGCTGGCTCGGGCGGTCGACTACCAGAGCGCCGGCACCGTCGAGTTCATCGTCGATGCTGAAAAGAACTTCTATTTCCTTGAAATGAATACACGATTGCAGGTCGAGCATCCGGTCACCGAGCTCGTCACCGGCATTGATCTGGTCGAGCAGATGATCCGCGTCGCTGCCGGCGAGAGGCTGGCTTTGAAGCAGAGCGACGTCAAGCTGAACGGCTGGGCGGTGGAAAGCCGGCTCTATGCCGAGGATCCCTACCGCAACTTCCTGCCGTCGATCGGCCGGTTGACGCGCTATCGGCCGCCGGAGGAGGGCACGTTCGGCGATGTCATCATCCGAAACGACACCGGCGTCACCGAGGGCTCCGAGATTTCGATGTTCTATGACCCGATGGTGGCAAAGCTCTGCACCTGGGCGCCGACGCGTATCGATGCAATCGATGCCATGTCGGAGGCGCTGAACAGTTTCGTTGTCGACGGCATCGAGCACAACATACCGTTCCTGGCAGCGCTCATGCAGCACCCGCGCTGGCGCGAAGGGCGGATATCGACCGGCTTCATCGCGGAGGAATATCCCGACGGCTTCGCGCCGATCGTACCCAACGAGGACGAAAAAGCGGTGCTGGCGGCAATTGCCACCGCGGTCGAGCTTCTGCGCCGCGACAGGCTCGACCGGCTGGGCGGGCGGTTGGCGCCGCATTCGGGTGCGCTCAAACGCGACTGGGTGGTGAAGATCGGCGAGGATTATCTTTCCGCCTCGATCCTGGAAGGGATGGTCTCCATCCCGATGGAAATCGACCTGTCGGTCAATGGTGGCAAGGCGCTGACGGTGACTTCCGACTGGCGGCCGGGCGATCTGATCTGGCGCGGTCATGTCGGCGCCCGCAGGGTCACCGCGCAGATCAGGCCACTGCCGAACGGCTTGCGCATCGCTTGGAAAGGCATGTCGGTGAACGCACGCACCATGCTGCCGCGCATAGCGGAGCTGGAACGGCTGATGCCGGAAAAGGTGGCGCCGGACACGTCCAAGATGCTGCTTTGCCCGATGCCGGGCCTGGTCGTGTCGATCGCGGTTGTCGAGGGGCAGGAGGTCAAGGCCGGCGAGACGCTGGCCGTGGTCGAGGCGATGAAGATGGAAAACGTGCTGCGCGCCGACCGTGATCTGACCGTCGCCAAACTCAACGCCAAGCCGGGCGACAGCCTGGCTGTGGACGCAGTGATCATGGAATTCGCCTGAGAATTCGGCGTGGAGATTTGGACATGGCGAAGCTCGTCTTTGGAATGAACCAGTCCCTGGATGGCTATGTCGATCATGATCAGATGAAGACGAGCCCCGCGCTGTTTGATCACTGGATCCGGCACGTACGCGACCTGGCCGGCAGTGTGTACGGCCGGCGCATGTATGAGACGATGCGGTACTGGGACGAAGACCGTCCCGAATGGGGCACGGCGCAACGCGATTTCGCGGCGGCGTGGCGGCGCCAACCAAAATGGGTCGTATCGCGTTCGCTGAGATCGGTTGGTCCCAACGCGACCTTGGTTGAGGGTGACCTGGAGAGAGTGGTACGCGGGTTGAAGGCTCAGCTGCTTGGAGAGATTACCGTTTCCGGGCCGGATCTCGCGCGAAGCCTCACCGACCTCGGCCTGATAGATGAATACCGGCTCTACCTCCACCCCGTCGTCCTTGGCTACGGCAAGCCATTCTTCGCCGGCCCGAGGCCACCGCTGCGCCTTGTGTCCACCGACCGCGTTGATGAGGACGTCATTAGGCTGACATACGTTCCTGCTTGATCGCGTGGATTTCCCGGCAAGACGAGGCGCGCGCGGTAGTTTGGGGACGGAGGGTCGTTTCGCTGGCAGTCGGTGCGGCGGACGACTAGATTAGCCTCAAACCGAGATTCTCAAACACCAGCAGGGCCTGACCGGGTGGCAGACGCAACAAAAACACGCGATCCGCTGAAAAAGGAAGCCATTGAAAGGATGAGCAGGCCCGAAACGCCGGCGCGGCCATTCATCCATCTGCGCGTGCATTCGGCCTATTCGCTGCTGGAAGGCGCCTTGCAGGTCGGCGCCGTTGTCGGTCATGCCGTCAAGGACGAGTGCCCGGCCATCGCCGTCACCGACACTAACAATCTGTTCGGTGCACTGGAGTTCGCCCAGAAGGCGGTGAAGGAGGGCATCCAGCCGATCATCGGCTGCCAGATCGATCTCGCCTTTTCCGGGGAGACCAGCGACGCGCAGCGCGACCGTCGCCGTCATGGGCCGGAGATGCATGCCGTGGTGCTGCTCGCCGCCACCGAGACCGGCTATGGCAATCTGGTGAGGCTGGTCAGCCAGGTCTATCTGGAGACGCCGCCGGGCGAACCGGTGCACCTGACGTCAGCAATGCTGGAAGGCCATAGCGACGGCCTGATCTGCCTCACTGGCGGGCCGCGCGGGCCGATCGGCCGGGCTCTCAAGGAAGACCGCCGCGATCTTGCCGAAGCGAGGCTGCTGGGGCTCAAGACGCTGTTTGGCGACCGGCTCTATGTCGAGCTGGACCGGGTTTCCGGCTATGACCGCATGATCGAGAAATCATCGGTCGATCTTGCCTATATCCATGATCTGCCGCTTGTCGCCACCAATGAGGCGTTCTTCTCCGCCCGCGACGACTATGACGCACATGACGCGCTGATCGCCATTGCCGAAGGCTCGGTCGTTGCCGCCGACAACCGCCGCCGCCTGTCGCCGGACAATTTCCTGCGCAGCCAGGCAGATATGGCACGGCTGTTCGCCGACCTGCCGGAAGCGATCGACAACACCGTCGAGATCGCGCTGCGCTGCTCCTACTATCCCAAGACCCGCAACCCGATCCTGCCGCGCTTTACCGGCGGCGATGTCGCCGACAATGAGGTGGCGCTGAAGGCCGAGGCCGACGAACTGCGCCGCCAGGCCCATGAAGGGCTCGACGCGCGGCTGGCGGCGCATGGACCCACTGCGGGCTACACGGTCGAGCAATATCGCGAGAGGCTCGATTTCGAACTCTCCATCATCGAGAAGATGAAATTCCCCGGCTACTTCCTGATCGTTGCCGACTTTATCAAATGGGCGAAGGCGCAAGGCATTCCGGTGGGGCCGGGCCGCGGTTCGGGCGCCGGATCGCTGGTTGCCTATTCGACGACCATCACCGACATCGACCCGCTGCGCTTCTCCTTGCTGTTCGAGCGCTTCCTCAATCCCGACCGTGTGTCGATGCCCGACTTCGACATCGACTTCTGCCAGGACCGGCGCGAGGAGGTTATCCGCTACGTCCAGCAGAAATACGGCCGCGATCAGGTGGGGCAGATCATCACCTTCGGTACGCTGCAGGCGCGCGCGGTGCTGCGCGACGTCGGTCGTGTGCTGCAGATGCCTTACGGCCAGGTCGACAAGTTGTCCAAAATGGTGCCGCAGAACCCGGCCAATCCGGTCAAGCTCGCGGACGCCATCGCCAACGAGCCGCGCTTTGCCGAGGAGGCCGAGAAGGAGCCGATCGTGCAGACGCTGCTCGATATGGCGCAGAAACTGGAAGGCCTCTACCGCCACGCCTCGACGCATGCCGCCGGCATCGTCATCGGCGACAGGCCGCTGTCGGAACTGGTGCCGATGTACCGCGATCCGCGCTCGGACATGCCGGTCACCCAGTTCAACATGAAATATGTCGAGCAGGCCGGGCTGGTGAAGTTCGACTTCCTCGGCCTGAAGACGCTGACGGTGCTGGAGACGGCGGTGAAGCTGATCCGCCGCCGCGGCATCGAGATCGACCTGGCGACGATCCCGCTCGACGATCCCGACACCTACGCCATGCTGTCGCGCGGCGAAGTGGTCGGTGTGTTCCAGGTGGAAAGTGCCGGCATGCGCAAGGCGCTGATCGGCATGCGGCCCGACTGCATCGAGGACATCATCGCGCTGGTCGCGCTCTACCGCCCCGGTCCGATGGAGAACATCCCGACCTACAACGCCAGAAAGCATGGCGAAGAGGAGATGGCCTCGATCCACCCCAAGATCGACCATCTGGTGAAGGAGACGCAAGGCGTCATCGTCTACCAGGAACAGGTGATGCAGATCGCGCAGGAGCTGTCGGGCTATTCGCTCGGCGAAGCCGACCTTCTGCGCCGCGCCATGGGCAAGAAGATCCGTGCCGAGATGGACAAGCAGCGCGAGCGCTTCGTCTCCGGTGCCGTCGAGCGTGGCGTCGGCAAGCCGCAGGCCGACTTCATCTTCGACCTTTTGGCCAAGTTCGCCGACTACGGCTTCAACAAATCGCACGCTGCGGCTTACGCCGTGGTTTCCTACCAGACCGCCTATCTCAAGGCGCACTACCCGGTCGAATTCCTGGCGGCGTCGATGACGCTCGACATGGGCAACACCGACAAGCTCGCCGATTTCCGCCAGGATGCGCTGCGCCTCGGCATCGAGGTGGTGGCGCCGTCGGTGATGACCAGTTTCCGCAATTTCGAAGTCGGCGAGAACCGCATCTATTATTCGCTTGCCGCGCTGAAAGGGGTTGGCGACGCGGCGGTCGAGCACATCGTCGCGATGCGCGGCGAAAAGCCGTTCAAGAACCTCGCCGATTTCTGCGAACGGGTCGACCCGAAGATCGTCGGCAAGCGGGTCTTCGAAAGCCTGATCATGGCCGGTGCGCTCGATTGCTTCGGCCATGACCGCGCCCAGATGATGGCCGGCGTCGAGCGGATGATGGGGCTGGCCTCGCTGGCCCAGCAGAACGCGATTTCGGGCCAGCACGACATTTTCGGCGCTTCTCTCGGCGCGCAGCAGCAGGCGCTCAATTTGCCGCCGACCGATCCGTGGCTTGCAGCGGACCGGCTGCACCGCGAATTCCAGGTGGTCGGCTTCTATCTCTCGGCGCATCCGCTCGACGAGTACAAGGCTGCTTTGCAGAAAATGCGGGTGCAGAACTGGGGCGAATTCTCGGCCGCGGTCAAACGCGGTGCCGCCGCCGGGCGGCTTGCCGGCACCGTCACCACCAAGCAGGAGCGCAAGACGCGCACCGGCAACAAGATGGGCGTCATCGCCTTTTCCGACACGTCTGGTCAGTATGAAGCCGTGCTGTTTTCAGAGGGGCTGGCGCAATATCGCGATCTGCTCGAGCCCGGCCGCTCGGTGGTGATCACCGTTTCGGCCGAGGACCGGCCCGAAGGCGTCAATCTGCGCATCCAGACGGTGCAGTCGCTGGAGGACGAGGCAAGCCGCATCCAGAAGGCGCTGCGCATTTTCGTGCGCGATGCGGCCCCGATCGGTATGCTGGCCAGCCAGCTGGCGGTGAAGGGGGAGGGCCAGGTCAGCTTCGTGCTGATCAAGGAGGCCGGTCAGGGCGAGGTCGAGATCGAATTGCCCAACCGCTACCGCATCTCGCCGCAGATCGCCTCTGCGATGCGCGCTGTGCCGGGTGTGGTGGAAGTCGAACTCGTCTAGGCTGCGCTGATATTCAGGCGATGCCGACGGCAATCACATGGACGTCGGCCAGCGCACCACTGCGTAACGTAGTTGTGGGCCTGACATTGCGGCCGATAGGGCCAGCGTGCCCCGCATGGTTGAAGTGAAGCTCCTTTGAACCACATGCGTTGAGCACGAACTTCAAAGGAACGCACAATCATGCCCAGCCGCGAACGCGTCGAAGCCTTCCTCAAGGAGGTGGTCAAAGGCAGCCATGTCAAGGCGATCGCCGACTTCTACCATGACGACGCAACCATGCAGGAGAATCTCGGCGTCCCGCGGCGCGACAAGGAAATGCTGATGGCGCGCGAGCAATCGGTTTTGGACCAACTCCAGAAGATGCACACGCATCCCGTCCAGACTTTCCTGGTCGACGGCGACAACGTCGCCATCCGCTGGACATTCGACAAGACCGACAAGGATGGTGTCGTCCAGCGGCTGGAAGAGGTGGCGCTGCAGCAGTGGCGCGGTGATCGGATCGCCAAGGAGCAGTTCTTCTACGATACGGCGACCGCCTGGGGCGTCGTCGGGCCCGATGGCAAGGTGCAACGCTGACGACGTCCCTGGCCACTGGACGGCTTGCGCACCGGACGCTACGCAATCCGCCACTTGCTCAACACACCTGAAGAGGGGAACTGACCGGGTGGATCGCTACGACGCCGCCATTTCGGCCGGTTTTACGGCCTTGCGCTGCAGGTTGAGCAGGTTGCCCATCAGGATCAGCAGGGCGCCGCCGGCGGTAAAAATGTCGATCTGCTCGCTGTAGAGCAGCCAGCCGACCAGCGCCGACAGCGGCACGCGCAGGAAGTCCATCGGCGAGATGATGGTGGCGTCGGCATAGACGAGCGCGCGGGCCAGGCAGAAATGCGATGACATGCCGGTGAAGGCGATGACGAAAATCCACGGCCAGAGTGCCAGCGAGGGATTGCGCCACTCATAGAGCGCCGGCACGAGGCCGACCGCCGACTGGATGACCAGCATCCAGAAGATGATGCGCACGACGCTGTCGGTGCGCGTCAGAGACTTGACCAGCACCAGCGAAATGCCGAAGCAGACGGCTGCGCCGAGAACGACGAGGTGGCCCGGATCGATGGAGCCGACGCCAGGGCGCACAATCACCACCACGCCGACCAGGCCGAGCACGATCGCCGCCAGCCTTGGCCGCGACAGTTTCTCGCCAAGGAAGCTGACGGCCAGGATGGCGGTCCAGATCGGCGTGGTGAATTCGATCGAGATCAGCACCGCAAGCGGGATGAGCGTCAGCGCATAGAGCCAGGCCGCCTGGCCGGTATAGTGGATGACGTTGCGGGCGATATGAGCCAGCGGTCGCCGCGTGCGCATCGCGGCGAAACCGCCGCTCATCATCACCAGCGGCAACAGGATAAAAAAGCCGATCACCGAGCGCAGTTCGAGCACCTGGAAGACGTTGAGCTCCGCCGTCGTGGCGCGGCCGGCGACCGACATCGCCAGGAACGAGGCTATCGACAGCGCCATCCAGAACGCGGCTTTGGGGATCGAGGGAGCAGGGGCCATGCGCGCTATGTCGCAAGCCGGGACTTCTATCGCAACCGCTAGGCGACGCATTCGAGTGGGCCAGACCCGTTGCAAAACAGCCAAGCAGGAAGTGGAACCTGACACGACGGCAGGCGTTGGTTCCCGATATTGGCCAATTCCTGGACGCATTGTTCTTCAACATCAACGGGGGAGAGATACCAATGAAATCATTCGCGCGATTTCTGCTATCCGGCTGCCTGATAACTGCGAGCGGGGCGGCCCATGCCGACGAGGCGGATTTTCTCAGCTCCCTGCAGGGTAATTTCTCCGGCAAGGGCACAGTCAAGGTCACCACCGACGCACCGACGGTAAATGTTTCCTGTACTTTCAATTCCGATGCGACGTCGACCTCATTGTCGCTTGACGGCAACTGCCGTGGTCTTGTCGTGGTGACGCGCGCCATCAGCGCGGATCTGAAGGCCAGCGGGGCGAAGTACACCGGCGTCTATGTCGGATCGCGTACCGGGCCGGCACAGCTCGCCGGCCTCCGCTCGGGCAACGCGATCAATCTCGGCATCAGCTGGGCGACGGAGGTCAATGGCGATCGCAAGGCGCGGTTGACGGTCGAGAAAACCAGCGGCGACGGAATGCGGTTGACCGTTACCGACGTCGATCCGAAAACCGGCAAGAGCGTGGTGACGAGTCGCATCGATCTGCAGCGCATCTAGGCCAATTACTCTTCGATCGGCTCGGGCGGGTTGGCGTTGCGGCCCTTGCCGAAGGTGTAGCCGGTTTCCACCGCCTTCTTGCCGAACTTGTCGCGCAGCGTGTCGATGGCGCTTTCGGCCATGGCTCGCTTGCGCGAGCCGACATCGACGAGATCGGGCGGGTCGGCCTTCCCGTCATCCGAGAGATCGCTGACGCCGATGCCGAGCAGCCGGTATTTCGTTCCGTCCGCCTCCTTGCGCAACAGGTCGAGGCCGGTCTGGAAAATGCGGTCCGCCAGCCTTGTCGGGTCGCCGAGCTGGCGGTTGCGGGTGCGCAGCTTGAAGTCCTGCGTCTTCAGCTTCAGCACCACGGTGCGCCCGGCAATGCCTGACCTTTTCAGCCGCGCCGAAACCTTTTCAGACAGTCCTCGCAGCACCGGAACCAACTCGTCCATTTCAGCTATATCAGTGTCGAAAGTGGTTTCGGCCGAGACGCTTTTTGCATCCTGATCGGGGTCGACACGGCGGTCATCCTGGCCGCGCGACAGATGGTAGAGCCGGGTGCCCATCACACCATAGCGGCGCATCAGATCGACGCGCTCCATGCGCTGCAGCTGGGCGATGGTGCGGATGCCGTCGCGTTCGAGCGTTGCGGCAAACGCCTTGCCGACGCCCCAGATCAGCGTCACCGGCTGCTCGGCCAGGAAACCCAGCGCCTCGGCCTCGCCGATCACCGAAAAGCCGCGCGGCTTGCGGAAGTCGGAGGCGACCTTGGCCAGGAACTTGCAGTAGGAGAGGCCGGTCGAAACGGTGATGCCGATTTCCTTTTCGACGGTCAGCGAAAAGCGCGCCACCACCACTGCCGGCGGCATGCCGTGCAGGCGCTCGGTGCCGGCAAGGTCGAGAAACGCCTCGTCAATCGAGAGCGGTTCGACCAGCGGCGTCAGTGCCTGCATCAGCGCGCGCACCTCGCGGCCGACACGGACATATTTTTCCATATTGGGCGGGATGACGACCGCCTCCGGACAGGCTTCGAGCGCCTTGAACATCGGCATTGCCGAGCGCACGCCCTTGATGCGGGCGATGTAGCAGGCGGTGGAGACGACGCCGCGCTTGCCGCCACCGATGATCAGCGGCTTGTCCTTTAGCGCCGGGTTGTCGCGCTTTTCGATCGCCGCATAGAAGGCGTCGCAATCGATATGGGCAAGATGCAGACGGTAGAGTTCGGGATGACGGGCGAGCCGGGGACTGCCGCACCGCTCGCAGCGTCTGGCATCGCTGCGCTGAAGGGTCAGGCAGTCGCGGCAAAAACCGTGCTCGGGATTGTTGACAGGGGCCGCCATCGCTGCGAACATAAAGAGAACAAATGCAATGGTACGTCAGGACGGAAGCCGCCACAAGCGGTTAGCCGGGAGAGAACGCATGAGCACGACCATAGCGCCGCTGAAGCCCGACCTATGGGCGGATTTCGAGGATCTTTTCGGCAAGCAGGGCGCCTGTTACGGCTGCTGGTGCACCTATTTCAGGCAAGCGCCGGCGGCGCGGCGCGCCAGCGACAAGCAGCGCAACAAAGATCTTATCAAGGCGCGAATCGAGGTCGGGCCGCCGCCGGGGCTTTTGGCTTTCGAGGACGGCGTGGCGGTCGGCTGGATGCAGATCGGCCCACGCGCCGACGTGCCCGAATGGAACAATCGGGGCAGGGGTTCGGCGCCGGTCGATCCGTCCGACGCCACCGATCCCGGCGTGTGGGCGATCTCCTGCTTTTTCATTCGCGCCAGTGCGCGCGGCAGGGGCATCAGCCATCGCCTGGTCGAGGGCGGCATCGCCTTTGCGCGCCAGAACAGGGCCAGGCTGGTCGAGGCCTGTCCGATCGATGTGTCGCGCGATTCGCGTTCGATCGGGCTGTTCGTCGGCTCGTCGCGTGTGTTTGAAAAGGCCGGCTTCGAGCGGCTTGTCGAACGCAAGGCCGGCCGGCCGCTGATGCGGCTGGTGCTGTAGCAGGCGGCCAGCAATCCCAAGGGTCTTGTCTTGCGGCTGTGATGGTATTTCCCTACCAGTGGCAGAAACGGTTTTGACAGCCGCAGTAGAGTGGAGGATCGATATGAAGCGCGTTTTGCCATTTGTTTTGCTTCTTGCCTGCAGCGCACCGGCGTTTGGCCAGACGGTCGACAGCGAGGGCGCCAAGCAACTTACCGACAATCTGGCGCACTATTTCGGCAAGAAGCCTTTCGACATTGGATTTGTAAAAGTCTCGGTCGAAGGCGATGCCTACAAGCTCGCATTCGACTTCAGGCCGCTCGTGGATCTTCTGGGCAAACAGGATGGCTTGAAGCTTGATCTCGCGCCCTATGCGCTCTTGACCAAGCCACGCAGCGATGGCGCGTGGGATGTTTCAGGCAATCTGGCACCGGAAGGGTCGATGGAGTTCGACGGGCCTCAGGGTCCGCAAAGCATGAAGATGTCGATCAAGGGCGGCAAGTTCGTCGGTATCTATGATCCCGAGTTGGCGGCTTTCAGCAGCGCGATTTCATCGCTGGAAGGCATGACGATGACGTCGCAAGATGCCAGGCAGCGCACGGATATGAGTACCGGCGCCGGCACGGCCACAATAAGCGCCGCCAAGGGTGCGAATGGTGGTGTCGATTTCAACATGGTTCAGACTATCGCCGATTTTGCAGAGTCGGTCACGACCGACAATCCTAGCAACGGTCAGAAACTCCTGCTGACGTTCAAGTCGCCGTCCTTGTCCGTGGATGCAAAAGGCAAAGGGCTGCGCACGAAGCCTCTTCTGAACTTGTTGGCCTTCGCCGTAGCCAATGAGGATGAGGCAAAACTGAAGGCCAACCAGGCCGAACTCAAGTCGCGTCTCCTGTCCGCGCTGCCATTATGGGAGCGGGTCGATGGAACCTACAGTTTCAAGGACATTAGCGTCGGCAGCCCGGTCGGCAGTTTCGGCGCGGCCAAAATGGGCGTCGCTTTCGGCATGGACGGCATCGCCCGCAATGGGACGATCAATTACGGGATCAAAGCTTCGGGGCTCTCGATGCCGCAAAATCTTGTTCCAGCCTGGAGCGTCGCGCTGTTGCCCACCGACATCGATCTCAATTTCGGCGGCGCCAACATCGATTTCGACACAATGGCAAAGAAGGCTATCGAAGCCTTCGATCTCAACAAAATGCCGGCGCTATCGCCCGAATTCGGTGACGAGCTCAAAGCGGGTTTCCTGGCAAACGGTCCCAAGGTCGTCATCGGCCACAGCACAATCAAGAATGGCGCCGCGGAAATCGCGCTGGAAGGCGACATGACTTTTCCCGATGGCGAGAAGCCCGATGCCAACGTGACCATCGACGTCACCGGCTATGACAAGATCGTGGCAAGCCTGCAGGAGGCGGCGAAGACCGACCCGCAGGCCTCGCAGGCCTTTACCGGCGCGTTGGCCATCAAGGGATTCGCCAAGACGCTGCCGGATGGTCGTATCGAATGGGTGATCAACGCCAGGCACGACGGTTCGGTGACGGTCAACGGCGCCATGCTGAAGGGGCCAGATCCGGTCGTGGAAGAGGGCGCCGGTCAGGATGCGAGCCCTGGCGAAGGCAATAGTGGCGGCGCAGGGGCGAAGTTGCAGCCGTGATCCCCAGGCTCGGAAGCGCTTGGGCTTAAAGCCCGAGCGCGCTGGCGATTTTCGGCGCGGCGTCGCGCCAGTCCTCGACCGAGACGATGTCGTCCGGCACCGGCGGCAGGTAGGCGCGCAGCGAATTGTCGGCCATCAGATGGAACAGGTGCGCATCGGCCACGGAATTGCGCGCCGAGATGAGGTTGGCGGGCTGGTCGTCGACAAAGGCCACCGGCCTGCCCTTCTTGCCGCGCAATTTCGCCACCGCTGGCCCCTTGGCCATTTCGGTGGTCAAAAGCGGGTAGGGCAGTCCGAGCGCGTCCAGATGGGCGCGGCGCGCCGCGCGATGGCGGTGCGGCATGGCGGTCAAAAGGACGATTTCGGCGCGGTCGCCGAGACTGGCAAGCGCTTGTTCAGCGCCGTCGGTGACGCTTTGCCAGTCGGCCTGCGCGTCGAAGAAATCGCCAAGCAGTGCCGTCACCTCCGGCTGTTCGATCAGCCGGCCGCTCGCCGTTTCGGCGATGTTGCCGGTGAGGCGGAAGGAGGCCAGCGTGAGCCCAAAGCCGCGCGATTTCAGGAAATGCGGAAACGGCCGGATGAATTCAAGCACGACATCATCGACGTCGAGGATCAGCAGAGGCCGGTCGTCGGCTGCAAGTTCGGCGATCTGGCGTGCCGTCTCGGGATCATCGCTCATATCGAATGCTCATGGTCATCGCCGCCAAGCGGCAGCGCGCGCAAGGCCTTGCCGACTGAGGCCGGCGGTGTGCCGGTTTCCTCGGCAAAGCGAAGCAAAGTGGGTTCATGGGCAAGGATGAACTGCAGGACGCCAGCCAGAAAACCCGGTTCGCTGGCCGCCCGGCGGATGGAATGCGCCTCGATGCCGGTGATTGCCAGGAAGCGCGGCAGGAGTTCGGGGTCCGCGGCGACGAAGCCCAGTGCCCTCACGGCAATGGTTTCCGCCTCCTCGCGCATTGACGCTGCGTTTGCCATCATTACCTTCTGGTTTGCGGAAATGAGTCTCTTTTCCGCAGTAATGGCAAGCGTCGCTTGCGACAAGCCACCGCCCCAATCCAATGTGGTTTTCGAGGTGGAATCCGAAGGGCTTTTACAGCTGCGGGTTTCCGTTTCGTCAATCATATTGTCGTAGAGTGAAGGAGGGTTTGGTGTGCTCCGACAAGGGCGCATGACGGCGGGTTTCAGGCAGAAGCTCGGCCGGGACGGGAAATCGATGCCTAAGAAGGTGATGATCGTCGAGGACAATGAGCTCAATATGAAGCTCTTTCGGGACCTCATCGAAGCCAGCGGTTACGAGACGGTGCGCACGCGCAACGGCCTCGAGGCGCTCGATCTGGCGCGCCAGCACCGGCCGGACCTGATCCTGATGGATATCCAGTTGCCGGAAGTGTCAGGCCTGGAAGTGACGAAATGGCTGAAGGAGGATGACGATCTCCGTTCCATTCCGGTGATTGCCGTCACCGCCTTCGCCATGAAGGGCGACGAGGAACGTATTCGCCAAGGGGGCTGCGAGGCCTACATCTCCAAGCCGATCTCGGTGCCGCGTTTCATCGAAACCATTAAATCCTATCTGGGTGACGCCTGATGCCAGCACCCATTCCAGCCGGAGCCTTGTGAAATGACTGCGCGGATTCTCGTCGTCGACGACATCCCTGCCAATGTGCGGCTACTGGAGGTTCGGCTGCTGGCCGAATATTTCGAGGTGCTGACCGCCTCCAACGGGCTGGATGCGATCGAGACCTGCGAAAACGGCAAGGTCGATGTAGTGCTGCTGGACGTGATGATGCCCGACATGGACGGGTTCGAGGTCTGCAAGCGGCTGAAGAGCGATCCGGCGACGTCGCATATACCGGTGGTCATGATCACCGCGCTCGACCAGGTTTCGGACCGGGTGCGCGGCCTCGAGGCCGGCGCCGACGATTTCCTGACCAAGCCGGTCAATGATTTGCAGCTGATGACGCGGGTCAAGAGCCTGGTCAGGCTGAAGTCGCTGACCGACGAGTTGCGTCTGCGCGCCTCGACCACCCGCAACATCGGCATCGAGGCGCTGTTGAGCCGCAGCTTCACGTCCGAGGAGGCGACGCCGAAGGTGTTGTTGATCGACGAGCGCAAATCCTCCTTCGAACGCGTCCAGAAAATGCTGCGGGGCAGCGCCGAGCTCGACATTGCCACCGACCCGCATGCCGGTTTCTTCCAGGCTGCCGAGGCGCCGTACGAATGCGTGCTGATCTCGACCGGTTTCGCCGATTTCGATCCGCTGCGGCTATGCTCGCAATTGCGTTCGCTCGATCGCACCCGCTTCCTGCCGATCATCCTGCTTGCCGAGGAAGGCGAGGAGGGCCGCATCATCCGCGGCCTCGAACTCGGCATCAACGACTATCTGATGCGGCCGATCGATCAGCAGGAGCTGATGGCGCGGCTGCGCACGCAGGTGCGCCGCAAGCGCTATAACGACCAGCTGCGCGCCAGCGTCACCCAGACCATCGAGATGGCGGTGACCGACGGGCTGACCGGGCTGCACAACCGGCGCTACCTCGACAGCCATCTGCAGACGCTGTTCGACCGCGCCGTGGCGCGGCGGCGGCCTCTGTCGGTGATGATCACCGATCTCGACCGCTTCAAGACCGTCAACGACGCGCATGGCCATGACGGCGGCGACGACGTGTTGCGCGAATTCGCCCGGCGGCTGCGCAAGAATGTCAGGGGCATCGATCTTGCCTGCCGCTTCGGCGGCGAGGAATTCGTCGTTGTGATGCCGGATACGGACGGCGCGGTGGCGGAAAAGGTTGCGGAGCGCATTCGCGCCGAAATCGCCCAGTTGCCGTTTGCCATCGGTCAAGAAGGCAAGACCATCGAGGTCACGGTCAGCGTCGGCGTGTCGTCGGTTCTGAACGGTGCGGACACGGTCGCGGCGTTGATGAAGCGCGCCGACGTCGCGCTTTACGAAGCCAAGAGCGGTGGCCGCAACCGCGTCGTCGCCAAGGCGGCGTAGGCTGGACCGCCGATTATGCAGTCAACCCGACAGGGTTAGGAATTTACCTTAATCCAAGCGATTCGGGAGGCTTGGTTAAGAAACTATTGATTTTCCAGCGTTGTTGCGCAAATGTGCAGTGCAAGAACTAAGGCGATGCGGGCACGAGGGTAGACAGCCGTATCGCTCCGAATACCCCATGATGCTCAGGTCCGCCGCATCTCCTGGGTCCGTGGGGTCGGCCGGCCGGCCTTGGCACATAGTGGCCTCCTCGTACCGCTGCCATACGCCGACCGGCCCACTTTTTTCCAAAAATCAAAAGGAGCGTTCCTCGCCAAGGCGCGGAAGGTCTCCGGCTTTTCAGAGCCTGCAAAACAAAAACGCCGCCCGAAAGGGCGGCGTTTTTACAGAGCATGCAGAAACCAGATTACTTGATCTTGGTTTCCTTGAACTCGACATGCTTCTTGGCGACCGGATCGTACTTGCGGAAGGACAGCTTGTCCGTCTTGGTACGGCTGTTCTTGCTGGTCACGTAGAAGAAACCGGTGTCGGCGGTCGACAGAAGCTTGATCTTGATGTTTGCGGCTTTGGCCATTGTATCAGTCCGTTATGTTCGTGGGGTTTTGGCCGCTGGAGCGGGGGAAAACACCCGGACGCGGGAAACTTGGCGCGACACATAAAGAACGTGCCCGGAAAGTCAAGCCCGGCGCACCAGCTGTGACCCAGGCAAGCCGCCCTTTGGCTTGAAATCACGCGCGTTGCGGTATCGGCGCTGCCGCTTTCTTCCAGTCGCCGGTGGTGTTCCACCAGCGATTCGGATTGGCGCGGTCGTCCAGGCCCTTGGAGCGGCTGGCGAGGATCGGCTGAATGCGGATCACCGGCTCCTGATAGGAATGCGCCTGGAAAATCGCCTCGACGACGCGGGCGGCGAGCATCTGGTCATCGGGCAGTTCGAACGAGACCTCGACCGTGCCGGGGCGGCGGCGCAGTTCGGTTTCGGCGCCGGCGGCAGCACCTTCGAGTGGCCTGTAGCGTTCGATGCCGTGCGCCGTTTGATAGGCGTTACGATCGTATTTGCCCATGGCGAGCGGGGCGATCGCGACCACGGCGTCCATGATGCGGTCGACATCGGCTGCCGGGGCCTGGAAGCTGACAAGCAGCAGAAGCGTCATGCGTAACGATGTGGTTTCAAAGCCGCTGTCGATCATCGCAGTATCCTCAGACTCGGGTGTTTTGGGACACCCTTTTAGCTGAGGCCTCCTGACACGGTTCTGTCAGCAGCCATGTCTTTGCGTTGTGGGAAAGGGCTTGCCGCGGCGGGTTACAACAGGAGCTTGCGGATCAGCCTGACGCTGACCAGGGTAATGTAAGCGCCGAAGAACAGGCCGAGCGACCAGCCAAATCCGGACGGGCCGAACGCATCCATGCCGATGCCGATGGCTTGCGGGCCGAGCACCATGCCGACACCGTAGCAGAGCACGAAGGCGGCGTTGGCCGAGGCCAGTTCATGGCCGGAAAGCTGGGAGCCGAGATGGGCAAGGCCGATCGTGTACATGGCGGCCACCACACCGCCCCAGACGAACAGAAGCGCCGCCATCAGGTGCCAATTCTGAGCGAAGAACGGCATGAAGATGGTGCCGGCAAGCCCGACCGCGGCGCAAGCCAAAAGCAGATAGCGGCGGTCGCTGACGCGGTCGCTGATCATGCCGATAGGAATCTGCAGCAACACGTTGCCGAGACCGATCATGGTGAGGAGAAGGGCTGCATCCGCTTCGGAATAGCCGATGCGGTTGCCATAGACCGGGAACAGCGCAAAGCCGCCGGTCTCGACGGCGCCGAACACGAGCACGGCGGCAGTCGCCGTGGGTACCAGCCAGATGTAGCGCAGGAAGTGGCTGGTCTCGCCGTCGACCACGATGGTGGGGCTTTCGTTGCGCGCGGCCAGCACCGGTATCGCGGCCAGTGCCACCAGGACGATGATGACGCCGAACGGCCTGAAGCCGGTGCTGCCGATATGAGCGAAGATCCAAGGCCCGGCGGCAAAGCCGAGCGACAGCACGGTGGCGTAGATGCCGAGCACCAGGCCACGCCGACGGGGCGGCGCCGATGTGCTGATCCAGAATTCCGACAGGATGAACAGGACCGTGAGCGCGATGTGGAGGACGATGCGCAGCGGGAACCACATCCAGAAGTCCGGGGCGAAATGGAAACCGACAAAGGCGAGAGCGCCGGCAACGATCATGGCAACCATCGTCCAGGCGACGCCGAAGCGCATCGCCAGCGGCGTGGCGAGTGGGGCGCCGGCGATCGAGGCGAGGCCGGCGACCGCCGTGTTGAGGCCGATCATCGAAGCCGAATGGCCGCGCGTCTCCAGAATGACGCTGAGCAGCGGCATGCCGAGGCCGATGGCGATGCCGACGACGCTGATGGACGAGATCGCAGCCACCATCGGTAGCCAGTGTACGCGTTCGTCGCCCTCTTGCTGGGTATCGACCGTCATGGGATGCCTAATTACTCGATGCTAGTAAATTTCGGGGGCTAAAGAATTTCGCGAACGAAGCGGTTGCGGACAAGCCGGTAGAACGGCGCGGAGCCACCGGGGCGCAGCAGCGGATCGTCGGCAAGCCGCTTTTCCAGCTCCTGCAGGATCGTCCGGGTGATGTCGGGGATATCGGCCTCTCTGGCCTTGGCAAGCGGCAACCAGACCAGTTCTTCCAGCTCATTGGTCGGACCGCCACCCGGCACCTCGACGGCGACGTCGCTGCGCCAGGCGCTGAAGAACCTTGTGTCGAAACGACGCACGCGATTGGGCGGGGTGATGGCGCGGGCGACGAAGCGAAGCGGCGCCAACGAAGGCTGGACGCCGTGCTCTACAAAGCCCTGCCAGTCGCGCTTGTCCGTTGCGAAGGCGGCCTTGCAACCGATGAGCAGGCCGGCTTCCTCATAGGTCTCGCGGATGGCCGAGAGCGCGATGGCGCGGGCCCGCGATGGGCTGATGCGGCCTACGCCGGCGGTGAGCTTGGCTTCTTCCTCGGGATGAAGCACTGTGGCAACGGCAATGCGGCTGTCGGCCGGATCGGTGCGGCCGCCGG
Source organism: Mesorhizobium sp. P2_B5 (assembly GCF_056404775.1). Taxonomy (NCBI): domain Bacteria; kingdom Pseudomonadati; phylum Pseudomonadota; class Alphaproteobacteria; order Hyphomicrobiales; family Phyllobacteriaceae; genus Mesorhizobium; species Mesorhizobium sp. P2_B5. The sequence goes on along the minus strand of NZ_JBFUDJ010000009.1, from coordinate 62,412 downwards.
GAAAGACGAATTTGCCGGGCATGAAAGCGTGGCCGGCATGGCGCCGGCCCATCAGCACCAGCACCTCGTCGCCCTGGCGTTCCAGCAGGATCAGGGTCGCGGCGTCGCGGGGACGCATCGGCTGGCCGCTATGGGCGATCGTGCCCCGCTCCATCCTGTCGACTTCCGCCTTGGTCATACCTTCCATGCGCAGGACCTAGCGGAAACTTTTGGCAAACGAAAGTGGCCTTTCACGGTCGGCATGTTGCGCCAGGCGACATTGCCCGATGCGGGTCAAGTTCCGGGACGTGGCTCGGTCCCGTCCTTTTCGCCGCCGAAGCCGTGCATATAGAGCGCCCATTGCAGTCCGATGACGGCGCCCTTGACCGGTTGCAGCAGAGCGACCGACAGCACGATGGTCAGCGGCACCCAGATGGCGATGTGCTGCCACATGGAGAGCGTCGAGGTCGCCTCGACAGCCATAAAGGCGCCGAGAACGATGTGGCCGACAATGACGATGACGAGATAGGCGGGCAGGTCGTCGGCGCGGTGGTGATAAAGCTCCTCGCCGCAGACACTGCATTTATCGACGCTCTTGGTGAAGCCGGCAAACAGTTTGCCTTCGCCGCAATGCGGGCAGCGGCCAAGCGCGCCGCGCTTCATCGCCGTCCATAGCGGGCGGGCGACCCGGCCCGAATGATGTTCACCGCCGAAAACCTGTTCCTGGATCCCCAGTTCGCTTGCCATCCCTAATTCTTTCGGCATTTACCGCCTCCTGCCGCGTGACCCCGGGCGCGATTGCGACGCGCGGGCGCGGCCTTTTGCCTTGTGAAACGACCTCTTGGAGCCGGGCAGGGGCTTCGGGTCGGTCAGCATTTCGAACCGCATCGCGCCAGCCATCGGCGCCACCTCGATCAGGCGAACCTCGACGCGGTCGGCAAGCTGATAACCCTTGCCGGTGCGTTCTCCGAACAGCGATCGCGCGGTTTCGTCGTATATATAGTAATCGCCGTTCAGACTTGACACCGGGATGAAACCATCCGCGCCAAACTGCGGCAATTGGACAAATAGTCCTGCCTTGGTGACGCCGGAGATGCGCGCGTCAAACCGGTCGTCGATGCGCTCGGCGAGATAGGCGGCGATCAGCCGGTCGACCGTGTCGCGCTCCGCCGCCATGGCGCGGCGCTCGGTACCGGAGATCAGCACCGCCACGTCTTCCAGCCGCGCCTCCTCATCCTGCGTCAAGCCGCCCGGGCCAAGCCCGAGTGCGGCAATCAGTCCCCGATGCACGATCAGATCGGCATAGCGGCGGATCGGCGAGGTGAAGTGCGCGTAGCGCTTCAGGTTGAGGCCGAAATGGCCGATGTTCTTGGGCGAGTATTCGGCCTGGCTCTGCGATCGCAGCACAACCTCGTTGACCAGCCCCTCATTGTCGGCGCCGCGCACGCGCTCGAGGATGCCGTTGAACTGGGCGGGCCGCATCTGTGCGCCGCGCGCCAGCGACAGGCCGAGCGTCTGCAGGAACTCGCGCAGCGATTCCTGCTTGGCCAGTGACGGCGCGTCATGCACGCGGTAGGCCAGCGCCTGTTTCTTCGCTTCAAGCGTCTCGGCAGCGGCGACATTGGCCTGGATCATGAATTCTTCGATGAGCTTGTGCGCGTCCAGCCGTTCCGGGACGATGACGCGGTCGACCGTGCCGTCCGGCTTGAGCATAATCTTGCGCTCGGGCAAATCGAGCTCCAGCGGCTGGCGGCCATCGCGGCCGCGCTTGAGGATGGCGTAGGCGTCCCACAGCGGCTTCAGCACCGTGTCTAGGATCGGGCCGGTCTTGTCGTCCGGCACGCCGTCTATCGCGGCCTGAGCCTGCGGGTAGGCGAGCTTGGCCGCCGACTTCATCATGACGCGGTGGAAGGTATGTCGCAGCTTGCGGCCATCGGCCGAGAAGGTCATGCGCACGGCCAGCGCTGGACGGTCCTGGCCTTCGCGCAGCGAACAGAGGTCGTTGGAGATGCGCTCGGGCAGCATCGGCACGACGCGGTCAGGGAAATAGACCGAATTGCCGCGCTTCAGCGCCTCGCGGTCGAGTGCGGTGCCATAGCGGACATAGGCCGCCACATCGGCGATCGCCACGGTGGCAATCACGCCGCCCGGGTTCTTTTCGTCGAGGTCCGGCGTGGCGAACACCGCATCGTCATGGTCCTTGGCGTCGGCTGGGTCGATGGTGACCAGCGGCAGGTCGCGCCAGTCCTCGCGGTGAGCAAGCGTCGCCGGCTTGATCGCTTCGGATTCGGCGATGACGTCGGCCGGGAAAATATGCGGAATGTCATGGGCATGGATGGCGATCATCGAGACCGCCTTTTCACTGGTCAGCGAACCCAGCACCGCCAGCACTTTTGCGCGCGGCAGGCCGTAGCGGGAGGCGCGCGCTGGTTCGACCTCGACCAGGTCGCCGTTCCTGGCGCCGTTCTGGAATTCCTTGTCGACGATCAGCTCGGGTTGGCGCCGTTCCACCGGCTCGATGCGGAAAGTGCCGTCCTTAAGGATGCGGAAGACGCCGAGCACGGCATCGGTCCGTTTCTCGAAAATCTTCATCACGCGGCCGGTATAGGCGGGGCCGGTCGGCTCATCGGTCGGGAAGGTTTTGGCCAGCACGCGGTCACCAATGCCTGGCGCCGGGCCATTGCCACCGCGCGAGACGCGGATCGAGACGACGGGCGGTTCGCCCGGGCCCACGGCCTCGGCCGGATGCGCCAGCAAGATGCCGTCGCCGTCGCGGCCAAAAATGTCGAGTATGGCGACATGCGGCAGGGCGCCGACACGGGCCAGCCGCTTGCGCTCCTTGGTCAGCACGCCTTCGTCCTGCAGGTCGCGCAGAATGTCCTTCAGCCAGATGCGGTCGTCGCCGCGCAGCGCGAACGCCTTGGCGATGTCGCGCTTTCCCGCGCGGTCGGGATTTTCGGCGATGTAGCGCAGGATTTCGTCACGCGAGGGCCGGTAGTCGTCCTTGACCTTGGCCCTGGTGTCGGCGGTGCGCGGATCGCCGTGGCTTCTACCGGTGATCCTGCGCGCCACGCTGCTATCCCTTTTTCTTCGCCGCCGGCTTCTTGGTCGCCGACTTCTTGGCTGTGGTTTTCTTGGCTGCAGGCGCCTTGGCCGCTGCCGCCTTGCGGAATGGCTTCTTGCCGCCACCGCCCTTGGCTTCCTTCTCGGCAATCAACGCCAGCGCGTCCTCGACCGTCACCGACTGTGGATCCTTGCCCTTGGGCAGGGTCGCATTGACCTTGCCGTAATTGACGTAAGGTCCGTATTTGCCGTCGCGCACGACGATCTTGCCGCCGCCGTCGGGATGGTCGCCGAGCTCCTTGAGTGCTGCGGCAGTGCCGCCATTGCGGCCGCCTTTGCCCTTCAGCTGCTTCTCGGCGATGACCGACACGGCGCGGTTGAGGCCGATCGAGAACACGTCCTCGATGCTGTCTACATTGGCATAGGTGCCGTCATGCAGCACGAACGGACCGTAGCGGCCGAGCCCGGCCGAGATCATCTTGCCCGACTCCGGATGCTTGCCGACATCGCGCGGCAAAGAGAGCAAAGCGAGCGCCTTCTCATGGTCGATTGTATCCGGCGTCCAACCCTTGGGCAGGCTGGAGCGCTTGGCTTCCTTGCCGTCGCCGCGCTGGATATAGGGGCCGAAGCGGCCTGAGCGCAGTGTGATTTCCTCTGATGTGTAGGGGTCCTTGCCCAGTACCTTGGTGCCGTCCTCGCCGCCGCCATTCTCGCCATTCGGGTTGGCGGCGTCGCCGAGCTGGCGGGTGAACGAGCATTCCGGATAGTTCGAGCAGCCGACGAAGGCGCCGAACTTGCCGAGCTTCAGAGACAGATTGCCGGTGCCGCATTTCGGGCAGATGCGCGGATTGGAACCGTCTTCGCGGGCGGGGAACACCAGCGGCGCCAGTTCCTCGTTCAGCGCGTCGAGCACGTCGGTGACGCGCAGTTCCTTGATGTCGGCGACCGCGCCGGAAAAATCCTTCCAGAAGTCGCGCAGCACGTCCTTCCAGGCGAGCTTGCCGTCGGAAATCTCGTCGAGCTTTTCCTCAAGCGATGCGGTGAAGTCATATTCGACATAGCGCTCGAAGAAGCTTTCGAGAAAGGCCGACAACAGCCGGCCCTTGGCCTGCGGCACCAGCCGGCGCTTGTCGATGGTGACGTAGTCACGGTCTTCCAGCGTCTTCAGGATCGCGGTGTAGGTCGACGGCCTGCCTATGCCGAGCTCTTCCAGTTTCTTGATCAGCGACGCCTCGGAATAGCGCGGCGGTGGCTCGGTGGTGTGCTGGGTGGCGTTGATGGCCTGGCGAGCGAGCTGCTCGCCGGCGCGAATCTCGGGCAGGCGGCGGTTTTCCTCGTCCTCCGCGTCATCGTCCTTCTGGTCGGTGTAGGCGGCAATGAAGCCGTCGAAGCGGACGACCGAACCGACGGCGCGAAGCTCCGCCGTGCGCGCGCCGTTGACCGCCTCGATTTCGACCGTGGTGCGCTCGATCTCGGCCGACTGCATCTGGCTGGCGATGGCGCGCTTCCAGATCAGCTCGTAAAGCCGCAGCTGATCGGAATCGAGATACTGCCTGACCGAAGCCGGGGTGCGCATGAAATCGGTCGGGCGGATCGCCTCGTGTGCTTCCTGGGCGTTCTTGGCCTTGGTCGTGTACTGACGCGGCTTTTCCGGCAGATATTTGGGGCCGAATTCCTTGGCGATGGCGTCACGGGCGGCGTCGATCGCCTCGGGCGCCATCTGCACGCCGTCGGTTCGCATATAGGTGATCAGGCCGGTGGTCTCGCCGCCGATCTCCATGCCTTCATAGAGGCGCTGCGCCACCTGCATGGTGCGCGTGGCCGAAAAGCCGAGGCCCGACGAGGCCGCCTGCTGCAGCGTCGAGGTGGTGAAGGGCGGGCCGGGATTGCGCCGGGTCGGCTTGGCTTCCACCGACAGCGCCTTAAAGGTTGCGCCCTCAAGCATGCCCTTGATGTCGTCGGCCTGCGCCTTGTTGGCGATATCGAGCTTCTGCAGCTTCTTGCGCTCGAAAGCGGTCAGCCGCGCCTCGAAATTCTCGTTGCGCGGCGTGCCCAGCAGAGCGGCGATCTGCCAGTATTCCTCGCGAATGAACCGCTCGATTTCGGATTCGCGGTCGCAGACCAGACGCAGCGCCACCGACTGGACACGGCCGGCCGAGCGAGCGCCCGGCAATTTGCGCCACAGCACCGGCGACAGTGTGAAGCCGACGAGATAGTCGAGCGCCCGGCGGGCGAGATAGGCATCGACCAGCGGTCCATCGATCTGGCGCGGATTGGCCATCGCTTCCAGCACCGACGATTTGGTGATGGCGTTGAAGACGACGCGGCTGACCGGCTTGTCCTTCAACGCGCGCTTCTGCTTCAGAACTTCCAGCACGTGCCAGGAGATGGCTTCGCCCTCGCGATCCGGGTCGGTGGCGAGGATCAGCCCATCGGCGTCCTTGACCGCCTTGGCGATGTCGGCGAGCCGCTTTCCGGATGCGGTGTCGACCGCCCAGGACATGGCGAAATCCTCGTCCGGACGCACCGAGCCATCCTTGGCCGGCAGATCGCGGACATGGCCGAACGAGGCCAGAACCTTATAGTTCTTGCCGAGGTACTTGTTGATTGTCTTTGCCTTGGCCGGCGATTCGACGACGACGACGTCCATGAGTTCTCATATCAGCTGTGGTGCGGCAGAAGGATTCCGCTGCGCGCGACGAAATCTCGTTCTATTTGCCGCTCACATGGCCGCGCTTTTGCATCCGGTCAAGGGGAGGCGGCCAAATTGCCGGCACGTCTGACGCAATACACTCTAAGAGTGTATGGAGAAAATCACAGAATTCGGGGACGTCCGGTTTGGGCGTCAAGTCTTGCGCAAACGACACGGAGGTTGCGCGTGGTCCGTCTTTGCAAGGTGCCGCAAAACGAAACCGGCCGCCGGGTCGCTTGGAGCCGGCAGCCAGAGTCCCGCCGGTCAGGCGCGGGAGAGATTCGAACGATCAGTCGGCCTTGACGATGTGCCAGACTTCGCCGACGCCGTCGCCGGTGACGTCACCAGCCTTCTTGTCCTTGATGAAGGTGTAGACCGGCTTGCCGTCATAGGCCCACATCTTGGTGCCGTCGGTGCGGTCGACGATGGTCCATTCGTCGTCCGGCTTGGCGCCATCTTCGGCCTTCAGCGGCGGCCAGTTGGTGGCGCATTTATCGTAGCAATTGCTCTTGCCCTTCTCGTCCTTGTCATAGGTATAGAGCGTCATGCCGTTGGCATCGGTGTAGATCTTGGTGCCGTTGACTTCGGCTTCCTTCCAGGCTTCGGCGGCGAAGGATGCAGCGGTGCTGAGCAAAAGCGCGGCCAGGCCAACAGTGATCGTTTTCATGGAAATCTCCCTGGGTATCCGAAGAAGCGCGCAGAAATCGCGGCTTCGCTCTGTGAACGCTAGGCGAGGGGCGTTTCTTCCCTGGCTTGGTCATCTGACGATGGGCCGGTAACAATTCCTCCGGCCGAGCCGTACCTGTAGCCAAATGCCACACGATGGTGATTGGCGAACATAGTTTTGCATCGCTATATCGGCGCCAGCGAATTTGGAGTTTCGGGATGGCATTGGACATCGGCTATGTCAGCGCGGTCGGGGCGGGGGCCATCTCGTTCCTGTCACCGTGCGTGCTGCCGCTGGTGCCGCCCTACCTCTGTTACATGGCCGGCGTGTCGGTCGACGACTTTCGCGGCGACAATGCCGGCGTAACCGCCAAGGCCGGCGCGCGCGGGGCATTGCTTTATTCTTCCATCGCCTTCGTGCTCGGTTTTTCCACCGTCTTTGTCGCGCTCGGCGCCGGGGCCTCGACCATAGGCCATTGGCTGCGTGTCTGGCAGGAGCAGCTGGCGATGGCGGCCGGCGTGCTGATCATCTTGATGGGGCTGAATTTCCTCGGCATCTTGCGCATTCCACTTTTGTCGCGCGAGGCGCGCTTCCAGTCGCAAGGCAAGCCGGCCAGCATGGTCGCCGCCTATGTCATGGGCCTGGCCTTCGCCTTCGGCTGGACGCCGTGCATCGGCCCGGTGCTGGGGCCGATCCTGACACTGGCCGGCGGCCGCGAGACGGTGGGCGAAGGCGCGCTGCTGCTCGCCGCCTATTCGCTCGGCCTCGGCATCCCGTTCCTGATCGCGGCGCTGTTTTCCGGCGCCTTCATGCGTTTCCTCGGCAAATTCCGCGTCCATCTCGGCCGTGTCGAAAAAGCCATCGGCGCGCTGCTGGTCGTCGCCGGCGTGTTCTTCCTCACCGGTGGGGTGCAGACGGTGTCGTACTGGCTGTTGGAGAATTTCCCGGTGCTGGGACGGCTGGGATAGGTGCTCAAAAGTGGTGTTGTCAGACTACTTGGCATCGTCCTTTCGATCCCAAACATCAGTAATGATCCCCTCAAGTGAAGATTGATCGAAAATTCATTGTTGGTGTTTATCTCAATGCTAGCTCTAGCTTCCAGTGAGATAGACTATGCATTGCTATAGAACTGTTCATAATACGTTGAGATCGCCTCGGCCAGAATCTCTCCTGCATTACCGCTGTGGTACGAACTTCTGCTTGGGTGTGGAAATGTAGCGGCGCGAGCGCATTGGGAGTTGGCACACGGCAACACGCGACCAACTCTACGAACGGTGAACAAGCACAGGGATGTTGCTGTGCGTCAGCACCTTGAGCGTTACGCTTCCGAGCAGCACTGCCGATATCCCACTTCGCCTATGTGATGACATGACGATGAGATCGCAGCCCCTGGCTTCAGCCGTTTCGATGATAGCGGCGAAGCAATGCTCATGCTTGATGTGGACAGTCTCGAAGGACACCTGACTGGCTGCCGCGACGGCTGCGGCGGAAGCGAGATACTCCTCCGCCTTTCCATGCAAAAACTTATGAATGAATTCGGCCGCCCCAGGGATCTCGACGACTGGCGTGGGGTCGGATGCGACCGAATGCAACGGGGCTTCCACCGTAAGAATAGTTACTTGTGCGTTCAGGGCCGCGGCGAGGCCAACGCCGTGCGCAACGGCATTCTCGGATCTTTCCGAGCCATCGGTGGGGATCAGGATATGATGATACATCTTGTGCCACACGGATCGAATGCAACGTCCCCAAAGTCGGGCAACAGCCAATTATGCCACATCATTCGTGCGGATCGTAGCTTGCTCACCCCCTAAGTAACTGGCAGTTCCTAGTCGTCTGGTTGCCATTTGGTTGCACCATTTTTTGGTGCATTCCCGAATCTCCACCAAGCCTTTGGAAAGATTGGTGGGTGCGCACAGGATTGAACTGTGGACCCGCTGATTAAGAGTCAGCTGCTCTATGGTCTCACCGGAATTTAACCGCATTGATGCAGCATGGCGCCAGATGCTACCACTCTGCGATTCCTGATCCCCTTCATACGGTTGTCCTTCCATGAGCCTGAGATCCTGCCTGTCCGTCATCCTCGCCGCCGGCGAAGGCACGCGCATGAAGAGCGCGCTGCCGAAGGTGTTGCACCAGATCGCCGGGCTTCCGATGGTCGCGCATGTGGTGAAGGCAGCGGAAGCCGCCGGCGCCGGCAGCCAGGCGCTGGTGATCGGCCATGGCGCCGATGAGATGCGCAAGGCGACGGCGAAATTCGCGCCCAAGGCCGAGACTTTCCTGCAGGAGAAGCGCTTGGGCACCGCGCATGCCGTGCTGGCCGCGCGCGATGCGATATCAAAGGGTTATGACGATATTCTCGTGATGTTTGGCGACACGCCGCTGATCGAGGCCGAGGCGCTCGCGAACGCGCGGCAAAAGCTGGCCGAAGGAGCCGCTGTGGTGGTGATCGGGTTCCGTCCGCCCAACCCGACCGGCTATGGCCGGCTGATCGAAACAGGCGGCAAGCTCAACGCCATCCGCGAAGAGAAGGATTGCAGCGCCGAGGAGAAAAAGATCGGCTTTTGCAATGCCGGCATGATGGCGGTGGCCGGCAAGCATGCGCTCGATCTGCTCGACCGGGTCGGCAACAAAAACGCCAAGGACGAGTATTATCTGACCGACATCGTCGAGATCGCCGGCGCGAAAGGCCTTGATGTCGTTGCCACTGAAGCCAGCTTCGAGAGCGCGCTCGGCATCAACAATCGGGCCGAGCTGGCGCAGGCAGAAGGCATCTGGCAACAGCGTCGGCGGCACGAGGTTATGCTGTCCGGCGTTACGCTGATTGCGCCCGAAAGCGTGTATTTCTCGCATGACACGGAAATCGGCGCCGACACCATCGTCGAACCCAATGTCTGGTTCGGCCCGGGCGTGAAGATCGCTGGCGGCGTGAAAATCCACGCCTTCAGTCACATCGAGGGCGCAACCATTGCCTCCAACTGTGACGTCGGGCCGTTCGCGCGGTTGCGGCCGGGCGCCGATCTCCGCAACAAGGCCAAGGTCGGCAATTTCTGCGAGGTCAAGCAGGCGGTTATCGAGGAAGGCGCCAAGGTCAACCATCTGACCTATATCGGCGACGCACGAGTGGGTGCGGGCGCCAATATCGGCGCCGGCACCATCACCTGCAACTATGATGGCTACTCGAAATTCTTCACCGATATCGGCGAGGGCGCCTTCATCGGCTCAAACTCGTCGCTGGTGGCGCCGGTGACCATCGGCAAAGGCGGCTACATCGCCTCGGGCAGCGTGATCACCCAAAGCGTGCCCGACGATGCGCTGGCTTTTGGCCGCGCCCGCCAGAAGACGATCCCCGGCAAGGGCAAGGAATTGCGCGAGCGCTTTGCTTCGGCTGCGGCGAAAAAGAAAGCCGCTGCCGACCACTAGCGGTCAGTCGGTAGCAACCTTGCCGAAGCTGGCCGTCACCTCGATCCGGCCGACGATCGCCTTGTTGAAATCGGCGAGGTCTTCGGCCGGAATCCAGTATTCCAGATGCGCCCTGCTGCCGGCATGTTCGACTTTATAGCGGTCGAGGACGCTTTTCAGCACGTCGAAGCGGGTGACGAATCCCGAGCCGCTGGCCGGCACGTTCCAGTCGCGCGCGATCTGAGTCGCATAGGCCTCGGTCAAAACCGGATAGAAAATCGGCTGGTCGGCAGGCGCGGCGGGAATTCCCGCATCCCTGACGCCTTGATCAATTCCAGTTCCTTCGGTCCGACAGGACGCCAGAGTGTGACGGTGGCTTGGCTCATCATGGCCGGACCTTAGCCAGATATTGCGAAAACGAGAACCAGACGCCTGAAAAATCGAGTGATTGCAGTAACCGGATTGCAAGAGCGGTCTGCCATGGTGCAGCGGGTTGACAAGCGTTCCGTTACACCAGACGAAACGCAAAGTGACTTTCGCGGCGGGCCGGCAATCCCTAGATAGCGCTGGTTTTCCATGGGAATCGGGGGCAGGCGCATGTGCGGTATCGTCGGAATTGTCGGCCAGCACCAGGTCGCGCCGCTCATTGTCGACGCTTTGAAACGGCTGGAGTATCGCGGCTATGACTCGGCCGGTGTCGCCACCGTCGAGAAAGGCGCGCTCGGGCGACGCCGCGCCGAAGGCAAGCTGATCAACCTCGAACGGCGGCTGAAGGACGAGCCGCTCGATGGCACGATCGGCATCGGCCACACGCGCTGGGCCACCCATGGCGTGCCCAATGAGACCAACGCGCATCCGCATTTTTCCAACGGCGTCGCCATCGTCCACAACGGCATCATCGAGAATTTCGCCGAACTGCGTGACGAATTGATCCGCGATGGCTACGTCTTCTCGTCGCAGACCGACACCGAGGTCGTGGCGCATCTGGTGGCGCGGGAACTGGCCAAAGGGCTGAAGCCGGTCGAGGCCGCGCACCAGGCGCTGAAGCGGCTGGAAGGCGCCTTTGCGCTGGCCATCATGTTCACGGGCGACGAGGACCTCATCGTTGGCGCCCGCAACGGCCCGCCTCTGGCCGTCGGCCATGGCGACGGCGAGATGTTTCTGGGCTCCGACGCCATCGCGCTCGCACCGTTCACCAATTCGATCACCTATCTCGAAGACGGCGACTGGGCGGTGGTGCGCCGCAACGGCGTCACCATCTTCGACATCGACGGCAAAAAGGTCGATCGCAAGCGCCAGCAGTCGCTGTCGACCAGTTTCATGGTCGACAAGGGCAACCGCCGCCATTTCATGGAGAAGGAAATCCATGAGCAGCCGGAAGTGATCTCGCACACGCTGGCGCATTATGTCGATTTCGTCTCCGGCGTGTCGAAGCCGCTGGAGCTGCCGTTCGATTTCGCCAAGATCGGCCGSYTGGCGATCTCGGCCTGCGGCACCGCCTATCTCGCCGGCCTGATCTCAAAATACTGGTTCGAGCGCTATGCGCGGCTGCCGGTCGACATCGATGTCGCCTCCGAATTCCGCTACCGCGAAATGCCGCTGTCGGCTGATGATGCCGCCTTCTTCATCTCGCAGTCGGGSGAGACCGCCGACACGCTTGCCTCRCTGCGCTAYTGCCGCAAGGCCGGCATGAAGATCGGCGCCATCGTCAATGTGCGCGAATCGACCATGGCGCGCGAATCCGATGTCGTGCTGCCGACGCTYGCCGGGCCGGAGATCGGCGTCGCCTCGACCAAGGCTTTCACYTGCCAGCTTTCGGTGCTGGCGTCGCTGGCGGTGCGCGCCGGCGTGGCGCGCGGCACGATCTCGAAGGACGAGGAGAAGACGCTGGTGCGCGCGCTTTCGGAAGCGCCGCGCTACGCCAACCARGTGCTGAAGCTCGAAGAGCAGATCGAGCGCATYGCGCGTGAAATCTCGCGCTACAAGGACGTGCTCTATCTCGGCCGCGACACCAATTTCCCACTGGCCATGGAAGGCGCGCTRAAGCTCAAGGAAATCTCCTACATCCACGCCGAAGGCTACGCCGCCGGCGAGCTGAAGCACGGCCCAATCGCGCTGATCGACGAGAACATGCCGGTGATCGTCATCGCGCCGCATGACCGCATCTTCGAAAAGACCGTGTCGAACATGCAGGAAGTGGCGGCGCGCGGCGGCAAGATCATCCTGATCACCGATGCCAAGGGCGCGGCGCAGGTCAGCGTCAAGACGATGGAGACCATCATCCTGCCCGACGTGCCGGAAATCATCTCGCCGATCATCTACGCGCTGCCGATCCAGATGCTGGCCTATTACGCCGCTGTCTTCATGGGCACCGACGTCGACCAGCCGCGCAATCTGGCGAAATCGGTGACGGTGGAGTAGTCAGCGCTCATAGGCGGTCTTTAAAAACTTCGCAGTTCCAAAGCGCCTTCCGCTTCACTAATGTTGCGCTGCAACCCGCGCCTCCGGTGAATCATGTCCGATGCTCCCAGAACTTCAGGCATGACCCGGCTGAGGAACTATTTCCTCACAGGCTTCATCGTCTGCGCGCCGCTGGCGATCACTGCCTATATCGCCTGGTCGTTCGTCGGCTGGGTCGATTCCTGGGTGAAACCGTATATTCCGGCGCGCTACAGCCCCGACACCTATCTGCCGTTTCCGGTTCCGGGTTTCGGCCTGATCGTGGCGCTCATCCTGATCACGCTGATCGGCTTCATGACCGCCAACATCGTCGGCCGCGCCATCGTCAATTTCGGCGAGCGGCTGCTGGGCCGCATGCCGCTGGTGCGCGGCATTTATGGTTCGCTGAAGCAGATTTTCCAGACGGTGCTGTCGAACAAGGGCGACATGTTCCGCCAGGTCGGGCTGGTCGAATATCCGCGCAAGGGCGTCTGGTCGCTGGTCTTCGTCGCCAGCGAGAAGGAGACCGAGATCAACCAGAAGCTCGACCGGGAGGGCGACCCGATGATCGCCGTGTTCATGCCGTGCACACCGAACCCGACCACCGGCTTCCTGATGTATGTGCTGAAATCCGACATTGTGTTGCTCGACATGACGATCGAGGACGGCGCCAGACTGATCGTTTCGGCCGGCCTGGTAGCGCCCGAGGTCAAGACCAGGCTCGTCGACCTCAACGGTGAGCCGCTCGAGAGCGCACTTGCCAACCCTTCGGTCGAAGCCCTGGCTCAGCCGGCGCGCAAGAGCCGCACCGCCTCGTCGCGGCCAAACAAGTAAAGCAACAGCCTCAGCGCTTCGCCGCGTTCGGATTGCAGTTCCGGATCGCGCGACAGGATCAGCCGCGCATCGTCGCGGGCGGCTTCCAAGAGGTCGGCATGCGCCTCGATGCGCGCTACCTGGAAACCCGGCGTGCCGGACTGGCGGGTGCCAAGCAGCTCGCCTTCGCCGCGCAGTTTCAGATCCTCCTCGGCGATCAAAAAACCGTCTTCGGTCTCGCGCATCACCGACAGCCTACGCTTTGCCGTCTCGCCGAGCGGGTCCTTGTAGAGCAGCACACAGGAGGAGGGCTTGTCGCCGCGCCCGACGCGGCCGCGCAGCTGGTGCAGTTGCGCCAGACCAAAACGCTCGGCATGCTCGATGACCATGATCGTGGCATCCGGCACGTCGACGCCGACTTCGATCACCGTGGTGGCGATCAGGATGCGGGTCTCGCCGACCTTGAAGGCGCGCATCGCCTCGTCCTTTTCGGCGCCCTTCATGCGGCCATGGACGAGGCCGATGCGGTCGCCGAACAAAGGTTGCAGCGAGGCAAAACGGTCCTCGGCCGACATCAGCTTGATCTCTTCGGATTCCTCGACCAGCGGGCAGATCCAGTAGATCTTCTGGCCGTCAGCAACGGCGTCGAGCATGCGGCCGACCAGTTCGTCCAGCCGCTCCAGCGGCAGAGTGACGGTACGGATCGGCTGGCGGCCGACCGGTTTTTCCGTCAGCTTGGAGACGTCCATGTCGCCGAAAGCGGTCAGCACCAGAGTGCGCGGGATCGGAGTCGCCGTCATCACCAGCATGTCGGGCGCGTCGCCCTTGGCGGTGATGGCAAGCCGCTGGTGGACGCCGAAGCGGTGTTGCTCGTCGACGACGGCAAAGACGAGGTCGTGATAGGTCACCGTTTCCTGAAACAGCGCATGGGTGCCGACGACGATGTCGATGTCGCCGCTGGCAAGGCCTGCCAGCGTTTCGGTGCGCTCGCGGCCCTTCTCCCGGCCGGTCAGGATGGCGACACGCAGGCCGGCCTGTTCGGCCAGCGGCGTGATCGTTGCCAGATGCTGGCGCGCCAGGATTTCGGTCGGCGCCATCAGCGCTGCCTGTCCGCCGGCCTCGACGGCGCGCGCCATGGCAAGCAGCGCCACCACCGTCTTGCCGGAGCCGACATCGCCCTGCAGCAGGCGCAGCATGCGTTCGGGGTCGGCGAGATCGGCGTTGATTTCGGCGAGTGCGAATTCCTGGCTGCCGGTCAATGAATAGGGCAGGGCCGCACGCAGTTTCTCGACAATGCGGCCGTCGCCGATCAGCGGTCGGCCCGACAGGCGGCGCACTTTTGCCCGCACCAGCGCCAGCGACACCTGGCCGGCGAGAAATTCGTCATAGGCGAGGCGGCGCCATGCCGACCCCTCGATGGCGACATCGATCGGGTCCGAGGGATGATGGATGCCGGCGAGTGCGTCGCCAAAGGCCGGAAAAGTCTGCTTGCGCATGAAGGCACCGTCCTGCCATTCCGGCAACTCCGGCAGCCTTCCCAGCGCCTGGCCGATGGCGCGGCGCAGCACCTTGCCCGAAAGGCCGGCGGTGAGCGGATAGACCGGCTCGACCAGGGGCAGGGTTTCCGCTTCGCTGACCAGGGCGATATGGTCGGGATGGACCATGGTCGGGCGGCCGTTGAACCACTCCATGCGGCCGGAGACGACGACATGCTCGCCCACCGGCATCGCCTTTTCGAGATAGGCGGCATGGGCGTGGAAGAAGGTCAGCCCGATCTCGCCGGTGTCGTCATGGGCATAGACGCGGTAGGGCACCGAGCGGTTGCCGCGCGGCGGCGGCTGGTGACGGTCGATGCGCACGTCGAGCGTGACGATGGCGCCTGCCGGCGCGAGCGCGATGCCCGGCCGGTTGCGGCGGTCGATGACGGTGTGCGGCAGCACGAACAACAGGTCGCCGGCGCGTGCCGGCCGCTCGCCAAGATCGGCCGTCACGACCTTCTCGATCAGCGCGCCGACCTTCGGCCCGACGCCGGCAAGCGAGGTGATCGGGACGAACAGCGGATCGAGCAGGGAAGGTCGCATGCCTTACCCTCCCCCTTGTGGGGGTCCGTAGGACGGGCGAGACGCGTGGCTCGCCCCGGCAAGTCGATCCGCGAAGCGGAGCGGGGTGGGGGTCGGTGCGCGTCTAACTTTCGAGGAAGTCGGTAGGTCAGCGCCGTACCCCCATCCCGTCTCACCCGCTTCGCCTTGCGAAGCGTGCTCGCCGACCCTCCCCACAAGGGGGAGGGTGGCGCTCCGGCGATATCCGCCAGGACAGAGGGAGGTGTTGTCAGGAGCGTTGGCCACGTGCGGATGTTTAGACGCCCACCCGGCTGTTGCAAGGCTGACACCGCCCTCTATCCACGCTATATGCGCCGCACTAAGCGAGGATGCGGCACGATGACCGGGACGAAACGATCGAGCGAGGGGCTGGATATCAGGCGTCGCAAGTTGTTGTTCCGCTCCTGGCATCGCGGCATGCGCGAGATGGACCTTATCCTTGGCACCTTTGCCGATGCCGAGATCGGCGCCTTGACCGGCGACGAAATCGACCAATATGAAAGGCTCCTCGACATTCCCGACACCGAATTCCTGCCCATGGTCACCGGCGAGCGCCCGGTTCCCGGGGATGTCGACTGTGCCGTCCTGCAAAAGATCCTGGCATCGCGCCGGACCATGACATTCTGAACACAAGCAATTCCAGGAAAAGTGCGAAGCGGTTTTCCGTCCGGAATTGCGACAACCAAGACCGTGATTTCATGAGCCTCATTCCCAAAATCGGTCTGCCGAAAGGCCGCGCCGGCCAGTTCATCGTCGATGGCGTCGCCGACGGCTACGAAGCCTTTGCGCTGGTGCAGGCGATCCATGAGATCGCGCCTGACAAGCCCGTGCTGTTCGTTGCGCGCGACGGCCAGCGCCTGCCGGCGATCACGGAAGCACTGACTTTCGCTTCGCCCGGCCTGCCGGTGCTGGAGCTGCCGGCCTGGGACTGTCTGCCCTACGACCGCGTCTCGCCCGGTTCGGACGCCGCCGCCAAGCGGCTCGATGCGCTGACGGCGATGATCGCGCTGGCAAAAAAGCCGCATCGCGCGGTGATCCTGACCACGGCCAATGCGCTGCTGCAGCGCATCCCGCCGGCCGATCTGGTCGAAGCGCAGACCTTTCACGCCAGGCCCGGCAACCAGATCGACATGAACGCGCTGGTGTCGCGGCTGGAGATTTCCGGCTTCGAGCGTGTGCCGACGGTGCGCGGTATCGGCGAGTTCGCGGTGCGCGGCGGCATCCTCGACCTCTACGCGCCCGGCTGGACCGAGGCTCTTCGGCTCGACTTCTTCGGCGACACGCTGGAATCGATCCGCGTCTTCGATGCCGCCACCCAGCGCACCACCGGCCAGCGCAAGTCGATGGCGCTGCAAGCGATGAGCGAAGTGGCGCTGACGCCTGAAACCATCAGCCGCTTCCGCCGCTCCTATATCGAGGCCTTTGGCGCGCCGCAGCGCGACGACGGGCTCTATGCAGCCGTCAGCGAGGGCCGGCGCTTTGCCGGCATGGAGCATTGGCTGCCGCTCTTCTATGAGCGGCTGGAGACCGTGTTCGACTATCTGCCGAATGCGCCCGTCATCTTCGACCATCTGGCGCATGAGGCGCTGGCCGAGCGCCATACGCTGATCCTGGATCACTACGAAGCGCGCCGCAAACAAGCGGATGCCGCCTTGAAGGATGCCGTGCCCTACAAGCCGGTGGCGCCGGACTTGCTCTATCTCTCCCCGGAAAACCTCGTCGCGTCGCTTGGACCGCGCGAAGCCATCGACTTCACTGCCTTTGACGCGCCTGACGTCGGCGCCAAAAAGGTCTTCCATGGCGGTTCGCGCCATGGCCGCAGCTTTGCCGAGGAACGAGCCGACCCCAACGCCAACGTCTTCGACGTTGTCGTAAAGCACATTGCCAACGAGCGCGCGGCGCGCCGCCGCGTCATTGTCGCCGGCTGGACCGAAGGTTCGCTTGACCGTCTGGGCCAGATCCTGGCCGAGCATCATCTCGGCAATCTCGTGCCGGTAGCGACGCTGGCCGAGGTTGAAAAGCTCGAGCCCGGACAGGCCGCACTTGCGGTGCTGCCATTGGAATCCGGCTTCGAGACCGAACAGCTGGTCGTCATCGCCGAGCAGGACATTCTCGGCGACCGGCTGATCCGCCGTTCCAAGCGCAAGAAGCGCGCGTCCGACTTCATCGCCGAGGCGTCGTCGCTGTCGGCCGGCGATATCGTCGTCCACACCGACCACGGCATTGGCCGCTTCATCGGCCTGCGCACCATCGAGGCGGTCGGCGCGCCGCATGACTGCCTGGAGATCCACTATGCCGGCGACGACCGGCTGTTCCTGCCGGTGGAAAACATCGAGCTTCTGTCGCGCTACGGCTCGGATTCGGCGGAAGCATCGCTGGACAAGCTCGGCGGCGGCGCCTGGCAGTCGCGCAAGGCGCGGCTGAAGAAACGGCTGCTCGACATGGCCGGGCAGCTGATCCGCATCGCCGCCGAGCGGCAGATGCGCTCGGCCCCCACCATGGTGCCGGCGGAAGGGCTTTATGGCGAGTTCTCGGCGCGCTTCCCCTATGAGGAGACCGACGACCAGCAGGGCGCGATCGATTCCGTCATGGACGATCTCGGCGCCGGCAAGCCGATGGATCGGCTGATCTGCGGCGATGTCGGCTTCGGCAAGACCGAAGTGGCGCTGCGCGCCGCCTTCATCGCGGCGATGGAAGGGTTTCAGGTGGCGGTCGTCGTGCCGACGACGCTGTTGTCGCGCCAGCATTTCAAGACGTTTTCGCAGCGCTTCTCCGGCCTGCCGATCCGCGTCGCCCAAGCCTCGCGGCTGGTCGGCGCCAAGGAACTGGCGGAAACCAAGAAGGGCATCGCCGAGGGCCAGGTCGACATCGTCATCGGCACCCACGCGCTGCTGGGCTCGGCGATCTCGTTCAAGAATCTCGGCCTCTTGATCATCGACGAGGAGCAGCACTTTGGCGTCAAGCACAAGGAACGGCTGAAGGACCTCAAGACCGATGTCCATGTGCTGACGCTGTCGGCGACGCCGATCCCGCGCACCTTGCAGCTCGCCTTGACCGGCGTGCGCGAGCTGTCGCTGATCGCCACGCCGCCGGTCGACCGCATGGCAGTGCGCACCTTCATCTCGCCCTTCGATCCGTTGGTGATCCGCGAAACGCTGCTGCGCGAGCGCTATCGCGGCGGCCATTCCTTCTATGTCGTGCCGCGCATCAGCGATCTCGCCGAAATCCATGATTTCCTGCGGGAATCCGTGCCTGAGCTGAAAGTCGCGGTGGCCCACGGCCAGATGCCGCCCGGCGAGCTCGACGACATCATGAACGCCTTCTATGACGGCCAATACGACGTGCTTTTGTCGACGACCATTGTCGAATCCGGGCTGGATATCCCGACCGCCAACACGCTGATCATCCATCGCGCCGACATGTTCGGCCTGTCGCAGCTCTATCAGCTGCGCGGCCGTGTGGGCCGCTCCAAAGTGCGCGCCTACGCGCTGTTCACGCTCCCGGCCAACCGCAAGCTCACCGATACGGCCGAGCGCCGGCTGAAAGTGCTGCAGTCGCTGGACACGCTCGGCGCCGGCTTCCAACTCGCCAGCCATGACCTCGATATCCGCGGCGCCGGCAATCTTCTGGGCGAAGAACAGTCCGGCCACATCAAGGAGGTCGGCTTCGAACTCTACCAGCAGATGCTGGAAGAGGCTGTCGCCGAGGTGAAGGATTCCGGCGAGGTCCAGGATGGCGGCTGGTCGCCGCAGATCGCCGTCGGCACGGCAGTCATGATCCCGGAAAGCTACGTGCCGGACCTGCAGCTCAGGCTGGCGCTCTATCGCCGCCTTGGCGATCTCGAAAATACCGATGAGATCGATGCGTTCGGCGCCGAACTGATCGACCGCTTCGGTCCGCTGCCGGAAGAGGTGAAGCATCTCTTGAAGATCGTCTTCATCAAGGCGCTCTGCCGCAAGGCCAATGTCGAAAAGCTCGATGCCGGGCCAAAGGGTGTCGTCATCCATTTCCGCAAGCGCGAGTTCTCCAACCCGGTCGGGCTGGTCAAATACATCGGCGAACAGGGCTCGCTGGCCAAGATCAGGGCTGACCACAGCGTGGTCTTCATCCGCGACTGGCCGACAGCCGAGAAGCGTCTGGCGGGCTCGGCGGTCGTCATGACGCAGCTGGCGCGGTTGGTCGAGAAGGCGGCGTAGCCTGCCTGGCGCATTCGCCAGCACTTGAATTCCGGTCTAGAATAGGAAATCGGCTTCGTGTATGGAGCCGCGATCCCCATATGGGGCGGGAATGGCGGGCAACAGCTCGCTGGAAAGAGCGTTTGGGTGCAGCGATGACGAAATGGTCGCCGAATTCTTGGAGAGCAAAGCCGATCAAGCAGGTTCCTGCCTATCCGGACCTTGCCGCGCTGAAGAACACGGAAGCCCAGCTCGCCACCTTTCCGCCGCTGGTTTTTGCAGGTGAGGCGCGCAAGCTGAAGAAGCAGCTTGCAGCTGTCGCTGCCGGTGACGCATTCCTGCTCCAGGGCGGCGATTGCGCCGAGAGCTTCGCCGAGCATGGCGCGGACAATATCCGCGACTTCTTCCGCGTCTTCCTGCAGATGTCGGTGGTGCTGACTTTCGCCGGCGCGCAGCCGGTGGTGAAGGTCGGCCGCGTTGCCGGCCAGTTCGCCAAGCCGCGCTCGTCCGACAACGAGACCAAGGGCGAGGTGACGCTGCCGAGCTATCGCGGCGACATCATCAACGGCATCGAGTTCGACGCCAAATCGCGCATTCCCGACCCGGCCCGCCAGGAGATGGCTTACCGCCAGTCGGCGGCGACGCTCAACCTGTTGCGCGCCTTCGCCCAGGGCGGCTATGCCAGCCTGGAGAACGTGCATAGCTGGATGCTGGGGTTCGTCTCCGACAGCCCGCAGGGCGAGAAATATGGCAAGCTCGCCAACCGCATCACCGAGACGATGGATTTCATGAAGGCCGTCGGCATCACCTCGGAAACCAACTATGCCTTGCGCGAGACCGATTTCTACACCAGCCACGAGGCGTTGCTGCTCGGCTACGAAGAGGCGCTGACCCGCATCGATTCGACCTCGGGCGACTGGTATGCAACCTCCGGCCACATGATCTGGATCGGCGACCGTACGCGCCAGCCCGATCATGCCCATGTCGAATATTGCCGCGGCATCAAGAACCCACTCGGCCTCAAATGCGGCCCGTCGCTGACGCCGGATGGCTTGCTGGAACTGATCGACCTGCTCAATCCGGAGAACGAGCCGGGCCGGCTGACGCTGATTGCCCGCTTCGGCTCCGACAAAGTCGCCGACCATCTTCCGAAGCTGGTGCGCGCGGTGCAGAAGGAAGGCCGCAGCGTCGTGTGGTCATCCGATCCGATGCACGGCAACACGATCGAGGCTGCCGGCTACAAGACGCGGCCGTTCGACCGCATCCTCAAGGAAGTGCAGACCTTCTTCGAGGTGCATCGCGCCGAGGGCACGCACCCTGGCGGCATCCATGTCGAGATGACCGGCAAGAACGTCACCGAATGCACCGGCGGGGCGCGTGCCATCACCGCCGAGGAGTTGCAGGATCGCTACCACACCCATTGCGACCCGCGCCTCAACGCCGACCAGGCGATCGAGCTGGCGTTCCTGGTCTCCGACCTGTTGAAGAAGAGCCATCCGGTCCAGCACAAGCAGGTAGCCAACGGTTGAACCTGTTTGCAGGCTGAAGAGAAAAAGCGCCGGCGAAATCCGGCGCTTTTTTGTTGATCAGCGGCCGCGTTCCCAACGCAGGCCGTTGAGCCGGGGATCATTGGCGAAAGCGGTTCTGGAAAACTCGATGCGCCTTTCCGGAAACTCACAGATCGCCTGCACGCCGAACGAGCCGAGCCGGATGCGCCAGGTATGCGGCTCCAGCGGCTTGGCCTTGGCGAAGCCGCGGCATGTCAGCAGCGCCACGTTGGCGCCTTTGGGATCACGCGCCGAGCGGTAGCGGATCGCTTCCAGCCCGGCCTCGCGCGTAACGTCGGCAATGGCCTGGCAGGCGGCATAGTCGGTCGGATGCGTCCACTGAGCCTGGTCGCGGTCAAGCGGTGGCCGCGTCAAGTCGACAGCTTTGTGGGTGCGGATCGCCGCGGCGAAGGCGGTGAACTCGGCGGCGTCGTGCGGCCACGGCGTGTCGGGCGAATCGGCAAAGAACAGCAAGCGGTAGAAGGCCATTTCGGCGACGGCGGTCATGATCGTCTCCGCCGCGTAATAGACGCCCAGGGTGCGGCCGGCGCGGCGGAAGCGCGAGCCGTAAGGGTAGATCGAGCCGTAGCGAAAGGGCGTCGCCAGGAGATAATGGAGATGCCGGCATTCCATGGGGATCTGCGGCTTGGTCTCCTCGATCAGATCCTCGATCAGCGCCTGTTCGTCCAGCGTGTCGACGATTTTCAGCGTCGAGACGCGGTGCTGCGCCTCGACCATGCGCCAGTATTTGCCGTCGAGCCGTACGGCTTCAGACGAGAGCGCGTCGGGAGTCCAGATAGGCAATGACATCGACAAGCCCGGTGATGGTGAGGATCTTTTCAAGCGGGCTGCCGTCGAACGCCGTGTTGGTGTTCTTGAGCCATGCCCGGGCGATCGCCTCGTCACCGCCGACAATGGCGTCGAGCGAACGGAACAGCCGCACGAACAGCACCGCGAGTTCGAATGGCTTGGTGCCGCGCTCGAGCAGGAATTCCTGCCTGCGCATGCGCGAAACCGTAGCTTCCGAGACGCCGATGATCGACGCCAGCGTCCTGGCGGTAATATCCATAAGCTCGGCGGCGCGCAGCGTGGCCTTGGTCAGAACCGCGTTTTCGGCTGCATTGGCGGCAGCATTGGGTTGTGAAACAGACATGGCCTCTCTCTTTCCATGGAAAATATAGGCCATGAAAATTCATATGGAAAGAGGTCGTGCTCGATAAATTTGCCCACGTCCGCGAATAGGCTGTGCGCCGAAGCGTCAGTCTTTCTTGTAGAGCAGCCAGTTCTTGCCAGTGCGGCCGGCCATTGTCGAATGCCTGGTGACGCGGTTGCGCCCGGCGACCTTGGAGCGGTAGAGCGCCCGATCCGCCTTGGTGTAGAGATCTTCCGGGCTTTCGGCCTCGGAAGCCATGCAGATGCCCATGGAAACGGTCACCGTGCCGTAATTGGTGCCGGTCTGGCTGCTGGTGAAGGGCGTCTGTTCGATCAGCACGCGGATGCGTTCGGCGATCTCGTAGGTGGTATCCTCGCTGGCGCCCTCGATGATCAGCGCGAATTCCTCGCCGCCGGTGCGGGCAACGAACATGTCTTCACGGATGCTGGTCTGGAAGATTTCGGCGATGATCTGGATGATCTTGTCACCGACCGGGTGGCCGTAGCGGTCGTTGATGTCCTTGAAATGGTCGATGTCGGCAAGAATCAGCGCGTTGAACAGGATGCCCCTGTTGGAGGTGTAAATCCCGGTGATTTGCTTGTCGAAGGCGCGGCGGTTCCAGATATGGGTCAAGGGATCGGTGTCGGCGAGCCGCTTGTACTCCTCGAGCTTCGACTTGACGCTCTCCAGTTCCGCCGTCTTGTCGCTGAGCGTGGTGGCAACCTGCCTGCCATGGTCGAGGGTCGAATTGGTGGCGACCGCCATGGCGTTGGCGACCTTCTGCAGCAGATCCTGTGAAAGCAGGCTGCGGTTGGCGAGGCCGCTCGACGTCTCATCGAGGATCTTGCCGTATTTCTCGATATGGCTGCGTTCGCTTCGCAGCAGCAAGGCGATATCCTCGAGTTCCCTGGCCAGCACATCGCGCGCCTGCTCGACAATGCCTGGACCATGGTGCTGGGCAAAGAAGGCGCGGCCGATGCGGTCGAGATCGTCCTGCGTCGGCCGGTTGCCGAGCGCCACGACGGCAAGGCTGAGTTCGCGATTGGTGCCTTTCAGCGCTTCGTAGAAGATCTCATAATTGCGCGGCAGACCAAGCACGCCGAGCTGGCGCATGGTCGTCACAACAGCTGTTGCAATGTCGCTGTTTCGGTCGGTCTGGGCGGCTGCCGGCTGCATGTTCTGTTCACTCTACCCCTGGGAACCGTCGCAGACTTGCGCGTGCGAGATGTCGCCGACCGGGGGAGAACCAGCCGTATTTCGGATCATCTTACGAAGGACGCGTCCCCAATCGCGGCCTTCGCTTGGCAACGACCATAGATGCGCTGGCGCTAAAGTTTCCTTAATGTGCCGCTAGGTAACGCGACTATTCTACTTCAGGCTGCAGGGGAGAAGCGCGAACACGCCCATCTCGTGTCGCATTTGCTCGTACCTGGCCGCCGCAAAACTGAAATCCTCTCCGGTGGCGGTGAAGCCGTGAACGATGGCCGGTGGAGGGCAGGGATGAGTGATATCAGCAGCGGATCTTGCCTGTGCGGGGCGGTGCGTTTCCAGACGCGAGGGCCGCTGCGCGGCGTGATCTATTGCCACTGCCCGCAGTGCCGCAAGCAGAGCGGGCATTTTTACGCCGCAACCAACGTCGCCGATGACAACATCACCGTAACAGGGTCTGAGAATATCACCTGGTACGAAGCATCTTCGTTTGCCCGGCGCGGCTTTTGCAAGACATGTGGCTCGGTGCTGTTCTGGAAGCCGGGCCAGGATGCCTACGTCTCGGTTCTGGCCGGGTCGTTCGATGGGCCGACCGGGCTCGAGGGCGAATGCCATATCTTCGTCGGCGACAAGGGCGATTACTATACGATCGACGATGGGCTGCCGCAGTTCGAGAGGTCGACGCCGACCATCAAGGTTGCGGACGAATGATTTTTGGTATGGCTGCCTTATTCCCTTGATCCAGCCATTGCGATATCCCCTGCCGGTGATTCGAAGGGGATGCGCGGGCAATGCAGCGGCTGATCGATGCTTTCTTCAATTCTGTGCGGGCTTTTCGCAAGCTCGCAGCCAGCGAAAAGGCGTTCCAGCAGGAACTGATGCTGCTCGTGCTCGCCTTGCCGCTCGGCTGGTTCGTCTCGGTGTCGTGGCGGGGCTATGCGCTGCTGATCGGCGCCGTGCTGCTTTTGATCATGGTCGAGGTGCTGAACACCGGCATCGAGGCTGCCTGCGATGCCTTCAGCCGCGAGTTCAACGTCGACATCCAGCTTGCCAAGGATTGCGGCTCGCTGGCGGTGCTGATTTCGGTAATCATCGTCGCCGGCGTCTGGGGCATCGCCATCATCGAGCGCATCACGGGTCTACCGATCTAGAACCTGCGTTCCTATCTGTCAGTCACTAAAGGAGACTGACGTTGAGCGAAGCCGCCAATTCCCTCTTGCTTGAACGTGCCGGCCTGCCGGACGATTTGCGCTGGCTGGCGCAGAAATACCCGCGCGAAAACTGGCAGGGTCACACCAACATCCATGGCCTCGCCAATATGTGGCTTCAGCGGCACGACATGTTCCGCGAGCTCGGCGGCATGCTGACCAACGGCATTGGCGATTATCGCGAGGGAAGGCTGACGGCGCCGGATTTCGCGCGCTGGTTCGCGCCGCGGCTCAACCATTTCCTCGGCAATCTCGACGGCCACCACAATGTCGAGGACTATCAATATTTCCCGGCTTTCGCCAAGGCCGAGCCGCGGTTGAAGCGCGGCTTCGAGATACTCGACGCCGATCACCACACCATTCATGAAGGGCTGGAGCGCAACGCCGAAGCGGCGAACGCGTTCATCCGCACGCTTGAGGAGAGCGAGGACAAACAGCGCTTCGCCGCCGGTGCCTATGCCGACGAGAACAGCCGGCTGATCGCCATGCTGAAACGGCATCTTGCCGACGAGGAGGATTTGATCATCCCGCTGATCCTCGACCGCGGCGACCGCGCTTTGGTCGAGGACGACGACTGAGCTATTAAGCAGCTTCGCTCTCGCGAGCGTCCTTGGCGCGCTCCTTACCGGCGACGGTGCGGGCGATGAGCCAGGCAAGGATGGCGACGGCAAGCCCGATGCCGAGCGCGATCAGCAACCTTTCGTGGTGGAGCAGTGCCTTGCCGACCATCTGCTCGGCGCCGAGGCCGAAGACATAGCCGATGCCGCAGAACAAGGCTGCCCAGACCAGCGACGAGATGGCGTTGAGGATGACGAAGCGCGGCACCGATATGCTGGCGAAGCCGGCCGCGATGCCGCCGACCAGACGCAGACCGTAAATGTAGCGGTTGGACAGCACGAAGATGTTGGGATGCGACGAGACGAGGCGATAGGCGTGGTTGAAGCCGGGACGCGCCTTCAGTTTCAGTACCCTGGGATGATCGGCGAAGCTGCGGCCGAGGACGAAGAAAAACGTGTCGCCGACGAAGGCGCCAATGGCGGCCGCGAGGAAAGCCTTCCAAGGGACGAAGACATGCTGGTGGGCGAAGAAGCCGCCAAGGATGGCAGCGCTTTCGCCTTCGGCGACACAGCCCAGGAAAACTGCGATAAGCCCATATTGCTCGATGAGGTGATGGACGATCCCGGTCATTGAGACGTTTGCCGGCCCGATAGTTGTTCGTCGATGCGGCTCACCTGTTCGGCCAGGCGCGCTATGTCCTCGCGCATTCCGATGATCTGGCTGTGGCGCAGTTCGTCCAGCTTTTCATGCAGCGCCATGATCTCGATCTCGGCCTTGAGATTGACCTCGTAGTCGTGCGCGGCATCGATGCGGTCGCGCGCGGCCTGCCGGTTCTGCGACATCATGATCACCGGCGCCTGCAGGGCGGCGATCATCGACAGGACGAGATTGAGGAAGATGAACGGGTAGGGGTCGAACGAATCTCGCCCCAGAAGCCACCAATTGGCGCCGATCCAGAGAACCAGGAAGGCGATGAAGGACAGGATGAACGTCCACGAACCGCCGATGCGGGCAATGGCATCGGCGATCCGGTCGCCGGCCCCCTGAAGCCCGGCGAGACTGTCGTTGATGTCCTGCGAGATCGGCTTGCGATCGACGGTGCTTTGCAAGACCCGCCGCTCAAGCTCGCTGAGGGTCTCAGGCGTTCGCCTCAGCCAGCGGTCGGCCAGTTCGGGCACGGTCTTATGCATGGTCGCCTCCATGGTCAGCGTCTGGCCTAAAGCGCGTTCAAGCGACGCGCTTTAGGTCTTTGTTTTTATGCATGTCGCTCTCTCAAAACCGGGGCCACTTTTGAGCGACATGCATTAGACCTAGAGGCTGCCGGCCCGAACGGGAAGTGGTAGATTGCCGCGTCTACCCGAAGTGAATCAGGGAAGCCAATGGCTGATTTCCATAGGATTCGTGCCCGTGCCGCAAAACGCAAAGGCGGCGACGCGGTGCTGACGGAGTTGCTCGGGCCTTTGCCCGACAACGCCGCCGTGGCCAAGATCACCGACGACCGCATCCTGTCGACGATGGCCGAGCGGGTGTTTGCTGCCGGCTTCGTCTGGCGCGTCACGTCCTAAACGTTTGGACATTGGGTAGGCTCTTGTAACCGTTTTGGGCATCCCCATATGGTGCCCAGAAGGAGCTAACCCTATGAAAACAAATGACAAATCTATAGCGGCCGCCGATCAAAACTTTGAATCTATCGTGGCCAAATCTCTGAACTTTGATTCCACAAAGGCAGGCGGTGAAAGTTTAGAGAAGGCGTTGACCACCGAGACGGCACTGGTGCCCTACACCGGACCCGTGGCGTACTCATACATTCGTTGGTCCACCGCTATTCAAGGCCAAGGCGATAGCTACAGGCGACAATATTCCTTGGCTGAAAAGTGGAGCATTGAAAACGCTATCCCGCTCGCCGATGACCGGGTGATGACGGATGCCGGCGTGTCTGCATTCAAGGGCAGGAATATCGAAATCGGTGCCCTTGGTGCGTTCCTCAAAGCCGCAGAGGCAGGCAAAATCAACCGGGCCTCTTACCTTTTGGTGGAGTCGATTGATCGGCTATCCCGTCAAGGCATGTTCGCCACCGCTGCCATCGTCCAAGAGCTTTGGAAGGCTGGAATCGTCATCGTCACACTCTCGGACGGCAAGGCCTACCATCCCGACTGCAACGACATGGACGCATTGACAATCGTGTTGGTGGCCATGCGGGCAAAGGAAGAGTCGGCCACGAAGGGCAAGCGAGTCAAAGACAGCTATATCAGGCGCAATGCCCGTGCCCAAAAGACAGGCGAAGTGGTGTCGGGCAACCTACCGGGGTGGCTCTACAAAGACCCAGAGACAGGCAAGGCGAAGCTGAACGAAGACAAGGCAGAGATTGTCAGGCGGATATTTGACATGTGCTTGAACGGGTGTGGCTTGCCCATGATCGCCAAGACCCTGAATGCGAATGGTATCAGGCCATTCGCCATAGATAAGCGGAGGAAGGGCAGGGCAGAATATTGGACGATTGCGAATGTCCATTACATCCTGAAATCAAAGGCTACCTATGGGCTTTATCACCCGCCGAAGTCCGATCCGTGCATGATCTTCCCACCGGCCATCACGATAGAGGAGTACAACCGGGCACAGGCAGGCATGGCACAACGGCAGCGCACCGGCAAAGGAAGGAAGGGAAAGACCTATTCCAACCTGTTTGGTGGCATCGCCAAGTGTGCGTTCTGCAAAGAGCCGATGACCATCAGGAACCCTAAACCGGGCAGGGCCATACAGTTTTATTGCAAAGGCTCACTGACTGGGAAATGTCATGAAGCGGCTCCATGGAACTATGAACGTTTCGAAGGGTCGTTTTTGTCGTTTGCCGCTGAACTCGATCTACAGGAAATCATCCACGGCGGCACAGCGTCATCCCGCCAAGAGACCATCACCCAAAAAATTCAGCAGTTGGAAGGTGAGCGGCTAGGGCTGTTCAAATCCCAACAGGGCCATTTGAAAATGATTGAAGCCGATGAAATCCTTCGAGACTCGTTGAGAGAGGCCATGGTCAAGAACGCCACCCGGATCAAGGCGATCAACGAACAGATAGGGGCATTGGAGATCGAGCGGAACAAAGTCCAGTCAGAACGTGAGGCAGCCATAGACGGCAATAGGATTCGCTTTCCCAAGGTAGGAACTGGCAAAGGCGAAGTCAGTGTTGATGAGCTTTTCCAGCTAAGGGCCAAGGCGGCTGACCACATAAGGACCATTGTGAAGTCCATCGAATTGGACAGGAAGCATTGGGCAAAGGTGTATCGCAAAGCCGCCATGGAAGCCGACAATGAAGGTGCCAAGGAGTTTTGGTTACGCTCTGCCGAAGGGGCATCAAGGAACTCCGCATTGGATTCCCGATACATCATCAAATTCAAAGGTGGAGCTACACGCACGATCTATCCCGACAATCGGGACAAGGGCGGCAAGGAAGCCTTCTTTGTGCTGAACTTGGGGTTTGAAGGAGCCGACACAAGCAAGCTGCCGAAGGCCACCAGAACCCGAGAGGAATTCACTATGGCTCGGCAGGGGAAACTCTAGCTTGGCGGTAGGGTGGGACGATTTTTCAGACCGCAGCTCGGCATGTGTATTTGCAGTCAGGGAAAGTCGAGCAACCGAAGAACGCTCCAAACCTACCATTGCGTTTCACCAAATCGCCACCACACCCCCCCATCGGACATTTTGTGCCTGTCTCGTCCGAGGATCGCTTTTGACGGTGTTTCTGCTGCTTAAACGCCCATGGTGGAATGTTGGTCTCCGTGGCGGCCCATATTCCCCTTTTGTGCCGCTGCGCATCGCCCAACGCCTCCATATATCGTGCGCCCGGTCCATATCGTTCGAGAACCCACGCCCACCCATTCAAAACCATCTCTAACTCGATGTTCCTAGTGACGAGCAGCGGCCCCCCGAATGTTCCAGCGTTATGGGTGTGGTTAGATGGTGTTCTAAATTCGGCACCGAAGTATTCCTCGGTCAGAAACGGCACACAGACGATACGCTTATGTCTGTCCACAATCTGGCCTGTATCCATCTTCAGCCGAACCTCAAGTTCCAGCCATCTATCGCTGATCAAAAATGTAAGGAAATCTTTGGCTTCACGCCCTCCGGGCTGTTCCAATTCGGGTGCGTCGATGAACGCAAACCGGACCGCAACGTCAAGTTCTGATTGGTCACTTGGCCTGCCAGTGAACTCACTAGTTTTAATTCTTGTAAGAAATCCGTCACCGTCGAATATCTTCAGGACTGGGGCTCTAATAGTGTCCCCTTCCGGATTTTCGGGCACAATAATTGTCGAATTTCCTTGGCTCATGACATCGGTGATGCAGCACGAAGGACGTTGGAATCCTAAATCAAGTGGCCGAGGCATCTACAACCCTTGGACGCTACTCTAACGAAGCAAGCACGTCCTTGGCAAGAATGCGCAATGTCCGCCTACCTCCTAGGCCTTTGGGAAGTTTTTGCCTCTAGGCCGGCAGCGACATGCGAAGCTGGAATGCGCTTTCGTGCAAAACCCGTTTCGCATGGTCGGACCATCTCACAAAGCTCTCTACAAGGGCCGCAGGGACCCAACAGACGGCATGGATGTGCGGGTATGTCTAGGAAGCCGCCGCTTGTCATTGTTGGCACGCAGTGGCCTTATTGAAACCTCTTGAATCCGGTGGCGGGGGCCTCATGGAATTCTTTCTCATAGTCACCGTGCTCATTCTTCTTTTAGGTGCTTCAGCTTTCCGGCGAGGATTAGGTGGCTATTCCGCAATAGGGGCCATCGCCCTGCTATTCTTCTTCATTTTCCGACTGGCAGGAATCGAAACGACAACCGGGTTCCTCATCCTCGCCGCCGCCCTTCTGGTTTGGGGGATGGTCGCAATTGTCAGTCAGCCAATACCTAAAGAGCTGCCTTTGAAACCGAACAAATTTGTTGATGTTTCCGGTCGCCTTGTTGGCCTCGAAGCTGAAATCCGTTGCATGGACAATCGGAGCAAAGAAAGCACTGGAAGCCTAGCTCATGCGAGACAGGCCTTCCTTGAGGCGGGGCTTCCGGCTGACGACTTCCATATTATGTTGATAGACAGTGAATTGGCGAAAAGGACCAGTCACCGATGAGGGCGGTATGAAGGATCAGGACAACGCCCGTGGATCGGCTCTCAATCCGGACTTCCAAAAAATCCATCGATTTCCAAAGCCCGTGTCGATGAATACCGAAATGCCCCGGCTTTGGCGGCATGAATATCTGAAGAATCGCTACCTGCTGACGAAATCGATTGATTATCTAGAAGGCAGAATGTGCGACATTTTCGACAACATAATGGTTCTGGATTGGGAAACCAAAAAGTACAAGCCGGATGTAAACATTGATGATGGCATATACTATTCCTTGCCGCATCTAGATTTTTTCAAGATGCTGATTGAGGTGGCATACGAGGGGGAACTCAGGGGAAAAGAAATAATAAAGGCAAACAATAAGCGAAAATTGATCGATGCTGAGCAGGTTCTCCTTACTCAGAGGTGGGCTGTCAGGCCAGAGTTGAAAGCCTCAAACAGAGTATTCTCTACCACATATCGAAAACCGGAAACAATATTCCGGTTCTCAGCCAAGAAATACAACGAGTCCCTTCTTCATAAAGGGCAACTTCGCTTTGCCCCTTCGCTAGCATATAAGGACGGCGCTCTTCTTCCGGCCCAGTTTGACAATGAAAATCAAGTTCATGTCAGCAATGGAGGGTACTATGAACTGGACGCTGAATTTTGGGTTTGCTCATTATCCTGCATCTATGAATTGAGGATGTATGCCGAGTTCGAGGCCGATAGCTGTATAGTTATTCGAGACGTTTCTGAGTTTGAAAAGCGTGTTGTCAAAAGCGTATATGACTACAACGCAGAGAGCCCTGACGATGTGATTGCTCAGGCCAATTTTTCGCCTGTAGTATACTATGACCCTTGCAAGCTGATTGATGTCGAAACCCCCAACGAAATCCATTTCCTCAAACATTTCCGATACGCTTATCAACGAGAGTTTCGGGCTATCTTGGCGCCCAAAAAAAATCGCCCTTCAACACCTGTTTTCCTCAATCTTGGTCCGCTGACGGATATAGCAGAACTGGTTTCAGCCTAAAGTTGCCATGGAGTTGGCAAGGAATCGGCCGATTGGAGCCTCCGAGCACCATCAAGCGAATTTGCCGGGCGGATAGTCGAAGCCCACCATGATGATAGAGTCGATTGGGTAATCGTCATCGACATTCTTCAGCGCATATCGAGCGACGGCTTCCTTGCAATTCGCTCGTTCGACTTGGCATGTGAATGGGAGCGCCAAAATGGCGCTTCCCTATCTTTGTCCAGAAGTCCTGCGATGCCTGTTGGAAAAGGCCCTCTTTGGCGCAGGGAACGGCAAGGAGGCAGTGGTAGTGCAGGAAGGTATCATCGACGCCGTTCTTTTTGATCGTCTCGCAGACGCCCAGCGCTGGCAGCTTTCCGTTTGAGCCGAACTTTCTGCGCATGGCCGAGAAATAGGCTTTAACCAACCGCTCTGCTGTCGGACGGTCCCTCTCGAAAAGAGCGAATGGCTTTGCAGGCGCTTTGGCATCCTTGGTCTTTCCAGATAGTCGCCGGTAGGCGGCCTCCGGATCATTTGCTGCCACGAACGAAATCGTGACGAACTGGGTCATATCGTGCCTTCGCACCTCCTGACGGATCAGTTCCTTAGCAATGCCGGTGCCGGCCTTGGCCAGATGGTCGTTGAAGATTTTTCGGGCCAAGGCGCTGTTGTCGAGAAATGATCGCTTGGCAAGAATGCTCAGTGCGTCGTGAGTTGGCTGGTCGAGGCGGACACTAAACATATTGCTTCGGGTCCAGATTTGCGGATTGGAGGATATATAAGATCGAGAGGTTCATCTCGACCAAGAGCTGAGAAAATTTAAAGTTGGCGATTTGGTATCTATTTTCGTCAACCGAAGTTATGAACTCCATATAGATAACTCGGTATTCTTCCCTAAAGTTCTCCATAATTGATTTTATTGATTTTGGTTTTGTTTCTCCATCCATTGACGCAAGAAATTCGTTTAAATCTTCAACTTCCAATTTTTTTCCTTTTTTAGACACAGTGATAACGTTGGTGGCTCAATGCCTTTCAAAAATTGTTCATGATAAAGCGCTTGGCGCTTGAGTAAATCACGACGAGATTGGAGCTTGATGTCAATCCGTACTACGATTTAGTCTGTAATATGTATCTCGAATTGGTGTGCAATATTGCGAAATATTATTGCTTTTTCATCTATCGAACAGGAGTAAAATTTCGTCATTTGGTGAAATGCTCACGTAATGACAGTTTCATCTTGAGTTATGCCTCACGGCGAACAAACCAGAATCGATGGCCTGACATATAGTGCACGTATAGATGCTCTATGGATGCGCCGTATCGGGCGACGAGACGCCCATAAATCTCATGCTTTCTATGATCCGTGGCTTCGAAATGGAAGCTGTATGGCTTTTCCCGCAGCACCCACCCGATTGTCAGAGACGCAACGTGCCGCAGAACGGGAAATCCATTCCGGAAATAGCCACTACCAGTGAACTGAACGCTTTCATCGTCCCAGTCTCCCCACGAGGCCCCGGAGAAGGCCTTTAACGGTGTCTGTCCGCCGATTGCCCGAAAGTTGACTGGTCCGCCATGTGTTGCTGAGAATTCGAATAGCAGTCCTTCGATCTTGAACCGCAGACGGCGGCAGCGCTGTTCGGTGTCACGCTTTGGCAGCGAAACTATCCTCCAGTTCGTCGAGCTCTCGCCAGTGGCCTTTGAAGTTCTCAACCCCGGTCTCTTTGAGCAGTCTGTCGATCTCAGCACGAGCGGGCAGGGGGAGGTTGCCGATCCACGCCCTTACGGCATCGGGCAGCTGGTCTAGAAGTAACCCAATCGCAGTTTCAGCCATCAAGCGGTCTCAGACAAAATCCGATACACGGACGAGCGGCCAACGCCGAGCGCCTCGGCGATCTCGGTAGCCTTCTTCCCTGCCCGGTGCATCGAGACAACATCGGATGTTTTGCGCCGGGCAGTGGGTGCACGTCCCTTGAACTTGTGCTCGGCCTTGGCCTTGGCAATGCCTTCACGCTGCCGGGCAAGCATAATCTCACGTTCAAACTGGGCGATGGACCCGACAAGGTTCAATAGCAGCCGGCCAGTGGGCGAGGTGGTGTCCATCGCCATGTCCACAATCTTGAGCCCGACCTTCTTCGCCTCAAGCCGGGCTACGATCTGATGCAGATCGCCCACAGAGCGGGCGAGCCGATCTAGTCGGGTAACCACCAGAACGTCGTTCTCACGAACAAACTCAATGGCCCTTTCAAGCTCCGAGCGATGCGAATTGACGGACGAAACCTGTTCGCTGAAGACCTTCTCGCAACCTTCCGATTTCAAGTCCCGAAGCTGGGCTTCATAGCCGGCCAACTGGTCGATGGAGCTTGTTCGGCAGTAGCCTACAAACATGTCGTATCCTTCCCATTAGCTTCTAAGACCTTGTAGGACAAAATTCCCAAAAAGTCAATTGAACTCTTGTGGGACGGATGCGGATCGATATGGTCTTTCCCACAAGGGCAGGAGCTATTTGGACTCCCGCAGCGTTTGAAAACGCATGCGATGTCGACGTTGGTCTGGATGGAAACTGTTGAAGGGGGGCGATTTCCTGATGGGCAAGGATGTAGTTAAGGCCAAAGTGGCCGTGCCAGAAGTCGTGGAATACAAACCGTTACGCTTGGAGGCGGTGAATCTCGGCAAGCTGGAAGGCAAGGACTTTCGACACGCAATCCTGACGGACGTTAGCGGGAAGAATGCCGTTTTCGAAAACGCCGACTTTTCCTATGCGGTTTTTACGAGAGCATATTTTCACAAAGCGAAGTTCATCAACTGCTCGTTTGTCGGCGCCAGATTCACGGAATGCAATTTTAGAAGCGCCGAAGTTGGAGCTTGTGACTTCCGATACGCTGATTTCACTTCAACTCGAATCGACACGGCGGAAATTCTGAAGAACCTGCCAGATGAGCCGAATATCAGTAGGGAGCTTTTACAAATTCTCCGTAAGAATGCGCTTTCAATGGGGGATGTAAGTTCATCGAGAACCTTTGTTCTCAGCGAGTTGTCAGCCAAGAAAGAACATTTGAGGAGGGCATGGCGACAAGATGGAAAATACTACAAGTCGCACTACAACGGGTTTTGGAAACGGGCGCATGTTGGTCTGAGCCGTGTTGGGCTAGCGCTCGACTCATTTCTTTGGGGCCATGGAGAACGGCTCTGGAAAATGACGTTTTCAATTGGTGCCTTGTTGGTGTTGGCTGCTGGGGCCTCCATGATTACTCAAGCGTTGGCGCAGCCCGATCCAACCATATCATCGCTAGCAGGCGATTTTGTTCGAGCGCTGACCTACTATGCGAACCTCTTTCTGGACATAGAATTCCAGCGGCAAGTCCCAAGGATCATTTGGTTGGAATGGGTTATAGTTTTGGCCCGCTATCTGGCATTCGGCGTGCTAATTTCCGGGCTATTCCGGTGGCTGTCGCACCGGTAGGCAAATGACGAACGAGCTGCCTTCGAGCGTTTTGAACATTTCCCTGTTTGGTTCTTCCGTAAGAGGCGACACCGATCAGAATAGTGATGTTGACGTTCTTATTGTCGTTCGGGATGGGACCGGTAAGACACCCGAGGAAGGTATCTTGCAGTTTTTGGGATCGATCCTCATCGGCCAACCCTCTATTTCGTGGTATGGCGAGAAGAAGGTGGCCGAGATGTTCACCTCAGGCGATCTCTTTGCGTGGCACCTGTATTTGGAGTCGAGACCCTTGGGCGCCTTCCCTGATGTGGCGAGCATGTTCGGAAGGCCATCGGATTACAGCACGGCCTGCCACGATATCTTCGAGTTACGAAGCATACTGTTGGGTGTCGGAAAGGAGGCGACGTCATCGCCACATAACGCCGTCTTCGAATTGGGAGTATTGTATGTCTGCGCTCGAAACATTGCCATGTCTGCCACATGGCATCTGGCGCCGACTCCCGATTTTGGACGCTACTCGCCTTTCAAGCTGCCAACAGTTCCATTTCCCCTGTCGATGGGAGAATACGAGTTGATAATGGCCTGTCGAATGGCAAGCCAGCGTGGCATTCCTCCTCCAGCGGAGGCAACTCAGAGCTGTGCGCTTGAACTATACGAGAAGCTGGCTCCATGGGCTGATGACGTTTTGAGAGAGGTGTCTGCAAGTGCTGAGACAAGGAAATAGGAGCCAACGTTTCCGCAACCGGATTATTGTGGAGCGTTCGGTTTTGAGCATCGTGAATTCGGCGAGCCAAAGCAGACATTCACCCTTGGCGGGACTGACCTCAGCTGCAATCAATGACTGGGAAAGACGGGCATCCCAGAATGATGCGGCTCCGGTTATCCGAAATGTAGCTCATCACCTCCACGCAATAGCTCTTGCAGCTGGGATAATTGTCGACAACAGTCGAGCAATTTTCGATCAGGATGACGAAGAAATCGGCGCTGAGATCGAGGAGTTGAAGGGAAAGCTCACTCAACTTCTCACTGGTGGGGAGAGATTCTGAGTCGGGAATATCATGGGGCAAATTTCTGCTGCACATTATCTGAAAATGAAAAACAGCTTCCGGTTGGATGTCGCCCGGCATCTTGCAGCAGTTGCGGCTGCGAGGGGCACAATCACTTACGGCGAGCTTTCGACTAAATTCAATGTTGCCACTCGGGGCTGGGGAGACATCCTTGGCGGAATAGCCATACGGTGTCGTGACGCCGGTTACCCACTCCTTTCCGTTGTAGTGGTGAATGCCGCCACAAGGAGGCCATCCGAAGACGCTGTGTTGTATGCAGATCTTGGCCTCGAACCTAAGGAGCGGATTGTCGAGGAACAGGAACGCTGTTTCCTATTCGATTGGTCGAAAACGCCTCTGGGTCAGTCAGGCAACGGAAACTCCAAAGAGTCGGCTCCTACCGAGGCCCCCGCCAAACTATGAGGCTCTCTTGGCTTCTTCCGCACGGAGAAAGGCAAGAAATTCGTCGGTAGGCTGACCGTCAGATTCATTAAATTCAGCCGCATCGAAACGAAATTTAAGGCAGAAAACCAATACGTTAAATGCCGCATAGGTCAACAGCAGCAGAGTCATAACGCCGAAGAACATTTCGATGTTTGCGCTATTTTCAGTGAAAATCTTCCACACCTGATATCCGCATACCGATGTGGGATAAATGATTACTATCAAGAACTGAAAAATTGCAAAAATTAGCATAAGGCGCATAGCGAGGTGTTGTGGGCGCCTTGATTTTGGACCGTAGTATCTTGGCATCAACGGATCAATCCACAGATTAAATGCGGTCTTGTGTAGGAGGAAAATTGGGAAGGAGAACATGCCCACCTTCTTCCCAATTGATGTGACGTAGCGGTCCAAGATAATTTGGTCGAGGAGCGCAAATACAGTGGCAACCAACCCAGCCGCCACAAGCGTTGAGAGTGCCGATGCAAATTCAGGTGAGATTCTAACTGAGGCTCCGAGAAACGTAACGTTACCTGTTATATTGGAAAAAAACGCTAAAATGGTGGTCAGCAGGAACAGTCTTGATGACACTCTTGCCTGTCGCCGGCTGATTTCATTCCGCTGTTCGGCAATGCCGTCCAAGAACTTTTCCGACAGAAAATGGCTTCCCATCTTTCCATCAATGTAGTTCTCCAGCGTTAACGCCGACCTCTCGATCAACGATAATTTCATGGCAATCCCTCGGCAACTGATGGACTAATCGGCTGAGTGGCCGTTTCTATCATCAGCCAGTCTTAGGATGGAGTGCTCTGGTTCGAAGGTGGCGATGTAACATATCGGGGGTCAACGGTTATGTTGATCACAGGCGCCACTACATTGTTGTTGTGGACAAAGGCTGATGCGCCGGCCAAACCCCTCATCATGTTCGCCTGTCGGACCATCGAGCCCAGCATGAACAAATCCACAATCTGTCCAATCCCCAGCAGTCCAAACGTCAGAAGCCACAAGATTCCAGAGCCGGTTCGCCCTGTGTAGAAACGGTGGAGTCCGCAAACGAGGAAAAAACCACCGCACCAAAGTATGAATGCAACGACGCCCGATTTCATCTCTATCCCCCCAAAGCTGTCGGACAATAGCTCATAATGAGGATTTAGAAAGACCACATCTGCAGAGCTTTGCAGGCCAGCGAGCGGTCGGACAAGGGAGCGAGTAGCCTGTAGGATTGTTTAGCAGAAAAACTCCTAGGACGAACGATTGCCCTATTTTTCCGAGCCCTTAGCCACTGCTTGCAACCGGCTCTTCAGTCGCTCTCTCAAAGAACGCATATTGCCATAGAAAATTATAGGATAGTCCTTGATATCGAATTCTGGCTTGGTACCTTCCTTAGCCAAGAAGATCGGTATTTTTCCGATGCCTTGTGCGTATCCTGCTTCGTAAAATACGTTTGGCCGAGCGCCAGTGACGTCGACGATTACAAACTGTGCTACACGTATCGCTTCGAAAATTCGATCAGTAATGCGATTGTTGGATTCTTGCTCGTCTATCCGTTCCGCCTCAATCCCCAAATCGCTGGCCGTTGCCTTTATGGCGTCCAAAACGTCTTCCAGTTCTTTGTTGGAAGGATCTATGGACATGGCAATGAAGGCGTAGCCAGCCCGGACTTCTGGCGTGGCCACTTCCGTATTCTGCACAACACGATCAAATACGCCGCCCTTAATGTTGCCAACGGCCACGTCGATCATGTCTATAATTCTGTCTGTCACATTTAAGCCATGTATCGAATCGAAGAGTCGGTCAAACAGATCGACATTTCTTTGAACAAATCCTCCAATGGCGGGAGGGGGAGCAATGTGATATAATTGCAGACCGTGGGCTTCAAGGACGATCTGCCGGACGGAGCCTCTTTCTTGATTAATGTTACTCCGGAGATGAGGTGATGGATCTTCGTCATACTCTTTCAGAAGCTGGGAAAAATTCCTAAGCTTTTGTATTTTTTCTTCATTAGAGTTAGACTTTCCTGTGTCGCTTGAGATCATGCTGTCCTCGATAGGCCCTTCATGGTGTCTTCCTCTCGACGGGGAAGCGATGCCGCCGGCATGATCATGCCAATCGTCGTTCGATGGGCCTATCTCAAAAGCCGGGTCCCTTCAATCGGGAGGCCTATTGGATAATCCGGATTCAATGGTGAACGGAATTCTGAACCAGACCGCAGAAACACTTGGGTCATCCGAGAGAGCAACGCCGGAGGAGGGCAGTTTTATAACCGCCGATTCGAGCTTGTTTAAAACCCTGTTGGGTCTGGAGGTCGGCCAAACGATTGTTTTCTCGGGGCATTTTTACCCGTCGGATGTCAGTGGGCTTGTAGATAGAAATCTGCTCGAAGAGCCCTCGATGGTCAGTCCACTCTATAAATTTAAGTTTGAACGCATTGCGCCGAAATAGCGCTTATAGGGGGCATCGCAGCAGCGGTGCATAATTGGCGCTTCGCCTATGGGTGTAGCTCCACGTATTTGCATTCAGCAACCATTGTGGTGACATTCCATGTGAACCGGTGTTCGGATTGGTCACGTTGCGAACAGCTTTCGCCGCTCCACTGCTTGCCTGATGGATTGGTCACAATGTCCTTGGTGCTGTAGTTCCAAAACGTGAAATCCTTTGCGGTGTCGGCACGGTAGATTTCTCCGTAGGCAATCGTTCCGCACTCGTCGGCACTTTGCATTGTGGTCTGCCATTTTTTCGTTGCTGGATTGAGGAAAAATTCCCGGTCATACTCCCATTCGGTAATTTGGCATGTGGAAGCTTTTTCTTCCTCTGTCAGGCGAATGAACGCTTCGGCAGATGATGCGTCATGCCGATCTTGGCAGAGTTTTGCCCCTGCCTCCATGATCGCTATCGTATGGGCTTTTGCTTCGTCTGGCATCGCAGCCCACGATTCATAGAACTCTTCTGCCTTGGCGTTCGTTGGTGGCTTTCCAGCCTTCAGGAGCGCCGCACTCTCCGCAAACGTGTCACATGATTTGAATTCTTCTGGTGGGGCTTTCAGGATGCTAGCGACACCATCGGTAATGCGCTTTTCGATTTCTGCCGTGGTGGGTTTGGCGAGTCTCATTTCCCTAAAGTGGCATTGGATTTTACCAGCGTTCGGCTGGCCGCACTGGAATGAAATGGCGGTCTTCTTTGCCACGTTTGCGACGGACCCAACCGTTGGGTAGTCGTCGGCAAAGGCATGACCGGGTTGCATTAGCACCAGTACAGACAGGAACGCTTTGCGCATTTTGAATTCCTCCCCAATACCTTTTCTAACATCCATCAAACACAATCAAAACCCAAGGAAACCATGATGTTTAATTGACTCAAAGGCAGTCATTGAACAAAAATGGCCGGGTTTCGAGGAAGCGTTCCTGCATTTCGAGCCGAAGCGGTTGCTGTTCCAGCCCGACGATTTCTGGCACGATCTGACGGCCGACAAGCGCATCGTGCGCAACCCGCAGAAGATCAAGTCGGTGCGCGACAACGCCGCCTTCGTCGAGCGTGTGTCGAAGGAGCATGGCGGCTTCGGCAAGTTCCTGGCCGCGTGGCCTGCCGACGACCAGGTCGGACTGATGGCATATCTCGGCAAGCATGGCAGCCGGCTCGGCGGCAACACCGGCCAGTATTTCCTGCGCTGGCTGGAATGGGATGCTTTCGTCATCTCGGCCGATATGGCGGCCGCCCTGCGCGACGCCGGCCTCGACATCGCCGAAAGCCCGACGTCGAAGAGGGATCTCGACAAGATCCAGGCGCAGATCAACAAATGGGCACAGGAAACTGGCCTGCCGCGCCGGCACATCTCGCGCATCCTGGCGATGTCGATCGGCGAGAACCATTCGCCGGAGGCGCTGCGCGAATATATGGGCGAGTAGGGCTGTCGCCCCTCAGGACACGATCGAACTCGATCGGTCTGGATTGGTCCAAACGAACGCCATTGCCGGGGCAATTTTGCCGCGCTAAACCGCAGGCATGACCAAGAAGACCGCTCCCGATATTCTGCGCATCGCCGTCGCCCAGCTCAACCCCACGGTCGGCGATGTCGCCGGCAATCTTGCCAAGGCGCGCGAGGCGAGGGCGGATGCGGCCCGCCAGGGCGCCGACATCGTGCTCTTCACCGAGCTTTTCCTTGCCGGTTATCCGCCCGAGGATCTGGTGCTGAAGCCGGCCTTCCTCAAGGTTTGCGAAAAGGCTGCGCAAGACTTCGCCAACGACACCGCCGATGGCGGGCCGGGCGTCATTATCGGGACGCCGCTGAAGCGCAAGAGCGGCACCCACAATTCGATCATCTTCGCCGATGGCGGCAAGATCCTGGCCGAGCGCTACAAGCTCGATTTGCCCAACTATGGAGAGTTCGACGAGAAGCGCGTCTTCCAGGCCGGACCCGAGGCTCAGGGACCGGTCAACTTCCGTGGTGTGCGCATCGGAATTCCGATCTGCGAGGACATCTGGGGCGACGTCGGCATCTGTGAAACCCTGGCTGAAAGCGGAGCGGAAATCCTGCTGGTGCCGAACGGCTCGCCCTACTACCGCGCGAAGATGGACGTGCGCCATCAGGTCGTTATCCGCCAGGTCATCGAAACCGGTTTGCCGATGATCTATGCCAATCAGATCGGCGGCCAGGATGAGTTGATCTTCGACGGCGCTTCCTTTGCGATCGGCGCCGACAAGACGCTGGCTTTCCAGATGAGCCAGTTTGAGGAGACTGTCGACGTCACCACTTGGAAGCGCACGGATGCCGGCTGGATCTGCTCGGAAGGGCCGATGTCGAAAATACCCGAGCGAGAGGAAGCAGACTACCGCGCCTGCATGCTGGGCCTGCGCGATTACGTCAACAAAAACGGCTTCAAGAACGTCGTGCTCGGCCTGTCCGGCGGTATCGATTCGGCGATCTGCGCCGTATTGGCCGTTGATGCGCTCGGCGAGGAGCGGCTACGCGCGGTGATGATGCCCTACCGCTATACCTCGAAGGATTCGCTGAAGGACGCCGAGGACTGCGCCCGCGCGCTTGGCTGTCGCTATGACATCGTGCCGATCTTCGAACCGGTTGAAGGCTTTCTGCATGCGCTGACGCAGCTGTTCGAAGGCACCAAGGAAGGCATCACCGAAGAAAACCTGCAAAGCCGCGCGCGCGGGACCATCCTGATGGCGATCTCCAACAAGTTCGGCTCGATGGTGGTCACCACCGGCAACAAGAGCGAGATGTCGGTGGGCTATGCCACGCTCTATGGCGACATGAATGGCGGCTTCAATCCGATAAAAGACCTCTACAAGATGCAGGTCTATGCGCTGTCGCGCTGGCGCAATAGCCATGTGCCGCCGGGCGCGCTCGGGCCGTCGGGCGAGGTGATCCCGAAAAACATCATCGACAAGGCGCCGTCGGCGGAATTGCGCGAGAACCAGACCGACCAGGATTCGCTGCCGCCCTATCCGGTGCTGGACGATATTCTGGAGTGCCTGGTCGAAAACGAGATGGGCGTCGATGACATTGTCGCGCGCGGCCACGACCGGGCGACGGTGACGCGCGTCGAACATTTGCTCTACATTGCCGAATACAAACGCCGGCAGGCGGCGCCGGGTGTGAAGATCACCCGGAAGAATTTTGGCCGCGACCGCCGTTATCCCATCACCAACCGTTTCAGGGATCGCGGCTAAAATCCTGATTTCATTCGAGAGCCTTGGGGGCGAGCAGGGGCGGCATCACTTCGGCGACCTGATGGAAGTCGATTTGGTCGACTTCTAATCCAGCACCGACGTTACGATCGCGACCGCCGACCAGAAGGCTTATTCGGTGGTGCCGTGACAGTCCTCTATATCTGTTGTTGCAAAATAACATCACTGGTTGGACCAGTTACGCTTTGCGCGTGCGCCCCGTCTTGGCGATCCGTCATGGCGTCTCTATAAGGACCCCTCCGCAATTGTCTTGCGGGAGGTCCGAATGGCAGTATTTCACATGGTAGTGCGAGGCCGCGAAGCCTAGGTCTCACCCGGCGTCCGGCGAAGGTTTGCCCTTCGCGCCGATGCCGGGTCGAGTACAGGCTTCTGCCGATGCCGGTCGCCACCCGATATCTAGGGCGCGCCGCCACCTATGCCGAACCTCCGCAGCCCCGGGCGAATTGCCCAGCGCGGTTTTCAATTTTCGACCTTACCGGGACCGGGCACCTTTGCGTCCGGATGACATCATGGCTCGTTTTCGAATCGATCTGCGCGCAAGCGCCTTTCGCAGTGTTCTTGGCTTCACGCTCAGCCACTGGCGACGCCAGCCCTGGCGGCTGTCGCTGATCATGGGCGGCTTCCTGCTGTCGACGCTGGCCGACGTCTTGACGCCGCTCTATTCCGGCCGACTGGTCGATGCCGTCGCCAGCAGTGCGGCGGCCGACGATGTCGCGTGGAATGCGGCGATGGCAGCCTTCTTCGCGCTCATCGGCCTGGCGCTGACCGGCGTGGTGCTGCGTAACCTCGCCTTCATGGGCATTGTCGAACTGACGCTCAAGATGATGGCCGACATTGCCGCCGACGCGTTCCATCGCGTGCAGCGCTTCTCCACCGACTGGCACGCCAACAGCTTTGCCGGATCGACGGTGCGCAAGATTACGCGCGGCATGTGGGCGCTCGACCTGCTCAACGACACGATCCTGATCGCGCTTTTGCCATCGGTTGCCATGCTGGTCGGCTCGACGCTGCTGCTCGGCTGGTTCTGGCCGCTGATGGGGCTGGTCGTGGCAGTCGGCTCGGTGCTGTTCATCATGGTGACGGCGCTGCTATCGCTCGGCTATGTCGCGCCAGCGGCACGGCTTGCCAATGGCTGGGATACGCGGCTTGGCGGCTCGCTTGCCGATGCGGTGAGCTGCAACGCGGTGGTCAAGGGTTTTGGTGCCGAGACGCGCGAGGAAACGCGGCTTGCCAAGGTCGTTGCCAAATGGCGGGCGCGCACGCGCCGCACCTGGGTGCGCGGCACCATAAACGGCACCACGCAAGGCGCCATGTTGCTGGTGCTGCGGACGGCGGTGATCGGGCTGTCGCTGATGCTGTGGACGTGGGGGCAGGCGAGCGCCGGCGATGTCGCCTTCGTGCTGACCTCGTTCTTCGTGCTGCAGGGCTATCTCAGGGATATCGGCACGCATATCCGCAATTTGCAGCGCTCGATCAACGACATGGAGGAACTGGTTGACTTCCAGTCGCAACCGCTCGGCATCGAAGACCGGCCGGATGCTCCGCCGATCCGGATCACACAGGGCGCTATCCGCTTCGACAACGTCACCTTCCACTATGGCAGCCATCGCCTGCCGCTCTACA
Source organism: Mesorhizobium sp. P2_B5 (assembly GCF_056404775.1). NCBI lineage: Bacteria > Pseudomonadati > Pseudomonadota > Alphaproteobacteria > Hyphomicrobiales > Phyllobacteriaceae > Mesorhizobium > Mesorhizobium sp. P2_B5. The sequence continues at coordinate 19,053 of NZ_JBFUDJ010000009.1, read as the reverse complement.
GCGACTTTTCGGTGGAGATTGCGGCGGGTGAGCGCGTCGGGCTGGTCGGTCATTCGGGCTCAGGCAAGACGACCTTCGTCAAGCTGATCCAGCGTCTCTACGACGTCAGCGGCGGCAAGATCCTGATCGACGGCCAGGACATCTCGCAGGTTGCACAGGCGTCGCTGCGCGCCCAGATCGCCATCGTCCAGCAGGAGCCGATCCTGTTCCACCGGTCGCTGGCCGAAAACATCGCCTATGCCCGGCCGAACGCCACGCAGGCTGAGATCGAGCATGCCGCGAAGCTCGCTAGCGCACATGACTTCATCACCAGCCTGCCGAAGGGGTACGGGACGCTGGTCGGTGAACGCGGCGTGAAACTGTCGGGCGGCGAGCGTCAGCGCGTGGCGATCGCGCGTGCCTTCCTGGCGGACGCACGCATCCTGATCCTGGACGAGGCGACATCGAGCCTCGATTCGGAATCGGAAGTGCTGATCCAGCAGGCGATGGAGAGGCTGATGGTCGGCCGCACAACGCTGGTCATCGCGCATCGGCTGTCGACGGTGCGAGCGTTGGACAGGCTGCTGGTGTTCGATCGCGGCAAGATCGTCGAGGAAGGCTCGCATGACGAGCTGATCCGGCTGAAGGGCGGTATCTACCGCCGCCTGTTCGAGCGCCAGGCACTGGAACTGACCAAGGGCCTGGTGGTCTGAGCTGAAAGCAGAGCCCTATCCGAAGGGATAGGGCTCTGCTTGGTTCATCCAGGCATTCTCTCGAATGGTTGGAGCACGGGATCGATCGTGTCCCAGGCATGGCCGCGCACGGTGTAGGTGACCGCTTGCGGATTGAACTGGCCGGGATCGTCAAGGCTGGTGGCGTGGATTGCTGTCACTTCCGGCATGGCGACGAAGGTCAGGTAGAGCGGCGTTCCGCAGGTCGGGCAGAAGGCCTGGATTTTCTCGTTTCCGCTGTCTGCGATCATCCGCCAGGTGCTCGGCTGGCCGCTGATCTCAACGTCAGCGCGCCGGCCGAAGGTTACATAGGAGCCATGACCCGTGCCGCTGCGCTTCTGGCAATCGAGGCATTGGCAGTGATTCTGAAAGATCGGCTCCCCGCTCGCCTCATAGCGGATCGCGCCGCAGGCGCAGCCGCCGGTAAAGTGCCTGGTCATTGCGGTTCTCCTGCTGGAAACTTGCTTCAGGCCGATTTCGGTTTGGCGAACAGGTCGATTCCGCTGCCGGTTTCGAGGAAGGATTTCATGCTGGACAGCACGGCCGGCCAGCCCTGGCTGATGCCCTTGGCCATGCCGCTGCCGGCTTCGAGCTCATCATGGGTGACGGTGAGCCGGACCATGGCGTCATATTCCTCGATGGCGAAGGTCACCCGGCTTTGTTTGGTCGGGTCGTCGGCTTGGGACGCGTTGGCCCAGGTCATGACCAGACGGGTCGGCGGCGAGATTTCGACGACCTTGCCGACGAGTTCGACGGTGCGCTCGTCATTGGCGCGGATGTGTTCCCATTTCGAACCCGGCTTCCAGTCTGAGACGTTCTCGTGGGCCCAATAGCGCTTGGCGATATCGGGCTTGGTGATGGCCTCGAACACCTTTTGCGGCGTCGAGCGGATGTAGGTCACATAGACAAAACTGGTGGTTTCCCGGGTCATTGGTTGTCTCCTTCGAGTTCCTGTTTCAAGTCGTGCAGCAGGCTCAGCCGCTGCCGTTCGAATTTGCGCACCCACCGCTCGTAGACTTCATGCAGCGGCACGGGGTTGATGAAATGCAGCTTTTCGCGGCCACGCTTGACCGTGCTGATCAGATTGGCCGCCTCCAACAAGTCGATGTGCTGCGTCGCGGATTGCCTGGCCATGTCGAGGTTTTCGCAAAGCTGGCCCAGCGTCTGTCCGTTCTTCTCGCACAGAAGATCGAGCAGCTTCCTGCGTGTCGGGTCGCCCAGCGCTTTGAAAACCTTGTCGGCGTCCATCGGTCTCACTCATCTTGCAATCACAATATGCAGGTAAATACCTGCATGTCAACTCGCAACCAATCGTAACCCGGAAGGGGGAGGGATCTGTCGATGTCAGATGGGAGTCGGATCGATGCCGCCGCAGGCGAAACATCGAATGGAATCAATGGGCAAGACCCATGCTGGCGCATGGGAATACGGCACGGCGGCTGTGGAGTTGTGACTAGGTTTTAACGACGAATTTGTCCGGATCGGCGCAGAAATGCGCGATGATCTGGCAAAGATCGGGCTCGTTGATCATGCGCACGGCCTCGGCCGCGTTGACCCATTTGCGGGTGCGCGCACGCTTTTCCTTCCAGCGGTCGGAGACGCGCTCGACCTGCATTGGAAACACCAGCACTTCGCAAGGCACTTCCTCGCCGGACGCCAATGCCTTGGCGTAGAAGTAACGGCCAGCCTCGAAATGAGAGATCTTGCCGCGCAATCCGGCTTCCTCGCCGGCCTCGCGCGCCGCGGCCTCGCAGAGCGGTTCCCTGGCCTCGGGCCAGCCCTTCGGCAGCACCCAGCGGCCGGTGTCACGGCTGGTGATCAGCATGATTTCGATGCCGTTTTCGGTGGTGCGCCAGGGTAGCGCGGCAACCTGAAGACGGCACGGCGCGGTGCCGAAGAGTCGCCGGACCCTTTCGGCCATATGGCTGTGCGTCGTTGGTCTCGTAAGCATCGGAGAAGCTACCCCAGCCCTCAGAATCGTTTGCCGTCACACGAATCTTACGGCGAAGTGTAAGTCATAAAAGTAAAAAACGTCACACCAACCCGTCAAAATCCGCCAACAGGTGTCGATTCAACAGAATATTGTGTCTTGCGGCGCCAGTTTCCACAGCAAACCGCGCGGGCCTTGCCACTTGGGCGGATAAAGGGGTGCTGCGAATCAGCCGGCGTGATCGTCGGCGATCGGCTTCTGGTAGGTAAAACCCATATCCCAGGGAAAGTAGATCCAGGTGTCCTGGCTGACTTCGGTGACAAAGGTGTCGACCAAAGGCCGGCCTTTCGGCTTGGCATAAACCGTGGCGAAATGCGCCTTGGGCATCATGGCGCGCACGATGCCGGCCGTCTTGCCGGTGTCGGTGAGGTCGTCGATGATCAGCACGCCGACGCCGTCATCGGTGAGCAGCGCCGGTGTGATCTCCTTCAGCACCTGCAACTGCCCTTGGCTGGTGTAGTCGTGATAGGAGGCCACGCAGACCGTCTCGATGACGCGGATGCCAAGTTCGCGCGAGATGATGGCGGCGGGAACAAGCCCGCCACGGGTGATGCAGACAATGGCTTTCCACTGACCCTTGTTGGCGCCGGCTAGCCGCCAGGCGAGCGCACGGGCGTCACGATGGAACTGGTCCCAGGAGACCGGAAAGGCTTTTTCAGGAAGAGACATGGTCGCGCACTCCGCAGGGCGCGCAAGCCGCGCGCAGTCACGATGGAATGCGGGCGGAATTAGCTGGAAAGCCTTGGTCTTGGCAAGGGCCGGATCAATTCTCGCTCAGCGCGACAGGAAAGCCGCCACCGGCACGGTGCGCAACACGGTTCGCGTGACGCCGCCGAACAAAAGCTGGCGCAGCCAGGAATGGCTGTAGGCGCCGAGCACCAGAAGGTCGGCGCCGGTTTCTGCGATCCGGGTCTGGATGACGTCATCGATCGAGGCATTGCCCGACTGCTGCACCGAAACACTGACGGTGGCGCCATGCCGGGAGAGCGCCGCGGCGATCTCCGCGCCGGCGGCCTCCGGATTGTCGTCCAGTGTATCCGGTGGATCGATAACCAGAATATCGGTCTTCTCGGCTTCGATGATGAAGGGCAGGGCGTCGAAGGCGGCGCGTGCGGCTTCCTTGCTGCCGTTCCAGGCCAGCAGCACATGTTTGAATGTTGTGACGAGTGGACCCTCATGCGGCACCACCAGCACCGGCCGGCCGGCATCATAGACCAGCGTGTCGACATCGGCGCCCGGATCGCCGCCGGTCTCGCGCTGCGCGGCGATGATCAAATCGGCGGCGCGTACGCTGGAAATGCCGGTCAGCGCACTGTCGCCCGAAAAGCTCTCGAGGCTGCGCCATTCGAAGGAAAGGCCCGTTTTTTCGATCCGCCCGAGGAAAAGCGCCTGTAGCTTTTCGGCGCGCTCGCGATTCATGTCGGCGGAGACCTGCAGGAACTCGGTGTCGGGAAAGCCGGTGGCGGAAGTGTAGGGCACGGGCAGCGCTTCGGCATGAATGCCGATGAGATGGCTTTCAAACCGGTCGGCAAGCGGGATGGCGCAGTCGAGCACGCGCTCGGCATCCTGTTCGTTCTGCAATATGGCGACGATGGTCTTGAAGCGCATCGGAAATCCCTCAAATCTGCCGGCGCCTGATGCGCCCGAGGGAAAACGTCAGAGTATGGCGCTTGGTTCCGGCTCGGCGATGGGCCTCGAACCCAAGGTCAATTGGCGGCGGTGAAGCCGGCCACCATGGCCTCGACATCCGCGCGTGCCGAATCCAGCGCCTCCTGGCTGCGGGCGCGGACGACCAACTCCGTCCAGAATTTGCCGTCGCCATATTTCGGGTAGGAACCGATGATCGTGTCGGGATGCGCCTTTTGGATGTCGCCCAAGGGACCACCGATCAGGCCTTCGCCGAACGGGCAATGGACGGTGGCCGACAGCATCTTGGTGCCGGCCTTCAGCGTCGGCACGACATTGTCGAGCATGGCCTGGAAGATCGCCGGCACGCCGGCCATGACATGGACATTGCCGATGCGAAAGCCGGGCGCGACGGAGACCGGGTTGTCGATATGGTCGGCGCCGCGCGGCATGCGTGCCATGCGCTTGCGCGCCTCGGTGTATTCGATGCCGCGCGCGGCATAGCTCTCGCCCAGCATGGCATAGGCCTTGGCGTCGTATTCGCACGGCACGCCAAAGGCCTTGGAGATCGAATCGGCGGTGATGTCGTCATGCGTCGGGCCGATCCCGCCGGTGGTGAAGACATAGGTGTAGCGGGCACGCACGGCATTCACCGCCGCGACAATCTCGTCCTCCTCGTCGGGGACGATGCGCACTTCCTTCAGGTCGATGCCGATGGCCGTCATGATGTCGGCGAGGTGGCCGATGTTCCTGTCCTTGGTACGGCCGGACAGAATCTCGTCGCCGATGACGAGCATGGCGGCAGTGACGATTTCAGGCATGGAAGGCTCCGGTGGAAGGTGCCTCAGGGCAGACGGATCGCCTTGGGCAGACAAGATCGCCTGAGATAGCGCGACATGGGACGGGCGGCAATGCCGTCAGAAGCCGGCAGGCTGCCTTGCCGTGCGTCCGGCGGTGGGTGATGGTGCGCGCCGGTTCGCTCCCGGGTGAAACATGCTGGTATCGATTCTGCTGTGGCTCTTGGTCGGCCTGTTGGTGCTGGCTCTCGTCATCGTCGCCTGCCTGGTGGCGGCGACGCTCTGGATTGCGGCCAAGGCCGAAAGACTGGTGTCGGCCAGCGGACAGTTCGTCGAGATCGACGGCAACCGCATCCACTATGTCGAAACGGGCGAGGGGCGGCCGATCGTGTTCGTGCACGGACTTGGCGCGCAGCTCCACCAGTTCCGGCACACGCTCTTTAGCCGCTTTGGCCCGGGCTACCGGCTGATCGCGCTCGACCGGCCGGGATCGGGCTATTCGGTGCGGGCGAGAGGAGCCACCGGCCGATTGCCGGAACAAGCCGAGATCGTTAGGCGCTTCATCGAAACGCTCGGACTGGAAAGGCCGCTCGTGGTCGGCCATTCGCTGGGCGGCGCCGTCACGCTGACCCTGGCGGTGGAACATCCCGAGGCGATTTCCGGCATCGCCTTGCTGGCGCCGCTGACGCATCTGGAAGCCGGCGTGCGCGAGAAGGCGGGCCTGCTCTATATCCGCTCGCGGCTTTGGCGCCGGATCATGGCCTATACCGTCGCTGTACCGACAAGCCTCCGATATGCGCGGCAGACCCTGGAGTTCATCTTCGCGCCGCAGGCCGTTCCCGCCGACTATATGGCCAATGGCGGCGGATGGCTCGGGCTGAGGCCAAGCCATTTCCATGCGACCTCCACCGATTTCGTGGCGGTCGAAGAGGATCTTGGCCGCATTGAGCAGCGTTACGGCGAGATCGCCATGCCGGCCGGCATTTTCTTCGGTACTGCCGATCGCGTCATCGACATGCGCATCCACGGAGAGCCAATGAAGGACAGGATCGGCGGGCTCGATTCCGAGACGGTCGATGGCCTCGGCCACATGCCGCAATTCGCCGAGCCGGACCGCGTCATCACCTTCATCAAGCGCATCGCCGAGCGGGCATTTTTGCCATAGGCATCACCGCGGCCTCACGACAATTTCACTGAACCATTCGGCGGATGTCCGGATTTACTCCGGGTCGCACCCAAGGCGGCAGATACGGAGTAATTCAATGTACAGGAAACTTTTCGCAGCATCTGTTCTGACGATCGGTCTCGCCACGTCGGCGATGGCTCAATCATCTGACGGAACCTCCTCCAACCATCGCAGCTGGTGGCCGTTCGGCAACGAGCAGTCCTCGACCGTCGACCAGAGCACCACCGGAAGCATCAATGCCGACGGCTCAGGCGGCCAGGACTATATCGGTTCTGCCGGGCCGTGCGCCTCTGACCCGTCAGGACCCTACGGAAATGTGAGGCCCAACGTGAACGATCAGTATTGCGGCAAATAATCGACGCAGACTCTCAACTGACCGGCAGGATGCCTGAAACAGGCATCCACGGCCGGCAGCGATATCAAACAACCAACGATTAGTCGGAAACTTCGGTCTGTGGCCGATCGCGGCCGTCGGCCAGTTCGTCGTGCCACTTGCCGTCGGCATCCTCATACTGGATGCCGTCTGTCGCGCCGGCGACCTGCTGCTCGGCCGAGGCGATCTCGGCGGCGCGCAGAGCGTCCTGGTGGGTGGGGAATGTCTCCGAGAATGTCGAACCGACCTTGTAGGCCCAGCCCCCGTCATGCTCGACGATCTTGTAAGTCAGCTTCGCCATGAAATCCTCCGGTTCGTCCGTTCGTTCAATGCGGCCGGTTCTTCAATGCAATTTGGCGTCGGGCAACCGGTCTTCGGGAACCAGCACTTCCGATTCCTTGGCCGCTTCGATCAAAGCCCTGCGCGCATCGGCCGTCGAACGATAACCTTCCAGCACTTTGAGGCAAGTGTCGAGAGCATCACGATGGCGCGGGCCGCGATTGAGCGGCCAGACCGTCATCAGACACTCCGCCGCTTCCTGGGTGCTGCGGATCTGGCGATATTTGCCGACGTGGCCGAGTTCGACCACGACGGGCGTTTCAAAAGGTTTGTTATCCATGATGGCCGCAACGCAAAGCAGCCAATTTGGTTGCAAAAGTGGCAGTCAGCCTGCGCCCAAACGTCTCAGAGGCCTCTCAGTAGCCGCAGTCGTTGCGCAGCCAGCGCGCGTTGGCCCAGCCGGTCCGGCCCTTGAAGTCGATCTGGTACCAGTTGCCGCGACGGGTCGAAGATTTCGGTGTGGTCGCCGTTGAACAGTTGGCCGATCATGCGCGACGACGAGTTCGGCCGCGCGCGTACGGCAAGAAACCCGCTGCCTGAGTCCAGATCGTAGTGCCTGGACAGGCCGTGCACGGTGCCTTCGCAATATTGCGCGCCAACCGGAGATGACGCAGCGAACGACAGCGCGACCACCAGAGCGGCGGCCGCGGGATAGAGTGCCCTTGATACCATGACTTTGCTCCCAACCCGGCCGCAAAGGCGACCTTACCCTACGGAAACAGTGTGGTCGGATTAAAGCGAAGCTGCGGCTGCCTGTCCAGCAAATGCGCTTTTGCGCATCCGTCGGTGCAGCCTGCTTAGACCTTCATCCAGTGCTGCATCGTCGTTACCGAGCGGGCAAGCTGTGGCGCCGGATGGATTTTCTCGCCAAAGGTGGCGGCGGCGCGCCAACCCCAGCGCGGATCGGCGAGGAAGGCGCGCGCCAGCGCCACCATGTCGGCGCGGCCGTCGGCGACGATCGTTTCGGCCTGGGCGGGATCGTCGATCAGGCCGACAGCCCGCGTCGGAATGCCGGCGCCCTTGCGCACCGCTTCGGCCAGATGCACCTGATAGCCGGGGCCGGTCGGCAGCTTCTGCAAGGGAGAATTGCCGCCGCTCGAGCAGCAGAGATAGGCAATGCCGAGCGCTTTCAACGCCTTGGCCACCTCGATCGCGTCCGCGACGTCGAAGCCTCCATCGACCCAGTCCGTTACCGACAGGCGTGCGCCAAGCATCAGGTTTGGAACGGCCTTCCTCACCGATTTGGCGATCTCAAGCAGGAAACGCATGCGGTTTTCCAGCGATCCGCCCCAGCGGTCGGTGCGCTGGTTGGAAAGCGGCGACAGGAACTGGAAGATCAGGTAGCCGTGCGCGGCGTGCAGCTCAAGGAAGTCGAAGCCGGCGCGCTCGGCCCGCCTTGCGGCTTGAGCGAAGCGCTCGACAAGCAGCAGGATTTCATCCTCCTCCAGCGCATGCGGCACGTTCCAGCCGGTGTCGTAGGCGATGGCCGAGGCCGATACGGTCTGCCAGGGATCCTCGCCCGGCTGCAATGGACCGCCGCCTTCCCAGGGCTTTCGGTTGGACGCTTTGCGCCCGGCATGGGCAAGCTGGATGCCGAATTTCGTCTCCGGGGCGGCGACGCGCCTGGCGGCATCCAGCGTGCGCCGGGCGGCGGCCTCGTTGTCGTCTGAGTAAAGGCCGTGGCAACCATGGGTGATGCGGCCGCGCCGCTCGACATCGGTCATTTCCACGGTGACCATGCCGGCGCCCGACATGGCCAGGTTCATCCAGTGATAGAGGTGCCAGTCGCTGGCCGAGCCGTCATCGGCGGAATATTGGCACATCGGCGCCACCGCGATGCGGTTCGGGAAGGTCAGGCCATCGAGGGTGATCGGCTGGAAAAGCGCTGCGGTCATCAAAAAACTCCGGGGACGGGATTGCAGCTATTTAGGCGATGGCAGCTGATGGCACCAGACACGAGACGGTGAAGCTTTGCTGTCCTGGTTGCGCGAAAAACGGTTCGCGGTTACGCCATGGCGCCGACAGCATGGAGTTCATCATGGAAGATCGCATCCGTATCCGCTCGGAGGAAGTCCTGTCCGATGACTGGGCGGTCCTGAAGAAGACCGTACTCGATTATCGCCGGCGCGACGGGCAGTGGGAGACGCAGATTCGCCAGACCTACGATCGCGGCGACGGCGCGGTGATCCTGCCCTTCGATCCCGAGCGCCAGACGGTTCTTCTGGTGCGGCAGTTCCGCTATCCCGCCTATGTCACCGGGCACCGCGAACCGCTTATCGAGGCCTGCGCCGGTCTGCTCGACGAAAACGATCCGGAAACCGCCATCCTCAAGGAGGCCGAGGAAGAGCTCGGCTATCACTTAGAGAACATCGAGCGGCTGTTTGCGCCCTATATGAGCCCGGGCAGCGTGACCGAACGGCTGTGGTTCTTCGTGGCGCGCTATTCACCTGCCGACCGCATCTCGGCCGGCGGCGGCGCACCGGAAGAGGGCGAGGACATCGAGGTGCTCGAAATGCCGCTCGACGAGGCGCTCGCCGGCATAGCCGACGGCCGCATCATCGACGCCAAGACGATCATCCTGATCCAGCACCTGAAACTGTACCCGCTGAAGGCTTAGCTCCGCGAAGCTCGGCGGGCCTCACTCGGTGGGCTGCGGACAGGGTGGCACGTCCACTTCGCGGATAAAGTTGCGCAATTCCTCCATGTCCCCGGATAGAGGCCGATCGTCGGAATAGTGCGCTATGTTGTCCCGGACCATGCGGTAGATGGTGTCGGTGCCGGGCGCGCGTGCGCCGCGCTCGGCCAGAAAATCATGGGCCTGCGCGGCGGCCATGAGTTCGATTGCCAAAATGTATTCCGCGTTGTCGATAACGGCGAGCAGCTTGTTGGCTGCCACCGTTGGATGCGCCAGAAAATCCTCTTGCAGGCCGGATGTGACGCCGCCGTCGGTCGCCGCCGGAGCGGCCAGGCGCCGGTTGACGTTGCTCAGCGACGTGGCGGTGTATTGGGCAATCATGAAGCCGGAATTGGCTCCATCCTCATCAGCAAGGAAGGGCGGCAAATTGTTGACCAGGGGATTGACGAGACGATCGATGCGACGCTCGCTCATTCCGGCCACCTGCGCCAAGGCGATCGTCAGGCCATCGGCGGCCTGTCCGAGCGCCGGCGCCACCGCATGCGCCTCCGAGACAACCTGAGGATCGTTCAACGATCCGAATACCGCGGGATTGTCAGTGACGGCAGCCAATTCACGGTCAACCAGCTCAGCGGACCGGTCCAACACCTCGCGGGCGGCGCCATGAACATGCGGCACGGCGCGAAGACTGAGTGCGTCCTGCGTGCGACTGCCGTGAGCAAGCGCGATGAGCTCGCTGCCGTGAAGCCAGCCGCGCAGCGCTTTGCCCACATCCTGAATGCCGGGCGAGGGCCGCATCGCCAGGATTTGCTCGCCGAAGGCCGGCATTTGTGCGCCCGCGGCTTCAAGCGTCAAAGCGGCCGCGGCGTCAGCCCATCCCAGCAAGCGCTCCGCGCGCTGCACGGCGATGCTGGTCAGGCCGGTCGCGCACGCCGTGCCATTGACCAGACTCAAGCCTTCCTTCGCACCAAGCTCCAGGGGCTCCAGACCCATTTCGGCAAGCGCCTCCAGTCCGCTCATCGAGCGACCTGCCACGGTTGCACTGCCTTCACCGATCAAGACCAGTGCCACATGCGCGTTGTGCGTCAGATACCCGGCCGACCCCCTGGATGGCACGTCGGGAATGCAGTCGCGCTCGATAAAGGTGAGCAGATTGCGGACGATTGCGGGGCTTACGCCGGAATGGCCATGCGCGAAATTTGCCACTTGCGCGGCAATGATCGCGCGCACGCCGCGTCTCGGCACCAGGTCACCGACGCCGCATGCGTGGCTGCGAATGATGTTGCGTGACAGTTTCTTTTGCAGCGCAGGCGCCACCACCTTGCTTGCCAATGCGCCGACCCCGGTGTTGACGCCATAGGCGCGGATGCCTTTTTCGACGATGGAAGCGACGATCTGGTTCGCAAAGGCGATCCTCTCCCACGCTGCCGGACTGAGCGCCAGGGATTCGCCTTCGCTCACCTGCGCGATGTCGCGCCAGCTGGCGTTGCCATCTATCGTTATTGTCATTGGTCGTTCCGAATTAGCGCTGCGGATGGGCAAACGCTGTTGGGTCGCACGCTGGTGAGAACCTTGCCCTTGGCTCCGTAGCGCAGAACCGCGATGCATAGTGACGATGGAATCGGCGATTGATGCGACTGGAGCGACGTCGTGGGTAATAAAACTCTGATCCAGCACCTGAGGCTCAATCCCCTTTCGGGCTGAACCACGGCTCCACTTCGGCGCGCGCATTATCGGGCTTGACCCGCGAATCCCGGTCGCCTAGTCGTCCGGAAGTTGCAAGGACACCGGAATGGCGCGTGGCGCAAAGGCATGGCTGAAGCGAAGCAGCGCGCGGGCATCTCTCCTGTTGCTGAACGCCGCGCTGCTTGTCCGCTACCGCCGGTTGACCCAGCGTTTCCTTGAGCGGATGCGGCATCTGCCGAATTTCGCAGCCCCTGTGACCTTCACGGAGAAGATCCACTGGCGCAAGATTTTCGATGACGATCCTCGCTTTGTCGGTCTTCTCGACAAGCTAAAGTCCAAGGAACTTGTCCGTGAACGGCTTCCCTGGCTCTCCATTCCCGAGATTCTGTGGCAGGGCGACGACCCGCGACAAATCCCCTTCGATGACTTGAACATTCCCTACGCCGTCAAATGCAACCACGGTTGCGCCATGAATGTCATCGTCCGCGATCCGGCAAACGTCGACCGGGAGGCAATCATTGCCGAGATGACCGGATACCTTGCGCAGACCTATGGTACCCGCAAGCTGGAGCGCAGCTATGCGCATATCAGGCGGCGGGTTTTCGTCGAAGCGCTGGTCGGCAAGGACCAGGACTATAACCCGGTCGACTACAAGCTCTGCGTGCTGGCAGGCCGCGTCGAATACATCGTCGTCGTCGCTTTCCGTTCCACGGTCAAGAATACGGGCCACCTGGACCGTGATTGGCACCCGTTGAACATCGTCCAGGGCGCGATCGACTCTAGTCTGAAAATCCCTCCTCCAAGGAGCCTCGCCCGGATGATCGAGGCAGCCGAGGCGCTTAGCAGCGAATTCGACATGGTGCGTGTCGATTTCTACGAGGAGGATGGAGAACCGATCTTCGGAGAATTCACGGTCTATCCCCGCAGCGGGCTGCTGCAATTCGACCCGGCCAGCTTCGATGGCGAACTGGGCGCGCATTGGGATATTGGCGCCTCCGGCTACCTCAGCCGTGTGCCCAGCCGATTTGCCCGACGATACAAGGCTATGCTTGTCGCTGCCGGCTATCTCGACATTTGAGGCAACTGCTTCGGGTGACCTGCCCGTTTCAGATGTGGGGCGCTTGCCGATCTATAGCGGTTGCTTTGGACAGCTTGGCCAGCTCGTCCTCGACCTGCCTGGCTGCAGAGTCGGTGCTTTCGAAGTGTTGCATCAACTGATGCCGGAGTAGCGCAAGTTGCGCCGGGCGATAGATGGGCCCACTTCTCGCGATTTCGGGGTTCAGGGTCGCGATCATCGGTCAATTTGCCTTGATGGGATCGATCTTCGTCAGCCGGCGCCTAGCCTCGACCACGCGCCGTTGCGCAGAGCGAATTCGGCAACACAAGGCGAGGTTCACGGCGACGCCGCCCTCTTCATCGAGCAAGTTTTCAGCGCGTTCGAGATCCAACTTTGCCCGGCCGACGCTCTGTCGCGCTCTGGCCAGTTCCAAGTTCATCAGGTCCATTGTTCCGCGTCCTTTTGGGTTGATATCCCTTCGGAACACCAACCCCTGCCGAACGCTTTGGTTCCTGCGACGTATTGGCCGATCACCGCCGAGGCTGCCAACAACCTCTCCCACACTATCCGCAGTGGAGTGCGATTATTGTGCGAACTGTTTCAGCGCTGTTGGGTCGATTGTCGTCAGACGCCCTCCGGATTTCACGACCCGCCGCCTCGCAGATCGTATCCTGCTGGATGCGGCGAGGTTCTCAGCCACCATTTTCTCGCTGAGTACCAGCGCGAGTTCGGTCTGCTTGATGCGCTGCTCGGCATCGGCGACTCGCATGGTCAGAAGATCAGCTGCCATTCTGGGTCCGGGGTCCGCAAAGTCCATAAGCGCCTAACACATGGCGGGCGAAATTGTTCCCTATTGTCGGGCGAAACCGATGCGGCATCAAGGGGGACTGAGGTTGAACCGACGAGATATCCCAACATCGACGTCGTGGGCGCACACCTGTCGGCACGCCAGAAGAGTGCGACGAACGCAGGCGTTTGGGCCGAGCGCCAGGGCATCGAGAGGCGACGACGAGCGGTAGCAACCCGATCACTTCTGATCAATTGCCAAGTTGGCGACTGTTTAGAATGGTCAGGCTCGCTACAGCTTTGACAGGTACCGTTACGGCCTGACTAAGCGGAGGTATCAATGGTCTCGGCGATTGGAAATCAACATCGGCAGGTACCGGAAACTCAACCGAAACCCGCAAAGACAGAACCGGGCGAAGTATTTGTGCCAGGCAAAAGCGCAGACAGCGTAGGACATCGCGCCAAGGCTATGGTGGCAGAAAGTGGCGACACAGATCCTGGTGCGCAGGGGCGCGCCGCGTCGACAATCGCCAGAATGGATATTACCGTTTTGACTCCACCGAGCGAAGGGCCGCCTTTGGAGTAGCTCGGGCGGCCGTGCCGGCTTCCTCACGGTGGCGGGCTTCAGTCTTTGTGCAGCACGATGTAGCGACTGCTCACCGCATTCGCGCCCTTGCCCCGCGTGACGACAACCGTCCTGTATCCCGCGGGAAGGGAACCTGTAGCGGATGGGTCGACTGGACTGCATCGCCCGACGATCTCCCCGTTGGGGGCGCCTGCGAGCCTGTTGGCCAAAGCAACCCGGCATTCGTCAAGGGATACGAACATCTTGGCCGGTGACGGATCGAGCGGTTTGCAGACAGCCTGGCCTGGACTGCACGACAGCAGAACCATCATTGCTGCAGTTGCCGAATCCATTTGCGAGTTTCTCCCCTTCGTGGACGAAATCTCAACGCGGGAGCGGGTACTTTGTTTCGCAGCTGCTAAAATATCAGAGCGTGAGTGGGAACAAGAAGCGGCTATGTCGGTTCTTTGAGCATGCGAGGCAAGATCAAGGATCCGCCGCCGAAACCCAGCCAGAGGAAGGCGCCAGTCCGTCCGGACAAGGACGCATCGCCGGAGCCTCAACATATCGACCCGCCACCGCGCGATGTACGCGAGGCGCCGGCGCCAAATCCAAACGGCGACAAAAAATCCTGACGGCCAGTCGACCAAGAAGCCGTTTCTGAGGCAGCCACCAGCGAAGACGTAGGCAGCGTGTTCGAAGTCATCTTGGAGGCGATGAAGAACCGCGCCGGCGGAGGTGGCACTGGTAGTGTATGGTCAATGAGGCTATAGCGGCTCCTCCAATCTCTGATTGACGCGCAGATGTGAGCCTGTGCCATTTCGAATAAGATTTGTCGGCATCAATCTTGCAGCGCAGGTTTGCCGGCTGACCCCGGTCCTGATCGCGTACTCTGATCAGGTTTGTGAGGCTCGCCGGGCTTGAGGTCGTGGGGGTCTTCGCCCGGCGAGTTTGCCACTTGCCGCCCTGCCAGGATGCGTGATGCCGTTTTGTACGATTCCGTACCATCTGGTGGTGGCGAAGGTGGTGGCGACGGCGGCGGTGACGACTGACACAGGCGGCTTAGCCGGACACCCGAAGGACCAGTTGCCCAGATGTAAGCTTCGGCTAAATTATCTTGCGACGAGAATTCAAACCCTTACCCTCGTCAATCTCTGACGCTCGCTGGCCCCCTTGCGGGCTTTTTTCTTGAGAGGAACCTATACCGGTTTTCCGTGGTTGAGTGTTCCGATCGCGTTACCCACTGATCACTTTATACCCGCCAACATCAGTAACGCCGCCGCCACGTCTATGACGCTGCACGCAGGCTTGTGCGGGAACGTCGCCTGGTCCTGGGTCGGGCCGGTTCCGCTGCCACGCTGTCAACACCAATGGCGCCCTCACGTTCCCTTGCACTCGTTACTTTGTGCAAGCGCTCATATGGCAACAACCCTTTGACGCGCGCACTGAGCGCAGCGATTTCTCCCCGCATGTCCTCGCATTCCTGCCTCTGGACATCGGATTGCATCTGTTCGGAGGCGTATTGGACAGAGAGCTGCGAGAGGTCCGCGGTCAACCTCGAAATGCTCAGCTTATCAGCTTCGCTCTCTTTCATGAGATCAGAATACCTTTCATCTGCAACCTGCTTTTCAGCCATGGTATCGCTCAATTGAGCCGTCAGCCTGGCGATCTCGCTGGATGCTTCGCTTGCCTTGCTCAGCGCCATATCCAGTCGCGATTGAAGGCTTTGAATTTCAGAACGCAAGCCGCGTATCTCCGCAAGAGTGCGTGCGCGTTCGGCTTCTCTGTCATCTTCCGTGATGCGTGCGGCTTCTGTCATTTCCGACAATTTCGCCTGCATGATCTCAAGCGACTTCTGCAGCCGCGTTTCCTCTTTCTCGCTCTTGCCAAGCGCAGCCAGCAGTTCGGAATGCCGCGCCGCATCGTTGGCATGGATGGTCGATAGTTCATCGAGCCTGCGCCGCGCCTCAGCTTCGCGCTTTTGTGCCTTGTCGAGGTCGATCGAAAGCCTCACATGCTTTTCCCGCAAAGTGTCGTTTTCCCGTGAGCGCCTATCGGCCTCGGCCGTTCTCACCGCAAGAGCTTTGGCAACCTCGCTGAATTCCGCTTCCCGCTTTGCGCTGGCATTGGCTGCCTCGACCAGTTCCAGCCTTACTGCGGCCAGTGCGCCGCGAAGAGCGTCCCTGTCCTGAACCAGACTCGCCTCACGCTGCTGCATGGCACCGAACGCGCTCTCGTGCTCGCGCTGCTTCCTCGTCACATCGTGCAGTTGTTCAGACAGGACCTTCTGTTCCGCAGTCAGGTTGGCGTTTGCTATTTCCAGTTCGTTGGCGCGAAAGAAGTCTGCTTGAAGGATGTGGAAGAATTCGCGTGTGTAGTGGTGTGAGGTTGCAACCTCCAGAAGCTTCGCTTTGACTTCCTCCAAATGCTCCTCAGCATCGTGGAACAGCCTCTCAAAAGAGCCCAAAGCATCGAGCCGGCTCTGCGTATGCGGAGTCAGCTGTCGCGGAGCTTCAATGGAAACGCCCTCAAGTTGAGGGGCATCGGTCGCTATCGCGAGGTCGTCTTTCGGGACACTATCGTCCTGAGATGGGGCCATATCGTCGAGGCTCAGGGAGTTGTTCAAAGCCTCGGCTAGCTCTATCTGGAGTTCCTCGGCAGCCTTTTCCACTTTGTCATAACGTTTGATAAAGTTCGGCAAATTCATATCAAGCACTCCCTACGCAACATAACCTTTTGCGACGCCACTTTAAGCCACCTTTAAGGCGAGAGGTTCATGCATTTGAAGGGCAAGATGCTGGAGTGATTACAACGCTATCCGTGGATATCTAAGATCTTCGGATATATCCGTCACCTGACCTCAAGACACGCTGACCGAAACAGGCGCCGGCGGGGCTTTCTGCGGTCAGGACAGATCGCGGGACTTCCGCCAACTCGCAGCGCGTGCTTGTGTATCCAGACTTGGAAACGCAACCGCAGGTTTCGCGCCTTCCATCGGATACGTGCGTTAGGCATCTATTCGTTCATGAGCGATCGCGGCATTCACTTCCTGGACGAATGGATGGCAGAACACCTTCTGCACGTCACCAACGATGATCCAGCCACGGCCGTCGACCTGGCCGACCAGGTGATTGAAGCGGCGAAAGAGCAAGGTATAAGCGCCGACGAGATTAGCGAGGAAGTTGGCAGCGTATTCAAAGTCATTCTCGATATGATGCAGCGTCGCGGAAGCGATTGGGCAGAGTAGAACGTTCCTGTAGCGAGAGATGCCTTGTGCCCTACACCGCTCCTCCTTGGTGATAAAACATTGTCCTCCGCGGATCGGCTGGCTCGGCGCCATGTCTCTAGCCGGGGGCAGGTGGCACGAGATCAGAGAGCTTGGTCATTTTCGGGAAGGGTTGCCGATTAGTGGAGTTTTTCGCTTCGGCGGGACGTAGCTCTCCACCAGGCGGACATGCTCGGCGTCGACCGTCACCAACGGCCGGAGGCTGATGGTTACCTTATCGCCGTCGATGCGAGTGACATGGCCGGTTAGCTCCATATGCTGGCCGATCACGGCCTTTGAAGTGGAATCGACAACCGAATGCGGGAAGGCATAGGAGGGGATCGTCACACTGATGCGATCGCGTGTCACCCGACCGCGCACAACCGCCGTGACGGCGACTTCATCGCCTACCTTGATATTGCCCCGAGCCATGCCGATGATTCTGGCGCTGTCCGCCGCTTAGTCAAGAAGCTGCTAATATACTGCCGCCGGTGGGGGGCGGAACTGGGCTGGTTCGGGCGCCAGGACGCGCGGGACGCGTCTGCGGTGTAAGGGCAGAAATCCCGCGAACGAAGCAAGTCTCAAGTGTTGCAGGAATGAGACAATAACTTTAGCGAACTCTGATACATTAGGTGCTGGGACTTTTAGCGTGGGGACAACGATGCGCAGCCTTTCAATTGCAATTGCAGGTATTTTCGCGATGCTGGCTGGGTCGGCGTATGCCGCAGATGCTGTCATCGATGCTCCGCCCGAAAGCATCAATTGGTCGGGAGCCTATCTCGGCGCCGTGGCCGGGTGGGGCTGGAGCAGCGATCCCTACCGTTACGGTGGCAGCACCGTTGACGTCGATGCGGACGGCTTTGTCGGCGGTATAACCGCTGGTTACAATTGGCAGGCGGGGCAGATCGTCTTCGGCGTCGAAGGTGACGTGTCTTACGCCGATATTAACGGCAGCGTCCTCAAGGTGCCGTTTGTACCGCCTTGCGGGGACGAGGGCTGTTCGGCGGATATCGACTGGTATGGCACAGGCCGTGCGCGCCTAGGCTATGCCTTCGAGAACTTTCTTCCCTATGTCACGGGTGGCTTTGCTGTCGGCAAGGTCAAAGGCACGGCTGACATTGGAGCCTGTGGCTTTACCCCGACCTGCGGGTACGACGAGACCCGGTGGGGCTGGGCGGCCGGCGCAGGTGTTGAATGGGCGCTGAACCAGAAGCTGTCGTTCAAGGCTGAGTACATGCACGTCGACCTGGGCACTCCCGACTTCAACACACTTAATCCTCCAGATCCTTCGACTTCCAGAATCGACTTCGACACGGTCCGCGTGGGTATCAACTACCACTTCTAAAGCGGCTTCCCGACTTCAAGCGGCTGTACGGCATACTCGTGATGCTTTGGCCGTCAAGCCGCCCTTGAACGCTATCCAGCCGTGGGGGGCTTCACCGGCCCTGTGCCGTTCGGCTGGATGAATGGCGCCCTCTTGCCGGTAATGGTCTCAATCGACTTCAACAACGGTCCGTGGACCTCACGAAGCGCTTGGTAGTGCTCGCTGTGGTACGCCAGGAGGGGACCGATGATGCTCTTGTGCAGCGCCTCTGCTGCCACGAGGAAGCGCTCGATTTCCTCCTGCGAAAGCTGTTTTGAAGGTTTGGTTCTGGCCATTGGCGAACTCGGTTTGAGGAGATCGCCGCAACGAGGATTATAATCCTACATGGCAGACCAGCTGACAAGCGTTTTTGAGCGGAGGCCGACCTTCGAGAGGGGGCTTAGGGGACTTCAGTCTTAGTTGAGCGATCGCTAATATGCCTGTAGCTTGGGCAGTGCGGGAAACCCGAATACCAAATGTCCCATGGGTAGCATCGGACCAGTTCGCCGCATTATCAGAAGGCTGTCCTAAGTGCTCTCAACTGTATTGCGGGAAAAGCTGGTTTGCGAATGCGGTCGCACCGGGTATTTGAAACTACGAGAAGACGCTCAGCCCCTCAGCGGCACCTGGGAATCCTACAGCTTGGAGGGATCCTACAGCTTGGAGGGTTTCGAG
>NZ_JBFUDJ010000008.1:0-237329 GCF_056404775.1 Mesorhizobium sp. P2_B5 | reverse complement strand
GTCGGAGAAGAACCGGAGCGCCTGATTTCCGACCCCGACTTCTGCTATCGCGAAATGTGGGTCCTCAGCTTGGGGGTGCGGATATAGGTCCAGGGCAGGAGCTCGTCGATCTGGCTGTTTGGGCCGACATCTGAATTGTCACGCGACGACTATCGCAGATTCGATATCTGAAGCGCTCCGTGTAATCAGGCGTCGCGTCAACAAATCGCGCGTCGGCGACAATGGTCTAGAGGAACTGATTGTAGAAAGCGCCGCAGCCAGAAAGCTTGCCCTCTTGTTGGACAACCACATTTAGTGCGCGGGCTTGCCGGCGCATTTTATAGCCTAAGAACAGCCACAGGGACGCGCCAGGACACGCGCGCGCTTCCCTGCAGGAGGACAGCAGCCGGCCGAAGCGCGCTGGTGAGGCTCGGCACGGAACGACAACAACTAACGCGCGGTGACCCTGCCCCACAATGGATCATTGCCGCTGGCACCAGATTTGCAGTGTCAGAAGCGCCGGGTGTTGGGGCCGGCAATTGGGGCGGTTGGGGCCTCGCCGCTTCGCGAATGGAGCGGCGAGGTTTTTCATTCAGCAGGCGGCCCGGCAAGCGAGCGAGTAGGTTGTTGGCCTGCCACCCAGTCGCCATGTTATGACTAGGGTGACATGAACCTCTTTTTGATCGCGCTTGCCGTCGCTCGTAACTGGTATTCCGGCTACCATGATCGGGTCACCGGCTATGAATGCTGCGACGGCAAGAAGGATTGTAGGGTCATCAGCCCGCGCTATGTCGAGCGGCTGGTCGGTTCGGGCCCGACCCCACCGGCAATAATGACCTTATTCCGAAGCTGAAATGTGCCAAGTGTGGCGGCAAGAGAGTAGGGTCGATCTAYACTCCGGACTCCAGCCCGACCGGTGCACCGAGCGGCAATAGACGGTCGCCACACAGCGTTTGCCCAGTATCCACAGRCGACGGGCCGATCGGTAAAATTGTCCGGGTTCCGTTAAGGTCTTCCGCATTAGCGCCGGCTCATGGTCTCGATGTTGCCTAGCAACGAAGCCCGCTGCCGYCCCAACAGCCCACCCGCCCAGGCAGCGGGCTTTTTCCCTTCGCATTTTCAAACGGCTTATGTTTCGGGGTTTGCAACAAGCGAACACGCGACCAGCAGAAGCAGGGCAAGGCCCGCCGCGAAGAGCCGCCAAATGGCTTGTGCGCCAGRCCGCGCGAGACGCGGGCCTTCCTAATTCTCCGCGTGGCTGAAGACGACAGCGCCGTCGTCCTTGCGAACTTCAACGGACACAATCCCATCGTCGCCCTTTCGGGTCTGGAACATGGAGATTGCATAGTCTTTCGCGACCTTCTCGGCGTCGAAAGTCATCTTGTCGATGATGCCCTGTCTTCCATACCAGATGACAGTGTAGGCCATTGTGGCTCCCCTACATTCCGGCGAAGCATATAGGCGTCCGGCTTGTTTCAGCGCAAGGCCGACGACCATTTCCACCAAATGATCTCGCAGCGAGCGCTGCCCGTCCACGGTGTAGAGCGTACTGCCAAAAATGCGCGAAAAGGTGGCTTGGTTGGAGACGTTGAAGAAGCTTGACGCGCTGATGTGCCAGTGCAGTTCGAGTGGGGACACGTCGTCACGGAAAAGGCCATCCGCGCGCCCGCGCCGGCAAATCGCCTCAAGCTTTTGAATAGCCCCCGCATTCAACAGCCTGATCAACTCAGACTGTTCGAGATACACGCCATGATGGATGTTTTCGATCATCACGATCCTGATGAAATCCGGATGGCGGCTATGGTGGTCGAAGGTGAACTCGGCGAGCCGCTTGAGTGCCTCGACCGGCGGCAGGTGATCAAGCTCCAGCTCCTCCTCGCCGGTTCGCACCTGCCGGTAGGCTTCCTCAAGGACCCGGCCGTAGAGCCGTTCCTTGTCACCGAAATAGTAGTAGATCATCCGCTTTGACGTATGTGTCTTTGCCGCGATCTCGTCGATGCGCGCGCCGGAAAGGCCGTTTGCGGCAAACTCGGCCATCGCCACCGCGAGTATGTTCTTTTGAACGCCGGCGGGATCCTGCTTCCACCCACTACGGCCGCCCGCCGCCGCCGCCTTCTCGTTCAGCACCATCTCGTCACTCACATCCGCTCTTCGCAATCGTGGCATCGGCACCTGAGTCTAGCAAATTAACCGAATAGTACAAAGCTGTTGACGGAATTAACTGGTTGGTACAAAGTTGCCTCCAGTTCGATTTGGGAGGATCGTTTGGCCTTGTCAGCCACCACCACTGCGGGAAAATGGGAGACGTCTCCCGGTTCCCGCCGTATATTGGTCGGGTTGCTCGGGCGTGGAATCCAGCTTTCTCGGACACCCGCGATGCACGAGGCGGAAGGCCGTGCCCAGGGGCTCTCCTGCGTTTATACGCTGCTCGATACCGAAACGATGGGCGAGACTGCACCTCCCTTGGGCGATCTCATCACCTTTGCCGAACATTTCGGCTTCACCGGCTTCAACGTCACATTCCCCTACAAACAGGAAATCATCCCGCTGCTCGACGAGCTTTCCGAGGCGGCAGAGATCCTTGGCTCGGTCAATACCGTGGTGTTCCGGGGCGGCCGGCGCATCGGCCACAACACCGACAAATGGGGATTCAAGGAGAGTTTTCGTCATGGGCTGGCCGGACAGAAGCGTCGGCAGGTTCTGCTGCTGGGAGCCGGCGGCGCCGGCGCCGCGGTGGCGCAAGCCTTGTTGGAAAGCGGCGTCGAAACGCTGCTGGTAACCGACTTGCAGGCCGATCGGGCCGAAGCACTGGCGTCCCGGCTCAGGTCGTCTGGCGGCACGCAAATGGTGGAGGTCGTCTCGGATCTCGCCAAGGCCTCGGCGCGCGCCGACGGCATCGTCAACGCAACGCCGGTCGGGATGGCAAAGTTGCCCGGCATGCCGATCGCCGCCGATCTGTTGCGACCGGAGTGCTGGGTCGCCGACATCGTCTACCTGCCGCTCGAAACGGAACTGCTCAGGCAGGCACGGCAGCGGGGTTGTCGTACGCTCAGCGGCGAGGGCATGGCCGTGTTCCAGGCCGTGCGGGCTTTTGAACTTTTCACCGGGCTTGCGCCCGATGTTGAACGGATGAAGGCGGCGTTTGCCGCCTTTGGGAGCGTCCGTGACCCAGCCGACAAAGGACTTGGACATAGCCAATAGGGAGGAAAGAACATGATCTTCAATGCCACACGTCGGGAACTCCTCGTCGGGGCGGGCGTGCTCGCCACGACGGCGGCCTTTCCGGCACTCGCCCAGGACAAGCCTAAGCTGCGCTTCTCGGCCGTGTTCTCCGAACAGGACATCCGCGCCGACATGATGAAAATGTTCGCCGACTCGATCAAGGACGACTTCGTCTTTGAGGGCTACTACGGCGGCAATTTGTTCAAGCAAGGCACCGAGCTCGTCGCCCTGCAGCGCGGCAATCTCGAGATGGGCAACATCGCACCGCAGGATATCTCCAAGCAGATCCCGGCATGGTCGATCGTCACCGCCGCCTATTTGTTCCGCGACGCTGCGCATCTGAAAACCTTCTTCGCTGGCGATCTCGGCGCAGAGATGAAGAAGATGACCGAGGACCAGCTTGGCGTGCGCGTGCTCGGGCCGACCTATTTCGGCGCCCGGCAGATCGGCCTCAAGCCGGACAAGAAGATCACCACGCCGGCCGACATGGCGGGCATCAAGCTGCGGATGCCGGGCGGCGACGCCTGGCAGTTCCTCGGCTCTGCGCTCGGCGCCAATCCCGTCGCGATGGCCTACGCCGAGGTCTATACCGGGCTGCAGACGGGAGCGATCGATGGCCAGGATAATCCGCTGCCGAACGTCGAGAACATGAAGTTCTACGAGGTCATGTCGCAGATCGTGCTGACCTCGCATCTGGTCGGCTTCGATCTGCTGACCGTATCGAAGAAGGTATGGGATGAGATGGGCGCCGACAAGCAGGCGAAGTTCCAGGCCGCCGCTGACGCCGCCATCGAATTCAGCACGCAAAAGCACCTGGCGCGCGAGAAGGAGCTGATCGAGCTGTTCAAGGGCAAGGGCCTCAAGCTCTACGAGCCCGATATCGCTGCGTTCCGCAAATACGCTCAGGAGAAATACCTGTCGTCGGACCTCGCCAAGGACTGGCCGGTCGGCATGGTCGACAAGATCAACGCGCTCTAAGCTGGAGGCGCGGCGGGCATTGCTTGCGCCGCGCCTCCTCGTTGCAGAATTGGCTTTCACAGGCGGAGAAGCCCGCGTGACACCTTCGCTCCGAAACCTTGGCCGCTGGCTATACCGGCGCGCCGAGAACGTCCTCGCCGTCATGCTGGCGGCAATGTTCGCGGCCTTCCTGCTGCAGATCGTCTTTCGCTATTTGCTCGAAATGCCCATCGGCTGGACCAACGAAATCAGCGTGGTCCTGTGGATCTGGCTGGTGCTGTGGGGTGCGGCCTTCGTTGTCCGCGAGGAGGAGGAGATCCGCTTCGACCTCTTCTACGCATCGGCCCCACCGCGTGTTCGCCGCATCATGTTCCTTATCGCTGCCGCATCGCTGATAACGCTCTACGCGTTCTCGTTTCCTGCCGTGCTCGACTACGTGACGTTCATGAGGGTCGAAAAGACCGCCTATCTGAAGATACGCTTCGACTGGCTGTTCTCGATCTACGTCCTGTTCGTCGTGGCCGTCATTGTCCGCTACCTCTGGCTTTCCTGGCAGGCCGTGTTCGGCAAGGCGCCAAAGGAGTTCGATCCCACCAAGGCGGGGTCAGGCGTATGAATCTCGCCAGCCCATTCTCGATCTCGGTCGTCGCGATCACCGCGCTTGCCTTCCTCGGGCTGCCGATCGGGCACTCGATGATCGCCGGCTCGATCCTCTATCTGCTGCTGGCAGGGCTCGATATGGGGACGGCTGCCGAACAGCTCCTGAACGGGATGTACAACAACTATATCATCCTTGCCGTGCCGCTGTTCATCCTGGCTGCGGAGCTGATGAACATCGGCTCGCTGACAGAGCGCCTGCTGCGCTTCTGCGATGCCGTGGTCGGCCGGTTCCGGGGCGGCCTTGCCTACGTCAACGTCGTCCAGAGCATCATCTTTGCGGGCATGTCGGGATCGGCCATCGCCGATGCTGCCGGCACCGGCAAGATGATGCAGATGATGATGACCAAGGACGGCAAGTACACCCCGAGCTACGCCGCAGCGCTGACGGCCGTAACCGCGGTCATCGGCCCGATCATCCCGCCGTCGATCCCCATGGTCATCTATGCGCTCGTGTCCGATGCCTCGATCGGCTACCTGTTCCTCGGCGGCGTCATTCCCGGCCTGCTGATGGCAGCGGCGCAGATGGGGATCGTGGCCTATCAGGCCCGGCGCAATAACTTTCCGGTCGAGGCGCCGACACCGCTGCGCGAACTGCCGGGCATTACCTGGCGTGCCTTCCCCTCGCTCATGATGCCGGTCGTCCTGCTCGGCGGCATCTACTCC
Organism: Mesorhizobium sp. P2_B5; assembly: GCF_056404775.1. Classification (NCBI taxonomy): domain Bacteria; kingdom Pseudomonadati; phylum Pseudomonadota; class Alphaproteobacteria; order Hyphomicrobiales; family Phyllobacteriaceae; genus Mesorhizobium; species Mesorhizobium sp. P2_B5. The sequence continues at coordinate 231,848 of NZ_JBFUDJ010000008.1, read as the reverse complement.
GGCGTCACCACGCCGACCGAAGCGGCGGCCGTGGCTGCGGCCTATGCTCTGGTCATCTCGGTCGTCCTTTACCGCAGTGTCAGCTTCGCCGACTTCTACCGTTCCGTGCTGGCCAGCGCGCGCACCTCGGCCTCGATCGGCATGCTGATCGCCGGCGCCCTGGTCTTCAACTATGTGGTGACGGTCGAGAACATCCCGGAATCGATCAAGGCCATTCTCACAAGCTGGGATCTGTCGCCCATCGGCTTCCTGATCCTGGTCAATATCCTGCTGCTGCTGCTCGGCTGCGTGCTCGAAGGCACCACGATTCTTCTCGTGATCGTGCCCGTCTTGATCCCAACGGCCCGTGCGCTCGGCATCGACATGGTGCATTTCGGCGTGATGGTGGTGGTCAACATCATGCTCGGCCTGGTGACGCCCCCATACGGTCTGCTGCTGTTCATCATGACCAGGATCGCCGAAGTACCCCTGAAGGACATCGTTCGCGACGTGCTGCCGTTCCTGTGGGCGATGATCGCTTCGCTGGCACTCATAACCTTTTTCCCGGAGCTCGTGCTCTGGCTGCCCCGGTTGCTGGGTTACCAGGGCTGATCGAAAGACAAAGGAGCGATCATGACGAAGCCTATCTACGTGATCAACGGCCCGAACCTGAACCGCCTCGGCAAGCGCGAGCCGGAAATCTACGGCACGACGACGCTGGCCGAGATCGAGGCCTTCTGCCGCGATGCGGCCGGCGACACGCCCGTCCGCTTCCATCAGTCAAACAGCGAAGGCCAGATCATCGACTGGATCCACGAAGCGATCGACGAGGGAGCCGGGATCGTCATCAACCCGGCCGGCTTCTCTTTCACGTCGATTGCGATCCTCGACGCGCTGAAAATGTTTCCCGGCCCGATCGTCGAACTCCACATCTCGAACATTCACCGGCGCGAGGCCCACTATCACCATTCCTACGTGTCGAAGGTCGCGACGGCGGTCATCGCAGGGCTGGGCCCGCGCGGCTATCCAGTTGCAGTTCGGGCGATCGCAGACCTGCTTGCGGCATCGAAGGCGGCAGGGCCTTGAAGACCTCCATCGCCACCGTGTCGATCAGCGGCGATTTGCGCGAGAAGCTCGCGGCCATCGCAGCGGCCGGCTTCGACGGGGTGGAAATATTCGAGAATGACTTTCTCGCCTTCGACGGCAGCCCCGCCGAAGTCGGGCGGATGATCAGGGATCATGGGCTGGAGATCACGCTGTTCCAGCCTTTCCGCGATTTCGAGGGAATGCCCGAACCGCAACGTTCGCGCGCCTTCGATCGGGCGGAGCGCAAGTTCGACCTGATGCAGGACCTCGGCACGGACCTGATGCTGGTGTGTTCCAACGTATCGCCGCTGGCGCTGGGCGGCATCGATCGTGCCGCTGACGATTTCCGCGAACTCGGTGAGTTGGCGGCGAAACGAGGCATGCGCGTCGGCTACGAGGCGCTCGCCTGGGGCCGGCATATCAGCGATCATCGCGACGCCTGGGAGATCGTCAGGCGGGCGAACCATCCCAACATCGGACTGATCCTTGACTCCTTCCACACCTTGGCCCGACGGGTGGATGTGGAGACAATCCGCGCCATCCCCGGCGATCGCATTTTCATCGTTCAGCTTGCCGATGCACCGCTGATTGACATGGACCTGCTGTACTGGAGCCGCCATTTCCGCAACATGCCGGGGGAAGGTGACCTGCCGGTAGTCGATTTCATGCGAGCGGTTGCGGCAACAGGCTACGACGGGCCGTTGTCGCTCGAAATATTCAACGACCAGTTCCGCGGTGGATCGCCCAGGTCTATCGCGGTCGATGGCCACAGGTCCCTGATCTACCTCATGGACCAGGTTGCACGCGCCGAGCCGGACGTCGCGATCGACGTTCCGGCTTTGCCGGAACGTGTCGCGGTCAGCGGCATCGAGTTCGTCGAGTTCGCTGCAAACGAGACCGAGGCTGAAGAGTTGGTGCTGCTGCTGCGTGCCATGGGGTTCTCGCTGGTTGGCCGCCACAAGAACAAGGAGGTGGTGCTGCTTCGCCAAGGCGCCATCAACATTGTCGTAAACACCGAAAAGGAAGGGCTGGCGCACTCCTCATACCTCGTTCACGGCGCCTCTGCCTATGCGTTCGGCCTGAAGGTCGACGATGCGGCCGCAACCGTGGCCCGCGCTCGCGCATTGGGCGCCGAGCCCTTTGAACAGCGCCATGGTCCTGATGAACTGGCGATACCGGCAATACGTGGGGTTGGCGGCGGGGTGATCTACTTCATCGACGGCAAGAGCGAGTTGGCAAAAGTCTGGGAGATCGAATTCGATCAGGTCACCGACGCCAGCGACGATGCCGGGCTGACGGCAATCGACCACCTCGCTCAATCAATGAACTATGAAGAGATGCTGACCTGGCTGCTTTTTTACACATCGATCTTCAGGACGGCAAAATTGCCCATGGTGGATGTCATCGATCCGGCCGGCGTCGTGCGCAGCCAGGTCGTGGAGAGCGATGATGGCGGGCTTCGGCTTACTTTGAACGGTGCGGAGAACCGCAGGACGCTGGCCGGCCGTTTTATCGCTGAGAGCTTTGGCTCGGGCGTGCAGCATCTGGCCTTCTCCTGCCGCGATATCTTCCAGACCGCTGACCGCCTGACCGAGCTCGGCTTCAATGCGTTGGAGATTTCCCCGAACTATTACGACGATCTCGAAGCACGCCTCGGGCTCGAACCGGAATTCGCCAGCCGGTTGCGAGACCGAAACATCCTCTTCGATCGCGATGAGGGCGGCGACTACTTCCAGCTCTACAGCCAGACCTACAGCGAAGGTTTCTTCTTCGAGATCGTCGAGCGTCGCGGCTATCGCGGCTATGGGGCGGCCAACGCGCCTTTCCGCATTGCCGCCCAGAAGCGAACACTGCGGCCTATAGGCATGCCTAGGGTCTGACCGTTACAACGTGATCAGCAGCGAAATGTCCGCTTTAACGTGCCCCACGCCTGTTCGCTCGGATGTCTGCTTTTGGGATGCGGCCTGGGTCTGCTCAACGGCCGACATGAGGCGCAAAGCCGCCATCCGCTTCAGGATTGAGAGTAAGCGTTGGGCTGGAGACAGCGCAAGAAAGTGAACAACGCGACCGACGGCACTCGTCAGAGATGGCGCCTTCGCGCGCGCAGCAATTGGCGATAGCCGCGATCGACCATCCTCAGCCCGTCGCGCATGAGGCGATACGTCTGGTAGCGAAAAGTGGAGTCATGCCAGTCGGCGGCGCTGACCAGCCGCGGACCGAACAAGGCGGTCGCGACTTCAAAATGGGATGCCTGCTGGGCGCGGCCATCAAGGCATCGCAGCATGTGGCCTAGGCGCCGGCGCTGGGCCGTAGTTAAGCGGGCGTCGGGAACGTGTTGCCTATGGATAGAGCGGATGAACCGCTCGATCGCCTGGAGCCTGTCGTGCGCCATGTCGTCGAGCGGGATGATGGCGGCAAGGGGTTCGCCTGGCTTCGCGTCGTCGAGAAGCGCCAGTTGCGTTCCGACCGGCGAAGAGCGCATGTGAAGGCCCACCTCGTCATGCCGGCCCGCGGCCAGCGAGACGTCGGAGGCGATGCCCTCTCGCGCTCGCAGATCCGGCGGAACCTCGACAAGGTTCACGACCCCAGGATCGATCTGAGGTGCCCAATAGACTGGCTGCTCGACGGCGGACTGATCAGGCCTGGCTGCGAAACTGTAAACCCCAGCTCTTGCGCAACGCTCGCATCGCCTTGGCGGAATGGGAGGCGGCGAAGTCCTGCTGATACTGGGGATTGCGTCGCAGGAACTCCCAGGCGATCACATCGGCGGCGGCGGCTTTGACGAACGCATATGCTTGTGGGTCACGCCACTGCGATGTATCCGGCTTCATCCGCATCCTTCCCTTCTCAAGGATTTGATAGAGGGACGCGGCGTTGGACGAAATCCTTGGATTCCGTCATTGACGAATGGACGCGGAGAGATCTCGGCGCTGAGCGATCAAGTGGAGATTTTTGCGATGCCTACTGGCTTGCCAGTGTCTTGAATGCGTCCGTCCAGGCGCGATAGGCCTCATCGTTGCCCTGGCTCCATGCGCTGAAGGCGCGCCCGGCGGCGAACGATGACGCGGACTGCTCGAACAGCGCGCCGATCGACTGATCGCCGGCGGCCAGCCGGGAGGCTGGTCGCCTATCGCTTCATGCGTGAGGCGCCGCAGATCGGCCAAGGCCGAGCGGATGCGGCAGCGGAAATCCGCGAAGGTCGGTGTTGTCAGTCGCCTCCCGAAGGATGACCGCGAGCTTGGCGACCACGCCCGCCAAGGATTGCGCTGGCGAGAAGAGGCTAGCATCGCAACGTGCGCGTCAATCCAGGCAAGGGGCAGGACAAGTGCTGGATCGGCCAAAAACGGTGAAGCGCTTGAGGAACGGGATGGCAAGAGCATCCTCGCCGGTCTCGCGAGCACGCTTCTTCTCATGATCCGGGACAAAACGATCAGCATAAACGACCGTTGTTCCGTTCTCGCCTCTGCGGAGGTTCCCGCCGAGCCTGTCGATAGGTTATCCACTCTGTGTTGGGAACCCGCGTTCGACGACGGCACCCCAGAGGATAAGCACGTTGATCCCGCTGTACGTGCGATGCGTGCTGGCATTCCGCGGCAGTTAAATTGACGCTTTGGCCGCGGACGTCCCCCATGGCTGAACCCAAGGAAAACGACCCGCTTCCAGCTCGGCAATTATCTTGCCAATGATCTCGTCGTAGAGGTTCGACCGGTCGGCGACGGGATGGATTCGATTGGCCCGACAGACATCGCGGTTCTCCGCGACGAGCGCCGAAGGCCTCCCCTTCCGCTTTCAACCTGTCGCGAAAAACCCGCCCCTCCTCTGACTCTCCGTCGGGAGAGCCCCTGCTCTCCCGACCAACGTAAAAAAGGGCGTACAAGGCGGAAGCACCGAAATGTCCGTCAGCGGGAATAAGTCAGTTCGGTGCTGGAGCAGGTTCGTGGCCCTGAGACCGGTTCAACAGGGCGGCCGAAGGAGCATCAGCATAGCGCCGCCGCGAGGCGGGATGCGGGACCGACCGCCCCCGGCGAAGGGCGCCATATGAAACTCTGCTCGCTAATTTGAACGCAGAGCAGGAAGCGATCCGCCGCGCATGACGCATTGTCGATCCGGGCCACAGCTAACCTTCACCGGCCGATATGTACGAAATGGCCGCCCTGCATACGCTTGCCGGCTTTCGCCATTTCCATCCCTGAAGACCATAAGCTTCAATCCTTAGCGATGGAGGAATGGCGCCATGACTGGTCCCGGAAAGAGTGGAACAAAGCGGACGATCCGCCGCAAGGAGTTACGCGAAATCGTACCTCTGGCCGACAGCACAATCTATGAAATGGAACAGCGCGGGCAATTTCCACGACGCTTCGCTCTCACCTCTCGGTGCGTGGTTTGGGATCTGGCCGAAGTAGAAGCCTGGCTACAGGCTCGCAGGGCAGTTCCGATCCCCCGAGCAAGTCCTCCTGATGTGCGTTTACGGAAAACCTCTCCGGTCAGAGCGCGAGATCGGGCACAAATACCGTAAGCATAGGGGGACGATCGCCACGGTGTCGATGATCAATCCGTTCCGGCATATCTGCCGCTGCGACGGACGCATGGAGCCGCAAATTCCACTGGCAAATCCAACGCCCCAGTGAGCTTCAGGTGGGCGTCCATGAAACCAGATTGAGCGGTCGCGAACGTCGAAAGCTGCTAACCCGAGATTCGGGACATCTGTGATAGCCATCAACCCTCCGAAGATCACTGATGGTGACGTCGGCACGATCACGCCGGCGGCATGATGGCGATAATGATCAGGAGCAAAAAACGTGCGGAGCTTGCTGTGCGTTTAGGTAGGTAGCAGAAGCCAGTCGGCGGCCTGGACAGATCCGGCAAACGTGGTTCGACTTTCGTGTACGATGTGGGGGCGCCGGAGTGCAGCCGAAGGTCCTGGTGCGAGCCAGGGAACCGTTAACAGGTATCACAAAAGTGGCTTACTAATGCCTGGCAGTAGTGAGTCCCCAACCGCCTCACCATATCATCGTCCAGCGATAATACCGGCGCCACAAAGTTTCATATTAATGCGTAGCAGGAAAAACGGACTCGGCGAACCTCGGGCCAGAACATCCGTGATGCGCATACAACCCTTGTATGGAATCAAAGCGCCGGATCGGGCACCAGGATCGGCATCGACGGCGGGATCAGTGTCGGCACATGTTTCTTGCCACCGACCCAGGCATCGACGATATCCGACCATTCCTGCATCATGTGGCGGCGTTGCACCTCATATTCGGCCTTGTTGTAGACACCACGCGACGAGCGCCCGTCTTCGTGTGCCAGGCATTTCTCGATCCAATCGCTGTTGAAACCAAGTTCATTCAACAGCGTCGAGCCCGTTCGCCGCAGGTCATGAACCGTAAACGGCTCCAGAGGCAGTCCCTCGGACTTCGCTCGCTCGACGACCGCGTAGGTGACGCGGTTAAAGGTAGCGCGCGACATCGGAGCATCCGCATCGTACCGCGATGGAAGAAGGTATCTGGAATTCCCTGCACAGGTCTTCAGGGCAATCATGATGTCGAGCACTTGGCGTGACAGGTAGACGTTATGCGCCTTCGATCGCTTCATGCGTTCTTTCGGGATCGTCCAGACTGCATTTTCAAAATCGACCTCGTCCCACACCGCGTCCTGCAGCTCGCTTTTACGCACCATAGTGAGCAGATAAAGCCGCATTCCCAAACGGATCGTGGGAAGTGTGGGGATGTGCTCGAGCTGCTTCAGCATCACACGAATTTCCGAGGGCGAGAGCGAGCGATCCTTTGGCACGAACGTGGCAATCGACGCCGGCCCAACTTCATCAGCCGGATTGGACACCTTCTCCCCGTGCAGGATGGCGAAGCCGTAGATCTGCTTCAAGATATCTCTAACGTGGATAGCGGTCGCCGGAGCACCACGTTCGACGATGCTGCCGCAGTGGGCTCTTAGATCTTCCGGCGTGATCTCCGTCAGGAGTCGATTGCGCCAGGCCGGAAGCAGCTCTCGCTCGAAGATGGAGCGCCGCATGGCGCGCGTACTGTCGGCCATCGGCGCGGCGGTGAGCCACTTCTGCCCGAACTCGCCAAAACTCTTGGCCTCTTTCAAGCGGCGCTTCTCGCGCTGCTTCTCGATGGCCGGTGATCGTCCCTCGCGAACAGCGCGCTTCGCGTCGAGGCACTTCTCCCGGGCCAACGCGAGCGAGATGCCGTCTCTGCCATATCTGCCTAGATAGACCGTTTCACGGCGTCCATTCAGCCTGTAGTCCAGCCGAAACGAGATCGCGCCACTGGGCATGACCCTGATGTACATGCCGTCACGGTCTGCAACCTTGTAGATTTTCAGTTTTGGTCTCAGCGCCTTAATGGCGGCATCCGTCAGCATGCCTATTGCCTCCTGAAAAAGTACCGTCAGTACAATTTTGAGGCTTCTCGGCAGAAAATTCCTTTTTTCTTCAATGCCTTATGGGGCAAAAAAGGACCGTCACTAGCCTCATTGACTGTGACGGTACTCAGAAAATTTCGGGTGGGCAATATGTACGCGACCCGTCAGTCGGTCTGTCACAACCAATCTCTGCGTGCCAATTGTCGCTGATTGTCTCTGAAAGGATTTATCTTTGTTTTCAGTATGTTACGTCGCAGATTGGCGTAGGTTCGGCGGCGTTTGAGTGGGCCTGAATCATTCCCACTCGATCGTCCCTGGCGGCTTCGAGGTCACGTCGTAAACAACACGGTTGATGCCCTTGACCTCGTTGATGATGCGGGTGGCGGCGGCGCCGAGGAAAGCCATGTCGTAGTGGTAGAAATCGGCGGTCATGCCGTCGACCGAGGTGACGGCGCGCAGCGCGCAGACGAATTCGTAGGTGCGGCCGTCGCCCATCACGCCGACGGTCTGCACCGGCAAAAGCACGGCGAAAGCCTGCCAGATGGCGTCGTAGAGGCCGGCTTTGCGGATCTCGTCGAGATAGATGGCGTCGGCCTCGCGCAGGATTTCGAGCTTTTCGCGGGTGATGCCGCCTGGGCAGCGGATGGCGAGGCCGGGACCCGGGAACGGATGGCGGCCGATAAAGCTTTCGGGCAGGCCGAGCTCCTTGCCGAGCGCCCTCACCTCATCCTTGAACAGTTCGCGCAGCGGCTCGACCAGCTGCATGTTCATACGCGCAGGCAGGCCGCCGACATTGTGGTGCGACTTGATGGTCACCGACGGGCCGCCGGTGAAGGAGACGCTTTCGATGACGTCGGGATAGAGTGTGCCTTGCGCCAGGAAATCGGCACCGCCTAATTTCTTGGCCTCTTCCTCGAACACTTCGATGAAGAGTCGGCCGATGGTCTTGCGCTTCTTCTCGGGGTCGGACTCGCCTTCCAGCGCCGAGATGAATTTTTCCGAAGCGTCGACCAGAATCAGCGGCAAATTGTAGTGCTGGCGGAACATCGCCACCACGCCCGCGGCCTCGTCCTTGCGCATCAGGCCATGGTCGACGAGGATGCAGGTGAGCTGGTCGCCGACCGCCTCGTGGATCAACAGCGCGGCGACGGAAGAATCCACACCGCCCGACAGCGCGCAGATGACCTTGCCCTTGCCGACCTGCTTGCGGATGGTCTCGACGGCATGCTCGCGATAGGCGCGCATCGTCCAGTCGCCTTCGATGCCGGCAATGTTGTGGACGAAGTTCCTGAGCAGCCTGGCGCCATCCGGCGTATGCACCACTTCGGGGTGGAACATGATGCCGTACATCTTGCGCGCGACATTGCCGAAGATGGCGAAGGGCGAGCCTTCCGACTTGCCGAAGACTTCGAACCCCTTCGGCAGCGAGATGACGCGGTCGCCATGGCTCATCCACACCTGGTGGCGCTGACCGGGCGCCCACAGGCCCTCGAACAGCGGGCTGTCCTTCTCGATCTCGACGAAGGCGCGGCCGAATTCGCGATGGTTTGAGCTTTCGGCAACGCCGCCCATCTGCACGCAGAGCGCCATCTGGCCGTAACAGATGCCGAGCACCGGCACGCCGGCGTCGAAGACGATCTGCGGCGCGCGCGGGCTGCCTATGTCCGATGTCGAGGCGGGACCGCCAGACAGGATCACGGCTTTGGGATTTATGCGCTTGAAGGCAGCTTCGGCCGATTGGAACGGCACGATCTCGGAAAACACGCCGGCCTCGCGGATGCGGCGGGCGATGAGCTGCGTAAACTGGCTGCCGAAATCGACAATCAGGACTGTATCGGGATGATTGGCTGTCGTCATGGCGAGCCTTTAGAGAAAGAAACGAGTCGGCGCAATGGGTTGTGTAACCCGACTTTCAGAGCGGCGACGGCTCGTCTTCAGGCTGTTCCTTGCACAGCAGGCCGGACCCGATGGCCTGTTCGAGGCGCATGACAGCATCCGCCAGCTTCTCGTCGATGACATGCAGATATTCAGTCCAGCCACCGACATGCCTGAGATCAGCCGCGCCGTCGGAAATGCCGCGCAGGCCGATCAGCGGGATGTCGAAGAGATGGCAGGCGCGCAGGCAAGCGAAGGTCTCCATGTCGACCATATCGGCGGCGATTGCGTCATAGGCGCCGCCGGTGATGATGGCGCCGCCGGTCGACAGGCTGGCCTCCTTGATGTCGGGAATCCGGAACGGCAGCGGCACGGTCAGCGGCAGGTCGAGAAACGGCGTTGCGCCCTTCTCGAACCCTAAGGGGGAGGCGTCGATGTCGCGATAGCTGACCGAGACGGCCTGGTAAATTTCCGTCTGCTCCAGCGTGCGGCTGCCGGCGGAGCCGAGCGAAACGACGAGATCGGGCAGCGTCTTCTCGGATTTCAGCCAGGACAGTTCGGCGCCGAGGCGCACGCCTGCCTCGACCGGGCCAACGCCCGTCATCAGCGGCGTGAACAGTTTCTGCAGATGCGGACCGTACTCGGCCTGCGCGGCCATGACGAAGAGGACATCCTTGCCGCCAATGCGCGTAATTTTGGCCATCAGCCTGCAATCCCATCACGCCCGACCACCGTCATCATCGTCCCGGTCATGGTGGCGATCAGCTTGGCCTCGCCGTCGGCGGCAAAGGCATAGGCCTGGCCGTCGGCGACGATGATGGTGCGGCCGGGTTTGGTCACCGAGCCGCGAAACAGGAAACGCTCGCCTCGGCCCGGCGCCAGGAGGTTGACCTTGAACTCGATGGTCAGCACGCCAGAATTTTCCGGCATCAGCGAAAACGCGGCATAGCCACAGGCCGAGTCCAACGCCGTCGAAATCACGCCGGCGTGCAGGAAACCATGCTGTTGGGTGAGTGCCGCCGAATAGGGCATCTCGATCTCGATGATGCCTGGCGTCACCAGCGTCAGCTCGGCGCCGATCGTCGCCATCGCCTGCTGGCGCGCGAAGGACGCCCTGACGCGATCCTCATAGTCGGGAGCCGGTACGATCTTTGCTGCCATGGCTGTCGCCCTGATTGATCTGCAAAAGCTTATTGCAGAGGCTTGAACGCCGCGCAAATGCTTTTGCTGCACTGCAGCAAAGCGCCGCCAGCCATCAAGGGACGAGAGCCGGCTGAAGACTGCCGATTTGCGGCCAGGCTCAGGCCGCCCGGCGCAGCGCGCAGAAATAGAACCCGTCAGTGCCGCTCAGCGCCGGCGACAGGGAGATGTCGCTTGTCTTGCCGATCCGCGCGGCCGCCGCATGGCCGGGGAAGCTGATGTCCCAGAGCGCGCGATGATGTACCGGGGCAAAGCCCTTGTGCCGCTCGCGGAAGGTGGCGATCTGCTCGCCATTCTCGTCGTCGAACACCGAACAGGTGATGTAGACCAAGAGGCCACCAGGTTTGACATAGGTTTTAGCGGCATCAAGGATCGCCGACTGTTCGTTCTTGCGGGCATCGAGCTGTCTCTGTGTCAGCCGCCATTTGGCATCGGGACGGCGCCGCCAGGTACCGCTGCCGGTGCAGGGCGCATCGACGAGCACGATGTCCATATGGCCCGCGAGGGGGCTAAGTTCGGCCGGCTTGGTGACCACCTGCACGTTGCGGTTTTCCGAACGGCGGATGCGGTCGAAGATCGGCGCCAGCCGCGCCTTTTCGGCGTCGTGGGCGAAAACCTGGCCTTTGTTGGCCATCGCCGCTGACAGGGCCAGCGTCTTGCCGCCGGCGCCGGCGCAGAAGTCGAGCACCTGCATGCCGGCTTGCGCCCCGGCCAGCGCCGCAACGATCTGCGAACCCTCGTCCTGGACCTCGAACCAGCCTTTCTGGAAGGCGGGCTCAGCCTGCACATTGGGATGCCGGCCATCGCCGTCGATGGGCGGAATGCGGATGCCTTGCAGCGCGATAGCGGCCGGTTTGGCGCCGGTGTCGGCGAGTTCCACCAGCACCTTGGCGCGGTCGGCCTGCAGCGTGTTTACCCTTATGTCGAGCGGCGGACGAGTGGCCAGAGCTGCGCCCTCCTCGACCCAGCCTGCGCCAAAGGCTCGCTCGAACAGCGGCGAGCACCAGTCGGGAATGTCTGCCCGCACCGCCTCCGGTGCGTCTTCAGGCCGGCGTTCGGCCAGCGCCTGCAACTCGGCGGCACTGAGCAGCGGCGGCGCGAATTTGTCGCCGTCGAGCGCATCGTTGAGCGATTGCGCCGTCTGGCCCCATTCGATGAGCAGCGCGCCGAAGCCGATGGCGCGCGGCGTGTCTTCACCGAGCAGCCAGCCGGCCGAACGCTTGTGGCGAAGCGCGTCGTAGACGATGTTGCCGATCGCCGCGCGGTCGCCACCGCCGGCAAAGCGATGCGACAGGCCCCAATCCTTCAGCGCATCGGCCACCGGCCGGTGGCGCCGGCCAATGTCTTCCAGCACTTCAATGGCTGCCGCCAGCCGTCCACCCAGTCGCATCCATCATTCCATTCAATCAAGCTTCCCGGCTTGCTCTTAGAGCCTTTCACATCGAGATTGAACCCCGCTCGCATTCGCGGCAACGAGACCACCCCGATCGCGGTCGGCGAATTTCCCGGCCGGCAAATGTCCCGCCCGCCGGCGACAACAAATCCCAAATAGATGCAGGGTCTCTAATGTTGGAAACTGGCCGCCGCAAGCATGACCTGTGGCGCAACTGCTCTGCTTTCCAAGCTTTTGCGTTGGGAATACTCTCTGCACCATGATTCGCGGCGCAGAAAACGCGAACCCGCGGATCGATACGAGGAGAGGGCAATGAAAACGTATCTTGCGGAAGTTCTAGGGACATTTTTGTTGGTGTTCATCGGCACGGCGTCGGTGGCGACGGGCGGCTTTCTGGCCGACCTGCCGCTCGGCCAGGAAGCCATCGGCCTGGCGTTCGGCATCGGCCTGATAGCGGCGGCCTATGCGGTCGGACCGATTTCCGGCGCGCATCTCAATCCAGCCGTCACGCTCGGCGTCTTCCTTGCCGGCCGGCTGCCGGCCAAGGATGTGATCCCCTATTGGATCGCGCAGGTCATCGGCGCCATCCTGGCCTCGCTGGCGCTGTGGATCATCGTTTCCGGCCAGACCGGCGGACACACCACCGGCTTCGGCGCCAATGGCTGGGACGTGGCGAAATGGGGGATGAGCTCGGCCTTCCTGTGGGAGCTGATCGGCACCTTCACCTTCGTCACCGTCATCCTCGGCGTCACCGCGGAAAAGCACTCGACGGCGTTCGCCGGGCTGGTCATCGGCCTGACCTTGGCAGGGCTGCACTTCGCCATGATCCCGGTGACCGGCACCTCTGTCAATCCGGCACGTTCGATCGGCCCGGCGCTGTTTACCGGCGGCGCCGCGCTCAGCCAGCTCTGGCTGTTCATCGTCGCGCCGCTGATCGGCGGCGCCATTGCCGGCGTCGTCGCCAAGGCGCGCATCTTCGAAAAGGACTGATTTTCGAAAGCATAAACAAAAAGGCGCGGGCCTCGGCCCGCGCCTTTTTGTTGGGAGGGCTGCGATCAGCCGACGATGTCGAAGCGGTCGGCGTTCATCACCTTGGTCCAAGCCTTGACGAAATCGCCGACGAATTTCGGCCCGGCATCCGCCGACCCGTAGACCTCGGCCAGCGCGCGCAACTGCGCATGCGAGCCGAAGATCAGGTCGGCGCGGGTAGCCGTCCATTTGACCGCCTTGGTCTTGCGATCGCGCGCTTCGTAGACCTCATGCGAGCCCGGTTCGGAGGCTGGATCCCAGACGGTGCTCATCGACAGCAGGTTGACGAAGAAGTCGTTTGTCAGCGTGCCTGGCCTGTCGGTGAGCACGCCATGCTTCGAGCCGCCCGTATTGGCGCCGAGCACGCGCAGGCCGGCGACCAGCACCGTCATCTGCGGCGCCGTCAGGTTGAGCAGTTGCGCCCGATCGACCAGCATTGCTTCGACCGACATCGGCAGCTTGCCACCGACATAATTGCGGAAGCCATCGACCTTCGGCTCGAGTGCCGCGAAGGAATGAACATCGGTCTGTTCCTGCGAGGCGTCGGTGCGACCGGGCGTGAACGGTACCTTCACCTCATTGCCGCCATCCGTCGCCGCCTTCTCGACCGCGGCGACGCCGCCGAGCACGATGAGGTCGGCCAGCGAAACCTTCTTGCCGCCTGCGTTGAACTCCTTCTGGATGGCCTCAAGCCTTGCCAGCACCTTGGCCAGTTCGGCCGGCTGGTTGACCTCCCAGTCCTTCTGCGGTGCCAGACGGATGCGCGCACCATTGGCGCCGCCACGCTTGTCGGAGTTGCGGAAGGTCGAGGCCGAGGCCCAGGCGGTCGAAACCAGCTGCGAAACGGTGAGGCCCGAAGCCAGGATCTTGGCCTTCAGGGAAGCGATATCCTGGTCGCTGACCAGTTCATGGTCGACTGCCGGCACCGGATCCTGCCAGATCAGCTCTTCCTTCGGCACCAACGGGCCGAGGTAGCGAACGACCGGTCCCATGTCGCGATGGGTGAGCTTGAACCAGGCGCGGGCGAAGGCGTCTGCGAACTCAGCGGGATGCTGATGGAAACGCCGTGAGATCTTCTCGTAGGCCGGATCGGCACGCAGCGCGAGGTCGGTGGTGAGCATCGCCGGTGCATGACGCTTGCCCGGATTGTGGGCGTCCGGCACCGTAACGGCGCCGGAACCGCCTTTCGGCGTCCACTGATGAGCGCCGGCGGGGCTCTTGGTCAGCTCCCATTCGAAGTTGAACAGATTGTCGAAGAAGTTGTTGCTCCATCTGGTCGGCGTCGTCGTCCAGGTGACTTCGAGGCCCGACGTGATCGCATCGCCGGCAATGCCTGACGCATGCTTGCTTGACCAGCCGAGGCCCTGCGCCTCGATGCCGGCGCCTTCCGGCTCGGCGCCGACAAGGGCTGCATCGCCGGCGCCGTGGGTCTTGCCGAAAGTGTGGCCGCCGGCGATCAGCGCCACCGTCTCTTCGTCGTTCATCGCCATGCGCCCGAAGGTCTCGCGGATATCGCGCGCCGAGGCCAGCGGATCGGGCTTGCCGTTCGGGCCTTCCGGATTGACGTAGATCAGGCCCATCTGCACGGCGCCAAGATGGCCTTGCAGCTCACGGTCGCCGGAATAGCGCTTGTCGTCGAGCCACTTGGTTTCCGAACCCCAGTTGACGTCCTGCTCAGGCTCCCAGACATCGGCGCGGCCGCCGGCAAAACCAAAAGTCTTGAAGCCCATCGATTCCAGCGCGACGTTGCCGGTGAGGATCAACAGGTCGGCCCAGGAAATCTTGCGGCCGTATTTCTGCTTGATCGGCCACAGCAGCCGGCGCGCCTTGTCGAGATTGGCGTTGTCCGGCCAACTGTTCAACGGCGCGAAACGCTGCTGGCCGGCGCCGGCGCCACCGCGGCCGTCGCCGATACGATAGGTGCCGGCGCTGTGCCAGGCCATGCGAATAAACAGCGGGCCGTAATGGCCGAAATCGGCCGGCCACCAATCCTGCGAATCCGTCATCACCTTGTGCAGGTCCTTGATCACCGCATCGAGGTCGAGGCTTTTGAATTCCTCGGCATAGTCGAACGTCTCGCCCATCGGGTCGGAAAGGTTCGACTGCTGGTGGAGAACGCTGATGTCGAGCTGGTTCGGCCACCAGTCACGATTGGTCCTGCCGGACGTTCCATGCGCGACCGGGCATTTGCCGGCGCTGTTGTCGTCGGTGTTCGCGTCCATCTTAGCCTCCGAATTGCTGATTTTCTGTGTTGGTTTTCCGGGCCGGCCGGGAGCCGCGCCACTCTGGAATGGTTCCAGACTAGGCCGTCTTCTCGATAAAAACAAATTGCCTTTCCTGTTTGTTGCGATAGGTTTTTCTTATGATTGGTCTCACCGTCCGGCAGATGCAATATTTCGAGGCTTTGGCGCAAACGCTGCATTTCGGCCGCGCCGCAAAACTGGCCGGCGTCAGCCAGCCGGCGCTGTCCGCGCAGATCGCCGAGATGGAGCAAAGGCTAAACTGCCGGCTGTTCGAGCGCGGCGGCAAGACGGTGCGGATGACGGAAGAGGCGCAAGCGCTGCTGCCACGCATCGAGCGCATCCTTCGCGATATCAGCGAGGTCGAAACGACGGCGCGGCGCGGCCGCCCAGCGATGGAAGGGCGCTTCCGACTGGGCATCATTCCGACCGTAGCGCCCTATCTGCTGCCACATGTGCTGCCGGAACTGAAGCGGCATTTTCCCGCTTTGCAGCTCGAACTGCGCGAAGCGGTGACCGCATCGCTGGTCGAGGACACAGCGACGGGACGGCTCGATGCCTTCATCGCCGCGCTGCCGCTCGACCAGCCGGGCCTGGTCACCGAAGAACTGTTCGCCGACCGCTTCTTCCTCGCCGTGCCGGCCGGCGACCCCGCCTTCGCCTCGCCGCCGGTGCCGCCGGAAAGCCCGGCGCTGGAGCGGCTGATGCTTTTGGAGGAAGGCCACTGCCTGCGCGAACAGGCGCTGGCGCTGTGCGGCAGCGTGCGGCCGGTGGCGATGGCAAGCTACGGCGCGACCAGCCTGACGACGTTGCTGCAGATGGTGGCGCATGGGCTCGGCGTCACGCTGATCCCGGAAATGGCGGCAGGTCCGGCCGGCGCCATCCAGGATTTGAAGATCGTCCCGTTCCAGGAGCCGATGCCGCAACGCACGATCTGCCTGGCGTGGCGCCGCAACAAGGTGCGGCATGACGAGTGCGTGGAACTGGCGAAGATCATTCGCGGGCTGGATGCGGCGGTGCTGGGGGTTTGATGCGCGTTGGAGGCGACTCTATTCTTCACTGATAGGCCGGTCACATGTTGTCCTTGACGACCTTCTGACATTGCGGCGTCTGGTCGTTCAGATGATCGTTCAGGCGCATGATCATACGCCCGCCGCCTTGTTCCATGGCTTTGCAGAATTCTCGTAGTCAGCCTGGCAGGCCTCGTAGGGCCGTAAGAGGCTTTATGCCTCACACCATACTGTCCCGACTATTTGATGTAGACGAGCACGTACCTGTTTTTGTAGGGCTGGTAGTATTTCGTGCCGCACTTCCAGACCACGATCCCACCGCTATAGGTGCTCTTCACGCAGCCCGTTGGAAGTGTCGTAATGTAGATGGTGGTCTTCTGGATGAAGACCGTCTTTGCTTCCGCTGATGCGATTAGACCGAATCCAGAGGCGCCTGCCATCGACGAAATCGCGAACAAAGCTCCAATGGCAAATGTGCGCGCAAACAAACCGCGTCTGACCATAGGTTTCCCCTCTCCTTAACCTGCAGCCTCTCTAATGTAACATCAGCGAGCGAAAGCCTCAACAGATCGATTGATTCCGTTCCATTGAGGCGCGGCCAGATCATCGATGCAGCCCCGGCATAGCCCGACCCTGCATCAGTGGCCGGCAACAATTTCACGGCACAAAGATCAGAAACACATACGTAAAAAACACCACGATATGGACCATGCCGGTCAGGAACGTGGTTCTTTCGGTACTGAAGCTTACGGCGCATGTGAAAAGCGCCAGGACCAAGAGGACCGCGTCAGCCGCCGGCAGCCCCAGGGTCAAACCCCTCCCCGTTAGCAGGCTGGCGGCTGCTACTCCCGGTATCGTCAGGCCGATCGTGGCGCAGGCTGAACCCATCGCGACATTCAAGCCGCGCTGCAACTCATTGTTGAGCGAAGCGCGAATTGCCGAAATGGCCTCCGGCATCAACACCAGCCCTGCAATCATTGCTCCGACAATGCTGTCGGCCTGGGTCACCTGGTAGGCAACGAGCGTATCTTCAACGCTTGCGGCGACCTGCTCGGCAAGCATAACAATTCCGATCAGCCCGGCCACCAGCAGCACAGCGCTGACAAAGATGTTCTCGTCAGAGGCCATTCGCGCCGAAACGTGGTGCTCTTGTCCCTCGACAAAGTCTTCCCGGTACCGGACAGTCTGCGCGAACACGAAGCTTGCATAGAGCAGTACTGAAAGGGCACTGACAAAACCAAGTTGAGCTGCCGAAAACGTGCCGGGACCCGTGGTCTGGGTATAGGACGGAAGAATAAGCGTCATGACGGTCAGCGCGATCAGAACCGCCAGATAGGCGCTGGTTCCTTGCCGGACGATTGCCTGCTTGCGGTGGCGCCAGCCGCCAAGCGCGAGACAGATGCCGACGACGCCGGTTGAAGTGATCATCACTGTCGAGAAAACGGACTCGCGCGCAAGCGTCGGATTGTTTTCTCCGTGCAACATCATAGAAACGATGATCGACACTTCGATCGCCGTCACGGCAAAAGTCAGCACCAAGGTTCCATAGGGCTCCCCCACGCGCCGGGCGACTGCCTCGGCATGCTCGAGCACCACGAAAATGGTGGTGAACATGATCGCGCTCGACAGCGCGCCAACCAGGATTCTGAGGTTCAGCGATCCTTGGTCGACCGAAAGGCCGCTGGCCCTCACCGCGAGAGCCATTGCCAAGGCACCCAAAGGCATCACCCAAGACACCACCGATCGCCCGAAACCGCCCGATGGGGCCTTGGATGTTGCAACCTTGGGCGTTTGCGTAGGCCTGTCTTCAAGCATCCAGCCAACATTCCACGAGATCAGCGGGCCTTTGCCGGCCAGCGTTCGCTGATCCCGCTCAGTCGTCGGATAGGCCGAGCCCTAGAGCACTCTATCGCCATTCCGGAGGCAAAATCACTGCGCATTTTTGCTGGAATTGCCTTGGTGGCCCTATTGGGGAGTATTCTCCTTGACGACCTTCTGGCATTGCGGCGTCAGGTCACTCAGATGATCGCTCAGGCACTTGATGATGCGGCCTCCGCCCTGCTCCACCCCCTTGCAGAATTTCTCGTAGTCAGACTGGCAGGCTTCACGCTCGGCCGCAGTCTGCGCAAATGCGACATTGGCCGTCAACTGAGCTGCCAGAAAAAGCACGCTTAACGCAATCCGCATGACAAACTCCCAAAAAAAAGCTAGGTTCACGCAATTTCACAGCAATACGATATATATACCGAAGTATTCAGAGGGGCAAAATGGTTTTCTCATGGAGGAGAGCCGCGCCGACGGCTGGTTCATTCGCATTTGCAGCAATTTTATTGTGCGCCTGCAGCAATGAAAACAGTTACGCGCCGCCCCCACCACCCAAGATAGATGTAGCGCTTCCGGTCAAGCAGACAGTAACCCCCTATCTCGAGGCCACAGGCAGCGCCACGGCGGTGAATACGACGCCGCTCGTTGCGCGTGTCTCCGGCTTCATCCAGGAAATCGACTACAAGGACGGAGATGAGGTCAAGGCTGGTACCCGGCTGTTCCTGATCGAACAGGATACCTACCAATTGGCACTCGAACAGGCCCAGGCCGGGCAGGGTTCGGCCGACGCCTCCGCCAAGCAGTCCGGAGCCGACCTCAAGCGGCAGCAGGAGCTGCTATCACAGAAGATCATCTCGCAATCGACCCTCGATCAGTCCGCCGCCGCGGCGGATGTCGACGCCGCCAAGCAGAAGCAGAGCGCCGTCGACGTCCAGCAGGCCCAGCTCAATTTGAGCTACACCGAGGTCAAGGCGCCGTTTGCCGGCATCGTCGGCGCCCGCCAGGTGTCGATCGGGCAACTGGTTGGCGCCGGCAGCGCGACGACGCTGGCGACCATCGTCCAGCTCGCGCCAATCTATGTCAACTTCAACATCTCGGAGCAGGACGTGCTGCGCATTCGCGCCGCCATGGCCAAACGGGGCCTGACCGGCCAGGACCTCAAGAAGGTACCCGCCGAAGTCGGCCTGCAGAACGAGACAGGCTATCCGCACAAGGGAATGCTGGACTACGCCTCCCCTGAGGTTACGGCCACCACCGGCACGCTCGCAGTGCGCGCCGTGCTGCCCAACGACGATCGGGCATTGCTTCCGGGTTACTTCGTGCGGGTGCGCGTGCCGCTGGGCGAAGAACCGGACATGCTGCTGGTTCCCGACCGAGCGATCGGAAGCGACCAGAGGGGTCGCTACCTGCTCGTTGCAGGAAAGGACGACGTCGTCGAGGAGCGTCCGGTCGAGATCGGCCAGCTTGTCGGTGCCTTGCGCGTGATCAGCAAGGGGCTCACCGCGGAAGACCGCGTCCTGGTCTCCGGCTTGCTGACGGCGGTGCCCGGCCAGAAGATCGAGCCGCAGGTGAAAACGCTGGAAGCGGCTGCGGCCGACGGCGCTGCCCAATGATCTCCAAATTCTTCATCGAGCGGCCGGTCCTGGCCAATGCAATCGCGATCCTCATGGTCGTCATCGGCCTGGTCTCGCTCTTCGGCCTGCCGGTGGCGCAATATCCCGACGTGGTGCCGCCGACCGTTTCAGTGACCACCCGCTATCCTGGCGCCAGCGCGCGCTCGGTGATCGACACGGTGGCGCTGCCGATCGAGCAGCAGGTCAACGGCGTCGAGGGCATGCTCTACATGCAGTCCTTCTCCGCGTCGGATGGCAGCTACAATCTGACCGTCACTTTCCAGATCGGCACGGACCTCGACCAGGCGCAGGTGCGTGTCCAGAACCGGGTGTCCACTGCGCTCGCATCGCTGCCGCAGGCAGTGCAGGTGCAGGGCGTCAACGTCCAGAAGAAATCGACCTCCATTCTCGAGATCGTCACGCTGACGTCGCCGGACAAACAATACGACAGCCTTTATCTCGCCAACTACGCAACCATCCGGCTGAAGGACGAGCTCTCCCGGATACCAGGTGTCGGCAACGTGAACGTGTTCGGCGCCGGGCAGTATTCGATGCGCGTCTGGCTCGACCCGCAGAAGATGCAGGTGCGCGGCCTTACCACCCAGGACGTCGTCCAGGCCCTGCAGCAGCAAAGCGAGCAGGTCACCGCGGGCCAGGTTGGCGCGCCGCCGGCGCCCGACGGACAGTCCTTCCAATATACGATCGAAGTGTCCAGCCGCCTTGACGACCCCGATCAGTTCGGCGCGGTGATCGTCAAGACCGGCGCCAGCGGCGACCTGACCCGCGTGCGCGACGTCGGGCGGGTCGAGCTCGGCGCCCAGACCTATGGGCAATTCTTCAATCTCGATGGCCAGCAGGCGGCTGGCCTGGCCATCTTCCTGTCGCCGGGCGCCAACGCGCTCAACGTGGCCGGCAAAGTCGAGGCCAGGATGAAGGAACTGTCTGGCGAGTTCCCGCAAGGCCTTGCTTACTCGATCCCGTTCAACACCACGATCTTCGTCAGCCAAGCGATCGACGAAGTCTACAAGACGCTGCTTGAGGCCGCGGTGCTGGTGCTGATCGTGATCCTGCTTTTCCTACAGGACTGGCGGGCGATGCTGGTGCCGGCAACGACCGTGCCGGTGACCATCATCGGGGCCTTCGCGGCGATGCTCGCGCTTGGCTTTACCGTCAACCTGTCGACCCTGTTCGCCATCGTGCTTGCCATCGGTATCGTCGTCGATGACGCCATCGTTGTGGTCGAGGGGGCCGCGCACAACATGGAGCGCGGCATGTCCGGCCACGATGCGTCGGTCGCGGCCATGAATGCGCTGTTCGGGCCGATCATCGGCATCACGCTTGTGTTGATGGCGGTGTTCCTGCCTGCCGCCTTCCTGCCAGGCCTTACCGGGCAGATGTATGCGCAATTCGCCCTGGTGATTGCGGCAACGGCCTTGATCAGCGCCATCAACGCGGCAACGCTGAAGCCCACGCAGTGCGCGACCTGGCTGAGGCAGCCGGTGCCGCTGGACAAGCGAAACGCCTTCTTCCGCGGCTTCAATGCCGTCTATCAGCGCGCGGAAAACGGCTACGCCCAGCTGATCGGATCCATGGTGCGCCACAGCACGGTGATGGGCATAATCGCGTTGCTCATCATTGGCGCGGCGGGCTACGGCATGTCGCGCGTGGCCACCGGTTTCATTCCGATCGAGGACCAAGGCTATCTGCTCGCTTCGGTGCAACTGCCTGACGGCGCGTCCCTCGGCCGTACGCAGGAGACGCTGCAGCAGATTTCGACGATCGCCAAGGCAACGCCGGGCGTAGACCAGGTGGTGACGATCGCCGGCTTATCGGCCCTCGACAACAACTCGACTTTAGCAAATGCCGGCGTTGCCTACATCATCCTCAAGGACTGGAGCGTGCGGGGCAAGGGTGAGGATCTCGCCTCGCTTTATGCGACGCTGAACAAGAACCTGTCAGACATGGCGGACGGCAATGTCCTGGTGCTGCCACCGCCGCCGATCCAGGGCATCGGCAACGCCGCCGGCTTCACCATGCAGGTCGAGTTGCGTGACGGCAGTTTCGACCTTGCGAAGTTGCAGGGTGCGACCAGCGCGCTGACCAGGGCAGCAGCGACGCAGTCCGGCATCCAGCGTGTATCGGCAACGTTCCGATCCAACGTCCCGCAATACAAGGTCGAGTTCGACCGCGAAAAGGTACAGATGCTCGGGCTGACCACCGACCAGGTGTTTCAGACGCTCGCCGGCTATCTAGGCTCCACCTATGTCAGCCAATTCAACAAGTTCGGGCGGGTCTTCCAGATCTATGTGCAGGGCGATTCTCAGTTCCGACTGTCGCCCGAGGACATCGGCCGCCTGACGGTGCGCAACCAGAACGGCGATATGATCCCGCTTGGCACAGTGCTGACGGTCACGCCAAGCGTCGGCCCCTCGCTGATCAGCCTCTATAACCTCTATCCCTCCGCATCGGTCCTTGGCGTGCAGGCGCAGGGTTTCTCATCAGGTGATGCGATCAAGCTGATGGAAGCGGCCGCGGCCGACACGCTGCCGCCCGGGACCGGCTACGACTGGACTGCACTCTCCTTCCAGGAAAAGCTCGTTGGCAGCCAGATCTACCTGGTGTTCGGCATGGCACTGCTGTTGGTCTATCTGGTGCTGGCGGGCCAGTATGGGAGCTGGCTGGCGCCGATCTCGATATTGCTCGCCGCGCCGCTTTCGCTGGTCGGCCCGGTGCTGGTCCTCACCGGGCTCGGTATCGATAACAACCTCTATGTCCAGATCGGCCTGATCCTGCTGATTGCGCTGTCGGCCAAGAACGCCATTCTGATCGTCGAGGTCGCGCGCGAATTGCGCGCCGCCGGCAGACCGATCGTCGAGGCGGCGATCGAGGCCGCGCGCGCCCGCTTCCGCCCCATATTGATGACGTCCTTCGCCTTCATCCTCGGCGTCGCGCCGCTGGTGTTGGCGACAGGCGCCGGAGCCAGTGCGCGCAAATCGATCGGCATCACGGTCTTCTCCGGCATGATCGCCTCCACCTGCCTTGCTGTTCTCTTCGTGCCTGCCTTCTTCGTGATCTTACAGCGGTTTGAGGAATGGCGCGCCGAGCGCAAAGGGAAGCGGGAGGTCACGTCCACGCTTGCCGGCTAGGCACGGCAAGAGAGCCGCCTCCAACGACTACTAAGGAGATTTGCCTGCTATCGGACGCATCGCAACTTAGCCAAGGAAAATCGGATATGCTTTTCCACTCCCTCATCCGCCTCTTCGCTCTTGCGGGCGCTTCATTTCTGCTTGTCCCGACGGCGCCAGCCTGGGCGGTGAACGCCCAGGTCGGTATCCTGAAATGCGACACCTCGACTGGCATCGGCGAAATCATTACGCGCAAACAGACAATGACCTGCGTATTCACCAAGAATGACGGCACGAAGGAAAATTACACCGGCTCCATCAACGAATTCGGCATTGAACTTGGCGACGTGAAGGAGGGCCATCTCATATGGGCCGTCGTGAGCGGTTCGGCTGCAAAGGACAATGGCCTGCTAACCGGAAAATATGATGGCGTCGATGCGGAAGCGGCCGCGGGCCTTGGAGTTGGCGCCGATGTCCTGCTTGGTGGAACTGAGAAAGCCTTTGCACTTCAACCACTCGCAGTCGAGGGCGAAACTGGCATCAATATCGCGGCGGGGGTCGAGCAGATCGAACTCACTGCCGCAAATTAGTGGCCACGTCCACACGAGACTACCCGGCCAAGCCTGTACGGTAAGGCAAGATGCCTACCGGCGCGAACTGCGGCTAAGTAACCGCTTTACGCCGTCTTCTGCACCACCAGCCCCAGCTCCTCCACCATCGCCTCGCGCATCAGAAACTTCTGCGGTTTTCCCGTCACCGTCATCGGCAGTTCGGTGCGGAAGCGGATGTAGCGGGGGATTTTGTAGTGGGCGATCTGGCCGGCGCAGAAGTTCTTGATCTCCTGTTCGGTGGCGATCTGGTTGGGTTTCAGCACGATCCAGGCACACAGCTCCTCGCCATATTTGGCGTCGGGAATTCCGAAGACCTGCACCTCCTTGACCTTGGGATGGCGGTAGAGGAATTCTTCGACCTCGCGGGGGTAGACGTTCTCGCCGCCACGGATGACCATGTCCTTGACCCGGCCGACGATGTTGCAATAGCCCTCGGCGTCTATTGTTGCGAGGTCGCCGGTGTGCATCCAGCCGTCGCTATCGATCGCCTCGGCGGTCTTTTCCACGTCGTCCCAATAGCCTTTCATCACGGAGTAGCCGCGCGTGCAGAGCTCGCCCGGCGCGCCGACGGCCACGGTGGCTCCCTCGGCGTCGATGGCCTTGACCTCGACATGCGGGTGGATGCGGCCGACGGTGGAGACGCGCTTTTCCAGCGGGTCATCGACGCTGCTCTGGAACGAGACCGGACTGGTCTCTGTCATGCCATAGGCGATGGTCACCTCTTCCATATGCATCAGCGAAACCACCTTCTTCATCACCTCGATCGGGCATGGCGAACCCGCCATGATGCCCGTGCGCAGGCTGGAGAGATCGAAGCTGGCGAAGTCGGCGTGGTCGAGCATGGCGACGAACATGGTCGGCACGCCGTAGAGGCCGGTGCAGCGTTCCTGCGCCACCGCCTTCAGCGTTGCGCCGGAGTCAAAGCCCTCGCCCGGGAAGACCATGGTCGCGCCCTTGGTGACACAGCCCATCGTGCCCATCGACATGCCGAAGCAGTGGTAGAGTGGAACCGGAATGCAGAGCCGGTCGTCAACAGTGAGCTTGATGGCCGCGGTGACGAAATTGCCGTTGTTGACGATGTTAGTGTGGGTCAGCGTGGCGCCCTTGGGCGCGCCAGTCGTGCCTGAGGTGAACTGGATGTTGATGGCCTCGCCGGGCTTCAACCCCTCGGAGATGCGGTCGAGGCTGTCATGCTCGTCGCGGCCGGCCATCGACAGCACATCGGCGAAATTGAACATGCCGGGCGAGTTGTCGTCGCCCATGCGGATGACGATCTTCAGCGTCGGCAATTTCTGCGCCTTGAGCTTGCCGGGGGTGGCCTTGGCAAGTTCCGGCGCCAACGTCTCGATCATGCCGAGATAGTCGGAGGTCTTGAAACTGGCCGCCGTCACCAGCGCCTTGCAGCCGACCTTGTTGAGGGCATATTCGAGTTCGGTCAGCCGGTAGGCCGGGTTGATGTTGACCAGGATCAGGCCGATGCGGGCGGTGGCGAACTGCGTCACCAGCCATTCCCAGCGGTTGGGCGACCAGATGCCGACGCGGTCGCCCTTTTCGAGGCCAAGCGCCAAGAAGCCGGCGGCGAGCGTGTCGACGGTGTCCGACAGTTCGCTCCAGGTGAAGCGCTTGTCCTGGCCGACGAAGACGGCAGCATCCTGCGTGGCGTATTTGCTGACCGTGTCGGAAAACAGCTCGGGGATTGTCTTGTTGAGCAGCGGCACCGAACGATCGCCCGAAACATGCGCCCGGCCATCGAGCGGAGCGATGAACGCCCTGCCGCGCTCGCGCAGATTGGTGGCGTTGTTGAGTTCGTCGAGATTGATCGCCATCGCCGTCTCCTCCCGGGATAGGCCGAACCTATCAGCCTGATGGGGCGGTGGAAATCCCGTCGATGGTACCCCTCTCCCTCTCCAGGGGAGGGTGCCGAGCGAAGCGAGGCGGGTGGGGTCGCCTCAACTGCCTCGACCTCTGTCTGGCTTTGACCAGAGATGGAGCACTGCCGTAGCGAGCCCACCCGTCCAGCCGCCTTCGGCGGCTGTCCACCCTCGCCTCAAGAGGGAGGGAGGGCGCTCATCTTCGCGGCGATATCGCGCAACAGCGCCTCATCGGGCGCAGCACGCACCTTCTTCGAAGCCACCAGACAAGCCTGCGACTTGAGCACAACGCCGTCGGCCAGCACCTTGAGATGGTTGGCGCGCAAGGTCGAGCCGGTGGTGGTGATGTCGACGATGACGTCGGCAAGGCCCGTCGCCGGCGCGCCTTCGGTGGCGCCGAGGCTTTCGACGATGCGGTAGACCTGGATGCCGTGCTTTTGCGAGAAGAATTGTTGCGTCAGCCGCCAGTATTTGGTGGCGATCCTCAGCCGCCGGCCATGGCGCTGGCGAAAATCGGCGGCGACATCGTCGAGGTCGGCCATGGTGTCGACGTCGAGCCAAATGCCGGGCACGGCCACGACCACATCGGCATGGCCGAAGCCGAGACGGGCGACGATCTCGGTGTGCGCTTCCCAATCTGCCAGGTTTTCGCGCAGCAGATCTTCGCCGGTGATGCCGAGATCGACCGAGCCTTGCCCGATCTCGCCGGCAATTTCCGATGCCGACAGGAACGCCACCTCGATGCCTTCAGCGCCATCGATGCGGGCGCGGTACTGGCGCTCGTCGCCGGGCAGGCTGACGGCAAGCCCGGCTTTGGCCAACACCTCCAGCGCCTGCTCCTTGAGCCGGCCTTTCGACGGGATTGCCAGCGTGATCATTGCGGCTCTCCCCGCAGCGCTTCGATGCGGTCGAGCCAGACGGAGAAGCCGACGCCGGGGATCGGCGTTTTCGCGCCAAGCAGTGTCAGCAGCCGGTCGTAACGGCCGCCGCCGGCCAGCGGCCGCTCACCACCTTGCGCCGCGATCTCGAAGACGATGCCGGTGTAGTAATCCAGCGGACGGCCAAAGGCGGCGTCGTAGCGGATTGTCTTTGCCGGCAGGCCATGCGCCTCGATCGCCCTGGCGCGAGCGGCGAACTTTTCGAGTGCCGCGCCGAGCGAAAGCCCGGCAGAGGCGGCGAAGCTTTCGAGCGCAGCACTCGCGCCGTCGAGCGGCACGTCGATGGCGAGAAAATCCTTCAGTGCCGCGAAGGCTTCGTTCGACAGCCGCACGCTGCGCAGTTCAGCCTTCTCGATCAGGCGCCGCGCAATGTCCGCCGGCGCGCGTCCGCCTGACGCCAAAAGGCCCGCCTCTTCCATGCCACCAGCAATGTGGGCAGACAGCGCTTCGAGATCGCCGTCGAGCACAAGGGCCGCGACATCGCCGTCAAGCTGGCCGTTGCGCGGCGGGTTGGCGAGGTCGGCGAGCGCTGCCTGCAGCATCGGCGCGGAACCGAAGGCGCGTGCCAGCCGCATGCGCCAGCCGCGCGGCAGGCCGAGCGCCGCAAGCACCGCCTCGAAGATGGTCTGGTCGCCGAGCGTGATCGCCAGGGGCTGCGCCGGCAGCACCAGCTGCAGCAGCGCATGTGCATCGGCCAGCGAACGGGCGTCGGCCTCAGCCGTATCGCGGTCGCCGAGATCCTCGATGCCGGCCTGGAAAAACTCATTGCCGCCCTCGCGGCGCTGGCGAAACACTTCGCCGAGGTAGGAATAGCGGCGCGGCGTGCCGGCCTGGCTGGCTATGTGGTCGAGGCAGACGGGAATGGTGAATTCGGGACGCAGGCACAGCGTCTTACCGGTCTCGCTTTCGGTGAGAAAGATGCGGCGGCGCAAATCCTCGCCGGCCATGTCGAGGAACGGATCGGCCGGCTGCAACACGGCCACTTCCACCGCATGGGTGTTGCGGGTGGCGAAGAGGCTGGTGATTTCGGTTGCGATGGTGGGGCGGGAGGTCATGAGGCACGCCCTTCCCTTCTCCCCTTGTGGGAGAAGGTGGCCCAGCGAAGCTCGGTCGGATGAGGGGTGCGTGACGGAATGAGGCGTTGGCGTTCCTTGGAACACCCCTCATCCGTCTCGGCGCTCCGCGCCGATCCACCTTCTCCCACAAGGGGAGAAGGGAAGAACAGCGCGGCGCTCATCATTTCGCTCGTTCCTCGGCCTGCGCCGCGAGTATCTTCTTCACCTCGGCGACCAGTTCACCCTCCGCCACCGTCACCTGTGCAGGCCTTGCTGCCCGCCATTCGGCGTTGTCGGTAATCTCGGCTGACATGCGGGCGCCTTCGATTAGGTCTTTGATCTGCAGCTCGCCTTTGGCGCGCTCGTCGCCGCCCTGGATGATTGCGACCGGACTGCCACGGCGGTCGGCGTATTTCAGCTGCGCCTTCATGCCTGCACCGCCGAGATACATTTCGGAGCGGATGCCGGCAGCGCGCAGTTCGGCGACCATCTTCTGGTAGCGGCCGAGGCTTTCGGTGTCCTTGTCCATCACCAGCACGACGACCGGCGCGATGACATCGGTGGTGTCCAGCTTGCCGAGGTTCTTCAGCGCCGTCATCAGGCGGGACACGCCGATGGAAAAGCCGGTCGCCGGCACTGGCTCGCCACGGAAGCGCGAGACCAGGCCATCGTAGCGCCCACCGCCGCCGACCGAGCCGAAGCGCACGATCTGGCCGTCCTCATTGGGGATCTCGGCCAGAAGCTCGGCCTCGAAGACGGGGCCAGTGTAGTATTCGAGGCCACGAACGACGGAACGGTCCATGGCAATACGATCTTCGCCATATCCGGCCGCCCTGACCAAGGCTTCAATGGTCGACAGTTCGCCAACGCCTTCCTGATAGATCGCGTTCGCACCCACATTAGAATCCTGGCGCGCCTGTTCCCTCGCTGTCGCGAGAAGGACGGCCTCGGCTTGCACCTCATTCAGTCCAGCGCCCTTGGCAAAGTCACCCTCGCCTTCCTTGCCACCATCCCAGCGACCCGGACCAAGCAGAAGCTTCACGCCTTCCGGCCCGAGCTTGTCCAGCTTGTCGATCGCGCGCAGCACGGTCAGGCGGCGCCCTGCATTCTCCTCACCGCCGAGCCCAATCGCCTCCAGCACGCCGTCGAGCACCTTGCGATTGTTGACGCGGATGACGTAGTCGCCGCGTTTGATGCCGAGCGCTTCCATCACGTCGGCCATCATCATCGCCATTTCGGCGTCGGCGGCAACACCCGGCGTGCCGATGGTGTCGGCGTCGAACTGCATGAACTGGCGGAAGCGGCCGGGGCCGGGCTTTTCGTTGCGGAACACCCAACCGGAGCGGTAGCTGCGATACGGCTTCGGCAGCCTCTCAAAATTCTCGGCGACGTAACGCGCCGTCGGCGCAGTCAGGTCGTAGCGCAGCGACAGCCATTGCTCGTCATCGTCCTGGAACGAGAACACGCCTTCGTTCGGCCGGTCCTGGTCGGGCAGGAATTTGCCCAGCGCATCGGTGTATTCGATCAGCGGCTGGTCGGCCGGTTCGAAACCATACAGCTCATAAACCGAGCGGATCGTCGCCATCATCTTCTCGACGGCACGGATATCGTCGGCGCTGCGGTCGGCAAAGCCGCGCGGCAGCCGCGCTTTCGTCTTTTCCGATTTGTCGGCCATGGGATGGGTACTCGGCGTTTCGTGGCGTTGCGTGGATCAGTCAAATTACCGCTTTCCACGGCGCGCGTGTCCTAACCGATGCAGCAGGGAGCGGCAAGGGTTTGCAACCCCGCCCGCGAAGTCGCTTGGAACGGTTCGATATTTTGCCAACGCTGCGCCGCCCCTCATCCGCCTGCCGGCACCTTCTCCCCGTATAGGGACGGGGAGAAGGGGACGACCGCAACCCGGCGCGCCTCCTGCTGCGCTGGTGATTGGCGAAACCTTGCGCGCAAGCAATCTTTCTCCCCGTCACTATACGGGGAGAAATGCCCGGCAGGGCAATGAGGGGCAGCGCAAACGGTCAAAGCCACCTGCGAATCCGACTCCGAAACAAAACGCACCAAAAAGGAAACAATTCCGCCATCGGCGCGGCATCGTGCCGACACAATCGGAGCCGATAAGCGCGCCGAAACAAGGGGTTGGCGCCATGACCGCGGCACGGAAGTTCGATATCACAGACGACGGCTTGCATGAAGTGCGGCTGCGGCCGGCCGAGAGCCGTGCGCCGGTGACGGCGAGCCTCGGTCCGTTTGAAGTCACTGCCGACGAGCGCAAGGGCTCGACGATGCGCGAGGCGCTGATGACTGGGCTGCTGGTGATCTATCCGGCCTTTGCAGCGCTGGCGGCGATTGTCGCGGGGTTGTTTTTGACGGGCGCGAGTGGGGTGTGAGCTTACCCTCCCCCTTGTGGGGAGGGTCGACGCGTAGCGTCGGGGTGGGGGCAGCGCCAAGGGACCCCCCACCCGCGCCTTCGGCGCGACCTCCCCACAAGGGGGAGGTAGGGGACAGCGCTACTTCGGCCGTTTGAACGCCTTCCTGTCCTTCTCGACCTCCTTGCGGCAAACACACCCTTCGAGGTGGTCGTTGACCAGGCCCATTGCCTGCATGAAGGCGTAGACCGTCGTCGGGCCGACAAAACTCCAGCCGCGCTTTTTCAATTCTTTCGAAATCCTGACCGAGACCGCCGTGGTCGGATTGGCGCGCAGATGGGCGAGGTCGACGATTTCGGGTCGCTCCTCCTTGCCCGGCTCGAATTTCCAGAACCATGCGGCCAGCGAGCCGAACTCATCGACCATTTCCCGCGCCCGCTTGGCGTTGTTGATGGTCGAGACGATCTTGCCACGGTGGCGGATAATGCCGGCATTGCCGAGCAGGCGCTCGACATCCTCGTCGGTGAAGGCGGCGACCTTGTCGAAGTCGAACCCGGCAAAGGCCTCGCGAAAGTTCTCGCGCTTGCGCAGGATGGTCAGCCAGGACAGGCCGGACTGAAAACCTTCGAGGCAGATCTTTTCGAACAGCCTGCGGTCGTCGGCCACCGGCCGGCCCCATTCATGGTCGTGGTAGTGCAGATAGTCAGGCAGATTGCCGTGCCAGAAGCAGCGCATGATGCCGTCGGGGCCGGCGACCAGGCCGGTGTTTCCTTTTTCCATAGTCAAAGACCCATTCGTTAACGCGCTGTCGCGCATTTACCGCGGCTTTACCAGATTCCTGAACGCGGCGGTAACCACACCAAAAGGTTTACTGACAAAGCGGCATTTTACGCATTCCGATTCATGTTTCGGTTGCGGCTTCACGCCAAGGATCGCGCAACCGGGGGCAAGTTCCGCCTCCGTCCGTTCGACGATCAAGGTGCGTTCCGATGAAGATCTTTTTGCGTTCCGTGCTCGGCGCCGTGGCCATTCTGGCCGCCGGCGTCACCTCGTCCGCCGCCAACGACCGCTATGCCGACAGGCCGCCGGTGATGGTGAGCCCCGACCTTTCGGCACCCTGGGTGCTGCAGCTTGGCCGCGCGCCCGGCATCGTGCGGCAGAGCCGCCAAGTGATCCAGCAGCCGCGCGTTCGCTATGCACAGCCGGCGCAGCCCGACCGGGTGCGTACCGCTTCGGTGCAGGCTCCGGCCAAGCGCATGGTGATGCAGCCGCAGATCAACCCGCTCTATCTGCCACAGGAAGTCGCCTATGACGGCCCGCAGAAGCCGGGCACGATCGTCATCGATACGACGCAGAATTTCCTGTTCCTGGTCGAGAAGAATGGCAAGGCGCGGCGCTATGGCGTCGGCACCGGCAAACCGGGCTTCGAATGGTCCGGCACGCACAAGATCACCAACAAGCGCGTCTGGCCCGACTGGCGCCCGCCGGCGGAGATGATCAAGCGCGAGGCCGCCAAGGGCCGCTACCTGCCGACTTATCTGGCCGGCGGCGAAGAGAACCCGCTCGGCGCCCGCGCGCTCTATCTCGGCACGACGGAATATCGCATTCACGGCACCAACCAGCCCTGGACGATCGGCGGCGCGGTGTCGTCCGGCTGCATCCGCATGCGCAACGAGGACGTGGTTGACCTTTACGAGAGGGTCAATGTTGGAACGACCGTTGTCGTGATATAGTCGGCTAGCGAATCAACTGGTCCGGAAGGCTAGACCTTCAGGGATCGGCAAGGGTTTACGGGGGACGGGCCGTGTGGGGATGCGGCCAGTCAGGAAAGGGCAGCACGGGAAACCGCGCTGCCCTTTTTCTTTGAGGTAGGACCGGCTGCGCCTAGGCCAAGCTGTGCCAGAACGTCGCGCCGGGGGGATGACGGTTCGCTTTCACGCTGCCCTTGCCACATTTCCCCTGCTATAGGGGCGGCCAAATTCGCTACGAAGGTCCAGCCATGTCTCAGCCAGACGACAGCCGCTATCTCCGGGGCGGCCCGGTCGCCCAGCGCATCATCGCCGCCGTGCGCGAGGATGCTGCCATTGCTACCGCCGAAGGTTTTCCGCCCAAGCTGGTGTCGATCACCGTCGGCGATACCGATGCGGTCGATGTCTATGTGCGCAACCAGCGCGCCAAGGCCGGGCTCGCCGGCATCGGTTTCGAGGAGCGGCGGTTCCCCGCCGATATAACCGCCGGCGAACTCGAGGCGGCAATCCATGGCCTCAACGCCGATCCGCGCGTCACCGGCATCATCATCCAGCGGCCGGTGCCTGCACACATCCCGATCAAGACGCTGCAGGCGGCGGTGCACCCGCTGAAGGATGTCGAAGGCATGCATCCGGCCTCGATCGGCAACATCGTCTACAACCAGCTCGATCTCGCGCCTTGCACGGCGGCGGCCTCTGTCGAGCTGCTTAAGGAAACCGGCCTCGACCTCAAGGGGCTCGAAGTCGTCGTCGTCGGCCATTCCGAGATCGTCGGCAAGCCGATCGCCTTCCTGCTGATGAGCGAAGGCGCGACGGTGACGGTGTGCCATCACATGACACGCTCGGTGGCCGCCCATGCGCGCCGGGCCGACGCGCTGTTCGTCGCCGTCGGCAAGCCGAGGCTGATCAAGGCCGATATGGTCAAGCCCGGTGCGGCGGTCATCGACATCGGCATCAATTCGGAGATCGGGCCGGACGGGCAAAGCCGCATCGTCGGCGACGTCGACACCGAGAGCGTCAAGCACGTCGCGTCCTGGATCACACCCGTGCCGGGCGGCGTCGGCCCGATCACCGTGGCGATCCTGCTGCGCAACACAATGGTCGCGCTCAGCCGCCAGCGGGCACGCTACCAGGCGACGTATGGCGTGGTGGACAGGCTGGCGGCGGAGTAAGATACGGCGGCGCCAAGCCACTCACCCAGCCTCCGCTTCGCTCGGCTGACCTCTCCCCTTGGAGAGAGGAGACTTTCGGCGCCAGCGCCAACCTCTTCTGCCCGACGGGGAGAAGGTGGCCGCGAAGCGGCCGGATGAGGAGGCTGGCGCCTACGATCGTCTTCTCACTCCGCAGCGACCAGCCTTCCCTCGGAGACGCCGTCCGGCTTCGGGCCGCCATAGGCCCAGTCGAGTAGCTTGATCGTATGCACCACCGGCAGCTTGGCGGCCGACGCGATCTGGGTGATGCAGCCGATGTTGCCGGTGGCGACGATTTCGGCGCCGGTCGCCTCGATGTTTTTCACCTTGCGGTCGCGCAGTTTTGCGGAAATCTCCGGCTGCAGGATGTTATAGGTACCGGCGGAGCCGCAGCACAGATGGCCCTCGCGCGGCTCGCGGACGACGAAGCCGGCCTTGGCCAGCAGCTCCTTCGGCTGGCGGGTGATCTTCTGGCCGTGCTGCATCGAGCAGGCCGAGTGATAGGCGACGACGGTGCCCGGCTTGCGCACCGGCTCCGGCAGGTCGAGGGACGAGAGATATTCGGTGATGTCCTTGGCCAGCGACGACACGCGTGCAGCCTTGTCGGCATAGGCCGGGTCGAGGCGCAGCATGAAGCCGTAATCCTTGATGGTGGTGCCGCAGCCCGATGCGGTGATGACAATCGCATCGAGCCCGCCCTGGTCGATGGCACGCGTCCAGGCATCGACATTCTGCTTCGCCGAAGCGAGCGCTGCTTCCTCGCGGCCCATATGATGGACCAGCGCGCCGCAGCAGGCCTCGCCCTGCGGCACCACGACCTCGACGCCAAGCCTGGTCAGCAGCGCGATCGTCGTCTCGTTGATGGCGGGATCGAGTACCGACTGGGCGCAACCGGTGAGGATGGCGACGCGGCCTTTTTTCGCCCCCTTGCCGGCATGGACGCCGGGAGAAGCCATTGGCGAGGCCGCCGGGATCGAGGCCGGCGCCAGCTTCAGCATCGCACCGAGCGGCTTCAGGGCCGGCAGTTTTTCGAACAGGCCAATGAACGGCTTGCCCAGTCTCGCCAGTTTCAGCGCGGTGCGAAAGCGCGCGGGATAGGGCAGCACGAAGGCCAGGATGGCGCGCGTCAGCCGGTCCAACAGCGGCCGCCTGTAGGTCTCCTCGATATGGGCGCGGGCATGGTCGACCAGATGCATGTAATTGACGCCCGACGGGCAGGTCGTCATGCAGGCCAGGCAGGACAGGCAGCGGTCGATATGGGTGACGATCTCCTTGTCGGCCGGACGGCCGTTCTCCAGCATGTCCTTGATCAGGTAAATGCGCCCGCGCGGGGAATCCAGTTCGTTGCCGAGCGTCACATAGGTCGGGCAGGTGGCGGTGCAGAAGCCGCAATGCACGCATTTGCGCAGGATCTTTTCCGATTCCGCGACGTGGGGATCAGCTAGCTGGGCAAGGGAGAAATTGGTCTGCATAATCTAGCTCTGGGTCATGCGGCCGGGATTGAGGATGGCCTTGGGATCGAACTCGGCCTTGAGCCTGGCCGACAGGGCCGCCAGATGCGGCGCCTGCGGCTCGAACACCGGCACGGCGGCGCGATGCGCGGGCGCAGCGCGCACCAGCGTCGCGTGACCGCCGCCATGTTTTCGGATCAGCCCGCGCAGCAGGCCGGCCTCGGGATCGCCCTCCTCCATGCGCAGCCAGACCAGCCCGCCCTGCCAGTCGTAGAAGGCGCTGACACCGATCTGCATGCGCAGCGTCAGGACCATCTGGTGGGCCTGGGACGGCGCCATGGAGACGCGCCATACCGGCTTTTCAGTGCCATCGGCGAATGGCGCGCAATCCCTGACGTCGCGCCAGACTGCATATGAGGCTTCGCCCGCAATCTCCTGCAACGGGCCGGCGTTTTTCAACAGGGTCTTCAGCGCCTCGATACGATAGGCGACCGAAGGGCCAAAGCCTTCGACACGCAGCAGCGTCGCGGCGTCAGCGCCGAGACTGCCGCCGGCAACGCGCGCAGCGATGCGCTCGGGCAGATGGGCAGCGCTCGACGCTTCGGCGCTCGAGCCGAGCGCCAGCGCCATGGCGGCAGCTGCTGCATCATCGAGCAGGCCGCGCACGGCAAGCGTGACTTCGACCTCGGCCGCCGGCAGCACCTTGAAGGTGACGTCGGTGAACACGGCGAGCGTGCCCCAGCTGTTGGCCATCAGTTTCGACAAATCGTAGCCGGTGACGTTCTTGACGACGCGGCCACCGGACTTGAACGCCTCGCCGCGACCGGCAACGGCGTTGATACCGAGGATGTGGTCACGCGCGGCACCCGCCTTCAGCCGGCGCGGGCCGGACAGGTTCGCGGCGAGCACACCGCCGATCGTGCCCCTGCCGGGCTTGCCGCCGAGCAGCGGGCCATAATCCATCGGCTCGAAGGCGAGCTGCTGGCCGTTTTCAGCGAGCAGGGTTTCGATCTCGGAAAGCGGCGTGCCGGCCTTGGCCGACAGCACCAGTTCAGCCGGCTCGTAGAGGGTCACGCCCGTGAGTTGCGAGAGGTCGAGCGTGTGCTCGCTCTGCTGTGGCCGGCCAATGCCGCGCTTGGAGCCGTGGCCGACGGTTTCCAACGGCGTCTCCTCTGCCGCGGCCCATTGCACGATGGAGAGGGCTTCGGTGGACGAGGTGGGAGTGAAGGTGGTCATCGTAAACTCCGGTTCCTCGCCCCCGCAAAGCGGGGGAGAGGTGGCTCGGGCGAAGCCTGAGACGGAGAGGGGGCCATCATAGAGCGCTATCTCCCGTTTTCCTGGCGGCGAAAACAAACCTGAGGTCGGCAGCAACTACGTCTTCAGCAATCCGTCCTTCCAGCGCTGCGAGGATGGTTTCGCAAACACTCCTCGTGTTCTTCAGCCCATCGTAATTCCAGAATCGCAGCACGGAGAAACCTTGGCCTCGCATGAACTCATCGCGTCGCCTGTCATAACTGCTTTCAGCGTGCTGACTGCCGTCCAACTCCACGATCAGCTTTTGGTTTCGACAAGCAAAATCCGCGAAATACGGACCGATCGGCATCTGGCGCACGAACTTAT
This sequence comes from Mesorhizobium sp. P2_B5, assembly GCF_056404775.1. Classification (NCBI taxonomy): domain Bacteria; kingdom Pseudomonadati; phylum Pseudomonadota; class Alphaproteobacteria; order Hyphomicrobiales; family Phyllobacteriaceae; genus Mesorhizobium; species Mesorhizobium sp. P2_B5. The sequence goes on along the minus strand of NZ_JBFUDJ010000008.1, from coordinate 196,243 downwards.
GTCCGCCCAGTCTCTTGGCTTTCAGTTCGTTCCAGAGGGTCGCCTCGGCTTGATTGTCGCCGTGGCGAAGCTCGCTCGCACGGGCGATCTTTTCAGGCGACCGGCGGCTCGGCGCATCGGGCGTCCCCCTCTCCGTCTCGGGCTTCGCCCGAGCCACCTCTCCCCCGCTTTGCGGGGGCGAGGAACCCAAGTTTTGAGACGTCCCCATCAAAACCTCGGAATATCCGGAAATGCCACCTGCCCGCGATGCACATGCATGCGCCCCAATTCCGCGCATCTGCGCAGTTGTGGAAACACTTTTCCCGGGTTGAGCAGATGATTGGGATCGAAGGCGCATTTGACGCGCATTTGCTGGTCGAGGTCGATCTGGTTGAACATCTCCGGCATCAGGTCACGCTTCTCGACGCCGACGCCGTGCTCGCCGGTCAAGACGCCGCCGACCTTGACGCAAAGCCGCAATATGTCGGCGCCAAAGCTTTCCGCCTTGTCGAGTTCGCCCGGCACATTGGCATCATAGAGGATCAGCGGGTGCAGATTGCCGTCGCCGGCATGGAAGACATTGGCGACGCCGAGCCCGTATTTCTCCGACAGTTCACGCATGCCGGCGAGCACCTTCGGCAGCTCCTTGCGCGGGATGGTGCCATCCATGCAGTAATAGTCGGGCGAGATACGGCCGACAGCGGGGAAAGCCGCCTTGCGGCCGGCCCAGAAACTCAGCCGCTCCTGTTCGGACTGCGAGATGCGGCAGGTGGTGGAGCCGTTCTTGTAGGCGATCGCCTCGACGAGACCGATCAGGTGATCGACCTCGACGCCCGGCCCGTCGAGTTCGACGATCAGCAGCGCCTCGACATCAAGGGGATAGCCGGCATGGACGAAATCCTCCGCCGCATGGATTGCCGGGCGGTCCATCATCTCCATGCCGCCGGGAATGATGCCGGCGCCGATAATGTCAGCGACGCACTGGCCGCCCTGCTCGCTCGTGGGAAAACCGATCAGCAGCGCGCGTGCCGTCTCCGGCTTTTTCAGGATGCGCACGGTGACTTCGGTGACGACGCCGAGCAAGCCTTCGGAGCCGGTCATGACGCCCAGCAGGTCGTAGCCTTCCGAGTCCAGATGATTGCCGCCGAGGCGCACCACCTCGCCGTTCATCAGCACCATCTCGATGCCGAGCACATTGTTGGCGGTGAGGCCGTATTTCAGGCAGTGCACGCCGCCGGAATTCTCCGCAACATTGCCGCCGATCGAGCAGGCGATCTGGGAGGATGGATCAGGGGCGTAGTAAAACCCCTCCTGCTCGACGGCGGTGGTGATGCCGAGATTGGTGACGCCGGGCTGAGCGACGACAACGCGGTCGGGATAGTCGATCGCAAGGATGCGGTTGAAGCGGCTCATGACCAGCAGCACCGCATCTTCGAGCGGCAGCGCGCCGCCGGACAGTGAGGTGCCGGAGCCTCGCGGCACGACGCGAATGTTGCGGTCGTTGCAGTATTTCAGCACCCGCGACACCTGCGCCACCGTTTCCGGTAGCACCACGACCAGCGGCAATTGCCGGTAGGCGGTGAGGCCGTCGCTTTCGAAGGCACGCATTTCGTTGGTGGCGTCGACGACGCCCTCGCCAGGCACGATGATGCGCATGTCGGCAACGATCTCTGTGCGCCGGCGCATCGTGGCGTCGTCTGGCTTGGGCATGACAAGGCCGGACATCGGCAACGTCCTCCGCGTGACTGGTAAAAATCTTTTACCAGCCGTCGGCGCTTGTTGCAAATCCTGCTTTGGTCGAGCGCGCGGCAAGGTCCAGCGGCGAGCTTCCGCAGCGGCAATCTGCCGCTGGCGCTCTCCCCCCTTGAAGGGGAGATGGCCGCGAAGCGGTCAGAGGGGGTCCGTGCACGTGAAGCGCCGACGTCGTCTTCCGTCTCGAGAACGAGGCTGGTGCTTCACGCGAGACGACCCCCTCTGTCGCCTTCGGCGACATCTCCCCCTCAAGGGGGGGAATTATTCTCCCGGATGTTTCGCCGGCTCGGAATGCATGCGCCGCACACGCCGCACACCCCACCAGACCAGCAGGATGGCAACCGGCACCGACGCGGCAGTGACCAACTCCGGCGCAAAGGCATGGCCGAAGATCGAGGCGCCCTTGGCGAGATAGGAGATCAGGCCGACGACATAGTAGGACACCGCGGCAACCGAGAGACCTTCCACCGTCTGCTGCAGGCGCAGTTGCAGCCGGGCGCGGTTGTTCATCGAGGCCAGCAAATCGCGGTTCTGCTTTTCGACCTCGACATCGACCCAGGTGCGCAGCAGCGTCGTGGCGCGGGTGAGTTTTCGCGACAGATTGGCCTGGCGCTCCTCGACCGAGCGGCAGGTGCGCATGGCGGGTGCTACGCGGCGCTGCAGGAAGCCGCCCCATGTGTCGTAGCCGGGCACTGCCTCTTCCTCCAGCGCTTCCAGCCGCTCGACAACGATGCCGTCATAGGCGCGGCTGGCGCCGAAGCGATACAGGCTGGAGGCGGCATCGGCTTCCAGTTCGGCGGCAAGCTCGGTCAAATCGGCGAGCAGCGTCTGGCTGTCGCGCGTCTCGGCGACCTTCATCTCCAGCGTCGTCTGCGCCAGCCTGTCCTCGATGCGGCGGGCGCGGCCGGACAGCGTCAGCGCCAGCGGCAAGCCGAGCATGGCAAGCGTGCGATAAGTTTCGACGTCGATCAGGCGCTGCGACAGCGCGCCGGTGCGGGCCGGCGTCAGGCCGCGGTCCAGAACCAGGATGCGGGTCATGCCGTCGCCGTCCTGGCGAAAATCAGTGACGATGGCCGCGTTGCCGCGCTCGACCAGCGAATAGCACAGGCTCGTCGGGTCGAAGCTGGCGATCAGCTTCTCGCTCGCCTGCGTCCATTTGCGGATGTCGAGGCGGATGCCGGAAATGACCGTTCCAGGCGGCGAAAATCCATTGCCGAAGGGAGAATCCTCCTGCGCCCTGCCGTTTTCGGCAAGCGGCCCTTCCCACAGATAGGTCGAGAATTCGGTGTGCCGCTCCCAGCGCAGCGTGCCCTTGCCCCACTTCATGGCGTGGTGGCGGGCGTGACGGTCGGGCGCGGCGATGCCGAGGCGCCGCGACAATTCCGAGAGCACGGCCATGTCAACGCCGGAGCCGCCTTCGGTCATGAAAGCAAGCTGCACCAGCACACGCGGCTTCTCGATCAGCGGATGCGGCCGGGCATGAACCTCGCCAAGCGCGCCGGGCCGTCCCTCATGCGCGGGAAAGCCCATCACGCTGCCTTGGGCGCGCGGCTGGAATTCGAGATTGGACGTCTCGTCCGACACGGCTGGTCCCCCTGTTCTCGACCCTTCGTGTTGTCGCGTCCTCTTGAGACAATCGATGAGGCGCGTAAACAGCAAAGTTTAGCCGAAGCGATTTCGCCGGCACCGCACGGAAAGCGACTGTGTGGGGCGAATTGGATAAATAATTTGACCAGTTGGCGACACCGGCTTTAATCTGCACGACAAGAAGCAGAGCATGATGTCGTCCCGAAAACCGCTTCACACTTTTCGGCATCATGCTCCAGGCAAGATTTCCCAGGCGCCCCTTTGAGCGATATTTTCTCCAGGATCGAGCATTCGCGCACCGCCGACGAGGTGGTGCAGCAGATCGAAAGCCTGATCCTGGAAGGTGTGCTGCGCACCGGCGACCGGCTGCCAGGCGAACGCGAACTGGCGCGCCAGTTCGACGTGTCGCGGCCGATCCTGCGCGACGCGCTGAAGGCGCTGGAGGGGCGCGGGCTTTTGAGCACCAAAGCCGGCGGCGGCACCCATGTCGCCGATGTCATCGGGCAGCTGTTCACCAAGCCGGTGACCGACCTGATCTCCATGCACCGCAAGGCGGTGACGGACTATCTGGAATATCGCCGCGAGATCGAAGGCGTCGCCGCCGAATATGCGGCGCGGCGTGCCACAGCAGACGACATCGCGCTGCTCGACCGCATCATGGCGCGCATGGACGAGGCGCACCGCACCGGCGATTTCGACGACGAGGCGGAGATCGACGTCGAGTTCCATCACGCGGTCTGCGAGTGCGCGCACAACATCATCCTGTTGCACACGCTGCGCTCCTGCTACCGGCTGTTGTCGGAAGGCGTGTTCCAAAACCGGCTGCTGGTGTTCAGCGTGCCCGGCGCGCGTGAGGCGCTGCTGGCCCAGCACCGCGCGATCTACAAGGCAATCAAGGCCGGCGATCCCGCTGCCGCCCGGCAGGCGGCGATGGACCACATCTCCTATGTCGAGCGCTCGATGCTCGAGGCCGAGCGCAGCGGCGACTGGCAGCGCGTGTCGCGGCTCAGGCTCAAACAGCGCTCCGACGCCGGCAACGGCACGAAAACAACAGGTTAGGGACCACCATGAGCGACATCCTCACCATTGCCGACCTCAAGGATCTGGCGCGCCGGCGGGTGCCGAAGATGTTCTTCGACTATGCCGATTCCGGCGCCTGGACCGAAAGCACCTACCGCGCCAACGAGGAGGATTTCGGCAAGATCAAGTTCCGCCAGCGCGTGCTGGTCGACATGAGCAATCGCTCGCTGGAATCGACCATGATCGGCGAGAAGGTGGCAATGCCGGTGGCACTCGCCCCGACCGGCCTGACCGGCATGCAGCATGCCGATGGCGAGATGCTGGCGGCGCAGGCGGCGGAAGGATTCGGCGTGCCGTTCACGCTGTCGACGATGAGCATCTGCTCGATCGAGGATGTCGCCTCGGTGACGAAGAAGCCGTTCTGGTTCCAGCTCTACGTGCTGCGCGACAAGGATTTCGTGCTCAATTTGATCGACCGGGCGAAGGCGGCGAAATGCTCCGCACTGGTACTGACGCTCGACCTGCAGATCCTGGGACAACGCCACAAGGATATCCGCAACGGACTGTCGGCGCCGCCCAAGATGACGCTGGCCAACATTGTAAACATCGCCATGCGGCCGCGCTGGCTGATGGGCATTGCGGCTACCCCGCGCCGCACCTTCCGCAACATTGTCGGCCATGCCAAGGGCGTCGGCGACGTCTCCTCGCTGGGGTCATGGACGAATGAGCAGTTCGACCCGCAGCTGTCGTGGAAAGATGTCGCCTGGATCAAGGAGCGCTGGGGCGGCAAGCTGATCCTGAAAGGCATTCTCGACAAGGAGGACGCGCTGATGGCGGTCAAGACCGGCGCCGACGCTATCGTCGTCTCCAACCATGGCGGGCGCCAACTCGACGGGGCGTCGTCGTCGATCATGGCGCTGGAAGAAATCGCCGATGCCGTCGGCGACAGGATCGAGGTGCATATGGATGGCGGCATCCGTTCGGGCCAGGACGTGCTGAAGGCGCTGTGCCTCGGCGCCAAAGGCACCTATATCGGCCGTCCCTTCCTCTACGGCCTCGGCGCCATGGGCAAGCAAGGCGTGACAACGGCACTGGAAATCATCCGCAAGGAGATGGACATCACGCTGGCGCTGTTAGGCAAGCGCCTGGTGACCGACGTGGGCAAGGATCAGTTGCGGCGCTAGGGTCTTGTTCACCGATTGGCCCTAGCTTCACTGGGACCACGGAGACGACGCCAGCCTTGACCGAGACCGGCATCTATTACCTCGATGCGCGCGCGCCGGATGGCATGCGCCTTTATGCGATCGGCGACGTGCATGGCCGGCTCGACCTGCTCGAAGCCATGCACCACCAGATCGAGAGCGAGCTCGAATACAAGCCGACCGCCGACTGGCGGATCATTCACCTCGGCGACTATGTCGACCGCGGGCCAGACTCCAAGGGCGTCATCGATTTCCTGATCGAGGCGCAAAAGCGCGATCCGCGCAACCTGATGCTGGCCGGCAACCACGATATCGGCTTCCTCGATTTTCTCGATGTGCCCGACCCGGAAGGGCTGTTCATGCGCTATGGCGGTGTGCAGACGGCACAATCCTATGGCGTTGACCTGATTGGAGACGCACGCTGGTTCGGCAAGGCAGAGGCGGTGCAGCGGGGGCACGCCGAGCTGGTCAAGGCCGTGCCGCAAGCCCATGTCGACTTCCTGCGGTCGCTGACGTTTTCAGTAAGCTTCGGTGATTTCTTCTTCTGCCATGCCGGCATCAGGCCGGATGTGCCACTGGAGAGCCAGAACCCGCAGGATCTGGTCTGGATTCGCGACATCTTCCACAACCATCCAGGGCTTTACCCGAAAGTGGTCGTGCACGGCCACACGCCGGTGCCGGAGGCCGAGGTGATGCCCAACCGCGTCAATGTCGACACGCTCGCCTGGCAGTCCGGCATGCTCACCGCGCTCGCCGTAGACGGCGCGGACAAGCGTATCCTGACTGTGCAGGGAAAAGCGTTTTAACGGAGCGCGGCGGTGACGCCGTAGCCGTCAACGGCTTGATGGTTGTTGGCTGCATCGGCGGAATAAATGCCGAGACCGCACAGCACGATGGCAGACAGCATGACAAAGGACAGAAGCGCTGCTTTCACGGACGTCATCTCTAGTTGAGCTTCCTGCATCTGGGCACGAGGCGGTTACCAATGCGTTGAAACGGAGAATTCGTCTCAAAGTTTCGACGATTTCGCGCTTGTAGGTCGATTCTGTATCGGCGGTGTGTCGCGCGGAGCACACAGAAGGTTCATCGCGGTTGCATTGCCGATGCAGAGCGCGCGCCTTGTAGGCTAGCGTTCGGCCACAAACCAAGGATGAAAGAGGTTTTCCCCGGCGGATTCACCGCCGCGTGCCAATTATGCAACGGCTGGCTTCCGCGCGGCTACCGGGGTTCAGATCGTCGCCACCCAGGCGCGGGCAATGGCGAGGCCGGCGGCATCGGCGTCCGCGCCGTTGCTAGCCATTTCGCCATCGAGCCGGTCATGCCAGTCGGGATGGCGCTCGGCGATGAGCGGTGCGAAGGATGTGCTCCAGTCCTTCACCATCGGCCGGTCGGCTTCGAAATGGAACTGGAAGCCGTAGACGGCGCGGCCGATGCGGAATGCCTGGTTCTCGGCAATATCGTTGCCGGCTAGCCGCACCGCATTTTCGGGCAGTGCGAAGGTGTCGTCGTGCCATTCGAAGATGGGGAAATCCTGGGGCAGTGCGCCAAGCACCGGATCGGTCTTGGCGTCCGGTGTCAGCGACACCTTGTGCCAGCCGAATTCCGAGGCGCCGCCGATCTTGTTCTCGCCACCGAAAGTGCGGGCGACCAGCTGGCTGCCCAAGCAGATACCGAGCACAGAGCGATCCTTGGCGGCGAAATCGCGGGTCAGTTCGAGCAGCGCCGGGAAATAGGGGTAGTCATCGTCGGCCAGCGCGTTCTGACCGCCGCCCAGCATCACCATGGCATCGTGCCCGGTCGCGTCGTCAGGCAGCGGATCGCCCTTGTAGGGTCGGCGCAGGTCGAGATCGGCGCCGGCTTCGGCAAGTGCCGCGCCGACCTGGCCGAGACCGGTGTTGTCGTAGTTCTGGACCACCAGCACTCGCATACGGAAATCCTGCTGACATGAAATGACGCGACGAGCGATATCATGTCGCCAGCATTGCAGCCAAGATGCGCGTTCCAGGAGAGAGCTATGCCACTGCAAAACCGGGTCGATCCGTTCGGCGCCATTCATGCCGTGCCGGAACGCGGCCTGTTCACCGGCAATCGCGGCATCATCCACGACCCGCAGACCAAGACGCTGCTGAAAAAGCGCTGGGCGCTTCAGGCGTGGATCATCTGCGTCTGCAAGTTTGGCAATGTGCGGCGCGAGCCGATGGGCCGTAATCGGCCGGGTGGCAAGGCCGGCTGGACCGAGCTGTTCTTTCTCGACGAGGTGACGGCGCTGGCCGCCGGGCACCGGCCCTGTTTCTATTGCCGGCGTGAGCGAGCCACGGATTTTGTCGGCCGTTTCGGCAAGGCTTTCGGTGTGACCGAGCCGCGGGCGCCAATGGTCGACAAGCGTCTGCACAAGGAGCGGCTGGCTTCGGGCGGCAAGCCACCGGCGATCAAGGCGGAAGATTTGGCCGGATTGCCGGACGGAGCGATGATCGCGGATGCCGGCACCGCCTATGCGTTGCGCGGCGGCAAGACACTGCGTTGGTCGTTCGCGGGTTACGGTAGTGCGGTAGGGTTTGCGAGCTTTGCCGGTCGACAGGTTCACCTGCTGACACCGGCGACAACCGTTTCGGTGTTGCGGCAGGGCTTTGAACCTGTGTGGCATCCTTCCGCCAAGGCTTGACGCCGGGAACCGCCTCGACCATTCCTCGGCGATGCGCGCCAATTACAAGATGCAGCGGCTGTTCGTGCCGGACGATCTCGCGGTAGGCATCGAATTCGATGCCGGCCAGCAGCAGAGCCATTATTTGATGCATGTGCTGCGACTTGGCGAAGGCGCCGAAATCCTTGTCTTCAACGGCCGCGATGGCGAATGGTCGGCGGCGATCGCCGCCAAGTCGAAGAAAGCGGTGCGGCTGAATGTGCTCAGCCAGCAGCGGCCACAACCGCCGCTGCCCGATCTGATCTACTGCTTCGCGCCGCTGAAGCAGGGGCGGCTCGACTATCTCGTGCAAAAGGCGGTGGAAATGGGCGCCGGCATCCTGCAGCCGGTGATCACCCAGCACACGCAAGTGGCAAAACCCTCCATCGATCGGCTGCGCGCCAATGTCGTCGAGGCGGCCGAGCAATGCGGCATTCTGGCGGTGCCTGAGGTGCGCGATGCGGAAAAATTCGAGCGCCTGCTCTCCGGCTGGGACAAGGAACGGCGGCTGATCTTCTGCGACGAGGACGCCTCGACCAACAATCCGCTGCCGGCATTGCAGGCGATCAGGGAAAAGAAGCTTGGGCTGCTGGTCGGACCGGAAGGCGGCTTTTCCGATGACGAACGCAAGATGTTGCGGGCCCTTCCCTTCGTCACCGCCATCCCGCTCGGCCCACGCATCCTGCGGGCCGACACGGCGGCGGTTGCGGCGCTTGCCGTGATGCAAGCAACGCTCGGAGACTGGTGAGACTTCGCCTATTGCAAGGGACGGGCGAGGCAGTCACATTCAATTCCTGTTGACCTGTGGCTCAGGATTTTTTGCTTGATCGGCTGCTGACATTTCGTCCATCTAGCGCCGGCGGTCTTCCGAGAACCGCAGAGGGGGGCCCATGGCGCGCGATACAACCGATTTCCGGCCGATCGAAGACTTCGACGAGCTGGTCGAGCATCTGGCCGAAGGCAACAAGCCTCGTGACAAGTGGCGCATCGGCACCGAGCACGAGAAGTTCCCGTTCTATGTCGACGGCAACGCGCCGGTTCCCTATGGCGGCGAGCGCGGCATCCGCGCCATCCTCGAAGGCATGCAGCACAAGCTCGGCTGGGATCCTATCATCGATGACGGCCGCATCATCGGCCTGGTCGAGCCGACCGGACAGGGCGCCATCTCGCTGGAGCCGGGTGGCCAGTTCGAACTGTCCGGCGCGCCGCTGGAGACGATCCACCAGACCTGCCGCGAGGGCAATGCGCATCTGGCGCAGGTGCGCGAGATTGCCGAGCCGATGGGCATCCGTTTCCTCGGCCTCGGCGGCAGCCCAAAATGGTCGCTGGCCGAGACGCCGAAAATGCCGAAATCACGCTACGAGATCATGACCCGCTACATGCCCAAAGTCGGCAGCAAGGGTCTCGACATGATGTACCGCACCTGCACCATCCAGGTGAACCTCGACTTCGAGAGCGAAGCCGACATGCGCCGCAAGATGCAGGTGTCGTTGAAGCTGCAGCCGCTGTCGACGGCGCTGTTTGCCAACTCGCCCTTCACCGACAGCCGGCCGAACGGGCTGCAGAGCTGGCGCGGCGATATCTGGCGCGACACCGACAACCAGCGTTCTGGCCTGCTCGAATTCTGCTTCTCGCCCGAGTTCGGCTTTGCCGATTATGTCGAATGGGCGCTCGACGTGCCGATGTATTTCGTCATTCGCGACGGCCACTATCACGACATGACGCACGTCACCTTCCGCCAGTTCATGGCGGGTGCTGCGCGCAATGAAGTGCCCGACGGACTGCCGACGATGGGCGACTGGGCGAACCATCTGTCGACCTTGTTTCCCGATGTGCGGCTGAAGCGCTTCCTTGAAATGCGCGGCGCCGATGGCGGGCCGTGGCGGCGCATCTGCGCGCTGCCGGCCTTCTGGGTCGGACTGCTTTACGATGAGGCCGCTCTCGACGCCGCCGAGGCGCTGACCTCGAGCTGGACCTATGAAGAAACGCTGGCGATGCGCAATGCGGTGCCGGAACAAGGCATTTCGGCGCCCTTCCGCAACACGACGCTGCGCGACATCGCCCGCGACGTGATGGTCATTTCGCGCATGGGCCTGAAGAACCGCGGTAAGAAAAACCGCGACGGCTATGACGAGACCTCGTTCCTCAATACGCTGGACGAAGTCGTGGCGCGCGGCACCACCAGCGCCGAGGAAATGCTGTCGGCCTACCACACGCGTTGGGGCGGTTCGATCGAGCCGGTGTTCATGGAATATGCCTATTAACGGCGCGGCTCGAGCTGCGGCAAAAGCCGCTTCAATCGAGCATTGAAACCAACTAGGCTCTTCTTCGAGGATTTCCCGGAGGAGAAACCGATGCCCACCTTGTTCGACATATTGGCGCAGGCCCAGAACGGCAACGGCATGCAGGCGCTTGCCCAGCAGTACGGGCTTTCGATGCAGCAGACACAGGCTGCGGTCGCCGCATTGCTGCCGGCTTTCTCGCAAGGGCTGCAACGCAACACCGCCGACCCTTACGGGCTCGGCGCTTTCATGACGGCGATGGCAAGCGGCCAGCACGCCAAATATTTCGAGGACGCGACCAGGGCTTTCTCGCCGCAAGGCGTCAATGAGGGCAATGGCATTCTGGGTCACCTGTTCGGCTCCAAAGAGCTGTCGCGTGCCGTGGCGAGCCAGGCGGCGCAGGCGACGGGCATCAGCCAGCACATCCTGCAGCAGATGCTGCCGGCCATCGCCTCGATGGTGATGGGCGGACTGTTCAAGCAGACGACAGACCAGTTGATGGGGGGCCAGATGCAGGCTGCCGGCGGCTTCGGCGGTGGCAGCAATCCGCTCGGCGAAATCATCGAGCAGATGATGCGCCAGGCCGGTGGCGGCGCACAGCAGGCGCCGCAGCCGGCACCCAATCCTTACGGCGAGAACCCGTTGGGCAAAGTGCTGCAGGACATGTTCGGCGGCGGCGCCCGACAGCCACAAAGCCAACCGCAACAAGCGCCCAACCCCTATGGCGACAATCCGCTCGGCAAGGTGCTGCAGGATATGTTCGGTGGCGGCGCGGCACAACAGCCGCAAGGCCGGGCGCAGCAGCCGCAACAAACGCAGAGCCCTTACGGCGACAACCCGCTGGGCAAGATTTTTGAAGAGATGCTGCGGCAAGGCGGTGGCGGCGGCTTGGGTCTGCCCAGTGGCCAGCCAAGCGGGCAGCCGGCGCCACAGCAGCCCCAGGCGAAGCAGCGCCAAGCGCCGCAACCGCAGGCCAATCCAAGCGGCAGGCCACGGAACCCGTTCGACGATATTTTCGGCAAGATGTTCGAGACCGGCGCCCAGCAGCGCGACGAGTATCAGAAGGGCGTGGAAACGATCTTCGACCAGTTCAAGCGGGACATGGACCGGCGGTAGTCAGAGGCTGAGCAAAAAAGAAAAGCCCGGTCCTGGGAGGACCGGGCCAGTGTGCAGGCTGGCCGGCGGGGATCCGGCAGGGAGTGGGGAGCCTGCGATAGTCCTTGGTTGCCGCGAGCCTGAAAAGGTTCACGGAAGCCGAAACAGCGCGCCTGATATCACGCTACCTGGCGGGCAAGATTTTCGATCGTATCGGCACGATCACTGGCGATCGCACGCAGCTTCACGGTCGGATCGGCGCCGAACGGCACATCGATGGCGACATGGAGGTCGGCGCGCGTCAGGCCGATATCGGCGAGTTCGGCGTCCGACATCTCGCCAAGGCGATAGAAGGCGCGGCGATTTTTCCAGGCCTGGTAGGCGTTGAGAAGAACGTTGGCCACGCGCGTCGCAACGGCCGGACGCGAGGTGATGCGCGAGGTCTCGGTGGCGAAATCGATCGTGGTCATGTCAGTCTCCTTCGGAGTCGAGCGGACGAAGCCGGGCAAACAGTGCTTGGGAGAAGCGCCGTTCCGGTCTCGATTCACATGCCTTCATGTGGATGTCAGGGAATTTGCCACGACACGATTGATTAATCCAACGAATGTTTCTAATCTTTAGCATCAACGCTAGTGATGGATTGGACCCGATGAAAGCGCCACTCGATCTCGACCAGTTGCAGACCTTCATCTCGATTGCCGATACCGGCAGCTTCACCCGCGCCGCCGAGGAAGTGCTGCGCACCCAGTCGGCGGTGTCGATGCAGATGCGCCGGCTTGAAGAGCGGATCGGCAAGCCGCTGTTCGAAAAGGACGGCCGCACCAACAGGCTGACCGAGGAAGGTGACAAGCTGCTCTCCTATGCGCGCCGCCTGCTCTATCTCAACCGCGAGACGCTGGCCGCCTTCGACGACCGGCGGCTCGAAGGCACCATCCGCATCGGCACGCCCGACGATTATGCCGACCGTTTCCTGCCCGAGATCATGGCGCGCTTCACGCGCTCCAACCCGCGCGTCGAGCTGACCGTCATCTGCGAGCCGACGCCGGGGCTGGTCGAGCACATCAAGCGCGGCAATCTCGATCTGGCGCTGGTGACGCACAACGACACGCGCGGCCAGTCGGAAGTGGTGCGGCGCGAACCACTTTTGTGGGTAACCTCGGCCAACCATGCCACGCATGAACAGGAAGTGTTGCCAATGGCCTTCGGCCGGCCGAATTGCATCTGGCGGCGCGCCGCCGTCGATGTGCTCGACCGGCAGAACCGCGACTATCGCATCCTGTTCACCAGCTTCTCGGCAACCGTCATCACCGCCGCAGTGCTGTCGGGGCTCGCAATCTCGGTGCTGCCTGAATGCGCGCTGCGGCCCGGCATGCGGGTGCTGCTGGGCGAAGCCGACGGTTTCGGCGTCCTGCCCGACTGCCGCATCGGCATCATGCGCGGCCAGACCTCGCGGCCCGAAATCGTCGATGCGCTGGCGCGCCATATTTCGGAAAGCCTCGACAACATTTCCGTGCCGCTCGGCGAAGAGACGGGAAGCTTCGATTTCGCGGCACTCGCCTTCGCCAAGATGAAGCGGAGCAAACCGAACCAGATCCTGCCGGGCTGGTGAGGCGGATCAGGCCGACGCGGCCTCCTCTGTCGTTGCGTTGGCCGACGACAGGCCGGGCAACGCCAGCAATTGCGCCGGCTCCAGTGGCGACGACAGGAGATAGCCCTGCAGTTGCTGGCAACCCATGGCGACCAGCAGCGTCTTCTGCGCTTCGGTCTCGACGCCCTCGGCGGTGACCTCGACCTTGAGGGCGCCGGCGAGATCGATCAGCGCCTTGACGATGGCGCCCGAATTGCCGTCGCCGTCGAGGAGCCGCACAAAGGAGCGATCGATCTTGAGCTTGTCGATGGCATGGCGGCGCAGATAGCTCAGAGACGAATAGCCGGTGCCGAAATCGTCGAGCACGATGCCGACGCCCGACCGGCGCAGGTTGGCGAGCGTCGTTCTGGTCGCGTCGCTGTTTTCCAAAAGCACGTTTTCGGTGATCTCGAGCTGCAGGCGCTCCGGAGCCAGCCCGGTCTCGGCGAGGATCGAGGCAACCTCTTCGGCAAAGCCGGCGTCACGCAATTGCAGCGGCGACACGTTGACGGCGAGCCAGGGCAATTCGGTGCGGACGGCGAAGCGGCAGGCTTCCAGCAACACCCATTTGCCGAGCTGGCCGATCATGCCGCGTTCTTCGGCGATGGCGATAAACTGCGCCGCCGGCAATGCGCCATGGACGTCGTGTGCCCAGCGGATCAGCGCCTCCGCGCCGACAATGGTCTTGCCGTTGCTGGCAAAGACCGGCTGGTAGGCGAGCTTGATGCCGGTGCCGCCGTTCAGCGCATTGCGCAGCTCGCTCTCGACCTTGCGCTTGCGCAGCAAAAGGTCGTCCATGTCGCCGGCGAAGACCTGGTAACGGCCGCGGCCGTTCCTCTTGGCTTCGTAAAGTGCGATGTCGGCCTTGCGCAGCAGGTCGTCGGCATCGGCATCTGGCCCCGTCGACAAGGCAATGCCGATGCTGGCGCCGACAAAGACCTGGTCGTCTATCAGTTTGAACGGCTCCTGCAATTTTTGCAGCACCCGGTCCGAAATGTCTTCTGCGCTCCTGATGTCGCGGACATCGAGCAGGATCACCGCAAATTCGTCACCACCCAGCCTCGCCACCGTGTCGACGTCGCGAACCGTATGCTGGAGCCTGGCGGCGGTCTGGCGAACGAGCTCGTCGCCGGCCGGATGGCCAAGCGTGTCGTTGACATGCTTGAAACGATCGAGGTCGAGGTAAAGCAGCGCCACCTTGCCGGCATCGGTGCCGGAACTGAGCAAGGCACGCCGCAGCCTGTCCTCGAACAGTGCCCGATTGGGCAGGCCGGTAAGCATGTCGTGGAAGGCGAGATATTGCGCCTGGTCCTGGCTGGTTTGCAGCGCCCATGATGCACGGCGCAGACGCCGGAGCAGGAAGGCGAGCACGCTCGCCGCGAGCAGCGTGGCCAGAGCCAGAGCCGGGCCGGCCTTGCGCACCAGCGTCAGGCCTGGGCGCTCCTGGTCCCAGCCGATATAGCCGAGGATGACGCCGCGCGAATCGAGCAGCGGAATGGCGGCAGAGCCGGTCGGCTGCGACAGCGTCAGCAGATGAGCGCCATCCAGCAGGTATTTTTCAGCAATCTTGGCGATAACCGCATCGTTGAGGAACTCGACCGACACATGCAGATACTCGCTTCCCGGCGCCTGGCTGACGCGATCCGAACTGGGCACCAGGGGCATGATGCTGAGGATTGCAGGCTTGCCACCGAGCGACACCAGATCCTCGGCGATCATCTTCGCCGGCGCCCCGGAAGCATCAGCCTTCGGTGGCTGGCTGATCATGCCGCGCAGTTTTTCGATGGTGGGCTGCATCGCGGGCTCGTCCTCGCCATAGACGGACGGGTCGAGCACCTTGCCCTCCCGCATGGCGTGGACCGGATGGTTTCCGGCGTCGAGTATGTAGACCCGGATGTGACCGTAGTAGGAGTACATCCAGACGCTGAGATTTTCCTCTATCCAGGTCTGATTGCCGGCCTTGGTGTTGATCACGGAATCGTCCCAGACGGTAACGCTTTCCTGCTCGCGCGCGACCGCCGCGATCTGATCCTTCAGTCCATTGGTGAGGAAGATCTTCTGCCGTTCGAGCGAGACATGATCGGCTTGCGCGGTCGCGTATATGCCAAAGCCGACGACCATCGCCAAAGCAAAGGCGGCGAGCATCAGCACGGTCAGCGTGACCTGGTGCGTCAACGGGCTGCTGTTCGGGCGTGCGCTCATGCGTCCTTGGCCATTTGAGTGACCTACACTCAAAGCAAATCGGGCTTAAGATCGCGTTATTGTATTGGCGACGATTGAGCGCCGCCTTGACGCAGGCCGATAACCGCTCCCCAATCGAACCATGAGCGACGCAGAATCCGAATCACGCACAAACGCCACCGAATATACGGTGAGCGAGATTTCCGGCGCGCTTAAGCGCACGGTCGAAGATGTCTTCGGCCATGTGCGGGTGCGCGGCGAAATCTCCGGCTATCGCGGGCCGCACTCTTCCGGCCATGCCTATTTCACGTTGAAGGACGACCGCGCGCGGCTCGATGCGGTGGTCTGGAAAGGCACGATGAGCCGGCTGAAATTCCGCCCCGAAGAGGGGATGGAGGTGATCGCCACCGGCAAGCTCACCACCTATCCCGGCAAATCCAACTACCAGATCGTCATCGATAATCTCGAGCCGGCCGGCGCCGGTGCGCTGATGGCGCTTTTGGAAGAGCGCAAGCGACGGCTGCAGGCTGAAGGGTTGTTCGACGCCGGTCGCAAGCGGCGACTGCCGTTCATGCCGTGCACCATCGGCGTCGTCACCTCCCCTACCGGATCGGTCATCCGCGACATCATTCACCGCATCAAGGACCGCTTTCCACTGCATGTGCTGGTCTGGCCGGTGAGAGTCCAGGGCGAGACGGCAGGCGCGGAAGTGACGGCCGCCGTCAACGGCTTCAACGCGCTGGCCTGGGATGGCGCCATTGCCCAGCCCGACCTTCTAATCGTGGCGCGCGGCGGCGGCAGCCTAGAAGACCTCTGGGGGTTCAACGACGAAGGTCTGGCGCGTGCGGTTGCCGCCTCGCGCATTCCGGTGATTTCGGCCGTCGGCCACGAGACCGACTGGACGCTGATCGATCTCGTCGCCGATATGCGGGCGCCAACGCCGACGGGCGCAGCGGAGATCGCGGTGCCGGTGAAGGCGGATCTCGAAGCGACGCTCGCCAGTTTTGGCGCACGGCTCAAGGCGGCGGTCTTGCGCAATTTCGAACGCAAACGGCAGGCCTCGCGCGCGGCCGCCCGCGCGCTCCCCTCGCCCGACCAGTTGCTGGCGCTGCCGCGCCGGCGCCTGGACGAGGCGACCAGCCGGCTCGGCCGGGCGCTGTCGGTCAGCATCGAGCGCAAGCGGACCAAGCTTCAGGGACAGCGGCTGACGCCGGCCACCCTGTCGCGACGCATCAACGAGGCACGCACGCTGACCGGACGCGACCTGGCGCGGGCGCAAGCAGCATTTTTCGGCATCGTGCGCGAACGGCGCACCCGGTTTTCGCGCACAGCAAAGCGGCTGTCGCCGGCGCCGATCGCCAGGCGGCAGAAATTGCAGGCGGACGCGCTGGCAGCACTGACGCGCCGCCAGGATCATGCGGTTTCGCGACGGCTCGACCGGCTGCGCGGACAATTGACCCAGGCTGACCGGCTGCTGGCGACGCTGTCGCACAAGGCGGTGCTGGCGCGTGGCTTCGCGCTGGTCAAGGACGCTGAAGGCGCAGTGATCAAGCTAGCGGCGGATGTCGAGCCGGGCGCATCGCTGCAAATCGAGTTCGCCGACGGCACCACGAATGCGGTTGCGACCGGCGGCACGGGGCAGCCGGAGGCAGTTGCCAAGCCCGCTGCGGCTCCACTCTCCGCCAAGCCTACCTCCCCGAAGCCCGCCAGCAAGCCAACAGAACCAGGCAATCAGGGCTCGCTTTTCTAGAGCGCTTCACCGTTTCACGGAAACGGTGAAGCGCTCTATCTCTTTGTCTTGACGCACTTTCCAAGGGAAAGTGCTGCGCACTTTCTCCGGGAAAACCGCTCGCACTTTTCCTGGAATTGCTCTGGAGGACGGCATGGCCGGACACGACCCGCATCTTCAAACGCCGACCGGCAAGCCGCGCGCCCGTGCGTTCGGCATTGCCTTTGAAGGCACGCCAGGCCGCTTTAATGCCATTACCGACGTGCCCGGTGTGAGCGTCGGCTATGCGACGCTGATCTCAGGCGATGGTCCGCTCGATGTCGGCACAGGACCGGTGCGCACCGGCGTCACCGCCATCCTGCCGCGACCGTTAGCGGAGCTCGCCACGCCGGTGTTTGCCGGCGTGTTCAGCCAGAACGGCAATGGCGAGCTTACGGGCTCGCATATCATCGAGGAGGTCGGCGCCTTCAACCTGCCGGTCACCATCACCAACACGCATTCCTGCGGCGTCACCCGCGACGGCACGCTGCGCTGGATGCAACGCGTGCTGCCGGCGGCACTCGACAGTGGTTGGGGGCTGCCGGTGGCGGCGGAAACCTATGACGGCTTCCTCAACGACATCAACGGCCATCATGTCGGCTTCGAACATGTCGAAGCCGCGCTCGACGGTGCCACCGGCGGAACCATCGAGGAAGGCAGCGTCGGCGGCGGCACCGGCATGATCGCCTTCGGCTTCAAGGCCGGCTCGGGCACGGCGTCGCGCATCGTCGAATGGCAGGGCATCAGGCATACGGTCGGTGTGTTCGTGCAGGCGAATTTCGGCAAGCGGCACAATTTCACGCTGCGCGGCGCGCGCGTCGGACCTGATCTGGTGGAACCGGCGATGCGCGAAGGCACGCCGCGCGCCGAGAAGGGTTCGATCATCGCCATCGTCGCCACCGATGCGCCCTTCCTGCCGCATCAGATGAAGCGGTTGGCAAGGCGTGTGCCGCTCGGCATCGCCATGACCGGCGGCTTCGGCTACCACAGTTCGGGCGACATTTTCCTCGCCTTCACCACCGCCAACCCGCAAGCAGCACTTGCTCCATCAGGACAGACGGCCAGCGCCGCTTACATCCCGGATGTCGATATCGACCCGTTCTTCGATGCGGTGGTGCAGGGTGTGGAAGAGGCGATCCTCAATGCGATGGTCGCCAATGAGGATATGAGCGGGCGCGACGGCAATTTCGTGCCGGCGCTGCCGAAGGCCTGGCTGAAAAATCGGTTTGGATAGATGGGGGCCCGGCTCTGGCGGCCGGGCCTGACATTTATTCGGCGGGCTTGCCCGAATTTGCGTTGCTCTGGTCGGCCTCGGCCGCCTCTTCGAGCCGCGAGGCGATCAGCTCCTGGATGTCGCCGACTTCTTCCTGGATATCCTCCAGCGGGATGCCGACCTCGGCCGCCTTGGCGGCGCATTCCTTGGCCAGGGTCTCGGCCTGCTTCTCGATCTTCACCGGCGAGTGCTGGCAGTGGACCTTTTCACCAATCCACCCGCGCAAAAACTCGATCGCATGTTCACTCATACTGCTTTTCCCTGGCGGCTATGCCGGTTGGTAATCGTAAACGTCCGCACCCGGCAAAGGATGCATGCCCGCATTCGAACCGAGTCGGCTTCGCCCGGCAAGCCGATCTTGCCCGAGGTCCACAAAGCCGAAGGAAGGGAAGGGTTCAAGGAGCACGTACTGATTGTTTGATAGAGTGGTACCGTTGGCTGGGATCAATCTAGACCGTATGCTACTGTTTTTACTATCTTTTTCCTGGTGGCGATAGCCGATTTGTATCACAATAGGTATCACAACTTGTAGCACACCTGCTGCTGCTTCGTGGCACGCAACCAAAGGTACGTGGTCGAAGCCGCCGGTATATAGTGACATCATTATGCGATGTCGACTCTATCAGCTATCCTGCTTCTTTCCGCCGCGCTGTGTCAAACGTCCCCGTCGTCCGGAACTGAGATTCGGTAGGCTTGAAAGTCGGGTCAATGGCGTTGATTTTACAGACTTTTTCTTAGAACAAAGTCAGACATCTTTCTCTACTGACCAGGCTCGTGACGGAGCAGTTTCGCTTGTCACACCCGCCAGTCTGAGAGTGGCTTCGCTACGCGCAGTTTGATTTAGCGCAAGTCCATGGATGTCAGTTGCAAGCAGAATGTAAGTCGGGGTGCTGAGAGGGTGTGCAAGCATCCTGAAGGAGATTTCATGGAATGGGGAGTCGTTTTGCAGAACACGGAACCTCGCTTCTACTGTGAGCGGGAGCCAAACGGAAAGTGGGCCGTCTGGGACAGGGTCGCTGATAAACCCGCAAGCTTGGGAGGTCGCGACATTGTAGGTTGCGCTATTCAACGAGCCAGGGCTGCGGAAGCCGTGCTGGAACGCATTTATTCTAATGGATTAGATGCTAAGGGGAACAGGAGTCCGAAGAAGGACTCGCAATGCGAGCGCTGCAGGCGTTCAAACTATGGCCACCGCCAGAAGCACATGTATGCAGCGCTTGCGTACGACAGGACTTTGTCGCTAATTTAGTAGTGCGGGCTTAAGGGATGTCGACGCATCAGCGGCTGATTCGGCTGCAACGGGATGATGAAGTCAATTGCAATGCTGGATCGCAATGCATGATCTCGCTTCGGGGACTTAGTCGTTTTCGGAATGGCACCCCGCATGAGAACTAATAGGCCGTCGCGCATGGCTCGACTCAAGTCTCAATGTGGGAGCGGCATTTGCGGAATCGCAGTTTTTGCGATGCTGACATTTCCAACACTCGCTGCGGATGCGACGCCGCATTCCATTTGGGAGTGGGGCAATTTGACCGGCGACTGGTCCGGTGCACGAACAGCGCTCACCGATCGTGGGATCACGCTTACACTGGACTACGCAAGCGAAATGATAGTGAATTTGCGAGGCGGACTCGAGCGTCAAACGACTTACGAAGGCCGTCTGGAAGCTTCGGCGGACTTCGATTTCGACAAGCTTACGCACTGGCGAGGCGGGTCAGCGCATGTGACGGTCTATCAGATCCACGATGTGAACCAAAGGAACGCGGCTGACAGCGTTGGAAGCCTTGGAGACCCTAGCAACATCGATGCGTTGCCCACCACACGTCTTTTTACGGCCTGGGTTCAGCAGGAGTTTCCCAATAAAAACTTGTTTCGGATAGGCCAATTGTCAGCCGATGAAGACTTTTCGGTAATGAAGTCAGCAGGCAACTTGCTGAATGGAGCTTTTGGCTGGCCGGTTCTAAACGGGGCAGATATGACGAGCGGCGGCCCCGCATATCCGCTCGCCACCCCAGGCGCCCTGGCGGTGTTCTATTTGCAGCCGGATGTCGTTCTTCGTGCCGGGGTATTCAGTGGGAATCCAGCTGGGAACGATTGCCAGGACGACCCGCAGGTTTGTAACCGGCATGGAACCACATTCAGCACTAGCGGCGGTGTGCTGCTGATGGGGGAACTAGGCTACGAGATCAACCAGGAAGACGGGGCCGGTGGTCCCGCCATCGCCCTTAAGATCGGCGGTTGGTACCATACGGGCACATTTGCAGACCAGCGGTTCGGCCGCGACGGTGTCGGCAACGTTGTATCGTTGGCAAATCCCAGCGTGGTTGAACCTCTTACGCACCGAGGCGATTGGGCGTTATATGGCCTGGTGGACAATACGTTTTTCACTTCTAGTCAGATGAGTGTCAGTGCGTTCCTGCGGGGGCAGGTGGCACCTTCCGACCGCAACCGTGTATCATGGGGGGTGGATGCCGGTATCGCTATCGAGGGTCTCTTCGAAAATCGGAAGGACGACACACTGACCATGGCTGTAAGTCATTCTCGCATTAGCGCCAGGGCGGCCGGCCTGGATAGGGATACATCCGCTGGTTCAGCCGGCTATCCGATTAGGGATGCCGAGACGGTTTTTGAACTGAATTACTTCGTCGCGGTCTCGCCTTGGTGGTCAATTCAACCCGACATTCAGTATGTTGTTCATCCCGGCGGAAATGTTCCTGATAAAACGGGAAAGCAAGCTGTCAACGATGCGTTCCTGGTAGGCGTGCGCAGCTCGATCAGCTTTTAGCATCAGGGAGCGGGCCTAAACCATCATGCGAGGCGCTGCGTGTAGCTTAAACCGGGCTCCCGTCGCGTTCCGCGGGTACACCCAGCCCGCGCGGGATCTCGATCTGCGATCCTGTATTTGGATCGGAGATAGGCTTACTGTTTACGCCGTCGCTGCCTGAGGTTGTGTCGGCCGCCGTGTCGCCGGCACAAGTAAGGCAAGGGTAAACGCCAAGATCATGGCACAAGCCAGCATGGCCCACGCCTCATTAATGGCTTGGGTGAGCGCCGCCTTTTGGATAAGCGGCTGCACGATGGCTTCGACGGCGGGGTCGATATGCTTTGAAACGGGGCCAGTCACGAATCCGGGTGGCAGACCGATGAGCGTCGCAATCTTGCTGTCGCCTGCCAGGAGATCCTTGCCAAGGTTTTTCGCAATCGTTGGAGATCGTCCCCAAATGACCGTGTCGATCAACGCCAGGCCGATGGCCCCGCCAAGATTGCGCATGAGATTGAATAAGGCGCTGGCGTCAGGGAGATTTTCTGGTGAAATGTCACCAAGCGCCAGCCGGGTAGGAGGCAACAGGCATAGCATGATGGCGGATCCACGGATGACCTGTGGCCAAAACATGCCATCGGAGTCTGTCCCGGTCGTAGAGAAAGCACTCATCGCCAGGCCCGAGCCAAAAACCGCGAACCCAAACATGGATAGAACTTTCGCGGAGGTGCGCGCCTCTAACCAGACGGCGACAGGCGATGTCGCCATTTGCGTGATGCCAGTGACGAGCATGATGAGCCCGATGGTCAGCGAGCCGTGATCGCGTACGAAAGACAGAAAGACGGGCATCAGATAAACCGAGCCGTATAGTCCCATGCCAAAGATGAAGCTCAGTGCGCAGCCGAGGGCAAAGCTCCGCTCGCGGAAGAGGTGCAGGTTCAGGACTGGCGATCGCTGTCTTAGCACGCGGGCTCCCAGGGTAACGCCTGCTCCCAGACTGAGGACCAGCAGGAGCGGGGTAGGTCCTTGGAGCCAGCCGAGGGTAGGCGCCTCCTTCAGCCCGATCTCCAAAGAGGCCAGGCAGGTCGCCATAAGAGCCAGACCCAGGACATCCAGAGTGCGTAGCAGCGATCGGTCTAAGTTTTTTTTCGCCAGCATCGTCATGCCCAACGCACAGGCGATGATGCCGGGAGTCACATTGACCAGAAACAGCCAATGCCAAGAGGTCGTCTGTGTAATCCAACCGCCAGCTACCGGGCCGACGCTCGGTGCGAGGACCGCCAGCATTCCAGCGATCATTGTCGCAATCCCCTGGAGATGTATGGGGAACAGTAGGAAAACAGCGGAGAATACGAGCGGGATAAGCATTCCGCCGGAAAAGCCCTGCAATATCCGCCAGGCGATCAGGGTCTCGAATCCGTGGCTTGCCGCACAGCCGATCGAGGCAACTGTAAAGACGCCGACGCCCGCCGAAAACAGGATACGCACCCCCAAGGCGCGTGTCAGAAATCCGGTCAGCGGGATCGCTATCACCTCGCTGATTAGATAGGCGGTCTGCACCCAACTCATCCGATCGTCGCCGATGCCAAGAGCTGAGCGGATTGCTGGCAGCGCAGTCGCGACAATCTGCACGTCCAGCACAGCCATGAACATGCCGAGGCACATCGCAGCAAAGCCTACCCATGTTGCGAATTGGACCCGGACCGGTTCGTTGTCGGTCATAATGCGCGACCGACTGGCCTCGGACGCGCAATGCCAAGAGCAATGTTCTCAGCCGGGATGCGCACAAACAGGATAGCCGCATTCAAAGCGGAAAATATCAGGGCATACCAGCCTAGATGGAAAGCCATCGGCAGCAGTGCAATCTCGGCGACGACCACCAAATAGTTGGGATGCGAAGTCACCGCGTACGGTCCGCGCACAACCAGAGGCGAGTTCGGCAATATGATGATACGTGTCGTCCAGCGTCGTCCCAACGTCGCCAGGATCCAAATCCGAAGGGGTTGGACGGCGAGATAGGCGAGCAGGAACCCCACGTCGACGGAACGGCCCGGCGCCAGCCACCACAATCCGCCGAGCCAACTTGCGTGAAGTATAACCAGGAACGGGTAATGAGCGGGCGCCGCTTCCCACGCGCCTTTGTCGAGAAGCCTCTTTGTGTTGTGATGGGACAGCATCAGCTCTCCAAGCCGTTGGAGAGTTACCAATGCAAGGACCAGAACCGCTTCCATCGTCATGTCGCCCGCACGAGAGACACACATGATGCGCTGAAGCCCGGTCCCATGGCCAAAAGAGCGGTCCGCGTCGGCAGTCCCTCGGCAATTGCCCTCGCCAGAACGAACAGGACGGTTGGTGCCGACATGTTTCCGAAGTCGCTTAGCACCGTTCTCTCGTGATCAAGCGATCCTTGGTTTAATTCCAGCGAGCGCTCAATTGCAGTTACCACCTTCGCCCCTCCAGGATGGCAGATGAAGCGTCCGATGTCGGCCGTGCCGAGCCCTATGCGTGCCAAGACACCTTCCACCGCCGGGCCCAGGTTGGTCGTGGCGAAAGCCGGCAGGTTCGGTGCAAGCAGGACGCCAAATCCCACGGGATCCATGTTCCATCCCATGATGCCGAGAGTATCCGCCCACAGATGTTCGCCTGCGCCGTCGATCATTGCGATGCCTGCCTGACCAGAGCGCAGGACACACGCTGCGGCGCCGTCACCGAAGAGCGCCGTGGAAATCACGTTGGTCTTGTCAACAAGGTCCGAACGAAAGGCCAGCGAGCACAGCTCGAGAGACACCATGAGGACTGTCGACCCGGGCCGAGCCGCAGCCATGCGCGAAGCAATGGCCAGGCCGCTCACGCCGCCGGCACAACCAAGGCCGAATACCGGAACGCGTTCGATATCGGACCGGAATCCCATCTGTCGATGCACGACCGCGTCCAGGCTCGGTGTCGCGATCCCCGTGGAAGAAATGAAGACAACGACATCCACGTCATTTGCCACGTCATTTGCCACGCATCCTGCGGCGTCGAGCGCCTTGTTTGCAGCCTCGACGAACAAACGGCTACCTTCCTCCATGTACACAGCGGTGCGCTCAGGCCAACCCCGCGGTTCGAGATACCAGGCAACTGGGCGCGCGACGTGCCGCTTACGTATGCCAGTGTTAGCGAAGACGCTCGCCATACTCGGTGAGCGCTCGAAAAGATCCGTGAAAAGGAGTTGCGCCATCGCGGCTACTTCCTCCTGCCCGACTACATACAGTGGAAGCGCCGTGGCCAACGAAAGCAGGCCGACGAGGTGGCTTGCGCCGGAGGCGCCAGCCGAAATATCAACGTCGTTCTGCAAGGGTGCGGTGAAGTCAATCCTGTTAAGCATGGTACCATAACGACCCCAGTCTCAACTGCAGCGCTGGACGTCGTCCTCAATCCGGGTTTCATCACTCCAGCGAAGCCCGGGCATATCTTCGTTATGCTCGATAGATATCTTTCGGCCTTCACAGAAGATCAATAAATAGCCAAATCGAAATATAATTATACGCTATACCTTGGTTTTAATTGCCAGCTAACTGTTCAACTAATATATACCTTTGTATGGATTGGCCTTGCGATTGCCGTGGTGGCATATCTGCGCCTGCGCTTTGCCTAGCGCCCACCGGGCCAAGTCCCGGGCCACGGTGGCCATCGACGGCGCTTCCCATGTCGTCATGATATCCCATCCAAAACAGGTGGCTTCACTGATCAGGGACGCGGGCAGCGCAAAATAGCAGATGGCCGATGGCGGGGAGCGAGCCGGCCGTCCCGTCGGCCCGAGCTGCCCCGACGTCCATCCAGCATCAGTCGAACGCGGGCGGTCCTAGGGCATGCGGTAAAGTTATGAACAAGGATCTTGACGGCCGCCCGCTACGCCAGGGGCAGTCTGGTCTCCCACCAACCGCGGCGAAGCTGCTGAGGCCGTGGTCCGTTGCGGCGACCGGGTGTGCCTTCGAACGCGATAACCAGAACCAGGCCGATTTTCTCGCCGCCCGGTTCGCCGAGGTCGATCCCGCGCTGGTGAGGAACCTGCACATCGTGCGGTCGTGCATGGTGCTGGCCGGTCATCACGACCTGTTCAAGGCCGGCAAGATCGAGCTCTGTGCGGATCATATCTGGTAGCTTGCCTACCTCATCAATCTGACCCCGCATGTCGCGCTCACCGTGGCACCCTGTGCGGATCGCGAGGGCAATCTCTAGATTGGTCCAACGCCGAGGATCCGCTTGTCGTTATCGAGGCGACCGCGTCAAGCAAGGGATGCTTGCGCAGCAACGAGTGGGTCAACAAGATGCCGCGCATCGACGTGCCGGGCGACCGGTCGACTTCGTGACGGCACGTCGAACTTCTAGGTCGAGCCGCTGTCCACCCGCGACGCGGCGCAGATCACTACGACGCAAGATCCTCACCGCCATGCTGGCGCGTCGATCGCCTTCGACCTCGTGGCGCGCCGCGCAGCGTCCATGGACTCGACGTCGCCATCGTTAACGATCCGCTGCACGTCCTCGCCGGTGAGTGCGCGGCGGTTTCCGGGCCGGCACCCGACCTGACCGCGGTCGACAAGGCATACCAAGGAATGTCTGACCTAAATCAAGCGCTTAGTCTGGTTGCCCTGCGTAGAATGTCGCGGCGAAGTGCCGTCGGCTATCCAGTCCTGGTGACGACGCACGGGAGACGTGCCTGACCCGGAAGGACAGCGATCATGAATGACAGCCTCTCGCCGCTCGAAATCGCGCGGGCAATGGTGGATCTCGGCGCCGCCAAGGCCGCTCACAGCGTTCCTGATCTCTTGATCCGCGGCATGCTTTCCGGCGCGCTCCTCGCCTTCGCGACATGTCTGGCCTTGGAGGGTGCGCTTCAGACAAATGTCGGGCTTGTCGGTGCTCTCATCTTCCCGGTGGGGTTTGCCATCATCATCATCCTTGGCCTCGAACTCCTGACCGGGAATTTTGGACTGGTACCACTGGCCGTCCTGGCTCACCGCACGACGGTCGGCCGGATGTTGGCCAACTGGTTCTGGGTTTTTGTCGGCAACATGCTCGGCTCGCTAGCCTTCGCCGGGCTGTTCTATGTCGTCCTGACCGATGTCGGCAATGTCGGGGCGGGTGCGCTCGGAGATCATCTGCGCGCGCTCGCCGAAGCAAAGACGATCGCCTATGAGCCATATGGATATGATGGACTGGTGACCGGTTTCGTCAAGGCAATGCTCTGCAACTGGATGGTCTGCCTCGGCGTCATCATGGGAACGAGTTCGAAGTCCGCCGTCGGCAGGATCGTCGGATGCTGGTTGCCAATATTCGCCTTCTTCGCACTCGGCTTCGAGCACTGCGTCGTCAACATGTTCGTCATTCCCATGGGGATGATGCTCGGGGCCAAGATCAGCTTCGCAGACTGGTGGTACTGGAACCAGATACCCGTGACCCTGGGCAACATTGCCGGCGGGTTCCTGTTCACGGGGCTTCCTCTCTATTGGACCTATCTGAGGGGCGGCGCAGAAGGCATGCCCGCCCCCGCGGCGAGGATGTCATTCGGCCCGGCCGAGTGATCGGGCCGGCCCTCTCGCGAACACATCTCCTTCCTCAACATCGAGCCGCCCACATTGCATCGCGAAAGAATGTAGTCGTTTCGAAAAGAAGCCTTCTGTCGGCTCCGCCATGGTGGCGCCGGCGGCACCTCAGCCGCACGCAGTATTGATTGGCCGCAGCAAGCCAGGAGCCGCACATGCATCAGAGACCAGACGTGCAGTCCCGAAGGAGCGGATGGCTGTGGCTGTCTGCTTCGTGTCCGAACGGGTTCAGTCCGGATCACGAGTTGCAATCGCCGCCCTTGCGCACTGCCTGATGACCACGAACATGACGCATCTTGAATGTCCGCCCGGTGTTTCGCGGCAGTCACGTTTTCACTCGGCTGACGCCGCTTCGGCAAGCCTCGCGGCGGCCGAAATCGCCGACGAACGCAGGCGAGCGATCGTCGAGGAGATTCCACGGCTGCGCGGCTATGCGCGCGCGCTGCTGCGGGACCGCGATGCCGCCGAAGACCTTGTGCAGGACAGCCTCGAAAGGGCGCTGTCTAGGATGGCGAATTGGACGGCAGGCGATACCCCACGCCGCTGGCTGCTCACGATCATGCACAATCTGTTCGTCGACCAGTTGCGGCGCGCCAAACGCCATGCCCAGGCGGTTACCACGATTTCAGAAACGATAGATGCGATCGCGACGTCGCCACAGACCGACAGGCTCATATCGCTGGACGTGTTCTCGGCGCTTCAGCAGATTAATCCCGAACGGCGCGCAGCGCTCGTGCTTGTCGCGGTCGACGGCCTTTCCTACGCCGATGCCACGAAGGCGCTGGGTATTCCGGCGGGCACGCTGACGTCGCGGATCGCCAGGGGTAGAGAGGAGTTGCGATCGATCCTCGAAGGTGTCTCGCGGCCTGGACGACCAGGGTGAGCCAAGAATGAACCGGCGCCGTTTGCATGATGAGCCCAAGGCACCGGCCGTCCACGCCGGCGCGGCGTCACGGGGGTATATCCGGCGAACGGCGGAGCCGGTATGTGGCCGGACCGCGGCTACAGCATCGAGAACGGCTGGAGCGAGCGGGCGGGATCGCTCTAGTGGTTTGCGCTTCGAAGGCCCAACCGCTCTGCAACCCGTACCAGGTCAGGCAAGGTTCGGACCGCCATCTTCCGCATGAGATGCCCGCGATGGATCTTGACCGTAATTTCGCTGAGGCCCATCTCGCCCGCGATCTGCTTGTTCATCAAGCCTTTGGTCACGAAAAACATGACCTCCTTTTCGCGAGAAGTCAGTGTTTGGTACAGGGCCGATATCGTCGCCACTTCCTGGTCGGATTCCCACCTTATGCGGTCTGTCTCGAGGGCGCCGTAAACCGCATCAAGCATGTCCTGGTCCCGGAACGGTTTGGTCAGAAAATCGATCGCCCCGGCTTTCATCGCGCGCACCGACATCGGGACATCGCCGTGTCCGGTCATAAAGACGATCGGCATTTGAATGTTCGACTTTGCAAGATGAGTCTGGAAATCGAGGCCGCTTACGCCGGGCAACCGGATATCGAGCACGAGGCAGCTTGGCGTTTCCGGTAGTTTGCCCTGCAGGAATTGGCTGGCGGAGGCGAACAACTCGACATGCAGCCCCACGGATCTGAACAGGCCGCTCAGGGCATCCCGCACAGCGTCATCATCATCGATGACATAGACGGTCGACGCAAAAGTGGTCGACGCGGTTCGGCCTGGATTGGAACCTGCTGTCACGATAGCGATACGCCTCTCACGATTCCTGCTGCGGAATGGCACAGCGCCATCTTAGCATATTAATTTGGCAACGGCCGCCGCCACCGGGCGAGACGTGGTCGCGACTGTCGGCAATGCCGAGGCAGATCGGACCGCTTCCGCGATGGTTCGTTCGAATACACTATCAATACCACCGATCCAGCTGCCGGCGCAGCTCATGCGCGCTGACGCCTCCACCGTCGCGCCCTCTGCGCAGCGGTGCCAGACAGGCGATCACCGAAACCTGCCTGGAATTCAACCGCACAGGTTGGCGGCAATCTTCCCGGAACGAACGCAAATGCCGATCTGGAACGCACGCGACTTTGCTCCCAAGGGCATCGAGGTGGCAGCGCTCGGATCACCACGAAGAGGTCATTCCGGCTTGTTTTCGCGTGGCCAGTTCAGCGCATTGTCGATGCACCGGATCATGGCGGCGGCGTCAAAAGGCTTGTAGAAGAAGCCTGCCGCCCCGGCAGCGAGGGCTTTTTGCCGGGTGCGTTCGTCAGGATAGGCCGTGATAAAGATCACCGGAACGGTGTGGCCACGTGCCAAGAGCAACGTCTGCAGCTCCAAACCGTTCATTCCCGGCATCTGTACATCGGTAATGACACAGCAGGCGTCGGCGAGCCGGGGCGAACGCAAGAGTTCCTCGCCCGAGGCAAACAGGTTCGCCGCAAAGCCTAAGGAACGCATCAGATTCGCGGTGGACGTGCGGATCGCCTCGTCGTCGTCAACAATGGCAATCATAGGAATTTTCGGCACCTCGGTGTCCCCCC
Source organism: Mesorhizobium sp. P2_B5 (assembly GCF_056404775.1). Lineage (NCBI taxonomy): Bacteria > Pseudomonadati > Pseudomonadota > Alphaproteobacteria > Hyphomicrobiales > Phyllobacteriaceae > Mesorhizobium > Mesorhizobium sp. P2_B5. The sequence continues at coordinate 166,953 of NZ_JBFUDJ010000008.1, read as the reverse complement.
GGAGACTGTGTCATCCGGCGTCGCCCGGCGCGATGTCATCTCGGCGCCAGCATACAGCGCAGCGCCAGGACCGAAACTATACAGAGGTTTGAGCGAGCTGAGGTTCACAGGCAGCCATGCCGTGACCTCGCGGCCGGGCGGAGAACCGTACGGTTACGTCGAAGCGTCAAGGTTCAACTGCACGGTGGATATCATTATCGCACGGCGCCGGCGGCCTCGTTGCGCAAAGTTGCCGTCATCGCCCGAGCGCCAAGGCGCCGCCTCCGCCAATAGTGATACCATCGTATATGCCGCATAACTGATGATATGATTCATTCAGACTGCCATTCAATGGAGCAGGTTTCCCACCCGTGTACCTTGGCCCGGCAAGCAGAAGAAAAATTCTGAGGGCAGAGGAGCAATGGTCCAATGCAGTTCCACTCATTGTCTGCATCCGAATATTACGATCGGCAGCCGGAAGAGGATCGGCCCGTCCTTCCTCCAGGCGACGGCATGGCCCGACCGATGCACGCCGCCGGCCCGCCGCGAACGCCTGAATTCGGCTCGTCATTGTTCGATCCATTCGACGCAAGCCGCGGCGCCTACCCGGTGGCGTCAGATTCCGGCATGATTACGATCCCCCTCACTCATATGAATGTCGTTCTCTCGGTGTCCACCGCAGCGATGCTGCAACCCCATCACGGCGCTCTGACGATGCATGCAAATGCAGTGGCGGGCCCTGATCCCGCGGCAGTGCCCAAGGCGGGCACGGCGCAATTCGCCGAAGCAGGCCGACGCGTGATCGGCGGGCTGAACATCTTGCACGCGCCCCGGGACCTCGGCCTTGCCGAGCTGGTCCCGGAACGGCACTCCTCTGATCCGGTCGTCGAGCGGCTTTCCAGAGCGCTCGAGGCGGCCGAAGGCAGCCATGATGGATTTGGCAATCTCTATGCCGACGCAGTCCGCCTTGCCATCGTAACCCGCTTGCTCACGCTGCGCTCGGATCCGGAGCCAGACCTGAATGAGCCGGCACGCGCTACGGCGGCCCTGCCGAAATGGCGGTGGAAGCGCGTTGTCGATTACATCGATTCACATCTCGATGAGACGATTACGCTCGCCGACATGGCAGCAGTGGCGGGGCTCAGCCGAATGTATTTCGCCGCACAGTTCCGGGCAGCCACCGGCATTCGCCCGCATGAATTCTTGCTGCGGCGACGGATTGACCGCGCCAAGCAGATGCTCATCGAGACCGAGATGACCCTGGTCGACGTGGCGCTGAGCGTGGGCTTTCAGAACCAGGCCCATTTCACCACGGTCTTCAGACGTTTCGTTGGCGAGACCCCCTATCGCTGGCGTTGCGGCAATCGCACGGATGTCGCAGAGAGCCCTTCCAACAGCGATCCCTCCCCTTGGCGCTACCGGCCTCGTGGATCGGATACGTGGCCCATTCAACTGGCATCTCCGGGAGGGTTGCCACCCCGCAGCGCTGCTGGCGCAACATAGTCGACATCGCTGGCAGCACCACTGCGATGGAAAGATGTTGCTTGCCGGAATGCTCCTTGCCCAGCGAGGATTCTTCAGCTGTCCGTAAAGGCATCTCCGATGGCCAATGATATCCGTCCCTACAATGCCCCGGCCGGCGGGTGGGGAGCGCTCAAGGCGCTGGGCGAACACCTTGTCGAGCAGGGAATCCCGATCAAGGGGGCGGTCACCCTGGGGCGCATGAACCAGCCGGAGGGATTCGATTGCCCCGGCTGCGCCTGGCCGGACCCCAAGCACACTTCATCCTTCGAGTTTTGCGAGAACGGGGGCAAGGCGGTTGCCTGGGAAGCCACGGCGAAACGCTGCACGCCGGAGTTTTTCACCGCCCATACCGTTACCGAGCTTTCAAACTGGAGCGATTTCGATCTCGAGATGGTTGGGCGACTGACCCATCCGATGGCCTACGACGCCGCATCCGACCACTACGTGCCGGTCGGTTGGGACGAGGCCTTTGCAACCGTTGCCCGCCACCTCAACGGATTGCCGGATCCCAACATGGCCGAGTTCTACACATCCGGTCGCACCTCGAACGAGGCAGCGTTCCTCTTCCAGCTCTTCGTGCGCGAATTCGGCACCAACAATTTCCCTGATTGCTCGAACATGTGCCACGAGGCTACCAGCGTCGGCCTGCCGCACTCGCTCGGCGTCGGCAAGGGTACCTGCCTGCTTTCCGATTTCGACAAGACGGACTGCATCTTCATCTTCGGCCAGAATCCGGGCACGAACAGCCCTCGCATGATGACGAGCCTGCGCAACGCCTCGCGGCGCGGCGCAACCATCATGTCCTTCAATCCGTTCCGCGAGCGCGCCCTGGAGCGATTCCAGTCACCCCAGAGCCCGGTCGAAATGGCAACGCTTACGTCGACGCCGATCAGCGCCAAGCTTTATCAGCTGCGTGTCGGCGGCGATGTCGCGGTCGTCAAGGGACTCATGAAAGTTCTCATGGAGGCTGACGATGCGGCGCGCGCAGGCGAACTCCCGCCGGTCCTCGACTGGGATTTCATCAAGGGCCATACCACGGGTATCGAGGCTCTCACCGCCGACCTGCGGGCGACGCGATGGGAGGACATCGTGTCTCAGTCGGGGCTCGCTCGCGACGACATCGAATACGCCGCTCGCGCCTATATGCAGGCCGAACGAGCGATCATTGTCTATGGCATGGGCATCACGCAGCACCGGCGGGGCGCACAAAGCGTGCAGCAGCTGGCCAATCTTACGCTGCTGCGCGGCCATATCGGCCGGGAGGGCGCTGGGCTTTGCCCCGTACGCGGCCATTCCAACGTCCAGGGCGATCGCACCGTCGGCATCACCGAAACGCCGACAAGGGAATTTCTCGATCGGCTTGAGCGCCGCTTCGGCTTCAAGCCGCCGTCCCAGCACGGCCACAACGTCGTGACCGCGCTGGAGGCCATGAAAGACGGCAAGGTGAAAGTGTTCTTCGCCATAGGTGGCAACTTCGTGTCCGCCATCCCCGACTGGGAGGTGACACGCGCTGCCTTGCGCAAGCTCGACCTGACAGTTCAAGTGTCGACCAAGCTCAATCGCAGCCATCTGGTACACGGGCGCGAAGCGCTGATCCTGCCTTGCCTCGGGCGCACCGAAATCGATATCCAGGCAACAGGGCCGCAGTCGGTCACGGTCGAGGATTCGATGTCGATGGTGCACGCCTCGGCGGGCCGCAATGTTCCGGCGTCAGAGCACCTGAGGAGCGAACCTGCAATCGTCGCCGGTATTGCGCGGGCAACACTGGGTGCGCGTTCCGTCGTCGACTGGGAAGGCTTTACCGCCGACTACGACCTTATCCGCGACGCGATCGAAGACGTGTTCCCGATCTTCCGGGGCTACAATGCCCGCATTCGCATCCCGGGCGGCTTCCATCTGACGTCAAACGCGCGCGAACGCATCTGGGCGACAGCTTCCGGCAAGGCGAATTTCCTTGTCTTCGACGGTCTCGGCGAGGATCCGCCCCAGGACGGTCTCGACGTACTATGGCTGACGACGGTGCGCAGTCATGATCAGTACAACACCACGATATATTCGATGTCCGACCGCTATCGCGGTGTCTTCGGTCAGCGCGACGTGGTCTTCCTCAACGAACAGGAGATGGAAAGGCGTGGCCTCCAGGCCGACGACCGCGTCGACTTGATCACTCTGTCCACCGACGGCGTTGAGCGCCGCCTGTCCAATTTCCGAATCGTCCCGTATGCGTTCCCGAATGGCAGCTGTGCTGCCTACTATCCCGAGGCAAACCCTCTCGTGCCGCTCTATTCGCACGATCCGATGAGCTTCACGCCCTCTTACAAAGCAATTCCGATACGCATTTCGCGCTCGCGTGCCGAGGCGGTTTGACCATCGGCGCGGTCGCGTGCCTTCAGTTCATCCTCGCCATGGACTTTTTCTTGCGTGTCGATGTCGTGTGCTTCTCGTTGACGAACGTTCCTTCACGAAAGCGAGCGGGCTCAATGGCAATACTTTTCTAGGCGTTCGTTGTTCACTGGCATCTACGAGATTTGCTTCGAAAAGCGACCGGAGTGGCAAAATGATTTCCCATGACCAATGCCGATCTGCCCCCAGGAGGCTCCGCAGTGGCGATCTTGGAGCCGCGTCGCGCTGGGCCGCAGCCAAGTGGCTGGACGGGTTCGGTCGCGGTACCGATGGCGCCAGCGGCAGTGTCGAGCTGGCGCAGTTTGGGGTTCTGGAACCCTATCTTGCCGAAGCAGTCGTGCTGGAGCGGGGAGCTGACTTCGTGTTCGCAAAATGGGGCGCGGCGCTGGGCGCGCTTTGTGGTGGGGACCGCAGTGGTCACAAGCTGTCCGCGCTCCCTCAGCCCAGCCGGGGGCAGCTCCGGCGCCTATGTGTGCGGGCCGCTGCGGAGCAGTTGCCGCAAGCGCGACATGCGACCTGGGCGCTCGATGGGCAGATTTGGCAGTGTGCCATGCTGGCGCTGCCGACGGCCGGCGACGAGCTTTCCGCGACGCGACTTCTCGTCGCCCTGTTCTTTGCCCCTCACCCAATGTTTGCCGCCCAACCTGTTCCGCGCGGCGAAGCGTTGCGTTGGAGGCGAAGCGCCCATACACGCCGTGCACGCGCCATTCTGCCGAACCCCTGAGGCGCCCGTCCGCTCCTCCCGCGGGCGTCCGAACTGGCGGTGGGTCGCATCAGCGATCCCCGCCCTTTTTTTGCTTCGGTCGTTTAGGACGGCTCGCCACCGGACCTGTCCGTGCGGGGTGAGAAAGGCAGGGGCGTTTCTGAAAGACGCCGAACCGCGAAATCGAGATTGTCGCCACGAGCTGCCTCCGCCAAGTCTCGGCAACGGAAGCCGGCCGCAGGATTTGCTACCGCATCGCCGGCCCTCATCTCGGGTCGTCGGCGCGTTCGATTGTTTGCAAAAACGGAAGGAAGAGTCCCGTGCGCGAGATCATCAATGCCATCGCAATTGCCATCACTCTCGGCCTGTCGGGAGTCGCCGTGGCGGACGCCGCCGACAATCCCAAGCCAGCGCCCAAGCCCGTGCATACCGTGGCGCGCAACGTCGTGCTCGTGCACGGAGCGTGGGCGGACGGATCGAGCTGGGCCGAGGTGATCCCGCTCCTTCAGGCAGCCGGCCTGAAAGTGACCGCGGTGCAGAATCCGCTGACGTCGCTGGCGGACTCGGTCGCGGAGACGCGCCGGGCGCTGGCGCTGCAGGATGGGCCAACCGTGCTGGTAGCGCATTCCTGGGGCGGCACCGTCATCAGCGAAGCAGGGACTGATACCAAGGTCACATCGCTGGTCTATGTGGCTGCGCGAGCACCGGATGCCGGCGAGGATTTCGTCGCTCTCTCCGCAAAATTTCCCGCAGGACCCGTCCGGGCCGGCATCCAGGTGAATGATGGTTTCTCCAGATTGTCCGAAGAGTCATTCATGAAATACTTCGCGAACGGTGTCGCGCCCAGGCAAGCGAAGGTCCTGTATGCGGTTCAGGAGCCCACCGCGGCGACTATCTTCGGCGGACGAACCACCGAAGCTGCATGGCATTCCAAGCCATCGTTCTATGCGGTGTCGAAGCAGGACAAGACGATCAACCCTGACCTCGAACGGTTTCTCGCAAAACGCATGCACGCGACGACGGTGGAGATCGATGCGGGCCACCTGTCGCTGGTTTCCCATCCCAAGGAGGTCACCGACCTCATTCTGGCTGCCGCGGGCCGGTGACATTGGATTTGAAACTGTCCTGGCGAAGCGTGCGGACGGGCGTGACGGCCTGGGCGGGCCGTCCCGGCGACGACCGCCCGGGCCGCATACTGCATCCACATGGCGGCAGGAATGGCCTTGCTCGCTGCACTAATGTGCCCAAACCGGTCCGTGCCCACCAAACTGACGATGACTGACCGGTCGCACCCGCCATGGGGCGGATTGCGCCCGGCCATGAGCCTGGCGGCGTCACAGAGCAACGCTCGGCGCCGACGCTTTTTTGGGCGCAAGCACCGGACATTCAAAGCAATGGGCGCAAAGCCATTTCGCAGACACTCACTAAAATCCGGCAAAACGGCGACGTTCATCGCTCGAGCCGTTCCGACTAACGTCACCAGGAAGGTCATCGGCTGAGACATGGGCATCGTTCGGTTCGCGCTGCGATTTCCGCACACGTTCTATGTGCTGGCTGCCCTGATTCTCTTTCTCGGCGCCGTCGCAAGTCGCGAGATGCGGCTGGACGTTTTCCCGGAAATCAACATTCCGGTGGTGACTGTAATCTGGAGCTATGGCGGCCTCAGCACGCCCGAGATGGAACAGCGCGTCACCACGTACAGCCAGTATGCGATCAGCTCCAACGTCAATGGCATCAAGAACATTGAGGCGCAGACCTTAGGGGGACTATCGGTCCAGAAGATCTATTTTCAGCAGGATGTGAATCTCGACCTCGCAATTGCGCAGATCGTTTCGGCGACAAACGCCATTCGCGCCCTCCTGCCACCGGGAATCCAGGCACCGCTCGTGGTGCAGTTCAACGCCTCCAGCGTGCCGGTCCTGCAGATCAGCCTGAGCTCCGACACCCTCAACGAACAGGAGCTCTACGACTACGGCATCTATCGGATCCGCCAGCAACTGGCCCCGATCCCGGGTGTCACGCTGCCAACACCGGCGGGCGGAAAATATCGCCAGATCATGGTCGACCTCGACCCGTCGAAGCTCCTAGCCAAGGGCCTGACGCCGCTCGACGTGGTCAGCGCGGTCAACGCCCAGAACCTGACCTTGCCGTCGGGCACCGCCAAGATCGGCAACACGCAGTATGTCGTGCGCACCAACGCCACGCCGGCAACCATCGACGAGCTCAACAATATTCCGGTCAAGGTCGTGAATGGCGCCACGGTGTTCGTCAAGGATGTCGGCCAGGTCCATGACGGATGGCTGGTTCAGCAGAACATCGTTCGCGAGAACGGCCGGCATTCGGTTCTGCTCAGCATCATCAAGAACGGCAATGCCTCGACGCTGGAGGTGGTCGATGCCGTTCGGGATGCCTTGAAGACGGCGCGTGCCGCAGCACCTCCCGGTATGGAAATCAGAGAGCTCTTCGACCAGTCGGTGTTCGTCAAGCAATCGATCGCCGGCGTGCTGCGGGAGGGCGTGATCGCGGCCGCGCTCACCGCCCTAATGATCTTGCTGTTTCTCGGATCGTGGCGATCGACGCTGGTCGTCATGATCTCGATCCCGCTTGCGATCCTGTCGTCGGTCGTGGCGCTGTATTTCCTGGGCGAAACGCTCAATACGATGACGCTGGGGGGACTGGCACTGGCGATAGGCATCCTCGTCGACGATTCGACGGTGACGCTCGAGAACACCCATCGCCTGCTCACCGAGGAAGGGCAGTCGCTGCCGCAGGCGACGCTGCATGGAGCCGCCGGCATCGCCGTGCCGACCCTGGTGTCGACGCTGGCCATAAGCTGCGTGTTCACATCGGTGGTCTTTCTGGAAGGTCCAGCAAAATATCTGTTCACGCCGCTCGGTCTTGCCGTCGTGTTCGCGATGCTGGCATCCTATGGACTTTCGAGGACGCTCACTCCAATCACCATCGGGCTGCTGCTCAAAAGCGAGCGCCACGATGCCTCGACGGGCTGGTTCGGCAGGTTTCACGCCAGGTTCGAACGGGGTTTCGAGGCCATGCGCCTGCATTATGCCGAGCTGCTGGCCGTACTCCTCAGGCGCCGGTTCATCGTTCCCGTCATTGCAGCCCTGGTGCTCGCGTTGGGCGCTGTGCTGTCGACGCTCGTCGGTCGCGATTTCTTTCCCGCGATCGATGGCGGCCAGATCCAACTCCATGTGCGGGCTCCCGCGGGAACCCGGATCGAGGAGACGGAGAAGATCTTCCAGGCTGTCGAAAACAAGATCCGCGAGATCGTTCCCGATCGCGACCTCCAGCTTGTCGTCGACAATATCGGCCTGCCGGCGCGTGCCTACAATTTGGCGTTCACGGATGGATCGACCATCGGCGTGAATGACGGCGTGATCCTGGTCGCATTGAAGGACGGCCACGCGCCGACTGCCGACTATGTGCGCAAATTGCGCGCGGCGCTGCCCAGCGCCTTTCCAGACGTTCTGTTCTACTTCCAGTCGGCCGACATCATCACGCAGATCCTCAATTTCGGACTGCCGGCGCAGATCGATGTCCGTACGGTCGGCTATGACCGCGCTACCAATCTGCGGATCGCGATGGAACTGCGGCGCCGCATCGCAGCGATTCCCGGTGTGGTCGACGCACACCTGCAGCAGGAAGTCGACGCGCCGGCGTTCTATGCCGATATCGATCGCACACGGGCGGCGCAGCTCGGCCTCGATGCCAGCACGATCGCCAACAACATCAATGTGAGCCTGAGTTCCTCCGAGCAGGTGTCGCCGAATTTCTGGACCGACCCGACCACGGGCATTCCCTACTATCTCGCCGTTCAGACACCGGAAAACAAGATCGCGTCACTGAACGATCTCGGCAACACGCCCGTGTCCTCAACCATCAATACCGCCGGTGCACAGGTTCCTGGGCAGCTTAGCAACGTCGCGACGTTCAAGCGCGACAGTCTCCCGACCAACGCCAACCAGGCGAATGTCCAGCCGGTCTACGAAGTCTACGCAAGCGTCCAGGGCCGCGATCTGGGAAGCGTCTCCAGCCAGATCAGCGCGGTCGTTGCCGACCTGCAGAAGCAGCTTTCGCCTGGAAACAACATCCAGGTCATAGGCCAGATCCAGAGCATGAACGATGCCTTCTGGGACCTCGGCATTGGCATCCTGTTCGCCGCCGTGTTCGTCTATCTGCTGATGGTCGTGAACTACCAGAACTTCGGCGACCCCTTCGTTGTCATCCTTGCCTTGCCGGCGACCTTGTGCGGCATCGTGACGATGCTGTTCATCACTGGCACGACGCTCAACGTGCCTTCACTGATGGGAGCGATCATGGCGGTCGGGGTCGCTTCGGCCAATTCCATCCTGCTCGTGACCTTCGCCCGGGACCAACAACTGGCGGGCAAGTCCGCGTTCGATGCGGCGATCGAAGCCGGTCATACCCGGATCAGGCCCGTGCTCATGACCGCGGCCGCGATGATCGTCGGCATGGTCCCCATGGCGATCGGCGGAGCGGGCGAAGAGCAGAATGCCGCATTGGCGCGCGCGGTCATCGGGGGACTTTTGTTCGCAACGCCCACGACGCTTCTCATCGTGCCGTACCTGTTCGCGCTGCTGCGCAGTGGACAGGACGGCAAGACGGCTCACGGCGTCTTCGAGGAGGAAATCGCATGAAGCCGAGGGACCACCTGGATCAGCCCGACGACACGGTGATGGATGGCACAACGGAGCGGCGGCCGCGCAGGGGCGGAGGCTGGCTGCTTGCATTGGGCGCGCTGACCCTGCTGACGACGGGACTGGCCTTTGGCGTCCAGGGATACTATTCGCGCAACCGCGAGCTCGCGGCGGCCGCCGAACAGGCGCGTGACTTCATCCCGCAGGTGCGTATTGCGGCGGTAAGGCCGAGCGACGACATCGTGCAAGTCAGTCTGCCCGCCACCACAACGGCCTACGACGTCGCCGACATCTTCGCGCGAGCCAGCGGCTATATCGAAACGCGTGAGGTCGATATCGGGGACAAGGTCAAGAAGGGACAGTTGCTGGCCAAGATTGCCGTGCCGGAACTCGATGACCAGATTCTGCAGGCCCAGGCAACCTTGGGACAGCTCAAGGCGGCGCTGCAACAGGCACAAGCCAATCTCGATCTCGCCAAGGTGACGTGGCAAAGGGACAAACCGCTGGTGGACCAGGGCTGGATCACCAAGCAGCAGGGTACGATCGACGTCCAAAGCCTCAAGGCACAGGAGGCGGCTGTCGGCGTTGCGCAAGCCAATGTGAACGCACAGCAGGACGAACTGCGCGTGCTCGACCAGCAACAGGCCTACCAGCAGGTCGTCGCCCCGTTCGACGGCGTCATCACTCAACGCAACGTCGATATCGGCAGCCTGGTGCAGGCCGACACGACCAACAGCACTTTCCTGTTCGCCATCATGCAGGGCGATGTGATCCGTGCCCAGGTCTTCGTCCCCCAGGACCAGGCCTTTGGATTGACCCCGGGGGTCAAGGCTGTGCTCCAGGTCCCCGAAATCCCCGGCCGTACCTTCCCCGGTACGGTGACGCGGATTGCCGATGCGCTGGCACCGGGCACGCGGACCCTGCTGACCGAAATCGACATTCCTAACCCTGATGGTGTCCTCACGCCCGGCACCTATTGCACGGTCGAACTACAGATCCCGCGCAAGACGCCCAGCTTCTCCGTGTCGGCAGACGCGATCATCTTCAACGCCGGTGGGCTGCAGGTTGCCGTGGTCGAGGACGGTATTGCGCATATTCGAAAGATATCGGTGGCGCGCGATCTCGGAAAGGAGGTCGAGGTCCGTGACGGCGTCAAACAGGGTGACCTGGTGATCCTCAATCCGCCGGTCGAACTTGCCGAGGGCAGCAAGGTGCAGATCAGTCCTGCGGCCGTCGGAACACCCTGAAGCGCGTCGCGTTGACCGGCCTCACGCGACGCGCTTCAGGGTGTTGTTTCCATGCATGTCGCTATCGCAAAACCGCTGCGCACTTTTGCGCGACATGCATTAGTTCCGTTCACCTGGGTTCGGTTCAAGGGCGCTCGGCGTGAAATCGAGACCACCGTCCTTGGCGCCATACACGGGCCGAACACCGACACTCCATACTAGCTTATACATGAATGATACTTTGATATGCTATTTAGTAATTCTGATCGTTGCTAGATAAGCGATGCAGGACGAGAACAGCAGAGGCGAGACGAACATCGACCCGAAAGTTCCCGAGTGCCTGTAGCCGGAATGCGCGGTGGACAAATGGCCGCCTTCCTTAACGAAAAGGAGACTTAATCATGCGTTCTATCCCTCTGAAGGCGACGCTTGCCGCGATGATCGTCGCCATCCCACTCACCGGCGCCTTTGCCGCCTCGTCGCGCGGCGGGGACCATGACGGCAATCACGACCATGGCCGAGGCGGCAGCACCGAATACGGCGACTTCTCGCAGAATGGATGGTTTGACGGCATCAACTCGTTCAGGGCCCATCCGACTGCGGGCAAGAACCTCCTCCAGCAGTTCATGGGTGAATGAGAAGGCCCTACCGTCTCGCCGCAGCCCCGCCGCCTCTCAGGAACGGCGGGGTCTGCAGCATGAAGTCTACGCGCATGCCAAGGGCGCAGGGACCAGCCGCCCGCAGGAAGGCCTGGTTACCTGGAGTATTCCTCAAGCCAGGCATGTTTCCGACTTCTCATGCCGCCGAACGAGATCATGAACATGCAGCGCCGCTGACAAAACTTTCGAGCTGGCGGTTCGCTCGCATCGTCTGCCGGCATCGACCTGGCGCAACTGTTTTTGACCCAACCGTGCTTGGCCCGACCGTGGCTGGGACAACGAACCGGAAAATGCTGCCGTGCGGAAGATTGGGCGTGGCCCACAGCCGACCGCCGTGGGCCGTGACGATAGAGCGGCATATCCACAGTCCCAAACCCATGCCCTCGCACTTGGTCGTGAACAGGGGATCGAAGATGCGGTCGACCAGCGCTGGATCAAGGCCCGTGCCCGTGTCCTCGACAGCAACCAGCACGTCCCCATTTTTGTCGAGCCGGGTGCTGATCCGCAACTTTCGTTGCCGATCCTGCACGGTGCGCATCGCCTCGATGCCGTTCGCGACCAGGTTGGCGACGACTCGTTCCAATTGACCGTGATCGCCCCTGATCGACTCCAGGTTCTCAGCGAGATCGACCTCGACCGTGATGCGGTGAAGGCGCAGATCGAGGCTGACGAGATTGAGGAGGTCCTTGATCAAGTCGTTGATGTCGAGGTTAGCCGCTATGGGCGGGGATCTTCGGACCAGATCCCGAACACCTCTGACGACATCGGCGGCGCGAAGGGTGTTGCCGATGATCCGTTCGATGGCCTGTTTCGCCTCATCGAGATTCGCCGGGTCTCTCGTCAACCACAGCAACGCGGTTTCCGCGTTTGTCAGAATGGCGGTAAGCGGCTGGTTCACTTCATGCGCGATGCACACCGCGTGCTCGCTTATTGTTGTCGATTGGGTGCCATACATCAGGTACGGGCTCCTGCGGCAAGACGGGCGCGATCTGGTCGTGGGCGGTACCGGGGGCTGCAGAGGATCAATGCGCCTGACCGTGCGAATGGGCGCGGTGAGACTATTCCCTTTGCCGGGGAGGAAATCCTCCGGAGCGTTCGGTGTGATGAAGCTATGCGCATGTCCCACATCATGATCCTCTCCAGCGTGACGATTGCCTGGAATTTCATGCCATGGATTATCCGCCCCATGAGCTGCGATGCGAGTTTAGCGTTGCAAATAGCTGTAAATATTCGCGCCCAAGACAGGCAGTGAATAACCACATGCGTGGAGAATCGCTCCAGACGCCTGGCGGTGACCTGAAGAGCCATCGGGTTGAAGGCGAACCACGACTGGTTTGCCGAGCTCAGCTGGTCGAATTCAGCTCTTCGAGAAGTCGGCGCGCGGCAACGAGGTCTTGGGTTCCAAATCCCTCTGTAAATCGCTGATAGATGTCTTCGAGCATGGAGCGGGCGTCCTTGCCCCGGTCGTGCTCCTTCCACATGCGCGCCAGCGGGATTGCAGATCTCAACTGCCAGCTCAAGGCCGATTGCTTGCGGGCGCAATCGATCGAGCGAAGCAGTGCACGCTCAGCCGCCGGAAGGTCCGGTCGCGGCTGCGTCAGCAGGATTTCGCCTCTGGCTCGCAGCAAGTCGGGTAACCACAATATCTCGCCAATCTGCTCCGCACGCGCCACAGCCTCGTCTATCGTGGCCAGCGCTTCCTGCGGCCGTCCGGAAAGGGCCAGTCCTTCGGCCAAGGCACGCCGCGTCGACAGCGTCACGATGCGGTATTGATCGGCATCCATCGCCTTCAGCCCCGCCCGCAAGATCTCGACGCCCGATGGCGCATCGCCGCGCGCGACCATGAGTTCACCTTTCAGCGCGAGGCTGACGGCGCGATAGGGAGCAAGGGAGTATTTGATAGCCTGCTCGATTACGATTTCGGTATGCTCTTCCGCTGCCCTGAAGTCGCCACTCCAGCTGAGAACAGGGACGAGATAGATGAGAGCAATGCAATATGAGACTGGATGATCGTAGCTCTGCGCCCTCTTGATTCCCTGACGTGCGACTTTGCAACCCTGATCCGCGAAGCCGCACAGCCACAAGGACCTGGCGAGCGTTGCAAGCCCCGATACGTGGTGGTCGTGGCCAAAGAAGCTCACCCTCTCCAGCCTGAAATCCGACGCCAGCTTCGAGCCTTGTTTGCAGTGGCGCAGCGCAGCCGCCTGATTGCCGGTCAAGTGATATGATCCGCCCAACATCCATTCCGTAATGGCGTTTTCGGTCGGGCCTCCGCTGGCCTTGGCAACGGCGGCGCTTCGCTTGGCGGCCGCCAATGCGCCGCTGAAGTCGCCCTGGCGCGTGAGAAAAATGTAGAGTCCAGAGAGCAGCTGGAGTTGATGCCGTCCATCCTGCAAAATCTCGGAGAGTTCCAGGCCGCGCTCGATCCCGGCCCTGACTTCCAGGCTGTTGCCGCGGGCATACATGGATGACATCGCCAGGGCGCCCTGAAGTTCCAGTTCCCATTGCGTCCCGTGATCCGCCTCCTGCAGTGCGCTGAGGGCTCGCCGGCACCATTGCTGGCACTCATCCAACAGTGAAAGCCCCAGGAATAGCGGAGCCGCATGGGCAGCCAGCTCAATGGCGAGATACCGGTCATCCGAGCTCGAAAAGCTCCATGCGAGCGCTTTGCGAACGTTGCCGATGTGGGGAGCGTGGACAGCAACGTTGTGGCCATCGAAAGCCGACCCTTTGGCCATGCCCTGCTTGAGAAAGCCGGTGAAGTAGCCAGCGTGACGTCGTTCGGCGGCTTCTGCTTGCCCGTCTTCGGTGAGCTTGGCCGCGGCATAGACGCGTGTCGTATCCAATAACCGGTAATAAGCAGGCCCGCTCGTCGACAAGACCGTCATGAGGGACTTGTCGACCAGGCTGGCGATCGCGTTGGTCACTGTCTGCGTCTCACCATCGGCGTCCCCGGCGACCGCATGCGCCGCCGCCAGCGTGAATGGGCCAACGAACACGGACAGCCTGCGGAGAATTCTCTGCTCGTCCGCCGACAGGAGCCTGAAACTCCAGTCGAGCATGGCCCGCAACGTCTGATGCCGGGGCAATGCGGTGCGCCGGCCCGGCAGGAACAGCTCGGCGCCGCTGTCCAAGAGATCGGCGGTTCCTTGAATGCCATGGGTGCCCACACGGCTGGCGACAAGCTCTATCGCCAAGGCGATCCCGTCGAGCTGGCGGCAGATCCTGGCGACAATTGGAGCTTCGGCGTCGCTGAGCCGGGCATGGTGCCCGCTCGATGCCGCCCGCTCCATGAAGAGCTGCACGGCGGGCGAAGCCAGCGCTTGAACGGCAGATGGCGTTTCGTCAGGCGGACTGTCGAGAGGCATCAGCAAATGCACATACTCGCCCTCAACGCGCAACGCCTCGCGACTGGTCGCCAACAAGTGCACCGACGGCGCTACGTGAAGCAGGCGTGCGCAGAGCGGCGCGGCCGTCTCGATGACATGCTCGCAATTGTCGAGAACGACGAGTATCCGCTTGTCAGCCAGGAAGGCGCGTATGTACGGCTCGTGATCAGGGCCCTGGACAAAGCAGCCGAGTGCCGAGGCGACGGCACTGGCAACGTCTGCCGGGTTGGTAAGCGAACCCAGGTCGACAAAGCAAACCGCATCGTCGCCGAATTCCTGGCGCAGCGCATTGGCGACTGCCACGGCGACGGTCGTCTTGCCTATGCCGCCTGGTCCGACCACACTGACGAAGCGGCGCGACAAAAGCAGCGAGGACAGTGCGGTGACGGTCTCGCTGCGGCCGACCAGCAGTTGCAACGAGGTGGGGAAACCCGGGGGCCGCGCCGGGGCCGTGCCGCCCGCGCCGGAGCGCCGGACCGGTGCAACGAAGGCGTAGCCCCGGCCGGGAACATTGACGATGTAGCGGACGCCCTCCTTGCCGTCCCCCACCACTTTGCGAAGGGCGGCGACGTGCACGCGAAGATTGGCTTCCTCGACAAAGACGCCCGGCCAAACGAGATCGATCAGTTCTCGCCCGCTCACGACTTCGCCCGGCCGGCCGGTCAACGCAATCAGCACGTCGAGAGCGCGGCCGCCGATGGCAACAGGTTTGCCATCCCTGACCAGCACCCGCTCTGCCCCGATCAAGCGAAAGGGGCCGAAAGACAGGACTTGACCCGTCTCCAGTTCGCCGCCATTTGCGACGGCCGACCCGGCCCCTGGCGGCCTCATGCTCGAAGATCCGGGTGGCCTTCTTTGCATCTTTTTACGACCTTTAACTCGTCAAGACCGGCCCTCTGGGGTCATGTTGAGCGACGTCCGAAGGAAGTGGCGAACCAGAGCCGCCAACGCATCCTGGTGCTGCGCTGCGCGATGCGAGGAAACGACAATTCTCGGTGGCAGCAGATGGAATGCATTGCGCTAGTCCTTGTTGATGAGGTCTGGGACCAAGGTCGGTTCAAGGCTGAAAGGCGCGGTCGGTGGTAAGGGATTTGCTCCCGCAAATCTGTATTGGACCAATCTTGGGTCCGCCTTCTGATGGCGGTTGGGAGTTGACCGCCCGCTCAAACTCGCCGTAACGCTTCATGCAACGGTTCCACGAAGGGCAGCGACTGGGCCATGAACGGAGCGAACGCCGTTTCGGTCAGCCGCCATGCCGACAACGAAAGGCAAATCTCCTTCGGCCACGCTCCAGTCGAGAATGTCCTGCAACTCCGACATCAATGCCCCCCCCTCCAAGCCCCCTCGACAGCTGTCGTTCCACGCGTTGCCGCGGAGAGAGCGCAAGGATAAAGCAAGCGTGTCCGAGCCTCCATTCTGGGTTGGTACAGATCCGTATCCGATCGGCGGGGTGGACTACAACTTAGGTCTATCCAGAATAGCCCTGAGGCTGGTTATGGGAGCAGGTGCCGAGCGCAGCAGTTCGGCCATCCTGACCAGATCTGCCAGGGATTGCGCGCGCATCCTTCTCATGACTTGAGCACGATAGATCTTAACCGTGGATTCTACCACGCCAATCCTTCCGGCAACCTGCTTGTTCATCAATCCTGCCGTCACGAGATCCATCACCTCGCGTTCGCGCTCGCTTAGCGTCTGAAATCGGGCGAAGGTCTCGATCGCCTGCCGATCGCTATCGAGGCGCATGCTGTCCAGCTCGATTGCCCTTGTGACGGCATCCAGCATTTCCTGTTCGCGAAACGGCTTCGTCAGAAAGTCGACTGCACCCGCCTTCATGGCTCTCACCGCCATCGGAACGTCGGCGTGGCCCGTCATGAATATGATTGGAACTCGAACGCCCGCGGCGACAAGGCGGGCTTGAAAGTCGAGACCGCTGATGCCGGGCAGACGAATATCCAGCACGAAACAGCCCGCAAGGTCCGGCAGTTCCATATTCAACAGCTCGGTCGGAGACGAAAATGCCCGGCTCTGCAAACCGACGGATTCCAACAAATCGACCAGCCCTTCGCGCATCGAAAGATCGTCCTCGACGATGAAGACAAACGCGTCTTGGGTAGCCCGAGCATAAATGGGAGCAGCCACCGGACGAGCGTATGACTGCGTCGGCCGCAGCAGCAAGCGTTCATATTTCCGGGTCATCAGATCACTTGTCATCACTATTCCCCTCGGGATGAGGCCAAAACGGCCAGGGCGACCGCCGCAAGCAGGGCTGAAGCATCGAAGGGCTTTCGAAAGAAGCCATGATGACTCTCAGCAGCAGCGCGCCTTTGGTCTGCGGCTTCATGGCGCGCCGTAATGAAAATGACGGGCAAGTCCGGGCGCACATTTCGCGCTCGCCGGCGAAGCTCGAAGCCGTCGACAACTGGCATGCCGATATCGGCAATCAGGCAATCTATCTTACGCAACACGTCGTGTTCGAGGAGAGACTGAGGAGATGAGAACAAACGAACCGAGTGTCCCGCCGACTCCAGGAGGTCCTCGATCGACTCGAGGACCCGAACGTCGTCATCGACAACCGCGATCGTTGATTTCCGTGCAGCTTTCATTTCGAAGATGTTCCCGCGCGCCGAGAATGGGTTACTGGTACTTGCAGCCTTTCGGCGATCCTCACGAGATCGGCCAGCGATGCCGCCTCCATCTTGTGCATGATCTTGCTGCGATGGATTTGCAGCGTTACCTCACTGATCCCAAGTTCCGCAGCCGCCTGCTTGTTGAGCAGACCGCTGATGACCAGCGGCAGAACCTGGCGTTCGCGAGAGGTCAGGGATGAAAGGCGGCGCTTTAGCGTCACAAGCTCGGCCCGCTCCAGGCGGGCGCCGCAATCCCGATCGATCGCCGTGTGGATGGATTTCATCAACTCGGTTTCGCTGAACGGTTTGGTGAGGAAATCCACGGCGCCGCGCCGGATGGCGCGTACAGAAGATGGAATGTCGCCGTGTCCGGTAATGAAGATGATAGGCGGATGTTGCTCGTGGTCGGTCTGTTTCTGGAATTCCAGCCCGTTGATATCAGGGAGTTCGACATCGAGGATCAGGCAACCGGGCAGGTCCGCCCGGGGGAAAGCCAGATAGTCGGAAATCGAGTTGAAGGCGACGGAAGCCAGGCCTCTTGCCGCCAGAAGCTCGCACAGCGCCTCGCATATGCGCTGGTCGTCATCAACGATGAAAACGAGGCAGTCGTCCTGGGTCATGCCGCGTCGCCCGATTGGATCGGCAGCGTAAACGAGAACACCGTTCCCCTTGGCTCGATGTTCTCTGCCCAAAGCCGACCGTCATGTGATTCCAGTATCGAGCGACAGATTGCCAGGCCCATGCCCATCCCCCCCGCCTTCGTCGTGAAAAACGGTTCGAAAATTCGTTCTGGTTCGGCAATTCCGTCGCCGTTGTCGCGGACGTCGACCAGGATCGCATTCTCTCCACAGCGGCGTGATCCAAACTTCAGCGATTTCGGCACGTCGATTGTCGACTTCATTGCGTCGATCCCGTTGCGGACCAGATTGACCAGCACCTGCTGCATCTGTACGCGGTCCGCGATCACTGGCGGCAGGGCCGCATCGAGATCCGTCTCAACGAAGATGCCCTGCGAGATTATTTCATCGAACATCAGCTGACGCACCTCGCCGATCACCTCGTTGAGATTTATTGAAGTTCTGGACGAAGCGGTCTGTTTGAAGAGTGCTCGTATTCGGCTGACGACCTCGGCCGCCGCCATGGAATCGCGAACCATTCGCTCCGCGGTAATGCGTGCCCGCTGCAGGTTTGGAGGATCCGCTGACAACCAGCGTTGGCAGGCATGACTGTTGGTTATGACAGCCGCCAAGGGCTGATTGACCTCATGCGCGATCGAGGCCGATAGCTCGGCGAGGCTCGCAAGCTGCGAAGCGCGCGAAAGCTTGTCCTGCGTCGCACGAACGACGTCATGTGCTCTCATCTCGTCATCGATGTCGATGATGACGCCATACCATTTCACGATGCGGCCATCGTCGTCCCGTAGCGGCTGGGCGCGATTATCAACCCAGCGATAGATGCCATCGCCCCGGCGGTTGCGGTACCGCATGGCGAAAGGCTCCCCGGTCTTCAATGAGTGGATCAGGCTTCTCTTCACAGCCTCCAAGTCATCGGGATGCATAAGGCGTCCAAGTGCCCCGTCCAGCTTGGTGCCCTCCTTGGGCTCACTGTGGTCGATCTTGCGGCCATAGTAGGTTTCCAACTGCTTGTTGATGTAGGCTGGTTCACCCTCGGGAGTGACGGACCAGACGAGTGTCGGTATGGTGTCGACAAGCTGCTGGAGTTCATACTGTCTGGCTCGCAGCGCCTCCTCGGCCCGCTTGCGATCGTCGATATCGGTGTTACTCCCGAACCAATGGATCACAATGCCGGAGGCATCGAGCACTGGTTCGCCCTGGAAAAGGAACCAGCGGTATTGGCCATCGAAGCGGCGCAGCCGTGCCTCGATCTCGCCCGGCGCACCCGCTGCCAGGAGAGATCGCCAGTATTCGACAAGCCGGTCCCGATCGTCCGAATGTATAGCGGCAGTCCAACCCCAGTCGCTTGCCTGCTCCTGAGACAGGCCTGTGTATTCGAGCCATCTCCGGTTCAGGAACTCGGTGGACCCGTCTGGGTGGGCGGACCAGACCAGTGTCGGAAGAGCGTCGATCAGCCGCTGGAGCTGAAGCTCTTTGGCCTCCAAAGCCTGTTCCGCTCTCTTGAGGTCATCGATGTCGGTGAACAGGCCGTACCAGCGTATGACTTTGCCATCCTCGTCGAAAATTGGTTCGACGCGAGCATGGAACCAGCGGTATACGCCATCGTGTCGCCGCATGCGGTACGCGCGGTCCATTGGCTCGCCGGTTTGAATGCAACGCTGTCGTGCTGCCGCAACGCTGTCGCGTTCGTCGGGATGAATGATGCTGAGAAAGCCCATCCCACTCAGCTCGAAGAGATCCAGTCCAAAATAATCCCTTTGCGTCTTGTTGGCGTAGTCTTGATTGCCTTCGGAGTCAGCGGTTGCGATCATCCCCGGGATGTTGTCGAGTATTGACCGGACGCTGTGCTCGCTCGCACGCAGGGCTTCCTCCTGGACCTTCTGGTCATCGATATCGAGCAAGATCCCATACCACCCGTTGAACTTGCCGTTCCGATTGTGCCTGGGGCAGGCCGCGACACGGAACCAGCGATAGGTGCCATCGTGGCGACGAAGCCGGTACGCGCCATGAAATTCCTGGCCATTCTCCAGGCATTGCGACATGAGGCCTGCAGTTCGGTCGAAGTCCTCCGGATGAATAACCTGCCGACAATGGAGATTACCGGTGTCGCCGGTGCCGAGATAATCCCGAAGGCTCGTGTTCACCTTGGCCAACCGGCCTTCCGTGTCGACGATCCATGCCAGTCCGGGAATGCGCTCCAGGAATTCACGCGCGTCATACACAGCGCGATCCAACGCAGCCTGCCTTTGCGACTCTTGAATGAGAAAGCCGGTCACGATCGCAATTGCGGCAAGGAGGGCTAAACGCATGTAAGTATGGCGTACGGTGATTTCTTCCTGTTCGCCGGACAGCCAGAACACCAACAAGCCGACGCCGGAAATGGCTATGGCCAAGCCATATGTCCGCAGCGGCGACATTGCTTTCATTTTCGGATACTCCCGACGCGGCTCCTGCTGCCGCGCGAGCGACCTCAGGGCCTCGCCCCACAAGAAGGCAACATGATCGGTCCCCCGAGATGTCGGACTTCCACCGCACTATATCAGAATAGAATGCCGCCCAGGCATAATGGAAAGACGTGATGGACAGCCGGTCGCCCGCCGCTGCCGTTGCACCGTGAACTGGGCGGACAGCAGCGGGTGACGCTCAAATATGTGTATCCCCAGCGCACCGGCCGACTGACACCGGTCTGCCGAGCTCCCCTCGGGACCGACAGGCCCGGACTGGACACGCAGCGTCCATCGACAGGTACACGCTGCAACGTCAGGACTGATAACCGCAAGGAAGGGCCAGTGGCCGCAAAGCAGACAAAGCCGTTCCACAAGCCAGCCGGTATGCTGCTGTCGAACCTGATCGAAGGCGGCCCAAGGTCACGATGTGACCGTCTGCGACGGACGGCTTCCAAGGTCGAAGCCGCCGATTTTCTGCGGTAGCGGTTGCCGGTGAAATAAGACGAGGAGACTACAAATGGACTGCAATCGAGCGCTGCTGCAGATTTCATCGATTGGCGCCGGCGTTTTCATGTCGATCTGTCTCACGGGCACCATAGCGACCGCCGCAGCCAAAGACCAGGACACCGCGGCAACCGTCGTTGCCGACCAGGTGCGAAGCCAAGGCTTCCGTTGCAAAAATCCGACTTCTGCGGAGCGCATTGAGGCCGAGTCCGCCCCCAATCAGACTGTCTACCTGCTCAAGTGCGAGGGCATGACCTACAGGGTGCTCTTGATTCCAGATCAGGCAGCTGAAGTGGCCAAAGTTGACTGAAGCCCAATGCGGGCCTCAGCGAGGAGACACTTCCATGCGAAATGGTCGGTCTTTCTCGAAAGAAAACTGCGCCGTCCCGCAAGTAACCGCCGCAGCCTTGCAAACAAAACACAACCCGGAAGCGGGCCAGTACCAGCTTAAGTAAATCGGTTCGATCGGAAGTCCATCAGCGAGGCTAGGGCATCCGATCGGCCATACGCCGGATAGACGGTTCCGCACGCGGAACGCGCCACGGCGCCAGGACCAAGCCTCGCACGGATCGCGACCATGTCAACTTTCAACATCCTCCGCAGGCACCGCGCCGTGCTGCTTTTCTCCGCCGTCCTCGTAGGGCCGCTCGCTGCTGGGGTCGCTCTGAACGCGAGTCTGGCCGATACGCAAACGGGGCCTTCACCGGTTGGCTCCGCCATTCCCGCTTCGGCCACCTCCTATGCTCCAATCGTTGCGACCGACAAGCCGGCGGTGGTGACGATCACGTCGATCGTGAAAACTTCATCGGCGCCCGATGATCAAATCCAGCCTTCAGACAGCGGTCTGTCGTCCGATGAGCCGTTGCCTCAATTCTTCGGCAATCGGGGAATCCCGGCACCCAAGGCACCACCGCAAGGAGCGACACAACTGGCGGAGGCGCTCGGTTCCGGCTTCATCATCAGCTCGGACGGCACCATCGTCACCAACAACCACGTCATCGACGGAGCTTCCGATATCACGGTGACGCTCGACGATGGAACCGAGCTGCCGGCGACCCTTGTCGGTCACGACGCAAAGTCGGACCTTGCGGTCCTGAAAGTAAAGGCTGGGAAGCTCCTTCCCACTGTTGCCTGGGGTAATTCCGACGGACTCAGGGCAGGCGACCCGATTCTGGCGATAGGCAATCCGTTCGGCATCGGAACGACAGTCACAGCGGGAATCGTTTCTGCCCGCGGGCGCGACCTCAACAGTGGTCCCTACGACGATTTCCTTCAGATCGACGCGCCGATCAACCACGGCAACTCGGGTGGACCTCTTGTCGACACCAGTGGTGCTGTCGTGGGTATCAACACCGCGATCTACTCGCCCAATGGCGGCAGCGTCGGCGTCGGATTTGCGATCCCTTCCAATGAGGCCAAACAGATCGTCGCCAAGCTGGTGAAAAACGGTTCGATCGAGCATGGGCTGCTCGGCATCGAGATGCAGCCGGTTACAACGGACCTCGCCAACGCCCTCGGTCTGCCGACGCCTGAAGGTGCTTTGGTCGCTCATGTCGGCGATGGATCGCCCGCCGCTCATGCGGGCATCGAGACCGGCGACGTCATCACCGGATTTGCCGGTCAAACCATCAAGGAGCCCAAGACCCTGTCTCGCGCCGTGGCGGATCTCACACCGGGAAAAAGGGAGGCGCTGTCCGTTTGGCGCGATGGGAAGACAGTTGCGTTGTCGGTGGTCGTCGGCGGCAATGACGACAGCGTCAAACAGGTGGCCGCAATCAACTCTTCCCAGCCGATGCATTCCAGTTTTCCAACACTCGGTCTGGCGCTTGGTGACCTCGATCAAACCGTTCGCCAGGCCTTGAATGTGCCTTCGCAGGTGCGTGGTGCCGTAGTCGAGGGTGTCGATCCGGACCAGCCGGCAGCCACCTCGGGGATTGAATTGGGCGACATCATCGTCTCGGTCAATCGCGTGCCGGTACAGACTGCTGAGGAGGCGAGCCAGACCATTAGCGCCGCAACAAAATCCAGCAAGAAGTCGGTGCTGCTGCTGATCAAGCGTGGCGAACAGCAGACCTTCATCGCCGTGCCATTCGGCCATGGTTGACATGAAATATAACGCGCCCGCCAATTGCGCCAGAAGCCAGATCTCCGATCAAGGGTAGAGAAGGTCAGAGCCAGCACAAAGTCTCGATCGAAGAGCGCTGGCTTCACAGGGGCGAGTTTCACGTACTGCGAAATTCCCAGCCAAACTGGGTCCCAGCCAGGCCGGGCCGTCCAGGGTCTATCCGAGGCTCCGCTGGTAAGCACTCGGCGTCAGGCCGGTCGCCTTGCGAAAAGCGGCGGTGAATGAGCTGGTTTCGCTATATCCGACAGTCAATCCGATGTCCGTCACCGAATGAGTGCGCGTCGCGAGGAGACCTTTGGCATGCTCGATTCGACGGCTGGTAAGGTACCGATGCGGAGGCATCCCAAAAGACAGCTTGAAGGCGCGGCAAAAATAGCATGGGCTCAACCTGGCAAGTTGCGCAAGAGTGGCGAGCGGCACCGGTTCGCCCAAATGCGCCTCGATATGCGCCGTGACGATCCGTTGCTGCCAAGCCGCAAGCCCGCCTCGAAGCTGAGGTTCGGCTCTCGGCGTCCCCTCGTGGAAACGGATCAGCTCATGAGCCAGGACGATGCCCAGTGCTTCCAGGTAGCACCGATTCTCCGGGGTTGGACTTTCGAGCGACCTCATCAGTTTGAGGGCTGTGCCCAAAAGCGTTGCGTCCTCAAAGAAAAGCTTCGCCGCGAACGTCACATCTGTCATGCCAGCGTTGAACGGAACTTGCAGCTTGGCAGGATCGAGATAGACAAACATGAGACGCGCAAACGTCCGCGGCGCATGCCATTCAAGATATTCGCGACCGGCGGGCACCAAGGTCAGCCGGCGGCCAAAATCCCGCAGTTTCGATCGGGGTAAACCTTCGACGAAGGTATCGCCGTCTTGCCGCGTGCCCTGCTCGTAGACCACCAGCAAGTGCATGGGCGCGCGAAACCGGAATTCGAATTTGTCACGACCGGCGGCTTGGACCACCTCGGCAACGATCCCATCCGAAATCGCCGTGCGACTGCTCACGGCGTCGGCTGAGGATATCTCGACACGGTAATCGGCCGCTTCGGTGCTCCGGCGCCGGAACTGCGCATGCGCCACGGAGTTGGTACGTTGTGCCTTTCCGCCGTTGAGCGGAGCACGCCAATCCGCCGACAGGAATGGTCCCGTTTGCTCCGGTCGCCGAGCATTGGCCGCGAAGGCAGCAATCGCGAGTGTATCGGTGTCACTGGAGGCAGGATTCATCAACATGGCTTGGCGCACATCCTTCGGGTTATCCCATCGGATGTCAGCGTAAGGCGCCGGCTATGATTTATCCCATTCTACATCCGTCGGTGGTTATAGAGTATTGGTTTGAACTACTCATACTTTGGTTTGTGATTGGACGTCACAATCCATAGTAATGGTATTTGTGCCGCACGGACCAGTTGGCCGCTTCT
Source organism: Mesorhizobium sp. P2_B5 (assembly GCF_056404775.1). Lineage (NCBI taxonomy): Bacteria > Pseudomonadati > Pseudomonadota > Alphaproteobacteria > Hyphomicrobiales > Phyllobacteriaceae > Mesorhizobium > Mesorhizobium sp. P2_B5. Next base: position 142,653 of record NZ_JBFUDJ010000008.1, on the reverse strand, counting down.
TCAATCGCGGCCGATCCCAGGTGATTGGTCGATTTGGCGCTACTGGATGTCATGCCTTGATGATCTTGAACGAGGTTTTCTGCACGGCTTGGGCTTTTTGACGTTCCGCGCGAAATCCGCAAGCTGGATGCAAAGCCGGCAAGAATGACGAAGCGCCGACGGCAAAAAGCACTAGGTTGCAGGTCGGCGCTGCGATCGTGGTTTCGATCCCATTCCGTCCACCATCGTGGCAGCGCTCCAACTCGTGCCAGGTCGATCCTGCGGGCCTCTCCCCTCCCTCGCCCGCTGATCGATTGTGAAGGCGCTCTTCCCCCCGGGAGCGTTTCTCACCGCTCGAGTTCTTGGGCCGATGACATGGCGTCATCGGCCCATCTTTTCCTCCTGCCTTCCGGGCAGAGTCGATTCACGATCGATCGCCGAAGCGCTGCCGGCGGTCGCAGCCCTCGGTGGTGCGACTAGCCAGCGCGATGTATCGCGCGATTCCGCAGACAGGGATCCGAAGTCGCAGCCGGCGCTCGACCGCTCATCGCGACGTCCTGGGCAGGGAGGAGTGAACAGCGCTGCCGGCAGTTCGCCAAGCCCTGTCACAGGTGAGGCCAACTCAAGCCGACGGCGCGTTCAGGGCAGCCTCAACCGCAATCACCGCGCCGCGCGAGGCCTTGTCATCAAAACCCGTTCATACCCGAAAACAGGTCGGAATCGGCCGAGGGATACTCGTCCCCGTTATTATTGGGTTGCGCTATGGGCTTCTTGGCCGATCTGGTTGTCGGTGCTTGAACGTGCCTCGGCAACAATGAGTGGTTGCTGTTTGTTCTTCGTTCGACATGATCGAACTTCGCCTGCGTGTGTCCACGAGGCGAACTTGCTGCAGCGGCCCAAGCGGTCGACAGCAGGACTGCCGCGACTGCAGCCGCGATTGAGAGAGAGCTCATGTATTTCACCCGTTGTTCTGTTGCACAGCCGGCGAAACTCGAATTGGCGACAGAATTGTCGCTCATGCCGGAGATGTTTATATAGGTTTCGAAACACGTCTCGAGGCACTATACGTAACACATCCGACTTGGCTGTAATTGTTTATCTTCATAGCCTTGGAGTATAATTCGGCAAACAAGAAGTGAGGCGAAGCACAAGGCCAGGGCGTTCCTCGTCGTCGACTCTCACCGATGGGTCCGAGGTCCTTGCATGGCGGCCTCGCTTCTAGCCGGGAGGGTTCCTGGTCATGTTCATACGCAACGCGGGGCGCGGTCAGTCGAAGATCGGCTTTCCGATCGCGTTCGAAAAGATGTTGCCGAGATAGAAGTGGAGCTGCGCGCGCACGCCGATGTCGCGCCCCGAACTCTCATTGATCGGAATGATCGCCTCCACCCCGAGTTGAGCGTACTCGCCCACCCAGATGACGCCAGGATTGATCGTGCCCGTGGTCTCTCCAGCCGACGGCCCGTCCAATGGCGTCTGCATCGCAAATTCCACCAGCGGCACCAAACCCTCGGCGAAGCGATGAGCATTCCCCTTGCCTACGGAATGCGAATTGGTGAGCAGGCTGTATTCCAGGGCAAAGCCCCATTGCAGGATGTCTGGGTTGTCGACCGAGGTGGCACCGGTCACGGTGGTGGATTCGGTTGGCAGTGCGACACCGAGGGTCGCGGTGACATTGACCGGGCGCAGCCATGCCATCGAGTCCGACAGATCGCCGAAGCCCTTGCCCACGTAAACGGTCGGCGTCAGTGTGGAGAACGACTTGGCAATGTCGGACGACCCGGTACCGCCCAGCGCCAGCGTGCCGCCTGCCGAGAGCACGAACTCATGCTCGGCGCTGGAATAGAGTTCGTACTGTGTGCCAAGCACCAGATTGTCGAAGCCCGCCCGTGTGCTCCCCTGATCGATCATGCGGTAGTTCGCGGTGAACGAGACCGACCAATCCGGGGTGATGAGCTTGCTGTAGGAGAAAGGAAAGTCGACCTCGCGCGAGGCGGTGTCAGGCAACTGCGTCAATTGGGGAAAATTGACGAAGTCGGCCGGGGTGGGAACGACGGTCGCCAGGGTAGAGGGAAAGAAGCGGTCTCCAACGTAGGACGCCGAGGCTTCCGAACTTGCAATGAGAGCCAATAAGAAGCTGGGCACCGTCAGGTGCCAGGCGCGGTTAGCCATCCCACTCTCCTACCGAAAAATTCACCCCTCAGGCCAGGCGCTCTTGATCACCTCGAAGCGCCGATGCCGAGCGCTTCGTCGTCCACGGGTTTCGCCTGCATCCACTCGCTGCAGGAATTGCGGACGGTCATCCACTTGGCCCCTCATGTATCGGACCGTCCGCCAGGGGCGCGTATGCCGACCGCAATCCAGCGGTACGGGGCACCCGAGCCTGACAGCCATTGCTATGCCCTGTTCTGCGAGGGCGGTCACCCGCAGCACGCCCATCCTCCGGCGGAGGACTTGTAGGGCCGCATCGACTTCCTGGACGCCATGCATTGAAATCCTCGTGGTCGAGCGTCGAGTGTTGCGCTCGAGCAAGGAAATATCTTTCGCAAACGCCGCTCTGGTTCGAGTTTCGCCCGTTGCGTTCCTTGGCTTGGCTTCCATGCAAAGCCGGCGTCGGGTGCTGATTGCGCTTGGCTCTGAGTGTGTTCGCCGTTCTTGCCGGGCATGTTCGTCCGACGCCTGCTCGATAAGACGCCATAAGTAACCATTTCACCAATTTGCTTACGCAGCCATACCAATGGATGATTCAAGTCTATGGCAAAATCTATGCATGCTTCCAAAAAGGAAGGAACAACGAATGAAATGTCTAAGCTGCGTGCATGAGGTGAAAATACCTCACCAGTACTACTTTTGCTCTCTGGAATGTTTCGACGAGACAACCCGCAACACCAAATGGAGGATGTTGAGCGATGGACTTCCGCCCACTGGTTTTCCTGCTGGTGGCCAGCCCCGCACTGGCTCAGGACCACACCTCCCACGTCCCGGCTGGCCCTCCCGAGGGCAACTACGGCCAAGGGCACGAGAAGTGGCACGACATCTACATGGGGATGCATAACACGCTGGGTGGCTCGTGCTGCCACGGCGGCGACTGTCGGCCAACGGTCGCCAAGTTCGAGGGTGGAAAGTGGTGGGGTAAACTCAATGGAGTATGGACGCCGATCGAGCCGTCCAGAAGGGTGCCTGAACATCCCTACTCATGGAACGAAACAGCCCACATTTGCGCGGCTGGGAAAAACGTCTACTGCTTCATACCCCCTAACAACGGGACCTGAACCTCCCCGCTGAGCCGCGAACCAAGCTCATAATACTGTCTCGCGTCGGCGGGCCGGACGAGCCGCGCAGGTCTGCCCCCGCATCGCGCGCAACGACTTGACGCTGTGCAATCCATGAGAACATGACCGAGGCAATCACGACCAATCGCGCCTGGAGCCTGTTCCATCCCGATGGAATCGGGACGGGCCCTATCTCAATGTCTGACCATGATCTTATCCTAAAACCGGTTCCCACTTGTCTGGGATCGTGGTCTAGCCGGCCGTGTGCGTCGTTTCGGAGAAGAGTTCGCCCTGCTCGGGTTCCACAGGCGGTGTTTTTGCGCCTCGCAAGCCCCCCAGGAATTTGCCGAGCCGCTCAAGATACAGGTAGACCACCGGCGTCGTGTAGAGCGTGAGAACTTGCGACAGCACCAAGCCACCCACGATCGTGTAGCCGAGCGGCTGGCGGATTTCCGATCCGGCGCCGGTGCCCAGCATCATCGGCACGCCGCCTAGAAGCGCCGCCATGGTGGTCATTAGGATCGGCCTGAAACGTATGGTGCAAGCCCGGTAGATCGACTCCTGCGGACTGAGGCCTTCGTTCCTCTCGACCTCGAGCGCAAAGTCGACAAGCATGATGCCGTTCTTCTTGACGATGCCGATCAGCAGGATAACGCCGATCATCGCTATCACGCTGAAGTCCATATGCACCGCCATCAGCAACAACAAGGCGCCGATAGCAGCTGAAGGCAGCGTCGACAGAATGGTAATCGGATGGATCAGGCTCTCGTAAAGTACTCCAAGGATGATGTAGATCACCACAAGCGCCACTCCGATCAGGATTGGCATGCCTGACAGCGCCGACTGAAAGGCCTGCGCATTGCCCTGGAAGCTGGTTGCGAGCGAAGCCGGCTTTCCGGCATCGCGCTCGAACTGCTGGATAGCGGCGACCACATTTCCGAGCGCCGCCCCCGGTTTTAGATTGAAGGAGATCGTGACCGCCGGGAACATGCCTTGATGATTGATCACGATCGGCGCAGCCTTCGTCACGCTGGTCACCAGGGCGCTTAACGGCACCTGCTGCCCTGTCGAGGAATTCAGATAGATATCCTTGAGCGCTTCGGGACCGTACTGGAATTCCGGGCTGACCTCGAGAACGACGTGATACTGGTTGAGCTGGGTAAACATCGTGGAGACGATGCGCTGGCCGAAGGCATCATCGAGCGTGTTGTCGATGGTCGATGGAAGGATACCGAAACTCGACGCGACTTCGCGATTGACGGTCACATCGAGTAGTGGTCCGGCATTCTCCTGATCGGTGGCGACGTCGACGATTCCCGGCATGCTTTTAAGCTTGTCGAGGAAGATCGGCGCCCAATGGTTGAGCTCGTTGGAATCGGCATCGGCCAGAGTATATTGATACTGCGTCTTCGAAACGCGACCGCCGACAGTGATGTCCTGCGCCGCTTGCATGTAAAGCGCTATGCCTTGGGTTCTGGCGAGTTGGGATGACAGCCGGCTGATCACCTGATCGGCGCTGACGTCACGCTGGTTGTTGGGCTTCAAGGCGATGTACATCGTCCCTCGATTGAGCGTGCTCCCGCCAGTTGCTCCTATCGAGGCTCCGACCGAAGCTACCGCCGGATCCTTCAGCACAGTGTCGGTTATCGCCTGCTGGCGTTCGGCCATGGCCGGGAACGAGATATCCTGGTCGGCCTCGGTGACGCCGATAATCAGGCCGGTGTCTTGTTGCGGGAAAAAGCCCTTCGGGATGACAACATAGAGATAGCCGGTGACGGCAATCGTTCCGAGCATGGCGAGCAGCACAACCAAAGTGTGCCGCAGCACGATCTTTAGACCCCGTTCATACAATCCAAGCAGCGCATCGAAGCCGCTTTCGCAGATAGTATACAGCCGCCCATGCCTGACATCGGCTTTATTCTTGAGCAGATGAGCGCACATCATTGGTGTCAGCGTCAGCGATATCACCAACGACAGGATCAGTGAAACGCTCACCGTCACGGCGAACTCCTGGAAGAGTTCGCCGACATAGCCCCCCATCAGAAATAGTGGAATGAACACCGCGATGAGCGACAGCGTAATCGAAACGATGGTGAAGCCGATTTCGCCCGAGCCCTTTAGCGCAGCCTGCATCGGGGTGAGGCCCTCTTCGACGTGGCGGACGATGTTCTCGATCACCACGACCGCATCGTCGACGACGAAGCCGACCGCGATCGACAAGGCCATGAGCGACAGATTATCGAGGCTGTAACCAAGCGCATAGAGCACGGCAAAGGTGCCGACGAGCGAAAGGGGCACGGTTACTGCGGGAATGACTGTGGCCCAGAAATTGCGCAGGAACAGGAAGATCACCATCACCACCAGAGCGACGGTCAGCATCAACGTGAACTGAACGTCCGCGACCGAGGCACGGATGGTTTGTGTGCGGTCTGAAACGACCGATACCTTGACGCCGGGCGGGATCGAAGCCTGTAGTTGGGGCAACAGAGCCTGGATGCGGCCGACCGTCTCGATCACATTGGCACCGGGCAGGCGCCGGATGGCCAGCAAGATAGCGGGCTTCTTGTCGAACCAAGCGGCTACAAAGTGGTTCTCCGGCCCGTCGATCGCGACGCCGATGTCGCGGATGCGGACAGGCGAGCCATTGCGATAGGCGACGATAATATCATTGTAGGGGTCAGGTTTGAGCAGTTGATCGTTGGTGTTGAGCGTGAAGGTTTGACGCGGGCTATTGAGCGTGCCCTTTGCAATATCAACATTGGCCTCGCCGAGCACGTTGCGAACATCTTCAAGCCCAATGCCGCGGGCCGCGGCCGCCTGCGGATTGATCTGCACACGGATCGCCGGCTTCTGCTGGCCGCCGATGCCGACAAGACCGACGCCGGAGATTTGCGAGATCTTCGGCAGCAGGATGTTTTCCGCATAGGCATCGACCGTCGTCAGCGGCAAGGTATCGGATGTCAGCGCGAGCACCAGGATCGGCGTATCCGCCGGATTAACCTTGCGGATGGTCGGCGGATAGGGGATGCCCAGCGGCAGATCGGGGCTGGCGGCATTGATCGCCGACAGCACGTCAACCGCTGCACTGTCGACGCTCCGGTTGAGGTCGAACTGAACGGTGAGCTGTGTGCTGCCAAGCGCGCTGGTCGAAGTCAACTGGGTCACGCCGGGGAGTTGGCTTATCTGTTGCTCAAGCGGGGTAGCTACCGACGACGCCATGGTTTCGGGATCGGCGCCGGGCAACTGCGCTGATACCTGAATCGTGGGAAAGTTGACGTTTGGCAGGGATGCGACCGGCAGAAGCTGATAGGTAGCGAGCCCGCACAGCAGCAGGCCCACCATCAGCAGGCCTGTCGCGATCGGCCGGTGAATGAAAGGGGCCGAGATGTTCACGGGATCGCTTGCTGCACTGCGCTTTGCAAGGCGGCCTCATCGGCGGCCTTGCCCTGCAGCACTTGGACGGGGGTACCCTCCGCGAGCCTGTACTGTCCGTCGACCACGACAGTTTCGTTCGCCTTGAGACCGGAATCGATGAGAGCTTGTCCCCCGGTCAACTGAGCGACAGTGACAGGCCGCATCTGCGCGGTTCCATCAGGTGCGATCACGTAGACATAGGGACCGTTCGGACCTTGCTGTACCGCCGAGCCGGCGATCGTCAGCCCCCCAGAGCGGGTATCAAGAAGCAAACGCGCATTCACGAGCGCACCCGGCCAGAGTTGCTTCCCGGCGTTCGGAAACGTGGCCCGGAGGCGGATCGTACCCGTCGTCTGGACGATCTGGTTGTCGACAAGCAGGAGTTTGCCTTCGTCGAGCTTGGTCTTGTCGTCCTGGCTGTACGCGAAGACCGTAAGCGGCCCCTTGGTCATCTGCTGCTGGATTTGAGGGAGGGTTTCCTCGGGCAGCGTAAAGATCAACGAGATCGGTTGGATCTGCGCAACGTCGACCAGACCAAAAGTATCGGTCGGATGAATGATGTTGCCTTCGTCGATCTGCCGGATACCCGTTACACCGTCGATCGGCGAGGTCAGACGGGTGTAGCTGAGATTGATCTGAGCGGCCTGTAACAGAGCCTCGTCTGCCTTGATTGTCGCCTGGAGCTGGATGACCTGAGCCTTCTGCGTGGCCACCAGCTGGGAAGTGGCAAAGCCTTTCGCCAGCAGTGGCGTGTAGCGGTCCAGATTTGCCTGCGCATTGACGAGTTGCGCCTGGTCGCGATCGCGGGTCGCGGTAATCTGATCGATTTGTGCCTGATAGGGATCAGGGTCGATCTGTGCCAGCAGATCGCCCTTTTTCACTGTCTGACCTTGCGTGAATGCGATCTTCGTAATCGGTCCTGAAATCAGGCTGTGCACCACCACGTTGTTGTAGGCGATCACCGTTCCTACTCCGCGAAGGTAGATCGGCACGTCGTGACTGGCCACTTTTGCGGCAACGACCGGAACCGCCGGCGCAGGAACAGAGGCCGCCGCAGGTTCGGAAGGATCGTAGACATGCTTGGCTGCAAACCCAACGCCGCCGATCAAGATCAGCAGCGCGGCAACAATGACAGGTCGCTTGCGCATCGAGGGCTCCTAACAAAGACAGCTCTTAAGGGATCGCTTCTTCAGCAACCGGATGTGCTGCTCATGCCTGTCACATCGGTGTTCCCGCAGGACGTGCCCGGTGCATCGAGTGTCGGAACCGCCACCATGGGACTTGTCACCGGATCGGCTAAATCGGGTGTTGGAATGCTAATTATCGGGCTCACGCCCAAATTGCTGAGTTCCCAAGATCCAAGCGGAATCCCAGCCGGCGTCCCAAGACCCGTGGACGATGTCCCGGACGATGTGCCAGTGGTGGTGGACAGGATCGATGTGGTACCGGAAGGCGACACGCTCGACGCCGTCGTGCTGCAGGTGCCCAATGCTGTTGAAGGCATCGGGTTCACAGACGTCCCGCTCATGGTTGTGGTTCCGTCAACGCCTCCGCCATCGAAAGTGGAGAGGGCGGAGGTCGTTCCGGCAACTTCGGAAGGCGAGGCCAGAGCACCAGGCGCCAGGACATTGGTACACCCGGGGTTGCTCGTGCCTATGGAGCCGGATGTCGTTGGCGAGCCAGGCGCGGTCAAGCCACCGGGATCGAGTTCGACCGCGCCCAGAGGAATACCAACCGGATTGAGGGGCGAACCGACTGCAGAGAGGGGTGAAGTCATTCCTGTTGCGGGCGTGCTGACTTGCGCCAGGCTCGGCCCGCTGAACAACAGAGCGATCACAATTGCGGTCAGCAAGATTGGCGTCGCAACATCATTGTCATTTCGCATTGGAACTACCGTCGTTTCGTGTGTCCGGGTGCGGCATGCGCAAAGGAACGTCATTGGGCCGTTCGAACGCATTTCGTCCGGTCAGATCGCAGAGGATGCCAGATGGAGGGGAAGCGCTCTTCCGTAAAGGCGGCTGGATTTCCCTATTCGCACGCCGACCCCGCGCATTTGACGGCTTCTCGTCATTGGATTGTCCAGCGACCAGGCCGAGGAAAATCCGGGAGGCACTTCCAGTGAAGTGCAACGATGCGAGTCAACCTTCGTTGTTCGGTAGCGGTTTCGTGTTGGCGCGCCCGGGAACCGCATCCGCAAGGTGAAGTCTCCGCTACAAACCAATGTATGAGCCATTCAGACTTATGCAGCGCTCTCGTATACCTTTGTGGGATGGATCGCGTGATCGCCAACACTCTAATCTAAACGGAAGGAGAGACAGCCAATTGCCCGAATAACGCATGGGTCGAAACGAGCCCGTGACCGCTGGTTCCTGGGCGGCAAGCTGGCTTCCGCCGAAGCCTGTGAGCGGCTCGCGAGCCGATAGCGGTCGCTACAGGCGAAATCGTCAACATCGGGAAACGTCTCAGGTCAGTTCGCATGAGAGAGGCGCCCGATGTCCCAGACCGTCAGGATCAGTGTACTTCGTCAGGCCAGTGGCGGGTCCAGGAAGCCGCCGGCAAGCGCCCCTATCGGCGAGACATTTGCGATCGCTCGCATTCCGAAGCGCACTATCTCCATAACCGCCGATAGCCGCCCTGGTGAAGGCGATCATGGCCAACAAGCTTCTGGAGGCCCGCTGCCCGCGGACGAGCACCCCGAGGCGACCGTCGCAAACGAGCATGTGCGCGGACCAGGCGGTTCAGATAATGGACACCGAAACCGCCGGCCAGCGGTCTTCATCGTCGGCTTCATTGTCCTGGCTGCTCTTGTCCTCGGCGGGTCCTACTACTGGTACGCGAACCTCAACCTGGTGAGCACGGATGACGCCTATGTCGATGGGCGGGTTGTCACCATCGCGCCGCAGGTTTCGGGCCTCGTCGTGTCGCTGGATGTGACTGACAACCAATATGTCCACAGGGGCGATCCGCTGATCCATATCGATGCGCGCTCCTACATGAGCGAGCGGTACCGGGCGCGGGGGACCCTCGACAGCGCCAAGGCGCAGGCTGCCGGAGAACGGCTGGCGACCGTGATCGCTCGCAGGAATTTCCCCGCCCTGTTCCAACAGGCCCAGGCACAACTGCTGACGGCACAGGCCAATTTGACAAAGGCTCAGGCCGACTATGACCGGCAGAGCACGCTGCCGAAAGCCGCGACAACGCAGCAGGAGGTCGATGCCGCGTTGGCGGCGCTGCGCCAAAGCAAAGCGCAAGTCATGCAAGCCGAAGCCCAGGTTCAGCTAAGTTCACCGGTCGAGCAGCACATCGGCCAGAGCGACGCGCAGGTCGAACAGTTGAACGGTCAAATCGAACAGGCTCAAGCGCAGCTTGATCAAGCCGAACTCAACCTCTCCTGGACGGTCGTGACGGCACCGCAGGATGGCTGGATAACCCGGCGCAACGTGGAAATGGGCAACTACGTCACGCCTGGACAGCAGATTTTCTCGATCGTTCCGCCGAACGTTTGGATCACGGCCAACTTCAAGGAAAACCAGCTTGACGGCCTGCGGCCCGGCCAGAACGTAAGGATCGACGTGGATGCCTATCCTCGGCTCGACCTGCATGGCCATGTCGACAGTGTCCAGATGGGGTCCGGCTCGAAGTTCACCGCCTTCCCACCCGAAAACGCCACCGGCAATTTCGTAAAGATCGTCCAACGCGTGCCGGTCAAGATTGTCATCGACAGCGGGCTCGATCCCAAGGTTCCGCTGCCGCTCGGCATATCGGTGGTTCCAACGGTATCGGTTCGATGAGCAGCGCTTCAGCCGAGGCCGGCGCGACCTGGAAGCCCCGCTACAATCCCTGGCTCATCGCGGTCTCGGTGACCCTTGCCGCCTTCATGGAAGTCCTCGACACGACGATCGTCAATGTTGCCTTGCCCCATATTGCCGGCAGTCTGTCGGCGAGCAATGACGAGGCGACCTGGGCGCTCACCTCCTACCTGGTGGCAAACGGAATCGTGCTGACCATTTCCGGCTGGCTGAGCGATCTCTTCGGGCGCAAGCGCTATTTCCTGATCTGCATCACCATGTTCACGGTCTTCTCGTTCTTGTGCGGGACGTCGACCAGTCTGGGCGAACTGATCGTCTTCCGGCTGCTGCAGGGTTTCTTTGGCGGCGGCCTGCAACCGAACCAGCAGTCGATCATCCTGGACACGTTCCCGCCGGCCAGGCGCGCGGCCGCATTCGGCGTGACGGCGATCGCTACGATCGTCGCACCGGTTCTCGGCCCGACGCTGGGCGGCATCATCACCGATCAGTCGACCTGGCGCTGGATCTTCTTCATCAACATACCCGTGGGCATCCTCGCGGTTTTCTTAAATGCGATCCTAGTCGAGGATCCGCCTTGGGTGAAGAACAGGAAGAGCCGGGGGCTCGACTACATTGGCCTGTCGCTCATCACGCTTGGTCTCGGATGCCTGCTGATCATGATGGATCGCGGCACGGACGACGATTGGTTCGGTTCGCCCTTCATCGTGTTGATGGCGCTGCTCGCTTTCCTGGGAATCGCGGGCGCGATCGGCTGGCTGCTGATTGCCAAGAAACCGATCGTCAATCTCGACGTGTTCAAGGACAGGAATTTCACCGCCGGCTGCGCAATGATCGCGGCGATGGGCAGTATCCTCTACGCGAGCGCCGTCGTCATCCCGCAGCTCGCGCAACAGGTTCTTGGCTATACCGCAACCTGGGCGGGGCTCATTCTTTCTCCAGGCGGCATCATCGTCATCATCCTTATTCCATTGGTTGGACGCCTCATGACAATCGTCCAGACGCGGTTCGTCCTGGCGGCCGGTTTTTTGGTGATGGGCTTTGCGCTCTTCTTCTCGAGCCATCTGGCGCCGAACATCGATTTCCCGACACTCGTGCTGATGCGCAGCTTGCAGGCGGCCGCGCTGGCATTTCTGTTCGTGCCCATCAGTACGACCACCTATCTCAGCTTGCCACGCGAACTGAGCGGCGACGGGGCGGCCCTCTTCTCGATGGTTCGCAACGTGTCCGGTTCGATAGGGATCTCCGTCGCAACCTCGCTCGTCACCGAGCGGAGCCAGATCCGGCAATCCTATCTGTCGGAATGGGCCTCTCCCTTTCATCAACCCTACGACGCGCTGGTTGATCAATACGAACGTGCGTTGACGGCGACGGGCCATGCTGCGGGATCGGTCCATGGAATGGCGGTTGGAAAGGTCTACCAGGTCTTCCAGACGCAAGTTGCCGTCCTCGCCTATTCGGACGTCTTTCTGTTCTTCTCCTTTGTCGCCTTCCTCGCCGTTCCCTTTTGCCTCCTGCTCTCCGGCAAGAAGGCTGCCGATGGCGAGGGCGCCAGCCACGCGGATTGATCATGGGCCAAAATTTGCACGCTGTTGCAGCGATTTCAGTCATGTTCGCGCTGGCAGGTTGCACTGTCGGACCGGATTTCGTTCGGCCTGATCCGGGCCTGCCGAAACGCTGGTTTGCGGACGGCGCGGCAGCCGCGCCGGTGGCCTCCGAGGGGTCCGGCGCGACGGTTCCCGAGCCGGTCGACCCTGCTTGGTGGCAGGCCTTTCGAGACGCGACCCTTACCTCGCTCATACAGCGCGTCGCCGACGCCAACCTCGATGTGAAGACCGCGACCGTCCGGCTCGCGGAAAGCCGTTTTCAGCGCGCTGCCGTGGCCTCCGCTCAACTGCCTGGCCTCAATGGCAGCGCCAGATATCAACATCAGAATCTTAGCGATGTGAGCGCCAAAGGCAGCCTGATCGATGGTCTCCTTGGTTCGCCGAGCATTTCTTCCGCAAAGCCGGCCGATCTGTTTACTGGCGGTTTCGATGCTTCGTGGGAACTCGATCTTTGGGGGCATGTCCGCCGCCAGGTCGAAGCGGCGGATGCGCAAGTTCAGTCTTCCGAGGAACAGCGGCGTGACGCACTCGTCTCGAGCCTCGCTGAAATCGCACGCGACTATATCCAGCTGCGCGGCACGCAAAGCCTGATCAGGATCGCCAATCACAATCTGAAGATCCAGCAGGACATTTTGCAGTTGACGCAAACGCGCCAGCGGAAAGGCTTGACCACCAGTCTGGATGTCGAGAACGCCGCCGCGCAGGTCGAAGCCATCCGTGCCCAGTTGCCCGGTCTGCAACAACAGGAAGCGCAGCAGATCAACGCCGTGAGCTTTCTGCTCGACCTGCCGCCCGATGCACTGCGCGGCGAACTCGCCACGGGCAAACAGGTGGTTCCGATGCCTGCCCGGTTTCCGGCCGGCATTCCTTCAGATCTCGCGCGGCGGCGCCCGGACATTCGCGCCGCGGAAGCGCAGCTTCACGCGGCCACCGCCGACATCGGCGTGGCAGTGGCCGAATTCTATCCATCCATCCAGTTGAATGGATCGGTGGGCCTTGACGCCCTCAAGGTCGGCAGCCTGTTGACGGCCAGGGCGATCACAACCAACCTCGGTCCGAGCATTTCGATACCGGTTTTCCAGGGTGGCCGGCTGAAGGCGACACTGGAGCTTCGCAAGGCCCAGCAGGTCGAGGCGGCGATCGCCTACCACAGGACGGTGCTGCGAGCCTGGCACGAAGTTGTCGATGCCCTCATCGACTATCGCACCGAACGGCAGCGACGCGCCCGACTGGCCAGGCAAGTCGAGCATCTGCGACAGGCCTTGTCGCTGGCTCGTGACCGCTACAATGACGGAGTGACCGAGTTCACCACCGTGCTCGACACCGCACGCACATTGCTGCAAGCCGAACAGGCTCACGCACAGAGCACGACCGACATCTCGATCGACCTCGTCCAATTGTACAAAGCGCTCGGTGGCGGGTGGGAATTGACGTATCCGGACGCGCCGCCCGAGCCTCCGATCAACGCTCAACGACCTTCGAAGGCAAGGAAACCGACATGACCATGCCGAGGTTTGTTGTGGCACGCAGGTGCTGGAAGCCGGCGCTAATGCATGTCGCGCAAAAGTGCGCAGCGGTTTTGCGATAACGACATGCATGAAAACAAGAACTTAAGGCGCGTCGCATGAATCCGTTCAAACGCGACGCGCTTTAGATCACTTCCTGGGTCTCATTACGGCTTTGGAAAAATCGGTCAAACCGCCTCTCGGCGGACTTGACCGTTGCCCCATGGGGATTGCGCCGCCATCGGGGGAAACCACTTCGATCCGAATCGCCCGGGTCGGCGAGGTTGGATCACGGGCAAGAGTGCCACATTCCACTGGGCCCGTCGTAACTCTGATTTACGGCATCAAACGAGCAGTAAGCAGCATCGGTGTCGTAGTTCCACCAAGGCTGAAAGTGATATTCCCCATCGCTAAAAACGACCTTGTGGTGCGGGTGTTGATGCTGGCGGTTGCCAATGGCGCCGCTGCTTAAGTCGCCAAAGTCTACGGCATGACCATCGCTGCCGGTGCCGCGCGCCATGGAGACCGTCGCCGTGCCGGTCGCCAGCATCACGCCCAAAGTAATCTTCGCCAATGTTGTCGCTGATTTTCTCACGATACGCTCCTGCAAATTGAGAATTCCAAGATTGGTTGAACAGTACTTATATTAGTCATGTATTTCATTCTCGAAATAGCTCCTATATTTGACATAGATATATCATCATCTATGACTATGACTCGTTGGGTGCACGACGGCATCGGCAGTACGAAACGAATTCCAGCCGGGCCGCAGTTCGGTAGACGTGCCAGGCAAAGTCCTTAGGTGTTCGAATCCGGCCCCCACTCGTGGGGTCCGGATTCGAAGAGGCCGTGGTGGATCACGGACAGTATGGGTAAAGGCCGAGATATCCTTCGTATGGATACGGATACGGGTAACCGCAGTAGCCGTCGTCATAATAGTCGCTGCCGAAACCGCGGCCCCTTCTGAACCTGTGACCGTCGCGGACATGGACGCCATGGACATGCGCCTCACCGCCCAAGCCTGCGATACGACCGCCACCGGCGATGCCTACGCCGTGCTCACCACCAAAGCCGCCGCCGCCAAAATGGCCGCCGCCAAAGCCACCGAAATGGCCGCCGCCACCCATGCTTGCGGAATGGCCGCCACCGCCGAAGCCGCCACCGCCAAAGCCGCCGCCGTGACCACCGCCACCGCCACCGCCGTGCGCCATCGACATCGTCGCCGAGCCGGTTGCCAGCATTGCGCCCAGAGCAATCGTCGCCAAGGCTGCTGTTATCTTTCTCATAATACACTCCTGTAGTTTAAGCTTTCAAAGTCTTCGAAAGCTACATTTAATGTAGGTACAGGAGGTATTTCTCAGTATAATACCCTTGTTTGGTGCATATATATCTAATAGCTACACACGTTACTTTTTGATCGAATGGCACTGCCGGCAATTCGCCCTATGGGCGGGCAGCGCTTCGATCTTGGCAGGTGCGAAGTACCCAACTCCGCGATTGCGGGTCATGTCGTGACAGCCCCCACAGGCGGTCGGAGCCCCAACCGGGCGCCACCATATTGCTCAGCGCCGATTTGCGCTCCGGTCCGACCGTCCTGTCATTCGGCACCGTCGTCCATCTACTCCGCACTGACAACGGCCTGGATTTCATCCCGTTTGGCATAGACAACCTTCACTGCATTTTGCAGTTTTTCGAAGGCGCGCATCTCAATCTGGCGCACACGCTCGCGCGAAACGCCGAATTCGTTGGAGAGATCCGCCAAACTCCTCGGGTCATCCGCAAGCCGGCGCGCCTCGAGGATACGCCGTTCGCGTGCGTTGAGCACGCCCAGCGAGTCGAAGAGCGCCTTGCGCCGGTTGGAGGCTTCCTCGAACTGAACAAGCCTGTATTCCTGGTTGTCCTCGCTCTCGACCAGCAGATCTTGCCATTCGCTTTCGGGCAGACCTCGCAGGGGCGCGTTGAGCGACGTGTCACCGCCCATACGGCTGTTCATGTAGACAACGTCCTTCTCCGTCACGCCAAGGTCGCTTGCAATGAGTTCCACCTGGTCTGGATGCAGGTCACCGTCGTCCAGCGCCGATAGGCGAGCCTTGAGCCGCCGCAAATTGAAGAACAACTTTCTTTGATTGGGCGTCGTACCGATCTTCACCAGCGACCAGGAGCGCAGGACATATTCTCGAATGGACGCCTTGATCCACCAGATCGCATAGGTCGCCAAACGAAAGCCGCGCTCCGGTTCGAAGCGATTGACCGCCTTGATCAGACCGATGTTGCCCTCTGATATGACCTCCGACATCGGCAGCCCGTATCCGCGATAGCGCATGGCAACCTTGGCAACGAGGCGAAGATGCGACACCACCAGCTGGTGAGCGGCCTCTGCATCGTTGTCCTCGCGCCAGCGTTTCGCCAGCGTTTGTTCCTGCGCTGGCGTCAGCATGGGGAAATGTTTGACCGCGTCGAGATAACGGTGAAGCCCGCTTTCGCTCGAAAAATTTGTTATTGCTGCGCGTGCCATGAAGCACTCCTTGCCTACGTCGCAGGAGATCAGTTGTTTCTCGACGCCCATAGACCTTCGATGTTGGCTTCTCTGTTTGACTCTGCCGCTGTTTGCCGCGCTCTTCGCTTGAAGGGCGAAGGTGCACCCAGGTGCCGCTAGCGCGTGCCATGAAGCACAGAATCGATACAGCTGATCATGGCCTGGCTATCCAACGGCTTGCGGAAGAAGCCGATAGCGCCCGTTTCCCGAGCGCGTTTGCGGATACGCTCCTCGGGAAAGGCGGTGATCAAAATGGTCGGTATATGATAGCCATGTTCGATCAAATGATCCTGCAGCTCTATTCCTGTCATTCCGGGCATCTGGATATCGCAGATCAAGCATGACGTATCTTCCAGACTAGATGATCTCAGGAAATCCTCGGCCGATTCGAATGCAAATGCGACGAAACCTAACGATCTAACGAGGCTTGCGGTTGCAAGTCGAACGGACTCATCGTCGTCGATGATCGAGATCATCGCGTTACGGGTCAATTCACTATTCCTCCGTGCTTGCCGATGACCCAAGCATTGCTGTTTCAACGACTGTTTCTCGGCGAGATATTGCGCCCGTGCCCGTGGAAGCGAAAGTTATACAGAGGTGTAACAAAGTTATTTCCCGGGAGCGTCTATCCCCAGGGCGCCGGCCATCTTGACCAGGTCGGCTAGAGTTCTGGCGCCCATTTTCTTCATCAGGCGCCCGCGGTGGATTTTTACCGTGATTTCACTGAGTTGCATCTCGCCGGCGATTTGCTTGTTCATCAATCCAGTCGCGACAAATGCCATCACCTCGCGCTCCCGAGGGGTCAGGGTGCGCAGAAGGCTCTGCAGCTCCGACAGCGCCCGATCTCTCTCTCGCCGCTGCCTGTCGCGCTCCAGAGCGCCGGCGACTGCATCCAGAATATCCTGATCTCGGAAGGGCTTGGTGAGGAAATCGACAGCGCCGGCCTTCATGGCGCGCACCGACATCGGAATGTCGCCATGTCCGGTCATGAAAATGATCGGCAGGTGAATGCCTGCCTTGCTCAACTGCGTTTGAAATTCGAGTCCGCTCACCTCCGGCAGCCTGATATCGAGCACAAGGCAGCTTGGACCGTCGGGAAGCCGACTGTTCAGCAGTTCGGGAGCAGAACCGAAAAGCTCGACGCGCGTACCAACTGACCGGAAGAGGCTGCTTAAAGCTTCACGTAGCGACGGATCGTCGTCCACGACCAGAACAGTTGGAGGCACGGCGCCGTTGTTGCCTTGTGACTGGGAGGGAGAGACGGGGCGTCGGATCATGACCCGGCATCCTTTTCGACGCGTGGCAGGGAAAATTGGAATATCGCGCCACCGCCCGGATTGGGCACGATCCATACATCGCCCCCATGCGACTCAACGATCGATCGGCAGATCGACAGCCCCATGCCTATTCCATCCGCCTTGGTGGTGAAGAAGGCCTTGAACAACTGCCGCGCACCGTCGGGATCGATGCCTGGTCCGGAATCCTGGACTCTCACATTTGCCTGGCTCGATTCATCGATCGACGTCGTAACGAGAATTTCGCGGAAGTCGCTGTTACTGGAGGCCATTGCCTGAATCCCGTTGATCAGCAGATTGATCAGGACCTGTTGAAGCTGGATACGGTCGCCAAGTGCGGGCAGCGGCCGGCTGGCCAGATCCAGTTTCAGGGTGATGCGATTTGCAACGAGCTCATGCCGCACCAACACGAGGGAATCGTTGACGATCTCGTTCACGTCGACAAGGGCCATCTGGATGTCGCCCTTTTTGGACAGCGCCCGGATTCGATGGACGATATCGCTGGCGCGTTGGGCGTCAGCGATGCTCCGCTTGACCGCGCTGCGGACCTCATCCAGATCGGGCTTGTCCCGATCGATCCATCGTAGGCACGCCTCGCCGTTCATAACGATGCCGGCAAGCGGCTGGTTCACCTCGTGCGCGATCGAGGCCGTCAATTCACCCAATGTGGTGAGGCGTGTCACATGGGCGAGTTCGGCCTGGGCCTTCAGGACCTCGGTTTCGGCACGCCTGCGCTGCGATATGTCCGTATTCGTTTCGAGAACCGCCAACGGTTTGCCGTCGGCATCCTTCTTCAGCGACCAACGGCTGGAAACGACAACGACGGCTCCGTCCCGCTTCGTGTGCACGAGTTCACCTTCCCAGCGGTCGGAGCTGAGCAGTTCCCGATTGATCTCGTTCAGGCTGGTTGGAAAGACTGTCTGCAGGAGCCGATGGGTGGACTTTCCCACCGCGTGTTCGGCGGACCAGCCGTAAATGACTTCAGCGCCACGATTCCAGTAAGCGATCGTTCCGTCCATGCTGCGTACGAAAATCGCATCATGCGTCAAATCGAGCAGTTGGGCCTTTTCAGACAGCTCGGTCGAGGTCGACTGGTTTTTAAGGACAAGTAGGGTGGTAATGGCGATGGCCGCGATGCTCATGAGGCAGCGGCTGAGCGCGCCTCCACTGGCTTCTTCTCCGTGAACAAGCCAGAAGCTCACCGAGGTGAGCGCTACACAGGCGAATGAACACAAGACGATGCCGCGCCTGCGGAAGACAGCACCTGCGAGTAGAATAACGACTACATAGAGGACCGCGACAGCTCCAGAAAATGGATCAATCGTATCGACAACGAATATCCCGGCCGCCAGAAGGATGGCTAGAAGCGCCACCAGCCACGAATTGCCGGATGCTGGCGGAGATAGTCTGTGCCGCATAAGGTCTCTGCTCAATTCCTGGTCGACGCTTGCGCTGCTGATCGACTCTCCGTGGCGCAACGTTCAACCTAGGCAACAGAATCCTTTCTGCTTGTTCGAAATTGCGGTCGTCGGTGCCTGATTGCACCTTTGTCACTGCAACGCCTCGTCGCGCGCCCCAGCGACCGAGCGACCCATCGACGACACAGGCTTGAGAGCGAGCCCAGGATCTGGCGGAAAACACAAATCAGAGCCGGCCAAGGCAACAACGCACAAGTCCTGGCAGCACCGAGAGCGGTATGACGAAACAGGATTACGCCCGGTTCAACGCCCTGGGCGGAACCCACCGCTCGCCTTCTTAACATCTACATTCGGCAGCGTTTCTCGACTGAACTGAAGGAGGAACTCATGGCACATGCGATCGAACGGTCCCGAAATCTCGGCTCAGCCTTCCCAGAGTTGCGTGCAAAATGCTGGCTTTTCATATTGCTTGGCATCACTCTGCTAAGCTTGGGTTTTCTGGGATTCGCGGAGCTGTTCGCCGCTACGGTGCTATCCCTCTTCTATATTGGCGTGTTGATGTCGGTAGCCGGCATCGCGCAGGTCGTGCACGCTTTCAATATTCAGGGATGGAGATCGTTTGCATTCTGGTCGTTGAGCGGCGTCGCCTATGCAATCGCCGGCATCGCCGCGTTCCACAATCCACTGCTTGCAACGTCGGCTTACACGCTCGTGCTGGCAATCACACTAACTGCGGCAGGCATTCTGCGGTTCTGGGTAGGCCTCCAGTCCAGGCGCCATCTGGCCTGGGGCTGGGTTGCGTTTTCAGGGACAGTTACGCTTCTTGCGGGCCTTGTCATCCTCTTCGGACGGCCACTCAATACTCTGGCGGCGCCAGGCGCGATTCTGACAATCGACCTGACCATGCAAGGTGCGACACTCCTGGCATTCGGCCTTGGTCTGAAGAGCAGCACGTTGTCGTGGATGTGAAAATGGAAACAGGCGGGCGCGATAGCCTGAGCGTTTCCATTTGCCGCAAGCCGCCCGAGACGATCGCGAGCAGCGTTCCTCCGCATCGCTCCACCTCTGACAGCCACGATCGTCGTGCGATTCAGCTATTGCGTGCGTCAACAAGAAAGACCTCGTCAGCGCCCGATCGATATCGTGTGCCTTGCGTGCCCAGCGGACACTCATGCGGTCCGCGGCCAACCAATTGGCGCCGTCGAGAAGTCCACCGCAACAAGGAAAGAAACAAAATGAGCATAGTCACCGACAAGATATCCCGTCGAACCATGCTGGCTGCGACAGCAGCCGGCGGCTTGCTCACGACGGCGACACTGGCCCAGGCGCAGAAAAGTGACCCGATAGCCAACGGCCGCGGCGGCACCAACCCTGGTCCGATGAATCCTTCCCGAATAGCTCAGAATCCGGACCTGATGGTGCCACCGAGTACGGATGCGGGTGTGCTGCCGAACCTGCGCTTCTCGTTTGACGATGCCCACATCCGACTGTCTGGCGGCGGCTGGACCCGGCAGGTGACAGTGCGCGAGCTCGGTGTCTCCAAGGACATCGCCGGCGTGATCATGCGCCTGAATGCCGGTGGCGTGCGTGAGTTGCATTGGCACAAGGCCGCCGAGTGGGCCTACGTTCTGTATGGGAAAGCACGCATCACGGCAGTCGATGCCAATGGCCACAATTTCGTCGACGACGTCGGCGCCGGCGACCTTTGGTATTTCCCGTCGGGCATTCCACACTCGATCCAGGGCCTTGATCCGGACGGGACGGAATTCCTCTTGGTGTTCGATGACGGCGACTTCGACGAGGACAACACCTTCCTCTTGAGCGACTTTCTGAAACACACGCCTCCTGAGGTGCTCGCCAAGAATTTCGGCGTTCCGGCGTCGAGCCTTGCGAGCATCCCCGATCCCAGTGAGCTTTACATGTTTCCCGCGCGGGTTCCGGGACCGCTCAGCGCAGACAAGATCGCGGGCGCGGTTGAAGTCCCGCACGCTTTCAGTCACCGCATGATGGCACAGGCTCCGATCAAGATGAAACATGGAACTGCGCGAATTACCGACAGCAGCGTATTCCCGGCTTCCAGAACAATCGCGGCGGCCCTGGTTGAGGTCGAGCCGGGAGCGGTGCGCGAGTTGCATTGGCATCCCAATACGAACGAATGGCAGTACTATATTCAGGGTCAGGCCCGCATGGGGGTGTTCGCGGCGTCGGGCGCGGCCCGCACATTCGACTTCCAGGCCAACGACGTCGGCTACGTACCCTTCGCCATGGGCCACTATATCGAGAACACAGGCAACACGACGCTGCGATATCTGGAGGTGTTCAAGAGCGACCACTTCGCCGACGTGTCACTGAATCAGTGGCTTGCCCTCACACCGCCGGAGTTGGTCCGCGCCAGTTTGCGTGTCGACTCGCAGTTTCTGCACGCCTTGCGCAAGGAGAAGTCGCCGGTCGTGCCGGCTTAGCATCGCGCAGCCGGGTGCGCGAGCCGGTGACGCTGCCCTCGCTTCTCTTGCAGTTCTTGTTGTCGTTCCGAGCCCGCTGCTCGGACGCGAAGCATACACCAGGATGCTCACGACAGCGTGAGGGAGCGCAGTGATGCCCGCCATGTCAGATGGACTGACAGACCGCGAACGGCCTTTGCCGGGTCGTCGATCGACGCGCGCCAGGGTGGCGCGATGCGCTGTCCTCCTGGCACCGATCGTTTTGACGGCATGCCAGCCGGCGGTTCTCGATCCGCAAGGGACGGTCGGGCTTGCAGAGAAAACGATCCTGATAGATTCGCTCGCCATCATGCTCGCCATCGTGGTGCCGACGATCGTCGCCACCTTTATCTTCGCCTGGTGGTTTCGAGCCTCCAACACAAGAGCGACCTACCTGCCGAATTGGGAGTATTCGGGCCGTATCGAGCTCATCGTCTGGTCCATTCCCCTCCTTGTGATCATGCTCCTAGGCGGAGTGGCCTGGATCGGATCCCATGAACTCGATCCCGCGAAACCGTTGACATCAAACACGCCACCGCTGGAGGTCCAGGTGGTCGCATTGGATTGGAAGTGGCTCTTTATCTACCCGGGCCAGCGTATAGCGAGCGTGAACCATCTTGTCGTTCCTGCCGGCACTCCCATTCATTTCTCGCTGACGTCCGCGAGCGTGATGAATGCGTTCTTCGTACCGCGGCTCGGCAGCATGATCTACACGATGAACGGCATGACAACGCAGTTGAACCTGCGCGCGGACGCTCCGGGCACCTTCCGCGGCCTTTCGAGCCACTATAGTGGCAATGGTTTCTCGGACATGCATTTCGAGGTGCAGGCGGTGTCGGCGCAGCGGTTCGCTGCCTGGATTGATGCCACGCGCGGCATGGGGCCAAGCCTCGATGCCAAGAGCTACGCTGCCTTGGCCAGGCAAAGCGTGAACACCACTCCTTTCACCTTCCGTGCGGTCGATCCTGACCTCTTCCAGCAGATCGTCACACAGCAACTGCCGCCTGTACCTGGCCCGCAGACCGGCCGGCCCAATCCGAGCGTATCCCCACGGACGGAGGACTAGGATGTTGGGCAAACTCAGCTGGGCAGCTATTCCCCTCGACCAGCCGATCCCACTGTTCACGGCCGCCCTGGTGGGTGTGGTGATTGTCGGCGTCCTCGCATGGGTCACGCTGAAGGGCTGGCTTCCGTACCTTTGGCGCGAGTGGATCACCAGCGTGGACCACAAGCGGATCGGGATCATGTACATCCTGCTCGCGATGGTGATGCTGCTGCGCGGCTTCGCCGACGCGATCATGATGCGGTCGCAACAGGCGCTGGCGTTCCGCTCCGAAGGCTACTTGCCACCCGAGCACTACGACCAGATTTTCTCCGCCCACGGCACGCTGATGATCTTCTTTGTCGCAATGCCCTTCGTGATCGGGCTGATGAACTTCGTCATGCCGCTGCAGCTTGGGGTCCGCGACGTGGCGTTCCCGACCCTCAACTCGGTCAGCTTTTGGCTCACCGCTACCGGCGCGTTGCTCGTCAATATTTCGCTGGTCGTGGGCGAGTTCGCGCGCACCGGGTGGCTGCCGTATCCTCCCCTGTCGGAGATAGCTTACTCGCCCGGCGTCGGCGTCGACTATTATCTTTGGTCGCTCCAGATATCCGGTGTGGGAACCTTGCTCACCGGCGTCAACTTCGTCACGACGGTCCTGAAGATTCGTGCACCTGGCATGACCTTGATGCGAATGCCGATGTTCTGCTGGACGACGCTCGCCTCCAACCTGCTGATCGTCGCGGCATTTCCCATCTTGACGGCGACTTTGGCGATGCTGCTGCTGGATCGCTACGTCGGTTTTCACTTCTTCACCAATGAAGCCGGCGGCAACGTGATGATGTTCATGAACCTGATCTGGGCGTGGGGACATCCTGAAGTTTACATCCTGATCTTGCCCGCCTTCGGCATATTTTCGGAAGTGATCTCGACCTTTTCCCGCAAGCCGCTGTTCGGCTATCGGTCGATGGTCATGGCGACGATGGCCATATGCGTACTTTCCTTCACTGTGTGGTTGCACCACTTCTTCACCATGGGGGCCGGCGCCGATGTCAACGCGATTTTCGGTATCGCTTCGATGATTATCGCGGTGCCCACGGGCGTAAAGGTCTTCAACTGGCTCTTCACCATGTATGGTGGCCGGGTCGTCTATTCCCAACCGATATTGTGGTCGATCGCCTTCATGGTCACATTTGTCATCGGCGGGATGACTGGCGTCCTGCTCGCGGTGCCCCCGGTGGACTTCGTCCTGCACAACAGCCTTTTTCTTGTGGCCCATTTCCACAACGTCATCATCGGAGGCGTGCTCTTCGGTGCCTTCGCCGGCTACACCTACTGGTTTCCGAAAGCCTTCGGCTTCCGGCTGCACGAAGGGCTTGGCAAAGCATCGTTCTGGTGCTGGATCGTGGGCTTCTACGTCGCCTTCATGCCGCTTTATGTCGTAGGCCTGATGGGTATGACGCGTCGCATGCAGCACTACGATGTCCCCGAATGGCGTCCCTGGTTGCTGATCGCGGCCGGCGGCGCGGCCATCATCCTGGTCGGCATAATCCTGCAGATCGCGCAACTCGCCATCAGCATTCGCCGGCGTAAGGAACTTCGCGACGAGACCGGCGACCCCTGGAATGGACGCTCGCTCGAGTGGGCGACCCCCTCTCCGCCACCAGCCTTCAATTTCTCGGTGCTCCCGAACGTCGAGGGCGACGAGGCTTACTGGGGCATGAAGCAGCGCGCGCGCCAGCAGGCCATGCCGGGCGAGGAACCTCCCTATGCGGACATCGAGATGCCGAGGAACAGTCCCACGGGCTTCATCTGCGCCTTTTTCGCCACCTTCATGGGATTCGCACTGATCTGGCATATCTGGTGGATCGTGGTCCTGGCTGCGGTGGGCGCGTTCGCAACCTTTGTTGTCTTCGCCTGGCGGGATGAAGTCGAGTATTTGATTCCGGCTGACGTGGTAGCACGCATCGATCGGGCCAACCGAACCGCGCGCGGCGAGACACTCGCCCTATCGGGGACGCCGTCATGAGCGCGTTCGACGCGGCCGTCGGCCGGGACGGCCCGAACCACGTCGGGCGTGCCCAGGGCTCGCCGGATATTCAACACAGCGCGAAGCATGCGGCCTATGCGCTAGCGTCGAAGCGTATCATCGCAGGCTACGGCTTCTGGATATTCCTGCTGAGCGACATCGTCATGTTCTCCGCCTTCTTCGCGACCTACGCGGTGCTGGTTGACGCGACGGCCGGCGGGCCGAGCGGGCGGGAACTGTTCGACCTCGGCAATGTCGGCATCGAGACGGCCTGCCTTCTCTTGTCGAGCTTCACTTGCGGCCTCGCAGGCATCGGCACCCGGACGCGCAACGGATTCTGGTTCCATGGCGGGATGGCCGCAACCTTCATACTGGGGGCTGCATTCCTTGGCATCGAGGTCCGCGAGTTCATGGGCATGATTGCGCTCGGGGCAGGCCCAACGCGGAGCGCGTTCCTGTCGGCCTTCTTTACGCTGGTTGGCTGCCATGGCCTGCATGTGGCCATCGGCTTGTTATGGCTGCTCACGATGATGGCGCAGGTGTTCGCAAAGGGCTACCGGCCCGCCATTCTGCGGCGCCTGCTTTGCTTCAGCCTGTTCTGGCATGCCCTTGATATCATTTGGGTCGGATTGTTCACAATGGTGTATCTGATGGGAGTCACCCAATGAGCCACGCCGAGCAGGACGAAGACTCGCACTACGTCGACACCGCGCCGGGTGACGAGAGCCTCGACGGATACGAGGCTGCCGAAGAAATCAGGACTTACTTGATCGGGCTAGGGCTCGCAACGCTGCTTACCCTGGTGTCTTTCTTTATCACTCGCACTGCACTGGTTTGGGAGCCGAGCATTCCTGTCGCGCTGGCCGTCCTTGCGATCGCGCAGATGGGCGTTCACCTCGTCTTTTTCCTCCACATCACCACCGGCCCCGACAACGTCAACAACGTCTTGGCGCTTGCCTTTGGTGTGTTGATCGTTCTCCTAGTCATCGTCGGATCGCTCTGGATCATGGCACATATGAACCACAACATGATGCCCATCGATCAGATCATGCAGATGCAAAGTTGACCCAAAGCGAGGCGGACGCGATCTATCGCGGCAGAGGTGCCCGTGCGCGTAGATTCAAAGCTCAGCCAGTGCGTAGCACATTTTCCTTGTTTCGTGGCGCAACCAGTGGAGCAGATTCGCTTACACAATCGCTGGCGTTGCCGCGTTCCACAATCCACAGCTTGCAGCCTCGGCTTATACGCTCGTGCTGGCAATCACATTACATTAATGGCGGCAGGCATTCTGCGGTTCTGGGTGGGCCTCCAGTCCAGGCGCCCTCATCATGGCGATCTGGCGCCGAGGCAAGCCAGACAGCCTACTGCATCATTCGGACCAGGGATCGCAATATACGAGCGAGCAGTTCCAGCGCCTGATGGCCGATCACGGCATTACCTGCTCGATGAGCCGGTCCGGCAACGTCTGGGACAATGCCGCAATGGAAAGCTTGTTCTCGTCGCTCAAGACCGCGCGGACGGCCCGCAAGGTCTACAGGACGAGGGATGACGCGAGGGCGGAAGTGTTCGATTACATCGAATGCTTCTATAACCCTCGGCGACGGCACTCGACTCTGGGCTATCTCAGCCCCATCGAGTTCGAGGAGCAAGCTATGCTAGCTTAACCTCGTGTCCGAAAAACCGGCACCAGGCCATCCTGACCGTCGGCTCCTACCATATTCTGGCCAACGACCTGCGCGTCGGATGGCATCCGGACTACGAGACGGCTTGCGCCGCCGAGGAGGTTTAACCATGGCCTCGCGGTGGAGTTTAGCTTGGCACGACCGCCCTCCCGCGGGCTGCGCTTCTCAATCCCGCCTTCTGCGGTGAGCTAATCGCTCGTGCCACTAAGGACTACGAACGGATCCGCGCCACGGCATTTCCGCTTCCCCTAGGCTTTGTCGTCCTGCCCTTGGTGCTGCACCCGCCCACCCTTGCCGTACTGCCCGGCCGGGCGAACACGACTTTCGCCACCTGGTCGGCGGACAATGAGGCACTGCTCGCCGAGTGGCCTGAACGCACCCTACGCCTTCGACCGATCAGCCGAGAAGCCCTGCTCTTCCTCGCGCAGCATCGGGCCCTGACGGTGGAAGCAGAGGGCTGCGGACGGCGCGAAGCCCATGAGGCTTACGGCGAAGACGGAGGCGACGACGTCAGACGTCGACGATATCCGCCGCGCTGCCGGCCTGCTCGGCCGATGGTTCGCCAACCAAGGCGCGCCGGTCCAAATCCTCCAGACAATGGGCGTGACGCCGTGATCCTGCAACTGCGAGCTATCGCGATCTATTCCCATGCCGGCGAGCGCCGCGACATCGAGTTCGTTCTCGGCCGGCTGAACATCGTCACTGGGGCTTCGAAGACGGGCAAGTCAGCCTTGCTCGACATCGTCGACTACTGCTGGGGTCGCGGCGAGTGTACCATCCCGGAAGGCGAGATTCGACGCAGCGTGTCCTAGAGGGTTCGAAGGTTGCCAATGTTTCGGTTGCCTGTCGATGCCGAACGGTCTGCTCGCCCTTTTTCGGGTGCAACTCGGTCCAGCCAATATTTGTGCACCGCTCGCGCGTCGTCGCGCGTGATCTCGCTCATCGGCTTATCGGCGATCAGACCAATGAAGACATCGACGCTCATTTCGCGCTTTGCCTTCCAGCGCTTCTTTTGGTCAGGGCTTTTGGTGCGGATTTGGTCGCGAGCAATCTCGTTGAAATACAACTTCAGCGCTTCTGATATCTTATCGTCAGGGCGGGCGACCGCGCCGCCGACCGCGTCGACAGATGGTGATTTGGCAGGCTCCCCTATTGTGCTCTCGACCCGCTGCAGGATCGTATCGAGCGGCTCGGCGACCAGGATCTCGGCAAGTGGCCGATAGACGAATCCCAGCGACTCGGCTCGCTTGATGGCTTGGTCGTATCGGACACGCGCCGCCTGTGGATTTTCACCCAGCATCAACGAAGCCCACAAAGCGTTGTCAGCAGCCTCGTGCAGATCTCGGGCGGTGCGCGCCCTCATGCGGTCAGTGGTGTCGAGGGCGCGACGCACGAACACCCCACGCTCGTCCAGGTCCCTGACCTCTCTGGGCACCGCCGGTAGTAGTGAAAATGATCGCCCCTCAGTTGCAGGAAGCGGTCAGGATCATGCTCTTCGCGTCGTCTTCCCACGTCTCTAAAACCACCATTTGTATCACAATAGGTAACACAAAGTAGGAATTAGCCGCAAGATCGACTACCGGCAAGTCAAAATTCTATAATAAATTCAATGATTTATGGAGAAAGCCGATGGTACCGTTGGCTGGGATCGAACCAGCGACCTCCGGATCCACAATCCGGCGCTCTAACCATCTGAGCTACAACGGCACGTTCGCCTGAGCCAGATCGTGGCGAAAAATTCATTCTCCGAGATCCGCTCTGTCGTTCGGCGATGCGTCCAATACGGTCTATCAGAGTCTAATTCAAGGCCTTTGATAAGGCAAAGCCCGGTTCCTCGAGCGGGCACCGCTTTTCAGCAGGCAAAAGAAAAGGCCGGCGGGAGGAGGTGCCGGCCTTTTCCTGTTACGAGCCAGCGGGAGGAGGTGCTGGCTGGTCACCCCGGAGAGCAGAGGGAGGAGGTTCCACTCGCCGGGTATTCGCTGGACAACTCTATCGCACATCTATTTGTCTGACGAAATGCGACGTTTTGATGCATCGCAGAGTTGTGCGTAATTATTAGGCGGCCTTGATGTCCTTCAGGGCCTTCTCGAAAGCGGTCTTGACCGGCTTGGAGACGTCTTCGGCAGCCTTTGAAGCAACGGCCTGGAATTCCTTGGCCTGCTCGACGGTCGACTCGACGCGCTTGCGCAGAAAGGCGGTCTGCAGCTCGACGACTTCCGACAGCGACTTGGCGCCGATCAGGGCTTCGAGATGGGAGAAGCCGGCTTCGGCATTGGCGCGCAGAGCGGCGATGGTCTTGAGCGACAGGTCGCTGGAAACGGTCTTGGCGGTCTCGAAGGTCGATTCCAGAACTTTCTGGGTCTCTTCCGCGCCGGTCTTCAGCTTGGAATAGGCTTCCTTCGACTGCTCAACGCCCTTTTCGGCGAAAGCGCGGATCTGGTCGGTCGCCTTGGAGGCGTCGAAGCTCGGGAATTCAACGTTTTCGATGGTCTCAGCGGTCTTGGCCTTGGTCATTTTCCATCCTTTCGGGGGTAGCGGCTTTGACAGAAAGCCGTCAAGCCGTCTCGTTCATGTATGATGGCAATATAGCGGTTTTTTTGTGCGATGCAATATCTTTGTTGCAGTGCACCATGAATTTCTTCCGCGACGTTACCCCGGCATTACCCAAGGGTCGTTAACCAAGAGGCCAGAGATTCCGTCTGCTTTCCGCCACGGCTTGTGGACCTTCGCCGCGTGGGCTTTTATTAACAAAGCGTTAACTGCAAATTGCCCGCCTTGTAGGTTCGCCAAGAGGTTTCACCGAAAGGGTCCGCCAAGCGCATGCCGTCCGAGAACTACTCTTTCCTCGATGTCGCCGTGCTCGACGCGGTCCGCCGGCGCTTCGCCGCCGGCGACGCGATCGCGATTCTGTCGGCTGACCTCGAACAGGTGATCTGGGCCAACGGGCCGGGCGCGGCGGTGTTCGGCTATCCCGATATCGAAGCCATCATCGGCGCCTCGGCACAGCTGCCGCTGATCGCCAGGCGGCAGATCATGGCGACCGCAGGCTTTCCGAAGATCGGCAGCGACCGTGCCATCACGGTGCGACTGGCGACCGGCATGACCAGCCGCGCCGTCGGCTTCCTGGCCAGTGCGGTGACCATGCCGGACGGCGAAAGCGCCATCATGCTGGCGCTGCCGGCAGCGCAGACCGGCTCGCGCAGTGCCGCCGACATTGCGGCCCGCGCCATCAGCGGCTTTAACGAAGACGGCCATTTCATCGCCTTTGTCGACGCCGCCGGCACCGTCGAGGCGGCTTCGGATGGTTTTGCCGCGCTCGCCATCCGGCCTGAAACGCTGGCGGCGCTCGTCGCCGATGTGGCGAGCCAGGACGACCGCATCGTCAAGCGGCTGGTCCCGGGCGGTACCACGTCCTATCCGGCGGGCTTTGCCCGTCTGACCGAGTCCAGGCATCTGCTGGTGGTCATCGACGAGGATCAACTCGGGGAGGAAAACCCCGTCGGTGAGCTGGATGCCGAACCTGCTGCAGCGCAGCAGGACGCGGACCCGACGCAAGCCGCCCCAGAGGACGCGGCAGCAGTAACGGCGGATGCAGTAACCGACCAACCCGCAGAAAGCGGGAATCAGGGCGCATCGCTCGCGGTCGTGCCAGACGTCGCCGAGGCCGCTCCGACAGCGACTGAGCATGATGCTTCGGCGTCAGCCGATACAAAGGCGGACGATCGCGGGCAAACGACCGGCCGCGAGCAGGCGGCGAACGACAGCGCGCCTGTGCAACATGATCATTGGTACTTCCATGCCGGCGAAGAGCCGCAGGCGAGCGAGCCGGACAGCCCGACCGAAGCCGAGCCGGAATCGGTTGTGTCGGCCGTGAACCCACAGCCGGACAGTACTGTTGCCACCTCGCCCACCCTGCCCTCCAATGTAACCTCACCGGCTGCGCCACCCGCCGCCCGCGAGATCGACCGCACGGCGCCGCCGCTGCGTTTCGTCTGGCGCACCGACGCCGAGGGCAAATTCAGCGCGCTGTCGCCGGAATTCACCGACATCGTCGGCAAGCCCGCCGCCGATGTGATCGGCCGCCGCTTCAAGGATGTCGCGACAACATTCGGCCTCGATGCCTCTGGCGAGATCGCCGGCCTGCTCGAACGGCGCGACACCTGGTCGGGCCGCTCGGTGCTGTGGCCGGTGACCGGCACTGACCTGAAGATTCCTGTCGATCTGGCGGCACTCCCCGTCTATGGCCGCAGCCGCGCCTTCGAAGGGTTCCGTGGGTTCGGCGTCGCCCGCGCCAGCGATGCGGTGGTCGATCCGGAAGCGATCGGCATGGCGCTGGTCCCCAACGGCACGCCACCGGCGGCAGCCGAGCCAGCCGCGGGACAGACCGTGGCGGAAGCTCCCAAGGCGGCCGATCCGTTCGAGGGCGAAGTGCCTGCACTGACCATCGTGCCGAAGCAGGAACGGCGTTTCGCCGACAAGGTCATTCGGCTGGCCGAGCATCGGCAGCCCGCCAATGATAAGGGCCTGTCGACGCTGGAACGCAGCGCTTTCCGAGAGATCGGCGAGCGGCTGAAGAAGGACAATCCCCCGACGGAGCAGCCGGAGACCAGCAAGCCGGCCGAACCTGCCAAGCCAGATCAGGTGGCCGGGCCGGACCACGCCAAGGCAGATCAGCCCAAGCCGGATCATGTCGAGGTGGACCAGGCTGAAACAGCCGCGCCAGCCCAGCAACCCGCCGAGGCCACGGACGAAGCCATCCCGGCAGCCGCATCCGAAACACCGGCAATTGAAAGCGAAACGGCTGAGGCCGAACCGCCCGAAGGCGACGCCGAGGACGAAAAGGATCTGGCGCGGCTCGACGGCGCCGAGCCGGACAAAGCGGCTGCAAACAAGGATGCGGGCGAGACGAAAGCGCCGATCGTGTCGCGCTCGCTGCTCGACTATGCCGATCCCGAACCAGGCTCCGTCACCGGCGAAGGCGACGCGGCGACGTCTTCCGGTAGCGAACCGGCGCCGGCTTCCGAGCCGGTAGAGACGGGCGCACAAGAGACCGTCGAAGCTTCCGAACCGCAACCGGCTGTTGCCGAGGCGCCGGCCGATGCCGGCGAAGACGACAGCATGACTGCCGCCGATTTCCGCGATGCCGAGGACAATGAGGATTGGGCCCCGGCCGGCGAGGCGACCGGTTCGGCCGTGCAAGACGGTGACAAGGCCGGTGCTGCGGACACC
Source organism: Mesorhizobium sp. P2_B5 (assembly GCF_056404775.1). Lineage (NCBI taxonomy): Bacteria > Pseudomonadati > Pseudomonadota > Alphaproteobacteria > Hyphomicrobiales > Phyllobacteriaceae > Mesorhizobium > Mesorhizobium sp. P2_B5. Next base: position 111,362 of record NZ_JBFUDJ010000008.1, on the reverse strand, counting down.
GCGCCGGCAGAACCGCCGCGCCTGAAAGTGCCGCCGCTCAAGCTTGAAGGGTTCGTGCCCTCGGCATTTTCAGCCGGAGATCAACACAAGGCGCCGGACACCTCGTTGCTCGGCAAATTGCCGGTGCCGCTGCTGATCCATTCCGGTGACGAGCTTCACTACGCCAATGAGGAATTCCTCGGCCTCACCGGCTATGACACGCTTGAGGATTTGAGCGATGCTGGGGGCCTCGACGCGCTATTTGCCGATCCCTATTCTGAAGCGGCAGATGAAAGCGACCACGCGCTTCGGCTGAAGACGCGCGAGGGCCAAGAATTTCCGATCGAAGCCATCCTGCGTTCGGTGCCATGGCGCGCCGGCAAGGCGCTGATGCTGGTGGTGCGGCGCACCGGCGACGATGAGGCGCCGGTGGCTGCGCATGTGGCACCTGAAGAACAGACGCAGCCCGACGTTTCCGAGCTCAAATCGCGCATTGCCGAAATGCGCACCATCATCGACACCGCGACCGATGGCGTGGTGCTGATCGGCCGTGACGGCGACATCCGCTCGATCAGCCGGCCGGCCGAGGCGCTGTTCGGCTTCGACAGCGACGAGGTAACCGGCAAGCCGTTCGCTTCGCTGTTTGCCATCGAAAGCCAGCGCGCGGCGCGCGACTATCTCAACGGCCTGTCCGAGCCCGGCGTGGCGAGCGTCATGAATGATGGCCGCGAGGTGATCGGGCGGGAGGCGCAGGGGCGCTTCATTCCGCTGTTCATGACCATAGGCCGGCTGCCCAACGACAGCGGCTTCTGCGCCGTGGTGCGCGACATCACGCAGTGGAAGCGCGCCGAAGAGGACCTGACCCAGGCGCGCGCGGTGGCTGAGCGCGCCTCCTCGCAGAAGACCGATTTTCTCGCGCGCATCAGCCACGAAATCCGCACGCCGCTCAACGCCATTATCGGCTTCTCCGAGCTGATGGTGGATGAGAAGTTCGGCCCGGTCGCCAATGATCGCTACCGCGACTATCTGCGCGACATCAACCGCTCGGGCAACCACGTGCTCGACCTCGTCAACGACCTGCTCGACATCTCGAAGATCGAGGCCGGCCAGCAGGAGATGGACTACGAGGCGGTGTCGCTCAACGATACGCTGGGCGAGACGGTGGCGATGATGCAGCCGCAGGCCAATCGCGAGCGCGTCATCATCCGCTCCAGCTTTGCTTCGCGGCTGCCGGAAGTGGTCGCCGACCTCAGAAGCGTGCGCCAGATCGCGCTCAACATCCTGTCCAACGCCATCCGCTATACGCAGGCCGGCGGCCAGGTGATCGTGTCGACCGCCTATGAAACCTCCGGCGACGTCGTCATGCGGGTGCGCGACACCGGCATCGGCATGAGCCATGCCGAGATCGAGCAGGCGCTGAAGCCGTTCAAGCAGATCAACGCGCTGAAGCGCGGACGTGGTGACGGCACTGGCCTCGGCCTGCCGCTGACCAAGGCGATGGTGGAGGCGAACCGCGCCCGCTTCACCATCACCTCGACACCCGGCGAAGGAACGCTGGTCGAGGTCGCCTTCCCGTCGACGCGTGTTCTGGCGGAATAGAGCCGCTCCATCCAGAACCGGCACAAAGAAAAGGCGTCCAACAGGACGCCTTAAAGGGATTTTGCTGTCACAACGGGGGCTTGAGCGAATCTGATCCTCAGGGGACGAGGAACGGGATTTCTCCCTCAAGTCACGTGTGACTATCGACGCCGGGCCTTAACAACTCCTTACCGGCCGCCCAAAAAATTTACGAATGTGTACCACTCGTGAAATCTAGGTAAATTCGACCGACATATCTCGTTAACCATGCCGGCGGCGGTCACTCCGCCAGCTGCGGCAAGTTCCTGAACAGCTCCAGCGCCTCCGGATTGGCCAGCGCCTCCTTGTTCTTGATGGCGCGGCCGTGGACCACGTCGCGCACCGCAAGCTCAGTGATCTTGCCCGATTTGGTGCGCGGAATGTCTGAGACGGCAACGATCTTTGCCGGCACGTGGCGCGGGCTGGCGCCGGTGCGGATCTTCGCCCGGATGCGCTTTTCCAGATCCTCGTCCAGCGTCACGCCGGCGGCCAGCCGCACGAACAGCACGACGCGCACGTCATTGTCGAAATCCTGGCCGATGCACAGCGCTTCGAGGATTTCCGGCATCTGTTCGACCTGGTTGTAGATCTCCGCCGTGCCGATGCGCACCCCGCCCGGATTGAGCGTCGCGTCGGAGCGGCCATGGATGATCATGCCGCCATGCGCCGTCCATTCGGCGAAGTCGCCATGGCACCAGACGTTGTCGAAGCGCTCGAAATAGGCGGCCTGGTATTTCTTGCCCTCGGGGTCATTCCAGAAACCGATCGGCATCGACGGAAACGCTTTTGTGCAGACCAGTTCGCCTTTCTCCTCGCGAATCGGCTGGCCGTCATCATCCCAGACATCGACGGCAAGGCCGAGGCCGGGTCCCTGGATCTCGCCGGTCCAGACAGCTTGCGTCGGGACGCCCAGAACGAAGCAGGAGACGATGTCGGTGCCGCCGGAGACCGAGGCAAGGTGCACGTCCTCCTTGATCCCGTCATAGACAAAGCGAAAGTCCTCGGGCGACAGCGGCGAGCCGGTGGAGGAGATCGCCCGCACGGTCGACAGATCATGGCTGCGGATCGGCTTGAGGCCGGCCTTGCGCACGGAATCGATGAATTTGGCCGAGGTGCCGAAGAAGGTCATCTTCTCGGCATCGGCGAAGCTGAACAGCACATTGCCGTCAGGGTAGAAGGGCGAGCCGTCATAGAGCAGCAGCGTCGCGGCTGACGCCAGGCCCGACACCAGCCAGTTCCACATCATCCAGCCGCAGGTGGTGAAGTAGAAGAAGCGGTCGCCTTCGACGAGGCCGGCATGCAGCCGGTGTTCCTTGACATGCTGGATCAGCGTGCCACCGGCCGAATGGACGATGCATTTGGGAATGCCGGTCGTTCCCGACGAAAACAGGATGTAGAGCGGATGCGCAAACGGCAGGCGCTCGAATGTGACGGACTTTGCCGCAAAAGGCGACAGCGCCTCTTCCAGCGCCACGGCCTTGTCGATAATCCCTGCGATATCGCGCGACGTGCCGAGATAGTCGACGATCAGCACCTTGCCGACGGTTTCGAGCTTCGTGGCAACGGCAGCGATCTTGTCGGCAACCTCGATTGCCTTGCCATTGTACCAGTAGCCGTCCGGCGCGATGAAGACGACGGGTTCGATCTGGCCGAAACGGTCAAGCACGCCCTGTTCGCCGAAATCGGGAGAGCAGGACGACCAGACCGCGCCAATCGAGGCGGCGGCCAGCATGGCGGCGACGGTTTCCGGCATGTTGGGCATCATCGCCGCGATACGGTCGCCCTTTTTCACCTTGAGCGACAGGAAAAGCTGCTGAAAGCGCGAGGTCAGCTGGTGCAGTTCGTTCCACGACAGCCGCCGCTCGATCTTGTCCTCGCCGCGAAAGACGATTGCCGCACCGGAACCGGTCTTTTTCAGCAGGTTCTCGGCGAAGTTGAGCGTCGCATCGGGGAAGAACGATGCGCCGGGCATCTTGTCGCCATCGACAAGCACGGTCTCGCCCTTGTCGCCGACAATGCCGCAAAAGTCCCACAGCAGGCTCCAGAAGGCTTCGCGATCCTCGACCGACCAGCGGTGCAGCTCGGCGTAGGAGGCGAAGGATGCGCCGGTTTTGGCTGCCGCCGCCTTCATGAAGGCGGTCAGCGGCGCTGCATCGATCCGGTCTTGCGTCGGGGTCCAGAGCGGTGCTTCGGCAGCCATGATCGATCCTCCTTGAAGCCGGTCGCGTCGCAAGACTGATATGCTTTTGTTTCTATGCATGTCGCTGTCCCGGAACCGCTGCACACTTCCGGGCGACATGCATTAGCCCCAGCTTTACAGGCGCCGCTGTCCCAAAAACGCCGCGCCTCGTAGCAGGCTGAAGCTGCATCGCTTATGCCTATCGCCATGCAGCAGAGCAAGATTTTGTTCAGCTAAACTCGGCCAGGTGTGCGCAATTGCCATCGCCGGGCCATAAAGACTTGAAATGCGTCAGCGCTGGGTTACACCCGTCGGGCGATTTTTGTCGGAATGAAAGCATACGGGGCGATATGCCATCACCTTTGATCCGGCACGGAATATGGGCGATCGGCGTTGCCGTGCTCGTCATCGCGCTGGTCGTCGCCGCCCTGCCGCTGATTGCCTCGACCCGGATCGTGCGCGACCGCATCGCCTGGGAGATGAGCGCATGGAGCGGTTTCAGGGTCACCATTGACGGTTCCCCACGTATCGAGGTGTGGCCGAACTTCCGCGCCATATTGAGCGACGTCACGCTCTCGCAGTGGACCGAGACCGACGCGCCGCCGGTGATCGAAGCCGAGCGGGTCGAGGTCGACCTTTCAGCCATGGCGGCGCTGCAGGGCGATGTGGTGTTTTCGACGGCGCGGCTGGTGCGGCCGACGATCCGGGTCCAGCGCACCGCAAACGGCATGTTTCTGCCCGCCATGCCGACCGGAGGGCGCATCACGCGCTCCATCGACACCGCGCGCGGCGTGGTCAGCGCCGATCCGGCGAAGCCTGATCTGAGCAAGTTGCCGACCGATCCGTTCGGCACCGTGGAGTTCAGGGACGGCCGCATGGTCGCCTCCATCGGCGGCAAGGACGTCGAATTGCTGACCAGCCTCAGCGGCCAGGCTAGCTGGGCGGCGATGAACAGCAATGCGACCTTGTCGGCGACCGGCATCTGGCGCGGCGAAAGCGTCACCGTCGATGCGTCCTCGGCCAAGCCGCTGGTGTTGTTTGCCGGCGGTGCTGCGCCAATCACCTTTTCGTTCAAGGCGGCCCCTGCCAGCTTCTCATTCGACGGCACGGCCGGGATGTCGCAAAACGCCTATTTCGACGGCCAGGTGAAATTCGCCGCACCGTCGCTGCGGCGCGTGCTGGAATGGTCGCAGGCCGGAATTGCACCGGGCGCCGCAATCGGCTCGGTGTCGATTTCGAGCAAGATCACGGCGACGGCCGGCCGCATCAAGTTCGAAAACACGGCGGTCGCGCTCGACAACAACCCGGGAATGGGGGCGCTGGACTTCTCGTTCGGCGACGCCTTGCCGGTGATTTCCGGCACGCTCGCCTTCGATACGCTCGATCTCAGGTCGCTGTTCTCCGCCTTCACGCCGCTGGCGCCCACCGGCGAAACCGGCCCCGGGGAAATCGACACCAGCTTTGCCGACCGCGTCAATCTGGATCTGAGGCTATCGGCGGCGCATGCCTCGGCCGGCGCAATCCAGCTTGCCGACGTCGCCGCCACCGCACAGGTCAAGAACGGGCTTGCCGTCTTCGATATCTCCGATGCGTCGGCCTTTGGCGGCAACGTTCAGAGCAGCCTGCGCTTCGACCGCAAGCCGGAGGGTTCGCAGGTCGAGATCCGGCTGCTCGCCTCCGACATTGACGGCGCCGCTTTCGGCACGGCTGCCGGCATGACTCGATTGGTGCCGGCCAGCACCGGCTCGGTCTCGGTTATCCTCAAAGGGCCGGGGAAATCGTGGGACTCGATCTTCGAGAACGCTGACGGCTCGGTCTCGGCGACGTTCGGGCCGGGCGCACTGAGCGGGCTCAATTTGCCGGCGTTTCTGAAGCACACCGAACAGGGCGGCTTCTTCGCGCTCGACGATGTCTCGGACGGGACGCTGCCGATCGACGGCGCCGAGCTCAAGGCCACCATCTCGAAGGGCGTGGCGCGGCTGGACAAGGCCGAGGCCAATTCGGCGAAATACAAGATCTGGCTGTCCGGCATCGCGTCCTATGGCGGACGCGGGCTGGCGCTGTCGGGCGGTATCACCCAGGCCGATCCGGCGGCAGCGCCCGCCAATGGCCAGCAGGGCCCCAACCAGTCGTCTTTCTTCGTCGGCGGCACCTGGAGCACACCGTTCATCTCGCCGATCAGCCGCGGCATCTCAGGCGAATAGGCAGCCCCTCGCGGGGGGCTGCCGTGCCCTGTTTGTTTGACGCAATTCCGAACGGAATTGCTCGGGATCAGCCGCGCTGCGCGGTCTGTTCGTCGAGCTGACGCTGCACCTCACGCCGTTTGTTGGCGACCGAGGCGATGACAACGCCTACCGCCACGACGGCGATCAGGATGGTGCAGGCGGCATTGATCTCCGGCGTCACGCCGAGACGCACCTGGCTGTAGATCTTCATCGGCAGCGTGGTGGCGCCGGGGCCAGAGGTGAAACTGGCGATGACCAGATCGTCGAGCGAGAGGGTAAAGGCCAGCATCCAGCCGGACACGATAGCCGGCATGATGACCGGCAGCGTGATCTGGAAGAAGGTCTTCACCGGCGTTGCGCCGAGATCCATCGCGGCCTCTTCCAGCGACCGGTCGAACGAGACCAAACGCGACTGCACGACCACCGCGACGAAACACATGGTCAGCGTGATGTGAGCAAGCGTGACGGTGAGGAACCCGCGGTCGAGACCGACGGCAACGAAGAGCAGAAGCAGCGACAGGCCGGTGATGACTTCCGGCATGACCAGCGGCGCAAACACCATGCCGGAAAACAGGATGCGGCCCCTGAAGCGGGTGTAGCGGGTCAACGTCAGCGCCGCCAGCGTGCCGAGCACGGTTGCCAGCGTGGCGGAGATGACAGCCACACGCGCGGTCACCCAGGTGGCGTCCATCAGGCCCTGATTGTGGAACAGCGAGACATACCATTTGGTCGAGAAGCCGCCCCAGACCGTGACCAGCTTCGATTCGTTGAACGAGAAGACGACGAGCAGCACGATCGGCAGATAGAGGAAGGCAAAGCCCAGCACGACCGAGGTGACGTTGAAGCGGCTCCAGGTGGCGTTCATTTATCCTGCTCCTGGGCGCGTGCCTGGGCCTGTTGGAACATCATGATCGGCACGATCAAGAGCAGCAGCAGGATGACGGCGACGGCCGACGACACCGGCCAGTCACGGTTGGCGAAAAACTCGTTCCACAATGTCTTGCCGATCATCAGCGTCTGCGAGCCGCCGAGCAGGTCGGGAATGACGAACTCGCCGACCGCCGGGATGAACACCAGCAGGCAACCGGCAATGACGCCGGGCAGCGACAGCGGGAAGGTGATCTTCCAGAAGGCGGCGGTCGGCGGACAGCCGAGGTCCTTGGCTGCCTCGATCAGCGAATAATCCATCTTCTCCAGCGACGAATAGAGCGGCAGCACCATGAATGGCAGGTACGAATAGACGATGCCGATGAAGATCGCCGTGTAGGTGTTGAGGATGATCAGTGGCTGATTGATGATGTGCAGCGACAGCAGCAGCTGATTGAGCAACCCTTCAGGTTTGAGGATGCCGATCCAGGCGTAGACTCGGATCAGGAATGAGGTCCAGAACGGCAGGATCACCAGCATCAGCAAGGTCGGGCGGATCGTCGCCGGCGCGCGCGCCATGCCATAGGCGATGGGGAAGCCGACGAGCAAGGTCAGGATTGTCGAGACTGCAGCGATGATGACGCTGGTGACATAGGCTTTGAAGTAAAGCGCGTCCTGCGTCAGCCAGACATAATTGTCGAAGTTGAGATCGCGGAAGCCGGCGAAGAAACCGGAAATGCCGTCCGTGAAGTCGAGCACCGGCGTGTAGGGCGGCATAGCGATCGCCGATTGCGACAGCGAAATCTTGAAGACGATGATGAACGGGATGAAGAAGAAGAACAGCAGCCAGAGATAGGGAACGATGATGACGAGCCGGCTGACGAAGCCGGCGCCGAGCCGCGTCAGCAATGGTTTGGCCGCTGTTGATGGGCCGCCGTCCGTGATGGCGATGTTGGACATGGCCGCCCCCTACCGTGTCAGCACGACGCCGGCATCCGGCCGAAAGGAGACCCAGGCGCGGTCGTTCCAGGTCAGCGGATCCTCGGTGACGCGCGCCGCGTTGAGCGCGCTTGCCCTGATGATCTGCCCGTCATCCAGCCTGATGTGGTAAACGGTCATGTCGCCGAGATAGGCGACGTCGTAGACTTCGCCCTCCAGCGCATTGACGGCGTCCGCCGGCTTCTTCGACGTTACCTTGATCTTCTCCGGCCTGATGGCGAAGACGATGTTGGAACCAGCTGCGGTATCGGTGCTGTTTTCGACGACGATCTGGGCCCCTGTCGCGCCGGTGATGCGTGTTGTATTTGCCGCCCGCTCGGCGACCTTGCCCTCGAACATGTTCACATTGCCGACAAAGTGGGCGACGAAGCGCGAGCTGGGCGCCTCATAGACTTCCGCCGGCGTCGCCACCTGCATGACCTCGCCCTTGTCGATGATGGCGATACGGTCGGCCATCGTCATCGCCTCTTCCTGGTCGTGGGTGACAACAACAAAGGTGAGGCCGAGATTTTGCTGCAGATCCATCAGCTCGAACTGCGTTTCCTCGCGCAGCTTCTTGTCGAGTGCGCCGAGCGGCTCGTCGAGCAGCAACACTTTCGGCCGCTTCGCAACCGAGCGGGCGAGCGCGACGCGCTGGCGCTGGCCGCCGGACAATTGGTGCGGCTTGCGCTTGGCGAACTGCTCGAGCTTGACCAGCTTCAGCATCTCGGCGACGCGCTTTTCGATATCTGGCGCCGGCATGCCTTCCTGCTTGAGGCCGAAGGCGATGTTCTTTTCCACCGTCATATGCGGGAACAGCGCATAGGACTGGAACATCATGTTGACCGGGCGCCGATAGGGCGGGATGCCGCGCAAATCCTGACCGTCGAGAAGGATGCGGCCGGCGGTCGGCTCCTCGAAGCCGGCAAGCATCCGCAGCAGCGTCGACTTTCCGCAGCCGGACGCGCCGAGCAGGGCGAAGAACTCGCGCTCGAAGATGGTCAGCGACAAATTGTTGACGGCGGTGAAGTCACCGAACTTTTTGGTGACGTTTTCGAATTGAATGTATGGCTTGGCGTTCGGGTCGTTCCATGGCGCGAAATCCCTGCGGATGCTGCCAAGCGATTTCATGTCCCACTCCGTCCTGTTTTTTTGCTTCTTGCCCCAGAGAAGAATGGCCCCGGCAGGTGACTACCGGGGCCATGTCGCATTTGCTTACTGGCCGGTGACGATCTTGGTCCAGCTGCGCGTGATCAGGCGCTGCGTCTTGGGATCGTAGGGCTGGACCGTATAGAGTTTTTTCAAGGTCTCGGCGTCCGGATAGACCGCCGGATCATCCAGCAGCGCCTTGTCGACGAACTGCTGCGAAGCCTTGTTGCCATTGGCGTACAGCACATAGTTGGACGATTTGGCGATCACTTCCGGCCTCATCATGTAGTTGAGGAATTCGAGTGCCTCGGCGACATGCGGCGCATCGGCAGGGATCGCCATCTGGTCGAACCACATCTGCGCGCCTTCCTTGGGCACGGAATAGCCGATCTCGACGCCCTGCTTGGCCTCCACGGCGCGGTTGCGCGCCTGGAAGACGTCACCCGACCAGCCGACCGCCAGGCAGATATCGCCATTGGCGAGCGCGTTGATGTATTCGGACGAATGGAATTTGCGGATATATGGCCGCACCTTCAGCAAGGTTTCCTCGGCCTTGGCGATGTCGTCGGGCGAGGTGCTGTTGGGATCGAGGCCGAGATATTTCAGTGCCGCCGGGATGATGTCGGCCGGCGAGTCCAGCACATAGACGCCGCAGTCCTTCAGCTTGGCCAGGCTGTCGGGATTGAAGAACACATCCCAGCTGTCGATCTTGTCGGTGCCGAGCGCCGCCTGCACTTTCTTGAGATTGTAGCCGATGCCGACCGTGCCCCACATGTAGTTGACCGAATATTCATTGCCCGGATCGTATTTGGCGGTCCGCTCCAAAACCGTGTCCCACATGTTGGAAATGTTCGGCAGCTTCGACTTGTTGAGCTTCTGGAACACGCCGGCCTGGATCTGGCGCGCCAAGAAGTTGCCGCTGGGCACGACGACGTCATAGCCGCTGCCGCCGGCAAGCAGCTTGGTCTCGAGGATCTCGTTGGAATCGAAGGTGTCGTAGACGACCTTGATGCCGGTTTCCTTGGTGAAGTCGTCGATGATCGAGCTGTCGATATAATCCGACCAGTTGAAGACATTGACGACGCGGTCCTCGGCATGGCCACCGACGGTAAAAAGCGTCAGAAATGCCGAGGTTGCCGAAAGCCAGAGCGCTTTGCGGATCATGCTGTTCTCCTTTGATGAGTGTTCCTTCGCCAATTCGTCGCTGTTCCAGCGCGATTGGGCATTTGCTTCAGAGTATTGAGCTTTCCGGGCAGCCACAAGCGTGAACTGCCGGCGCCATTCGGGCGGTTCGACAAGCGGCAGATGATGGCTCTGTGTTCCCGCCTGGCGGGTACGCCGACGCCGTCAGAGGCTTTCGCCGTGGCGCGGGCAGGGATACGACGCTGTGATCCGGTCTTGGTCCGACCGGCGGGGACACTTGGCAAGATAAGCCTGTCTTGTTGTTGCCGTGCCCCCAGCCTGCCCGTGTGGCAGCAAGGTTGTCAATGGCCCGCGCGGGAGACGCCCGGTCAATTAAGGCGTGCGGCTCCCTCAATTAGGGGAAAGGCGGGTCAATTCGGGGAAGGCAGGCCGGTGACGCCGGGCCGCGCCGGCCGCGCCTGGCGCTTGAATTCAAGCCCGATATGGACGAGCAGCGCGGCAACCACGACCGCGCCGCCGATGATGGTGCGCACCGAGGGCACCTCGGCATGGACGAGCCAGACCCAGATCGGGCCAAGGATCGGCTCGAACGTGCCGAGCAGTGCCGCGATGGCCGCCGGGACCAGCCGGGCGCCGGTGGCGAAGAAAGCAAGGCCAAGGCCGAGATTGACGACGCCGAAGGCAAACAGGAAAGCCATGTCGTGGGTGGAAACCGCGAACTGCGTGGCTTGCGACGCGGCAAACGCCGCTGCCAGCATCGTGCCGAGGCAGGTCGCCGGTGTCATGCGGACATGGGCGAAGCGACGGGTGATGACGGTGGCAATCGAGAACATGATGGCGATCAACAGCGCCAGGCCGTCGCCGATCGGCGATACGGCGCCGTCGAGCGATTCCGACACCATGATGGCGACGCCGGCGATGACGGCGGCGATCGCCACCCAGGTCGCGACGGCGACGCGTTCGCGAAACAGCACCCAGGCAAGCAATGCCGCCAGCAGCGGCACACCGGCCTGCATCAACAGGATATTGGCGACCGTGGTGTAGGCGAGCGCGACAACGAAGCAGGTCGAGGCAGTGGCGAAGCACACGGCCACGGCAAGGCCGGGCAGGCCCATGTCGCGAAACAGCCGCGGCACGCCGCGCCAGCCGTCGCGCCAGGCCATGAAGCAAATCAGGAACGCAGCCGCCCACAGCGAGCGCCAGAACACCACCGTCCAGCTGTCGCTGGTGTCGATGAAACGGGCAATGGTGCCGCCAAAGCTCCACATCAGCGCCGACAGGAATACCAGCAGGAAGCCGATGCGCTCGTCGCGCGGCGACACGGTCGGCGAAGCAATTATCGGCATTGACGCGGTGTCGGTCATGGGCTGCGACTGTCGGCTATCTCGGAATGGCATGATGCACAATGGACGACAGAAACGTGCCGCATTCGCCTAGCGCAAAGGCTACGGCCGGACGTGATCCAGCCCGGCATTCCCTTTGGCGCACCGCCTGCCAGCCGGCGGCATTTAGTCAAAAAAGTCGATGGCGCCTACGACGTGGTTTTGTTGCCGCGGATGAAGCGCCAGAGACCGGCCAGCGGAACCAACAGGAGAATGCCGAACTTCTTCAGCGCGATCAGCGCGACCGCAATGAGCCCTGCCTTGGCCGCCAGTTTGCCGGCGATGAGGCCGCCAATGCCGACTGCGGCGACGGTGTCGGTGCCTGGCAGGAAGTCGGTGTATTTCTTGCCGGTGTTGAAGTCGGCAACGCCGAGCACTTCATCCAGGCTCTGCTTGATTTCCGGCAATTGCTCCACCGTGGCGATGTAGCTCATCACGAAGACACCTTCCCGGCCGAGGAAACGGACATCGTAATTGAGCGTGTGGACGGTATCGTCGCCGAACTGCAGCTCCTTTGCCCAGTGCAGCCGCTTGTGGACGAAATCATAGACAGGGGGCGAAGCCCAGCCGATCAGCTTGATCGGCTGATAGCCGACCTTCACCCGCTGATCGTTGGCCGACAAAGTGTCCGCCTGCATGCTGCTCAGCAGTTCGGCGTAGTCGATGGCGGCGGCGTCGCTGTCATCGACATGGCCAATCTTTTCATAGCGCAGCTCGATGCCCCAACCGTTGCCGGCGATGGGTTCATACTTGGCCGGGAAAATCATGCCGATCGCTTCAGAGGCGGTATCAGGCGGGTTGCCCCAGGCCTCGGTCAGAACGGATGTCGCATCCTTCTTGTCCAGAAAGTAGAACTTGTCCTTGAGATCGAGATGGATGCCTTCCGGAAGGTCGACCGCGCCGGTCTTCGGATTGATCTTGTCCAGGAATGCCTTGCCGTCGTCGCTATACTGTTGATAGCCCTTGAAGAATTCAGAGGATTTTTCCGCCAGAGCAGGCCCTGCCGAAAAGGCAAGCGCCACGCCAAGCCACAAAACTTTCCTGTCCATATAAGCCATCCCCCCTTGGCTGCCCTCACATTTCGATACCGCAGCGCCGATGCTTAATCAATATTTCGATCGCCTCGGCTGGGACAGGATCTATATTTCTCGTCGCTAATGTGCAGGCGCCTCTTCGAGGACCCACAACCTCGACAAGCATCACTGAAAGTCGAAGGCGCTCAAGCCCGTCACCATCTCGTCGAGGCCGAGCGGGCGGGTCACCGGCGGCTCGGCGCGGGCGAGACAGCCGATGCGTTCGCACAGCCGGCAAGCTGGGCCGATCGCCGTGGCGGCGCCCTGTCCGGTCTTTGCCGACGCCGGCAGCCCCGCGCCATAGACGATCTCGTCGCGAAAGCCGATGTCGCAGCCCAACAGCAGCGCGGTACGGCGCGGGCGCTCCGAGAACGAGCCTTGCGGCCCCTCGAGCGTGCGGGCGATGCAGAGGAACTCGGCGCCGTCAGGCATTTCCACAGCCTCCACCAGGATCTGGCCAGGCAGTGCAAAGGCGGCATGCACAGGCAGTTTCGGACAGCCGCCGCCAAAACGGCTCTGTGGAAAGCCTTGACCGCCCGCCTTGCGGAAGCGGTTGCCGGCATTGTCGACCTCGAGCATGAAGAACGGCACACCGGACGCGCCGGGACGCTGCAGCATGGTCAGACGGTTGGCCGCCTGCTCGAAGGAAACGCCGAAGCGTGAGCGCAACACATCAATGTCATAGCGGGCGCGGACGGCAGCGCCATGGAACGACTGGTACGGCATCATCAAGGCATGGGCGGCGTAGCGGCCGAGTTCGAAGCGGGCGAGCCGGCGGGCTTCATCGGTGCCGAGCTTCAGCGCCTGGATTTCGCCGGCGACTGCGACGGTCATGCGGATCAGGCAGGCCTCCATGGCGACCTCGCGCAACTGGTCGAAAGGCGACAACCGTTCGGACAGGAACAGGCGCTGCGAATGGCGGTCATAGCGGCGGCGCCAGTTCGGCATGGTGGCGACCGGCAACACCTTGACGACGATGCCGTATTCGCGCTTCAGCCAGGCCTTTAGCGCGCCGAACAGATCATCGCCCGGGTCGAGCACGGAGGTGAAGGCCTCGGCCTCTTCCTCGAGTGCTGCAAAATGGTTCGGCCGGCGTTCGAAAATCTCGTGCACCTCGTCGATCGGCAGCCGTGCGCCGGAAAGTGCTGTTGCCCTGCCCTCGCGCGCCAGCAGCTCGTTGAGATCGGACAGCCGCTCGGCCTGCTCGCGATAGGCGCGAAACAGCTTTATCATCGCGGCCGACGCGTTGGGCGCAGCCTCGGCGAGCTCGATCAGCTCCTGGTCGCCCGGCAATTCGCCGGCAAGCAGCGGGTCGCCGAACACCTCCTTCAAGGCCGAGATCGACCCCCTCGCCTCGCCCTGCAGCTCATGCGGGTCGACCTTGTAGACCGAGGCCAGTTTCAGGATCAGCTGCACCGTCAGCGGCCGCTGGTTGCGCTCGATAAGATTGAGATAGGAGGGCGAGATGCCGAGGCCTTCGGCCATCGCCGTCTGGGTCAGGCCCTTGGCGAGGCGGATGCGGCGGATGCGCGGTCCCGCAAAGATCTTCTGGTCGGCCATCGGCTGTCCTTGACAGGAATTTTACACCGCTTGCGCGCCATGAGCGCGCATCGGTTTTTACAATCGTGACAAATTTACAGCGCTCGCCCGTCAAACACAACACAGGTTTTCTTTTATTTTCTGCGAGATATCGCGGTTTCTCTAGGCTCTCTTCGCGCCGCAATGTAAATGATGTCACACACCGACGGCGCAAATTTCCGAGAGCGTGGCGTTGCTGACACTGACATCGATTGATCTGGAGTGAAAAATGACCGATTTTTACAATCTCGTCCCATCCGCGCCCGAAGGCCGCTTCGACGGCATCGAACGGCCTTACTCGCCGGACGATGTGAAGCGGCTGCGCGGCTCGGTCCAGATCCGCCAGAGCCTTGCCGAAATGGGCGCCAACCGGCTGTGGAAGCTCATCCACGAGGAAGACTTCGTCAACGCGCTCGGCGCCATGTCGGGCAACCAGGCGATGCAGCAGGTGCGCGCCGGGCTGAAGGCGATCTACCTCTCTGGCTGGCAGGTCGCCGCCGACGCCAACACCGCGTCGGCCATGTATCCGGACCAGTCGCTTTATCCCGCCAATGCGGCGCCGGAACTGGTCAAGCGCATCAACCGCACGCTGCAGCGCGCCGACCAGATCGAGACCTCGGAAGGCAACGGCCTGTCGGTCGATACCTGGTTCGCGCCGATCGTCGCCGATGCGGAGGCCGGGTTCGGCGGCCCGCTCAACGCCTTCGAGATCATGAAGGCGTTCATCGAGGCGGGCGCCGCCGGCGTCCACTATGAGGATCAGCTGGCCTCGGAAAAGAAGTGCGGCCATCTCGGCGGCAAGGTGTTGATCCCGACCGCAGCGCATATCCGCAACCTCAATGCGGCGCGCCTTGCGGCCGACGTGATGGGCACGCCGACGCTGGTCGTGGCGCGCACCGACGCGGAAGCGGCAAAACTGTTGACCTCGGACATTGACGGGCGCGACCAGCCCTTCGTCGACTACGATGCCGGCCGCACGGTCGAAGGCTTCTACCAGGTCAGGAACGGCATCGAACCATGCATCGCGCGCGCCATTGCCTATGCGCCGCATGCCGACCTGATCTGGTGCGAAACCTCGAAGCCCGATCTGGCGCAGGCCAAGAAGTTCGCCGAGGGCGTGCGCAGGCATCACCCTGGCAAGCTGCTCGCCTATAATTGCTCGCCATCGTTCAACTGGAAGAAGAACCTCGACGACGCGACGATCGCCAAGTTCCAGCGCGAGCTAGGCGCCATGGGCTACAAGTTCCAGTTCATCACGCTGGCCGGTTTCCACCAGCTCAATTTCGGCATGTTCGAGCTGGCCCGCGGCTACAAAGCGCGGCAGATGGCGGCCTATTCCGAGCTGCAGGAAGCCGAGTTCGCGGCCGAAGTCCATGGCTACACCGCGACCAAGCACCAGCGCGAGGTCGGCACCGGCTATTTCGATGCGGTGTCCATGGCGATCAGCGGCGGCCAGTCATCGACCACCGCCATGCATGAATCGACCGAGCATGCCCAGTTCAAGCCGGCAGCGGAATAACAGCAAACAACCAGAGGAAACGCCCAACAGGGCAAGGGACATAGGAGAAGAAAAATGGCATCGATAAGCCGTGTCAAGGAACGTGCAGAAGAGCAGTCCACCACCATGAGCGTCGACCAGCAGGCGACCATCCGCATGCTGGCCAACGACCTGCACAGGCTCAATCAATCGGTGATGAAGGCAGTCGAGGCGGGCGTCTCGGTGGAACTGGTGCGCTCGGCCCGGCACCATGGCGGCGACGGCAATTGGGGTGACCTGCTGATCCCGGTGATCGTCACGCAGCAGAGTCACGGATGATCTTCCCTTACGGAAGTTTTGTGCTTGCGGAACCTTCTGACACGGTCATGCACTGGCTGATTTCAACGTCACCCGCGCGTTTTCAGCGCGGGTGACTTTCGCTTCTGGGCGCGAACTTAACTACAGTCTGAAAACAGACCTTGGTTTCGCGGTTTAATATTTCTGGCTATATTTCCCGGCTCCGCCATTTCAGCTTGACATGGCGCGCGATCTCGCGCCAATTGGCTCCCGTATTTCAACCCTGCATTGAAGCAGCGCCGAGCCCGCAACGCCCATGTGCCCTGTGAATCGCGAGACCGACACCGCCAAACATCTGAAGTCGACAAGCAGGGATGCGAACTCCGAGATATCAACGGATTTCTCCCACGTGCTGGTCGTCGGAAAATCGCCGATCAACCGGGTGGTGGTGTCGAAGATCGTCGAGAAGTCCGGGCTGAGGCCGATCTCCGAGTCACTCGAAATGGCGACCAAGACACTGCGCACCCTCATTCCGGGCGCCGTCGTTCTCGATGGCGGCGCCGACAACAAGGATTGCGACGCGCTGATGTCGGCCATCGATGCCTTGCGGCGAGCGTCGGGCCGGTCGCTTCCCTCGGTGATCCTGCTTTCAACCAAGACCGGCACGCCCGAAAGCCTCGGCCTGTCCAGCGTGGTCGATGTGGTGGTGACCAAGCCGATCACCACCGAAAGGCTGCAGCCGGTGATCGACCGGCTGATCGGTCTCGGGCGCGGCTGATCGCACTCCGCGCCTCACTGTCTGAAACGAGGTAAGGCGGTCAACCTTTCCTGTCGATGCTTTCGATCAAAGCCGGCAGTTCACCAAGATCGGCAATCGAGCGGAAGCGGGGAGCTTCGACCGGCGGCTCGACGTGCTCCAGCACCCAGGTCAGTTCGTGCGGCACGTGGACGCCCCAGCTGCCGGCCTCGATGGCCGGCACAATGTCGGACTTCAGCGAATTGCCGACCATCATGCTGTTCTGCGGGCTACCGCCATGGCGACTGAATATCCGGGCATAGGTGGCGGCGCTCTTGTCGCTGACGATCTCGACGGCGTCGAACAGGTCGCCGAGACCGGAGGCTTCCAGCTTGCGTTCCTGGTCGAAGAGATCGCCCTTGGTGATCAGCACCAGATGATAGGCGCCGGCGAGCCTTTCCACGGTCTCGCGCGCATGCGGCAGCGCCTCGACGGGATGTCCCAGCATGTCGCGGCCGGCAGCCAGGATTTCGGCGATGGTCGAGGCCGGCACACGGCCCTCGGTCACCTCGATCGCCGTCTCGATCATCGACAAGGTGAACCCCTTGATACCGAAG
Organism: Mesorhizobium sp. P2_B5; assembly: GCF_056404775.1. Lineage (NCBI taxonomy): Bacteria > Pseudomonadati > Pseudomonadota > Alphaproteobacteria > Hyphomicrobiales > Phyllobacteriaceae > Mesorhizobium > Mesorhizobium sp. P2_B5. Next base: position 94,065 of record NZ_JBFUDJ010000008.1, on the reverse strand, counting down.
CCGTAAACGGCAAGGTTGCGCTTTTCGGCTTCGAGCAGCCGCGCCGAGATGTGCTCGACCTCGCCATGATCGGCGAGCAATGCCGCAAAGCGCTTTTCGGTCATGCGGAAGAACTGCTCGTTCTGCCACAGCGTGTCGTCGGCATCGAAGCCGATGGTTGTCAGACGTTTGCGAGGCTGCATGGTCGACTGCCCGTTTGCGTGAATGTCGTGGTGTAGACGTTGTCGCCGGGCGCTGCTAGCTAAGGCAAGGGTTATGGGTTGGGCAATATGACGGAACCGAGCGTCTGGAAGGATAGGCTGGAGCGGATTCTGGGGTCCTCGCAAGGTCATAATCCGACCGAGCTCATCAATGCCATCCGAGATCTCGGTATCGCCATGGGACACGATGCCGGCGAAGGATTGCTTGACGCCCACCCGGAACTCTTCTCGTACCGACCGGCGCTTACCGCCGCATTCGGCAAGATGGTGCAGGCGCAGGACACCGCCGAGATCAGGCAGATGCTGGATCAGGATCTGGATGGTCCGGCATCGTTCGGACGGATCGCGGCAGGGAAAACAAGCATAGGCGTGCTATCGTCAAAGGATGCCTATAACCGCCTCGACGAAGTCTTCGATCATGTCGATTTCGATAATTGCCGCCTCGCTGTCATGGTCGGCTGCGGCGGGCGACCATTCACCATGTTCCGTATTCACGATCAGACAACGGTCCCTGAGATCATCGGCCTCGACATCGTGCCCGAAGCCGTCGAAACGGCAAACAGGCTCGCGGCCAAGCTCGGCTATATGCGCATGCGGGCCGAGCTTTGCGACGGGTGCGATTATGATTACAGCGACGCTGAGGTTGTCTATGTCGCGAGCATGGTTTCGCCCAAGGCAGCCGTCGTGTCTCGTATAGCCGATACCGCGCCAGACACTGTGCAGATCGTGTTGTGGGAGCCAGTTTCGCTAGGCAGGCTTTGGGCTGAAAATGCGGAACGCACACTTGACCCCCGGCTTGAGGTCATTGGCCGCACGAGCATTTCGCGAAACATGACGAGAGACGTGTTCGTCGCCCGACGAGGCGGTTCATCTTCCACCCGGCAGTTGGGCTGATCGTGCCGGCTCTTGGAACGAGCGATCGAGTGATCCTCGCCTTGGCGCGGGCATGGTGCCTGGTGCGCCATCCCATGATTTGCAAACGCACATTCGACCATAGTGGCGTGTTGCCGGATCCGGCGAGACCCGCTTCCTATGCGGACAAGTTCTTGTGGCGAAAGCTTTTCGACCACAATCCGTTTTTCACGACGGCTTGCGACAAGCTCGCTTCGAAAACCTACGCTTTGTCCACCTGTCCAGAACTCAGGACTGCTGAGGTCCTATGGTCTGGGGCCGACGCCACAAAGATTCCGGCAGAGCTGTTTGCCGGCAATGTCGTCGTGAAAGCCAATCACGGCTGCCGCTGGAACATGATGATCCGCAATGGCGTTGTGGACAGAGCCAAGCTGCGCCGGCGTACCGCTCGCTGGATGCGCCGCCGCTATGGCAGGAAATTCGGCGAATGGGGCTACAGTGACGCCACCAGGCGCATCCTTGTGGAAGAGATGCTGATCGAGAACGGTGAGCCGATCCGCCTGGAATACAAGTTCCACGTGTCTAGCGGGACGACCGCCTATGTCTATGCCGCACGACGGGACGAGCAAGGCAACGAACAAAAATGTCATTTCGACCGTGACGGTAACTATGCACCGCCGCCGCCGGGAAGCGGCCCCCAATGGGTGAAGATTGACCTGCCTGCATCCTTCCCGCGCATGCTTGAAATCGCGGAGAAACTGACAGCGCCGTTCGATCACATGCGTTGCGATTTCTACGACCTCAACGGCGTCGTCTTCTTTTCGGAATTCTCCGTCTATCCGCTGTCCGGCAAAGGCATCATCAACACCCGGCTCAGAGATTTGTGCAGCGACAGTTGGGATTTGCGCCAATCCTGGTTTCTGACCGCACCGCAGACCGGATGGCGCAGGCTCTATGCCGGCGCTTTGCATCGATGGCTGGATACGAACGCGCTGCCCGGCAAACCCTTCTAGCCGAAGTCCATCCCGTTGCTGGCACAACCTATCGGGTGGCCTCCCCTTCCCTTCCATCACCCGCCCCGGCTATACTCCAAAATCCGCAACCCAATCTGGTGAATGATGCCGCCTGCAAAAAAGGAAGTCCGTCCGTCGAGCCGCGGAGGACGCGTCCGCACGCCTGCCTTCGTGAAAAACCAACGCGGCGTGAAGAACTGGAAGGAAGTCAGCGCCTGGCTGGAATGGCGCGGCATCGAAGACATAGAATGCATCACACCCGATCAGGCTGGCGTCGCCCGCGGCAAGATGATGCCGTCGAAGAAATTCACCTCCAACACCTCGCTGGCGCTGCCTTCGGCAGTGTTCATGACGACGATTTCGGGCGGCTATCCCGAGGATGGTAACGGTTTCCACTATCCGGAAGACGATGGCGATCTGAAGCTGATGCCGGATCTGTCGACCCTGACCGTGGTGCCGTGGGAAGAAGACCCGACGGCAGCTGTCATCTGCGACCTCGTCCACCAGGACGGCCGCTCGGTCGAGTTCACGCCGCGCAACGTGCTGAAGCGCGTGCTGGCTGCCTATGACAAGCGCGGGCTGAAGCCGGTGGTGGCGCCCGAGATCGAATTCTACCTGGTGCGCAAGAACCCCGATCCGGACTATCCGCTGACGCCGCCGGTCGGGCGTTCGGGACGGGCCATCGGCGGCGGCGCCGGCTATTCGATCGCCGGCGTCAACGAGTTCGACGAGCTGATCGACGACATCTACCATTTCTCCGAAAGCCAGGGCCTGGAGATCGACACGCTGATCCACGAGGAGGGCGCCGGCCAGCTCGAGATCAATCTGCGCCACGGCGACCCGATCGAGCTTGCCGACCAGGTGTTCATGTTCAAGCGCACCATCCGCGAGGCGGCGCTCAAGCACGAAATCTATGCCACTTTCATGGCGAAGCCCATCCAGGGCCAGCCTGGCTCGGCCATGCACATCCACCAGTCGATCATCGACAAGAAGACCGGACAGAACATCTTTTCGGCCGAAGACGGCTCGGAAACCGACGACTTCTTCCATTTCATCGGCGGCATGCAGAAGCATGTGCCGAATGCACTGGTGATGTTCGCGCCCTATGTCAATTCCTACCGCCGGCTGACGCAGTCGGCCTCGGCGCCGGTCAACAACAAATGGGGCTATGACAACCGCACCACGGCGTTCCGCGTGCCGCGCTCGGACCCGGCGGCGCGACGTGTCGAAAACCGCATCCCGTCTTCCGACGCCAATCCCTATCTGGCGCTGGCGGCGTCGCTTGCCTGCGGGCTGATCGGCATGACCAACAAGATCAAGGCCGAGCCTCCGGTGCTCACCACCGCCAATGCAGACGAGATCGACCTGCCACGTGGCCTGCTCGAGGCCGTCGACCTGTTCGAAGGCGACGAGGAATTGTGCGCCCTCCTGGGCAAGTCCTTCGCCGCCACCTATGCGGCGATCAAGCGGGCGGAATTCGAGACCTTCATGGAAGTGATCAGCCCGTGGGAGCGGGAGTATTTGTTGCTGAATGTTTAGGGGAATAGGGGAGTAAGGCAGTAGGGCAGTAGGGCGAGGATGGCAGCCAAGATTGAATCGTACCGGGATTTGATTGTCTGGCAGCAGGCTATGGATTTGGCGGTTTCAATCTACGAAACAACCAGAGCCTGGCCAAAGGATGAGCGCTACGGGCAGGTCAGGTACGCCGTGCGGCGACCTCCGTTCCCGCCAACATCGCCGAGGGCTACGGTCGAGAGAGCCGGGCTTCCTATCAGCAATTTCTCAGAATTGCCCAAGGCTCCCTCAAGGAATTGGAGACGCATCTTTTGATTGCGCAACGTGTCGGGATCGCCTCGCACGAAGCTGTCAACGCTTTGATGACCACCAGCGAGAGCGTCGGAACGCTCTTGCGACTTCTGATCCGCAAATTGTCTCCGGAATAGCCCCACCCTACTGCCCTACTGCCCTACTGCCCTACTGCCCTACTGCCCTACTGCCCTACTGCCCTACTGCCCTAGCGAGCATCATGCCTTACCAATCCCCCATTTCTCCCGGCCGCTCCTGGTATGAGGATACAGCTGGGCCACGGCCCGAGTACCCTTCGCTAGACGGTGATCGCCAATGCGACGTCGTCATTGTCGGCGGTGGGTTTACCGGCCTTTCTGCGGCAGCACATCTGGCCAAAGCCGGGACCGATGTCGTCTTGATCGAGGCGTATCGCTTCGGCGACGGCGCCTCCGGGCGCAATGGCGGCCAGCTCGGCACCGGCCAGCGCGCCTGGGCCGAGGAGATGGAGGCCGAATACGGCTTCTCCCGCGCCAAGGCGCTGTTCGATCTTGCCGAGGAAGCCAAGGCGCACCTGCTCGAATTCGCCGCCGTCAACCAGATCGACATCGACTATATGCCCGGTCAGTTGTCGGTGGCGCACAAGCAGCGCTATGTCGACGACTACAAGGCGCATGCCGAGATCATGGCGGGCCGCTTCAACTATCCGCACATCGCCTTCATGGATGCCAGGGAAACGGCCGAACGACTGGGCTCCACACGCTACTTCGGCGGCACCCGCGACACCGGCACAGGACACATCCACCCGATGAAACTGGTGACCGGCACGGCAAAGGTGGCGACTGCTGCCGGCGCCCACCTGTTCGAGCAGACGCCATCGACCGGCATAACGTCCAGCGGCGGCAAGGTCAGGGTCACGACGCCGAGAGGCACCATCACCGCGCAGAAATGCCTGATCGGCGTCAACGCCTATGGCGGCACGCTCGAGCCGGTGAGTGCCGCGCACATCATGCCGATAGGGTCGTTCATCGGCGCCACCGTTCCACTCGGGGCGGACTCGAAAGTGCTGCCGGGCGGCGAGGCGGTCGACGATTCGCGTTTCGTCGTGCGCTATTTCCGCAAATCGAAGGATGGGCGCCTGCTGTTCGGCGGGCGTGAGATCTATGGTGTCAACGACCCTAAGGACATCCACATCCATATCCGCCGGCAGATCTCCGAACTTTATCCCGACTTGAAGGATGTCGAGATCACGCATGGCTGGGGCGGCTATGTCGGCATCACCGTGCCCAGAAAACCATTCGTGCGCGAGGTAATGCCCAATGTGATCTCGGCCGGCGGCTATTCCGGTCACGGCGTCATGCTGTCGAACTTCTTCGGCAAACTCTATGCCGAAACCGTCGCCGGCAACCGCGATCGGCTCAAGCTGATCGAGGATTTGAACATCCCGGCCTTCCCCGGCGGTCGACGCTTTCGCACGCCGCTGCTGTTCCTGGCGCTCAACTGGTTTGCGCTGCGCGATCGAATCTAGAGCAACAAGCGATTCCGTCTGTAATATTCGTTGCTTGAGCGACACATTGCAGAATCCTTAACAAGGGTGCAGAATCCACGGTTGGGGCGCACTGATGCCACAATCGCGGGTAAAAGGTGCCGGTTCTGGGTGAGTGAACGGGGACTTTTGCGGGCCTGCCCGCTTGTTTTTGGGACCGATGCCGATCGAATGCCGGCCTTCCGGCGCTGATCGATAGAACATCGGCCGCATGTTGGAGGTGGCAAACGTGAACGAGCCCTTCAGTTTCGGTGCGCCGGAACGACGGCGCTTTGCCATGCAGTTCGGTTATGACATGCGGCCCTCCTTCTGGCAGGGGGTGCGCACGAATTCGCATCTGGTGATCGCCGCGGTCGGCACCGCAGCGCTGCTTGGCGTTGCGGGTATCGCGCTTTGGCTGGCATTGCCGGCCAACGACCGGCAGGCGAGCGCCAGCACACAGCCTCTTTCGCAGCAGAGCGTTCCAACCATCCCGGTCAAGACAACCAAGATCGCCCCGGTCACCCCTGCGGCCACAGTTGCCGCGGTAGCGGCGCCGCAGGCCGCACGTAAGGGCGATGCGGTTTCGCCGACGGTGGCTGCTGGGGCGACCGCGATACCGGCGCTAGCGGCCAACGATCCGCGCTGGACTGCGCCGCAATCGAACAGCGACGCTGAAGCCACGCCGTCCGATCAGGCCGCGACCGAGCAGACAGCCGCCAAACCGGCCGACGCGGCAGCTTACGAGGAGCCGTCGGCACAGAGTGATGCCACGACGCAGCTGTCCAAGGTTGCTGCACCAGACGCCGCTGCGAAGGACGGTCACACCGACGGCGCGGAAACCGCCGCCATCCCGACACCGAAGCCGCAACTGCCGGATGCGCAATCTTCCGCGGCAGCGGATGATGCCCAGGCCAAGGCCCAGCCACAGAAGGTGGCTGCTGCCGATGCCACCGGACGCATACTCAGGACAGTGACAATGCGCACCGGTCCGAAGAAGAATGCCGCCGCCATGGGAACCGTGCCCGCCAAGTCATCGGTGCAGGTGGTGAGCTGCAAGAAATGGTGCCAGATCGTCTACAACGGCAAGCGCGGCTGGATTTACAAGAGCTACATCAAGACCGGGGCGTGAGACAACGACGTCGTCGAGGCTGCCCGGGACCAAGCCGCCAGATTCTGGTCAGCCACCGAGCAACCATCTGAAACGGTGTCTTCTGCGGGCAAGTTTGCGCTTTGCCAGGAAATCCGAGTGCTCCTCGAACGGCACCTCATACAGGCCGCACATTTGGCAGCTTTCTGACTTGCCGCATGCCGGAATCCAGCATTTCACATCGTGCGTCCAGGCGAGCGCGATCCTTTCCAGATGAAGGTTGGACGAACTTTTCAGCAGAATTAGTTCTCCTGGGACTGCCGTCTGTTTGATATGATCCGAAACTTCCTTGGCACTGCGAAGCTCGATGAAACGGCCGCTGTCGCGGTCGGCCTGGCTGGCGCGCGAGCGATGCGCATTGTCGCCCGTGTAGATGACCTCATCGGCGATTTCGCGCGCGATCTTGTAGGCGGTGCCGTATTTCCTCGACGAGCCGGCGTAGTCGGATATCTGCCCAAGCACAATGCGCTTACGAGAGGCCTTGGCCTTTGCAATCATCTCCAGGGCAATGTTGATCGAATGCCAGGGCGCTTTGGCGGTATCGACCAGGAATTGCGGACCTGCTTGTACCTCTTGCACGGTGGAGCGGTTGGGTAACGGTTCAAACGATGCCACTTGCCCAGCAATTTTCTCTGGCGAGACGCCAAGTTCCAAGGCGGCGGCCACCGCGGCTGCAGTCGGCAGCCAGAACTGCCCGCCGGGAAAAGGCGCATGAATTTTCAGGCTGCCACCGCGCCAATGAAGGGTGAACCGCAGCAATTCCGGATACGCGGCATACACGTCACTCACGCGGTAGTCTGCCTTTTCGGCTTGGCCAAAGGTCGCAATCCGGCACTTCGCGCCAGATGCCATACCGAGCACCAGTGGGTCATCGCAATTGAGAACCGCAAGCCCATCGGGTCGGAGTGCGTCGACCAGCGCCCGCTTCTCTGCCGCCACAGCGTCCAGAGTCCTGAATTTGCCGAAGTGCTCCAGCCGGACCATCGTAACCACCGCCACGTCCAGCTTCAGCATCTGCGCCATGGCGCTGATCGTGCCAAAGTCGGAAGCGCCGGCTTCGAAAACGACGTAATCGACTTTGCCAGCCCTCCTCAGGCGCTTGTAAAGCGTTCGAATGAGCGCAGGCATTGTGTTGCCTTGGGCCTGTAGATGCACCTTGCCTTGCGCGCCCAGTATGTGTGCAAGCAGGCTGGTGGATGTGGATTTGCCGGAGCTGCCGGTAATGCCGATGAACGTCGCCTTGTTACGCGCTCGCACCCAGCGCGCCTGCAGCCGTCGCAGCGCCCACCCCAAGTCCTTGCGAATTTTCAGGAATTCCAGTTTCACAACCCGCCGGTTTTTAGCCCTGCCTTATATGCGTCGTGCCGAGTTCCCGAGTCAAACGGGGCGCGGCGTGCTCGGGCCAAAAAGCTTTAGCGACCGATGAGCCGCAGCAGTCTGTGCTTGCGGCGCTTCAATTTTTTCTGCGCCACAAACTCGCGGTGCTGCTCAAACGGCACTTCGTAGAGACCGCATTGCTCGCATCCCTCAGTTTTGCCGCACACCGAAACCCAGCACTGGACGTTGTGGGTCCAGGCAAGCGCGACACGCTCGAGGTGAAGGCTGGATGAGCTCTTGATCAGGATCAGTTCGTCCGGCTGCGCGGTTTGCGCGACGTAGTCCGACACCTCCTTTGCCGTGCGCAGTTCGATGAAGCGGCCGCTATCGCGATCAGACTGGCTTGCCTTGGAGCGATGGGCGTGATCGCCGGCATAGATCACCTGGTCTGCGATCTCGCGTGCGTTGCTGTAGGCGTGGGCATACTTGCTGTTCGAGCCGGCAAAATCCGATAGCTGGCCAAGAACGATGCGTTTTCGCCCGAATGTGGATCTGGCTACCATGTCGAAAGCGAGGGTCAGAGAATGCCAGGGCGCCTTCGCGGCATCCACGATGAAGTGGGGGCCGCCAGCGGGGGCGAGCACCTGGCCGCGGTTCTCCAGGGGCTGGAACGTCGCGGTCCTGTCCTTTACGATCTGCGCAGGCACTCCCAATTCAAGAGCTGTTGCCGCGGCCGCGACCGTCGGCAGCCAGAAATGCGCGCCGGGGAACGGCGTCTCGATATCGAGCACACCGCCGCGCCAGTGGAGCGAGAATCGCAACGGCTTGGGATAGGCGGCCTCGATATCGCTGACGCGATAATCCACCTGCTCCGATGTGCCGAATGTGACGGCGCGGCAATCGCTCACTGAAGCCATGCCCAGCACATGCGGATCATCGGCGTCGAGCATTGCGAAGCCACCTGGCTCCAGCGCCGCGACCAGTGCGCTCTTTTCACGCGCGACGTTTTCCAGAGTCTTGAAACTGGCGCGATGCTCCAGCCGGACCATCGTGACAACAGCCACATCAGGGCGAAGCAACTCGGCCATCGGCTTCATTGTACCCGGACCGAACGCAGCCGCCTCGAAGACGACGAAGTCGGTTTTGCCGCTCTTCCTCATTCGCCTGGATAGCGTCGAGACCAACAGCTTCATCGTGTTGGCCAGAACCTGCGTATAGACCGAACCGTGGCCCGCCAGGATATGTCCAAGCAGGCTCCCCGCCGTCGTCTTGCCGGAACTTCCGGTAATGCCGATGAACGTCGCCTTGCTTCGCGCCCGCGCACGTCTGGCCAGGTAAAGCCGCAGCCGCCAGCCCAGATCGTTGCGTGCCTTCGGCTGCTTGATCTTCATCTCCCGTCAACACCAACCCCGATCCGTTATGCCTTTCGGTGGATCGTGAAGTCAAACTGGGGCCTGACGTGACGACGTCAACTGCTCGTTCCTCGGCCGATCGGCGAACCGATGCGAACTCTTGATGACGTTACTCTGCCGCCACGCCTTGCAGACAGAGAGGTACTTCCCTCAAATTGCTCAGATGCAGCGGCCGCCATCGACCTCCAGCGCCACGCCGGTGATGAAGGCGGCTTCGTCGGATGCGAGCCACAGCGCAGCGTTGGCGATATCGAGCGGCGTCGACAGCCGGCCGAGCGGGATCGAGGCGCGGAACTTCTCGCGGATTTCGGGCGTGTCGGCGCCCATGAATTTCTCCAGCATGGCGGTTTCGCCGGCGACAGGGCAGAGACAGTTGACACGGATGTTCTTGGGCGCGAGTTCGACCGCCATCGACTTGGTGGCGGTGATCGCCCAGCCTTTCGAGGCATTGTACCAGGTGAGGCCCGGCCGCGGCCGCAGACCTGCGGTCGAAGCCGTGGTCAGGATGACGCCGCCGCCCTGCCGCTCCATGATCGGCACCACGGCAAGTGCGGCATGGTAGATCGCCTTCATGTTGACTGATGTGATCAGGTCGAAGGTCGCCTCGTCGACGTCGAGCATGTCGCCATTGCGATGGGTATAGCCGGCATTGTTGACCATGATGTCGATGCGGCCGAAGGCGTTTTTTGCGGCATAGACCATCTCGTCGAATTCGGAACGCTGCGAAACGTCGGTCTGGGTCCAGATCGCGGCCTCGCCGATGTCGGCGGCGACACGCTCCGCGCCCTTGGCGTTGAGGTCGGCGACGACGACCTTGGCACCCTCTTCGGCAAAGCGCCTGGCCATGCCTTCGCCGAAGCCCGCTGCCGCACCGGTGATGACGGCGACCTTGTTTTCCAGACGCATGCTTTTCCCGCTCATTCCAAGATCACCTCGCAAGCGCATTTCTCTCTTTGTTTTGATGCATGTCGTACTCTCAAAACCGGGGCCACTTTTGAGCGACATGCATTAGCTTTCGTCACATTCCCGCTCTATGTTGCAGGTGCGAAAAGCTCCCCGGGACCATACCTTGACGAAAAGCCTCCGGGTGGCAGCCAGTGTCAAGGCACATTTGGACCGAATCAATATGCAGTGATTGGTCCTTGATGTGACACCATGGCACTGGATAATTTAAATCGATTAGATTATATCCAGCCGCGTCACAGTGTGCGGCGTCAAAGCGGACAGACCATGACCAGCCAGATCATCCCCGTCGATCCCTTCGACTTCATCATCTTCGGCGGCACCGGCGACCTGTCGGAACGCAAGCTCCTGCCGTCGCTCTACCATCGCCAGCGCGACCATCAGTTTTCCGAGCCGACCCGCATCATCGGCACGTCGCGCTCGAAGATGAGCGACGAGGAATTCCAGGCTTTCGCCAGCCAAGCGATTTCCGAACACGTCAAGCCGGCCGATATCGACGCCAAGGAGCTGAAGACGTTCCTGGCGCGGCTGTCCTACGTGTCGGCCGACGCGACGACGGGCGCCGGCTTCGACAAGCTGAAAAAGGCGATCGGCGATAGCGACCGCGTCCGCGCCTTCTACTTGGCGGTAGCGCCGGCGCTGTTCGGCGACATCTCGCACCAGCTGAAAGCGCACAATCTGATCACGCCGAATTCGCGCATCGTGCTGGAAAAGCCGATCGGCCGCGACCTCGTTTCGGCGCGCAAGCTCAACGACCTGGTCGGCGACGACTTCCACGAAAGCCAGATCTTCCGCATCGACCACTATCTCGGCAAGGAGACGGTGCAGAACCTGATGGCGCTGCGCTTTGCCAATGCGCTTTACGAGCCGCTGTGGAACTCGGCGCATGTCGACCATGTGCAGATCACGGTCGCTGAGACCGTCGGGCTGGAAGACCGCGTCACCTATTACGACAAGGCCGGCGCGCTGCGCGACATGGTGCAGAACCATATGCTGCAACTGCTTTGCCTGGTTGCCATGGAGGCCCCGTCGTCGATGGATGCGGACGCCGTGCGCGACGAGAAGCTGAAGGTGCTGCGCGCGCTGAAGCGCATCAATGGCAATGAAGCGCCCAAGCACACCGTGCGCGGCCAGTATCGTGCCGGCGCCTCGGCCGGTGGCGCCGTCAAAGGCTATGTCGACGAGCTCGGCAAGGACAGCAACACCGAGACCTTCGTCGCCATCAAGGCCGAGATCGGCAACTGGCGCTGGGCCGGCGTTCCATTTTACCTCCGAACCGGCAAGCGTTTGGCGACCCGGGTCTCTGAAATCGTCATCGAGTTCAAGCCAATCCCGCATTCGATCTTCGGCGACAGCGCCGGACCGATCTTCGCCAACCAGTTGGTCATCCGGCTGCAGCCCGACGAAGGCGTCAAACAGTTCATCATGATCAAGGATCCGGGCCCGGGCGGCATGCGGCTGCGCCAGATCCCTCTCGACATGAGCTTCGCAACATCTTTCGACGGTCGCGCGCCCGATGCCTATGAACGGCTGATCATGGATGTCGTGCGCGGCAACCAGACGCTGTTCATGCGCCGCGACGAAGTCGAGGCGGCATGGAAGTGGATCGATCCGATCCAGAACGCCTGGGAAAGCGCCAGGCAGGAAGCGCAAGGCTATACGGCCGGCACATGGGGCCCCTCGGCCTCGATTGCGCTGATCGAACGCGACGGGCGGACATGGCACGAGAGCAATTGAGCGAGCCCGCCTACAGCTGGAACGGCTTTGCCGGGCGCCAGGACGTGGCGGCAGCCCTTGCCGGCAACGTCGCGGCGCGGCTGACCAAGGCCATCGACGAGCGCGGCACGGCTCTGCTTGCCGTTTCCGGCGGCACCACGCCGGCGAAATTCTTTACAGCGCTGTCGGCCATTCCGATCGCCTGGAACAAGGTGACGGTCACGCTGGTCGACGAACGGTTCGTGCCGGCCTCCTCGCCGCGCTCGAATGCCGGGCTGGTAGCCGCCAACCTGCTGCAGAACGCGGCGGCAGCCGCGCAATTCGTGCCGATGTATCACGAGGCCGCAAGCATCGAGACTGCCGCAGCGTCCGACGACATGGCACTCAAGGCACTGGCCTGGCCGCTCGACGTCGTCGTGCTCGGCATGGGCGGCGACGGCCACACCGCGTCGTTCTTTCCCGATGCAGATAACCTCAGCGACTTGCTCGATCCTGCTTCGCGCAGGATCGTGCTGCCGGTGCATGCACCGAGCGGCGGCGAGCCGCGGCTGACCCTATCGATGGCGCGCATCATCGCCGCCGGCTTCATCGCGCTGCATATTGAAGGCGAGGACAAGCGCACCGCCTTCGAGAATGCGATGGGACCGGGTGCGAAGAAGCCCATTCGCAAAGTGCTCGAAGCAGCCCCCATACCGGTAGAGGTGTTCTGGGCACCCTGATTTTCACGAAAAGCAGCCCCGGCAAACAGTGGGAGGACGTTTTCCGGGGCTCGAAAGGACCGACCATGACAGCCAGACGCGACATCGAAGCCATCACGGAACGCATCCGCCAGCGCTCGAAAGCCGGCCGCGAGCGCTATCTCGGGCGCATCGCCGAGGCCTCGAGCCGCACCGCCAACCGTTCGGTGTTGTCCTGCGGCAACCTCGCGCATGGCTTTGCCGTCTGCAGCCCGTCTGAAAAGCTGGCCCTCGGCGCCGACAAGGTGCCGAACCTCGGCATCATCACCTCCTACAACGATATGCTGTCGGCGCATCAGCCGTTCGAGACGTTTCCGGCGCTGATCAAGGATGCCGCGCGCGAAGTTGGCGGCATCGCGCAAGTGGCCGGCGGCGTGCCGGCCATGTGCGACGGCGTAACCCAGGGACAGCCGGGCATGGAGCTGTCGCTGTTCTCACGCGACGTGATCGCCATGGCCGCGGCAATCGGCCTGTCGCACAACATGTTCGACGCCGCCGTCTATCTCGGCGTCTGCGACAAGATCGTGCCGGGGCTGGTGATCGCGGCCCTCACCTTCGGCCATCTGCCGGCGGTGTTCGTGCCGGCCGGACCGATGACGACGGGCCTGCCCAATGATGAGAAGGCCAAGGTTCGCCAGCTCTATGCAGAGGGCAAGGCAGGACGCGCTGAATTGCTCGAGGCCGAGTCCAAATCCTATCATGGGCCGGGCACCTGCACCTTCTACGGCACCGCCAACTCCAACCAGATGCTGATGGAGATCATGGGCCTGCATACGCCCGGCGCCTCCTTCGTCAATCCGGGCACGCCGCTGCGCGACGCGCTGACGCGCGAGGCAACGAAGCGGGCGCTGGCGATCACCGCGCTGGGCAACGCCTACACGCCGGTCGGCCGCATGATCGACGAACGCTCTTTCGTCAACGGCGTGGTCGGCCTGCACGCCACCGGCGGCTCGACCAACCACACCATCCACCTCATCGCCATGGCGGCGGCAGCCGGCATCACGCTGACCTGGCAGGACATTTCCGACCTGTCGGAAGCGGTGCCGCTTCTGGCCCGTGTCTATCCGAACGGGCTCGCCGACGTGAACCATTTCCATGCCGCCGGCGGGCTTGGCTTCCTGATCCGCGAACTGCTCGACGAAGGCGTCCTGCATGAGGATGTGCAGACGGTGTGGGGCGAAGGCCTCCGGCCCTATGCGGTCGAGGCCAAGCTCGGCGAAGACGGCAGCGTGGTGCGCGAAGCCTCGCCGCTGCAGAGCGGCGACGAGAAAGTGCTGGCGCCGTTCGCCAAAGCCTTCCAGCCGACCGGCGGCCTGAAGGTGTTGGCCGGCAATCTCGGCCATGCCGTCATCAAGACCTCCGCCGTGAAGCCCGAACGCCGCGTCATCGAGGCGCCGGCCAAGGTGTTCGACAGTCAGCAAGGCCTCAACGAAGCCTTCAAGGCCGGCACGCTCACAGGTGACTTCATCGCCGTCATCCGCTTCCAGGGGCCGAAGGCCAACGGCATGCCGGAACTGCATAAGCTGACCACCGTGCTTGGCATACTGCAGGATCGCGGCCAGCGCGTCGCGCTGGTCACCGACGGGCGCATGTCGGGTGCTTCCGGCAAGGTGCCGGCGGCGATCCATGTGACGCCGGAAGCGGTCGAGGAAGGGCCTATCGCCCGGATCCATGACGGCGACATCATCCGGCTCGACGCCGACGCCGGCACGCTGGAAGTGCTGGTGCCTGGGCCTGAGCTCGCGCTGCGCCGCACGGCCGACATCGATCTCATCGGCAACGAGTTCGGCTTCGGCCGCGAGCTGTTCGCCGGTTTCCGCCAGCTGGTCGGCCGCGCCGATCATGGCGCCAGTGCTTTCGGCACGGCCTGACGCATTGTTGCCTCGTATATGAAAAAGGGCGGCTGGTGGCCGCCCTTTTTTGCATTCGTGCGAACGATCCTATTGCACCGTGAGCTCGGCTCGCTCGCCGGCCTTGACCGTTACGGTGCCTTCCTTCGAACTGTTGTCCGACTTCTCCGAGACGACTGCATAATCGCCGGCTGCTATCGCCGCCTGATACTTCTGGTCGTAGGCGTAGCCAAGTGACTTGCGATTGCCGTTGATGTCCTTCTTGGCCTCGAAAATCTCGATCTTCGATGCGCCGGGCGCGGTGATTGCCAATACACCTGCGTTCATGGCGACCTTCACATCGTCGAACTCGCCGACCTTGACGGTGAACGGCTGCTCGACGACGGCGAGGTCGACCGTCGTGATCAACACGTAGTCATCGGGCGGCAGATCGAACTTGCTGTCTGGACCATAGGCATAGGTCACTTCTTGCCGCGTTCCGTCGATCTTCTTTTTCGCCTTGAGCACCTTGAAGCCGATGCCGGAACCGTCGGCCTTGTCGCCGCCGGCGACATAGTAGGCATTGACAACGACATGTCCGACGCCGGCGATCATGTCCTTTTCCACGGTCTTGCCGGCAGCGAGCGGGATTGTTTCGCTTACCACGCCCTGCCCGATCGTGACTGTCACCTTCTCGTCGCCGGCCGGCAACACGACTTTCGTGGTTCCGTAATAGGTCGCCGGATTGTCAGCGCCCGGATAGTCGACCACGACAGCCGCGCCATCGACGACATCCGCCCCCGCGCTGGGACGCGGATGGATGATCAGCGTGCCAGCGTTCAGCGTGAACAATGGGCTGTAAACCTGGCCTGCCTCGATCTTGAGCTTTTGTTCGGTCTTGGCCTCGCCGTCACGCGCGACGATGATGTAGTCGCCCGGCTCCAGATTGCCCCTGTAGGCCCCGTATTCGGTGGTGACGTTGTCTCCACGCGTGCCGTCGGATTTTGCCTTGTAGATTTCCCAGGCATTGCCGTCGGTAACCGGATCACCGCCTTCTGCAAGCACCAAGGTCGGCAGTAGGTTGAATTCCGGCTTGGCCGGTTCGGGCGCCGGTGCCGGAGCAGGCGCCGGAGCGGGTTCAGGCGCTGGTGCTGGGGCCGCGACGGTTTCGACCAGCGCTTCCTGCAGCGCCTTCTCGTCCGAAGCCTGGATGTATTTTCCGCCGGTGTTGTCGGCCAGGCATGCGATCTGCTTGCCTTCGTCGGCGGTCAGGCCGAAGCCGACGACATCGGCGGTGAAGTCGACGCCCGACGCTTCCAGTTCCTTGCCCAGCGCGCACGGGTCACCTTGGCAGGTTTCAAGCCCGTCGGTGATGAGAACGACGGTCGCCTTGTCCTCGGTGTATTTCAAGGCTTCAGCCGCCTGCTTGACGGCAGCGGTCAGCGGCGTCTTGCCCAAAAATTTCAGGCTGTCGGCAGCGGCCGAAATGGCACTGGCCGAGCCGGCCTGCGGCGGCACGATCAGCTCGATGTCCTCGCAGCTGCCCTTCTCGCGATGGCCATAGGCCATGAAGCCGATCTCGTCGTCGGCCGGGACTGACTGCAGCACGGTTCTGAGCGATTCGCGCGCGATTTCGAGCTTCGGCTTGCCGTCTATCTGGGCCCACATCGAGCCTGAGGCGTCAAGAATGATGATGACCTTGTTCGCGGCAAAGCCGAGCGACGTCATCGACAAAAGGAGCAGCGCCGCAGCGACGCTCCGCAAAAGTCCCGCCATTGGAATCTCCTTGAGGCCGCCCTCTGGTCCGCGCCGGAAGCTATTTGACGGCGCGTTCGGACACAAGCCTAGAGCGTGTCACGAACGGTTGCAGTGTAACAGGGTTGGCGCCGGCCGAGACCTGTTCCGAGGCTGGCTCGGCGCCGCATCAGTAGGTGGTACGCCGCTCCTCCGAAGGCGGACGGCCGAACTGCAGCCGGTAGCTCTGCGCGAAATACGAGTGCGAGGTGAAGCCGGTGGCGATCGCCACATCGAGGATCGGCATATTGGTCTGGCGCAGCAATTCGCGCGCGCGCTCGAGCCTGAGCCGCATGTAATAGCGGCCGGGCGTCACGCTCAAATGGCGCAGGAACAGGCGCTCGACCTGGCGCACCGACAGGCCCGCCGACTTGGCAAGCTGCACCGCCGACAAAGGCTCGTCGAGATGGTCGGCCATCAGTTCGACGATACGCCTGAGCTTCTCCGACTTGCCGGTCAGGTCGCGTTCCGGCCCGACGCGCTGGCGGTCGCCGGCGGAGCGGATGCGCTCGTGCTGGAACTGGTTGGCGACGCCGTTGGCAAGGTTGGAGCCGAAATCGCCGCGCACGATCTCCAGCATCAGGTCGATCGAGGTAGTGCCGCCGGCACAGGTGTAGCGCTTGCGGTCGATCTCGAAGACGTTGCCGGTGCAGTTGATATCGGGAAAGCGCTCGACGAAGCCGGCGCGATTCTCCCAATGGATGGTGCAGCGATAGCCTTCGAGTTGGCCGGCTTCGGCCAGGAGATAAGAGCCGACCGACAGCGCGCCGAGCGCGTTGCCGCGCCGGCCCCAGCTGCGCAGCGCCGCCAGCACCTTGCTCTTGCCGGGGAACTCGATCGACAAGCCCACCGACACGAACAGGATGTCGACCGGCGGCAAGTCGGCGACGGCATAGTCGATCTTGAGCGGCAGACCGTTGGAGGCCATGACCGGGTCACCGTCGGCCGAGACCGTGGTCCAGCCGTAAAAATCGCGGCCGAGCAGGCGGTTGGCCGAGCGGAAAGTGTCGATTGCCGCGGCCAGCGAAAACATCGAAAACTTGTCGACCAGCAGGAACGCGAATTGCCGGCCGCCTTGAACGGGATCATCCATGACCGGCCGTTCAGAGGGAACAATGGGGTTCGGCAAAGAAGCTGCTTTCTCGGTCAGAAGGAAGGCCGCTTCAAGCCGGCCGCAAGGTATGCTGAGGCTAACGTATTGGCCATCAGCATGGCAATGGTCATCGGTCCGACACCGCCGGGCACCGGGGTGATGGCGCCAGCGGCCTTCGCCGCCTCGGCATAGGCGACATCGCCGACGAGGCGGGTTTTGCCTTCGCCCTTCTCGGGTGCCGGAATGCGGTTGATCCCGACATCGATCACCGTGGCGCCCGGCTTGACCCAATCGCCCTTGACCATTTCTGGCCGGCCGACGGCCGCCACCAATATGTCGGCGGTGCGGGCCAGCGCCGGCAGGTCCTTGGTGCGGCTGTGGGCGATGGTGACTGTACAATTGGCGGCAAGCAGCAAATTGGCCATCGGCTTGCCGACGATGTTGGAGCGGCCGACGACCACCGCGTTGAGGCCGGAAAGATCCTTGCCGCGCACGCGTTCGATCAGCAGCATCGAGCCTGCCGGCGTGCAAGGCACGAAGGCGGTTTCGAGTTCGCCGGTGCCGAGTTTGCCGACATTGATGAAGTGGAAGCCGTCGACATCCTTTTGCGGCGCGATGGCCTGAATGATCTTGCCGGCATCGATATGGGCGGGAAGCGGCAGCTGCACCAGGATGCCGTTGACGGCCGGATCGGCGTTGAGCTCGCCGATGATCTTCAGCAGTGCTTCTTCGGACGTGTCGGCCGGCAGCGTGTGCTGGAGCGAATGAAAGCCGCATTCCTTGGCGGTGCGCGACTTGGAGGCGACATAGACCTGGCTTGCCGGATCCTCGCCGACAATGACCACCGCCAGGCCGGGCTTGGCCTTGCCCTTGGCGATCAAGTCCGCGGTCAAGGTCTTGACCTTCTGAGCCACGTCTTCGGCGACGCTCTTTCCGTCAATCACTTCGGCCATGAACCATCCTCGATATCATTCCAGCCAAGGCGCGCCGCGCGCCCTGAACGTTGTTTCGCGCATGTCGTTGTTCCAAACGTTCCGCCCGTTCGGGTCAAGCCCGACGGCAGCGCTTTTTGAGCGCCATGCTGCGCGGCATTTTCACGAAATTTCGCTTGGGCAATCCCGTCAAAGCGCCGTCAGATGCCGTAAACTCGAAACCGGCCGCTTTTATTCCGTGCCGGCGGGCTCAGAGCGGCTCATCCTTTCACGCAAAGGCTGAACCGCTCTATTTCTTGTTTTGACGCAATTCCCAAGGGAACGCGCGCTACGCGCTTTTCCCGGGAAAACCGTTTCACACTTTTCCTGGAATTGCTCAGAAATAGCGGCGGCGCGAACGGTTTTCGGTGAGTTCGCGCACCGCCTCGCGAAATTCGCGCAGGCCGGCGCGAATATCGTCGATTTGCGCCTGCTGGCCGTCCGGCGCCGCCCCCGCGGTCTGCGTAGAAGGCCACAGCTCGGACGCTGCGGGCATCGGCTGCTGCGAATAGGCGTAGTCGGCCGGCTGAGCGGGCTGCGAGGCAGGGTACTGCTCATAGGGATTGGCGTGCGGAGCCTCGTGTCGGAAGTCCGGCTGACGATAGCCGGCAGGCTCCTGCATCGGTCTTGTGCGCTCGGCGATGGCCGGCGCGGCTGGTTGGGCGTGGCCTGTCTTGGCGGGTCTTTCCAGCGGCGCCTCGCCGCCTGGCATGGCTTTGCGGACGGCCGAAAGCATCCCGCCGAACAGACCTGGGTTCCGGGTGGGAGCCGTCTCGACCGGCTGCACCGGAGGTGCTGCAGGTGCAGGCAGCGGCGCGCGATAGACCTTGTCTTCGACCGGTGGCCGGCGCTCGTCCATCCGGCCGCTCGAGCGCGAATTGGCGGCGTCGCGCAGGCTTGCAAAGGCGCCGCGCATCGCACCTAGGCCGATGCCGGAAGCAAGGCCGAGCAGCAGGCCGGCCAGCGCTATTACAGCCCGCGACGGTCCGTTGGGTTCGAGTGGCGGTTGCGCTTCGGTCAGCACGTTGATGTTGGTGGTGTTGATTTTTACCTGTTCGCCGGTCTGCTTGGCGCGCAGAAGATATTGTTCATAGACAGAGCGCTTGGCAGTGGCATCACGCTCATATTCGCGCAAGGTGACCAGGTCGCTGTTGACGTCGCCGCTCTGCACCTTTGCCTGGGCCAGGCGGGAAGCGAGATCCTGTTCAAGCTGGACCGAGCGCTTCAAGTCGACCTGCAGCGACGAGGCGATGCGGCGCAGTTCGCCGGCGATGCGCTCGCGTGAGCCGTCGAGCTGGGCATTGAGCGCCTGGTATTCGGGATGACGCGGCCCCAGACGCACGGCGGCGCGGTCGGCCTCCTGCTTCAAAGCTGCATATTGCGCGCGCAGTTCGCTCATCGTGTTGGAATTGATTTCTTCCGGCAAGGTGCCGTTGATAACCGAATTGACGTCCAGCGAACGCGCCGACGCGGCACGGGCATTGAGTTCCAGCGTGCGGGCCCGGGTGACGGAGAGCTGCTCGTTGAGCTTCAGCATCTGGTCGTCGCTGATCAGATGACCCTGCGCGTCGACGAGATCGTGCGTGGCCCTGAAATCCTCGACCTTGCGCTCGGCCGTCTCGACATCCTTGCGCAGGTCATCGAGCTTGGCCGTCAGCTGGTCCGTCGCGCGTCCGGCCATCCCGAACTGGTATTGGGCCGCCTCCTGCTGGAAAACGTCCCTCGTCGTGTTGGCGATCTCCGCCGACTTGTCGGCACTTTGGGTGGTGGCGCTGATGGAAACGACAAAGCTCTTGCCGCTGCGTTCGACCGACAGGCTCTTGGCCAGATTGCCAACCGCCAGCGCCTGGCGGCGCACTTCGCCGGCACCGCCAGGTCCATCCTGGCGCGACAGTATCGAGCGGATGAGCGACATGACGCCAAGGCCACCGGGCCCCTGTCCGTTGAACTCCGGATCGTCGACGAGATTGAGATCGGCGACGACCTTGTCGAGGACCTTGCCGGACGTCACCATCTTGATACGGGTTTCGACAACGGCCAGCGCCGCGTCGGGCTGCCCGACAGGTTGGGTGAGATCGTTGTCGGACAGCTTCAGGTCACCTGGCTCGATGACCATCTGCGTGGTGGCTTCGTATTTCTTCGGCGTCGAGACGGCAACGGCAACGCCAAGCACCGTCCCCAGTATCGTCGTCGAGACGATCAACAGCTTGGACCGGGTGATGCCGCGGACGACCTGTAACGGATCGATCAGCGGCTTCCATTGCTGATCGTCGTCATCGTCGCGGTCCGGCCGCTGCTCGTCGGCATAGCGGGGCTCATAAGCGGGTTGCGAACGGTAGGCTTCGAACCGGGTAGCCTCGTCACGCGGTCTAAAGTCAGACGCCTCGCCCGAAACGGGTTCGCGGTCGGCTCGTGGCGGCTCGGGCGGTGACGCTGGCGCGGGATTCGACCGCGCCTCGCGCTGCGAGCGGGCGATCCGGTGACGCGTGGCGGCGTCCTCGCGCCATGACGGGTCGGCCCGGTCGCCGATCGAAACCGGCGACGCATCCGCTGCCTCGTCGCCGCGCACAGCTTTGCCAAGCGCCAAGAGGGAGCGCTCGCGCCTCCAGTCTTCACGGTTTTCCCTGTCGACCATTGTCTCGAAACTTTACCCTTGGCGGCTTGGGAGCGGCGGTCGGCCAATCGTTAAGCCACGCTAAACAGGCATGGGAAACAAAAGGTTAATTTCCTTGGTCCGAAGCCGAAGTTTCTCGCTTCTGCCGCACATTGTCGAGGGCGTAAAAGGATGGTCAGAACCGCACGTTAAACTTTCCAGCCTATGGCTTTCCTCGACATGATGCAGGCCAGCGACACACCGCAAAGGCGGACACTCGCCCGGATCGGTACCTTCGTGGCCGAACGACGGGAGCTGGTCCGCGACTATCTCTCTGCGATCAGTGGCGCCGGCGGGCGGCTGGTGTTCTCGCTCGCCTATTTCATCGCACTCGCCAACACGCTGTCGATCGCCGAGTTCGGCATGTTCGCCACCGCCTCGGCGGCCGGCGTCATGCTGTCGCGCATCCTTGCCTTCGGTTTCATCTCGGCGCTTTACCGGACCGCCACCATCCGACCCAACCTGATCGGCACCTTCACAGCCGGCTTCCTCTTGCTTGGCGCCGTGTCGTTGCCGTTGCTGGCGGCGGCCTCCTACGTCGTCTACCTGATTTTCTTCGCCAGCACCGTGCCGCTGGCCGTCTTTGCCGCAATCGTCTTTGCCGAGGCACTTTTGTGGCGGCCGGTCGAGGTGGTGCTGATCGTCAACAATGGGCTCGGCAAATTCGGCCGCGCCGCCGTGCTTTCGATCGTGACCACGGCGTTCCGCGCGCTCGGCGCGGTGCTGTTCATGCTTTCGGGTCAGCACAGCGTCTGGGTGTGGTCGTTGTTCTATATCGGCGCCAACGCTGCCTCGCTGTTGCTCGCCTTCGGCTTCTATTATCCACGCCAGCGGCTCAGGCTGCGCACCGAACTCTACCTCAGGCGGCTTGCCGATTCGATCTATGTCGCCGGCGCCGAAGTGCTGTTCTATCTGCAGTCGGAATTCGACAAGCTGCTCGTGCTGGCGATCGGCGGGCCGCACCTGGCCGGCATCTATGCCATCATCATGCGGCTGGTCGATCTGACGGCAATCCCGATCCGCACCTTCTCGATGATGCTGGTGCAGCGGATGATGCGGGCGCCGGAACTGTTGTCGCGACTGCGGGTCAAGAGCGGCATCGAAGCCGGCGTGTTCCTGGTGTCGACATTGGCGCTGGCGGCACTCGGCATCGTGCTGCATTTCTTCCCCAATGCGTTGGGCCGGAACGTCGCCGAGGCAGCACCGCTGGTGGCATTGGCGATCGGCGTGCCGGGACTGCGCAACCTGGTCGAATACCAGGCCGAGCTTTTGTTCGCGCGCGGGCAGACCGCGATCCGCGCCCTTAATCTCGGCCTGCTGGCCGGGCTGAAGGCGGTGCTGTTGACCTATGTGCTGACCACGATTGCCGACACGCCCACGCTGGTGCTGTCGCTCAATGTCGTGTTCCTGCTGCTCTATCTCGCCTCGGCGCTGCTGACTTATTCAGCGATGCGCAAGCCGGCAAAAGCTATTTAGTCCAGCCCGATCAGGCGGCGGATGCGGCCGATATCGGTGCCGATGAAGGATTGCATGCCGATTGCCACCTGTTCGGGCGCCATGGCGGCGACGAAGCTTCGAAATTCGCCGTCCGACAGCGCCTCGCCGGTCCAGTGCACGCGGCAGAATTCTTCCGGGCCGTGGAAATGGCCGGCGCCTTGCAGCACATCGTCGACATAGCGGCCATAGATCATGCATTCGGAGAATCGGCGTGCCGAACCGATGACCTCGACCCAGCCGCGCGCATGCACCTTCTCGATCTCGGCACACATCGCCGTCACGGTCTGCCGGCGCCAGGCAATCAGCGTCGAAATATAGTCGTGGGTCGAAACTTCGGATGGATCGATGCCAAGCGCCGAGCCCGCATTGCGCGACCAGATGCGGTGCTCGTCGTGACCCTCGCTCGACAGCACGCCGTCGCGCCGGAACAGCCGCACCTTGCCGTCGCGCCAGAAGGCGTTCAGATCGAACGGTTTGACGAACGCGACGTCGGAATCACAGAAGACCAGCACGTCTTCCCCAGCATGCCCAGCGATGGCGATGCGGCGCAGCTGCTGCACATGCCAGCCGCGCAGCGGCTGGGTCTTGAAGCTGAGCCAGAGGCGGCGGCGAAACAGGCTCATCGGATCGTCGAACACGCGCAGCCAGCGCGGCAGCAGATCGCGTTCGTCGACGACGGTGCGGCGGCTGTTTTCCAATTGGCGAAACAGCGCCACGTCGCGATGCTCAACCAATATGTAGTGATGCGCCACGCCGGAGACATGGCGGTCGAGGGTCTCGCACAGCAGACGGCAGCGCTCGAAATCCGGCGCATAGCTGGCGGTCACCACCGCCGCTGTCGGCGTCTGCGGCAGGACGCCCGTGTCGGCGGCGGCATCAGGCACGAAGCGGCTGTTCACCGCAGCTCTCCGGCAGGCCTGGTTCGATGCGAGAATTTCTGCCTGACGACACGCCACAGGAACAAGGGATTGCCGACGACGTAACGGCGCCACAGCCGGCCCGGCTCGATGCACAGGCGGAACAGCCATTCGAGCCTCAACTGGCGCATCCACAGCGGCGCCCGCGGCACGGAGCCGGAGAGGAAATCGAGCAGCGCGCCGACGGCGATCGGCAGCGTGCAGTGGCGAGCATCGATATGGCGGGCGATCCACAATTCCTGGCGCGGCACGCCCATGGCGACAAGCAGCACGTCGGGCCGCAACGCCTCGATGCGGTCGACGATTGCCTGCTCTTCGGCGGGCGAGAAATAGCCGTCATGGATGACGACGAATTTGTGCTGCACCGCCAGCGCAGCCAGCTTGATCGACGCCGCCTCGGCGTTGGCGCGGGTGGCGCCAAGCAGCCCGACGGTCAGCGGCCTTGCCGATGCCTGCAGAAAGGCCGGAATGAAATCCGTGCCGTTGAGATTGTCCGGGAATGGTGCGCCGTAGAGCAGCTTTGCCGCCAGATCGACGCCGACGCCGTCGGGCAGGATGAGGAAATCGTCGAGCGCTTCGGCAAAGACCGGATCGGTATAGGCGATGTTGGCATTGTGAGCGTTGAGGAAACTGATCTTGGTGAAGCGCCGCTCGGCAATCAGCCGGGCCAGCAGCGCGATCGCGTCATCCCAGCGGATGGCGAGGACCGAAATGCCGAGGATCATCTTCAGCGTATCGAGCCCAAGGGCGGCGCGGGCGGTGTGCATGTTCATGCAAACACCTCCTGCCCGACCGGCCCGAGCCTTTCCAGGCCGAGCCTGATCGCGGCGTCGAGTGCCTTCATTTGACTGCGATGGAATGCGGTGCCGTCGACATCCCTGACATCGGCCGCCGCCGCTTCCAGCGCGCCGGCGAAGGCGGCCGGATCATCCGACACCACGCAATTGGGCGGGCGATGGTCGATGCCGCGCAGCGAGCGGCTGGTGGCGACCGACGGCAGGCCAAGCTCGAAGGTTTCGATGGTCTTGAGCTGCACGCCGCTGCCGGCGGTGCTGATCAGCGGAATGACGGCGGCGGCGCGCACGAAAGCCTGCGCGTCGGGCACGCGGCCGACGAACTCGACACCGGGATGCGCGGAGGTGATGTCGGACGGCATGTTCCCGGCGATCCTGATGCGAAAGTCCCGGCGAAGATGCGGCACGACCTTTTCCAGGAACCAGTCGAGGCCGATTCGGTTCGGCTGCCAGGTCCAGGTGCCGATCAGCGCCGCGTCGCAATCGATGATGCGCGGCTTTACCGGCTTCGGCGCCGTGGCGGTGGTCACCAGCGGCAGCACCGCCGAGCGGTCATCGGAGGCAACACCCAGTGCGGCGCGGTCTTCCTCGGCCAGCGTGAAGATGAAGCGGGCCCGGCGGCAGAGCCGCTCTTCCATGGTCTTGAGGAGCCTCGCCTCGCGGGCAAACAGCAGGCGCTGGAAGCGACTGTTTGCTGCGGCCGCATTCTCCCTGGCCGAAGCATGTTCGACATTGTGGGCGACGAAGATCGATGGGCGGTCGGCGAACAGTTTTTCAAAGGCGCCAGCGAACTGCACGGAATTCAGGACACAGCCGTCGAAGGGGCCGGCACGTTCGATGGCGGCGCGGACTTCGCTGTCGGAAACCGCGCGCAGCTTCACGGAAGCGAAGGTGAGTCCTGACAGCATCGCCTTGCCGAGCCAGGCGAGCTTCCGCATCGCCGATGCGCTTTCCGTGCGCACATCGACGGCGCCGAGCACGATTGTGTTTTCGGGGTCGCTTGCCGCCTTGCCCGGCCAAATAAAGCCGATGACGGTGACGCGCACGCCGGCGCGCCGCAAGGCGGCGATGATCGCAGCGTTGGCGATCTCATAGCCCGAAGCGAGTGCGCCGTCGGGCACGATCGATGTGGCGAACAGCAGATGCATCTCACCTATCCAGGCGTCAGCCACTATCAAAGCTGGGTGAACCCTTGATTAAGTCACGCAACGCAACGGATGAAAGGCACCGATCAGCAGGCTCGCTGCGAAAGGTGATTAACGAAACGTTATCATCGCGGTGCTATCGGAAGCCAGATTTAATACATGCGGCTGGAGCGGATGATCCCTTTGCCATCGGACGGTTCGGTATCGATCGCGGGACGCTCTCCGGGGCTCGCCGCCGACACCATTGAAGCCGTCGTCACGCTGCCGACTTTCAAGCGGCCGCAACTGCTCCTGGAAACGCTGGCGTCGCTCAAGGCGCAAACGACTGCCAGGCGTTTTGCCGTCATCGTCATCGAAAACGAAGCCGATGCGCGTGAAGGCGCCAAGGCGGCAGTGCCGCTGTTCGAGCGCGGCGATATGACGGGCATGGTCATCATCGCGCATGAGCGCGGCAACTGCAGCGCCTACAATGCCGGCTGGCAAACCGCGATCCTGCATTTTCCGGACTTCAGGCATTTGCTGGTCATCGACGATGACGAGATCGCCGACGCCGACTGGCTGGAGCGGATGTGCAATGCGTCGGAGACACTCGGCGCCGACATTGTCGGCGGGCCGCAAGTACCGGTGTTTGCCGATCCGGCCCATGCGAAATGGGCCGAGCACCCGGTGTTTGCGCCGCCCTATCGCGAAACTGGCCGTGTTGCGGCGCTCTATTCCTCGGGCAATCTTCTGGTCGGGCGCAACGTGCTCACCACCATGGGGCCGCCCTTCCTCGACCTCCGCTTCAATTTCATGGGTGGCGGCGATTCCGACTTTCTCAGCCGGTCGGCGCAGAAAGGGTTCGTGCTTGGCTGGTGCGCCGAGGCCAAGGTGCGCGAAGGCGTCCCGGCCAGGCGCGTCGAGGCTGACTGGATCCGTGCCCGATCCTTGCGCAACGGCGTGATCTCGACACTGGTCGAGAAGAAGAAACGCGCCGGCACACCGTTGGCCGGGGTTAAGGTTTTTGCTAAAAGCTTGGCGCTTCTTGCCGCCTCGCCGCTGCGCGGTGCAGTCAAGCTGGCGCGAACAGGCTCCCCGTCGACAGCGCTTTATCCCGTCTATGTCGCGCTCGGCCGCGTGCTTGCCGAATTCGGATACGCCAATGAGCAATACAGGCAGCCTGAGAAGAACTGACGAGCTGCTGCTGGGCGGCATCGTCACCCGCGACGGCGTGGCGACGGCGATTGCCGCGCTGTTGTTTGCCGTCATCATCGTGTCGTTCCGGCCGTTTCAGCCGGCAGGTGCGGAACTGACCGGCGACGGAGGCGACATCGTCAACCAGCTCGGCTTCAGTTCGCTCGGCGCCATTTCGATCTTCTCACTGCTGACGTTCGCAGACCCCAAGGTGGTGCGCTCGTTGCTCAGCCCGTCCTGGATCTTGATGCTCGGCTTTTTCATGCTTTCGGTGGTCAACGCGACCGACCCGTCCTCGGCGATGCGCGCGGCCTTCTTCACGCTGCTCGGTATTTTGACGATAGCGACGGTCCTGGTGCTGCCGCGCGACGCCGACAGTTTTTCGAAAGTCATCATCTTCACCGCCATCGTCGTTATCGGCCTGTCCTATATCGGCCTCATCGTTTTTCCGCATGAAGCCCTGCACACGGCGGACTCGCAGGAGCCCGAGCATGCCGGCCTGTGGCGCGGCGTCTTCGCTCACAAGAACATCGCCGGCCCTGTCATGGCCTGCTTCAGCTTCGCCGGGCTCTATCTCTTCCGGCGTGGGCAGCGGTTCTGGGGCGCGGCGATCTTCGGCGCGGCGATGGTCTTCATGCTGCACACCGGCTCCAAGACGACGGCGGGTCTGGTGCCGTTCTCGATCCTGATCGTGGTGCTGCCCGGCCTGATCGGAATGCGGTTCGGCACGCCGATCCTGTTTGCGCTGGCGATCATCGCCACGGCGGTCGGCACGCTCGGCATCGTCTTCATCCCACCGGTCAAGGAGCTGGCGGCAACCTACTTCCCCGACCTCACCTATACAGGGCGCACGACGCTGTGGGAGTTCTCGGGTGAGATGCTGGCGAAGAAGCCGTGGACCGGCTACGGCTATGAAAGTTTTTGGGGCACGCCGCTGCTGCTCAGCCAGGACCAGCCTTTCGACCGGCCCTGGGACATCAGGACCATCGTGCACGGCCATGACGGCTATCTCGACATCGCCGTGCTGATGGGCATTCCGGCGCTTTGTGTGGCCGTCTACACCTTCCTGATCGCGCCGCTGCGCGACTACATGCGCATCCCGCCGCGCAAGGAGAACATCTATCTCGGTGATTTCTTCATGATGGTGGTGCTGTTCACGGCGCTGAACGCCTTTCTCGAAAGCTTCTTTTTTCATCGCGGCGACCCGGTCTGGCTGTTCTTCGTGCTCGGCGTGCTTGGCCTGAGGCAAGTGTCGCTGCGGCCGATCGCGGTGCGCCGGCGACCTTGACCGGCTGGCCTGATCCAGCCAGCCTTGAGGGTCTTCCCCGCCCGTCGGTGAGCGTTTAAGGAGAAGCCTGTCTCGGAGGCTCTCAATGACGATCAGGCTTGTTCTCGCCGGCTGCGGCAATATGGGTTACGCCATGCTGGCGGGCTGGCTGAAATCCGGCAAGCTTGCGCCGCATGCCGTGTTCGTGGTCGAGCCCAATGCCGAGTTGCGCAAGCGCGCCGAGCATCTTGGCTGCGGTGTCGCCGAGGATGCCAACGGCATCCCGGTCGATGCTGAGCCCGACCTCGTCGTCATCGCCGTGAAGCCGCAAGTGATCCGCGACGTCACCGCTGCCTACAAGCGTTTCGCCGATGGCAGGACCACCTTCGTCAGCATCGCTGCCGGCACGCCGGTCGCCACGTTCGAGCACATCCTCGGCCATCTCGCGCCGGTCATCCGCTGCATGCCGAACACGCCGGCCGCGATCGGCAAAGGCATGATGGTGGTCTATTCCAACCCGCTGGTGACCGACGATGTCAGGCGTTTCGTCGCCGAGCTGCTGTCGGCGAGCGGGGTGGTGACGACGATCGACGATGAAGGCCTGATGGATGCGGTGACCGCGGTTTCGGGTTCCGGTCCGGCCTACATCTTCCACTTCATCGAGGCGCTGACGGTCGCCGCCGAGAAGGCCGGTCTGCCGACCGAGACCGCCAGGCTGCTGGCCATGCAGACCGTCTATGGCGCCGCCGCGCTCGCCGCCGAAAGCGGCGAGGATCCCGGCGTGCTGCGCCAGCAGGTCACCAGCCCCAACGGCACGACCGCCGCAGCACTTGCGGTGCTGATGGGCCAAGACCGGCTGACGAAGCTGCTGACCGAGGCGGTGGAAGCGGCGCGGCTCAGGTCGGTGGAACTGGGGAAGTAGACTTCAGCCCCCGTAAAGCATCTCATCCTGCAGCTTGCGCAGGGCGTACAGCCTTGTCGTCTGGTCGGGCGTGGCATTGTCCGTGGTCAGCAATTCGCCCTTCCTGACCGGTTTCAGCACCTTGCCACCCTCGAGCAAGCCGACCGGCACGGCGCGGTGGGCGCGCGCCTCTTCAGCGGTCATGGTCCAGGAACGGTAGCAGGTCTCGCCAATGGCATCGAACGTTTCGCCCACGGCGAGATCGCGCTTGGCGACCGCGCAGACTTCGGCGACCGGCTTCGGCAGCGGCACCATGTCGGGCCGGCCATAGAGCATGATGCGCGCCGCGGTCAGCGGCACTTCCAGCGATGTCAAATGATAGGGCCGGAAGAAGCTGTAATAGGGGCCGTGGCCGATATGCAGATCGTCCATGCGCTCGACGATGCGCGGATGCGTGGCCTCGACGATGACGAAGACGCCGGGCGCCACGCCCTTGCCGATCGTGTAATCAACGACGCCCTTCTTCGACAGGATGCCACCATCGGCGCGTGGAATGAGCACCTTTGCCAGCTGGTCGCGGTCGGCCTTGGGGCCGTGCATGCCAGGCACATCGGGCACCAGTCCGGTGGCGTTGGCGATGGCGCACATCTCGACCATGGTTTTCGAGCCGTCTACGAACTCGACCAGCATGCGCGGGTTCATGTTGCGGCGGATAGCTTCCTCGCGATAGTCGTCCGGCACGGCATCGTGGTTGAGCGGGTTGTTCTTGCCCTTGCCAGCCGAGACGATGGTGTAGCCGAGTGCCGAGGCGAACTCGATCAGCTCCATGCAGCTCGACGGCTCGTCGCCGGCGCCGACCGAATAGACGACACCGAGCCGGTCGGCCTGCTGCTTGAGATAACAGCCGATGGTGACATCGGCCTCGACGTTCATCATCACCAGATGCTTGCCATGCTCCATTGCCTTGAGGTCGAAGTCTGCGGCGACACCGGGCTTTCCCGTGGCGTCGATGACGACGTCGATCAGCGGATTGGTGACCAGCGTCTCGTTCGAGGTGATGGCGATTTTCCCCGACTCGATCGCGGTGGTGACTTTCGATGCCGTGTCGGCCTCGACCGCCATCGCTTCGTCGCCGTAGGCGATGCGGATGGCGTCACGCGCGGTGTGCGGGCGGCGCGTCGAGATGGCGCAGATCGAAATGCCCGGCATCAGCATGCCTTGCGTGACCAGATCGGTGCCCATTTCGCCGGAGCCGATGACGCCGATGCGCACCGGCTTGCCCTCGGCGGCGCGCCTGGCGAGATCGCGGGCCAGTCCGGTCAGGGCAACATTGGTCATGCAAGCGTGTCCACGGCTTCTTGATTTGCAGGCGGGAATAGCAGGGAACGACCCTGCTTTGCCAACGAAACCGGCGGACAGTGGCAATTTCTCCGACAATACGCCCCGTCGAGCAGGAACAGGTGCGGCGTCACACCACCCTGACGTAGCTCGTCATGCCTGATTTCTGATGCTCGATAATGTGGCAGTGCAGCAGCCAGTCGCCGGGATTGTCGGCGACGAAGCCGAGCTGCACCTTCTCATTGGGCTGAATGAGATAGGTGTCGGAGATTGCCGGCTGCACCTGGCGCGTCGATGACGACAGCACCTTGAAGCTCATGCCGTGCAGATGGATCGGATGCGATTGCGGCGTCAGATTCTCCATGTCGATGACATAGCTTTTGCCGAGCTTCAACTCGGCCAAGGGTGCGGTCGGGTCCGGCGTGTCGCCGGGCCACGGCACCTTGTTGATGGCCCAGAAACTGTAGCCGAGCGGGCCGCATATGCTATCGCTCGGCACGTTTTCGGCCGTGGCGCTGAGCGAGAGCGCAATATGCCTGGCGCTGGTGAGGTCCACCTCTGCCACCGGATTGGCTTCCAGCGGCGCGAGGTCGTGCAGGTCCCGCTTGAGCGAGCTGCCGGTGCTGCGCAAGGTGGCGAGCGTCTTGGGCTTGGTGCCCCTGACATCGCCCAGATTGACGATGGCGCCCTCCTGGTCGGGCATGCGAATGGCGAGGTCTATGCGCTGTCCCGGTCCAAGCAGCAAGGCATCGGGCGAAAAACGTTGCGGCACCGGATTGCCGTCGAGCGCGATGACCGCGGCCTCGGCGCCCTCGACGCGAAAGGCGTAGATGCGGGTGACGTCGGTGATGGCGACGCGCAGGCGCACCAACCCGCCGGCCGGCGCGTCGAATTGCGGCTGGTCGAGCCAGTTGGCGGTGCGCACCGTGCCATAGGTTCCGGTTTTTGCGGCATCGCGCGGGCGGAACTGCTGGATGAACTGGGCGTCGTCCCCGAGCCGCCAGTCGCGCAGATTGACGACCGCCTCGGCGTCGAATTTCGGATCGTTGGGATTCTCGACCACGATCACGCCGGTCAGGCCGTGGCCCATCTGCTCCAGCGTGTTGCAATGCGGGTGATACCAGAAGGTGCCGGCATCGGGCGGCGTGAAGGCGTAGTCGAAATGATCGCCGGTGTAGACGTAGGGCTGAACCAGGAAGGGGACGCCGTCCATCTTGTTTGGAACGCGAATGCCGTGCCAGTGGATGGTCGTCGGATCGTCGATGGCGTTGACGAGGCGCGCGGCGAAAGGCTCGCCCTTTTTCATCCTGAGCACCGGCGGCATTCCGCCTTCACCATAAGTCAGCACGTCCCGGGTCTCGCCGACATCCATGAACTTCGCCTGAACCTTTGCCGTCTTGAGCACCACCGGCTCCGGAACGGCCGCGGCCCAGCCGCCGAGCCTGGCCATCGCCGCAAGACCGACCCCGCCGACGCCGGCTACCGCGGCTGTTTTTAGAAGCCTGCGGCGGGTGAGTACGGTCATCTAGCGCTCCAACTGAACATAGTCGCGCAAGTGTCCTGGATGGTGACGGCAACCGGCGCAAGTGCCGATACTGCCACATCGCTTCCCTGTCATGCCATGGCGAGCCGATGACATTTGCTTGCGCTATAGCGTTAATGCTGGCGTCACGACCATTCGTCCGCCCGCTGGAGCGCGGCACTCCAGTTTCAGTGCAGTTCGGCGAGCAGCGCCTGCGCTTCGGCGACGTTCTTTTCCGAACCGGCGGCGAGATCGTCCATCTTCTTGTCGCGGAAGATGCCGAGCGCCTCCTGACAAGCGGCGATGGCTTCCTCGGCCATCGCTTTGTCCTTGCGGGCCGCGCCCAGATCGACCAGCACGTGATGCGCACGGCGCCGGCTGGCTTTCAGCTTGCGAGCGGATACTGTTCAGCATGGCCGCCGGATAATGCAATTCAGGCTTGACGGCTTTCTTAGGGGAGGGTTTGCAATGACAACGGATTACACGCCGAAATTCGACCTTGCCGGCAAGGTGGTGCTGGTCACCGGGGCCTCACGCGGCATTGGCCGCGCCTGTGCGCTGGCCTGCGCCGGCTCTGGCGCCGACATGATCGTGGGCGTGCGCAGCAAGGCCGACGGGGCCGAGCTTGTCGCCGAGATCGAGCGCATCGGCCGGCGAGCGCTTGCCGTGCATATGGATGCGACCGATCTTGCCACCGTGCGAAAGGCGGTCGCCGAGGCGCATACCGCCTTCGGCCGCATCGACGTTCTGGTCAACAATGTCGGGCTCGGGCCGGAAAACCTGGCCGAGAACGTCACCGAGGACGATTTCGACCTGACGGTCAACGTCAACCTCAAGGGCACCTTCTTCACCACCCAGGCGGTGGCAAAGCTGATGATTGCGCAGAAAGGTGGGCGCATCATCAACATCAGCTCGCAGGCTGGCACGGTGACGCTGAAGGGCGAGGCCATCTACTGCATGAGCAAGGCGGCGATAAACCATCTGACCCGCTGCCTGGCCGCCGAATGGGCGCAGCACGGCATCGCCGTCAACAGCGTGGCGCCGACCTTCATCTGGACTGATGGCACGCGCCCCTCGCTGGCCGAGCCGGAGTTTCATGCGCATGTGCTCGGCCACATTCCGCTCGGCCGCATCGGCGACCCGATCGACGTCGCCGGAACCGTGGTGTTCCTGGCTTCGCCGGCGGCATCGCTGATCACCGGCGCCAACATCCTGGTCGATGGTGGCTGGTCGGTGGCGTGAGCCGCCGGCGCTGTGTCTCCAAAGCGGCTCATCGTTTCTGAGAAACGGCGAGCCGCTTTACGAAACGAAGTCACCCCGGTCTTACGACCCTGACAGGCGTCACGGTCGAATGGCTTTGCCCGACGCTGTCCGGGCCTTTAATGTTATCCATGACACGAAGCGCGGTATTGTTACGGGTATAATGTGGATCGCATCTATTTGACCGAAGATGCGGCCGGCGCCGACGCCAGGCCGTGGCAGAGCATCGCCGACGGCCTTGCCGGCGACTGGACGGTCCGCCGCACGATGATCGATTTCCTTGCCGGTGCGACATACAATTTCACCGGCAACGCCGTGGTGACCGCGGATGCATTCACCGAGCGCGGCGTCATACAAATCGGCGCTCATGCGATGCCGGCGAGCCGGGCCTACCGGCTTGAGCGGCGCGACCGTTCGATCCGGATTCTTCGTGCCGACGGCAGCGACTTCATCGAGCTCGAGCCAAAGGCAACACAGATCGTCCAGCATCATTGCGGCGCCGATGTCTATGCCGGGCGCTTCGTGTTTCGTGGCCCCGACGAATGGGCCGAGGCGTGGCGGGTCAAAGGGCCGCGCAAGAACTACGCGAGCCTCAGCCGGTTTCGTCGCCTAGATGCCGGGGATGTTGAGCGGACGAAACCTCTTCCAGGTAATTGATCAAGACCCGGACTGTCGCAGGCAGGAATTTCCGACTGAGATAGATTGCATAGAGGCTGAAGCCGGTCATGCTCCAGCCTTCCAGGATCGGTACCAGTCGGCCTGGATCACGAATGGCTGTTCTGGGACAACCAGGACCTGATGAACCAGCTTGGCCTAGGCAAGTAGATTACGAGGTCATGACCGCGTAGATCCAGCCGGAAAGGCCCCATGCGTCGAGTTGAACGTCCCTCAAGAAACCCCGGCTCTGCCGGGGTTTCGCTTAATGGAAAACAGACAGGCCTGCCGCCGTTCGGCTCAGCGGTCGGCTTCAATCGTCTGCGCAAGGCAGCCCAGCGGCGGTCAGGCCATCTTTGCCATTATCTTGGCCATATCCGCCGCGTCGAACGCTCTCAATGTCTGAGTTCTGATGTTGCCTAGCGATGCGATCGATAAGGCCATTGCGGTCGCAGCAATGTCGTCGTCGGCTTCGGCAATCGCCACGACATCATGTTGACCAAGCGTCCACAACAGGGTGTGAACCTTGATGCCGTTCTTGCTGGCCATCGCCTTGAAGGCCTCAGCGCGTTTCTGAGTATCCTTTATGCTCTTGATACCTTGATCTGTGAAATTTGACAGCAATACGTAATAAGCCATTTGTTCCTCCCATGGTGGGAGCGGGCGGGCACTCACGGCGCGTCCGCCGTCTCCCGAAACTACGATAACACGAGTCAGGTGCGCGAACCACTTGCGGCAAGGAAGGTCATGATCACCGTTTAATGGTCGCAACTGCCCCTGGAAGTTTCTTCAGCGCGGCGCGGCGGTCAGCTCGGAGGGGCGTTCGAAGTTACGTCTTTCCCGCCATGGCAGGGCGAAGGTCCTTCAGAATGACCGGCCGAGCGTAGTAGCGGCCGTCGCGTAATAAGAAATACCGATTGGCTCCGGGCCATGACGCTTGCAACCATTTGTTACGAATTTTGCAACAAGACAATGGCCGCAATGCCTTGCAAATCAAGGGCTTCAATGATTTCAAGGAGATAGGCTGGTGCTGCGAGAAGGATTGAACTCTGAACGAGCCCAATTAAATCAATAACTTACAAGGACTTTTGTAACATTGTGACGGACGACAAAATGGCTGAACGATCGCCTCCAAGGTGCGGGTTTCGGCTGCGCCAGGCGAAAGGCCTGTCGCAAGGCTCCACCTCATTGTGAAAGACGCTCCGCTACGGTCACTCCGTCCGTGATTCTATCACTCGGGTGCAGGACCACGCGATCCCCTGCTGCAAGGCCCGCCAGAACCTGTGCCGTCCGACTATTTCGCTGACCGACCTTAATGATCGTTGCCCGCGCACGGCCATCCCGGACCGCGAACACCGCCCAGTCGTCGCCTTGTCGGAACAGGGCGCCCACCGGCAGGGTCAGCACATCATCGGCTTTCCAGATCGTGACATGCACGATCACCCGATAATCATGTCCCAGAGGCGACCATTTCGCGGGAGGGTCGGCGAAGTCGATGGTCGTGCGGACGCGTTGTTCTTCAATGCCAAGTGCGGAAATCTTGGTGAAACCGGCTGGATCGACGCGGGAGACGCGGCCCTGGAGCGGCGGTCCACCCCAGTTGTCGATCCACACGGGCGCGCCTTGCTTGATCCGGACAGCATCGGTCGACAGCAGGTCCGCGACGATTTCGAGATCGACCGGATCACCGATTTCGATCAGCGGTGCACCGGCTTGGACCACTCCTTCGCTCTCCTGAATGATCTTCAGGACGCTGCCTGTCACGGGAGCGCGCAACTGTATGCAGCAAGCCGGATCTGGATCCGGGGCGACCCCCGACTGTTCACCTAGCCGTGCTGCAACGCTGTCGCGCTCATTTCGGCGAACCTCCAGCTGAGCCTTCGCACTGGCCAAGGCCGCTTCATTGGTCTCGACGTCGAACCTGGCTCCGTCGAGGACCTTCAGGGAGATCGCCTCGGTGCGCGCAAGCGCTTCGGCCCGCCCCAACTCCGTTCGCGAAAATGCAAGCGCGGCTTCGATACGGCGCATTTCGGCTGCCGCAAGGCTTACCGCCGCATCGGCCGCAGCCAGCGCCGACCGCAGCTCCTCATGGGTGCGCGCATCATGAAAGCTCGGCAGCGTCGGTTGCATCACCGCCACGACAGTTTCGTCCTTTGTGACCTGGTCCCCGATGTGGAGAGGTGGAGAGATGCGCAGGACCTTGCCAGCGATGGGGCCGGACACCGTATAGACGTGACGCACGCGCGTCTTTGCCTCGTCGTCGATCGTGACTTCCATGGGGCCTCTCGTCAGTGTTGCCAGATCCACTGCAATCGGCCGCGGCCATGCGGACCAGACGGCGCCGGCGCTCAACGCCACCAAGGCCGCAATGCCCAACGTTCGCTTCATCCAAATCGTGCGCATGGTTCAATCCCGCGTCTTGAGAACGGTGACTAGGTCCAGCTCGTTAAGTCTTCGACGAACAACGAGCGCCGACAGCACGGCCGCAGCTATTACGATCGCACTAGCGAGAACATAGGTGGATTGCTCGACGATCAGACGCACCCGCATCAATTCGCCGGCCAGGTTCTTCTGCATGATCCAGGCCAGCCCATAACCAATGACCCATCCAGGCGGCTGTGCGATCAAGGTGAGCAGGGTGAGTTCTAGGAGGAGGATGCGCAACACTTCTCCGCGAGTGAAGCCGAGGACACGCAAGCTGGCCAGCTCTCGCGCGCGTTCGGAAAGCGAGATGCGGGCGCTGTTGTAGACGACACCAAACGCGATGACGGCAGCCAGCGCGGTGTAAATGCTGGCCATTGTCGTGATGAGTAAGGCGACCAGCTTGCGGAAATTCGCCAGCGAGACGCGCTGCAGTGCCAGACCGCTGACGATAGGCATGCCCTTGATGGCAGCATAGAACGGCTCCCGGCTGTTCTGGTCGAGGCTAACGTTGATGCTGTTCAGCGACGGCGCTTCGCGCATCAGGCGCGCGAGCGTCTCTGAATCCATCATCCCGCGGATGCCGAAGTAATCTTCGACCAGCGCCGCCACAGGCACGACAACGGTCCGCCGCGTTCCTTCGAGCAGGTCGACCTCGACGGAATCGCCGACCCTCACTCCGAGGATCCTGGCAAGCATGCTCGAAATCGCCAGGCCCGCTTCCGGCAGAACGACTGGACGTAGGTCGACATCTATGATGCGGTTGAGATCGGCATCTCGCGGCCTGCCGCTGATCATGATCCGGCGCTCGACGTTTCCGCTCCTGATGCGGACCGGCACCTCGCGGTAGGGCTCGGCAGCGAGAACGCCCGGAAGCCGCGCAATCTGCAGAACGACGTCCCGCGGGCGTTTTTCGACGAAACTGACAGTGGCGTCCTGACGGTCGGCCAGGAAATACGTCACGTCGATGAGCTGCTCCATCGCATCGCCAGTGAAAAGTGAAACGATCAGGATGGCTGTCGCCAGTGCAATTCCAAGCGTCGTGAATAATGACCTGACTGGATGGCGGGTGATGTTGCGCAACATCATGGAGGTCGGTTGCGACATGAGCCTGTCGACGCCGAAGCTCGCCGGCAGCAGTCGCCGATAGCGCGGAGGCGCCGGCGCCTGCATTGCGACGGCAGGCGCCAATCGCACGACCTCGCGAAGCGCGCGCACCGCTCCGATGATTGCAGCGACGAGGCTGAGCGCGGCTGCGATGACGTAGACGTCCGGGCTCCCGGTGAAAACGAGGAACGGAAAATGGAAAAAGTCGCCGAACAGACTGGTGATGCGCGTGCCCAGCCACGTGCCGGCCGCACTGCCGATCACAATGCCGATCATCACGATGACGACGACAAACTTGAGGTAGTGGGCGACGATGCTGGCGTTGCCGTATCCCAGCGCCTTCATGAGCCCGATCTGCTCGCGCTCCAGAGCAACGAGCCGGCTGAGCGTCAGATTGACCAGAAATGCCGACACCAGAAGGAAAATCGGTGGCAGCGTTCGGCTCATGTTATTGAGCATGTCGAGTTCGTGGTTCAGCCAGGCATGCGAAGTCTGGTCCTTCCGGCCATAGGCCGCTCGTCCGCCATAGCGCTCGAGCATGGCGTCGAGGCGCATCATCACCTCGCTCTCGGACGCGCCACGCAGCAGCTTCAATGAAACGGACGAAAACGCGTCATCGAGGCCATAGGCGCTGCCGAGCGCTCTTTCCGACATCCAGATGAGGCCGAAGCGGCGGTCGTCCGGCATGATGTCGCCAGGCCCGACCGCGTAGATAAACTCGGGAGACAGCGCGATCCCGACAATCGTCAGTTCACGCTTTCGGCCGTTCAATATTGCCGAGAAGCGGGCCCCGGGCTGAAAGCCGTGGGACAAGGCAAAGCCTTCGTTCACCACGACCTCTTCGGCTCGTCCAGGCTCCGGCTTGCGACCAACGCGCATGTATAGGCGGTTGAGCGAAGCGTCATCGCTCTGCGGCAGGGAGATGACCTCGCCCGTGGCCGGCTCCAGATAGTCTGGTATGTCGAGCAGCACGAGTTTGGCTATTCGCGCGTCGACCGAAGCAACCCCGGGAATCTCGGCGATCTGGTCGACAAGCGTCCTTGGCGCGCGGCTCACCGTGGCAAAGACGTCTGCAAACCGGTAGCGTTCGTAGTATGCGGTGCGCGTCTCTTCGAGGGAACGGTAGGAACCAACAGCGAGAATGAGCGTCGCTACGCCTCCGGCAATGACGAGTGCAATCGCCAGCGCCTGCGCCCAGAGCCGGGCGAAGTCGCGAAGAAGCTTGATATCCAGCGCGCGCATGCGGATCACCAGACGAGCTCGGCGGCAGTCCGGCGCACCTCATTCCTGGCAATTTTGGAGATCTGACCGTCGGCAAAAAACAGCACGCGGTCGGCAACATTCTGGATGCTGGCGTTGTGCGTAATGATTAGTGTCGTGGTGCCGAGCTGCGCATTGATGCTGAGCAATGCCTCGATCACCCGGATGCCCGTTTTGGAATCCAGCGCGCCGGTCGGCTCGTCGCAGAGCAAGACATCGGGACGCTTGGCGATGGCGCGGGCAATTGCCACGCGCTGCTGCTCGCCACCGGAGAGCTGAGCCGGGAAATGATGCATCCTCGGCTCAAGGCCAACCAGCGCCAAAGCCTCCTCCGAGCGCATCGGATGATCGGAAATCTCCGTGACCAGAGCAACATTTTCGTAGGCCGTCAGGCTGGGGATCAGGTTGTAGAACTGGAAAACGAACCCGACGTGCTGCCGTCGATAGGCGGTCAGCCCGCGATCGTCGAGATTGGTCAGTTCCTGATCCCTGAAGAACAACTGGCCGCTCGTGGCATGGTCAAGGCCGCCCATGATATTCAGCAGGGTCGATTTCCCGCTGCCCGATGGGCCAAGCAGAACGACCATCTCCCCCGCCGAAATCTCAAGGTCAAGGCTACGCAATGCGAGCACCTGCGTCTCACCCGAGGTGTAGGTTTTGGTCAGCGCTTTTGCAGTGAAGACCGTGTCAGCCATGGCCGTTAGGGATTTTGAGGCACCTGTCGCATCGCTTGCCACAGTCACCCGTCGAGGCGACCGCGACATTGATGCAAGTCAAAATAGGGATCCGAGGCCGTCACCGATACCAGCACTGCCATCAACAAATTGCGGTTGTGAGCGTCAAAGTCGCCCGGATCGGCCGGTTCCGAGCCGGTATTGATTTGCCTCAAAGGAGGTCGGCGGCATCTACGCTAGGATGCCGCCGATTGGTGCTCGGGCGCCTGTTCACTTGAACTGAGCTAGGGATGAGGCGGATGAAAGCAAAGGATGTAATGACTGCAAAGGTTGTTACCGTGTCGCCTGACCACAGCGTAAGACACGCAGCGCGGATCATGCTGGATCAGCGCATCAGCGGCATGCCTGTCGTCGATGACAACGGCCGTCTGGCTGGAATTGTGAGCGAAGGTGATTTCCTGCGCAGGTCGGAGCTCGGTGCCTCGGCGTTTCCGGCAGGTGAGGCTCGTGGCTATGTGAAGGGCCACAGCTGGAAAGTGGCGGATCTGATGACCTCGGACGTTATCGTGACGGACGAGGAAACCCCGATAACCCGAATTGTTGCGCTGATGCGGGAGCATGGCATCAAGCGCATTCCGGTGATGAGGGGACAGCGTCTTGTCGGCGTCGTCAGCCGCGCCGATCTTTTGCGTGTTGTCGTTGCGACGAAGTTCGACGACGCGACGGCGGCAGGTGACGATGCGATCCGGCGCAGCATTCTTACCCGACTGCGAGACGACGCAGGGGTCGAAGGAGACGCGTTGACGCTTACGGTGAGCGATGGTCTGGTGCATTTTTCGGGTGCTGTCAGATCGCAGAGTGAACGGGATGCCGTCCGCGTGGTTGCCGAGGGCGTCAGGGGCGTCAAGGGTGTGTTCGACCACCTCTACCTGGCCCATCCGTGAACTGCAGCGATGCTGTCGCACCCTCGCGAGACCGATCATCCGGTGAGCACCTCTGCCATGCAAGACGATCTGGTGGCGCTGCAGCGGGAGACGTTCGACTACTTCATCCATGAAGCGAACCCCTCGAACGGTCTCATACTGGACAAGACCGAAGCGAATTGGCCCGCAAGCATCGCCGCCACCGGCCTTGCGCTGGCGAGCTATCCAGTGGGAGTCGAACGCGGATTCATGACGCGAACCGCGGCTGCGGAACGCACCTTGGTAACGCTGCGCTTCTTCTGGAACAGTCCACAGGGCCCGGAGCCGGATGCTACGGGATATCGCGGCTTCTACTATCACTTTCTTGACATGCAAACTGGCCGGCGAGCCTGGCAATGCGAGCTGTCGACCATCGACAGCACGCTCCTGCTGGCGGGTGCGCTGGCTGCAGGGCAGTATTTCGATGCCGACACCGACGCCGAAGCCGAGATCCGCACGTTGGCAGAGGCGCTCTATCACCGAGCCGACTGGCGCTGGGCGCAGGATGGGGGAGAGACTGTCACCCATGGTTGGACACCTGAGCAAGGATTCTTGAAGTATCGCTGGGAAGGCTATGACGAAGCGCTCTTGCTCTATGTCCTGGGGCTGGGTTCGCCGACACACCCCTTGCCCGAGAGCAGCTACGCGGCCTGGACCGCGACGTTTCGATGGGAGCATTGTTACGGCTACGACTACCTCTATGCGGGACCGCTATTCATCCACCAACTCTCGCACGTATGGATCGATCTCCGAGGGTTGCAGGATGCCTTCATGCGCGGCAAAGGCAGCGACTACTTCGAGAACAGCCGACGCGCCACTTTCATCCAGCAACGTTACGCGATCGAAAATCCGCGTGGATTTGAGGGCTATGGCGAACATTGCTGGGGCATCACCGCAAGCGAGGGCCCAGGCCCTTCCACGCTGTCGTTGAACGGCATCCAACGCCAGTTCGAGGGTTATGTCGCGCGCGGTGTCCCCTATGGTCCCGACGACGGCACGCTGGCCCCATGGGCCATTGCCGCCTCCTTGCCGTTTGCTCCGGAAATCGTCCGGCCGGCGATCAGCTTTTGCATCCATCAAGCCAAGCTCAAGGCCGCCAAAGCCTACGGGTTCAAGGCGGCCTTCAATCCGACGCACCCGGGAAGGTCCGACGACACATTCGGCTGGTGGATTTCGCCTTGGCATTTCGGCCTCAACGAGGGCCCCGTCGTTCTGATGATCGAGAACGAAAGCAGCGGCCTCTTGTGGCGATTGATGCGCTCGTGCGCTTATGTTCGCAGCGGCTTGCAACGGGCAGGCTTTGGAGGCGGATGGTTGCGAGAGTTTGATCAGGAGTCGTCGCCAACTGCTTGATCGGTTGGACCGGTTCGCGTGGATCCGGCTGAGAAATAGGCGAGCGTTACGTTTATGGCGTCTCCTTTGGAAGAGCGTTCCCGAACAATTCGACGCTACCCTCGGCCAGCAAGCCGGCGAGGGAAATCGCGTTCGACGGATGCGGAATGGAGTCCGTGCTCACGACCCTTTCAGCGCCGGCCGCCAACAGTTGCGCGTAGGCGTTTTGAGCGAACACGGGATGAATGACGATGCAGACTGCCGGAGGCAGACCAAGCTGCCTCAAATGATTCAGCGTTTCGATCATGGTCCGTCCCGACGAAGCGATGTCATCGACGATGATCGGGGTTCGGCTGCGAGCCGCATCGATCGAAGGGAGACTCACGTCGACGTCACGGTCACCTCGTCGGATTTTCGCCAGGATCTGATAGGCCACGCCGGCGCGGTCGGCGACGTCGGATACCCATTGGCTGCTTTCACCATCTGGTCCTATCAGGACGGCATTCGGGATGTTGTCTCTGATCCATTCAGAGATGAGAGGAGCCGTGGCCACCGCACGGGCTGGGATGCGAAAAAGCTCGGAGAGCCTGGGAATCCTGTGCAGGTGAGGATCTGCCGTCACCAGCCAATCGAAACTGTCCGCCAGGAAACGTGCGAACATTGGCGCACTTACGGCTTCGCCGGGATTAAACCGCTTATCCTGGCGCATGTAGGCCAGATACGGCGCAATAAGTCCAATGGAGCGTGCTCCGAATTCGCGCGCTGTCGCGGCCGCGAACCGCAATGGCAGAGCGAGTTCATCAGGGTTGCGGAGGCTGGCGACGAGGGCGACGTGG
The DNA here is from genome assembly GCF_056404775.1 of Mesorhizobium sp. P2_B5. Classification (NCBI taxonomy): domain Bacteria; kingdom Pseudomonadati; phylum Pseudomonadota; class Alphaproteobacteria; order Hyphomicrobiales; family Phyllobacteriaceae; genus Mesorhizobium; species Mesorhizobium sp. P2_B5. The sequence goes on along the minus strand of NZ_JBFUDJ010000008.1, from coordinate 51,995 downwards.
ACGCCGTCCAGATCCTGTTCGACCGTGACCAAGGATTCGCCGTCCGGAAAGTGGCGCCAGTCCAGCCGACCGGTTCGTGCGCCCAGCAAGGGGGCTATTGCGTCTGTCAGGGTTCGTTGCAACGGGAAAGGAAGCAGCACGCGGGTCATTGTCCGACCCCGATTTCGAATATCTCCGGATGAGCCGAAGCATATTCCAGCGCATATTCCAGTTCTCCCGGTGACCGGGCATGGACGTGAAACAGCGGCTCACCGGCCTGGACACTGTCGCCGATCCGAACTCGGGAATCGGTCCCAGCCAGAGGGCTGCCTGGGGCGCCGGCGAGCTTGGCGATCCTTGCAAGCCGACGATTGTCGACCGCCTGAATCTGGCCATCGCGGCTGGCAAGAACTGGACTGATGTGTGGGGCCACTCCCGGCTCGGTAAAGCCGCCCTGTGCCTGGCAGATCGCCATAAACTTGCGGAGAGCCGCGCCACTGTCGAGCAGTGTGGACGCCACGGCGCGGCCTTTTCCTAGCACCGCCCCGGGCGCGGAATCGAGCAAGACGCCAGCAATGTCGAGCGCACGGCTGCGGAGATCGCGGGGCCCTGCCGCGTCGTTGCGCAGGACGCTAAGCACGTCCCGCGCCTCAAGAGCCGGACCGATGCCATAGCCGACGGGCTGGAGGCCATCGGTGCGGAGGACAGAGAGGTTAAGTCCAAGAGCTTGCGCCGCGGCAATGAGCCTTGCCTCGAGGAAAGCGGCGGCTGAGAAAGAACGCACCTTGGCGGTCGGTCCGATGGGAATGTCGATGACCACATGGGTAGCGCCGGCCGCGGCCTTCTTGGAAAGCACGCTTGCGACCAGTTGGCCGTCGCTGTCGAAGTCAAGCGGGCGCTCGATGCGGATCAGAATGTCGTCCGCTGGGCTGAGCCGAACATTTCCGCCCCAGACGATGCAGCCTCCTTCGCGCTCGACCACGCTTCGCATGGCTTCGAGATCCAGCGTCACCGGCGCCATAACCTCCATCGCGTCGGCCGTGCCGGCAGGAGAGGTTATGGCGCGCGAGGACGTCTTTGGGATTCGGTGACCGGCAGCAGCAACAATCGCAACGACAATGGGCGTGGTGCGGTTTCCGGGAAGGCCGCCGACGCAATGCTTGTCCAACACCGCGTCGCCGCCCCAATCTATGCGCTCTCCGACCGCCAACATTGCCTTGGTCAGAGCAATCGTCTCTTCATTGTCGAGCCGGTCGCCGGCGCAGGCCGTGACGAATGCCGTCAGTTCCATGTCTGAGAGGCGGTTGCTGACGGTGTCGTGCATTAGGGCAAGGAAATCCGACTCGCCGAGCCGCTGGCCGAAGACCTTCGCCCTTAATGCCGGTGCCGAGACGGGCGGCTCCGGATGGCTGAATACGGCGACTGCATCGGCGCCCGGTTGGAGGATCGCCCAAGCGGCCTCCGACAGTGCGGCGACATCCAGTTCGAGGTGATCATCGACAACCACATTAAGCGTGGCGACCACCTCGCGGTCGCCGCTGCGAGCCAGAACCCGGGTCAGAGCGGTGAAACCTTCCGACCGGCAGACGTGACAATCGCGATGCATGTAGACGACCGGTTGCTGATAGGTGTCGATACCCGCTCGGATGAGGCGTAACGGGCTAGGGGCGTCACTCATGCCTGCTGCTCCAGCGGCGGTGGTTGCGGCAGTTTCAGGCTCGCGACTGCGGCGAGACCCATCGCCGCGGCAGCAACAAGGAAGGTGGCGCCTTGCAGACGGTGGAAACCGAATAGCAGGCCGGCGGCCGCGGAGCCCACTGACAGCCCGAGGCTGACCGCTGCCGACTGGACGCCGAGTTCCAGACCTTGGCTTCGTGCGCTGATGCGTGACACCCAGTAGGCGAGCAACGGGCTGATCAAACCGGCCGAAGCCGAAACAACGGAAACCGCAAACAGCATTTCCGTGAGCCCGGCAAGTCTCGGCATAACCGCCAGACCGATCGCCATCACCAGGAAGGCAGGAGCCACAAGCAGCCTCGTCGCTGCCGGTTTGACGAGCGGCGAAAAGACAAGGCCCTGGACCGCAAACATCACAACGCTGCATGTCGCGAACATGAGGCCGAGCGCAGTGGGACCCATTGCGAGTTCAACGTTTCGCAACGTGAGCCCGACCTCGAATGCACCAAGCCCTGCCGCTGCCACGGCGGCAAGAGCGAGCAGCCGTATCTCTCCGGACACGAACATTGATGACCCGGGCTTGTTCGCCTCAACACGGGGGCCGGGCAGCTTTCCAGGCAGCACAGAGCACACGCCAAGCGCTGCCGCTACAGCGAGGCCGGACGCAAGAATGAAGGGAACGGTCTGTGGCGGGACAGCCGCCACGCCCAAGTCAAGCTTCAGTTCCGCCACGAGCCCGCCGAGCGTGGGTCCGACCAGGAAGCCTGCGATCGATGCCATGCTCATCCAGCCGAACGCTCTGGTGCGGCGATTGTCCTCACCTTCGGTGTCGGCAATGAACGCAAGTCCCGTTGGCCCCACGGCAGCCGCGAAGCCGCCATTCAATATTCGCCCGACATAAAGAACGAGTAGACTTGGGGCCAGCGCCGAAGCGGCCAGGGTGACGGCAAAGCCGATCAGACCAACGACAAGGACAGGTCTGCGCCCGATCAAATCCGACCACTTACCCCAGAGGAAAGCGGCGCCCACCGGCGCGGCGACATAGGCGGCGGTCAAGAAGCCAATCTGCCGCGCATTGAATGTCGGGTCTGTGGAACCGGCAAGCCGCTCGACCATCATCGGCAGGACCGGCAAGACGATTCCGTAGCCCAGCGCAACGACAAAGGCCGAGGCGAGAAGTGCGCCCAGGGCCCATCGCGACGTCGGCAGGCGAGCCTGCATCGACACGCTCATGCCTGGGCGCCCGTAGGGTGCTGATGAGCGACACCTTCGCTCATCGATGCGGCGGAAGGTCGAATGCCTTCGAGCCTGGTTCGCTTGAGCAGAAGAGCGTTGATGGCCACAAGAGCCGAGCTGCCCGACATTGCCAGGGCTGCGAGCTCGGGGCTCAGCAGGAATGGGTAAAACACGCCCGCCGCGATCGGGAAGGCGATGAGATTGTAGCCAACCGCCCACCACAGGTTCTGGTGCATCTTGCGTAGCGTGGCGCGCGAGAGTGTCATCGCGCCGACCACATCGTAGGGATCGCTTCTCATCAGCACGATGTCGGCGCTTTCAATGGCGACATCGGTGCCCGCGCCGATCGCAAACCCGACGTTGGCTTGCGTCAGGGCTGGCGCGTCGTTGACGCCATCGCCGACCATGCCGACCCTCAGGCCCTGTCCCTGCAGTTCCTTGATCTTCTCGGCTTTCTGCCCTGGCAAGACATCGGCCAGGACGATGTCGATGCCGAGCACGTCCGCGATGCGTTTGGCGGTCCCGGCATTGTCGCCCGTGAGCATCGCCACGCGTACGCCCTGCTCATGCAGTTTGGCGATCGTTGCGATGGCTGTCGGGCGCGGCGTATCGGCGATCGCGATCAGCCCGAGCAATTTGCCAGACCGTGCCACATGGATGACGGTGCGGCCTTCGCCCTTGAGCGTTTCGGCTTTCTCGCCGAGCGCCAGAAGATCGATTTTCTGCTCGTCCATGAGGCGTCGGTTGCCGAGGAAAACCGGATTTCCTCCGATGGCGGCGCTGGCGCCCTTGCCCTCGATGTTGAGAAATCCCGAAACCTTGGGAAGCGTCAGGTCTCCGGCTCGCTCGACGATTGCGACGGCCAGCGGGTGATCCGACCCCTGATCCACGGCAGCTGCAACTTGCAAAACCTCGTCGGGTGAAACGCCGGCGGCGGGGACGATTTCGACGACCTTGGGCTGACCCATGGTGAGCGTGCCGGTCTTGTCGAACACGATCACGTTGAGCTTGGTCGCCTCCTCGAGAGCGGCTGCGTTCTTGAACAGGATCCCGTTTGACGCGCCAAGGCCGGTGCCGACCATGACAGCCATCGGCGTGGCGAGGCCGAGCGCATCGGGACAAGCGATGACGAAGACGGTTATGGTCAAGGTCATCGCGAACAGCAGAGGCTGGCCGAGCCACCAGAACCAGACGGCAAAGGTCGCAAGCCCGATGAGGATCGCGGCGAGCACCAGCCATTGCGAAGCACGATCGGCGAGCAGCTGCGCCGGCGCCTTCGAGTTCTGAGCCTCCTGGACCAGCTTGACGATCTGGGCAAGCGCAGTGTCGGCACCCACCTTGGTAGAGCGGTAGCGCAGCGTGCCGCTCTTGTTGATGGTCGCCCCGATGACCTTGTCGCCGACCTTCTTGGTCACCGGCATCGACTCACCCGTCAGCATCGACTCGTCGATCGTCGACGTGCCCTCGACCACCTCGCCGTCGACGGGAAGCTTGTTGCCGGGCCGCAGGACCACGATGTCGCCGAGCACTACGTCGGCGGTCGCAACCTCGACCTCCTTGCCATCGCGGAAGACTGAGGCCCTGGGCGGGGCGAGGTCAAGCAAGGCCCTGATCGCGGCCGAGGCTCCGGCGCGAGCGCGCATCTCCAGCCAATGGCCGAGCAGGATGAACACGAGCAGCACGCTCGCCGCCTCGTAGAACTGCTGCCCCTCGAAGAAGAAGGTCGCGCCGACGCTGAACAGGTAGCCGGTGCCCACACTCAGCACCACCAGCACGGCCATGTTGAGGACCCCGTTGCGCAAGGCCCGCCAGGCGGCGACCAGGAAAGGCCAGACTGGGTAGAGGATCGCGGCGCTGGCTAGGAAGAACATCGCTACGTCTTCGCTCAGTCCTAAGGGCGGGCGCAACCAAGGTTCGCCCAGACCCATCGGCTCCATGGCGAAAATCGGCAGGGCGAAGATCAGGCTGACGAGGAAGCGGTTGCGCATATCCTTGACCATGCCCTGCATGTCCATGCCGGCGCCGTGTCCCATCTCATGGGCCATGGCGTCGCGCGACGCCTTGGCTGCAACCGTGGTCCCGCCCGCTGGAGCCGGCTCGATCATGGCGGCGTTCCCTCCATGATCGTGCCCGGCGTGCCCGGCGCGCCCGACGGTCGCGCGCGGATGCCCCGGCGGAATCGTCATGCTGTCAGGCATGCACAGATGCCGCGGCACGACCTCGCCGCGGCAATGGAAACCGCAGGCCTTGATTTCCCGAGCAAGGGTCTCCGGAGTCGTCCGCCCCTCATCGAATTCGATGGTTGCGGTTGTCGATCCCGCGTTCATCGCGACACCGGCGACACCCGGCAGAGCTGCCAGGCGTTTTTCGACCGCGGCGAAATCCATCATGCCGATGAGGTCGCGCACTTCCAGATTGATCTTTTTCATCATCGTTCTCCGTGCCGCGGTTCGTGGCAGCAATCGCACCGCTTGCGGTGTCTCAGCTTCGGTAGGCAAAGGTCGACATCATGCCGCTCGCCATGTGGTAGAGATGGTGACAGTGAAATGCCCATTTGCCGGGATTGACGGCATCGACGGCAATGGTGATCGACCGCATCGGCGGCACCAGCACGGTGTCGCGAACGGCGCCCCGGAAACGCTGCCCGTCAATCGCGACCACCTGGAAATGGTGGCCGTGAAGGTGCATTGGGTGAGCCATCATGGTGTCGTTGCGCAGCGTGACCTCGACCCGATCGCCCTTGTCCACGAGGATGGGCGCGCTGGTTTCGAGACCCCAGCGATAGGCAGCCATGTCGCCGGTCAGCGCCATTTCGAACGTTTTGTTCGCCAGGCGTGATGCAAGTGGCGCGATTGCTCGAAGTTGCGCCTCGAGCGTCAGGTTCAGAACCGGAGCGTCGACGTCAGCCGCTGGCCCGAGCTTGGCCACCGCCGCCCCCGCCGGACGCAGGACGATTCCGGTCCGTTCCTTGCTTCCCTCGCGCAGCGCCAGGATCGGAAAGGAGGTGCTGAGGTCGCCCGGCAACTGCACGCGCACGTCGATGCGCTGGCCCATCGTCATTGGAAAGTGCCGGCCCCTGACCGGTTCGACAGGCTGACCGTCTACCGCAATCAGTTCGCCGTCAAGTTCCCCGAAATCGATTGTAAACGCCGTCGCGGTGGCGCCGTTGATGATCCGCACGCGCACGCGTCCGCCCCGTTCGACCGGCACGATCTCGGGGTCGTTCAGGGACCGGTCATTGGCCAGATAGGCGTCATACTCGATGTCATTGATATCCATCACCATGCCGCCATCCTTCATCCCTGCCATGGCGTTGGTCTTCGCTCCCGACATATCCATGCCGTCCATCGACATGGAGCCGCCGGTGTTCTTACTCTGCAGCCCAGCCAGCAGTTCTTGAGGCGATGAGAACGAAAAATCGTGGAGCAGGACAACAACCTCCTGCTCATCCTTTGCGTCATCGGCGGGATCGGCGACAATGAGCGGAGCCGCGAGCAGCAATTGTTCCTGCAAGGTATGGGCGTGCATCCAGAAAGTGCCTGGCCCGCCGACCGGAAATTGGAAGCTGCGATCGGCCTTGGCGCTGATGAGCGGCAGTGGCGCGTCGGCGACGCCGTCGCTCGGCCACGGCGGCGTCAGTCCGTGCCAATGTATGATCGTCGGCTCGGCAGTCTCGTTTCGAAGCAGCACGTTGAAGGCTTCGCCCGCCCGCAAGCGCAGGCCAGGCGCGCCGTCGGCCCTTTGCAGGCCGAAGACACTTGCAGCTTTACCGTTCACCTCGATCGTGCGGCGCGAGATGCCAAGCGACTGGCCGCCCGACTGACCGGCAGAGGCTGCTGCGAGCAAGCCCGATGGGATTGCAAAAGCTGCTGCGCCTGCCACTGCGCCCTTCAGAATATCCCGGCGTTTCATGATCGTTCCTTTGTTTTCGACTTCGGATTTCAGAACTTCGTTATTTGGTTCAGCACACAGGATCAGGCCCAGGGGCTCTGCCCTCAAGGCGCACGGCGCTCGCGACCGGAGCCGAACAGCCTGGCCAAATGCGGGAAAAAGGCGGGCACACGAGCGGCATAACGGTCGTATGAGTCGCCGAACTCTTTTCTCGTTTCACGCTCCTCAATGAAGGAAAGTCGCACATACATGGCGACCAGAATGGGAAACATCGCCAGCGTCAGCAGCGTCGGCCATTGCACGAGGAAGCCCGCCATGACGAGGACGAAGCCGACATATTGCGGGTGCCGGATGGAGGCATATGGCCCACCCGTTGCGAGCCGATTGTGACGCTGCGCTTCGTAAAGCACCCGCCAAGCAGTCGAGATCAGCATGAATCCGCCGCCGATCAGGAAGAAGCTGAGAACGTGGAAGGGGCCGAAATGCGGATTGAGACGCCAGCCGAACATCATCTCCGAGAGGTGACCGGCATCGTGCGAGAACCAGTCGATGCCGGGGTATCGTGACTGCAGCCACCCCGAGAACAGGTAAATCGTCAGGGGAAAGCCATACATCTCGGCAAACAGTGCCACCAGGAAGGCGCTGAAGGCACCGAAGGAGCGCCAGTCGCGGCCGGTTCGCGGCTTGAAGAAGCTGAATGCGAACAGGATGAAAACCGCCGAATTGACTATGACCAGGCCCCAAAGGCCGTAGGCAGGAGATTGCTCGACCATCGTCATGCTCCTTCGTGGTGGGTGGTGCCGTCATGCGCGCCCGGCTCAGGTTCCTTCTGCCTGGCATGGCCGCCGTGACCGCCATGCCCGCGGTGGCCGCCATGCATGAACATGTGAAGCAGAGGACAGGCGAGCAGCAGCAGAAAGGGAAGGACACCGAGGGTATGGGCCCAGTGCTCCGTGAGCAGGAAAAACGCGGCGATCAGCAGGAAAGCGATCGTGACAAGGCCGGTCTTCGAAGTCCAAAACCTGCCTGCCTCGGCCTCCGGTTCTGGTTCGGACCCGGCCGGCGGACCGGACATGCGGTAAACGTTGTTGGTATTCATGGGATGGGTTCCTTATTTGTCAGCGGTTGTCATTGCGGGAGCTTTCGAGCCCATAGGCGGCGAGGCTTACGGCCCAGACCAGCGCGCAGACGAACAGTGGCCACCTGAAGTCGGAGCCGATCGTGAAGTTGACCACCGACATCAAGCCGATGGATGACGCTCCTCCGACCAGAGCGCCGGCCACCGCGACCGGATGGCGCGCGCGGAACGCGGTGATTGCCAGCGCAATCAGGAGAACGCCAGTGGCCAGGGCGTAGCCGCCGAGCACCCGGAAAACTTGCGTCAGCCACATGGCAAGACGCGGACCGATGGCTTCGAGCTCGGCAACCGAGAGGTTCATATAGCGGACATCCTCGGGCAATAATGGTGGCCTGAGGGCGATGAAATACAGTCCGATGCCGGCGATGATCATCCCCGCCAGAGCAAGAGTGACGGACGACGTCGTCCATGGTTTGACTGTGGCTTTCATGGGCTGAACCTTGACTTGCATTACCGGCGCCCCGTGGCGACGACATTGTAGATCGAGGCATAAACGACACCCGCCAGCAGCCCGACGATGCCAAGCCCGAGAACGCCGTAGAGAACACGGACGGGGCTTATCGGCGCCGTAGACCTGACCGCGCTGAGGTCTAGCCCGTGCAAGATGGCACCGAAGAAATCGAGTGTTGCCTCTGGCCAGATAGCGACTGCCAACGCGCAGAGCATGCTCATCAGGGCCGACGTCACGCCCAGAGCAATGCCGACGGACAGGACGCTGAGTTTGTCCATGTCATCCTCCCGTCACTTCGCGTGTTGCTTGAGCCAATCCTGCATGGCGGCGATCTCGGCCTGCTGAGCCGTGATGATCTGATTGGCCCAAACCTTGACCTGATCATCCTTGCCTAATTGCAGAACCGCACGGGCCATGTCGATCGCCCCCTGGTGGTGCGGAATCATCCCCTGGACGAAGGCGACATCGGGATCGCCGGCTTGGATGCCCTGCATCATGGGTGCATCCATTCGCTTCATCGCGTCCATATAATTTCTGGACGCCTCGGACATGTTGGCGGTGCCCATCGGCATGTTCGTCATGCCGCCTTGACCCTGCATCATCCCGCCTTGCATGCCGCCTTGCCCACCCTGCATCATGCCCCCCTGCATCATCTTCTGCATCATCGGCATCATTTGCTGCATCATGGGAGCCATCTTCTCCATCATGGGCATCATCTTCTGCATCGTGGACATCATCGCCGTGCACTGCTCGGGCAACCCGCCCGGCATCGCCTGTGCGGCCGGAGCAGCTGTAGTGGCTTGCGGCGCATCGGCCGCCGGATGGTGCGGATCGGTCTGGGCAAATGCCGCGCTTGAAAGAGTTGTGAATGCTGCAAACGTGATCAATCGAAGGTGAGTTTTCATGACAGTTTCCTTGTCGTTGGTGTGAAGCGATAGGCGGGTGCGGAGGGCAGCCCAGATCGCCGCTGCCGGTCACGGTTTCGCGGATCGTTCGCGCGCTATGGGGCCTTGACGGGCACTGCTGGATTCAACGGCCCCAAGCACGGCGACGGCGCGATATCAGGCGAAAGTCTGGGGAGGTTGCAGGAGAGCCTCGGGGTCGATGCCCGTTGGCAGGAATGCCTTGCCCGCCATGAACCGGACGGCAACCGGCGCATCATGAAGAACGTCGAAATCGCCAGAGGAAATGCCTGCAGCACAACAGCCGGAGCCGGCCGACTGTAAGCAATCCAGGCAGCCATTACATGGCGCGCGATGGTTGTCCTGGTCTGTGGACGCGACGTGACCCATCACCTTGTGCAAAGGGTTCGACAACGCAACGTCTGTGGTGACGCCGACGCCCATTGCAGAAGCCTGTTCGGTAAGACCAGCAATGGCACCGCCCGCGATCAGGAGGATCACGGCTAGCAGCAAGCGAAGCTGGGCCAAGGCGATTTTCATGGATTTAGTGTAGCCCAACTGTATGTCGCCACTTTGATGCAAATCAATGCTCGTGAGCGTAGCCAATCCGAAACTCGTATCGTTTCAGCGGCCGGCAATAAGGAGATAACTACGTGCTCACAGTCCCCGGCGTGGCAAAAGCCAGCACGTCCCTGTCGGGGCGGCTCAACCGCAAATGCTTCTGCATAACGCTGGACCGGACAGCGCTCTGGGCCGCGCTGGATCGCGAAGCCGGAGAGCCCGGCTTCTGCGAAACCTTGATGGCGTCGCGGCCGCATCTGTTTTCCAACGTCCCGGTCTTCCTCGCCGCGTCCGCCCTCGATGAGATGCAGAGAATCGTCGTCGCCATCGAGAGGACAGCAAAGCTGCCAGCCTACCGCGAAACGGTTCTCTCCTGGGCTCCCGAAATTGCGCAGAGGGATTTTGGACCCGTCGGCGCTCTCATGGGCTACGACTTCCACCTCGACGATGACGGTGCCAAGCTGATTGAGGTCAACACCAACGCCGGCGGGGCTTTCCTCAATGCCTTGCTGGCCAGGGCACAGAAGGCTTGCTGCTCCGAGGTCGATCGGGCGTTGATCGGCGCTAGGGACGATCATTTCGAAACCAGCGTAATCGCGATGTTCGAGAGCGAATGGCGCAGGCAGCGTGGAGCCGGTTCGCCGCGAAGGATCGCGATCGTCGATGATCGGCCTGAGGAGCAGTATCTCTATCCCGAATTCGTGCTCGCCAGGCAGTTGCTGCTGAGGCACGGCATCGAGGCGACGATCGGGAACGCGAGTGAGCTGAAATATGATAGCGGAAGGCTTCGGCTCGACGGACAAGAGATTGACCTAGTCTACAATCGCCTGGTCGATTTCACACTCGATCGCCCGGAACATGCCGCGCTCAGAGCGGCCTATCAGGACGGCGCCGTGGTGCTCACGCCCAATCCGCACAACCATGCGCTCTTTTCTAGCAAGCGCAATCTGACATTGTTATCCGATCCGGCGGCGCTGGATGCATTCGGCCTTTCTCCGGAGATGCGCTCGCGGCTCGCCGGCATTCCGCGGACCACACTGGTCACGCCCGACAATTCGGATGCCGCCTGGCAATTCCGCAAGGACATGTTCTTCAAGCCGCTCTCAGGCCACGGCAGCAAGGCGGTCTACCGCGGCGACAAGGTGACGAAAGGTGTGTGGGCGGAGATCGCCCGTGGTGGCTATGTGGCCCAGGCGTTTGCCTCACCCGGACAGCGCATGATCGAGATCGATGGCGCACCTGCACCGCGCAAGATGGACGTGCGGCTCTATACTTATGATGGCCAGGTTCTGCTCGCAGCCGCGCGCCTCTACCAGGGCCAGACCACGAATTTCCGGACACCCGGCGGCGGATTTGCTCCGGTCTTAGTCATCTGACCAAGGAGGTCGGCTGTTGCTCGTCGATTTCGGCAGGCCGGTGCGCAAGCCCAGATTGCACAGACTCATCGACGTGGTCACGTTGAGATGAATGGGATCGCCTCGTTGTTGGCCGAGAGAGCGGTCTCAAGGTCAGGGACAGCGGCGCCGTCGGAACCAAGAACCTGAACTATGTCGCGCGACGACGGACAAGGTCCGATCAACGTGACCGAGGCATACCCCTATCAGCATTTCGTCGCTGATCTCGGCCTAAGCCCGCACGGCTCGGCGGCCGACGCCTCCGGCAGGTCTGATTTTTCCGGAAGGCCAACCGAACAGACGCAGCTATTTCATCATCATGGCATGCGAACCGTGGTCGCTTACTTGCGCGGCGAACCAGTCATGAAGAGCCTTCACCGTGGCAGGATCGTGCGTCGTGAATGTCATCTGGGCTCCTAAAGGCAGTTCCTGATAAGCGACGCGAAGGTTCTGGCCGGCCGTCTTCAGGACTGAGAGCCCAGGCATTTGTTGGCCATGGATGGTGGCCGGATCGGAATAGTCGCCCCGCGCAAACTTGTCGGCTTCCTGGCGCAGATGCGACCGGATTGCCGCGATCTGCGCGGAATCGCCATCCCGGGAAAGCACCGTTTGCACACCTCCGGTGGGCGTCTGCTGGAACATGTGCATAGCTCGCTGCTGATCGAATGGCATGACCGTTACACCCTTCCGCTCCACCTCGGCTTGTTGTGATGGACTGGCAACGGCCTGCTGCCCCACGGCCGGCGTAACCATGACGGCGGCGATGGCGGTAATGGATGTGCTGGCGAAGACAATGCAAATGGTTCGATGTCTCATGGTGATCTCCTTTTTCACCACCATGCACCGCTATGTGCCTTGAGCATATGACCGCGATCATATCTGTGAGCGCGTTCGCACGATCATCCCCTTGCGCCGCTGGATTGATCCGTCGCGTTCCAGGGCAGCCAGTGTCCTGTAGAACACTTCATGGGTCAGACCGAGTTCCGGCGCCAGATCCTTGAGCGGCCGATCAAGAACGATTTCCGATCTGTCGTGCAAGGACAGCCAGGCGAGGACGCGGTTGCGTGCCGGCCGGATGTCGCGGATTTCAATCCGCTGGCGAAGGTCCTGCAGTTGCCACGAGAGATGGCGCGTCCACGCCAGCGCGACGCTATGGTCCCGGTCAAACAGGTCGAGCATCGACTGCTTTGGCACACCGAGCACCTGACTTTGCATCATGCCAATGGCATCGCAGTGGTGATTTTCAGCAAACAGCGCCGCTTCTGCAAGACTGTCGCCAGGTCCTGCCACCTGCGTAACGACGAAGTTTCCGTCTGGAAGAGGGCGCCGCAACGCGATCTGTCCCGACTCGACGAAATAAACCGCGCGAACCGGATCACGCTGATGGAAGAGGTAGGCTCCCGGCTGCAGCCAGGTATGCCGCGCCGACGTCAGCAGACTGGGCGGCAGAATACGGCGAAAATCGGCGGGCGGTGAGCTTCTCAACGGGAAGGTCCCTGTGTTGGCGCATCAATCGGTCAGCGTTGTAGATATTTGACGAGCGCCGCGATCGCGAGCACGAGGGCGACCAACAACATGATCCAGACGAGGCCCATGCCGCCCATCAACCACATGCCGCCCGACCCATCCCATCATGCTCGCCGTTCCACGATTGGCGAGTGTAAGCCAAGTTAAGTCGCCGGCAACCTCCGCCAAGACACGGTGATTCCGGTTACAGAATGGGGAAAGATGCATACTCCCGCAATTCTACATTCCCCCGCCGCAGCCGTCGGACAGGTCCCACACGTTCACAATTTGCCTGCCATGTCGGCTCCCAATTTGGATTCGATTCCTCTGCGCCCATCACGCATCTTCAGGTTTCGCGCTCGAACTGAAATCCCACCAGGCTCACCTTCAGGGAGATTGGTCAGCGATGGGCCTCCAGATGTAAAGACAACACCGGCTCCCTCCAGCGCTTGTCGTATGCGGGTGAGTGTGCCCGGATGCGGAATCCTGCGGCCGATCTCAAAATCGCGGATCGTGGCTTCGCTAAGATTGGACTTTGCGCCAAGCCGCACACGGGACCAGTGTAATAGCTCCCGTGCTGCTCGCGACTGCTCGGCGGTCAGGTTTCTCAAAACGACGCGTCCAAAGATCAGTTCGTGCCAGATCACCTGTCTTACCGTTCATATACGGTCGAAGCTCTTTAGGGATGACGAGACGTGCAAAATAGCGGCCGTCCCGATCCAGGAGATTACGAACGCGGCCTGTCATCGAAACCACCCGATTGTTACGGCATTTGTAACGTCAGGATGGACAGAAACCGTTGGGTGTCAATGATTTCAAGGAGATAGACTGGTGCTGCGAGAGAGGATTGAACTCTCGACCTCTCCCTTACCAAGGGAGTGCTCTACCACTGAGCTACCGCAGCCGCTGATGGCGGGGCTTCTGCCATATCGAACCGACAAGCGCAAGGCATCTGTGAAAGGCTTTGCCAGACAAGTTTCGCTGACATGCCGGCGCCACAATGCTAGCTATCCCAGAACGGCAAGCCTGCCAGTCACGGGTGGGACGGGACGATGAACGACAAGACAATTCCACCGAAAAGGGCCGATCCAGCAAAAAAGAGCGGCACGGACCGCAAGGACCGCCTGGCAGAGCAGTTGCGCGCCAATCTCATGAAGCGCAAGGCGCAGGCGCGTTCACGGCGCAACGGCGACGCTGACAAGCAGCGCGCCGGCGACGCCGACCAGCGGCCGGAAGGCCTGGCGGCTGCTGAAAAAATGCACAAGGACTAACCAAAAGCCGCCACACTGGCCCGCCACCTTGGCCAAGGGCAGGAAATCCTATTTCTTGAACCAAGCCGGCCAATGGTCTAGACGGGCCGATACTCAAACTGACGAAAACCGGCCTTTCGGGCCGAGGGGACATTCTCTCATGGATCGCATCAGAATTGTCGGCGGCAACAAGCTCGCCGGAAGCATTCCGATTTCGGGCGCGAAAAACGCAGCCCTGCCGCTGATGATCGCATCGCTGCTGACCGACGACACGCTGACGCTGGAAAATGTGCCGCATCTGGCCGATGTCGAGCAGCTGATCCGCATCCTCGGCAATCACGGCGTCGATTATTCGGTCAACGGTCGCCGCGAAAAGCAGAATGAGGGCTATTCGCGCACCATCAATTTCTCGGCCCGCAACATCGTCGACACGACCGCGCCTTACGAGCTGGTGTCGAAAATGCGGGCGTCGTTCTGGGTGATCGGCCCGCTGCTGGCCCGCATGGGCGAGGCCAAAGTGTCGTTGCCGGGCGGTTGCGCCATCGGCACGCGGCCGGTCGATCTGTTCCTTGAAGGCCTGCAGGCGCTGGGCGCCGACATCGATGTCGACACCGGCTATGTCCTGGCCAAGACCAGGAACGGCCGCCTCGTCGGCAACCGCTACGTGTTCCCGAAAGTCTCGGTCGGCGCCACCCATGTGCTGATGATGGCGGCGTCGCTGGCCAAGGGCGAGACGGTGCTGGAAAACGCCGCCTGCGAGCCCGAGATCATCAACCTCGCCGAATGCCTCAACGCCATGGGCGCCAAGATCTCCGGCGCCGGCACGCCGACCATTACCATCGATGGCGTCGAATCGCTGTCAGGTGCGCGCGTGCGCGTCATTCCGGACCGTATCGAGACCGGCACCTATGCCATGGCGGTGGCCATGACCGGCGGCGACGTGGTGCTGGAAGGCGCCCGCCCCGAGCTGCTGCAGACCGCGCTGGACGTGATTGCCCAGACCGGCGCCGAGATCATCCCGACCAATTCCGGCATCCGTGTGCGGCGCAACGGCGCCGGCATTTCGCCGGTCGACGTGACGACGGCGCCCTTCCCGGCCTTCCCGACTGACCTGCAGGCACAGTTCATGGGCCTGATGACCATGGCCAAGGGCAAGTCGCGTATCACCGAGACCATTTTCGAAAACCGCTTCATGCATGTGCAGGAACTGGCCCGCCTCGGCGCCCACATCACGCTGTCGGGCCAGACGGCGATCGTCGACGGCGTCGCCAAGCTGAAGGGCGCGCCTGTTATGGCGACCGATCTGCGCGCCTCGGTGTCGCTGGTCATTGCCGGCCTCGCGGCCGAAGGCGAGACCACGGTCAACCGCGTCTACCACCTCGATCGCGGTTTTGAACGGCTGGAAGAAAAGCTGTCCAACTGCGGCGCCGTGATCGAGCGGATTTCGGCGTAAACCTCGCAAGGTCGGCGCCGCCCCTCATCTGCCTGCCGGCATCTTCTCCCCGTATAGTGACGGGGAGAAGGGGCTGATCGCGATATCGGCTCCTCTCTTGCAACGCAGAAAATTGGCGAAATCCTTCGGATCTGCGTCCTTCTCCCCGTCACTATACGGGGAGAAGTGCCCGGCAGGGCGATGAGGGGCAGCGCAAACCGAAGCTATTGGCGCGGTTGCACGGATCGCTAAGACCGCCTAACAGAAGGCTTCAGACCAACCTTAGGCACAAATTCCGCATGGCAGCCCTCAAACTCATTGCGCTTGACGATCAGGATCTGAGCATCGTCTCGGCCCATGTTCAGGACGCTGTGATGAAGGTTTCGGACCTCGAATATTTGCCTTCGGCCAAGCGTTTCCTGCTGACCATGAACCGCTTCGTCTGGGAGGCGAAATCCGGGCTGTTCAGCCAGCACAATGAACGGCGCCAGGCGGTGCTGCATTTTGACCGCGTGCTCGGCGCCAAGACCAACGGCATAGCCCGGGACAGGCCGGCCGAGGTGCTGTCGCTCTTGGCAATCAGCTTTGTCGAGATCAGCAAGCCAGCCGGCATCGTTGAGCTGGTCTTCTCCGGCGGCGGCACGATCATGCTCGATGTCGAATGCATCGAGGCGCGGCTTGCCGATATAGGCGGCTCCTGGGAAGCCACCTCGCGTCCGGTGCACAGGGGCTAAGGCATGATCCCAAAAAGTGGGTACCGGTTTTTGGAAAAGATCATGCTCCAACAAAGGGTTAGATCATGGTGAGATTTCAACCAAATCTCATCATGATCTAGACGCAGCCGATGGCCATCACGCTCCGCCAGTCCGACGCCGGTTTCGAACAGCATTTCGCCGCCTTCCTGACCACAAAGCGGGAGGTGTCGGAGGACGTCGACACCGCTGTACGCGCCATTATTGCGCGGGTTCGCGCCGAGGGCGATGCGGCGCTGATCGACTATTCGAGGAAATTCGATCGCGCCGAGCTCGACAGGCTCGGTATCGCCGTGTCGAAGGAAGATATCGCTCAGGCCTACAAGCAAGCCGATCCGCAGACGGTCGAGGCGCTGAAATTCGCCCGTGACCGCATCCGATCCCATCACGAACGCCAAATGCCCAGGGACGACCGCTATACCGATGCCGCCGGCGTCGAATTGGGCTCGCGCTGGACGGCGATCGAGGCGGTCGGGCTCTATGTGCCGGGCGGTACGGCGAGCTATCCAAGCTCGGTGCTGATGAACGCCGTACCGGCCAAGGTGGCCGGCGTCGAGCGCATCGTCATCGTGGTGCCGGCGCCGGGCGGCATTATCAACCCGCTGGTGCTGGTGGCGGCCGACATTTCAGGCGTCTCGGAAATCTACCGCGTCGGTGGCGCGCAGGCGATCGCAGCGCTTGCCCATGGTACCGAAACAATAAAGCCGGTCGCCAAGATCGTTGGACCCGGCAATGCCTATGTCGCCGCGGCCAAGCGCCAGGTGTTCGGCACGGTTGGCATCGACATGATCGCCGGCCCGTCGGAAGTTCTGGTGGTGGCCGACGGCAGCAACGATCCCGACTGGATTGCCGCCGACCTTCTGGCCCAAGCCGAGCATGACGTGTCGGCGCAATCGATCCTGATCACCGACGATCCCGCGTTTGGCAAAGCCGTCGAACAGGCGGTTGAGCGGCAGTTGCAGAGCCTGCCCCGTGCCGCGACGGCGGCCGCCAGCTGGCGCGATTTCGGCGCGGTGATCCTGGTGGACACAATCGAGGCCTCGCTGCCGCTGGTCGACCGCATCGCCGCCGAACATGTCGAGTTGGCCATCGACGACGCCGAGGGTTTTCTCGCCAGGATGCGCAATGCAGGTGCGGTGTTTCTTGGGCGCCATACGCCCGAAGTCATTGGCGACTATGTCGGCGGCTCCAACCACGTGCTGCCGACGGCGCGCTCGGCGCGTTTCTCATCGGGCCTGTCGGTGCTCGATTTCGTCAAGCGCACCTCGATCCTGAAGCTCGGGCCGGAGCAACTGAGAGCACTTGCGCCGGCGGCGATCGCGCTGGCCAAGGCGGAAGGCCTTGACGCGCATGGCCGCTCCGTCGCCATCCGGCTGAACATGTAGGCGGACATGGCGGACGGCGATCCAACCCGCGCAAGACTGATCGACGTCGAACTCGACGAATCGATCGGCCGTTCGACGCCCGACGTCGAACATGAGCGCGCGGTGGCGATCTTCGACCTGATCGAGGAAAACAGCTTTCTGCCGGTCAATGATGACGGCGCCGGCCCCTACCGCTTGAAACTGTCGCTGGCCGAATCCCGGCTGGTGTTTGCGGTCGCCCGCGAGGATGGCGCTGCCGTTGTCACCCACATCCTGTCGCTGACGCCGCTCAGGCGCATCGTCAAAGACTACTATCTGATCTGCGAAAGCTATTACGACGCCATCCGCTCGTCGACGCCGAGCCATATCGAGGCGATCGACATGGGCCGGCGCGGCCTGCACAATGAAGGCTCGCAGACGCTGATGGACCGGCTTGCCGGCAAGATCGACATCGACTTCGACACGGCGCGGCGGCTTTTCACGCTGGTCTGCGTGCTGCACTGGCGGGGTTAGATCAGGATGACGTTTCGTTGAATGGCCATCCTGATCTGACTCTTTGTTGGAGCATGATCTCTGGACAAAACTATTCGCGTTTTGTCCGAGAAAACCGGTTCCCACTTTTCGGGATCATGCTCTAGTGGCCGCGCTGCCCCGCTCCATCCTGTTTTTGTGCGGCATGAACGCCGTGCGCTCGCCGATGGCCGAGCAGCTGGCGCGGCGCATGCTGCCGCCGGCCACTTTCGTTGCCTCTGCCGGCGTACACAGGGGCGAGCGCGACCCGTTTGTCGATGCGGTGCTGGCCGAAGAAGGGCTGACGCTGGGCGAGCGCCAGCCGAAAGCAATGGACGATCTCGAGGACGACTATTTCGACCTGATCGTTACGCTGGCGCCGGAAGCGCACCACGCCGCGCTCGAACTCACCCGCTCGCTTGCCGTCGACGTTGAGTACTGGCCGATGCCCGACCCGACCGATGTCGGCGGCAGGCGCGAGCAGATCATGGCCAGCTACCGGGACGTCCGCGAGCGGCTGAAAACGCGGATTAGCCGACGTTTTTTGCTTCCGGAAGCAAAAAACGCGGCGGATTAATGGATGTCGCTCAAAAGTGGTCCCGGTTTTGAGACAACGACATGCATAACAAAAGCTTAGATCGCGTCGCATATGACGCGATCTAAGCGTGTTCACAAGCGGACGATTATCATATAGGTTCCGCCGAAATTCCGGCCTGGGCACTCCAGGACGCCGGAACTGCAATCCAAGCAAAGGTATCGAATGCCGAAGGAAGAAGTCCTCGAGTTTCCGGGTGTCGTGACGGAATTGTTGCCGAATGCGATGTTCAGGGTGAAGCTCGAAAACGAACACGAGATCATCGCCCATACGGCCGGCCGCATGCGCAAGAACCGCATCCGCGTGCTGACCGGTGACAAGGTCCTGGTCGAGATGACGCCCTATGACCTGACCAAGGGCCGCATCACCTATCGTTTCAAGTAAGAATTAGATCCGGACCGCGATGAGCATTTTGCAGAAGCTGGTGCTTGCCTCGGGTTCACCGCGCCGGATCGAGTTGTTGCAGCAGGCCGGCATCGAGCCGGACCGCGTGCTGCCGGCCGATGTCGACGAGACGCCGCTGCGCGCCGAGCATCCGCGCTCGCTGGCCAAGCGGCTGTCGACGGAAAAAGCCGAGAAGGCGCTGGCTTCGCTGAAAAGTGAGGAAGACTATGCGCCGGGGTTCGTGCTGGCCGCCGATACGGTGGTCGCGGTCGGGCGCCGCATCCTGCCCAAGGCCGAGACGCTGGATGACGCCGCCAACTGCCTTGGGCTGTTGTCGGGCCGTTCGCACCGGGTCTATTCCGGCATCTGCCTGATCACGCCGGGCGGCAAACTGCGCCAAAGGCTGGTTGAATCCAGGGTTCGCTTCAAGCGGCTGCCGCGCGAGGAGATCGACGCCTATGTCGCGTCGGGCGAATGGCGCGGCAAGGCGGGCGGCTATGCCGTGCAGGGTCTCGCCGGTTCCTTCGTCGTCAAGCTGGTCGGCTCCTACACCAACATCGTCGGCCTGCCGCTCTACGAGACGGTGGCGCTGCTTTCCGGTGAAGGCTTCAAGGTCCACACCAACTGGCACACCGCGCGGCCATGAGCCTGGACGACAAGGTCACGCCGCTGCGCCCGAAGCGCCCCTGCCCCGAATGCGGCAAGCCATCGGCGCGCGAGACCTATCCCTTCTGCTCGACGCGCTGCAAGGACATCGACCTCAACCGCTGGCTGAAGGGCGCCTATGTCATCACCGCGCGTGATGATGAGGAGGAGAGCGACGAGCCGAAGTAGGGTTTGCGCGGCGCCGGCCGCGACAATTTCACTTGGCCGACCTGCGCGATTGCTGCTTTGCCGACGCCTATCGAGCCCCGTCACCTATCCGCGACAATTGCCCCGGAAAATCGGCGCTTAAGCGCTGGACAGGCCGGATTCCCGTGCTATAACCCACGCGCTTTCAAGGGGCGCCCACGGTGCTTTCCTGAAATCCGGCCAACGATATCTTGTTTGCCGGCGAGGCCCAGATAGCTCAGTTGGTAGAGCAGCGGACTGAAAATCCGCGTGTCGGTGGTTCGAATCCGCCTCTGGGCACCATCTCTTTCTCTGAAGAAATCAGGTGACTGACCTCTTACTGGCGGCTCCAGGCGGATCTCGGGATGCTGAATATGCCGGTGCGCCTCCGCAACCGAACTATGAACTGTCGGCGCGCACAGTCTCCACACCCAGCGAGCCGGCCGGAAGCGGCTGTAGCAGTTCGGCTTCCGTTTTCGTCAGATCGAGCCAGGCGGACCAATTCTCAGGCTGAAGAACGACCACCTGCCGATTGTGATAGGGCGCGATATCCGGTCCAGGCTCGGTCGTCAGCATGGTGAAGGTTGGCGGCTTGTTGCCGACGGCTTCACGCCAAAGCCCTGCGATGGCCATGAACGGAGAGCCGTTGAGGGTGAAGCGATGCTTGGCCTTCGGATATTTGGTGCCGGTGAACTCGAAGAAGCCGGATGCCGGCACGAGACAGCGTTTGCTGCTCCCGAATTGCCGACCTTCGGAGCGGTAGTTGAACACCAGTCCGCCTTTCGGTCCGGCCGGTGGAAATCCGAACGTCATCGAAGCCAGTTCCACAACGCCGGTGTCGCCAGCGGCGCGCATGATCGGGGCCGGATCATTAATGTGGATGTCGTCCGCCTGCGGCAGGTCAAGTTCGGTCTGGTGGGTCGGGATCTCGAGTGCCAGCGACTCCAGCATCCGGCAATATTCAGCCCAGAGAATATGCTGTTCATAATCGTTGCACATGGAAGGCTCCGGACCGGACTGCCAAGTCTACGTTACGGCAAACGAAGCGGCGATGAAAAGCAACGGGCCGCTCTAGGCATCGCGCTCAACCAGTATATCGGCCTCGATCGCCGCATTGACGAAGGCGGCGCGGGCATAGCGGGCCTCTTTCAGGCCTTCGAGAGCGCCAAGGCAAGCTTTGCGGGCCGCGACGTGATAGCGGCCCGTCTTCACCGGCCAGCGGTTGATGAGGATGTCGGCGGCCTGGGCGACACGCTCGACCTTGTAGATCGTGTTTCTGGACCTGCCGAGCGCGACGCGAACCGGCTCATCGAAATGCTGGTCTTGCATGCTTTCCCTCCCGAACGCGACCGCAAGTCAATTCGGGAGAGCCAGTTCGGTTCCATCAGGCACGATTTGCCAACACAAAAACCCCGCTTGCCGAAATCACTTTGCGCGCATGGGCCAGATCGCGGATTTGATTTGCTTGGTAATCCCCTCTTCCTAGGGCAAACTGCCTGCCGGGGCTGCAGGAGGAGAAATGCGAGCACGCGCAGCTACGATCGGCGATCTCGAAAGTGTTTTTCGGGATTTGTCCACGCGTATGTCGGACGAGTATGCGGCCGCCGGCAAGGACATCAAGGCCGCCTACGACAATCTGATGATGAATTTGAAGGAAGGCCGCGCTCACGCGCTGGTCGAGGGCGACAAGACGGTCGCGATCATTGCCTGGCATGAGAACAGCGACGCCGCCGACACGCTGTTTGCCGCGCAGGAGGGTTTTTTCAGCGCCGCGACGGTCCGCTTCTGCCGGCGCCACATCCGCCATGTCCAGGCGCTCGCCGGCAACCTTCCCATCCACTCGCGCAGCTGGCTGCAGCGAGCCGACGTCGCCAAATGGTTCCGCGTCATCGGTTATGTCGAGCGCGGCCAGGAGAACGGCGCCACTGTGTTCGAATTGCCGCCAGCCCGGGCAGCGCAATCGATGCGTGCCGCATAGGGCTACGCCTCACGGAGGCAATCATGGAAAAGCCCACCGCCAAGAAGGCGATGGGCCGACACTCGCCTGCAGCGGACTTAGATTTCGGGCTGATCGAGCGCCTCGTAAATCACCCGTTCCAGCGAACCGAAATCCTCTTCGATCTCGCTAACCTCAAGGCCTGAATGCCGAGCATCCAGGGCTGCCAGCGTGGTCAGGATTCGAGCTGTTGCCTTGTCGGCAGGCAGTTCACCCGGCAGGTGCTCGTGTATCCAGCCTTGCAGAAAATCAACGCCGCGCTCGCTCATTGAATTGTTCTCCTGCCTGGAGTTCGATCGGAAATCACTCTCCCAAAATGACCCCGGAGGCGACAATCTGGGCCGTCAGCCTGGTGAGCTTCCCCCGCTTCACGAGTACCGGTTTCTCGTAGACTTTCTTCATGGCGGTGCCTTTCGCGACTGATCGCTCGCAAGAAATAACGCCCTTCGGCGCGCCGGCGTTCCACAGCCGCTTTCACGCAACACCAGTGCAAGCCGGTGCCAAGCCCGGCTTCATGCTGCTCTTCCCGGTGATCGGGATCAGTCTAAGACCGGAAACGGTTTGCAAGCCGCTTCTTCAGCCCGCGCAGCGACAGGCTTCGCCTGAAGGAAAACCAGGCGATGCGCCGGCGCACCTTGCGCATGGCAGCGGCGTGGATGGCATCGGCGCTGCGGCTTCCCTGACCAAGCCTCACGGGCGGGGCGGATGATGTCGGCCGAATGATGCCGCGCAGCGCCTGTGCATGCAAATCGGCATAGCGGCCGTAATTGACGCCCGCATCCCAGCCTGGAGGCCGCGCCAGAACCGTCGGGTTGTTGTTGATCTCGAAGGTCTGGATGCGGCCGTCGACCACGCCATAGTCAATACGGCCATAGTCGATCTCGGCCAGCGCGAACACACGCTCGATCTCGGCTGCGTGCGGATTGTCAGCGACATAGGCGCGGCTTTCGGCCCGGTCCGCTTCAGTAAATCGGGTGCTTGGAAACTTGATGTACCAGCTTTCGTTGATGAAGCAGTGCTGCGGGTAGACAGTGGGGCCGACCTTGTAAGCGGAATATTTGCGGAAGCGACCGTCGCCCGAGGGCGCGGCGCCATATTCGACGATCATCAGGTCCGGGTCCTGCCGGACTGGATCCGGCAGCGCGGCGACTGCGGCTTCGAGCGCCTGCGCGCTGTCCAGCAGGCCGGTCAGCGGCGGATCGTGGCGGCTTTCCCAGCGGACGAAGACCGGAAAGCGCGAAATGGCGTCACGCCGATCGAGGCGGTGAACGTCGAAACTGTTGAGGCCGGCTTGCTTCAACCGCTTCAGGAGGTCGAAGCGGCCAGGCACAAGGGCGGGATTGTTGAGTAGCAACAGGCCGGGATTCTGCGCAGCGATGCTGTCGAACAGGGAAGCGGCGGCCTGCAATTGATCTAGCGTCAGCCTTTCGAAATCGGTGAAAACGAAGGTCCCAGGCACAACCGAACCAAGGTTTCCAGCCTCTTCATAGGGGATTATCCGCAAGATATCGCCTAGCCCGTGCGGGTAATAGCCAAGGAACACACCTATCGTGTAAGCGTTCTGGCGGGTACAAAGGTAGTAGATTGGGCCAAAGCCTGCGGCAACGCTTGTGGTCATGACCCTGCCGACCGGTCGAAGTTGGACAGGTGGCGGCGTTTCGGGGTTCCCTGGCGGGGGTAACGGGGGTTATTCACAAGAAAATGCATGGAGAATTTCCGCCAACCGACCACAGCTGGCGACAAGTACGCGCCGGTTGCTTCAATGGTTCCATAGACATCTACGCGATTTACGACGAGATGCGCCAGCAGGCACCTGCTTGGCAAGCGCCGTGGGGCGATGTCTACATAACAAAATACGATCTCGTTTCGTCCTGTCTTGTCAACCGGCAGTTGTCGCATGTCCCGCCGGGCGAAGCAGACGCCAATACCCAGCGATCAGCCGTCAACGACTGGCTGATGTATCAGGAGGGACGCGCGCATGCCGCAATCCGGCAGGCATTGCAGCAGCCCTTCGTCGGCAACGGCATGGCGGCGCTGGCGCCGGTTGTCGCCGAGGCCATAGACCAGCTGGTTACGAAGGCGGACCTGTCCGGCACGGTCGACGTCGTCGCCGTTTTCACCCGCGCGGTGCCGGAGCGCGTCATCGGCCGCCTGCTTGGCGTGCCAGCCGAAGACATGCCGATGCTGCGCGCCTGGTCGGCGGCGATCCGTACCATGCTCGACACCGGTTTCGACGAAGCCTTCAGCTCGATGCCGAACGCTACCGACGCCATGTCGGCCTATTTCACCGAGCTGTTGCGCGGCCAGCTTGCCGCCGGCGAGATGCCGCCGCTGCTGGTCGGCTTGCCGGCCCTGGCCGACGCTGTAGGGCTGACGGTCGCCGGCCGCAACATCGCGTTCCTGGCTTTTGCCGGTCATGAGACGACTGTGCATCTGCTTGGCAACATGCTGTTCCACCTCGCCCACGCGCCAGCTCAATGGGCTGCCTTGCGGGCCGACCCGCATCTGGTCGCCAACGCGGTTGCCGAGACGCTTCGGCTTGAAAGCCCGGTGCAGAAAATCTGCCGCTGGCCGCTGCAACCGACCGCGCTCGACGGCCAGCCAGTCGACAAGGAGCAGATGCTTGTGCTGCTCGTCGGCGCAGCCAATCGCGATCCGGCCCAGTTCCCGCAGGCGCAGCGCTTCGACGTCAGCCGTCCAGGCAAGCAGAACCTCGCTTTCGGCCGCGGCGCCCATGTCTGCATCGGCAAGGCGCTGGCCGAAATGGAGGGAAAACGGCTGCTGGAGGCGGTGCTCCATCGCTGGAAAAGCATCGAGCCGGTGCCGGGCGGAGCAAGATGGATGGACAACTCTTCGATCCGCGGACTGGACTCGCTGGCCTTGCGGCTGGTTGCCTGACCGGCGACGGATCAAGGCCCGGTCGCTTCCAGCGCGGCGATGAGATCGCTGTCGGCCTGCCGCAGCAGCACCGGCGCCTTCATGCCGGCAATGCTTATACCGCTTTTCAGCCGATGCCGCTTCAGCCGGCCATAGAGGTCCTCGACCGGCGTCGCCAGGACGGGGCCGAGCTGGCCGATCCGGCGGGCATACTCATATTGTGGATTGGCGCCAAGCTCGGCATCGAGCTTTTTTCCCCACGCCCCGCCTGATCCGGCCGGACTGGCTTCGATGAAGAGACGGTAGTGCGGATGCGGCTCGGTTGCCGCAACGACCAGCGCATAGGCCTGCTGCTGGCCGAGACCGATCTTGCCAAGACAGACGGCGACGAACGCCTCGGTCAGCTTCTCACCGCACAGATCTGACACCATGCCGGCGCGGCCGACGAATTGCAGGCGCGGCGTGTCGCCGTCGAAGCCGACGACTTTCACCATGTCCTGCGTGTCGTAGCGATAAAGGCCGGAGCCGGTGGTGACGATCAGCCGATAGGTCCGGCCGACCTCCAACTGCCAGGCAAAATGACTGGGTCCGTCATCGTCGACAAACTCGAAGAAACCGCTTTGCGATGCCAGGATCGATCCAGGACCCACGCCATAGGGAAATGAGACGGCGGCTTCCGTCGACATCAGGCCTTTCGACTGGATAAAGGCGCGGGGGAACAAGGCCTGCAGTTCGGCCGCGAAGCCTTTGCTCGATGCATCCGTCCAGCAACTGATGATGTCGAGCCCCGGCCAGATCGCCGAGAGGTCGCCTTGCGGGTCGCAGAGCGCTTTCTCCAGCGTCTCGATACGGTCGCGGACCGCGGCGGCGGGGTGCGTTGCTGCCAGCATCGAGCTCAGCTCGGGCAAAAGCATGGTCCGATCACGCCGCATCGCACGCAGGATTTCGGTGAAGTAGGTCGGGCTCCACACCCACACCAAGGCAAGATCCTCGGCGGCCAGAAGATGCAGGCAGGTCTGGCGTTGCCAGGTCTCAAAATCAGAGAGCAGCCTGAGTTCCATGGGCACGGCCGACAGTGCGATCAGGCTGTCGCGCAAGGCGTCGAAATAGGCGAAAGGCACGGAACTGCCGAGCCGGTGCGCGCCGATGCGCTGGTCGAGCGAGCGGCCGACGGGGCTGAGCGCGAAATAGCTGTGCCCACGCGTGACCCTGGGCCGTCGGCGGATCAGGTCGGCAAGCCAGGGATAGAGGCAGTCGGTGAAGGCCCTAAGCCCTGTATCCGTATAGGGAATGCTCTTGGAGCCGCCCGAACTGCCGCCGGTCTGCTCGATGAACCGGATCGGCTCGGTCGTCAGCACCGCGTCTCCGCCGCCGATCGCACGGCTGATGTAAGGCAGGAGCGTGGCATAGTCGGCGATCGGCACCAAATCGCGAAACGTTTCTGCCGAGCCGATTTCGGCGAACCGGTGGTCCTTGCCGAACACCGTCGAACGATTGGCGCTGACCAGGCCCGCCAGGGTGCGGCGCTGGACTGTTTCGACGTCCTTCAGCCCAGCGCGGAAGCCGGCGTCGGTGGCCGCCGTCAGATCGGCAATCCGCGCCCAGGCCTCAATGACCATCGGCAAGGCCTTCGGCGAAGCTGGTCGCGCCGTAGCGCTTCAGATTGGCGATATCGAATTCCGCCACGCAGGCGAGCTCGACACCGCGAAAATGTTCAGGATTGGCTTTGAGGAAGAAGGCCGCGTAGCGATTGCGCGTCGCTGTTTCCTCGACGCCTGCCCATTCGTGCCGCAGATGTCCTTGCGACTGGCCGAAGTCGATCAGCCCAGTTTCCGGATTGAAGTACCGTCCATAGCGCGCCGACGCGATCTCGTTGCGTACCCGCGCCAGATCGTTGGTGTCCTGCCCCTCGATCGACGGAAAGAAGTCGCGGAAAAAATTGGGCAGGATGCGGAAGGTGCGATGGCCCATCACGATGGAAAACCAGAACAGCCGGCCTTCGACCCTCGCCTTGACGGCGCCGGCGGCGCGAAACCAGGCGCGCAGCAGGACCGGATCGCCCCAGCGCGAGGAGTCCAGAACCGTGTCGCCTGAGAAAAGATAGTGAACCATCTTGCCGTCGATCTTCTGGCTTCCGACGAAAATGGTTGAGAAACCTATGATCTCATCCTGGCGGCTGATGACGACAACAACCTCTTTCTCGGCGAGATCGTGCTCGAACCGGCCGCGATCTGCGGCCTCGTAGTATTTTTCATAGAGGCAAAACATCTCGTCGCGATCGCTTTTGCTGAGATCGCGCACGGGTATCGTTCCGGATTTGGTCGAACCGGCGTTATGCGACACGGTCTCCCCCTTTGATCGATGCCCTGCATGCCGACATAGGGGATACCACCCCGCCATTTCAACTGAAAATTGCCTTTGGTTACCGGAGAACAATCCACTCAACCGCTGGTCGAGATCGCTCTGCCCGACAAGACACAGGCCACGTCTCAACCGCTGTGCGCTGGCAAATAAGGATGTTTGCGTCGCGGCAGGTTGCGATGCCGTTGCCGGGCGTGGCATTTGTCGGTGCCGATCATTGGGATGGCAAAACAGGATCATGGCACGGCCGCCAAACATCACCCGACAAGCCGCCGCCAAGGCAGGCGTCAGCCTGAACCGGGCGCTTTCCAAGCTTGGTCTGTGTTCGCGCAAGCAGGCCGAGCTGCTGATCGCCGAGGGGCGCGTGCGGGTCGGCGGCAAGGTGGTGCGCGATCCGTCGCTTCGCGTCGATCTCAATCGTGACCGCATTGCCGTCGACGGCGCGCGCATCGCTGCGGAGGCAAAGGTTTATCTGATGATCAACAAGCCGCGCGGACTGGTCACCACCCGCGAAGACCCGCAGGGGCGCGGCACCGTTTATGACTGCCTCACCGGGCTCGACCTGCCTTTCGTGTCGCCGGTCGGGCGCCTCGACAAGGCCAGCGAAGGCCTGTTGCTGATGACCAACGACACGCGCTGGGCGAATGGCCTGCTCGATCCGGCGTCGCACGTCGCCAAGACCTATCACGTGCAGATCGGCGCCGCGCCCGACGAGGCGATGCTGGCGCGGTTTCGCGAAGGCGCTGATGTCGACGGGGAACTGCTGACCGCAAGCTCGATCGATCTGCTGCGCAGCGGCGGCCGTACTGCGTGGCTGGAAATCGTGCTCGACGAGGGCCGCAATCGCCAGATCCGCCGCCTGCTCGGCGCCTTCGACGTCGAGGTGCTGAGGCTGATCAGGGTGGCGATCGGCGCGTTGCATCTCGGCGAGCTCGCCAAGGGTCAGGCGCGGCATCTGACATCAGAGGAATTGGCGCTGCTAGCGACTGCGGGACTGCGTTAGCCCCCTCACCGGGATTGCCAACCGAATTGCGAAGGGCAATTCGGGACAATCCGACCTCTCCCCGAGGGGAGAGGAGATCAACGCCGACGCTGACATATGCCTCTTCTCCCCTCGGGGAGAAGGTGGCCGCGAAGCGGCCGGATGAGGGGGCCTGGCGCATCCGTCAGAAGTTCAGCCAGGACTATTTCTGGTTCCACTTGCGGATGACGGGCTCGGTCAGGTCGTGCTCGTAGCCGAGGATGCTGATGCTGGCGGTGTCGAGTACGAAATGCGCGCCGCCCTCAGGCGGCAGGCCGAGCCAGCGTGCTGCCAGTACTCTGAGGAAATGCGAGCTCGAAAACACCAGCACGTTTCCCTCGATGGCGCGCATCCCGGCGATGATTGTGTCGGCCCGCGCCCCGACATCCGCGGCGGTCTCGCCGCCGGGACAGCCATCGCGAAACAATTGCCAGCCGGGACGCTTGGCCAGAATCTCTTTGGTCCTTACGCCCTCATAGGCACCATAGTCCCATTCCTGCAGGTCGTCCTTCTTGACGGCAGTGGCGCCGAAGCCTGCCAGCGTGCAGGTGTTGAAAGCGCGCTGCGACGGGCTTGACCACACCGCCTCAAAGGACAGGCCCTCGAGCCGGTCCGCGACGCCGCGGGCGGCGGCCTCGCCCGCCGCCGTCAACGGGATGTCGGTGCGGCCGGTGTGCTTTCCCGACGCGCTCCATTCGGTCTCGCCGTGACGGACGAGGTAGATTTCGGGATACGCGCTGCTCATTCACTCACCTTCGGCTTGGACCCGAGCGCACCCTAGCCGGGAACGCCCAGCCCGCACCAGCTGTGCCGCACTCCGGCTCCAAAACAAAAAGCCGCAGCCGGCGAACCGGCTGCGGCCTCATGTACGAACGTCAGGGTTCCGTAATCAGGCGGGCTGCAGATCGCCCGACAGCGCCAGGTCGGCCTCCTCGGACAATGTGCCGGCCATGGCGGCGGCGAACTTGGTCTGGTCGAGTTCACCTTCCCAGCGCGCCACGACGATGGTCGCCACCGCATTGCCGACGAAATTGGTCAGCGCCCGGCACTCCGACATGAAGCGGTCGACGCCAAGGATCAGCGCCATGCCGGCGACCGGCACCGTAGGCACGACCGAGAGCGTGGCGGCGAGCGTAATGAAGCCGGCGCCGGTGATGCCGGCAGCACCCTTGGAGCTCAGCATGGCGACGAGCAGCAGCAGGATCTGGTCGCCATAGGTGAGCGGCGTGTCAGTCGCCTGGGCGATGAACAGGGCGGCCAGCGTCATGTAGATGTTGGTGCCGTCGAGGTTGAAGGAATAGCCGGTCGGGATGACCAGGCCGACCACCGAACGGGTGCAGCCGGCGCGCTCCATCTTGGCCATCAGGCCGGGAAGTGCCGCTTCGGACGACGAGGTGCCAAGCACCAAAAGCAGCTCTTCCTTGATGTAGCGGATCAGCGCCAGGATCGAGAAGCCGTTGTACCATGCGACAGCGCCAAGCACGACCAGCACGAAGAGCAGCGAGGTCAGGTAGAAGGTGCCGATCAGAAAGGCGAGGTTGGCGATCGCGCCGATACCGTATTTGCCGACGGTGAAGGCCATGGCGCCGAAAGCGCCGATGGGCGCGGCCTTCATCAGGATGCCGACCAGGCGGAAGATCGGCGAGGTCAGCGCCTGCAGGAAATCGACAACCGGACGGCCACGGTCTCCGACGAGAGCCAGAGAAATGCCGAACAGCACCGAGAAGAACAGCACCTGCAGGATGTCGCCCTGCGCGAAGGCGCCGGTGATGGTGTCAGGGATGATGTTGAGCAGGAAGCCGACGATGGTCGTGTCATGCGCCTTCTCGGTGAAGGTCGCGACCTTCGAGGGATCGAGCGTCGCCGCATCGATGTGCATGCCGGCGCCGGGCTGGACGATATTGGAGACGACCAGGCCGACGATCAGCGCCAGGGTCGAGAACACCAGAAAATAGACCATAGCCTTGCCGGCGACGCGGCCGACCTTTTTCAGGTCGGAAACGCCGGCAATGCCGGTCGTCACCGTCAGGAAGATGACCGGCGCGATCACCATCTTGACCAGCTTGATGAAGGCATCGCCGAGCGGCTTCAGTGAAGCACCGAGTTCAGGATAGAAGTGACCGAGCAGAACGCCGGCGGCAATCGCCGTCAGGACCTGCACGTAAAGATGCCGGTAGAAAGGTACTTTGCCGCGCGGTTCGGCGGCAGCGAATGCTGGCTGCATGATGTCCTCCATGGCGCCCCGATCGAAAGCTCGACCTCCCGGGGCAAGTTGTTTTGACCTCCAGCAGCCTCGCGACTGCTGAATGGATCATTGCAACTGCCGTGCCAGACCGCGTGGCGAGGTCTTCCTCCTTGATTTTGTTGATTATTTCGATCGATCGAGGTTGGTGTCGTTCAGACGCAAGTGCGGACATCCGCATGACTGAATTGTGCTTTGTGCGAAATCATGCACAAATGGGCGATGCTGCAACGCCCTGCCGCTGCCTTGTCATCGACGCCGGAGCAACTCGGCAAGCGGGCACGCCGCGCCTGGCTGCTGTTTGCGGGAATAGCGCTTGTGTTCGTGGCGACGGCGCTCACCGGCGCCGGCCTCTATGCACGCCGTGCCGAGGTCGCAACGCTGGCGGCGCAAGGCCGCACCGATGCCAATCTGAAGGTTGCGCTGCTGCGCGCGGTGCTGGAAAGCCCGCGGGCGCTGCCGCTTCTCCTTTCCGAGGATCAGCAGGTACATGACGCCCTGCAGAACAAAGGCGCAGTCGCGATCGACGTGCTCAACCGCAAACTCGAAGGGCTGGTCTCCGGCACCAAGGCGTCGGTGCTTTACGTCACCGGCGTCGACGGGTTCGCAATCGCTTCCAGCAACTGGCGTGAGGCGACCAGCTTCGTTGGCAACGACTATGGTTTCCGCGCCTACTTCTCCGGCGCAATGCAATCCGGAACCGCCGAGTATTTCGCTCTCGGTAACACCAGCAAGCGCCCCGGCCTCTACATTTCGCGGCGCGTCGGCAATGCGGCCGCACCGCTTGGCGTCGTTGTCGTCAAGATGGAATTCGACCAGCTCGAGGCCGACTGGCACGAGGCTAACCGCCCGGCCTATGTCAGCGATGATCATGGCGTCGTGCTGATCACCAGCGTGCCGTCCTGGCGTTTCATGACCACGGCACCACTTGCCGGTCCGCTGGCTGCCACCATCCGGAGCAGCCAGCAATTCGGCAACGCGCCGCTGATCCCGCTGCCGATCACCCGCCCTGAGGCATTGAGCCCTGACGTATCGATGGTGCATGCGGTGACGCCCGGCGGCAGCGATGCCGAATATCTCAGACTTTCGACACTGGTCCAATCGACGCCATGGCGGCTCGACTATCTCGTCCCGGCCGAAGCGCCGATCGCGGCTGCGGTGCGTGAAATGCGGCTGCTGGCGCTGGGCGTGGTGGTGCCGCTGCTCGCGCTGGCCGGCTATCTCCTGTGGCGACGGCAGTCGGCGCAGATGCGCATTGCCGCCGAACAGGCGGCGCGCATCGAGCTCGAACGCCGCGTCGTCGAGCGCACGCATGATCTGAGCCTGGCGCGCGACCGGCTGCAGGCCGAGATCACCGATCACCGCAGCACGGAGGCCAAGCTGCAGGTCATGCAGCAGGAACTGGTGCAGGCCAACCGTCTTGCGACCCTCGGCCAGGTTGCCGCCGGCGTCGCGCATGAGATCAACCAGCCGGTGGCAACGATCCGCGCCTATGCCGACAATGCGCGTGTGTTCCTGGAGCGCAAGCAGACCGCCTCGGCCGAGGAGAACCTTGGCGCGATTGCGGCGCTGACGGAGCGCATCGGCGGCATCACCGAGGAGTTGAAGGTCTTTGCCCGCAAAGGTCGCACCGCGGCCGAGCCGGTCGAGTTGCGCGGCGTCATCGAAGGGGCGGTCGTGCTGCTCAGGAGCCGCTTTGCCGGCCGGCTTGACGCGCTTGACATCACGCTGCCACCGCAGACACTCAAGGTGATGGGCAACCGGCTGCGGCTGGAGCAGGTGCTGATCAATCTTTTCCAGAACGCGCTGGAGGCGCTGGACGGCCGCGACGGCGCCAGGGTGCAAGTGTCGGCGCTGGAAACGGCCGACGGCGTGGCGCTTGACGTCGCCGACAATGGACCGGGCATTTCGCCCGCCATCCTCAAATCGCTGTTCACGCCGTTCAACACGTCGAAGGAGAAAGGCCTTGGGCTCGGCCTCGTCATCTCGCAGGATATCGTCGCCGATTATGGCGGTCGCATCGAGGTGGCGAGCGGCAGAGACGGCACGCGCTTCACCGTTCACCTCGCCAAGGCTCGATGATGGACACCGCACCGGTCATCCTGATCGACGACGACAGCGAGCTGCTGAGAGCCACTCGGCAGACGCTGGAGCTTGCCGGCTTTTCGGTGTCGGCCTTTGCTTCCGCTGCCGAGGCGCTGGCCGGGCTCGACGCCAACTTCTCCGGCGTGGTGGTGTCCGACATCCGTATGCCCGGCATTGACGGCCTGCAGCTCTTCGATCGCGTTTTGCAGCTCGATCCTGACATTCCGGTGATCCTGGTCACCGGGCATGGCGACATCGCGGTTGCAGTCAAGGCAATCAAGGACGGCGCCTACGATTTCATCACCAAGCCGTTCGCCGCCGACCGGCTGGCGCAAAGCGTGGCGCGCGCAGCCGAAAAGCGCCGCCTGGTGATGGAGAACCGCGCCTTGCGCGAAAGCGCCGAACAGGCGCAGGACGGGCTGCCGCTGATCGGCCAGACGCCAGCCATCGAGCGGCTGCGCCGCACGCTGAGGCAAATCGCCGATACCGATGTCGATGTGCTGGTAACCGGAGAGACCGGCTCCGGCAAGGAGGTGGTGGCGAGCCTGCTGCATCGCTGGAGCCGGCGCGCCAAGGGAAATTTCGTGGCGCTGAATTGCGGCACGCTGCCGGATACGGTGATCGAGAGCGAATTATTCGGCCATGAGGCCGGCGCCTTCACCGGTGCACAGAAGAAGCGGATCGGCCGCATCGAGCATTCGAGCGGCGGCACGCTGTTCCTCGACGAGATCGAAAGCATGCCGGTCTCGACCCAGGTACAGATGCTCAGGGTGCTGGAAATGCGCGAGGTGACGCCGCTCGGCACCAACGAAGTGCGGCCGGTCGATCTGCGTGTCGTTGCCGCCGCCAAGGTCGATCTCGGCGATCCCGGCCAGCGCGGCTCCTTCCGCCAGGATCTCTATTACCGGCTCAACGTGGTGACGATCTCGATCCCGCCGCTGCGCGAACGCCGCGACGACGTCGCCTTGCTGTTCTTCTACTTCGCCGAGCGCGCCGCCGCCCGCTTCCGCCGTCAAATGCCTGCCGTGCCTGCCTCGGTGCACCGCTATCTCAGCCAGCATGACTGGCCGGGCAATGTGCGCGAACTCGCGCATTTCGCCGAGCGTTTCGTGCTTGGGCTTGAGGAAGCGGCGCAAGCGTCGCTTTCCGCCTCGGCGGAAACGGACGACGCCGGTTCGCTGCCGGAACGGCTGGAACGCTATGAGGCCGATGTGATCCGCGAGACGCTTGGCCGCAATGACGGCGATGTCCGGCGTACGATCGAGGCGCTCGGCATCCCGCGCAAGACCTTCTATGACAAACTGCAGCGGCACGGCATCGTGCGCAGCGATTTTTCCAGGTAATTCAGGGGTGTGAGCCTAGAGCGGTTCGCCGTTTCACGGAAACGGCGAACCGCTCTATCTCTTTGTTTCGGCGCAATTCCCAAGGGAAAGCGCTACGCGCTTTTCCCGGGAAAACCGATCACACTTTTCCTGGAATTGCTTTAAAGCGTGGTGGATTTTGCGACCCTGTCCGAAAAAACCGTGGCAAGTCGGCATCAGAAGGTGTTGAAGACCGCATCGGCCGCCTTCGGCAATGCGCGATCCGGTTGCGCTCGGCAGATGTTGATGATTTGTTGCCGGTCAGCGGAGAATGAGTGATGCGAGAACCTGTCGGTCAAGATGAATATGGGTCGACCAATCCCTTCGATCCGGACGATCTGCCGAATTTGAACGCGATCGGCCCGGCCATGGGCGGCGGCAACGACTTCGA
Source organism: Mesorhizobium sp. P2_B5 (assembly GCF_056404775.1). Classification (NCBI taxonomy): domain Bacteria; kingdom Pseudomonadati; phylum Pseudomonadota; class Alphaproteobacteria; order Hyphomicrobiales; family Phyllobacteriaceae; genus Mesorhizobium; species Mesorhizobium sp. P2_B5. Next base: position 17,808 of record NZ_JBFUDJ010000008.1, on the reverse strand, counting down.
GAAATACGCCGTCGCCGTGATCATCGTGTTCGGCGCGCTCATCATTGGCGGGCTGATGGCCGCTTCCATGACCTTCGGCCACCGCAACGGCTTCCTGTTTGCGCTTGGCGGCGCGACCGCCGCCTGGATATCGGGCAATGCGCTGCTACTCGACCGGCCGCGCATTTACGCGCTGTTCGTTGGCATCGCGGCACTGATGCTGGTCGGATCGACCCTCACGCTCGTCCTTTGATCGATCCTTGTTTGATCGTGATCTAGTATCCTAGAGCCTCGCCGGATGCGGCGCGGCTGTCGATGGCGCCGTTGTAGCGGGCGCCGCCACCCTTCTCGATTTCCGCAAGGCTCTTGCCTCCGACAAGAATGCCGGCCGCCTGGCCCCAGGTCGAATCAGCGAGATCGAGGTGGTAGCCCATGCCGGCCAGCAGCTTTTCGGTGTCGGGCGACAGGCCGAACGGTTCCACATAGATCGTATCGGGCAGCCACTGATGATGGATGCGCGGCGCGTCGATCGCCTCCTGGATGTTCATGCCGTGGTCGATGACGTTGACGATGGCTTCCAGCGTGATGGTGATGATGCGTGAGCCGCCAGGGCTGCCGATGACCATGAACGGCTTGCCGTCCTTGGCCACGACGGTCGGGCTCATAGACGACAGTGGCCTCTTCTTCGGCTGGATGGCATTCGCCTCGCCCTGGACCAGACCATAGAGATTGGGCACGCCGGGCTTCTGGGTGAAATCGTCCATCTCGTTGTTGAGCAGGATGCCAGTGCCGTCGGCAACGACACCGGCGCCGAACGAGCCGTTCAGCGTGTAGGTGACCGCGACCGTGTTGCCGTCATTGTCGATGATCGAATAATGCGTCGTCTCGTTCGACTCGCCAAAGCCCTTCGGCATCAGGTCCCGAGAGATCCCCGCCCGGAACGGGTCGATCTTGTCGCGGATGTCCTTGGCGTACCCCTTGTCGAGCAGTTTCGAGACCGGATTGTCGACGAAATCGGGATCGCCAAGGGCCGAGTTGCGGTCAACATAGGCATGGCGCATCGCCTCGACCATGACATGCACAGTCTCGGCCGAGTCGGCGCCGAGATAGGATAGCGGGTACCCTTCCAGCACGTTGAGGATTTCGCAGATGATGACGCCACCGGAGCTCGGCGGCGGCGAGGAGATGATCTCGTAGCCGCGATAGGTGCAGCTCACCGGCTTCAGTTCGCGCACCGCATACTGCTCGAAATCGGCCTTTGCGAGAATGCCGCCCTTGGCGCCGCTCGTCTTGACGATGGCATCGGCGATGGCGCCTTTGTAGAAGGCATCGGCGCCTTTTTCGGAAATGGCGGCGAGCGAGGCGGCAAGGTCGGGCTGGAGGAGACGCTCGCCGGCGCCATAGGGCTTGCCGTCCGGCTTCAGGAAGATGGCGGCCGCGGCAGGGTCCTTCGCCAGCCGCGCGGCATTGCTTGCGAATGAAGCAGCGTCACCCTGGTCGAGAACGAAGCCATCCTTGGCATAGGCAATTGCCGGCGCCATCAAGTCCTGGCGTGGCAGCGTGCCGTATTTTTCGCGCGCCATCTCGAAACCGGCCACGGAACCCGGCACGCCTACCGCGAGATAGCCATCAAGGCTGGCGCCCTTCACCGGCTTGCCATCCTTGTCGAGATACATGGTCTTGGTTGCCGCCAGCGGCGCGCGCTCGCGAAAGTCGAGGAAGGTCGATTTGCCGTCCTTGAAGCGTATGGTCATGAACCCGCCGCCGCCGATATTGCCGGCATTAGGGTAGAGGACCGCGAGCGCATAGCCGACGGCGACCGCCGCATCGACGGCGTTGCCGCCCTTCTTCAGCACCTCGACGCCGGCTTCCGACGCGAAATGCTGGGCGGTCACGACCATGCCGTGCTCGCCCTTCGCCGGCTGCGGCGAGGCAGCGAAGACGGCTGCGGATGGCGTCAGGGCTATTGCGAGCGAAAGGGTGACGCCAATCAGCGTCCGGCGGGTCAAGGGCATGGCGGTGCTCCAAGTTCAGTGTGCCTAGAAGAGCTACTTGGAGCGGCCGAGTCCATCATCAATATGAGTGAACACATATTGGTGTTCGCCCGCTGGCCGAGGAGTTGCTAATCTCCCCCCTCGTGGGGGAGATCAGCCAACCTCAAACAATCCCGCCGCTGCCACCCGCAACCGCAGGCCGCTCCGCTGCGGCCTTCGCCCTGTATCCTGCCGCACGATAGGCGGCGACCGGATCAATGGCGCCGCCGCTCTTCAGCCGCGCCATGGCCAGGATCGGCTCGACATCGGTGCGGTAGGCGCTTTTGAGCGTTTGCGTCGCCATCAGCGCGTCATTGCCGTCCTGGAAACCTTCGAGCGCCTTGCGGTCGACCAGCAGCGCCTGCGCATAGGCGCGCTGCACCTCGACCGCCGACAGCATCAGGCTTTCGATCGGGTCGGTGACGTTGTGGCTCTGGTCGAGCATGTGGGCGGGGTCGAAACCCTCGACGCCGGAAAGCTCGGCATCGACCAGTTCGTTGAAGACGAGGAAGAGCCGGTAGGGGTCGATCGAACCGGCATCGAGATCGTCGTCGCCATATTTGGAATCGTTGAAGTGAAAGCCGCCGAGTTTTTTGAACTGGATCAGCCGCGACACGATCATCTCGATGTTGACGTTGGGCGCATGGTGGCCGAGGTCGACCAGGCAGAAGGCCTTGTCGCCGAGCTCCCTGGCGATGAGGTAGTTGGTGCCCCAATCCTGCACGACGGTGGAATAGAAGGCCGGCTCGTACATCTTGTGCTCGGTGAACAGTTTCCAGTCGGCCGGCAGGCCAGCGTAGATCTCCTTCATTGCGTCGAGATAGCGCTGGAAGGCTTTGGCGAAATTCACCTGGCCCGGGAAATTCGAACCGTCGCCGATCCACACCGTCAGCGCCTTCGAACCAAGCGTCTTGCCGATCTCGATGCATTCGAGATTGTGCTCGACCGCTTGCCGGCGCGTGCCGGCATCGGCATGCGACAGCGAGCCAAATTTGTAGGAGAGCTTCTGATCCCTGGCGTCGGAGAAGGTGTTGGAGTTCATGGCGTCGAAGCCGAGGCCGAAGCGCGAGGCCGCCTGCTTCAGCCGGTTCGGGTCGGCCTTGTCCCAAGGGATGTGCAGCGAGACGGTCGGTGTCGCCTGCGTCAACTGGCTGATGACGGCGCAGTCCTCTATCTTGTCGAAGATGTCGCGCGGCTCGCCGGCGCCGGGAAAACGGGCAAAGCGGGTGCCGCCGGTGCCGACGCCCCAGGACGGAATGGCGACGGCGAATTTCTCGACCTTATCGCGGATGGCGTCGATGGCGATGCCGCGCCGGTCGAGACGTTCGCCAAGCGAGGTGTAGTCGAGTTCGAGGTCGGGCTTGCGGGCGGCGTTGTGGCTGGCGACGAGGTCGGCGGAGATGATGGTTTCGGACAAGTGCTATTCCTCCCAAATGCGTTCGGTCAGCGCTGCCCCTCATCCGGCCTTTCGGGCCACCTTCTCCCCGTATAGTGACGGGGAGAAGGGAAGCGCTTCGACGTTAGCTCAGCGCGTAAAGCTCTGCGCGTTGCCGGCGTCGACATTGATGATGTTGCCGGTGGATTTGGCCGACATGTCGGAGGCGAAGAAATAGATCGCTTCGGCGATGTCTTCCGGGAAGACCGAGCGCTTCAGCATCGACCGCGAGCGGTAGTGCTCCTCCAGATCGTCGGTCGACATCTTGTAGGCGGCGGCGCGCTGTTCCTTCCACTCGCCGGTCCAGATTTTCGAGCCACGCAGCACGGCATCCGGATTGACGACATTGACCCGGATCTGCGCTTCCGCGCCCTCCAGCGCCAGGCAGCGGGCGAGATGGATCTCGGCGGCCTTGGCGGTGCAATAGGCGGCGGCGTTGGGCGAGGCGGCCAGGCCGTTTTTGGAGGCGACGAAGACGACATTGCCGCCGATCTTCTGGGCGCGGAACAGCCGGAAGGCTTCGCGCGAGACCAGGAAATAGCCGGTCGACAAGATGTCCATGTTCTTGTTCCACAGCGCCAGCGTGGTTTCCTCGATCGGCGCCGAGGACGCCAGGCCGGCGTTGGAGACCAGGATGTCGATGCCGCCGAACTCGACCGCCGTTTCGGCAAAGCCGGAAACGACCTGACCCTCAGAGGTAACGTTGATCAGCACCGGGCGGACGAAATCCTTGCCATAGGCCTTGGCCAGCTCGTCGTTGGCGCTGGCGAGAGCGGCTTCATCGATGTCGGCCAGCACGACGCAGGCACCCTCGCGCAGCAGCCGGTTGGCCGTTGCCCGGCCGATGCCGCCGGCGCCGCCGGTGACCAGTGCGATCTGGCCGGCTAACGACTTCGGCTTCGGTATGCGCTGTAGCTTCAGATCCTCGAGCAGCCAGTATTCGATGTCGAAGGCCTCCTGCGCGGGCAGGCCGACATAGGACGAGACTGTGGAGGCGCCGCGCATGACATTGATGGCATTGACGTAGAATTCACCCGAGATGCGGGCCGTCGCCTTGTCGCCGGCGAAGGTGAACATGCCGACGCCGGGCATCAGGTAGACGACAGCATTGGGATCGCGGATGGCGGGCGAGTCCGGGTGCTTGCAGCTGTCGTAATAGGCCTGGTAGCCGACACGATAAGCGGCAATGTCATCGGCAAGGCGCGCGATGACCGCATCGACATCAGGCTTGGCCGGATCGAACTCGATCACCAGCGGCCGGATTTTTGTTCGCAGGAAGTGATCCGGGCATGAGGTGCCGAGTGCGGCCAGCGGGCGCAAATCCCTGGAGTTGACGAATTCGAGCACGGCGGGCTGGTCGTCGAAATGACCGAGCTTGTGGCTCTTTTCCGAGATCAGGCCGCGAATCCTCGGCATCAGTTTCGCCGCAATGGCGCGGCGCTCAGTAGCATCGAGCGACTTCACCGCTTCGCCGCCGAAGATCGCGAGACCCTCGGAGCGGCGCTCGAACCATTCGATCGCCTGGTTGATTACCGAAATCGTCGTCTCGTAGCATTCCTTGGGTGTGTCGCCCCAGGTGAACAGGCCGTGGCTTTCGAGAATGACGCCTTTGGCCTCGGGATGTTCGACGCAGAATTTTTCCAGCCACAGGCCGAGTTCGAAGCCCGGCCGCTTCCACGGCAGCCAGCCGATGGCGTCGCCGAAGATCTCCCTGGTCAGCGCTTTGGAGTCCTTGGCGGCGGCAATGGCGATGATGGCATCGGGATGCATGTGGTCGACAAAAGGCTTCGGCACATAGGCATGCAGCGGCGTGTCGATCGAGGCCGCGCGCGGATTGAGGTTGAAGGTGCAGTGGGGGAGGTAGCCCACCATCTCGTCCTCATGCTCTACGCCGCGATAAAGGCCTTTCAGCCCCTGCAGTTTGTCCATGTAGAGCGTGGCGAAACCGTCCAGCTTGATCGAGGCGCTGTCGCCGCCCGAGCCCTTGACCCAGAGCACTTCGACCTCGGCGCCGGTGAGCGGATCTTTCTGCCATATCTTCGAGGAGGTGTTGCCGCCGCCATAGTTGGTGACGCGCTTGTCGGACCCAAGCGTGTTCGAACGATAGACCAGAAGCTCAGGCCCGCTCAGCCCCTTCGCCTTCGCGTCGTCCCACAGATTGGCAAGGCGCGAGCCGGAGCGCTTGTCGAGCATGATTATCCTCCCTGGGACGCAAAAGGCGCGATCCATTTTGCCGGAAATGTCTACGCAAGCACGCTGCTTGTCAATCACAAACGATCAATATCGATCATATTGCACTGCACAATGAAATTATATGATCGGAAATGATTGACACTGGTTGTTTTCTAGTGCCTCATGACCATGCAGGGAGGAACCATGCACGAAAAAGAGCGCCACAGGATCATTCTGTCCGCCGTCCAGGAAAAGCCTGTGGTGACGGTGCAGGAGATGGTCGACCTGACGGACTCGTCCGAGGCGACGATCCGGCGCGATATCGCAGCCCTTCACGTGCAAAAGCGCCTGCGCCGGGTGCGCGGCGGCGCCGAGGCAATCTCGCCTCCACAGTTCATCGGCCTCGCCGGCCGGCCCTTTTCCGTCAACGAAACGCTGAATGCGTCGCAGAAGCGGGCGATTGCGCGAGAGGCGGTCGAGCTGTGCAAGGACGGCGAGCCGATCATCATCAACGGCGGCACCACCACCTTCCAGATGGTGCATTTCCTGACCGGACGCCGCATGCCGATCTTCACCAACTCGTTCCCGATCGCCGAGCATCTGCTCAAGCATTCGAAGAACACGGTGATGCTGTCGGGCGGCACGATCTACCGCGAACAGAACATCATCCTGTCGCCCTTCGACAATGACGTGACGCGCAATTTCTATGCACGCCGCATGTTCATGGGTGCGCAGGGGCTCGGCCCGCTCGGCCTGATGGAAGGCGATCCGCTGCTGATCCAGGCGGAGCAGAAACTGATCGACCAGGCCGACGAGCTGGTGGTGCTGGTCGATTCCTCGAAATTCCGCCAGCGCTCCAGCCTGATCCTGTGCGGGCTCAAGCGCATCGCCACGGTCATCACCGATGACGGCATCGAGGACCGCGAAGCCAACATGCTGGAAAACGCGGGGGTGACGCTGATCGTTGCCCGCAAGTCGGCAAAGGAAGAATCTTCGCTGCAGGCCTGAGGCCGACCTCACGCCCGCAGCGACGATGGAATGCAACACTCAAGGGAGGAATATCAGATGAGCTTTTTGAAAAAACTGATGGTGACGGCCGCGTTCTCGGCCGCCATGTTTGTGAATGCCGCCTATGCCGAGAACGTCAAGATCGCGCTGGTGGTGAAGTCGCTCGGCAACGGCTTCTTCGACGCCGCCAACAAGGGCGCCGAAGAGGCGGCCAAGGAACTCGGCGATGTCGACATCATCTACACCGGCCCGACCAAGGCGACCGCCGAAGCGCAGATCGAAGTGGTCAATTCGCTGATCGCACAGAAGGTCAACGCTATCGCCATTTCGGCGAATGACGCCGACGCGCTGGTGCCAGTGCTGAAGAAGGCCATGGAGCGCGGTATCACCGTCATCTCGTGGGATTCCGGCGTCGCCAAGGAAGGCCGCCAGTTGCACCTCAACCCGTCCGACACCGGCCTGATCGGTGAGACCATCATCAAGCTTGCCGCCGACTATCTGCCGGAGGGCGGCGAAGTCGCCATCCTGTCGGCATCGTCGACCGCGACCAACCAGAATGCCTGGATCGATGCGGCCAAGAAAATCCTGCCGGAGAAGTTCCCCAAGATCAAACTCGTCGCCACCGTCTATGGCGATGACGACTCGGCCAAGAGCACCGACGAAGCCAAGGGTCTGCTGAAATCCTATCCGAACCTCAAGGCGATCATCGCGCCGACCACCGTCGGCGTCGTCGCCGCCGCCCAGGTTGTCACCGACGCAAACCTGATCGGCAAGGTCAATGTCACCGGCCTGGCGCTGCCGTCGGAGTTCAAGAAGTTCATCGACAATGGTTCCAGCCAGGCGGTCGCGCTGTGGAACCCGATCGACCTCGGCTACTCCGCCGTCTACCTCGCCCATGACCTGGCGGTGAAGAAGGAAGAGGCAAAGCCGGGCGCAACACTGTCGATCGGCCGCGTCGGCAAGGTCACGCTCGACGACTCCAACTCGGCTGCGATGGCTCCGCCCTTCCAGTTCGACAAGTCGAACATCGAGAAGTTCTCCAAGATCTATTGATCTGGAGCGCCAGTACCCTCCCCCTTGTGGGGAGGGTCGGCGAGGCGGTCTTGCGAAGCAAAACCGGCGAGACGGGGTGGGGGTGGCGACATCTCCACGTGCCAGGACCTTGATATGCTAGTAGACCCCGCTCACATCGTTCGCGACCCTCCCCACAAGGGGGAGGGTAAGGCTACCCCGCGCCTGACGCTGTCCGGCGTCTCCAAAAGCTTTCCCGGCGTGCGCGCGCTGCACAATGTCAGCCTGTCGCTTTACCCCGGCCAGGTGACCGCGCTGATCGGCGAGAACGGCGCCGGCAAGTCGACGCTGGTCAAGATCATGACCGGCATCTACCAGCCCGACACCGGCACGATCAGCATTGACGGCCAGCCGGTGACCTTGCCCAGCGCTCATGCCGCCTTCGGCCATGGCGTCACCGCCATTCATCAGGAAACCGTGCTGTTCGACGATTTGACGGTCGCCGAAAATATCTTTCTCGGCCATGCGCCGCGCACACGGTTCGGCACCATCGACTGGCGCACGATGCGCAAGAATGCACGCGAAGTGCTCGACACCATGCATGCCGGCCATATCGACGCCGATGCGCGGCTGAAGGACCTCGGCATCGCCAACAAGCACCTGGTCGCGGTGGCGCGGGCCATGTCGATCGACGCGCAGATCGTCATCATGGACGAGCCGACCGCGGCGCTCTCGATGAAGGAGATCGAGGAGCTGTTTTTGCTGATCGAATTCCTCAAGGAGGAAGGCAAGGCGATCCTGTTCATCAGCCACAAGTTCGACGAGATATATCGCATTGCCGACCGCTACACGGTGTTCCGCGATGGCGAGATGGTCGGCGAAGGGCTGATCAAGGATGCCGGCCAGAGCCAGATCGTGCGCATGATGGTCGGCCGCTCCGTCGATCACATCTTTCCGCAGCGCAAGGCCGAGATCGGCGCGCCGGTGCTGTCGGTCTCCGGCCTGTCGCACCCGACCGAATTCAACGATATCGGCTTCGAGCTGCACAGAGGCGAGATCCTCGGTTTCTATGGCCTTGTCGGCGCCGGGCGCAGCGAGGTGATGCAGGCGATTTCAGGCATAACCCGCATATCGGGCGGCACGATCATACTGGAAGGCAAGGCGATCGCGCCAAGATCGGCGGCGGATTCGATCGAAGCCGGCATCGTCTACGTGCCGGAGGAACGTGGCAAGCAAGGCGTGGTGATCGGCCTGCCGATCTTCCAGAATGTCTCGCTGCCTTCGCTCAAGCGAACATCCAAATCCGGCCTGCTGCGGCTGGCGGAAGAATTTTCGCTCGCCCGCTCCTACACCGAGCGGCTGGACCTGCGCGCCTCCTCACTCAGCCAGGATGTCGGCACGTTGTCGGGCGGCAACCAGCAGAAGATCGTCATCGCCAAATGGCTGGCGACCGCGCCCAAGGTGATCATCCTGGATGAGCCGACCAAAGGCATCGATATCGGCTCCAAGGCCGCCGTGCACGGCTTCATGGCCGAGTTGGTGGCGCAAGGCCTGTCGGTGATCATGGTGTCGTCGGAACTGCCCGAAATCCTCGGCATGTCCGACCGGGTCGTCGTCATGCGCGAAGGCCTGGTTGCGGCGGTCTATGACAATAAGGGGCTGGACGCCGAAGCGCTGGTCAGGACGGCAGCGGGGATCGCGGCATGAAGGCTCTCCTGAAATACCGCGAGATCTGGCTGGCGGCGGCCATCGTCGTTTTGATCGGCCTGATCTCGACACGCTTCCCGGCCTTCGCCGACCCCGGCAATCTCGGCCAGGTGTTCAACGACACCTCGATCCTGATGATCCTGGCTCTGGGACAGATGGTGGTCATCCTGACGCGGTCGATCGACCTGTCGATGGCCTCCAACCTGTGCTTCACCGGCATGGTGGTGGCGATGCTGAACGCAGCGCATCCGGCGATCCCGATCCCACTGCTGATCGTCATTGCACTCGCGGTCGGGCTGGTGCTTGGCGCCATCAACGGCCTGCTGGTGTGGCGGCTGAACATCCCTTCGATCGTGGTGACTTTGGGCACGCTTACCATCTATCGCGGCGCCACTTTCGTCCTGTCCGGTGGCGCCTGGGTCAATGCCGACAAGATGAGCCCCGACTTCATCGGCTTCCAACGGGCGGCCTTCCTCGGCATTCCGGTGCTGTCGTGGATCGCCATCCTGGTCATCGCGCTGTTTTTCATCCTGATGACACGGACCGCGCTCGGCCGCTCGATCTACGCCATCGGCGTCAACCCGACGGCGTCGGTCTATGCCGGCATCGACGTCGGTCGCACCAAATTCATCGTCTTCTGCATCTCCGGCATGATCGGTGGCCTCGCCGGCTATCTCTGGATCTCGCGCTATGTCATCGCCTCGGTCGAGGTCGCCAATGGCTATGAGCTCAACATCATCGCCGCCTGTGTCATCGGCGGCATCTCGATCGCCGGCGGCATCGGCTCGGTCGGCGGCGCGGTGCTGGGCGCGCTGTTCCTCGGCATTATTTCCAACGCACTGCCGGTCATCAACATCTCGCCCTTCTGGCAGATGGCGATTTCGGGCAGCGCCATCATTCTGGCCGTCGTGCTCAACGCGCGCGGCGAACGCCAGCAAGGTCGTATCATCCTGCGGAAAGCGGAGGCGGCATGAGCGACATTCCGGCCCCGCGCCACATCCCCGACCGGCTCGACAAGCCGCTCTCCTCGGCGATCTTTTCCTGGGAAGCACTGCTGGTCGTGGTGGCGGTCGCGATCTTTGCCGTCAACAGTTTCGCCTCGCCCTATTTCCTCGACGCCTACTCGCTGTCGGATCTGACCTTCAATTTCACTGAGAAGGGCCTCATCGCCTTTGCCATGGCGCTGCTGATTATTTCGGGCGAGATCGACCTTTCGGTCGCCGCTATCATCGCGCTCGCGTCGACCATAATGGGCATGGCGGTGCAGGCCGGCGCGGACACACCTGTGCTGGTGCTGATAGGCATCGTCGTCGGGCTTGGCTGCGGCGCCTTCAACGGGCTATTGGTGACCCGACTTGGCCTGCCATCCATCGTTGTCACCATCGGCACGATGAGCCTGTTTCGCGGCATCGCCTTCATCATCCTCGGCGACCAGGCCTACAAGGGCTACCCCGAGAGCTTCGCGTTCTTCGGCCAGGGTTACGTCTGGTGGGTGGTGTCGTTCGAGCTGGTGTTGTTCCTCATAGCGGCGATGATCTACTGGTTCCTGCTGCATCGCACCAGTTTCGGCCGCCGCGTCTTCGCCATCGGCAACAACCCGGTCGCCGCACAGTTTTCCGGCGTGCGCGTCGACCGCATCAAATTCATCCTGTTTTGCCTGACCGGGCTGATGGCGGGCATCGCCTCGGTGCTGATCACCTCGCGTCTCGGCTCGACGCGGCCGTCGATCGCGCAGGGGTATGAGCTCGAAGTCATCACCATGGTGGTGCTCGGCGGCGTCAGCATTCTGGGCGGCTCCGGCAGCATTTTGGGCGTCGTGCTCGCCGCCTTCATCATGGGGCTGGTGACCTTCGGGCTCGGCCTGCTCAATGTACCCGGCATCGTCATGTCGATCTTCATCGGCCTGCTGCTGATCATCGTCATCGCGCTGCCGATCGTCTGGCGGCGGCTGCGTGGTGTCAGCTGATGTCTGAGAAATACGCTTTCAAGATGCAGCTTAAGCCCGGCATGAAGGCCGAGTACAAAAAGCGCCATGACGAGATCTGGCCGTCGCTGGTCGCGCTGCTGAAGCAAGCCGGCGTCTCCGACTATTCGATCCATCTCGACGAAGAGACAGGCATATTGTTCGGCGTGCTGTGGCGGCGCGACGATCATGGCATGGCCGACCTGCCGAAACATCCGGTTATGCAGCGCTGGTGGGCCCACATGGCCGACATCATGGAAACGAAGCCCGACAACGAGCCGGTGGCCGTGCAGCTGGAAACAGTGTTCCATATGGCATGAGTGGGCTCCGCCACATCGCCGTCATCGACATCGGCAAGACCAACGCCAAGGTGGCGCTGGTCGATCTCGTCACGCTGAGCGAGGTGGCTTTGCGCCGGATGGCCAATGCGCCGCTGCGGCAGCCGCCCTACCCGCATCACGATGTCGAGGCGCTATGGACATTCATCCTCAACAGCCTGGCCAGCCTCAACCGCGAACAGCGCATCGACGCCATTTCGATCACCACCCATGGCGCAACAGGCGTGCTGGTCGACGCTTCTGGTGAACTGGTGCTGCCGGTGCTCGACTACGAGTTCTACGGACCCGACAGGCTGGCGGCGGAGTATGACGCGATCCGTCCGCCCTTCACTGAAACCGGGACTCCGCGTCTGCCCCTCGGCCTCAATCTGGGTGCGCAATTCTTCTGGCAGCATCAGCGTTTTCCCGCCGAAGTTGCCAAGGCCGCTGCGATGCTGATGTACCCGCAATACTGGGCGCTACGCCTGACCGGCGTCGCCGCCAATGAGGTGACCTCGCTCGGCTGCCACACCGATCTGTGGGATCCGTGGACAGCCGATTTTTCGTCGATGGTCGACAGCCTGAAATGGCGCAGCCTGATGGCGCCGGTGCGGTCGGCCAGGGATCGTCTCGGGCCGATCCTGCCGGCGCTTGCCGCGCGAACCGGGCTTGGCCCGCAGACGCCAGTCTTTTGCGGCTTGCACGATTCCAATGCCTCGCTGCTGCCGCATCTTCTCTCCGACAAGCCGCCCTTTTCCGTCGTCTCGACCGGCACCTGGGTGGTGTCGATGGCCGTCGGCGGCAGGGAGATTGCACTCGATGCGGCGCGCGACACGCTGGTCAATGTCAGCGCGCTGGGCGCTCCCGTGCCCTCGGCCCGCTTCATGGGTGGCCGTGAGTTTTCCCTGCTGACCAAGGACAAACCGCAGGATTGCAGCGGCAGCGATGTGCTCGCCGTTCTGGCAAGAAAAATGCTGCTCCTGCCGTCGACCCAGCGGGGATCGGGGCCATTCCCGCACCATGCCGCGGTATGGCTTCATGCCGACGGCATCAGCAAGGGCGAGCGGTTCGCCGCCATCTCGTTCTATCTGGCGCTAATGACGGCCACCTGCCTCGAGCTGATCGGCGCCGACGGTCCGACCACCGTGGAGGGACCGTTTGCCCGCAACCGCCTCTTTGTCGGCATGCTGGCAGCAGCGACCGGGCGTACCGTCATCGCCTCCGAGGCGGCCACCGGCACCAGCATCGGCGCTGCACTGCTGGCAACGGATCAGGGAACAACGCACGGCAAAGGCGAGAGAATAGAGCCGCAGACCGACCCGGTCTGGCCAAACTATGTCAGCGCGTGGCGCGCGGCTGTACGAGCGCAGGGCTGATCACAAAATCCGCTTGCCGAAGGCCGACATGACGAAGTTGACCACGTCTGTGCCGATCCTTGGCTCAAGATCGGCGGTCAGGCCCGAGACATCCATCGACAGCAGGCCGCCGGAGAGCGAGATCGCTTCCATCGCCTGATGCGTTTCGCGCACCGTCAGTCCGCCAGAGCCTGCTGCCCAGCCGGCGAATTCGGTGACTGTGGGCGAGTAGCTGACATGGAAGCCTTGCGTTCCCGAGGTGGCGATGCGGATCGCCTCATGCATCAGGTCGCGCATGCCCATGGCGTCGATGTCGGTCATCGTGAAGGCCGAGACGCGCGAATCCTTCAGCACCCTCGCTTCGGCCGGATCGGCGTGGCGCAGGCCGATGATGACGACATTTTCCGGCGACAGCTGCGGCTGCAGCGCGCCCGCCTTGTGGTCGAGACCGAGTGTACGCGCCAGCACAGAGGCTTCCGGCAGATCTCTGCCCTCTTCATCCTCAGGCATCAACGCGGCGATGGAATCGATCCAGATCAGGCCGAAGGAATGCGTCGCGCGCGCCGTCGCGGTCAGTGCCTTGTGGGCGATACGGCGGTCGGCGCCGGCAGCGAGCCGGATCAAGCCCGATGGCGGGCGCTCGACATCGGCGAGTTCCACCACATCGAAGTTCATCGCCTCCAGCCGCGCGCCGGTTCCCTCTCGCGCAAGGATGCCGGCGGCTTCTAGTTCGGCCGAGATCGACACCATCTTGCGGCCGGAGAAATCCGCCACGTCGTGCATCGGCGCCTTCTCGACATATTCCGACGTCATCGCCAAAAGCATGGCGCCATAGTTCATGCGGAAGGCGACGCGGTCACCGACGGCGGGGCGCGGATCGGCGTCCTGCACGTCGAGCAGCAGATGGTCGCTGGAGGCGCCGAGTACGCGTATGCCCTTGGCGATCGGCGTCAGCCCTTCGACCAGCACGTCCTCGCGGCCGATATTGGCGATGGCGCGGAGCCGGTCGCCCTCGTCGGGGAAGACCGGCTGATTACCGAAAGCGTCGTAGCCGGATTCACCGATCGGCCGCGACGGCTTGAGCTTGACCTCGATGATATCGCTGGTCAGCCGGCAGGCATCGGGTTCGAGTTCCGGCCACGGAACATCGCGGAAGGTCTCGATGCCGCCTTGCAGGATCGCCTCGCCGACCCTGAGATTGTTGATGCCGGCGGGAAGCTTGCCTTCGAGCAGCAGTGTCAGCGATGACGAGGCGCCGCCGGAAATGAAGTCGAGGCTTTTGCCGGACAGGCGCTCAGTCTTGTAGGCATGGGCGACGAGCTGGCCGAGATTTTCCGGCGTCGGCATGATGGCGCCGAAGCAGCCGAGATTGGTGCCGATGCCAGCAATGCGCACGCCCTTGAATTGCAGGATCTGCTCGACGGTGGGGATGAGGTCGCTCGGCCAGATGCCTTCGCGGAGATCGCCGAGATCGATCATCAGCATGATGTCGTGGACGCGGCACATGCGCTCGGCGATGCGCGAGATCTCGCGGATCGTGGTCAGCTCGGACTGCAGGCTGATGTCGACGGTGCGCACCACCTCCTCGACACGCGCCATCGGCGGGCTGCGCAGCAGCATGATCGGCGCATTGATGCCGCTGTCGCGCAGCCGGCGGATGTTTTCAAAACGCGATTCGGCGATGCCAGCAACACCGCCGCGCAACATGGCGCGCGCCACTTGCGGCATGCCGCACGTGCCCTTGGTGACGCCGAACACCTTGATGCCTGACAGCGCGCAGCGCTCGACGATCGTGCGCGCATTGCGCTCGATGCGGCCAAGGTCGATGGCGACTTGCGGTCCCGACATCGCCTAGCCTCCGTAGACCAGCCCTTGCGGGTCGATCTCCGGCTTGCGGCCGGCGATGAGGTCGGCCAGGAATTTGCCGGAGCCGCAGGCCATGGTCCAGCCGACATGACCGTGGCCGGTGTCGAGATAGAGGTTTTTGTAGCGCGCCTGGCCGATGACCGGCACGGAGTTCGGCATCATTGGCCGCAGACCCGCCCAGAGCACCGCCTTTTTCTCGTCGAAGGCGTCGGGGAACAGGTCCTTGCCGGTCCGGAACATGGCGGCGAAGTCGCTTGGACGATGGGTGCGGTCGAAGCCGGTGAATTCGGCGGTCGAAGCGAGCCGCAAGCGGTTGCCCAGCCTGGAATAGGCGATCAATTGGTCCTCGTCGGCGCCGCCCATGGTCGGACCCTTGCTTTCGTCCTCCAGCGGAATGGTCGCGGTGTACCCTTTCACCGGATAGACCGGCAAGTCGATGCCGTAGCGGCGGCCGAGCAGACCGCTCTCCGGCCCCATCGAGATGACCACGGCATCACCTGCGATGGGACCGGCCGAGGTCATCACTGCACGTACGCGGTCGCCTTCGATATCGAGGCCCTCGACCGTCGTGCCATAGAGAAATTTTACGCCGAGCTTTTCGGTGGCGTGCGCGGCGAGCTTTTCGACGAACAGCCTGGAATCGCCCGTCTGGTCGATCGGCGAATAGACGCCGCCGGCGATCTTTTCCTTCACCCCGGCAAGGCCCGGCTCCAGCTCGATCAGCCGGTCGCGGCCGACGATCTCGATCGGCAGGCCGTGTTCGGCGAGATAGCGATAATTGTCGGTGCCGGTGTCGAGGCTGTGCTGCGAGCGGAAGAAATAGAGGATGCCCTTCTTGCGCTCGTCATAGTGGATGCGGGTGTCGGCCGAGATGGCGTTGATGCAGTCGCGCGAATAGAGCGCCAGCCGCAATTTGACCCGGCTGTTGGCGCGCAGCCGCGCCACCGTGCACTGGCGCAGGAAGCGCAGGCTCCAGGCGAGGAAATAGGGATCGAAGCGCAGCCTGACCTTGATGCCGAGATCATGGTTCCAGAGCGCGCGCAAAAACGTCTTGAGCGCCGCCGGCGAGGCCCAGGCGGTGGCGTCACCGGGCGAGACCAGGCCAGCATTGGACTGGCTGGTGCCCCGCGCCGGCGCCGGATGCCGCTCGATCACGGTGACCTCGTGGCCGTCGGCGGCCAGATAATAGGCGGCCGCCGTACCGACAACGCCGGCCCCGAGCACCGTTATCCTCATGCCGTTCCCCCAAGCTCTTCGCGGCGCAGCGCCTCCACGCTTTGCTTGCGAATGCCTTCAATAGCGCTTCGCCGCGCGCCTTGCGAGCCCTTGGGCGGACCTGGCTCAGCCCCGCGCTGAGTTCTTGCCGGTCAGGATGCGCTCCCAGGCGAGCGCATCAGTGACGATCTGATCGAGATCGTCGCGTTGCGGGGTCCAGCCGAGTTCGGCGCGGGCAAGATCCGAATTGGCGACCACGGCGGCGGCGTCGCCCGGACGGCGGTCGCCCATCTTGACCTCAAAATCCCGGCCGAAGGCGCGGCGCACGCTGTCGATGACCTCGAGCACTGAATAGCCATGGCTGTAGCCGCAATTGGCGACGAGGCTCTGTCCCCCGGCGCGCAGCCGCTCCAGCGCCAGGCGATGCGCCGCGGCCAGGTCGCTGACATGGATGTAGTCGCGCATGCAGGTGCCGTCCGGCGTTGGATAGTCGGTGCCGAACACCTGCATGAAGGGACGCTTGCCGAGCGCGGTCTCACAGGCGACCTTGATCAGATGAGTGGCGCCCGGGGTCGACTGGCCAGTGCGGCCCTTGGGATCGGCGCCGGCGACATTGAAATAGCGCAACGCCGTGTAGCGCAAGGGATGGGCAAGCGCTGCATCGCGCAGCATCCATTCGCTCATCAGCTTGGACAGGCCGTAGGGCGATTCCGGCGCCAGGCGGGCATCCTCGCGCACCGGCTCAAGGCCGGCGCCACCATAAACGGCGGCCGTCGAAGAGAAGATGAAATGCGGCACGCCCTCACGCACCGCGGTTTCGATCAGCGTGCGGGTCTTTGAGGTGTTGTTCTCGTAATAGGCGAGCGGATCGGCAACCGATTCGGGAACCACGATGGAGCCGGCGAAATGGATGATCGCGTCGACCCTGTTCTCGCGGATGATCTGGCCGACCAATTCCCTGTCGGCAACATCGCCGACGACCAGTCTGGCCTCGGGCGCAACCGCCCATTCGAAGCCGGTGGAAAGCCGGTCGAGAACGACGACGCTCTCACCGGCATCCAGCAGTTCCCAGACCATGTGGCTGCCGATATAGCCGGCGCCGCCCGTTACCAAAACCGTCATCCGCGTCCTCTTTTGCTCATGATTTATCGGAAACTGTCTCAATGACCGCCTTACTGGAAAGCCTGCGGCAAGGCCATTAGAAACGCCTGAATGTTAAATCCGTAACAGTCTCACCGGCCTGTGGCATGGAAACAAAATTGATCCACATCAAGGGAATAGGCCACGATCTGGGATCGTTAGGAACAGGCTTGGGGCGTGGCATTTTGACCAAACAGGCCAGGTGGACGACGAATGGGCCAATGATTATGATCCCGCGCAAAACTGGGAAGGCGATATGAACTATCAGCGGTTCTTCGAGGAAGCGATCGACCAGCTTCATGCCGAGCGGCGCTACCGCGTCTTCGCCGATCTCGAGCGCATTGTCGGCAAGTTTCCGCGCGCCATCTGGCGTTCCAATGGCCGCGCCGAGGAAATCACCGTCTGGTGCTCCAACGACTATCTCGGCATGGGCCAGAATCCCGATGTCATCGCCGCGTTCCAGAACGCGGCCGGCAAGATGGGCTCTGGCGCCGGCGGCACCCGCAACATTTCAGGTACCAGCAACCCGCTGGTCGAGCTCGAAGTGGAACTTGCCGACCTGCACGACAAGGAAGCGGCCCTGGTCTTCACCTCCGGCTTCGTCTCC
>NZ_JBFUDJ010000007.1:0-306864 GCF_056404775.1 Mesorhizobium sp. P2_B5 | reverse complement strand
GCCGTCGCCATGGCCGACGGCCAGAGGCGGGCCGTTGCGGGCGCCAACGATGAGGTCCTCGTCGCCCGTGAACATGATGGCCAGCGCAAAGGCGCCTTCCAGCCGCTTCAGCGCCTGGTGCGCGGCCTCGACCGGCTTCAGCCCTTTGGCCAGTTCCCGCGCCACCAGATGCGCCACGACCTCGGTGTCGGTCTGCGACGAGAAGACGTAGCCATCGTGGATCAGTTCGTCACGCAGTTCGGCGAAATTCTCGATGATGCCGTTGTGGACGATGGCGACGCCGTTGGAAAAATGCGGATGCGCGTTGGTCTCGTTGGGCACGCCATGGGTGGCCCAGCGCGTGTGGCCGATGCCGATCGTGCCGTCGAGCGGCTCGTCCTTCAGCCGCCGTTCGAGGTTGATCAGCTTGCCTTCGGCGCGGCGGCGCCCGAGCGCGCCTTTATCGACGGTGGCGACGCCGGCCGAGTCATAGCCGCGATACTCCAGCCGTTTCAAAGCGTCGACAATGAGCGGCGCGACCTGGTGCTGGCCGACAATCCCGACGATGCCGCACATGGCCTGCTCCTATTGTCAGCGAACCCTGGCCGAGTTGCTGCAACAGATACATTACCTCTGCTTGATCACGAGCTGATCGTTCAATCGAAGGAGCAGATTAAGGTTAATCTGACGCCGAACAACGGCGCACCTGTGAAGGGAATAGTGATCTGCTACGGCTATCGGCTCAGAATATGGCGTATGATCACCCTGGATGGCGACCGCGAGCCTCTTGGCCCTATGGTGCGGAAAAAGGACCGAGCATCTCTTCAGAGGCTGCGTTGCCTGGTTGAGAGACGGGCCTATGTGATTTAAGGGGCACAGTGGTAGTCCGGTGCAAAGGCAGCAGATGACACAAACTCTTACCGGTGACGGTCGCACAGTGGGCGCCGTGATGCTCATTCAAGGATTGCTAGCGCAAATGATCGCACGGCATCCCGAACGCGACCTCATTCTCTCGGAGGCGCAGCACCTCGTGAATGAGATGAGATCGCAGGCATCCGATCCTTTTTCGGAAGGAACGTCTGACCAGTTCGTGTTTCTTACCGAGGTTGCCGAGGGCATGGCAGACACACTGGCAACTATCACAGCAACTGCCCAAGCACTCGTGGTGCCGTCGGCACCTGAAACGGAAGATCAGGCAGGCGAACGAAAGCCGCAAAAGAAATCGCCTCCGAAAAGAGCCCGCCAGCCGGTGCCTGCTGGCAGTCTTAAATAGCCTGAGAGGGTCCCGCGTGGAATGATCCGAGGGACCGGTTGGTTACGGACAAGCCGTGTCTCGAACCGGGCCGGGGTGGTGAACCCGCGCCTCTGGGACCGCTGGCGCGGGCTTGCGATTTGGATTTCCCAATCATCAAGGACATATCCGGGGAGAATCCGTATCTCAAAATCTGGAAACTTTGACTCAGTTTGCGTCGTTCCTATCGAGATGGAGGGTTCACATGCTGAACTTAAGTTGGCTTGGCGTGCTGATAATTTCGTATGCCGCAATCGTTGGCACGAATCGATTCCTGTTCCAAATGACAATGGCCACGCCCGATCGAACGGCCGCGCCCGATCGAACGAAAGGATCCCTTCAAGCGTTTGAAATTCTCGCCGTGCTAGGTAACGTGATTTTGCTCTTCGGATTTTTCGCAGCGCAAGGGCTATAGCGAGCACGCGGATTTTGGTGTGACAGGCCATCGATCTGAGGTCGTAGGCCGCTAGGAAGCAGCCCATCCAATCGATGCGCCACCTCAGTGCATCCAATGTTTCTTCTTTCACACGCCAACCGGCCGCCTCTCGCATCGAGAAAAGGCTACCAAGCCCGGCCTGGCCAACCCGAAGACAGAGCGTTCGGGCCGACGCAAATCCACTCGGGTTTTGGCCTGAACGATCCTTCGTTTAAATGCTTCGCTGAGGTCAGGAGCAGCGCAAACATCTTGGTCAGCCGGGGTGCTTGCTGCCCTCCGGTGAGGCCCGGTGCGCTTACTGTCTCCCCCGACATGAGAGTGCCGGGCCGCTGCAGATCACCGCTGCCTGTCAAAGATCGGGGCATGTTCTGGTTGTACCTGGCCGAGAAGTTCCAGTGCGCCGCGCACTTCGCTGCTTGGTCGAGTCCAGGCGACAGCGATGATTTGGACACGCCAGCTTCGAACCGGCCGTCGACCGATGCGCAGCTTCCGAACCGAAAATCGCCGCTTAGGTCAAGCCCAGTCGATGCCAGCCTTTCCAATAAAAGGAAGGAGGACTCACGAACTGGCTTGCCTGCGCCCTTCCTTTGCTGCCCTGTACTCGCCTTCCCAAGGTAAGCTTTCAAAGTCCGGCCTATACCCACGTTCGCGATAGTGAGCCGCGTCAACGTAGCTGGCTTTCTTGTCTTCCATCACACATGCGCATGGAGGATTTCCCGGACACCTGTAAAGGCCTGTTACTGTCATGGATGTTGCTTCCTTGTACTAATTGGCCTCGGTGCCCAGAAATTATCCTGACCTGTCCAGGTAGAGCAGTGTTTGTGCCCGGCCGCCACTAATGCGCTGACAGCAACCCAACGCTAGAGACCGAGAATTTGGAACTCCCGCCTGAACTATCGACATTCCGGTGAGCCATTTCATCGTTCGAAGGCATGAAAAAGCAAAGCGCCGTGCGGAGCGACAATTGACAGGGACGGTCCGGCGGACCGCCTGATCGCCTGGTTTTGTATTGGCGGCTTGATCGCCAGTTTTGCCGGGCCGCGCATCCGTTTCGTATTGCACCGGCGTCAGGTCCCCGACGGATGGCTGGCCGCGGACGCTCTGCCGAGCATATCGCCATTCTCAGCCAACTTCGCGGTCGCGACTTTCGAGCGCCTCAAGCATGGTCGTGAACAGGCTACCCACCTCCTCTGAAATCTCTTCGGGTGGAATTCCCGCCTGTCTTGCATCTGTGGTTGCTCGTTCCGCAAGGCCTCGCGCCAAATTTGGATCAGATGACGAATGGTGCGGAAGATTGTCGTCCATCCATCTCTGCAGAAAGTTCAAGCCCCGCACGCTCACTGCGAAACCGTTCTTGGTCCCAGGCTTTGTGGTCTCAATATCCGCAATCGAACCTCCTCAGGTCACTTCAGCTGCGCGTGATTACTCACCTTCACGGCGGACTATCCAGGTTGCATTTGTCGGCAGACACAATCAAGACGGTTAAGTTTTCCACTACTATAATTTGTTTGCCCCAGTTTTGTTCCTACCCAATTTCAACCGCCGCCCCTATGGTCCCGCTCATGGAACGACGACACACCATCGAACGACGACACACCATCCGAAGAGGCGCGGACAAATTGTGGGAAGTCTACGACGTAGACGACCAGAACGTTGTCCACATAGACGGCGTTCCCTTGGCCCATTTGCAAGACGACGAAGCCTTGGATGCCTTGGAGTTGCTGGAAGGCGGGTTCCTGGTTCCCAGTGACTTACCCATGACTGGCTGAAGCCGTTTTCGCCGATCGCTAGCTACCGCCAAACGCAAAAAGCTCACCTGCCGTAGCGATTGCCGAAGATAGCGAAGCACCGCTGTCCTGAATTCCGTCGCTCACGTAATTCGTTCGCATGTTTCGCTCGCATTTCGCCCGGATGCATAAATTGGTCAGCCGGCGCCCCAATGCCCGCCGGTTAGGCCCAGCGGCCAACCGCTGCCCAGTCCCTACGCGAGCCGCTGGGCCCCCTGCAAATGCAGGACAGTCGTGGCTCCACTCGAAGAAGATAGCGCAGGGTACATGTTGGAGTAAGTGAAGTTCTCCACATTGTGATGGTTTCAGGATCACCAGCACTGCGGACTCGGATTAAACAGCGGCGGCATCCGGCACGACCTCAGGTTTTATTGCAATCAACCAAGACGTCTCTGACACGTTTGCGATCTTTGAATGCACCAGCACACAGGAACGTACGGGCGGGGAGATCGTGCAATGGTCGGTGTTAGGGATACGCTAAAATCTGAGGCCGAACGGATCTCGATCGACAAGCACACAAGGGCTGACGAACTGCGTCGCGAGCTAACCCTGCATGACGAAGCCAGGGCAAAACTGAGAGCCGATCTCGACAACAACGCCGCTGCAGGTTCGCGCGTATACACCTACAAGCCCATTGTTGAGGGGGTGGCTCAATGCCCGCGCTGTTGGATGCTCCATGGAAGACAAGAGCCCATGTTGGATCAAGGCAGCATCGAGGAAGGCAGTTCGCTCAAGTGCCGAGCGTGTGGGTTGCAGGTGTCCTCGAGATCGTGAAATCTCTGACCGGCGCCGGCAGACAGCAATCGGTTCCCAGGCGCACGGCCATGGTTTGCGAGAAGCGCCTGGTGGAATCGAACCTGTTCACCGCTCATTGTGAATTTGACCAACGCAGGGATCGTCATTCATTTGGCCGATGCGTCGGCACGCTGGAGGACGGAAGCTGAAAATTGCTGCCGCCAGTTAACGCTGCGCCATCGATGGCTGCAGCAATCTCGGATCAAGGATTAATGCCGATTGTTGCGCGTAGACTCTTATCCGATCGTCGCAAGGACGGCCTTTCCGTTTACTTTGGTGGGTGTTCTCTTGCTCGCGCTGTTGCCTGAGCGGCTCCTCGAGATTCTCGACATGGCCTTCACGTCCAATCATGACAAGCTCAACCATGCTGCCGCCTTCGCGGTTTTGGCGGCCCTTGGCAGCCTCGGCTGGCCCGAGCAAAAAACAAAGCTGGTTGTTTTTCTGCTTCTTATAGGTGCCGCGATCGAGATTCTTCAGGGCACGCAATTGATAGCGCGCGACAGGGATGTATTCGATTGGCTTGCCGACGGCGCGGGCATGATCTGCGGCCTGGTCGTCGCGGGCTTGATAACGAGGCTGGCTGGCGCACTGCGATAAGTGTGTGGTGGATGCCGGGTTCGCTCAGGGGTAGCAAAGCGCAGGCCACACGTCGCCAACAATTCTCAAAACTTCGCGTTTGAGACGTGTCCCGAATTGCCCACACGATGGGCGATAGACGGTGTTGCTTGCGCTAGAGCGTTTCACCGTTTCACGGAAACGGCGAACCGCTCTATCTTTTTGTTTTTACGCAATTTCCGGACGGAAAACCGCACACACTTTTCCTGGAATTGCTCTAGCGAAGGCTTGAGGTGTCGGCTGCACTGGCCATCGACCGTGTTGACGACAATCTCGTCTAGCTCGATCGGCTGGTTGGACCGCATCGATTACGCCTGGCGTCTGATCACTAGCCGCAACGGACGGCGCCCGGCCAGCCCAGCGAACACATCGGCCGCGAGTATTTCTCAGCATCATCAGAATGATCGATGAAAAGATTTAGACGGGCGGCGATAAGTGACCTTAATCTCAGCGTGAGCCAGCCATGTCACCAGCCAATTTCGGATCTGAAAGGGTAATTGAGGATCCAGAGTCGGGTTTTCAACCAGCGGCCTCCGATACATGGTCGAACGTGCCAGAATATGCGCTCGATCTGGGCGGTCCCGTTCTGCGTCCTTATCGTCGGATGGGCACGGACTTTGCCGATACTGCCGTCTTCGATCATCTGCGAAGCATCGCCGGGCAGTATCCCGAAAAGCTCGCAGTCAGCGACGGAACCAATCGCTTTACCTACTCGGAACTTCTGTCGGCCGTTGAGGCCCTGTCTAGCCAAATCGCCACCATTGTTCCCGATGGACAGGCAGTCGGGATCCTTCAAGCAAACTCGGCCTTCTACCCGTTGGCAATGCTGGCAAGTATGGCTGCCGGGCGACCTTCGGTACCACTGAACACCAGGGATCCCGACTCCAGAATCAATGCAATCGTGGCTGCGGCGCGGCTATCGGCTGTCATAGGCGATGGCGACATGCGCCCGACGGGTCTGCCGCAAGCTGTCCGTTGGATCGATGTCGTGCCCCGCGCTATACCGAAAATCGATCGGATACCCCAGTCCTTTTCCGTCTCCGTCGATTCGCCGGCAATCGTGCTCTATACCTCGGGTAGCACCGGGCGCCCCAAAGGCATTGTCAACAGTCAGCGCAGTCTTCTGTGGCGTGTTCAGCAATATGTCGACGCATGCCACATCGACTCTACTGACGTCTTCTTGCCCCTGACGGGG
The DNA here is from genome assembly GCF_056404775.1 of Mesorhizobium sp. P2_B5. Taxonomy (NCBI): domain Bacteria; kingdom Pseudomonadati; phylum Pseudomonadota; class Alphaproteobacteria; order Hyphomicrobiales; family Phyllobacteriaceae; genus Mesorhizobium; species Mesorhizobium sp. P2_B5. The sequence goes on along the minus strand of NZ_JBFUDJ010000007.1, from coordinate 300,766 downwards.
CCAGCCACGATCGCTGGATGCCGGGAGGTGCTCGCTGCCCTTCTCACAGGTGCCACCCTTCATCTTGTCGAGGTCGAAGCGATAGGCTTGCGCGCCCTTCTGGGCCGGATCCAGTCCGAAGGCGTGACGGTCACTTATTTGGTGCCGGCGCTGCTGCGCGCACTCTTGGCAAATAGGTCAGAGGATGCCTTCCGCACACTGAGGGTCGCTCGAATTGGCGGCGAGAAGGTTTCGTGGGCTGATATTGCGCTGCTGCGCCAAGCGGTCTCGAGCGACTGCCTCGTCCAGATCGGTTACTCATCAACCGAGACCACTGGCTCACAATGGTTTTTGCCGAACGACTGGCCAGAGCAAGGCGCGTCGGTGCCGGTGGGCTGGCTCCTTCCAGGAATTACATTTGCGATTGTCGATGACGAGGGACGGCGCGTCCCGCCGGGCACGACCGGAGAGCTCGTGATAAGAAGCCCATATGTGTTGCTTGGCCATTGGGAAAACGGCGCAGTCGTGCCTGTGGCTTCGGATCCAAACAATCCCAGCCTCCGCATCTTTGAAACGGGGGACCTCGTCCAGTTGGACAAGCATGGCCTGCTTCAGGTCGTCGGCCGCAAGGGACGCCAGATAAAGATCAATGGCCGACGCGTCGAACCGGCAGAGCTGGAACAGGTATTGCGCAGCGTGCCCTCTGTCCAGGACGCCGTGACTATTGTGACAGCGGCTACCGAACTCGTCGCTTTCGCAGTACCTCGTGGCCCGGCCAGTTCCAACTTTTCCGACGACCTTCGCCAGCTTGTCAGAATGACTCTGCCCCCACCTCTATGTCCCTTGAGGTTGCATGCGCTGACCGAAATTCCACGCATGCCGAACGGAAAGGTCGACATAGCGAGGCTTGCCGCGTTGGACAGTGCAAGCATCAGGACAGCCCCGACTCCGCAGGTCTCGAATGCCGGACGCGAGCAGAATGTCCATCAGGTGGTGCAGCGGGCCTGGACCAAAATTCTCAATACCCGCGTCGCCGCCGGGCGTTGGGATGATGCAGGCGGCGATTCGCTGAAGCTGTTGCACTGCGTCATGGAAATCGAGGGTGTCATTGGACAGGAACTCGACCTCGAAGCCTTCACCGTCGGGATGACCTTCGACGAGATGGTAAGGGCGGTTGCTACGGCAAAGGCGGGCAACCAGCAAGCCAATGCGCGCAAGGACCACGTTCCAATTCTTTTTCTGCTCCCTGGGTCGGTTGGCTACGGCCCAAGCCTTGCCGCCTTCGCATCCTCTATGGGCAAGACGGCGCGAGTAGTCCCGGTCCGATATCCTGCCCTGGCGATGATATTGCAGGGCGAAAATACTGTCGGCGCCATGGCCGACGCCGCACTCGCTCAAATAAACCGCGCCCAGCCTGCAGGTAACGTACGCCTCCTCGGCCATTCACTCGGCGGCGTTGTTGCTTTTGAAGTCGCTTCGCGGCTGCTGGCTGTCGGACGAACCGTGAAATTTCTGGGCATCCTTGACACGAGCCTTCTCGGCGAACGGAGCACCTATCGGGAGACAATTACCCGCACATACCATCGAATCCGAACCAATCGCATCACGGCCTACCGGATGGCTTGCCGTGCTCTTGCAAAGGTCACGGTCAGGATGGGCTACGAGGCGCAAGTCGCTCGCATGCTCGACCGGTATGCACAGGATAAGTTCAACGCGACAAGCTTCAGGGCCAAACTGGAACTTCAGGAAGTTTTGAGAGCCCGAGCCTTCTGGCAGTGGCTGCAGATGCCAAAGCCGACACTGCCAATCACGGGCACCCTATTCCGTTGCGCTCGGCCAGGAATGCCTCGAGCCATTGGCTGGGACAGTGCTTTCGCCGACCTGGATGTAATTCCCATCGTCGGCAGCCATATCGATATGGTCTCAGAACCTCATGTCGCCTCGAACCGTCCCCTCATCGAGGCGGCCGTGGCGCGGACTTATCTGCCAGAAGAGTTTCGCCAGGGGGAGGACAGGTCATCGACGTGATCTCAGGATTCGGCAAGGATACGCTGGTGCTCGATCCTCGTGCGGAGGTCGATCGCATCATTGAAATCTTGCGCCAGCAGGTCTTCGGCACCCTCCGGCGCCGAGGGGTGGTTGTCGGACTCTCCGGCGGGATCGATAGCTCCGTCGTCGCGGCCCTTAGCGTTCGCGCGTTCGGGAAAGACAAGGTCCTCGGCATATTCATGCCGGAGCTCCATTCCTCAGGGGACTCGCTAAGGCTTGGCCGCACGGTGGCAGCGCAACTCGGCATAGACTCGATCCTTGAAGACATCACGCCGGCCTTGGAGGGGATCGGCGCCTATTCCCGCCAGGTCGACGCAATCAGGACCGTCGTTCCGGCCTATGGCGACGGCTGGAAATGCAAGCTGGTGATGGCATCCGTCCTTGAGAGCAACGGCCTCAACATAACACGCCTCACGGTCGAAGACCCCGAGGGCAATATCGACACCGTTCGTTTGTCGCCAGCAGCCTATCTGCAGATCGTCGCCGCCACCAACTACAAGCAGCGGGTGCGCAAGATGACGGAGTACTATCACGCGGACCGTCTCAACTTCGCGGTGGCGGGTACGCCAAATCGGCTGGAACATGACCAGGGCTTCTTCGTCAAACAGGGCGACGGCATTGCCGACGTGTTGCCGATCGTTCACCTCTACAAAACGCAAGTCTATCAACTGGCGGAATACCTTGGGATAGACCCGGAGGTTCGCAGCAGACCGCCGACCACGGACACTTTCTCCATGGCGCAGAGTCAGGAGGAATTCTATTTCGCATTGCCTTACCACCTGACGGACTTGTGCCTCTACGGCGTGAACCACGGCATTTCCGCCGCCGAGGTCGCCACGGTTGCCGGCCTCACCGAAGACCAGGTCCAGAAAGTCTTCAAGGACATCGAAAGCAAGCGGCGCGCAGCGCGTTACCTTCACGCCAGACCTCTGCCGGTCACTGCAATGGACGAGGGCTGACCGGATGTGCGGCATCGCCGGAATCGTGGCGCTGAGCGCTGCTGCGGCACCCCCGTCGCGTGAGGCGCTGCTGCGCATGGCGGGCTCGCTCGCTCACCGCGGCCCGGATGAACGTGGCCTCTACCGCGACAAACGCGCGGGCCTGGCCCATGCCCGCCTGTCGATCGTCGACCTGTCGAGCGGTCAGCAACCGCTCGCCGACACCAGCGGTACAACGTGGATCGTCTTCAACGGCGAGATTTTCAACTATGTCGCGCTCAGGGAAAAGCTGGTCGCACTCGGCCATCGCTTCCGCACCCGCAGCGACACCGAGGTGGTCATCCACGCCTATCGCGCGTGGGGCGAGGCCGCCTTCGAGCGCATGAATGGGCAATGGGCGGTCGCGATCTGGGATTCGCTGGCCGGTCGTCTGGTTTTGTCGCGTGATCGTTTCGGCATCTGCCCTCTGCATTTTTGCGAGCATGCTGGTCGCCTTTATTTCGCCAGCGAAGTGAAAGCCATTTTTGCGGCTGAAGCGGCTGTGCCGAGAGCCTTCGATCCAGCCGGCATCGACCAGACTTTCACGCTCTGGACGGTGGTTCCGCCGCAAGGCGTATTCCAGGGGGTCAGCGAACTCAAGCCAGGGCATGTCCGCATCTACGAGAACGGCACTGTCCGCGAGCGGGCCTTCTGGAAACCTTGCTATCCCGACGCTTCCGGCTCGCATCATGAATTTGCCGGCTCGCTCGATGATGCAGTCGACAAGGTGCGTAGCGCCCTGCAGTCCGCGACGTCGCTCAGGATTGAGCAGGCAGATGTGCCGGTCGGCTGTTACCTTTCCGGCGGACTCGACAGCTCTCTTGTCGCCATGCTGGGAAGAGGCATCGCAGGAAACCGCTTCCAGACCTTCTCGCTGCGTTTTGACGACGCCGAATATGACGAGACCCGTTACCAGCGGCTGGTCGCTGGCGCGACGGGCAGCGAGCATCACGAGGTGGTGGTTTCGCGCAGCGACATTGCCGATATCTTTCCTGAGGTGATCTACCACACCGAGCGTCCAATCCTCAGGACGGCGCCGGCGCCCCTGCTCCTGCTCTCGAGGCTGGTGCGCAAGCATGGCATCAAGGTCGTGCTGACGGGCGAAGGCGCTGACGAAATGTTCGCTGGCTACGATCTTTTCAGGGAAGGCAAGGTGCGCCGTTTCTGGGGACGCCAGCCAGAGTCGACGCGACGCGCGCGGCTGCTGGAGCGGCTCTATCCGTATCTCACCCGTTCGCCGGTCCATCAGCAAGCGATGGCTCGGCAGTTTTTCGGGCGCGATATCCAGGCCTATGATGGGCCAGGCTTTGCGCACGATACGCGCTGGCGCACCACCAGCGCCGTCAAGCGATTATTCTCGACCGATATGCGGGCCGAGACAGAACAGCGCAATACGGTGTCTGAGCTTCTAGCCCGTTTGCCCGCGGAGTTTTCGGGCTGGGCGCCGCTGGCACAAGACCAGTATCTCGAGGTCCAAACGCTGATGTCGGGCTACCTGCTTTCGTCGCAAGGGGACAGGATGCTGATGGCGAACTCCATCGAGGGGCGGTTCCCGTTCCTGGATGATGATGTTGTAGAACTCGCGAATTCGCTTCCGGCCGAATACAAGCTGCGCGTCCTGGACGAAAAGCATGTGCTGAAGCGGGTGGCGCAACCCGTTCTGCCGGCCGAAGTCGTGGCCCGCAAGAAGCAGCCGTACCGGGCACCGAATGCTCTATGCTTCATCGCCGATGATGCCCCGGCCTATGTCCGTGAAGCGCTTTCGGAGACGGCGGTGCGAGAGGCAAACGTCTTCGATCCGAAGTCGGTCGCGCGCCTGCTCGGCAAGTGTCAGGCCAGGACGGTCGACGGAGATCTGTCCAACTCCGATAACATGGCGCTGGTCGGCGTTCTGTCGACCCAACTCCTTCACCAGCAGTTTATCGCCACTCGTCCTGGCACCACGCGAAAGATTGAGCTCAGCGTCGATGTTGACCACGAGCGTCGGGAAGAGGTGTTGGCATGATGCATGGCGCGATACCGCTGTTGCACGACTACCTAAGCCACTCCGCCGCCCGGCTCGGCGACAAGGTGGCCTTGGTCTGCGGAAGGCAACGTCTGACCTATGGCGAGATCGAGGCACGCGCCAACGCTGTCGCACAACATCTGGCAGACGCCGGGGTGATACGCGGCGATCGTGTGATGATCTTTGCCGACAACACCGTCGAGACCGTCGTCAGTTTCTGGGCGGTGCTAAAGGCGAATGCCGTGGTGTGCATCGTCAACCCGCTCACCAAAAGCGATAAGCTTGATTACCTGCTCAACGATTGCCTGCCGACGGCGCTGATAACGGACAAGCACCTGCATTCGGTCTTCAGCGAGCCCGCGCGCAAATGCCCGTCACTACGCCGGGTTATCGTCTCCGGGCCTATCGATGACGCCGAGTTGATGCAGTTGCCCAATGCGGTGCGTTGGGACGTTGCGGTTGCCGGCCACGGCGCGGCGCCGGTGCGCCGCTGCATTGACATCGATCTGGCCGCCATCATCTACACATCGGGGTCGACAGGCGAGCCCAAGGGCGTGATGTTGACGCACAGGAACATGATGACGGCGTGCACATCGATCGCCTCGTACCTTGAGCTCGGCGAGGACGAAGTGATCCTCAATGTCCTGCCGCTGGCCTTCGATTACGGACTGTACCAGATGCTCATGGCGTTTCGCACCGGCGCCCGGCTGGTGCTCGAGCGTTCATTTGCGTTCCCGGCGCAGATCCTTGGACTGATCAAGCAAGAGCGGGTCACTGGGTTCCCCGGCGTGCCCACTATCTTCGCTGCCCTGTCGGAGCTCAAATCGCTGAAAGATCAGGATTTTTCGAGCATCCGCTATGTCACCAACACGGCGGCAGCTCTCCCGCTCAAGCACATTCTGATGCTTCAGGAGCTGTTTTCGAGCGCACGCATCTATTCCATGTATGGCCTCACCGAATGCAAGCGCTGCACTTATCTGCCGCCGGAGGATCTCGAGCGAAAGCCGTTGAGTGTCGGGATCGCCATTCCGAACACGGAAATGTGGATCGTCGACGAGGACGATCGACGGGTCGGCCCCGGCGTCGTTGGCCAACTCGTCATCCGCGGCGCGACGGTCATGAAAGGCTATTGGGGCAAGCCGGAGGCGACCGCCAGAAAGCTCAAACCCGGCCCTCTGCCGGGCGAGCAGGTCCTGTACACCGGCGACTACTGCCGGATTGATGCGGAGGGCTACCTCTACTTCGTGAGCCGTGGTGACGAGATCATCAAATCCCGAGGCGAGAAGGTCGCGCCGAAGGAGGTGGAGAACGTGTTGATGGATATTCCGGGGGTCCGGGAAGCCGCAGTCATCGGCGTTCCTGACGACCTTCTCGGGCAGGCGGTGAAGGCGTTTGTCGTCATGGAGCAAGGAAGAACCATCGGCGAAAAACAACTGCAGAAAGAGTGCCAGAAACGACTGGAAAATTTCATGGTCCCGAAGTCGATCGTTGTTGTAGCCAGCTTGCCAATGACGGACACGGGAAAACTGAAGAAAACGGCTCTGTCATGAGCTGATTGTGTGGGAATTTGACCTGGCTTTATGTTGTAGAACTGGAGGAATAATTCGATGTTGGCTAGCAAGGACAGAATAGAAATCTACAGGGAGCAAATTCGCGGTTTCCTGGCGTCGAATTTCTACGTGGCCGACGCCGAGGCCCTGGAGAGCGAGACGTCTCTGCTCGACCAAGGCATCGTCGACTCGACGGGAGTGCTTGAGGTCATCGGCTTCATCGAGGAAACGTTCGGAATCATCGTCGAGGACAGCGAATTGCTGCCTGAGAACCTCGATTCCATTCAGGGGATTGCGCAGTACGTCATCCGAAAAACGAACTGATTATCAAAGTTTTATGCAACGGCAACATCGGGAAGGTGGGTTTGTCGTGAGCCACGAAATCAGTGTCGCGGACGCCTACAGCAAAGGCCGCACCATCTTCATGGGGCTGGAACTGCTCGTCGCACCCGGGGCACTCGTGCCCCGACCGGAGACGGAGTTGCTGGGTACGGCCGCTCTCACTGCCTTGCGTCAGCTGAACATGGCGGCGCCTCGCATTGTCGACATGTGCTGCGGCGCCGGCAATCTGGCGTGTGCCATCGCGCACCATGCTCCCGCTTCTCGCATCTGGGCGAGCGACCTAACTGATGGATGTGTCGAGGCCGCGCGCCGCAACATCACCCATCATGGGCTGGCAGACCGCGTGTCTGTGCTTCAGGGCGACTTGTTCGAGGCCTTTTCGGGCCTGGAGCTTGACGGCACGGTCGACATGATCGTCTGCAATCCGCCTTACATTTCGGAAAAGCGGCTCGAGGGCGACCGCGCACACCTGACGGACCTGGAGCCGCGTGAGGCGTTTGCGGCTGGTCCTTATGGCCTGAGCATCCACATGCGCGTGATCAAGGACGCTCCACGTTATCTGCGTCCCGCTGGTATCCTGCTCTTCGAAGTCGGTCTTGGCCAGGATCGACAAGTCATGGGTCTGCTCGAACGCTCCAAGGCCTACGAGAAGATTCACGCGGTCGTGAATGAGGACGGAGAGGGCCGAGTGGTCGTCGGTCACATGAAGAAAGAGGCCTGAACCAGACTTTCGGTCGGATTCACTCATTGTCGCGATCCGACAGACTTTAACCATGCGAATTGACGACGTGATCTGCCTGGGCAGGCATTCGCCCTCCCAGGCCGGTTATCCCCCAGCTTGGCAGGCCAATTAGCGATATTACGGCTCAGCGTCACGATTTCGCTGCATTTCTCTCAAATTTGTCGAACGTTAGCTGGGCGTAATGTTTTCGGGAGTGGGCGGGGCAACGAGAGGCAAGAGTTTGTCCAACACCTGCGGAAGCTATGACACCATGCGACATGCTGGCGTGCGAGATCGCATGTCGTGAGGGAACAGCGCGCGCAAGATTTACGCTCAGCCATGTTGGGTTGTGGGCCTGGGCTGGTTGGTATTGGCCTCTTTTCGGCAGTGATAAACGTTCTGGCACTGACCGGCTCCGTCTATATGCTGCAGGTCTATGACCGTGTGCTTCCCTCGCAGAGCGTTCCGACACTCATCGGATTCACGATCGGCATGCTGGGCCTTTATGCCATTTACGGGCTGCTCGATTTCGTACGGCTTCGCCTGTTGGTTCGCATAGGCAATCGACTCTACCGAAACCTGCAGCAAAAAGCCTTCACCATTTCACTGTCACTGCCTCTTCTTGCCGGGCAGGACGGCAACCGGGTGCAGCCGCTTCGCGACCTGGACCAACTGCGCGGCTTTCTTTCCGGCTTGGGGCCGACGGTTGTCTTCGATGCCCCATGGCTACCGTTCTATTTGGTGGTCATTTATCTGTTGCACCCTTCCCTTGGGCTGCTGGCAACCGCCGGCGCCGCTGCTGTCGTGATTTTGACGGTGGCGGCGGAAATCATAGGCCGCAGACCCGCCGCTCGTGCATCTGAAACACTGATCGCGCAACGCGTTCTTGCAGATTCCGGCCGCCGCAATGCAGAGGTCGTTCAAGCGATGGGTCTCTCAGCCCGGCTCGGTCGGCGGTGGAGTGAGGTCAGCCATGCGTATCTCAAGAACCAGGAACGGCTGTCCGATATTGTGGGCGCAACAGGATCGCTGTCGAAAACACTCAGAATGGCCTTGCAATCAGGTGTACTCGGATTGGGCGCCTACCTGGTGATCGGGGGCGAGGCCTCGCCAGGCGTGATTATCGCGTCTTCCATATTGCTAGGCCGCTCACTGGCGCCGGTCGATGTGGCGATTGCGAACTGGAGAGGGTTTCTGGCTGCCCGCCGAAGCTATAGCGACCTGGCGGCTGCGCTGGATGCTTTCGGCAGCCAAAAGGCCCCTATGGAGCTGCCACGGCCGCAAGCACAGCTCTCCGTTGAGGAATTGACGATAGCGCCACCAAGCGCACAGAAGCCGACTGTTCTCAATGTAAGCTTCCGCTTGTCGAGTGGCGCCGGGATGGCGGTTGTCGGCCCGAGCGGATCCGGGAAGACAACGCTCGTTCGCGGTTTGGTCGGGGTGTGGAAGCCCCTTCGAGGAACGGTCCGACTGGATGGGGCGGCGCTCGATCAGTGGGATTCCGAACTGCTCGGCGCTCATATCGGCTACCTGCCACAGGACGTCGAACTGTTTGACGGATCAGTTGCCGACAACATTTCCAGGTTCGGAGGCGGGAGCGACCCTAAAGGTGTCATGGCAGCCGCCCGGGCAGCAGGGGTCGACAAGATGATCATGCGTTTGCCGGAAGGCTTTCAAACACGCATCGGAGAAGGAGGAGCGGCCCTGTCGGCTGGCCAGAGGCAACTGATCGGGCTCGCGAGGGCATTGTATGGCGATCCGTTTCTTGTCGTTCTCGACGAACCAAATTCCAATCTGGATGTGGACGGCGACGCGGCTTTGGCAGGAGCGATCATGGCGGTGCGCCAGCGCGGGGGCATCGTGATCGTCGTTGCGCATCGCCCCTCTGCCCTCGTCAACATCGATCAAGTGCTCGTCATGTCCAACGGCATGGTCCACTCTTTTGGCTCGCGTGATGATGTCCTGGCAAATGTGATCCGCCCCTTCCCAAATCCGGAGAGGCCAACAGTCGTTCCGTTGCAGAAAAGTGCAGGCGGTCATGCTTGAGGAATTGCCCCGTGTCTGACGCGACCATTTCCACATATGCTGCCGGCGCAAGCCAATGGATCGGGACGGATCTAACCGAACAGCCGGATGGCATTCGAGCCAACCTGTTTCTGGGCTTGGCGACCACGCTCCTTTTGATTGTCGGCGGAGGACTTTGGCTGGGGTTGACCAAGATTGCCGGTGCCGTCATTGCGCCGGCCACTGTGGTCGTCGAAACCAATATAAAGAAAGTCCAGCATCGAACCGGCGGCACCATCGGCGGCATCTTCGCCCAGGATGGGGACCATGTGCGTGCCGGCGACGTGTTGGTCAGGCTCGACGACACGTTGACACGGTCAAACCTGCAGATCGTCAGTGAAGATCTTGACCGCGCCACCATCCGCCTGGCGCGGTTGGAAGCCGAGCGACAGGGTTTGCCGGAAATGCAGGTTCCACCCAGCCTTCGGGTGCGAATGGGCAACCCGCAGGTGGCGGCACTTGTCAATGGCGAGCGGGCTGTGTTCGAAAGCCGTGCTACCGCATTGGCCGGCCAGAAAGCGCAGTTGAAAAGCCGTTCACTGCAACTGGGGCACCAGATCGACGGCCTCAAGGCTCAGCAGGCTGCGACGGAGAACTCTCTGGATCTGTTGGCTCACAGCCTTGCCGACGTCCAATCGCTTTACGACAGGAAGCTGGTGTCCAAAGAGCGACTGAGCAATGTCAGCCTGGAAGAAAGCCGAACCCGCGGCGAGTCCGGACGACTTATCGCAGCAATCGCCGAGGTGCAGGCTCACATCAGTGAAACTGACCTGCAGGTGCTTCAACTCGACGAGCAGATGCGCAGCGACGTGACAAGTGAACTCCGCGAAACGGAGGCGAAGCGCACCGAGCTCGAAGAGCGCAAGATAGTGGCGGACGACGAACTCGCCAGGACCGATATCCGGTCCCCGCAGACGGGGACCATACAGGAATCCTCGATACACACGGTCGGAGGCGTTATTGGCGCTGGGGAAGTGCTCATGATGGTTGTGCCCGATACTGACAATCTCGTCGTGGATGCTCTCATTCCTCCAACCCGCATGGATGATGTTCACCCAGGACAGCGGGTTTCAATCCGCTTTCCTTCTTTTGACGTCGGAACGACCCCCGTTTGCGAAGGCTCCGTCAAGCGCATCTCTGCCGACCTGATCAAGGATCAGCAACGTCAGCTTTCGTACTTCTCGGCGCGCATCAACGTGGACAATGAGGCGACCTGCCTGACGGGACAGAAAATACTCAAACCAGGCATGCCGGCCGAGGTCCACATAAGCACCGATGAGCGCAATGTCTGGTCATATCTGTTGAAGCCTCTTACAGACCAGTTCTCCAGAGCCTTCAAACAATAAGGCATTCCCTCAACCTGGCTGTCGCCCGAGTGAGGGCTATTGGACTGCCACATTTTCGAGACCGCTGGTGAACCGCACCTCGATCGTATCTCCCGGTGTCACCTCGGTGTCTTCTTCGGCAGGTTGTTTGCGCCATTCTTCGCCGACCCTACGCACGATCGTGATCTGAGCCCGAATCGTTTCGCCGGCAACTGGCAGCGGCATGGCGGATGCACCAGTGGGCTGCAACTTCTGGCTGGCGGCGCGAAGCCTGGCGGTGGTATCGGCAAGTCGCACGTCGGTATCTTTGAGCTCGGTCAGCAAGCCGATCCTGCGCACATTGTCATTGCGCTCGCGCTGTCTGCGATAGTCCTCCTGCTGGCGCCGCGCCCTCATGAGTTCTACCGATGTTTGGAGTACCCCGTTGGAGGACAGAAGGACGGAGCGCCGGACGTCGGCGAGCCTGTTGCTGGTCAGATTGCCCGCCTGGAACAATTTCGTCACCCGCGCCAGATCCTCTTCATCCGCCTTGACACCATCGCTCTCGACCTGCTCACGCTTTGTCAGAACCTCGATCTGTGCCGCCGCATCCTTGGCACCCTGATCTACGTAGCTTTGTTCCTGCTGGAAGTTGTCGAGGGAAATCTTCAGCCCTTCCGCCTCGGCCTTGGCAATTGCCGAACTGAAAGCTGCAGACAAGGGTGAGCCTTGAGGCGGCTGCATGTCGAAAGTCACCTGATCCTGCAGTTCGGCGCGAACGCGAGCACTATGGAAGTAATCTCGTGTGTATTCCCCCCAAAGCGACTCGTAGTCGCGCTGCAGGTCCACCGGGTCGGGACCAGCCTGGTTTGTCCGCGATCGCAAAAGGCTGACACCACCAGACACCGCCACGGCCTGTCTCACGGTCATGAGCGGTCGATACGCCTGCTGGCCCGGAGTGAGCACGTCACCAGTCACATAGATCGGACGATATTCCGCGACTATCGCCGTCACATCGCCTGGCTTGATGACGATCATCTGCTCTCGCCCATCGGGCAGGCGCTGGTGAAATATCTTGGTAGGCAGGATGGTTTCCATGCGAGCCTGCAATTCCGCCGGCGTCAGGCCGCCGACGGCCACCATCCCGACTTCGGGAAGCGCAATGGTACCGTCCATCTGGATTACGGCACGCTGGGTCCGTTCAGGAATGGACGAAATTCCGATCTCGACGATGTCGCCGGGAGAAAGTTTGTAGGCACTTCGCACGTCCGCGGCGCCAGCCATATCGATGGCGCCCAGCATACCGAGCGCTACAAGAATGGTTCTACTCATGAACGCCATGGTCACAATCTCCACTAGTTGGATGTCGCCTCTTCCGGCCAATCGACTCGGGTGACGAAGTCATAGACAGGCCCGCCGGGCACGCCCCAGTTGCTGGCCCAGATCACCTGCGAACCGTCAGGGGACGGCGAGGCGTGGGTCTCGCTTCGGTAGTCAAAATCAATATTTCGCGTTTGCGCTATGCGCCGAACCTCTCCGCTACCATCGAGGCGCAGCGCGATCACCTCTCGTGCATAGGGGGCCATTTCAGGACGGCTCGAGACCTCATCAGGATAGCCGCCATAGCTCAGGAACACCCAGCCTGGCTTGTCCAAGGCGCGCAGCGAAGCATGCATTGCCTCGCCATACTTCATAAGGGAAGTCACCTTGCCGTCAGACAGCCGGCGCTTGATCACCTGAAACTTGTCTGGATCGGATTTGCTGATGCCGACGTAGATTTCGCTTCCATCGTCATCGACAGTCATATCGCCATGGCCGGGCCGATGATGTTGTGTCCACCTCTGGCCCGGGGTGCCGTCGACAGAGAAAATAAAGGCCTGTTCGGTGGTGCCGTCTGCCACTTCCTGAATGCAAATGATGTTGTTGCCGAGCGGCGAAATCGAACAGTTGTCATTGACGCCAGGAAGTTGCCCAAGCGTGATATCGACGAACTTTTGCCGCAGCTTGAGATCGTATGCAAAGACAACTTCGGCGCCGTCCTTGCGAACCGCACGCACGGCGATACGGTTTCCGTCACGGCTTGGGTTGCCTTTGCCCGGTCCGAAGTGCAGATCGTGATAATCTTTTGAAGCAAAGAGCACGTCCTCGCGATTGGTCCGCGGTGCCCAGGTCGATATTTTCTGGCCCTGAACGCAGATCATCAGCGCCGCGTCTCGAGGGTGCCATTCACATTCAGCCGATCGATTGCGCATGAAGATGGGAGCATAGGTGTGCCCGTCAAAGAAGCACATGCCGTTACAGCCGTTGGTAATCACAAGGAGGCTCTGATCCGAATTCCAGGCCTGGGCGCTTGAATAACGGTGGCTGCAATAATCATGTCCACAGGCGACGCCGTTGCCAAGCTGCCCTGGCTTGGTGATGCGGGTGAAGCTTGCGCCAACTACCGGATCGATGGCTGGGCGCAGGTAGTCGGGCATGTCCATCGCTGGCGTCGCAACGAACAACGTCGACGTGCTGCGCCCCTGACCTCCGGCGACATGCAGATCAAAGAATGCGACAGCGGCAAACAAGAACAACACCAAAGGATGCCGGTCACGAAAGGTCATGTCATGTAGCTCATCTCGCGGCGCACCCGGCCTTCGCTAAGGCGGGCGCGCCACCATTCGATGGTTCGCTCCAGGCCGTCGTGCAGACTGGTCCGCGCTCGCCACCCGGTTTGGCTTTCGAACTGCGAAGAATCGGCGAGCAGTGCACGGACCTCGGAATTCTGCGGCCGCAGGCGGCCTTCGTCTCGATGGACGGGCTTTTTTGAGCCGCTCAACTCGAGCACCAGCTTCAGAACATCTGCAACCGTCGCGGCGCGTTGGCTTCCGGCATTGTACGCATGGCCGAATTCGAGATCAGCCACACCGGCAGTCAGGAATGCGGCCGCGGTGTCTTCCACAAAAGTGAGGTCACGGATCGGGCTTGTGTCGCCGACCATGATCGCTGAACATTTGTTGTCGAGCGCCTGCCGGATGATGGTCGGCACGATAGCTCGTTCGCTCTGCCGTGGACCATAGGTGTTGAATGGCCGCATCGTCACGACGGGAACGTCAAACGACCTGGCGTAGGCTTCCGCCATCATATCGGCGCCAATCTTGGAAGCCGAATACGGTGACTGCCCCTGCAGCGGGTGCGATTCCTTGATAGGCATGGTTAACGCTGTGCCATAAACTTCGCTTGTCGAGGTGTGAACCACGCGCTCCGTCTCCCATTGGCGCGCAGCTTCCAGAACATTCACCGTACCCAGGATGTTGGTATCCACATAGGATTGCGCAGCCGCGTATGAGTAGGGAATCGCGATCAGTGCAGCCAAATGGAACACGACGGCTTGGCCACGCACGATCCTGTTAAGGAATGCGCTGTCGCGCACATCGCCCCGGACAAGCTTCAGCTGGCTTCGAATGTTGTCCGGCAAATCGTCGAGCCAGCCGTGGCTGTCGAATGAATTGTAAAGGGCCAGCGCCGTGACATCGGCTCCGTCGCGAACCAGTGCTTCGGTGAGATGCGACCCGATAAATCCATCGGCGCCGGTGATGAGAACTTTTTTGCCCTTATAGCCCATGACTGATTGTCCTCTTTCCTATGTCACACGCTGATCTTGCAGGTCATCAGAGCGCCCCATTCGGCGGCGGCGGGACCCGGCCAAGAATTGCCAGAAAACCGCGTGCCATCCAGACAATGTCGGATGCGAGCGTGCGTCGGGGGTAATAGGACAGGTCGATCATGGCCTTGGCCGGAAACAGCACCTCCCGGTAGTACAGCAGCGGATCCATCGACTGTGGGTAAAAACTGGCCTCGTTCCGGAAAAGAACCTGTGATGGACCGAGCAAGCCGGGCTTGTATCCCAGAACGGCCTCCGAGCCGCTATGGAAGCAATCCACGAAGGCGAGGCTTTCCGGTCGCGGCCCAACAATTGCCATCTCGCCTCTGAGGACATTCCACAGTTGCGGCAACTCGTCAAACTTTGTCGCGGCGAGGATCCGGCCTATTCTCGTCATGCGACTGTCCCCGGCGACAGTCAGCGCGAGACCGTGAGGATCGCATCGCACGTCGAACTTGCGAAACTTGTACATGCGAAAGGGCCGACCTCCTGCGCCGATGCGTGTCTGCGCAAAAAAAACTGGACGGCCGCCTTCGACTAGAAGAGCAATTGCAATCAGCAGCATCAGTGGTGCGAATAGGATGACAGCAGCACTGGCTACCGCTATGTCGATCGAGCGTCTCGCAAGCCCATGGGCTGAGCTTGGCACGAAACGCCGATGAAGGGATCGGTCCGTTGCATTCATGCGGCTGTTCCTGCCTGAGCGCCGCTGTTCACCGCCGCTGCCAGAGCTTCCACAACCGCTTCGACGACGGGCGAAGTAATTTGGGGGTGAAGTGGAATTGTCAGCTCACGTTGAGCAAAGTCGTCTGTGCGCGGCAAGTGGGTCCCCGGGGAGAGCTCGCGGTAGAGCGTCATCTGGTGCACCGGCGGATAGTGAATGGTGGTCTGGATCCCTTGCGTGCGCAATTCGTCGATGACGTCTTGCCTGTTGGCGTAGCGCGGCAGAAGGATCGGCATGATGTGGTATGCGGACTTGCGCGGTTCGCTGAACGGAACTGTCACCGCCGGGCAATGTTTTGCAATGAGCCGCCGATAAAGTACGACCAGGATGCGCCTGATCTCATTCCATTCCTGCAGGTTTTGCAGCTGCACGAGTCCAATTGCTGCCCGCATCTCGTCCATGCGGTAATTGAAGCCGAGCATGGTCACGTCGTATTGCGGAGTTCGGCTGTTCAGCCGCTGGTGTGTTCCGGTGGTCATCCCGTGCCCGCGGGCCTGGCGAATCCGTTCGCGCAGTTCGGGATCTTTGGCAATGACAACCCCGCCTTCGGCCGTTGTCATGTTCTTGTTGCCATAGAAGCTGAAGGCGGCAGCGACGCCATACGTCCCTACCTCCTTCAAGCCAGGAGCATGCGCGGCGTCTTCGATGATGTGCAATCCGCGGGCCCGGGCAAACCTCTGCCATTGTTCCCGATTGGCGAGGTACCCTGCAAAGTGAACGAGAATTATTGCCTTGGTGCGCGGTGTGCAGCGGGCTTCCGCTTCCGCAAGCGACATCAACGGCACGTCGGCCGATTCGATATCGACGAAGACGGGAGTGGCGCCGACATAGAGCACCGAATTCGCGGTTGCCACGAAAGTGAGCGAGGGAACCAGAACTTCGTCACCAGGGCCGATACCAAGTCCGTGCAAAATGAGATGAAGTGCTGCTGTGCAGGAACTGACCGCCACACAGTCCTCTGCGCCATGCATGCTGGCAAAGGCCTGTTCAAAGGCTCGCACCTGCTCTCCCATGGTCAGCCAGCCACTATCGATGACTTTTGATAGAGCTGCCTTCTCCGGGACACCCAAAATTGGGGCACTGACCAAGAGCATAATGTCCTCCTAGACTATTATTTGCGATTTGAACTCGTGACGTGATTTGTCAGGCCGCTGCTGCGGCAACCTCGATCGAAGCCGATTGCTCTTCCCAGGAAATGGCTTGGGCGTTTTGGAAGTCGTCCACGCGACCAATATCGAGCCACAGGCCCTCGTGCTTGTAGGTATGCACGACCGTGCCTTGTTGCATCATCTGCAGCATCAAATCGTCGAATCCGAATGCAATACCCGATGGAATGAATTTCAGAACATCGGGGTTCATGCAGTAGATCCCCATGCTCACGAGATGAGAAAGCGTCGGCTTCTCGCGAAACATCTGGACTGCATTGTCGACTTCGTCGATGACGCCAAAGTCCATCTTGATCAGGCGGTTGGCGGTAGCGATCGTTACCGGATCCTTGTGCTTGCGATGTGCCGCAATGAATCGGCTGAGGCTGAGATCGGTCAGAACATCGCCGTTGAGCACAATAAAGGGTTCAGTCAGTTCATCCCTGATCAGCGAGAGTGGCCCGATGGTGCCGAGCGGCTCCATTTCTTGAGTGTATCGTATCTTCAGGTTCCATTGCGAACCATCGCCGCATACGCTGCGGATAAGATGGCCGAGATATCCGGTTGTGATATAGACGTCTTCAATGCCATTGCGCCGCAGCCACTTCAAAAGCAGCTCAAGTACGGGGCGAGCACCAATCGGCATGAGGGGCTTCGGCAGGACCGATGTGAAGGGGCGAAGGCGCGTTCCCATCCCGCCGCATTGAATAACCGCTTTCATCCGATCCTCCTGATTTAATACCAAGTCGATGGTGGTGTCCGGGAAGGCGCGTTTGGGTCTTTTCAAACGTGAAGATCGGTTGAAATTTTTGCCGACCCCCGCGCGTCAATCCGAGCATCATAGGAGGAACGGTAAGTGACCGTTGGCTGGATGTCGTCGTGCAATCGAATGGTAGCGATCCAACACTTCTGGTGTTCAATAGCCGTGCTGAAGGTAGGTTGGTCGGTCAGGCTGAGGCCTGCCCCGGACGGCGGCGAGCAGGCGGAGTAGCCATCAATGTCTGCCAAGAGATATTCAAACGTCCGTGACTTCCCAGGCGCCAAAACCAAGGATTTCGCGACTGCTGGAACGGTCTGCTGAACTCCAGCAAGACGCTGAAAATCCCAGCGAAATTTCCTTAGTTGGGGCTGAATTAGCGAGATTTAGAATCGGACGTTCCACAACGCCAGGTAGGGCTAATTCAACATGGTTAAACGACATCTAAAAAAAACAGGAGAGTTTTCCGCTATTTAGTATTACATTAGCAAAAGTGATAGTTAGCGATACGCGGGTTCTGCTAACATTGCTTGGGTTGGTTCGACGAGTGGTTGGCCACGCTTCTGAATGCCTTTCACCGATCGATCTCCCAATCGTAAGGGATGTTTCAAGGGTCCAATTATCCTTGTTCATTGGGCTCGAGTACGGGTTGGGGTAATGCAATGTATCGAATCGTCATTGCCGACGATCACGGTCTGTATCGTCGCGGCTTGCGACTGGCGTTAAGCGCCGGCATTCCGAATATTGAGATATTTGAGGCTGCATGCTTCGATGCCGTGGTCAGCCTCTTGGCGGATCAAGCTCCCATACATCTTGCGATCCTGGATCTGAATATGCCGGGGCTGTTCAATCAGCAGGTGCTCGCCGACGTTCTGTCGACATACCCGGATACGCGCTTCGCAATCGTTTCGGGCAACGATTCACGTTCGGAGATATTGACGGCTCTGTCGATCGGCCTTCACGGCTACATCGTAAAGTCGCAAAAAGACGAAGAAGTCGTTTTGGCGGTGAGCGAAATTCTGTCAGGCCGCATCTACGTCCCGGCGCTCTTGTCGCGGACTTCTGCGGGCCAAGGGCTGCACGCGCCCCCGCCCGAGAGAGCCTCAACTCAACCGCGGACCGGTACCGGCAGTCTTAGCAAGCTGACCTTGAGGCAGAGGGATGTCCTCAAGCTGATGGCGGAAGGCCATTCAAACAAGGAGATCGCTCGCCATCTTGACATCGCCGAAGCGACCACAAAAATCCATGCTGCTGCCATAATGCGTGAGCTTGGAGTGCGAAACCGGACCGAAGCAGCCCTTGTGCTGCAGAATTGGCTTTCGAAAAACGCGAGCTAGGATTCGATTTCATGCCGTGACAGGCGCAGCGAGTACCGCAACCCGTGGTCCAATATCTCCAGTTTGGAGGAGTGGCCGATAAGGGGTGCGCCATCGATCCCGATTATCATTGAACCAAAGCCGCGGCCGATCATCTTGGCCTTCTTGCGTCGGCCCGATTCCACCCAGTGGAACACAACGTCGTTTCCCTCACCTTCTGGAGCGAAGGACCAATTAACCGCAAGCCGGCCTCCTGGCTCGCCAAGTGCGCCGTGCTTTACGGAGTTCGTCGTCAGCTCATGAACCACCATTGCAAAGCTCTCTGCCGCACCGCTTGACAATATGATGTCAGGGCCGTCGACCACGATATCGCGTGTTCCCATGTAGAGTTGCAGTTCCCGGACAACCAGATCGTCGAGCAGCACCGAAGCGCTGGTGCGGCGTGAAAGCAGCGTATGAGTCGCTTCAAGGGCTCGAATTCGATCGATCAGGTCCTCCTTGTATTTGGCGACATTGTTCTCGGGAAAATCGACCATTTTTACCAGCGCGGTGATCACCGGGAAAAGATTGCTGAACCGATGGCGTTGTTCGAGCATTACGCGTTCCCGCTTCTTTACCGCTGCGCGCAGCAGCGTGGTCTGCCGGCGCTCTGTCAGGTCAGCTGCTACCCCGATGCGCAGCAGATGGTCATCATGTCTTTCCTCGCGCCCACGCAGAGCTATCCAGCGGATGTTACCGTCCGCTCGCCGGACGCGTATCTCGATATCGTGATTAGTAGTGGAGGCAGGTTCTGTCGTGGCTGCAAGCTTTGGCCAGTCCGCCGGGTGCACGACAGCAGCAAGATCTTGCAAGGGCCGGCTGGCGGCTGGAGGCAGGCCTAGAGTGTCCCAGAATTTGTCGGAACCTGTGACAGTCCCATCGGTGAGGTCGATTTGCCAAGTGCCCAAGCGGCCAGCAGAAAGCGCGAGAGAAAGCCGCTCCTTCTGCGCCCGGATCGCCTCGCGCGCCGTTCGTCGCTCCGAGATATCGTCGACAACCACGAACATACCCCCCGAAAGGACGCCGTCGGGCCGGGATGAAGACAGGACTACTCGAGCCCAGAATGTCGTACCGTCCTTCCTCAACAAACGGACCTCAGCACCGGAAGGGGTCGTGGCCTTGCCCTGACCTTCAATCAATATCAACATCGAATCCCGGTCGTCGGGATGAACGAGGCTCACAAGCCGCAATTGGGCGAGCTCCGCTTCAGTATAACCCGTCAGCTCACACAGCCGTCTGTTGGATTGCAGTAGCTCACCGTTCTCATTGGCGTTGGCAAAGCCCATGGCTGCACGTTCGAATGCCCACCGAAAGCGGCCTTCGGTCGCCTCGACAGCAGCGAGCCTGGACTCGGCGACCTCCACCGCCTTTCGCAGGTCTTGTCGGAGCCGGTGAAAGACAAAGGCTATCACGCCACCCGACACCAGAAGGTAGATTGCCCGCAGCCAGTCTTCGTTGGAGATCCGACCGCCAAGGACGTTCTGGGCCCACAGGCCGGCGCCGGCGATCGCCAGCGTCGCAGCGATCGCGGCTCGACGACCTTCAAGATACACGATGACAATTATAGCCGGAATAGTTTCAATAAAACTTGGCCCAAGACCAGTATGAATTATGCCATTTATTTCGAATATAATCGTGGCAACAAGCACCAATATTGAAGCCACGTGAGCTAAAGGTGTACCCAGCAAGCCGAAACCCAACCTACGCAAGCGCGATCCCATAAACCAGTCTACATCTTTCGGACTAGTCCGTCGAGGCTAGGAGGCAACCGCCTAACTAGTACCACTGCCGGATTGCCACACCCAAACACCAGATTACTATCCGTTCGACAAAGGAAAAACGCAGGAGATATCGAAGAGTTTCCGTCGGGTAGAAACACTGGGCTTGGGGTAGGAACAATGTCTCTGATTGATAGGCGCAACGACACCGTTGCGGGCGGGCGGTATGTTGTCTTGGGGAATAAATATGGTTGCGTAACGCGTACGACGGGGCGCACGCCAGATAGGCTGGCCGATGTCGGCGACTCGAAGCGCCGCGGCATGGAATCCGTCACCGGCATGCTTGACCGCATCGGCTGTGGGTATCTCGTCCTGAATCGCGAAAAGAAGGTGGTTGAATGGAACGCCGCCGCCCAGGACACGTTCGAACGCCAGGATGAAGCGGCTGGTACAGCCGCCGAGCTTTCGGCCGCACTAAGGCGCCTGGTTGCGAATGTTCCGGCCAACTTTCTGCCAGGCTCGCTGTCATGGGTGGTGATCCGCAGCGCCGGCGACCGGCCGGTAGTACTCAATGAAGGGGGGGTCGTTGCTCCTGATGGAACG
Organism: Mesorhizobium sp. P2_B5; assembly: GCF_056404775.1. Lineage (NCBI taxonomy): Bacteria > Pseudomonadati > Pseudomonadota > Alphaproteobacteria > Hyphomicrobiales > Phyllobacteriaceae > Mesorhizobium > Mesorhizobium sp. P2_B5. Next base: position 279,827 of record NZ_JBFUDJ010000007.1, on the reverse strand, counting down.
AGCATCGTGGCATTGTTGGACCGCGAGAACAGATCGTCGGCCAATCCTCAGACATTGCAAAAGATGTTCGGCCTGACGAGTGCGGAGACCCAGCTCGCCATGCGCTTGGCCCAAGGGGATGCGCCCTTGGAAATCGCCCGCAGTTGGCGGCTTAGCCGGACCACGATCAGGTCTCAACTGGCGTCGCTCTTCGCCAAGACCGACACAAAACGCCAGGGGGAACTGGTGGCTCTTCTGGGGCGTATTTCCGTATTGCCGTGAGGGTTGCCGTCTCGATCGCGAGGCGGCGTCACTTGGAATTCTGGCCGCTGTGGAGCTGCCCTTGCGCAGCTCCCAGCCTGCCACGGCGCCATGGTCGGCCAGCTCGACGAGCTCAATCTTGAGGGGGGAAAATTTCGACATGGTCGGACAGAATTCCGAGGGCCACAGGGTGGGCAATGGTCAACGCGACAGGTCCGGTCCGGCGGAGGCAAAATCTGGACCGGCCCCATCGGACCGCGCGATCCTGCAACTGTCGCGGAAAGGACCGATCGTCGTCACCGGCGCAGCGGGCTTCATCGGGTTTCATGTCGCTTGGCGGCTTTTGCGCTCCGGTGCGGAAGTCGTAGGGGTGGACAATTTCACGCCCTATTACGATCCAAGATTGAAGGAAGCGCGATTTGCGCGCCTGTGCGCCGAGCCAGGGTTTACTCCGATGCGTCTGGATTTGGCGGATCGGTTGCCTGTGCAGTCGCTGTTCTACGACTTTCGACCATCGCATTTTGTTCACCTGGCTGCCCAGGCGGGCGTGCGTCATTCGCTGGTCGATCCGCATGCCTATGTACAGTCCAACATTGTGGCGTTTCTCAATGTCCTGGAGGGCTGCCGGCACGCCGGCGTCAAACACCTGGTCTACGCCTCGTCGAGTTCCGTCTACGGCGCCAATCAAACCATACCGTTTTCCGAACACCACGGTGCCAACCACCCCCTCAGCTTCTATGCCGCGACCAAGCGTGCAAATGAAGCCATGGCGCATTCGTACAGTCATCTGTTCGGCTTGCCCACGACAGGATTGCGGTTCTTCACCGTCTATGGGCCGTGGGGAAGGCCCGACATGGCGGTCTACGCGTTCACTCATGCAATCGCCCAAGGGAAAACGATCGCAGTGGCCAACGCCGGTCGTGTGTGGCGAGATTTCACCTACATAGACGACATCGTCGAGGGAGTGGTTCGAGTGCTCGCCGCCCCGCCGCGTGCCGAACCGAATTGGGATGGTTGCGCAGCGGATCCGGCTACGAGCTCGGCGCCATATCGTGTGTACAATATCGGCAATGATCGGCCCGAGGAGATCAACCGGCTGATTGCAATCATCGAGACTGCCCTTGGTCGTCAGGCTCTTCGCAAAGATGTGCCCTTGCCTCCCGGCGACGTCCTGGAGACTCGCGCCGATGTTGGCGATCTTCGCAGGGCCGTAAACTTCGCTCCCTCTACGGCCCTCGAGGACGGTGTTCAGCGTTTTGTCGAATGGTATCGACACTTTCATGGAGGCGATACTGTGGCCTCGGCAGAACAACAAAACCTCATGCCTGTGTAAACCATTGACCGCGGGTCCCACCCCGCCCAACTCATCCCGTCCGATCCCCCATTCAAGACGTGACCTGTTACCGGCTGCTTCGGGCAGAGCTTCTTCTATGTCGGCGCGACGCGGCTATTGGTTCGAGCGCTCGCCGATCCAATCGGGGAGATGCGATCCATCCCAGACAGCAATGCGCGGATAAGCGGCTTGCGTATCGGGCTCTCGATGAAACGCCAGATCACGAACGAGGCAAGGAGGGCAGTCGCCACTACGAGAAAGAACGCGACGTTCTTGCCGACCAGCGGGGTTAGGGCGTTGAGCGAGATGTAACCGATATATTGGTGCAAAAGATAAAGCGGATAAGTCAATCCGCCGAGCATCAGGACAGTCTTTGAAGGTGTTACCATAGAACGGATAAGTATTGCGCCTACGAAAATCCCAAAAACTACAGTTTTGGCTGCAAAGAGAGCAGGATAGGAAATGGCTACACCGTGATGCTCCAGCATCCAGCCATGGTCAAACCTGATAGTCTGGCAAGACACCAGGAATGCCACTGCAAGAAGGATGAGCGCCGCCGGCGAACGACCTTTTGCAACGATTTGTTGGGTCAGAATACCGAAGGCAAAGAAAGGCGCATAGTCGGTGATAAAGAGAACTCGTATTGCCATGCTCCCGAGGAAAAGCTCATTTCCTGCCGAAACTGCGAGCCAGATGGCAACGATGGCTAGTTTCCAGCGCTGAAATGCACCCGCAAGCATGAGCAGCGCGATCCAGCTGTAGAACACGATCTCGAGCATGATCGACCAGTAGACGCCGTCCATGGATGGCCTGTGGAATGCGCGGGCGAACATGGTAAGATTGGCGGCATAGGTCGAAACATTAGTCGGAAAACGGGGGTCGTCGGCGATTGAGAGAACGACGAACGTCACGGTCATGCAGACGAGGAATCCAGGATAAAGCCGGACAAAGCGCGCGACTGCGAATTCCTGCCAGGTTCGACCTTCGGCCGACCAAGTTATGACGAAGCCACTGATCAGGAAAAACACACTGACGCCGAGATAGCCGTAGATGGCAAACGGTGCAGCTGCTGCATATCCAACGTCGACATCGCCGGTTATTGGCCCGCGAAAAAGATAGTGAAAGGCCACAACCCCCAAGGCCGCAACCAATCGCAGCAGGTCGAGCGATGCCAGGCGCGATGAGTTGTTGCCCGCCTGTTGCATTACTACCTCCCCGGTCGCGTCATCCCTCTGCCGGATGATCAGCGGCCTGATCCTGTGTCATGCCCACAGCGCCATAGAGAACCCGCCAAGCGAGCATTGAATAGTGATTGCCGCATCGAGGCACATCATCGTGCGTTTGCATGAGGACGCCCTTCCACAAGCTGAACCCCAGAAAGGATTCACAAGTGTCCAGAAGGGACGTCGCCGATGGATAGTTCGCATGCCGTCTGCATCGCTCTGAATTCGAGCGACCGGAAACGCCTGTCCGGACGCGGCTCCCGGCCGTCAGGTCAACGCAAGAACCAATACCGTTGGTGACTTTCGACCGGGCGCGCCTTGAGTGACATCAATGCAAAGATCAACCCGGGAATGATCCTCAGCCGCTTGCGGATATAAATCGCCATCGCCACATTCCAGACCACCAGGGCAAGCGCGAGCCCCACGGCCGCGCCCAGTGGACCGTAGATTTCAATACCCACTGCACAGCCTATGACGCCAATCGCAGCGCCGACTATCATGGTTATGGCCGCGGCCCATTCATTTCCGGTCATGGTCAAGAGGTTCAACTGGGGTCCGCAGAGCGCGACGAAGACATATCCGAGCATCAGCACGCGCGCGATGGGCGCCCCTGTGCCGAAATCCTCACCAAACCAGCTCAAAAGAGGTCGCACGATCACAAGCAGCGGGAGCGCCATCGCTATGGCGCCGGCTGCGGCAAGCAAGGTCGCTCGCGAAAACAGCGCCTGCAGGGCTTTGCGATCGTTTTGAGCATAGAGGGTAGCTGCAGTGGGCGAAAACATTGTGGAGACGGCCACCAGGGCAAGACTGACAAGCAACGCCACGTTGAGGCCCAGGGCGAAAATGCCCGCGTCACGGATATGCCCAGTCCAGCCCAGCACCATGACCCCAGCCCGGTTGATAAAGACATCGAGCCCGGCCATGAGCATAATAGGCGGAACCACCGCCCACCAGTCTTTCGATGCGTCGGCAGGTTCAGCGTGCCGCAAACCGGGAGGCTGGAACCTTGTGGCCATTATGAACACCAGTCCGACCGTAACGCCCGAACTTGTCAGCACTGCTTGCATCACCAATGGGGCATTCATGGTCCACGCGCCGGACAGGGCAGCAACTCCAAGCAACGTCAACAACAACCCGTCGCGCACAATGCGTTCGGGCAAAAGGGCTGAGACGCCGCCCCCGAATGCACGAACAAGTGCAGCCCCCAATGCGGAGGCGGTGACCAAAGGCACGGCTGCCATGCCGAGAAGCTGGCTGATCTCAAGTTCCTTGTTGGAAGGACCAGAAAACAAAAAGATGAAAGTGGCGCCAGTCAAACCGAATAGAGTCGCCACCACCAGCGATCGTTGCACAGCAAATCGGATTACACCGTGCGCCAGGTCAAGTCGACCTTGGGCCCGATAGGCGGACACGAAGCGCAGCAAGGATACGTTGAAGCCGAGCGTTGCCAGATAGGCAAGAACCGAAGTCCAGGACAGGACATAGGAATAGATGCCATAACTGGTGGAGCCGACGATGCGCGCAATCAACAACTGCGCCAAGCTGGTCAGCCCTGCGCCTGCGACATAGATCATAAGAGCAAAGATGGCGGCATAGCCGAGGCTACGGGTCAGATCTTCCTTCTTCGGCAAAATGGTATCTGCAGCTGCAAGAGAAGTTGCAACATTTTGTGCGGTTATCGTACCTCCACACTCCTCAATATAGCATCCTACGCCACCTTCAAGCATTGGATGGCCTGCTTCGCCGCGTGGCAAATATCTGACCCCATCGTGCTGAATCTTTGAGATTATCTTCCGTGCGATGCGCTGAATGCTCGCCAACGACGACCGATCATTGAGCGTCTCAACAGGAAGAATATTCCTTTCGTTTCCGAGCAGAATATCATTTATGTTTTGAAATACACCAAACGCTCGCATGCTTGTGTCAAGATCCGCATCGAGAATTCGCTCAGCAGGAGCATCGTGCTTCATCCGCTCCCGCAAGCGTGTCTCCACGATGGGACGTGGCAGAACAACTCTGAGCGTAAAATCCGCCACCGGCGTGAGTTTTAGCGTCCGTGCGATTGCAATATTATCAGCCGCGCCGTTGAAAATCGCCAGCGATGCAACTGCCTGAACATATCCCTGCTCGAATATTATTATTTCTTCGGATTGCTTCGCCTCATCCCAGGTATGAGAAAGCTTCAAAATATGTTGCCACACCCTAGCCCGCCATATGAATTTCTTTGGCGGAATAATTCTTATCATGGCAAGTGAAAGCGAAAGATACTTTACTAAGCCTCTCGGTGATATCAGTACGCTAAAGGCAGAAAATATTGCCGCCCCGACTCTAAAAAGAAATAGGAATACTCCAAGGTCGACACTGCCCCCCCTCTTTCTGCGCTGACGACTGTGGACAACCCTCGTACGGTAGCCTTGTCCACGCAACCGTCCTGCAAGCGCATCAGCAAAGGCTGCCTTGCCGGATCCAGGTGGTCCGAAGAGTTCGATGATCATTTGCCGCAACCGGTGCTTGAGTCCTTTGTCATGCCCCCACGAGCAGCAGGTCGCCGCCGTCTCCAAAATGATACGCTGCATGCTGTTTGAGGTTGACCTGCGTGAGCACGGTTCCGACTGGAACAGATCCGGGCTCCTCGGGCTGAAGCAATTCCAGGACACCGCGTGCAACGTTGCGCGGTGTCTTTGCCCAGCGTACCGCAAACAGAACGGAATCCGCCCAACCCGCCAGCAGGCGGGATTCCGGGCCTCCGAGCCCCGGCGGTCCGTTCAGGACGACGAGACTGTAGACTGAGCCCAGCCTGTCCATAAATTGTCGCGGTGCGTCCATTGTGAACAGCAACTTCAGGAGGTCATCCGAGAGCGCCGGCGCAGCCATGAAATCGACGCCGATCTCAGGCATGCTCGAAATTACACCCTCCAGATCACAGCGCCCCTTCGCATAGTCTCCAAAGGATCTGTGCGGTTTCAAAATACTAAACTCGCTCACGAAATCGCTCGTAAGCCGCGCGTCGTGGCGATCAAAGTCGATGAAAAGCACACGGCCGCCCAGGCGCGTTGCCGCGAGAGCCAGGCTCCATGCGAGCTCGGTCTTCCCATCGCTTTGGTCACTGGACGTAACAAGGACGACCTGCGACGGGCGCCCCCTTGCCTGAAGCGGCGTTGCATTGACCAGCAGGGACATTGCAGCCCGACTGTATATGGATTGCTGCTGCCCAAGAACCAGCTGTTGTAGGCGCCTGGCACTTGGTCTTGAGACCTTCGGGAGCAATCCCAGGCATGGGAAGCCGAGGGCTGTTTCAGTCTCCGCCTCACCGCGCAAAGTCTGATCGAGACGATTGCCGAGAAGGACAAGGATGCCGCCAATGAGGCCAAATACGACCATGCCGGGTGGGATAAGGTAGACCGGCGAAAGGCTCTTGGGGTTCCTCGGCGGCCATGCCGTCGAAATTATCGAAACTCCCGACGAGGGGCTTGCAATGCGCCGGCTCAGATCCTGTTGTCTGGTCAGGAGCTCATTGTATCGCTGCGTCAGGATAGTAACCTTTGGTTCAAGTGCGCGCATCCCTGAAAGTCGGCCCGCAGTGTCGGTTACTACGGCTTCGAGGACATTCTTGCGCGTCTCTAGCGCCGCGATCTGGGCACGGTACGTACTCGCCTCCGCAGCGATACGTGCGATGCCCTGTTCGATCTCACGGTTAATCGCACCCGCGGGATCGTTTCCTGCCGTATTGTCTGCCGGATGGGCCAGAAGGTCGGCGAGCGCCGGCGATCCAATGACGTCCGCAAGCGCGGCTGGTGAGGCGCCCGACTTTTGCAGGTCCTGGATTTTTTGAAGACGGGACTCTGTCGTGGTGAGATCGGCCTTCGACAAGGCAAGCTGTTGGTTGAGATCGGCAGTTTCCCTGGCGGCGTTGTCGGCTGCACCCTGATCGACAGTGCCATGGCTCAGCCGATATTCCTCCAGACGATCGGTCGCTTCCGCCAGATCGCTTTGGACCGTGGGCAGAGCGGCGACGATGGACGCGAGTTCCGCCCTGTCGGCGGTTTGGCTGTTGCGTGCGAGATCATCGACATAAACCCGGGCGAATGTGTTGGCCACCAGGGCTGCCCGCACAGGATCCTTATCGCTGAACCCGACGGTGATAACACGCGATCGCAGTTCCTGGCCAACTCGCAGTCCACGTCGCAACGTCTTCAGTTCTGCGGCATCGTCACTGCCATGCGGCAAGATTCGATCCAACAAATTGGCTGCAAACGAACGCTTTTCCGTTGGCGCCTCAGGAGCCGATCCCTGCGCGACAGAACCACCGACGTCAGCCTGTTGATCAGCTTCGGTCTTGCGCAATGCCGCAACAACGCGACGCAGGTGCCCTTGCGACAGGAGCATGGTCAAATGGTTGTCGATGCTTGTGTCCAACATGTCCTGACCACCTGTGCCGTCAGGCGCAGTCCTCATCGAACTATCGACGATCACCTGTGTGGTCGCTTCGAACACAGCCGGGCGGGAAAAGCCAACAAGCCCTGCAAATGCGCCGCCAAAAACGACCATGGCAAGCAGGAACCATTTCCGCCTCGCGATGGTGATGATCAGTTGGCCGAAAGGGGTCTGCGTGTCCATCGGTTCACGCAACCGCCGCCGCATGCGTGGATTGGTCTCGTGCACTGCTACCCGCATCTCTGTGGTGCGCGGAAGATGAATGCGACTGACAATTGAACCTTCCATCTCAAACTCCCGTCAACTCAAGCGCGCCCGGCAGGGCTGTTGATGCCACTGATGGCCGATCGGCGTCGTGGCGCCATGCAAGGAACATCAACGTCGCCCACAAATCACGAGAATGATCCCGTTTTCCATCGAGGTGATCGCGCCAGCACGTCTGAACTTTTGCCACGTCGAAAAGCTCATGTCCGGAGTGGCGCATGTCAGCCAGAAGATCACTCGCCCAGGCACGCAAAGGCCCTCTCAGCCAGAGCGCCATAGGAACGTCGAAACCCTGCTTTGGTCGGTTTATCAGTCGCTGAGGAACGTACCGGCGCAGCAACTGGCGAAGGAGCCACTTGCCTTGTCCATGGCGAACCATTGCATTCGCCGGCATCCGCCAGGCGAATTCGACAACTCGATGATCAAGAAGAGGGCATCGGCCCTCAAGGCTGTTGGCCATGCTGGCGCGGTCCAGTTTTACCAGGATGTCGCCGGGCAGATAGTCAGCCATGTCGTTGTACAAAAGACGGGACAGCAGGTCATCCAACTGAGGCGCGCGGCGAACTGATGTGCGTGGCCCGGGGCGCGTTAGATTAACTGTCGATGAGCCTGTCAGTCGTTGATACAGCTCCTCTTGATCGGCGGCAGAAAACAGCCGAGCCAGCCGATCCAGACGATCGCTGCGCAACGCGTGCCGAGTAAGCCCTGAAAGCGGCAGCTTGCTGAAAATATTGTGACGGGTTGCGCGAGCCATCAGCGCAATGGCCGCCGCAAGGGTCTCCCGCAGCGGCGAGGGCATACCATGCTGTCGATTTGCCCGCGCCGCCATAAGGTGGCGGGCGTAGCCGGCAAAACACTCGTCGCCACCGTCGCCCGTCAACGCGACCGTAACGTGCTGGCGAGCGAGCCGCGCCACCAGCAGCGTCGGTATTTGCGATTCATCGGCGAACGGCTCATCCCAAGTCTGAGGCAGTTCTGGAATGATGTCACGCGCCGAGGCCGGCGAAAGGTGGAGTTCAGTATGGTCTGTGCCCAGATGCCGCGCAACCGCGGCGGCATGAGGAGCCTCATCAAATCCGCGCTCGCCGAACGCTATGGTGAATGTGCGTACGGACTTTTGCGATTGAGCCTGCATCAGGGCTACAACGGTTGAGCTGTCAACACCGCCGGACAGAAACGCGCCCAGCGGCACATCGGCGTTCATGCGCTCCCTGACGGCAAGTCGAAGTAGCGCATCGAGTTCACTCGTCAGTTCTTCGTCGCTGCCGACCATAGGGTCCTGTCGGCCTTTGGTGGCCACTTCGGCCAGTGACCACCAAGCTCGCACACGATGTCGAACGGAGCCGGTGCGACGCGCCTTGGCGAAGTCTTCGGCCGTCAAGGACAGGACCGAGCCTGGGGGTAGTTTGAACACCCCTCGCCAGATGCAATTGTGATCCGGCACCCATCCTCGCGACAGCATGGCCCTGGCAGCATTGGGATTAAGTTCCGGATTGAAACCCGGGAAACACCTGATGGCTTTCAACTCGGAGCCAAAAACAAGTGCATGGCGTGTCGGGGCGACATAAATTGGCTTTTTGCCCATTCGGTCGCGGGCCAGGTGAAGGGTCCTTGTCTTCAGATCCCACAGTCCAAACGCGAACATGCCGGCAAAACGCTTGAGTGAGGCATCAAGCCCCCAATTTTCGATCGCGCAGAGTATAACCTCTGTATCGCATGCTCCGCGGAACTGATGGCCGGCGCTCTCGAGTTCCCGGCGCAGATCGCGGAAATTGTATATTTCACCGTTGAAGGTAATGACATACCGGCCACTCGCCGAACGCATCGGCTGAAATCCTGCCTCCGACAAATCGACAATGGCCAACCGGTTGTGGCCGAATGCAATGCCGGCTTCACCATCGCTCCAGAAGCCTTCGCCATCAGGGCCGCGGTGACGAAGGGCAGCCGTCATTTGCGATATTGCCCGCAGCGGCCTTGTACTGGCTGAGTCAGGGGCAAGCAGGATCCCGGCAATCCCGCACATGCTATCGGCCCGCCGCTCGTGCAGTTGCCGCAACCGGTTTGGCTGTTCCGGCAACCAGGCAAAGAGTGATTGAAAACCAAACGATCGGGTGGCGAATGACCAGGTGCGGGAAGCCGAAGATGCCTATCGACAACACGAGCGCCACCAGAGCGTCGAGGCCTTTGCGCCATGCCTGGATTGCCGCGGTGCCAAGAATCCACAACAGGGCAAGGACCGCGAGAATGCCCCCTTGAGTGTACGTATCAATCAACGTGCTGTGAGCCTCGAAAGGCAGATCGATAAACTCCTTGGTCACGACATTCCTGTCGACATGAGGCCCGGGGCCAAGGCCAAGTGAGGCGGAGCCCAAGCCCTTGCCCAAAGCATTGGTCCAGATGTTGATCCGCAGATTGGCGGTCTCGGCTGTCGCCTCGCCGCCTTCTCCTTTGGTCAGGCTCTTGGCAAAGTTTTCGACACTGGTCGCTTCCGCAAGCACATAGGGTGTTGCAGAGATTGAGAGAGGAAGCAGAGCAGCCAATGACAGGAGCAGGACCTGGCGGCCGAGCGAGGCTTGTCCGCCTGTGGTGACCCAGGTCCGGACACGCAGCAGCAAGAAGATCAAGCCGGTCAGAACGATCGTCAAAAGATAGGTGTCGCTCTTGGTCAATCTCCCGACATAGACGATGAGAGCAATGCTCGCGAGCGCGTACGCCCTGGCGATCATGCTATGGGTTGTTACCGCCAGATGCAGTGCAAGAGGGCCGAAAAGTGCGCAATAAAGAGCCAGCTGGTTTGGATTGTCGGACCAACCCGTGAACCGGTCCCAGAACCACGGGTTTACTCCGGACTGATGGATCAGATTGAATCCAAGTGCCAACTGGAAAGCAAAACATCCATTCGCAATTGCGATCACCAGCCATGAGGTGCGGCGCAGATGGCGATCCGCGTTCGGATCTGCCGCAAGCAGGCATGTGACGGAGGCCAATAGCAGGTAGGCGATAGTGTCGTGTATCGGCGCTTCCAGATACTGAACGGTTGTAAGCATGCCGACGATCAGGCCCAGGCTGAGGGCGAATGTCATGATCGCCCAGAAGGCACTGAGAATGGAAAGTGCCGGCGTGACCACGAGTTGGCCCCCCGCAAGTACCCGGCCCAACGATATGAGGATCCACAAGGCCAGAAATAGTTCGCTGATGCCGAACGGCGCTCCCGGGATCTCAAGTTGAGATGCGTAGGCCATCGCGACGCCGCCGGCCAATAACACGTCTCGAATCATTGGCGCACCTCGCCCAGTCGGCCGAGCGCGGCATCCTTTCCAGCCTGCGAACGCAAATCTGCATCGCCAAGGGATCTGGCGCCAAGGACCTGATTGTAGAGGTCGCAATACTGATCGATCACCAGCGGCAGCGCGAAATGCGTCTTGACGAATTCGATAGACCGATGACCCATGGTCCTTCCGCTGCCGCGGTCGGACAAGATTTCTATTATTCTTGACGCAAGACCATCTGCATCATGGGCTGGGACCAGATATCCATTCCAGCCGTCTTCGACTACCTCATTGCAACCGGGCATATTAGAGGCGACGATCGGCAATCCCGCCAGTCCCGCCTCAAGCAGGACACGCGGAACTCCTTCCCGATATTGCGTTGGAAAGGCGAACAGATCGGCCATGCCAAGGAGGGCGGCAACGTCCTGTCGTGGACCCAAGGCGATGACATGAGGGGAATACCGATCGATGTCCGATTTGGCGACGGCAAACGGACCCTCGGATTCCCATGGGCCGACCAGCACAAAACGCGCATCGGGCCTCTTGGCGAGGACGCGGGGGACAGCCTCAAGCAGTGTCGGTATGCCTTTTTGACGAGTGAGCCGGCCGACAAAAATTACAACTTCAGCGGACTGGAGCCCAAGCTCTTCGCGCAATTTCTCTGGCAACGATGTGAGATGGGTTGCGGCAGCGAATGCATCAACATCGATTCCAGAACTGCGGATCACTCTTCCGCTACCGCGTCCGATCAGTCGGTAGCGCTCAAAGAAAGCGTGATCGTCCCGATTTTGGAATACTGTCGCAGCCGTCCAGAATGACGAAAGCCACTGCAGTGCGCAAAAGACTGGACGAAGGGCCAGAGCCCTTGGCTCCAGAGATGAAAACGTCCAGCCCAGCCCATTGATTGTACGGACGACCGGAACCGTCCCGCGCACCGCCAGTGGTGTTAATAGATTGGGCTTCGTGTCAAAGCTTTGGACAATATCCGGACGGAGCTCCGAAATCAGTTTTCGAATCGTTTTGATGGCGCCGCTACTGCCGCTGGAAAACCGGTCGAAGCCATAACGACGATGCGTAATGCCATGCCGCGAGAACGCGGCCTCATCGCCGGTGGAGACGGCAGTGACCCGAAAGCCCCTTTCGCGCATCGACAGCAGGAACGGAATTCTAAAGGCGTGATCCTCGCCCCCCACACACACGAGATGCGGGTTCATTCCCCGTCTCCTGACCGTGCGCATAACTCCGATTGTGCGCACTGGCCGGCTGTTGGTCCTGCTTTCATTGTCCTTGGTTCCGCTGCCTGGAACTTGTAATGCCAAGCTCCACGGTACGGTCAGGCTTGCCGACTGTCCTCGTCCGTTTGAATGAGCGAGTTCCACTCGTGCGCGCAGGGTCTCAGGCTTGGACCGAAATGATGCGCGTCGTCTCCCGGCAAGGCGCCTGAAGGAGCGCTTCAGGTGGCCTTCCCGCGCTAGCGGTTTGGCCTGGTTCGTTTACCCACCGGCCATCTCCCCGATAATGCGACTGGGGTCGCAAGACACCGTGACCTGGCTCAACACCAGTACAGGCAGACGCATGTCGCGCAGAAAGCGGTTCCTTTTCCGCCGCCTTTCGACTGCCTTCAGTAAGACGGATTGCCGGATATTAAGATTCGAAGTTTCGACGCATCGCATGAGAGATGATCGGCTCGAGAAAGCATCCCAAAAACGGGGTTTCTTCCAAAAAATTGCAGGTTTAACGCCGATGTTTTGAGCTCTCAGTAACCACGCCAGTAATCAGTGATTGTCAGTGAGTATCGGTTTTGATTTGGTACCGACAACGCCGCCGATTAGGCAAGGCAAGCGTGGTGTTGGGCCTCGTTGGCTTGAGGTTGCCGAGGTGTTCAAGGCTCAGATCAATGTTTCTATCAACGCATTTCCGTATTTGATTTGGCGCTAATGTAGACTCTCGGCTAGGCAGGGGGTGGGGCGCTACCAGTCAGAAGAGAGAACCTTCGTATGGCTACGATGCACTACGCCTATGGCGCCCCTGCCGCAGCAGCTGCAGCCAACGGCTTCAACCTAGTCGATCTCCAGTACGCCTCATCGGTCAACGCCCTGCCGGATGGCTCCAAGGCCTTGATTTGGCTCAATGAAGGCAACGGGGTAACCGCTTCTTTCATCAACAAGGTGACCCCGCTTATCGGCAATTCAAAGGTCTTAGCTTTTTATCTCACCGATGAGCCGGATCCCACGGGCAAATATCATACTCAGGTCAGCGCTGCCAATCTGAAGGCCGAATCGGATTGGATCCACTCCCATTTCCCGGGGGCCAAGACTTTCATCACTCTGATGAATATGGGCTCGTTCAACACCCCCGACTACACCAACACCTACAATCCGGCCAACACCGGCATCGATTTCTACGGAATAAATCCCTATCCGGTGCGATCGACGGTCGTCGACTTTAGTTACATCGACCGTTCCGTGACGGCCGCGCTGAATGCGGGCATCCCGCTGAGCTCGATCGTTCCCGTCTATCAGTCATTTGGCGGTGGTGGCTGGGCGACCAATACAGGCGGCTCCTATGTGATGCCGACCACTGCGCAGATGCAGACTATGATGGATCACTGGGAAAAGCTGGTTCCTTCACCTGTCTTCGATATGGCCTACAAATGGTCCTCGCAGAACGGCGAAACGTCGCTTGGCAACACGCCGTCAATGCAGGCTTTTTTCCAGGATCACAACAGCCAAACCGGGACAACGACCCCGCCGCCAACCACGCCAACCACTCCTCCCCCTGTCGATCCTACTCCGACCACGGACAAAGTCGTCGGTACCAGCGGCGCCGATGTTCTTCAGGCAGTCGGCGCGCACACGATGACCGGCTATGGCGGCAACGACACATATTATGTTGACAGCGCTGGTGACCGGATTGTCGAGGTTGACGGCGGCGGCACGGACAAGGCTCTCGCATCGGTAAGCTTTGCGCTCTCCGCCGGCTCCTCGGTGGGGTCTCTAACCACCACAAATGTGGCCGGGACAGCGGCAATAAACCTGACCGGTAACGAGTACGCCCAGACGCTCGAGGGCAATGCCGGCAACAACACGTTGAACGGGGGCGGTGGCGCAGATACCATGATTGGCCACGGCGGAAACGACGATTACTGGGTAGACAATGCCGGTGACAAGGTGATCGAGACCGCTGGCCAGGGTCAGGACAGGATATGGACCTCTGTAAGCCATGCGCTCTCGGCCGGCTCGTCGATTGAAGTCCTTGGCACCACGAGGGAGTCTGCCACCACGGCAATCAACCTCTCCGGCAACGAGTTCGCCCAGACCATCCAGGGCAATGCTGGCAACAACGTCATCAGCGGCGGCGGTGGCGCCGACACACTGACCGGTTTTGGCGGCAAGGATGTTTTCGTCTTCAACACTGCGCTTGGCGCCGGAAATGTCGACAGGATCACCGACTTCGACCCGTCGAATGACAAGATCTACCTTGATGATGCTATCTTCAAAGGGCTCAAGGCCGGAACGCTCGCAGGCGGTGCTTTCTATGGCGGGACGGCAGCACACGACAGTACCGACCATATTGTCTACAACAGCACGACCGGAGCGCTCTATTTCGACAGTGACGGAGCTGGTGGCGCCGCTCAAACGCAATTCGCCACGCTTGCCCCACATCTCGCGATCACATCAAGTTCATTCGTTGTGATCTGAGACCGTCAACTGCCCTCGCGCCGGCTTCGTGATCAATGAGGCCGCGCGAGGGAATCGGGCGTGGTTGCTACCGGGCATATGGCCCACGGAGGGAACCACGATTTTAGGACGCTGCTTCTGCAGGCAGAGGTCACGGCAGGCGGTAGTGGCAACGGCGCTGACCATGCGCTGCCTACAAAGCCGACCATCATCGGCGAAATCCCGAGATGGAACAACCTGTTACAGGCTATAGCGCACCAGACTACGCGTTGGGCCTTGCTGCTCTTGACCATAACTCCACCTTACGAGATCGACGGATATCGCCGAGTTGGCGTTCCCAACCCTTGGACCCGCTCGGGAGGCGTCACCCGTTTCGCGCGCGCTCGCCAGAAGCAGCTGAGTCCCGTTCGCAATCGGTGCACGGCCGATATGTCCGCATCAGGCCTGCCTCGTCCGGGGCAGTTGAATCCCGATGCAATCGCCCGCAATTCCCCTCTGAGACTGAAGTCACATACGCCCGTCATCTTCCGGGATTAATGGAAGGTATCTGCAGTTTGGGGCGTGACCATGCCTATAGCTAACGATCTGCTCGACGTGGCGCTCCAGTTTGAGTGCCCGGCCTGCAAACATCCAATCATTCGAAATGGCTCATGGTTTAAGTCGATTTCTCGCTTCACCTGTGACGGCTGCGGGGCTGGGCTTCGGCTAGGTTATTTCGACAAACTGGCTCTGTTCGACAGGCACAAGCATTTGGTCCACTCGCGCTGGCGATCAGCGGGATCGATTGAATAGTTGAATCGTCGGATACCGCGATCCGGATCTGAGGCGATGTCTGACGCCTGCACGCACCGGCTGGCCGGAATGGATAGCGATCGGACAGCAGTAGACCAACCCGTCGATTTACTCATCCGGGGCAGGATGGTGTGTCGGCAAGTCCGCCCACTCGCGTAGCGAGAAATGCGATGTCGGATCAACCGGGGCGGCGTCGCTGGCGCATACCCGGTCGAACCGGTTGACCACCCGGCTCCACACCCGGGAGAAAAGATTGCGGTACCTGATATCCAGGTTCAAGCGCGCCACCTCGGGCTTTGATGGGGTAGCATCCAAAACGCAATTCACGAGAAGCAAGCAAGCCTTCAGACCATTCTCCACGGCCGCCTCTACCGTGCGGTCCCACGGGGAAACCGACAACGCATTCCCGCACACGTCTCGCAGTAAATTTGGTATGCATATGCGAGGGAGAGGGGGAAACAGATGAAACACGATCCTGGCTTGCCGTCCGGCGCGACGTCGACGCTCCTGTTTCCGAAGACCTGATGCAAAAGCAAAGTAAGATCTCATGTCTTCTTCAGATGTGACCGGCTCATCCAGCCCCGCAGGCTGGGGATTGGCTGCAAAGCTGTTTACAACCCTCGTCCTTCTTGGCGCGATCGCAGTCATGGTCACCGGGGCGCTGGGTTACTTCCGCGCCCGCGACGCTCTCGAAAAAGCAGTCTTCGACCAACTCACGGCCGCCCGTCAGGCCAAGACGCGCCAGGTCGAAACCTACTTCCGCACAATCCAGGCGGAACTGCGACTGCTTGCCACTTCCAAGATGGTGGTCGACGCGACACGCGAGTTCCGGATCGCAGTCGACCAACTCGACCAGGCAGGCGCTCCGCCTGAACTGCGGCAGAGGGTCGGCGATTGGTACGCCGAGAACTTCATCCCCGGAATGACGCGCACCCTGGGCACGGAACCGGCCCTGTCGGACTACCTTCCGGTCGTTGGTGCCCCCTACTATCTGCAGTATCACTACATTGTGGAAAATCCCAACCCGGCGGAGCGACGCAAGCTTCTCGACGACGCCGGCGACGGAAGCGAATACTCCAGGCTGCATGCCATATATCATCCATTGATGCGCGCTGCGGCTACCACGGTCGGCTTTTTCGATTTCATGATTGCCGATCCCAAATCAGGTCGCCTGATCTATACGGTCGAGAAGGAGGTGGATTTCACCACGTCTCTTCAGTTGGGTCCGTACCGCCGCACCAACGTCGCGGCCGCCGTCGCCCGCTGCTCGCAGATCGCAGACCCGTCAGCCATCTGCCTCGTAGATTTCGCCTCCTATGCGCCATCAGGCGGCGCGCCGATCGCCTTCATGGCAGCACCGGTGATTGCCCAGGGCGTCGTCATCGGCGTGCTGGTCGCGCAATTGTCGAATGATGAGATCGACAACGTCGTCACCGGTAACCGCCGCTGGCGGCAGGAAGGGTTCGGCAACACGGGTGAGGCCTATCTCGTCGGGCCTGATTATCTGGTGCGCTCTGGCCCGCGGGCGTTCTACGAGAACCGGGATAACTTCTTCGCCGACCTCAAATCCGTGGGCACTTCGGACGAGGAAATCGCCGTCATTCAGCGTTACGGGACACCAGTGCTGCATCAGCGCGTCGACACCGAGGCCTCCCGTGCCGCGCTCGCCGGTGTCGAGGGCACGGGCGAGATCATCGGATACCGTGGCGTCCCGACGCTCGCTTCATGGGGACCGCTTGCGATTTCCGATGTCAAGTGGGCTCTCGTCGCCAAGATCGACAGCACCGAGGCCTTCGCACCGATCGCCGAACTCCGCCGGGATCTGTTGCTCGTCGGCGGACTGGCGATGCTCGTGGTCGCCGCCACCGCCGCCTGGCTTTCGCGCGCGCTGCTCGGACCGCTCCGCGATCTGACTGCCGGGGTGAAACGCTTCTCCGCTGGCGACTATGCGACCAGCGTGCCGGTCCGCACGCGCGACGAGATTGGCGAACTCTGCTCGGCCTTCAATGGCATGGTTGAGGATCTGCATCAAAAGAATGTCGTGATCGAGAACAAGAACCGCGAGAACGAGCAGCTGCTGCTCAACGTCCTGCCGGAACCGATCGCCAATCGGCTGCGCGCTGGCGAGGAGAGGATCGCCGACGGCTTCGCCGAGGTCACGGTCGCCTTCGCAGACCTGGTGGGGTTCACGGCACTGACATCGGAAATGCCGCCGCACGATGTCGTGACGTTTCTCAACGGACTCTTCACGCGCTTCGACATTGCCGCCAATGATCTCGGCATCGAGAAGATCAAGACGGTGGGCGACGCCTATATGGCGGTGTGCGGCCTACCCGTGCCGGTGGCCAACCACGCCGAGCGCATGGTCCGGATGGCCATCCGCATGGTCCACATTACCCGCGAGCACGCGATGGAACACAACGTCTCGATGAAGCTCAGGGTTGGCGTCAACAGCGGGCCAGTGGTCGCCGGCGTCATTGGGAAGAGTAAGTACATCTATGATTTATGGGGTGACACAGTGAACCTGGCGAGCCGCATGGAGTCGGGTGGAGTGCCCGACTCTGTTCAGGTGACGCGCCCCGTCTACGAACAGCTCAAGGACCAATTCATCTTCGAGCCGCGCGGCGCTATCGAAGTCAAAGGCAAGGGAAAAGTGGAAGCCTGGGTGTTGAGATTTTAGTGGAGGGGCGGCTCCTATGCCGGCTTGCCCTCCACCTGCTCGCGGTCAATGGCTTTCGTCGCGGGCGCAACTGGGCGTCCTGAGGGGAGCGGACCCGAATGTCCGCTTCGCGCCTCAACGCGGTCATAGAGTTCATTTTTGCGGTAGCCAGAAGCAGACATAGCCGACGACCGTTCTGGAGGCCACGGTTGCGCCAGTGCCGACGTGCGGCGCCTGGCGCGCGACCTGGATATCCAGATCGGCATCGTCTGCGAGCTGGTTTCCCATCCATCGCAGCTACCGGAGGTGCTGGAGGCCGCGGTCCGCACCGCGATCGGGCGGCGTGGTGTGGCGGTGGTCGTCATCCCTGGCGACGTTGCGATTCAGTATTACGAGGCGCCTTCTCGGCGCCGGCCGCTCTCGCAATCCGACAGCCGGTCGTCGTTGCTGCGGCCGATCAACTCGATGCGCTCGCCGACCAGCTCAACCGAGCACCGCCCGGAGCCCTGAGTCGTTCTGGCGGAGACGTTCCTCGATCCATTGCCCGGTGCGGTCGTAGGCGTCCGAAAACAACTCGGAATGCCGACTCCAATCCATGAAGGTGCTCGAAACCTGCGGACAGACCAAGACATCCTCGTCGCCGACGGCAATGTCCTGTGGCCCGTGTGCCAGGATACTCGCGGCAATAACCTGAAGCATGCTGGGAACCTGCGGCAGGCGGGCACGGCCGAAAGGGTTCAGCAGGGCGATCGCCAGTTCCGATCTTCCGGGGATGCGGTCATAGTCGATGTGGTATTTTTGCGGTGCACTGGACCTGAAGCTCACGATGACATTGGGGCCGGTCTTGAGTTCCCTCATCTGTTCCAGCGGCAAATTGTTCATGATGGCGCCGTCCACCAGCATATCGCCATCAGCCGTAAAGAACGGCGGCAGGACACCCGGGAGCGAGCCGGACGCCCGAACGGCTTGCCAGAGTTTTCCACGACGGTGGACATGGGGCTGACGGCTGCTCAGATTGCTCGAAAGCGCAAAGAACGGAAGCCAAAGATCTTCGATCAGAACGTCGCCGTATTCCTCCCGGAGGGCTCGATCGAAGGCTTTGTGATCCAGGAGTGCGAAACGCGGCCAGGTGGGGCGCCGAAACGCCCGACTTTTGACAAATACGTTGTGCGTGCCGCGGTCGATCTGCTCCGCGTCCAACCCTCTTGCGAAGCCGGCCATCATCGCCGCTCCGGAACTCGTCCCGCCGAGATAGTCGAAGCGCCCGCCCGCCTCGACGAAGGCCTTGTAGACGCCCAGATGGGCGCTGCCCAGGGACCCACCCCCCGCCGCCACGAAGCCACGTGCCTTGCAGGAAATAAATCGGACCAGGCGCTGGATATCAGACGCGTCCTCCAGCGCAACATGATGATGCTGGCCGACATGGGGGCGCTCATCGAGCCACGCAGAGGTGCCGGAGACCGCAGCCGAGCGATTGTCGTGAATTAGGACAAGCCGACCGGTCGATGGTGGATGGACCGATAGCGCCAACTCCTCGGACGTGTTCAAGCGAGGCGAAGAGGACGCGTTCGCTAACAGCAGGACGGTATCGGCCTGGCGAATGCAGACTCGGGTCCATTCATTAGGTTCTTCATCAGCGACGTAGACAACGAATTCAGCTTGCGCCTCCAGTTCGTTCAACCAGTTAAGGACCGGCTGGTCGTCGATCGGACGACCTGCGAACTTCGCGTGGACGTCAAGCCGGGAAACGAACTGAGCGCGCGTGACCGCACCGAACTCTTGCTGTAGCTGCCCGATGAAAACCGGTGAGATGCGACTTCCGCCGGCTGCGATGATGGCAAGCGTTCGGATCTTGGCAGGTTTCTGACGTGACAAAATCGGAGATTGCGTGGCGAACCGGCGCGCCAGAGATATTGTGACCGCCTCTCTCAGGTTCGGCAGAGCCTCGGCCGCCTTCTCGAAATGATTACGACTGATTTCAAGGACGATCGAATCGCGCGCTGCAAGGACAGTGGCCGTACGGGGCAGCCCTGCAAAGAAACCAATTTCGCCGACCAGTTCGCCCTGTGCGATCTCGGCGACCGAGCCAATCTGATCTCCTTTGTGTACCGTAAAGCGACCGGACAGCACGACGAAGAACCTGTCCGATGGATCGCCTTCGCGAACCAGGACCTCACCGCGCCTTAGAACCCGACGGTCGGATTCGGCAGCCAAGGCCTCGAGCGCCAGCAACGACGCACGATCGAACATCAATGTCGCCGACAATAATCTCGCGGCGAGAGAATCGGCGGAGGACATTTTGAGCCATCCGGGGAACGCATTCGCTCCGGTAACTGTATACCGTACCGCTCGTGTTTGCAGCATCGCAAGGCGCGATCCGGGCCGAACCGCACCTTTGCCGCTGGGGCTCGTCTAGGGGCGGGCAGCTCCGATGCCGGCTTGCCCCTCCTCCTGTCCGCCGTCAATGGCTTTCGCCGCAGGTGTGACTGGGCGCCCTGAGGGGACCCGCCTCGCGCCTCAGTCCGCAATAAACTTCGAGAACCACAAGGCGGACTGCCGGGGCCGCAAGAAGCTGTCGTTTTCCGCACTGGTGCGATCCGATACTTTACATACTATGTGACCTTCAATCGGGGGCCATAGCAAATGAAAGAAGAGACCGGCGTTCAGAAGTTGGTGCGCACGCTACGTGCCCGAGCACCTGATGACGCAGCTGAATTGCTCGCCAGAGAGTCTCCCGAGTTCATCCGCGACACACTGAAGCTGTTACCGGACGGGCACGCCCGTAAGGTGGCCGAGCATTTGCCACTGCATATGCGGCCCATCGGATCTCATGGCGGTGGCGAGGATATCGCGATGCCCGAGTCGCTCATCGAGCTGATGGACCCGATTTCCGCCAGCGTTCCTGTCGGGACGACCGTTGCTGCCGCGGTTGAAGCTGTCAGACGCGCCCAGGTGCCGACCGAACTCACTTATCTCTACGTCACGGACGAGGGCAATAAACTGGTTGGCCTGGTGGTCCTGCGCGATCTGATGCTGAGCGAACCGAACGCGATTGTCGATCAGATCATGCTGCCCAAGCCGTTCGCTCTCAATGTCGATCTCCCTTTGAGCAACGCATGCGAGGCAGCGGTACGGCGTCACTACCCTGTCTACCCGTTGGTGGACGCCGAGAACCGGCTGCTCGGGCAGGTTCGCGGTTGGCGCTTGTTCGAGCAGCAAATCATTGAGATTTCCGCCCAGTCTGGCCAGATGGTAGGTGTCCAGAAGGAGGAGCGCTCTTTTACGCCCTTGTTTTCAGCCTTCTTGAAGCGTCATCCGTGGCTGCAGTTGAACCTCCTGACGGCCTTCCTGGCCGCATTCGTGGTCAGTTCGTTCACCGGCACGATCGAGAAGATCGTCGCCCTGGCGGCGTTCCTCCCGGTCTTGGCCGGGCAGAGCGGAAACACCGGCTGCCAGGCACTGGCCATGACGCTGCGTGGCCTTGCCCTGGGGGATGTGGACAAACGACCGAAGCTGCACTTGGTGATGAGAGAGGGCGCGCTCGGGATCGCTAACGGCTTGCTCGTCGGCCTTCTTGCGGCTGCGGCGATGTGGTTCTACGCCTCGAGGCAGCCGGAGTCGGCGGCCCAAGCGCCCATGCTGGCACTTGTGATCCTGCTTGCCATGTCCGGAGCGTGCTTCTTGTCTGGAATCTCTGGGGTGCTGATCCCGTTGGGCCTGCGCCGGGTCGGCGCCGATCCGGCGGTGGCTTCGGCGATCTTCCTCACCACCTTGACTGATATTGTAGGCATGGGCCTGATGCTGTGGCTGGCCACGATGCTCGTGCTGTAGCAAGGCGCGTCCAGGGACGCGTCCCTGGGAATTGGGGGCAACAAGCTGACCTCGTCGCCTTCGGAGAAATTGCGAGAGCCCGGCTCGCGCACACATCGTGAGGACCACCTCAGCATTTCGACCTTTGCGCAACGCGACGGAAGACCTTTGGATAATTCGTGAGTGACCTTGAAGCCTCTTTCGGTGACCGGGTACGCGCAGAATCGCGCAACAACATAGATCTTGTCCCACTTAGGGGTTTGAATTATTTGCCACTAGTGCCGGATACTCCAATTACGCTCAGCAACGCTGACAAGATGTTTTGGCAAACGGCGTAGCCGAAATAGGAATGAACCCGAAAATTTGTTGCGCAGCTGCAACAGCTGCTGAAGCTCGCACGGTCTGGTGACAGTTCCGTCGCCTTTTTTCTTGTAGTCGTGCTAAATCCTTCGCACTAGTCGGGTTCGGGTGGGTCCTCGGCATGCTATCTTCGGCTCGAACGATCTTCGGCTTCGCCGCGGCGCTGCTTTTTAGCGGCGTATTGCCGGCCGGCGCACAAGGTCTTTTTACGGTCTATGACGATGCATTTTCGGCCCGCATCGCCAATCCGGCCGACAATGGAACCCTCGCCCAATTCGTCACGGTTGCGGTCAACGCGGGGCAATACGATCAGGCGATCTCCTCAATCGAGCAGTATCTGATCAAATACCCCCGCGATGCGCGCGCTCGGCTTGCGGCCAGCCGGTTGTATTATCATGTCGGATCCTATGAATTGGCCCGGCGGCAGGTGCAGTACGGCATCGAAGTCGGCGGTCTGACCACAAGTGAGCAGCAGGAAGCTGTTCGCTTGCTGGCCCGCATCGAGCGCGCGTTGCGTGGCGTCACCTGGGAACTCGCCCTGACTGGAGGCGTATTCAGCGCATTCACCGATTTTGAGCCAGGCGGGGCGCAGGACGACGACAGCTTCGTCTCGCCCTATGGGCGGGCCGACGGCTTTGTTCGGTGGGACCTCGGCACGCCAAGTGCTGACGCCCTCGTTCTTTCGGGCTCGTTGACGGCGACCGAGCGTTTTTTCACGGAAGACCTGTCAGTTCCGGGTAGCGACAAGACTTTTGTCCACGGCAACGCAGCGATTACCTGGGACAAGGGGCTGCCCAACAGTGGGATCGATTCGCTTCGCCTGCTGCTTTCCGCGTTTACCGTTACCGATCGTTTCGACAGCGATATCCACGAAACCGGCGTCGGCGTCAGTGGACGATTCCTCGTTCGCCCGACGGTCGAGACGACCCTCTTCGCCGGTGGCGGCTACATCGATCTAAGCGCCTCGCAAGGCATTCTCGCCGATAGCAGGGTCTTCTATGAGGCAGGCGGCAGCTACCGCTTCCGTAATGGCCAGGCGCTCGGACTGCGCTTTGTCGGCTCGAATGACTTCGCTTCAGGATCTGGCGAAATCGGCCGCAGCTACACGGGCGAGGTCCGCTATGGCGGCCTGTTGATGACCGTACCGGATCTTTTCGCATGGTCGCACCAGATCGCCTTCTCGGCCGGCCACAGCGACACTCCCGATTTGTCTGTCGGCATCGGCACAAATATCAAGAGCGACTTCTGGCGCATTGCCTCGGAAAGCGATTTTCAGATGACGGAAGCCCAGAAGATCAGCGTTGATCTCGCCTACCGAGAGACCAACTTCGCCGTCCCTGACCGCGACCGAAAATCGTTCGAAATGCTCATGAGCTATACGTTGACGCTCAATTGAAAGGGCCGCGATGGGCTACCGTCTGATCGCCACTCTTGTCGCCTGCCTTGCCTTCGCGGCACCCTCCGCCGCTGAGACGGTCGGATCGATGACAGCCTATCAGACCAACATCGTTCGCAATAACGGTGGGACAATGAACGTTGGTGCCGGCGTCGAGCTCGGCGACCAGCTGCGCAGCGATCCCACTGGTCTTGGAATGCTGGTGTTCCGGGATGAATCGAGCGCCAAGATAGGTCCGAACACCAGCCTGACGATCGATGAATTCGTCTATAATCCGGGCTCCGGATCGGGAAAGATCGACATCGGCATGAACAACGGCCTGGCCCGTTTTTATGGCGGCCAGGTTTCGAAACGGGGCGTCATGCAGGTTGCGACGCCGCATATGGTGCTCGGGGCGAGGGGCGGCATCATCGAAGTTCTGGTGGCAGCCGGCCAGACCGTCGGCATACTGCGCGCCGGCCGTATGACCTGCACGATCAATGGCAAACGGATAGTTATCACAAACCCGGGCTACGCCTGCACATCGGAAGATGGCAAGCTGCTGGCCGGCTACGGTGGAATCGACACCTTCCCGATATTGGACAGTATCGACCGGATAGCCGGCACCGGCCTGCCAGGCGCACCGGGTCCTGGATTGGACGTAAGCGCAATTTGTGCGTCGGCACTCGGCGGCTCGCTCAAAGTCTGCGACTCCACGGACGGCGCATTGCCAGGAGTGGTCATGGAATTCCCTGACAGTCCAACGCCACCTGTGGGCAGCGGGGGGCGGAGGGGCGATGGCGAGGGCGATGGCTGCTCCCGCTTCTGCAATTAAGCCCGGGCGCCCGGTATGAGCCCCTTTGCTGATTGGCGCTGGGCTGATCGACGTTGGGCTGATTGGCACTGGACCGCGAGGCGCAAGATATCCGGTCTTGTGCTCATTCTTTTGCTGCTCGCTTGCCATTTGGCTTTCGACGGGCCGCTGTCGCGCCTGCGCGAACGCACGTACGACTTCTACCAGTTTCTCGCCCCACGCCAGGCGACGAGCAATCCTGTCGTGATCGTCTCGATAGACGACGCCAGCCTCAACGCACATGGGCGATGGCCCTGGAACCGTGGCCTCTTGGCCGATCTGGTCGATGGCATCACCCAATCCGGCGCGTCGGTGGTCGGGCTTGCGCTGGTACTCCCCGAAGCCGACACCTCGCCTGAGGGCATCGCCGGAGACAAGCGCCTGGCCGCGGCGCTGGCCAAAAATCGGACGGCGCTTGCCGTCAGCCTGGGCAATGAGGCGACGGTTTCGGAAGCAGAGCCCAAAGCCGGCTGGTCGATCGTCGGGCAGGTCCCGGATACACTTCCCGGCTTCACCGGGTTGACCGGCTCGCTTGCCGAGTTCTCGAACGCCGCCGTGGGCCTCGGCGTGATCCGCACCTTGCCCGATCCCGACGGCGTACTGCGCCATGTGCCGCTGCTTTGGCTTCGCAACACCGCTCAAGGCGTGCAGCTGTGGCCGTCCTTCTCGCTCGAGCTCCTGCGCCTTTACACCGGACAGGACGGTTACATAACCCGGATGAATGCAGCCGGGTTCGACGCACTCAGGATGGCCGGGGCCATTGTGCCGCTCGAGCCGGAGGGGGGTATCCGCCTCTGGGAAACCGCCACCGATACGCCCCGCCTATCTGCCAGCACCATCCTTTCGGGCCATGGCGATCCGCGGCTGCGGGACGCTATCGCCATTGTCGACCTGTCGGCTGTGGGACTGACGCAGTACCTGCCCACGCCGACACATCCAGCGCGACCAGGCGCGGACCTCCACGCCGATGCGATCGCCCAGATGATTGCCGGACGCTACCTGGCAGAGCCAACGCACGCGAGAATGCTCGAACGGCTCTGGTTTCTCCTGAGCGCCGTCGTTTTCATCGGGCTTTCAGGAGTGCTCGCCGGGCGTGTCGTGGTTGGCGCCCTCGCCCTTGCGCTGCTGGCCGTCACCCCGTTCGTGTTCGGCGCTCTCGAGTACAGCCTGCAAGGCGCACTCTATGACCCGCTGCAGCCGGCGCTTGCAACGATCATGGTTGCGGGCTTCGAAGGCTATGTTCTGTACAGGCGCAGCGAGCAGCGCCGGTCCACCCTGACGCGACAGTTCTCCCAATATCTTTCGCCCTCCGTGGTGCAGCGCCTCGCAAGCTCGGACACCGAGGCAATCCTGTCCGGCGAGAAGCGCGAAATCACAATCCTGCTCAGCGACATACGCGGCTTCACGACGATGAGCGAACAGCTCGACACCCAAGAAATCGCCAAGGTGGTCAACCATTTCCTCGGCATTGCGACCGATGAGATCCTCAAGCGCGACGGCACCATCGACAAGTTCATGGGCGATGCGGTGCTGGCCTTCTGGAACGCACCGCTTGATCAACCCGATCATCGCGAGCGTGCGCTCGAGGCGGGCCTTGCGCTGATCGAGCGGGTGAAGCTCGAAGACGCCGCCTTCACGGCCGATGGCCATCGCTCCATCGAAATTGGCGTCGCCATCGAGACCGGCATCTGCTCGGTAGGCAATTTCGGGTCCGAACGACGCTTCGATTACACCGCGATCGGCTCACCGGTGAATCGCGCGGCACGGCTCGAATCGACGACCAAGAAGCTGGGCATCCCCTTGGTGCTTGGACCCGGCTTTGCGGCAGGAGCATCGATGCCGGTTGTCCAGGCGGGCGCCTTTGAGCTCCAGGGTTTCAAGGGCGAGGTACCGGTGTTCACCGTTCCGGAGATGCAAGCTGCTGAGCCACGAAGGAGAGAGCCAACGTGGTAACCAATCTGGCGCCCCTGCTGAGCGGTTGGTTCGCCGCCATCACTGTCCTGTTAGCCAACTTTCGATCCCGAAACCTGCCGGTCCGCTCTCGGCCCATTGCCGTCATGTGCGAAGTTGCATCCGATTGGCCGTTCTGGAGCTTAGCCGGTTGCTGAAGCCGCAGAACATCATCTATGGAACGGCAATCGTGGGTCTGTCATCGCGCACGGCATGCTTGCGTCGTCAAATTGCCAGGTGCTCTAACTCTAGATCAGCCCGCGCATCGTCAGTTCAGCCTTCAGATAGGCATAATAGATCGGCGCGGCGACAAGACCCGGCATACCGAACCAGGCCTCCATGAAAACCATCGCCAGAAGAAGCTCCCAGGCACGCGCATTGATCCGCGAGCCGATAATCTTGGCATTTACGAAGTATTCGAGCTTGTGAATGACGATGAGAAAGGCAAGCGAGCCTAGCGCTGCAAGGAAGGAGATGCTGAGGCTGACAACCACGATCACCGTGTTGGAGATCAGATTGCCGATGACCGGCAGAAGGCCGG
The DNA here is from genome assembly GCF_056404775.1 of Mesorhizobium sp. P2_B5. Lineage (NCBI taxonomy): Bacteria > Pseudomonadati > Pseudomonadota > Alphaproteobacteria > Hyphomicrobiales > Phyllobacteriaceae > Mesorhizobium > Mesorhizobium sp. P2_B5. The sequence continues at coordinate 253,044 of NZ_JBFUDJ010000007.1, read as the reverse complement.
CGACGAAAGTCAGCGCTATCATCGTCCTGATGAATGGCAGATCGATGCCCAAGGACGGCAGAACAGCGACGAGATAGATCGAAGTTAGAAACGTATTCAACGCAGAAATCCGGATTTGCGAGAACACGATGTTGCGAAAGGCCTTGCTCAGTAAGTTGACGCGATCCGCCAGCGCGTCCGCCAATGGGCCGGGCTCGCCCGATGGCGCCGCCGAGCTTACCGCGATCAAGCCGCCGATCACCATGCCGACGATAATGTGGACCACCAGGACGCCCAAATCCCGACCGACGAGTTGAAGCTGGCCGGCATGTTCGCGGAGCCATCGGGCAGCGAAGACTTCCAGTTCCTCGATGTTCGACGGAAAATAGTCCATCGCCCAGGTTGGGAGATGGACGCGCGCGGTATCGATGATCTCGGCCATCTTCTTGAGGAGCGTCACGACGTTCTCCGAACCGCCAGTCAGTTGCGACACGCCGCTAAAGATAGCAGCGGCGATCAGGAGCATGAAAATCAATGCCACCAAGGTCAGCGCAAGGCTTTTCGTCAGGCTGCTGGAGACCCCGATTCGATGGAGCATCGGTGCGGCGAAATGAACGAGGTTGAACACGAGAAGGCCCGAAAGCAGTGCCGGAAGCAGGCCGAGCTCAAGAACGGCGACGAGCGCAACAAGCGCGAGCAGGCACGACGCGAGATAGAACCCTGGGAAAGTCAGCACTTTTCACCTGCAGAGGCAGCCAAGTCCTCTTCGGTTCCAGTTAAGTTGATACCCGGTGAATCGCAAGCGAACAAGCGCGCCCAATACGTGTGTGAAGCTGTCCGAGTGCGATCTGAAACGCGATATTTGGATATGAAATCACGGAGCCCAGCTTCTGGCGCAAAGCGGTCGGCATTACCCTGGATGAAAAAGGTCGGCTTTCTAGCCCCATCATCCCGAAAGCGGACGTTCCGCTGTCGGCGGACTGAAGCCACGCAGCATTTTCCACTTTGAGGCGAAATAATTCTCAACTATGGTCAGCCAGGCTTAAGGCATGGGGGATTGCCGATGGTTTTATCACGCAGGGGTGTCGTGATCGGTGGCCTGGCGCTGGTCGCGGTCGGTGCAACTGGCAATATTGTTCAAGCCGCGGCGGCAAAATCCTTTTTCGCCGGTACCGCCAGCGACAACGATTTTGTCTATCGCAAGACCAACTTCGCCAAGATCGACAAGAAATGGCATCGCCAGATCGTCAAGTATTTCAGCAGCGAGCCGGTCGGCACCGTCGTGGTCGATACCCGCCACCACTTCCTCTACCTCATCATGGAAAACAAGACCGCCATCCGCTACGGCGTCGGCGTCGGCAAGGAAGGTTTCAAATGGTACGGCCGGGCGACGATCGACCGCCGCGCGCTGTGGCCGCAATGGGTCCCGCCCCCCGAAATGCGTAAGCGCAGGCCGGAGCTACCGCCCATGATCGCAGGCGGCGCGTCCAACAATCCGCTCGGGCCACGCGCGCTCTATCTGTACCGCGACGGCGCCGACATCGGCTACCGCCTGCATGGCACGCTGGAGCCATGGAGCATCGGCACCGACGCTTCCAGCGGCTGCATCCGCATGTTCCCGGAAGACATCATCGACCTCTACCAGCGGTGCCCGATCGGCACTGCGGTGGAGGTCCTGCCGCACATCGCCGACCAGGCGCCCGCTTCCACCACTGTCGAATGATGGCGCATCATGAACCGCATGATTGAAAACACGCGCCGGCTGCTCGCCGCCGGCCTACTGGTGGTGGCCGCATCCTGCTCGACCAGCAACACGCTGACCCCGTCCACGCCCGACGTCACCAACGCCGAGATTGCCGGCTTCCAGAACGTGCAGCCGGGCAGCGAGGAGGATTTTATCCTCAATGTCGGCCGCCGCACCTATTTCACGAAAGGTTCGGCCGAGCTCGATTCTGTCGCCAAGGCCACCCTCGACACCCAGATCGCCTGGTTAACAAAGCATCCGCGCTGGCTGCTCAAGCTGCAGGGTTTCGCCGACGATCCCGGCGCAAGCGAAACGGCGCTGTCGCAGAAGCGCGCCGATGCGGTGATGGACTACCTCGCCGCCGGCGGCATAGACCGCAACCGCATGTGGGCCAAGGGCTACGGCAAGGACAGGCTCGTCCGCGACTGCCCCGACGCCGCCTGCAGGTCGCAGAACCGCCGCGTTGTGTCTAATCTGCGCGATGAGAGGGACGAGTCGTAGGGGCTGCTGTTTTGCTTGTCACCAAATCAGAGTCTCACAACGCGACGGAATTTATCTGTCTCTGCACTCCTGCCTGTATCATCCGCCGCCGCCCGCTTTGGCTTCCGGCATAACTTGCAGCAACGGCTGCGGCGATACTGCGATCTCTCCCGTGAAGGGCCGATCGTGGGCGAGAATCAAGAGAACGGATGCCGCCACGCCGGTCGCAAAACTTCCAAGAGCGATCGCCGATGCCATTCGGTTATCACTATGAACGACCGCGATCGCGAGAAGAGCACAGAAGGCTTGCAGGATCAGGCAGGCCCACTTCCTGGGGTTGACTTGTGCCGAGCTGACGAGAATCCGTTGGCGACGCGCCTCAAAGGCGTCTTCGAGCCACCTCGTAATCTCGCGCTGCGCGATCTCCTGGCCGGGATTGCTTGGCGCCAAGGCCAGCGTCGTCCGCAGCGCCTCGTTAAGCGCCGGCGGGATTATGGTGAGGGTCGCCGCGCCCTCGGCCATCAGCGGCCACTCCTGGCTCGTCGTTTCCTCGATATAGCTGCGCACCAGCATCCGTAAGCGCGCCTCGGGCTCCCCGGGAAAGCTGCTCGCCAGAACCACGACCGACCGCAACGCACTGGTCTCGCGATTGACTGCCGCATTGGCGCGATCGTTGTCGCTCCACACCTGAGCCGCGGTGAACGCCACAAATAGGCCAAAGATGATACCGAGCGGCGGCAACATGCCAGGCGAAAGTGCCTTGAATGACCGCGCCGTGGAGCCCGCGGAAAGAACGGCGATGCCTTGGTGCAAGATGAACGCGACGATATAGGTGGCCCCGAACACGACGAGAGCCATCCAAGCGAGTGGGAGAGTATGCAACCAGCCACCCATGGTAGCGCCTGCCCCATCCTGAGAATTCGTCGTCAGGCGTTTGTAAGGCCGTCGTTCCACTCGTGGCAATGCCACTGTGTTCCATCGTGTCAACAAACTCCATGCTGCGGCACAGTGCTGTCTGGTCCAGGCGCGGATCCTCGATCAACGCCTGCACATCCCCGTTCACAGCGAAACCGGTGAAGAAGACCGGAAGCGGCGCCGCCGTTGGCCTTGGCATAGTGCTTGACTATGCTGGCCGCGCCATCCGCCGGACGCGAACGGACCAGAGCAGTTCCGCGAAAAGTGTGAAACGGGTTTCCCAGGAAAAGCGCGTGGGGCTTTCCCAGCGCAATTGCCTCAAAATCAAAGAGATGGAGCGGTTTCAACGTGTCCGTGGAACGATTGACAGCTCTAGGCCTTTTGTCCGGGTTGGCATGGCTGGACACGGGCGGCTAAGGCTGGAAATGTGATTGCGTCTTCGCTGCCGGGGGGCTGGCCGGGGGACGAGGAGGATGGCGCTGAATTTCGAATATATTGCCGGCCATCCGGCGCTGCATCGTTATGTCCAGGCGCAGTCGAAGGCGCTGCTGCACATCTATGAAACAAGCCCGCGCCTGGCCGCCGTATTCGCCACGCAACAGCGCTGGCTGCTGGCTCACACCGGCCTTGCCCTGCATTTCGCCCGAGACCCGCGCGATGCCCGCACGGAACTTACCCTCGCCCGCTTCATCGATGCCGTGCTCCGCTATTCCGTCGCCAGCCGCAACACGGCCGAGGCCTTCATCAAGGAGATGCTGCATTATCACATCATCGAATACCTGCCGCACACCGGTGATGGACGCGCCCACCCGTTTCAGGTGACGACAGCGGCGCTGAAGGAATTCGATGGCTGGGTGTTTGCGCATCTGCGCACACTCGACAGTCTGGACGGCGGGAACCGCCTCGCTTTGTTTCTCGAGCAGCCCGGCATGATTGCCAGGCTGCAGCCGCTGGTGGCGGAAGGCCTGCTCTCATCCGGCCCGGTGCGAGAGCCCAAGCAGACCTTCTCGCTGTTCATCTGGCTCAACAATGGCGGAATCGTCATGGATTGGTTGATGTCCGGCATCGATCCTGACAATGCCGGTCTCGACCAGATCCCGACCAGCGTGGTTTCGGTCGGCGAATTCGCCAGTTGGTTGAAACTCTCGCGCACCCATCTGGCGCGCAAGTTGCGTGACGCCGAAAAGCTCGGCAGCGTCGGCTGGATGGGCCGGCGCGGCCATTCGGTAATGTGGGTCTCGAACAGCTTCTACCAGGAATACATGACCGTCCAGGCCGCCAAGCTTGCGGTCATTGATGACGCTTTCGAGGCCTGTCGCCCGATGCAAAAGGCTGGCTGAACCCGCACGCTCACAACTCTTCGGACAGGTAGTCATACCAGTTGCCAAGACCTGGCAGCCGAACAGCTTCTACCAGGAAAATATGAGCGCGCAGGCCCTCAAGCTCCAGGCTGAACAATAGCGATCCATCCCGACTGAATCGGGATCAACTGGTCAGGGAAAGCCGGCGCAGCGCCTCAATCGATGTCGAAGGACACGCCCTGAGCCAGCGGCAGCGCCTTGGAATAGTTCACCGTGTTGGTGGCGCGGCGCATATAGGCTTTCCAGGCGTCCGAACCGCTCTCGCGGCCGCCGCCGGTTTCCTTCTCGCCGCCGAAGGCGCCGCCGATTTCGGCCCCCGATGTGCCGATATTGACGTTGGCAATGCCGCAATCCGAACCGTCGACGCCGAGGAAGCGCTCGGATTCCTGTAGGTCACGGGTGAAGATCGACGACGACAGCCCGGCACCGACCGCATTATGCTCGTCGAGCACGGCGTCGAAATCGGAATATTTCATCACATAGAGGATCGGCGCGAAGGTCTCTTCTGTCACCGGCGAAACCTGCTTCGGCATTTCGACCAGCGCCGGATGCACGTAGTAGGCGTCGGGGTGGCCGTTCTCGACCCGTGTGCCGCCGGTCACCTTGCCGCCATGGGCGGTGGCTTCCTTGAGCGCCTTCTGCATGGCGTCGAACGCCGCCTTGTCGATCAGCGGCCCGACCAGCGAGGACGTCTCCAGCGGGTTGCCAACCGAGACGCTCTCATAGGCCTTCTTCAGCCGCGGCAGCAGCGCATCATAGACGCTGTCATGCACGAACAGACGCCGCAGCGTCGTGCAGCGCTGGCCGGCGGTGCCCATGGCGCCGAAGGCAATGGCGCGCAGCGCCATGTCGAGATCGGCGGTTGGGCAGACGATGCCGGCATTGTTGCCGCCGAGTTCCAGCACGGCGCGGGCAAAGCGCTTGGCCAGCCGCGGGCCGACATCCCGGCCCATGCGCGTCGAGCCGGTGGCCGAAACCAGAGGAACCTTGGGATGATCGACCAGGATCTCGCCGACGGCGCGATCACCGATCAGAACCGACGCCAGGCCCTGCGGCGCGTCAGCGCCGAAGCGCTTGACCGCGCGCGCAAAAATCGCCTCGCAGGCGAGCGCCGTCAGCGGCGTCTTTTCCGACGGCTTCCACACCACGGCATCGCCGCAGACCAGCGCAAGTGCTGCATTCCACGACCACACCGCGACCGGGAAGTTGAAGGCCGAGATGACGCCGACGACGCCGAGCGGATGCCACGTCTCCATCATGCGATGGCCGGGACGTTCGGTGGCGATGGTCAGGCCGTAAAGCTGGCGGGAAAGCCCGACGGCGAAATCGCAGATGTCGATCATCTCCTGCACTTCGCCGAGACCTTCAGACGGGATCTTACCGACCTCGATCGACACCAGCCGGCCAAGCTCGGTCTTGTGCGCGCGCAATTCCTCGCCGAGCAACCGCACCAGTTCCCCGCGCCGGGGACCCGGCACCATCCGCCAGGCCTGGAACGCCGTGTGTGCGGCATCGATGGTCTTGGCAGCCTCGGCCGGTGAAATCGTCTTCAACGCCGCGATCTGCTCGCCCGTCACCGGGCTGCGCACGATGAGGTCGCCGCCGCTAAGCGCGTCCTTGGCCACGCCCAGTTTCGCCAGAAGTTCAGCCGTTTCCTTCGCTATCGCCATTTTTGTCCCTTTCAGATCCGCTCGCCGTCAGGTGGCGGCGGTCGAGCCTTCGCGCCACGTCGCCTGCGTGCCGCAGGCACGTCGGGCGCTGTCATGGCGTGGCATTACTCGTTTCAGGGGAAAATCGCCACCCCGGCATGGTCCAAGCCAGGATTGCACGATTGAGCCAGCAGTCTTCAGTGCGCTGTCTTCGCCGGCGCCTTCACGGCGCCGTCTCTCATCAACCGGTCGATATGCATGCGGATATGGGCGGCTTCCGCCGCCGTGTTGGCCAAGGCAATCGCACGGTCAAAGGCAACACGCGCCTCCTCGCCACGGTCAAGCTGCATCAGCAACCCGCCCTTGAGGCCAAAGAAGTGGAAATAACCGGACAGCCTTTCGCCGAGCGGCTCGATCATGGCAAGGGCGGCTTCGGGGCCACGCACCTTGGCGACCGCGACTGCGCGGTTCAGCGTCACCACTGGCGATGGCTGCATCCGCTCCAGCAGGCTGTAAAGCAGGTCGATCTCGGTCCAGTCGGTATCCTCGGGCGTTGCCGCCCGCGCATGCAGTGCCGCGATCGCCGCCTGCACCTGATAGGGGCCGGGCTTTTGGTGGCGCAGCGCCTTGTCGACCAGCGCCAGACCTTCGTCGATCATCTTCCGGCTCCACAGCGAGCGGTCCTGGTCGTCGAGCAGCACGATCTCGCCGTTCTCGTCGAAACGGGCCGGTGCACGCGCATGCTGCAGCAACAGCAGCGCCGTCAGCCCCATGATCTCAGGCTCGGTCTGGAACAGCCTGAGCAACAGCCGCGCCAGGCGGATCGCCTCCTCGCAGAGCGGCGCGCGCGCCGGCGCCTCGCCGCTGTTTGTCGAATAGCCCTCGTTGAAGATCAGGTAGACCATGGCCGCAACGGCTGCGAGCCGCTCCGACCGCTCGACCGCGCCCGGCGTTTCGAACGGCACGCCGGCATCGGCAATGCGCGCCTTGGCGCGGGTGATGCGCTGCTCCATGGCGCTTTCGCCGACCAGGAAGGCGCGCGAGATCTGCTTGACGGTGAGCCCGGAGACGATGCGCAGCGCCACCGCGATCTGCTGCGTCGCCGGCAGGTCCGGATGGCAGCAGATGAACAGCAGCCGCAATATATCATCGCGGTAATGCGCGCCGTCCAGCCGCTCGGCGATATCGCTCTCGGCATCCTCAAGGTCCGAGATCTGGTCCTCTTCCGGCATCGGCGCCTGCTTGGCGCGCTTGCGCACCGCATCGATGCCGCTGTTGCGGCCGACAAAGATCAGCCATGCCGCCGGATCGCGCGGCGGCCCGTTCTGCGGCCAGTTCTTGAGTGCCCTGAGACACGCATCCTGGAATGCCTCCTCCGCCGTATCGAGATCGCGGAAATAGCGCAGCAGCGCACCCATCGCCTGCGGGCGGGCGGCTGAGATCGCGGAGCTGATCCAGGAAAGGTCGGTCATTTCAAAACTCTGGTTGGGTCGAAGACGGAAACCGGTCGGATCTCATAGGATCCACCACTCGGATTGACCTCGGAAAGCTCGCGCGCGAAATCGACGGCCTCATCGAGATCGGCGCATTCCAACGTGTAGAAACCGAGGAACTGTTCCTTGGTCTCGGCAAACGGCCCGTCGATGACCACCGATTCGCCCTTGACCTGGCGCAGCGTTGTTGCGGCGGTGGTGGGCAGAAGCCGTGCCACCGGGCCAAGCCGGCCGGCGTCAGCATATTTCTGCTGCACATCGAGCAGTTTCGCCATCACCTCGTCATCCTGTGCCTTGCTCCAGGAGGAGACGACATCTTCGGAGGCATAGCAGAGGATAGCGTAGAGCATGGGACGTCCTTTTCTGTCTCAAAGGACGAAACAGTAGGGCCTATGCCGACATGGCGTCGACAAAAAAGTTAGGGCAAATCTTTCAGCCCTCGTCTGCCTTCAGCCATCTCAGCACCAGCGCCTCCTCGTCATCGAGACCATCTATGGATCGCTTGCGTTTGTTGGCTTCAGTCATTTCGCTGAGCAGCCGCCCCTGCGCCCAGGATTCGAAGACCTGCGGATGGATGTAGCATTTGCGGCAGACGGCGCGCGTGTTGCCCAACCGCTCGGCGACCTTGTCGATGACGGTGTTCATCACCCGCTTCACCCCGGCCTGGCTTTCGGGAAGCTCCGTCTGCGCAAACAGCGACGCGGCGTGGATGGTGCCGCCCCAGGTGCGGAAATGCTTGGAGCTGAAGTCTTCTCCGACAGCATCGCGTATGTAGCGGTTGACGTCGTCGGAGCGCACCGGATGCCGGGCGCCGTCCTCATCCAGATACTGGAACAGCTTTTGTCCCGGAATATCCTGCGCGCCGCGCACGACCCGGGCGATGCGGCGGTCGACAAGCTTCAATTTCCATTCCTTGCCGGATTTGCCCTTGAAGGCAAAGCGCAGGCTCGATCCCTTGATATCGACATGGCGGTCGCGCAGCGTGGTCAGCCCGAAACTCTTGTTGTCGCGGGCATAGGCTGCATTGCCGACACGGATCATCGTGTTGTCGAGCAGCCAGACGATTGCCGCCACGACGCGCTCGGCCGGCAGGCCGTGGCGGCGCAGATCGGCATCGATGCGGCGGCGCAGCTCCGGCAGGCTTTCGGCAAAAGCGACAAGGCTCGAATATTTGGCGCCGTCACGTTCCGCGGCCCACAGCGGATGGTAGCGATACTGCTTGCGCCCGCGCTGGTCGCGGCCGGTCGCCTGGATATGGCCGGCGGAATCGGGCGAGATCCACACATCCGTCCAGGCCGGCGGGATGGCCAGCGCCTTGATGCGGGCGATTGCCGCCGCACCGACGGCCTGCCCCTTGGGGCTTTTGTACGAAAATCCCTCGCCCGCCTTCAGGCGGCGGATACCCGGCTCGCTGTCGCTGACATAGGTAAGCGCGGCCTGATCGGCAGAGGCCTGCGCGCCATTCCTCGGCGTGTCATCGTCGCCCTGTCCGGCAACAGATCGGCCCGGTGGCGCCCCGGATTTGTCCAGCATGCCCGCTCCACGAGATTTTTCTCGTAGATAAGCGCCGGACAAACCACTGGTTCCGCCGTCAGACCTTTTCCAGCGCAACCGGAATGACGTCGACGGCCTGGTCGCCGACCTGACCGCCGGTGGTCTTCAGCACGCCGACGATCGGCGCCACGTCGGAATAGTCGCGGCCGTAGCCGACGGTGATATGGTCGTTGCTCGCCCGCATGCCATTTGTCGGGTCGAATTCCTGCCAGCCTGCATCGCGCCCGCACCACACCTTGACCCAGGCATGCATGGCATCGGCGCCTTCGAGCCGCGGCTTGCCCTTCGGCGGAATGGTGCGCAGGAAGCCGCTGACATAGCCGGCGGGAATGCCCAACCCGCGCAAGCCGGCGATCATGATGTGGGAGAAATCCTGACACACGCCGCGCTTCAAACGGAAGGCGTCGCTGGCCCTGGTATGAACCGTGGTCGCCTCACCATCATAGGTGAAGTCGCGGTGGATGCGGTTGCACAGATCGATGGCCGTGCCGACCGTCGAGCCGCTGGCCATGCCGCGTGCATAGGCGGTGATCGCCGCATCGATGCCGGCATGATCGCTGGCCGTGAGAAAGTGATGCGGTGCGTCAGGCGCCAGTGACCGCACCGCGCCGAGTTCTTCCCTCAGGCGCTGCAAGTCGGGCGACACATCGAGCCCAGGCTCCGGCCGCGACACCGACACGCGTGCGCTCATCCTGATGTCGAGCCCGTCATGGACATCGCGAAAGGCGATCGCGGTAACATTGTTACCGAAGAAATCGGCAAAATCCGTCCGCTCGGACGGGGTCGGCACAAACGACAGCGAGGCGGCGACCACACGCTGCACGCCAGCAATGGTCTGCGGCAAGACACGCACCTGATGCCGGCTGCCACCGGCTGCAGCGTCATAATCATAGCTGAGATGAAGCCTGATATCGTACAGCATGTTAACCGAAATACGCTTTGGCGAGGCTGTTGTAGAGGTTGCCGATCTCAGTGGCGAGATCGTCCAGCACCTCCGCCGACATCTCCGATGGCTCCATGACGGCAATTGCCGTGTTGAGCTGCAGGATTTCCTTGGCCGCCACCGACATGTGCCCCTCCGGACCAAGCGACGGCAAAAGGCCGATCTCGGCCTTCAGCCGCTCGAGCTGAAACAGGATCGAGCGCGGGTTGAGCGGATCGAGCGCCAAAAGGTCGACCACCGTGCGCCGCCCGGCCCGCACCGGATACTGCCGGCGATGGGTCATGACGCTGTCGCCGATCTCCAGCATCATGTCGAGCGAGCCGTCCGGCGCGCCGGAGCGGGTGAGACGGGCAAGCGTGCGGGCGATCTGGATGCCGCGCTCGATGCGCCGGCCGATTTCGAGGAAACGCCAGCCGGTGAAACGGTACATGTTCTCATGCAGCAGGCCGGAAAAGCCGGCGAGCTTGCGCAGCATCACCGTCATCGCCCGGGTCGCATCATCGCCCGGCGCCACCGTCGTTGCGAACTGGTGGATTGTCTTCGACAGATCCTTGAGCGCGAGCCAGCCGTCGGGCGAAAAGCGGTCTCTGATCTGCCCGGCGCTGTAGACGGCGCTGTCGAGCGTGCCGATCAATCCGGGCGGAATGGCCGCTTCGAGATCAATGCCGAACGGTTCGAGATAGTCCCTGACATCGGCGAGCAGCGGCATGTCCGGATCGGACGTCTCGGCCAGCCGCACATGATAGGCGCGCAGAATGCGCACCGTATCTTCCGAGCGCTCGATATAACGGCCGAGCCAGGTCAGGTTTTCCGCCGCGCGGCTGGGCAGGCTGCCCGGCATGGTGCGGGCAAAACTGTCATGCTCCTGCGGCAGCAGCGTCTCGCGCTCGACCGGCCTCTCGCTGACCACCCAGACGTCGGCCGCCTGGCCACCACGCTGCATGGCGATGGCGGTCGGGTCGAGCGACAGGCCAACGCGGGCGAAGCCGCCGGGCATCACCGTCCAGCCTTCGGGTGTGCGCGCAAGATAGACGCGAAGGCTTGCCGGCCGCGGCTCCAGCCAGCCGCCGACATAGACCGGCGTCGTCGACAGCGTCACCGCTTCCTGGCCAACGAAACCGCCGCCGTCGCTCTCGATCCGCGCAATCAGCGCGGCACGTTCCTCGGGCGTCAGCGCCGAACCGAGCCTGGTCTGATCATCGTCCTCGAAGGCAAGCCGCGTCGACAGCGCCGGACCGACCACCATGCGATCGAGATTGGCAATCACATGCCGGCGTTCGCTGTCCTGCCCGCACCACCAGGTGGCGACGCTTGGCAACAAAAGCTCTTCGCCGCGCAATGCGCGCGAAATTTTTGGCAGGAAGGCAAGCAGCGCCCGCGTTTCCATCAGGCCCGAACCCAACGCATTGACCGTCGAAACGGCACCGCGGCGGATCGCCTCGACCAGCCCCGGCGTGCCGATCTGCGAGTCCGGCCGGAGTTCCAGCGGATCGGCGAAGGCGGCATCGAGCCGCCGCCATAGCACGCTGATCGGCATCAGACCGGAAACCGTGCGCACCATCAGCTTGCCGCCGGAGACGGTCAGGTCCTCGCCCTCGAGCAGCATGATGCCGAGATAGCGGGCGATATAGGCATGCTCGTAATAGGTCTCGTTGAGCGGCCCCGGCGTCAGGATGGCGACGCGGCCGTCATTCTCCTTGGCCATGCCGATCAGCGCATCGCGAAAGCGGCGGAAGAAGCCGGCCAAGCGATGCACATGCATCTCGCCATAGATGTCGGACAGCGCGCGCGTCGTGGCGACGCGGTTTTCCAGCGCAAAGCCGGCGCCCGACGGCGCCTGCGTGCGGTCGCCCAGCACCCACCAGCTTCCGTCCGGTCCGCGGCCGAGCTCGAAAGCGCAAAAATGCAGGAAATGGCCGCTGGCCGGCCTGGTGCCGGCGACCGGCCGCAAATATTCCGGGCTCGCGGCAATCAATCCCGCCGGCAGGATGCCCTTCTCGATCAGCCGGCTCGGCCCGTAAATATCGGCGATTATCTCCTCGAACAAATCGGCCCGCTGGACGAGGCCGGCGCTGATCTCGGCCCATTCCTTGTCTTCGATCAGCAGCGGGATGTGCGCCAGCGGCCATTCCCGCTCATTGGCGCCGGCCTTGTCGTAGACGCGGTAATAGACGCCGGCATCGCGCAGATACTGGTCGGCGCGGGCGAAGCGCTGGCCGAGCTTTTCCGGGCCAAGCTCTTCGAGCGCCTCGATGAAGTTCTTCCAGACCGGGCGCGGATTGCCCGACGCATCGACCATCTCGTCGACGACACCGTCAATCGGCTGGTAGTGCTCCAGCAGACTGTGCCTCAGCGGCTTGCCGCGCAGCTTTTTCTGATTCCCCTTTGCCATTGCTGATCAGAGTCTGGGTGGCCGCCTGAGGTCAAGGGTCATCGGGAAGTCTTCAGAGGCTTCTTCGTTGCGCAGCACATAGGCCGACGGCGTGTGGCCGCGCGGCTCGAAGCGGGCGAGCCGCCGCGCCTCGGCCTCATTGCCGTTGACCGGGAAGGTGTCGTAGCTGCGCCCGCCGGGATGCGCGACATGGTAGACGCAGCCGCCAACCGCCCGTCCCGACCAGCGATCATAGATGTCGAAGACCAGCGGCGTGTTGACCGGCAGCGCCGGATGCAGGCCGGACGCCGGCTGCCACGCCTTGAAGCGCACGCCCGCCACCGCGACTTCCCTATTGTCGGTCACCTTCATCGGCACGACGCGGCCGTTGCAGACGATCGCGTGGCGTTCCGGGTTGAGGCCTTCGGTCCTGACCTGCAGCCGTTCGACCGAGGAATCGACGAAGCGCACGGTGCCGCCTATGGCGCCTTGCTCGCCCATGACATGCCACGGTTCCAGCGCTTGCCTGAGCTCCAGCTTGATGCCGGCATGCTGGACCTCGCCGCAGAACGGAAAGCGGAATTCGAGTTGCGCGTCGAACCATTCGGGACGGAACTCGAAACCGTTCAATTTGAGGTCGTCGAGCACGTCGAGGAAATCCGCCCAGACACAATGCGGCAGCATGAAACGGTCATGCAGCGAGGTACCCCAGCGCACGAAGCGGCCCTCGAGCGGGTTCTTCCAGGCGCGGGCGATGATCGCACGCACCAGCAATTGCTGAGCCAGCGACATGCGCGCATTGGGCGGCATCTCGAAGCCGCGGAACTCGACCAGGCCGAGACGGCCGGTCGGGCCATCGGGCGAAAACAGTTTGTCGATGCAGATTTCGGAGCGGTGCGTATTGCCGGTGACGTCGGTCAACAGGTTGCGGAACAGCCGGTCGACCAGCCATGGCAGCGGTGCATTGCCCTGGTCCGGGTGCGGCACCTGCGCCATCGCGATTTCGAGCTCGTAGAGCGAGTCGTGCCGCGCTTCGTCGAAGCGCGGCGCCTGGCTGGTGGGGCCGATGAACAGGCCGGAAAACAGATAGGACAGCGACGGACGCCGCTGCCATTGCAGCACAAGGCTCTTCAAGAGATCGGGCCGGCGCAGGAACGGACTGTCATTGGGCGTTGCGCCGCCGACGACGACATGGTTGCCGCCGCCGGTGCCGGTATGGCGACCGTCGATCATGAACTTGTCGGCGCCAAGCCGCGTCTGCCGCGCCTCTTCGTAGATCGCCGTTGTCGTTGCCACGCAGTCCTGCCAGTTGGCGGCCGGGTGGATGTTGACCTCGATGACGCCGGGATCGGGCGCAACGCGAATGACGTTGAGACGCGGATCGTGCGGCGGCCCGTAGCCTTCGATATGCACGGGAAGGCCTATCGCCTTGGCCGCATTTTCTGCGGCTGCGACCAGTTCGAGGTAGTCTTCCAGCGCCTCGACCGGCGGCATGAACACGCACAGCCGCCCGTCGCGCGGTTCGACCGACAGTGCCGTGCGCACCGCGCCGCCGATCTCGGTGATCTCCTGCTCGACCCGATCCTGCTGACCGGTCGTCGCGGTGAACGAAATCGCCTGCTGGCGCCGCGCCATTTCGTCGGCGCCTTCCAGTTCGGCCGGAGCGACGGAAGGCAGGATCGCTTCCCGCGCCGGCAGCGGACCACGCGGCAGCGACGGATCGACCGGCACGATATAGGGGAACTGCGCCGGCGGCACGTAAGGCAGCGTTCCGAGCGGCAAGCGGTAGCCGACCGGCGAATCGCCAGGCACCAGGAACAGCCGGCCGCGCCTGGTCTTCCATTTCTCCGAACGCCAGCGCTGGCCGGATGCCTGGCTGTTCCAGCGCTGCACCGGCAGCACATAACCCGACGGTTTGGTCAGCCCGCGCTCGAAGACTTTCGCCATGCGGCTGCGCTCTTCCGGGTCTTCCAGCTTGGAGTTGGACGGGTCGACATTGTCGGGCAGCTTGCCTTCCTTGAGCAGCCATTCGGCCGGGTCTTCATAGGCTTCGCTGACCATCGCCTTGTCGATGCCGAGTTCGCCGGCGATCGCCGTCAGCAGGCTTTCGGCTTGCTGCGGTCCGACCTTCGCATCGCTCTTTTCGCGCGCGATCAGCGACGGATCGCTCCACACCGGCTGGCCGTCGGTGCGCCAGTAAAGCGAGAAGGTCCAGCGCGGCAGGCTCTCGCCGGGATACCATTTGCCCTGGCCATAATGCAGGAAGCCGCCCGGCGCGAAACGTTCGCGCAGTTTGCGGATCAGCGCATCGGCCTTCTCGCGCTTGGTCGGGCCGACGGCGGCGGTGTTCCACTCGGCCGACTCGAAATCGTCGATGGACACGAAGGTCGGCTCGCCGCCCATCGTCAGCCGCACGTCGCCCGCCTGGAGCGCTGCATCGACCTTGTTGCCCAGCGCATCCAGCGCCTGCCAGCTTTCGTCCGAAAACGGCTTGGTGATGCGCGGATGCTCGGCGATGCGGTCGACCCGCATGTCGAAGCCGAACTCGACGTTGGCAAAGCTCGCCATGCCGGAGATCGGCGCGGCATTGCGGAAATGCGGCGTTGCCGCCAGCGGCACGTGGCTTTCGCCAGTGAGCAGGCCCGAGGTCGGGTCGAAGCCGATCCAGCCGGCGCCCGGAATATAGACCTCGCACCAGGCGTGCAGATCGGTGAAGTCGACCGCGGTTCCGGCCGGGCCATCGAGCGCGACGAGATCGGGCTTGAGCTGGATCAGATAGCCGGAAACGAAGCGCGCGGCGATGCCGAGGTTGCGCAGGATTTGCACCAGCAGCCAGCTCGAATCCCGGCACGAGCCTTTTTTCGCGGCCAGCGTCTCCTCCGGCGAAAACACGCCGGTCTCCATGCGCACGATATAGGCGATCTCGCGCTGCAGCCGCGCATTGAGGTCGACGACGAAATTGACGGTGTTGGTCGGGCTGCGGTCAATGGTTTTCAGAAAGGCGGACAGCAGCGGCCCCGCCGGTTCCGGCGTGCGGTAGATGGCGAGATCGTCCCTGATCTCTTCCGGATAGTCGAACGGGAAGGTCTCGGCCGCCGGCTCGACGAAGAAATCGAACGGATTGTAGACCGTCATGTCGGCGACGAGATCGACCTCGATCTTCAATTCCGTCACCGGCTCGGGGAAGACAAAGCGGGCGAGGAAATTGCCGTAGGGGTCCTGTTGCAGATTGACGAAGTGGTTAGCTGGCCCGACCTTCAGCGAATGGCTGAGCACCTTGGTGCGGGAATGCGGCGCCGGTTGCAGCCTGATGACCTGGGGTCCGAGAACCACGGGCCGGTCGTATTTATAGTGGGTCAGGTGGTAGACGGCTGCCAGAATTGCCATGGGGCCCCGGAGATCGGCGTTTCAAACGAATTCGCCGAACCCTGACACATCTCTTGGGCATTCTCCAAGCACAGATGTTGCGGTGCACCTAATTTAAGCAGCTAATGACTGCACTGCCACGTTGGCGACCGGTTCCAGCAGCCTCCAGCGAAGCGAAGAGGCTAGCTCAGAAAAACGCCTGTATCCCCGTCTGCGCCCGTCCCAAAATCAGCGCGTGCACGTCGTGCGTGCCTTCATAGGTGTTGACCGTCTCCAGGTTCTGCGCGTGGCGCATGACGTGGTAGCCGATCTGGATGCCGTTGCCACCATGCATGTCGCGGGCCTGGCGGGCGATGTCGAGCGCCTTGCCGCAATTGTTGCGCTTGATGATCGAGATCATTTCCGGCGCCATCTTGCCTTCGTCCATCAGCCGCCCGACGCGCAGCGAACCCTGCAGGCCGAGCGCAATCTCGGTCTGCATGTCGGCGAGCTTCTTCTGGAACAGCTGCGTGCCGGCCAGCGGCTTGCCGAACTGCTTGCGGTCGAGGCCATATTGCCGCGCCCGGCGCCAGCAATCCTCGGCCGCGCCCATCGCGCCCCAGGAAATACCGTAGCGGGCGCGGTTGAGGCAGCCGAACGGACCGCCGAGGCCTTTGGCATTGGGCAGCAGTGCATCTTCGCCGACCTCGACGCCTTCCATCACCACCTCGCCGGTGATCGAGGCGCGCAGCGACAGCTTGCCGCCGATCTTCGGCGCCGACAGTCCCTTCATGCCCTTTTCCAGCACAAAGCCGCGGATTTCATCCTTGCCGTTGTCGCCCTTGAGCTTCGCCCAGACGACGAAAACATCGGCGATCGGCGCGTTGGAGATCCACATTTTCGAGCCGGAGAGCTTGTAACCATTCGCCGTCTTCTCGGCCCGCGTCTTCATGCCGCCGGGATCGGAACCGGCATCCGGCTCGGTCAGGCCGAAGCAACCGATCCATTCGCCCGAGGCCAGTTTCGGCAGGTATTTCTTGCGCTGCGCCTCGGAGCCATAGGCATGGATCGGATACATCACCAGCGACGATTGTACCGACATCATCGAGCGATAACCGGAATCGACACGCTCGACCTCGCGCGCCACCAGCCCGTAGGTGACGTAATTGGCGCCGAGCCCGCCATATTCCTCGGGGATGGTGATGCCGAGCAGGCCGGCCTCGCCCATCTCGCGAAAGATGCCGGCATCGGTCTTTTCCTCGAGATAGGCCTCCTCGATCCGCGGCGCGAGCTTGTCGTTGGCGAAAGCCGCAGCGCCATCGCGCACCATGCGCTCGTCCTCGGAAAGCTGGTTCTCGATCAGGAAAGGGTCTTCCCAAACGAACGCGTTCTTGTCGGCGGCCATGGCTCTCGGTCTCTCCCAGCAAAATATTGATTGCCGGGCTTATCCGCCTCTACCTCAAAAAAATCAAACGAAATTGCATCACCGATCCATGAGAGATAGTAATGGATCATGAACGTCCAGCGCCGCCTTTTGCCTAGCACCAGCGCCCTTGCCGCCTTCGAGGCGGTGGCCCGTCTTGGTTCTTTCACTGCCGCTGCCCAGGAACTCGACCTGACCCAGGGCGCCGTCAGCCGCCAGATAGGGCTTCTGGAGGAACAATTCGGTCGCCGGCTGTTCGAGCGCGATAGCCGCAATGTCCGGCTGTCAACGGCGGGAGAAATCTACGCCGAGGCGGTGCACGCAGCGCTAGGCCAGTTGCGCGACGCCGCGCTCGGATTGATGAGCAATCGGCATAGCGGCATGCTGAACCTAGCCATCTTGCCGACCTTCGGCACACGGTGGCTGATGCCGCTGATCCCGGATTTCGTCGCAGAGAACCCCGACATCACCATCAATTTCGTCACGCGCATCGGCCGTTTCGATTTCGCCCGTGAGCGGCTCGACGCCGCCATCCATCATGGCCAGCCGGACTGGCCGGACGCCGACTCCACGCTTCTGATGCGCGAAACCGTGATGCCGGTGGTCTCGCCCGAATTTCTGGCCAGCCGCGACATCACTACTGCGGCCGACATCAGCCGGCTGCCGCTGCTGCACATGGCGACGCGTCCGGGCGCCTGGAGCGAATGGTTCGAGGAGCAGGGCCTAAGTGCGCCGACCGGGCCTGGCATGCAGTTCGAGCAGTTCGGCACCGTCGCCCAGGCCTGCATGGCGGGGCTTGGTGTCGCGCTCCTGCCGCAGGTTCTCATATCTGGCGAGTTGCAGCGCGGCCAGCTCG
Organism: Mesorhizobium sp. P2_B5; assembly: GCF_056404775.1. Classification (NCBI taxonomy): domain Bacteria; kingdom Pseudomonadati; phylum Pseudomonadota; class Alphaproteobacteria; order Hyphomicrobiales; family Phyllobacteriaceae; genus Mesorhizobium; species Mesorhizobium sp. P2_B5. The sequence goes on along the minus strand of NZ_JBFUDJ010000007.1, from coordinate 234,931 downwards.
TGGCGACGCCCGGACAGCCGATGCAGAGCCGCACCGCCTACTACCTCGTCGTCCCACACGACAAGCGCGGCCACCCGCCGGTCGCCAGCTTTCGCGACTGGCTGCTGGGCCAGGTCGAGAAGGAGCCGGCTGTTCTGGCGTGGTAGTTACTTCCGCCTCAAGGCATCGGCCAGCGCCGCGCCGAACGCACCTTGCGACGGCCGCTCCGGCTGGCGCTGTGGTGTCGGCCCACGTGGCGCCGGCTTGCCGCCGCCATTGTCGCGCGGCCCTTTCGAGGCACCGCCCTCGCCGCCATCCTTGCGCATGGAAAGTGCGATGCGCTTGCGCTTGATGTCGACGTCGACGACGCGCACCTTCACGACGTCGCCGGCCTTCACCACCTCATGCGCGTCCTTGATGAAGCGATCTGCGAGTTGCGAGACATGCACCAGCCCGTCCTGGTGCACGCCGATATCGACGAAGGCGCCGAAGGCGGCGACATTGGTCACGGTGCCTTCGAGTAGCATGCCGGGCTTCAGATCCTTGATGTCGTCGACGCCGTCGGCAAAGGTCGCCGTCTTGAAGCCGGGGCGCGGGTCGCGGCCGGGCTTTTCCAGCTCGGCAATGATGTCGCGCACCGTCGGCAGACCAAAACGCTCATCGACGAAGACGCGTGGGTCGAGCGCCTTCAGCGCGGCGCTGTCGCCCATCAGCGCGCGCACATCGCGGCCGCAGGCGGCGACGATCTTCTTGGCCACGCCATAGGCTTCCGGATGCACCGACGAGGCATCGAGCGGCTCGCTGCCATTGGCAATGCGCAGGAAGCCGGCGGATTGTTCGAAAGCGCGCGGTCCGAGCCGCGCCACCTTCAGCAAATCCTTGCGGCTGGCAAACGGTCCGGTCGCATCGCGATGCGCGACGATGGCATCGGCGAGCGACGCTCCAAGCCCTGAAACGCGCGCCAAAAGCGGCGCCGAGGCGGTGTTGAGATCGACGCCGACGGCATTGACCGCGTCCTCGACCACCGCTTCCAGCGACCGGCCGAGCCGGTACTGGTCGACATCGTGCTGGTATTGCCCGACGCCGATCGACTTCGGCTCGATCTTGACCAGCTCGGCCAGCGGATCCTGCAGGCGCCGTGCGATCGACACCGCGCCGCGCAACGACACGTCGAGTCCGGGGAATTCCGCAGCAGCAGTTGCCGATGCGGAATAGACCGAAGCGCCGGCCTCGCTGACGATCACCTTGAGCGGCTTGGGGCCTGCACCGGCCGGCAGGTCGGACAGCATGTCGGCGACCAGCTTCTCCGTCTCGCGGCTGCCGGTGCCGTTGCCGATCGAGATCAACTCGACCTTGTGCTGGCGGATGAGCGCGGCGAGTTCCACTTGTGTGCCCCGCACATCGTTCCTCGGCGGGAATGGATAGACCGTCGTCGTCGCCACCAGCTTGCCGGTGCCGTCGACCACCGCGACCTTGACGCCGGTGCGGATGCCGGGATCGAGCCCCATGGTCGGCCGCGATCCGGCGGGTGCTGCCAGCAGCAGGTCTTTCAGATTGCGGGCAAAGACGTGGATCGCCTCCTCCTCCGCCCGCTCGCGCAGATCGCGCATCAGGTCGAGGGTCAGGTGCAGCGACAGTTTTATGCGCCAGGTCCAGCCAGCGACCTCCATCAGCCAGCGGTCACCCGGCAGACTGGAGCCGATGGCGTAGACATTGGCGATCATCCGCTCGACCGGTTTCACCGGTGAGGCATCGTCGGCATCGACCTCGATGTCGAGCGACAACACTTCCTCGTTGCGGCCGCGCAGCATGGCCAGCGCACGGTGGCTCGGCACATTGGCCCAGCGCTCGACATGGTCGAAATAGTCGGAGAATTTGGCGCCCGCCTCCTGCTTGCCGTCGACGACACGGGCACGCATGAAGGCGCGCTCCTTCATGTAGCTGCGCAATTTGCCGACCAGATCGGCGTTCTCTGCAAACTGTTCCGACAGGATGTCGCGCGCCCCCTCCAGCGCTGCCTTGGTGTCAGCCACTTCCTCGGTGACATAGGCTAGCGCAGCCTCGGCGGGCACCAGCGAGCGGTTGCCAAGGATCGTCTCAGCCAGCGGCCCAAGCCCGCGCTCCCGGGCGATCTCCGCCTTGGTGCGGCGCTTGGGCTTGTAGGGCAGATAGATATCTTCGAGCTCCGCCTTGGTGATGGCGGCAACGATCTTGGCTTCAAGCTCCTCGGTCAGCTTTCCCTGCTCGCGGATGGAACCGAGGATGGTGTCGCGCCGCGCATCGAGCTCGCGCAGATAGGCCAGCCGCTCGGCAAGGTCGCGCAGTTGCGTGTCGTCGAGTCCGCCGGTGACCTCCTTGCGGTAACGCGCCACGAACGGCACCGTCGCCCCCTCGTCGAGCAGCCCTATGGCTGCCGCCGCCTGTTCCGGCCGCGCGCCGATCTCGGCCGCGATGATTGCTGCGATGCGCTTGCTGTCCGATGCCATGCTGGTCCTTGTCGCAAAAGAGCGGCGACCATAGGCGCAGACATCAGCGCCGCCAACTGCCGCGATCTCACCAGCGCGCGGGGTCCACAAGAAAGCGCGCCGCAGTTCGGATGTCCGGGATCGGTTAAACCCGCCCGCTCAGCGCCTCGAAGAAGGCAACGATCTCGCGTTCGAGCGCAGGCTCCTCCGGCACCGGCTGCGACCCCATCTTTGCAATCACCACTTCGGTCTTCGGATTGACGTAGAGCCATTGGCCATGGATACCGATGCCACAGAAGGCGCCGTTTTCGTGTCCCGTCTGGTACCATTTGTTGCGATAGCGGCCCTTCGGGAACAGATGCACCATGGTGCCGCGCTGCCAGGCTTCCGCACTGCCGCCGGTAACGACCGTATCGCGCACCCAGGCCTCCGGCACGATGCGGCGGCCACTGGCCGTTCCGCCCTGCCGCATCATCTCACCGATGCGCGCGAGATCGCGCGGCGTCACCGAAATGCCGCCGGCGGTGCGTGCCGTGCCTTCCATGTCGACGCCGATCGAGGCCTCGCCGACGGCACCGAGCGGCAGCCACAATTTCTCGCGCATCAGGTCCGGGAAGCGCTGTCCCGAAGCGCGCTCCAGCAGGATGCCGAGCAGATCGGAATTGGGCGAGCGGTAGCGGAAGGTCTTGCCATGCGGTTCTTGGAGCCGCTGCAAGGTCAGGATGAATTCGCGCAGGCTTTCCGTGCCGCCGCCCGGGTTCCACAGCGTCGCGCGGCGGTAGCGGGCAAAAGCGCTTTCGGGATCGAGATAGGCCTCCTCGAAATCGAGGCTGACGCTCATGTCGAGCACATGCCGGCAGCTCGCATCGGCATAGGCCGAACCGGCGGCTTCCGGGATGTACTGCGCCACCGGCGCTTCCGGATCGAACACGCCCTCGCCTTCCAATATGCCAGCGATGATGGCGGTGACCGACTTGCTGATCGAGAAGATGATGTGACGGGCGCCGAAATCCATATGCGGCGCGAACCAGTCGCCGATGACCTTGCCGCCCTTCATCACCGTGAGCGCATCGCTGCTCGAGCGCGCCAGGAATTCGGCCACCGTCTCCGGCGCGCTGGCAACGGAGACCTTTTCGCCGAGCAGCCCGCTCATGTCCCGCACCGGCGCCTCGACGCTTCCAGGCGTCGCCGCCACGGGAGCGGTCGGCACCAGTTCGCCGAGATTCTGGAACGACCAGCGGTTGAACGGATTTTCCCGCCAGTTGGAAAGCAGCACCTCGTTGCGGGCAAAGCCGTAGCGGGTCTCGAACGCGGTCTTGCCGGTCATGAACGTTTCCTCAAAGGGATGGTTTGTGTGGTTTCAGCCAAGCGCCTTGGCTATGGCGTGCACGGCCTTCAGCGTCGCCACCGAATAGGCGACATTGCTGAAATCCGGATAGGTCGAAAGCTTGACCACGACCATGCTGGTGTCCCAGTCGATATGGATCATTTGCCCGAACACGCCCCGGCACATCAGCGCGCGCGAGCGCGGATTCTCGATCCAGAACTGGTTGCGGTAGCTGCCTTCCGGCAGGCTCGGATTGAAGTCCGGCCCATGTCTGCCATTGCGCGTCGCCGCAATCCAGTCGGCCGGCACGATGCCGCGGCCATTGTCGAGGATCAGCTGGCCGAAGCGGGCGTAGTCGCGCAGCGTCGCGTTGAAACCGCCATCGGCCAGCGCATAGCCGGCGCTGTCGACGGTGAAGCAGGCGCTCTCGTCGGCGCCAAGCTTTTGCCAGAGTTCCTCCGAGACCAGCTGCGCCAGCCGCTTGCCGGTCACCCGTTCCATGATGAAGGCCAGCACATCGGTTTCGATCGAGCGGTACTCGAACGCAGCGCCGTGCGGCCGCAGCTTGTCCTTCAGCCGCAGGATCAGTTCGAACAGATGCGACGGCCATTGGAAGTTCGGATCGCTACCCGGCGGCACCGGCTTCCAGCCGGTGGCGACATCGACCTGGCCGATGTCGGAATAACGGTCGGTATATTCCTCGGAAAAGCGCACGCCTGTGGTCATATCGAGCACATGCTGCACACTGGCGCCGGCCCAGCCGGTCTCGCCGAGTTCCGGCAGATAGGCGGTCACCGGTTTGGCAGGATCGATCAGGCCGCGCCCGACCAGTATGCCGAATACCGTACCGGTCACCGACTTAGCCATCGACTGCGACAGGTGCAGCGTGCGCTCGTCCATGCCGTTGAAATAGCGCTCATAGGCAATCTTGCCGTTCTTCAGCACCAGGAAGCCGTCCGCATAGGTCTCGTCGAGCAGGCCGGCGAGCGTCGTCGCACGGCCCTCGCTGTCCTCCACCGGCAGCGCGTCGAGATCGGTCTCTGCCCGTTCGAAACGATGGCGATGGCCGGTGCCGCGCCAGACCTCGATGGTCGGCAGGAATTCGCGGATATGCTGGAACGCCCAGCGGTTCCATGGCGGCCGGTCCCAGTCGAGCTTTGGCGGAACCATTTGCGGCGGCGAGCCCTGCATGATCGGCGGCCGCGGATCGCTGTTGCGATAGGAGTCCATGAAAATCATTCCAAAGGAAAGGCCCGGCGGCGGATGCCGCCGGGCCTTTCAGCTTGCGATTACTTCTGCAGTTCGGTCCAGATCTTGGTGTAGATGTCCTGGATCTCAGGCGCGCACATCTTCTGGAATTCGCCCTGTGCCTTCACAGCCTCCGGAATGACAACCTCCGGCGCGTCCTTCATATCGGCCGGCATGTACTTGTCCGAGCCCGTGATGGCATTGGCGTAGCGGTGGAAGGCCGAGAGGCCGGCCGCGTTTTCCGGATCCATGATGAAGTTCTGGAACAGCTTGGCGTTCTCGACGTTCTTGGCTTCTTTCAGAACGACAACGTTGTCGCTCCACAGGCCGTAGCCTTCCTTCGGATAATTGTAGTGGATGGCCGGATTGGCCAGCCGCTGGCGCAGCGCCGAGCCGTTCCAGTCGCTGGTCGCCTTGAAGTCGCCGGCGCCCATCTTCTCGATGGTGTTGTATTCCATCGCGATCCAGTTCGGCTTGGCCGCGACAAGCGTATCGCGCACCTTCTTCAGCACCGTCTTGTCATCGGTGCACTGCTGGCCGCCGACATATTTGATCGCCGCGAAGATAACGTCATTCATCTCGGGAACGACATTGGTCTTGCCCTTCAACTCGTCCGGCGTGTTGAAGATGATGCCCCAGCTGTCGGCCGGTCCCTTGTAGGCATCGGTGTTGACGACGACGCCGACAGTGCCCAGCGCCCACGGCACCGAATATTTGCGGCCGGGGTCGAAGTCGGGATTGGCCCATTCGGGCGCGACATTCTTGAAGTTCTCCATTTTGCCCGGATCGGTCTCCTGGACGAGGCCTTCCTTGATCCAGATCGGCACGTAGGTCTGCGACGGCACGGCGATGTCGAACCCGGTCCCGCCCTGGCGCACTTTGGCGAGCGCCGTATCGTTGGAATCGTAATCGGTGATGGTGACCTTGACGTTGTATTTGGCTTCGAACTTTTTGATCACGTCGGGGCTGGTGTAGTTGCCCCAATTGTAGATGTTCAGCTCGCCATCGGCACGGGCCAGGCCCGTCGTTGCGAGCAGCGCCAACCCCATGGCGGCTGTCATTGTCTTCCAGTTCATGGTTTTAACTCCCATTATTGTCGGTTCAGTCTCGTTTCCTGCTGACGAAGAAAAACAACGTGACGATCGCGACCGAAAGCAGCAGGAAGGCGGTCGATATCGCGTTGATCTCAGGCGTGATGCCGCGGCGGATCTGGCCGAGCATATAGGTGGGCAGCGTGTCCTGACCGCCCGATTTGACGAACTCGGTGATGACGACGTCATCGAGCGAGATGACGAAGGCCAGCATCAATCCGGCCAGGATGCCGGGCCACAAAAGCGGCAGCGTGATGCGGCGGAAGGTCTTCCATGGCGTCGCATAGAGATCGGCCGCGGCGCGCTCCAGCGTCAGGTCCATGTTCTCCAGCCGCGCCCGGATCGGCAGGTAGGCGAACGGAATGCAGAACGCCGTGTGCGCCGCAATCAGGTAACCGAGGCCAGAATAGCCGGTGAAGATTTTTATGCGCGAGAAGAAGATCAGCAGCGCCACGCCGGTGACGATCTCGGGCACCATCAGCGGCTGGTTGATCGCCGCATATTTGAAGGTAAGGCCCGGATAGGGCGCCGTGCGCGTGGTGGCGAGCGCGGCCATGGTGGCAAAGATCGTCGACAGCACAGCCGCGACGGCGCCGATCTGAAACGAGCGCAGGGTCGCGTCGATGACCTGCACATTCTGCCACGCCGACTGGAACCATCGCATCGAAAAGCCGCCCCATTCGGACGTCGAGTTCGCCGCATTGAAGGCGTAGGCGACCAGCACGATGATCGGCAGATAGAGCACGACGAAACAGGTCGCGGCGATCGCCGTGAAGCCCGGCTGGTGCTTGATCGAAAAGTTGCTAGCCATGCCGCACCCCCGACTTGCCGGCGTTGCGCACATAGGCAAGCAGCGCCACCATGACGATGATCATCACCGTGATCGACAGCGCCGAGCCGAGCGGCCAGTTGCGGCCCTGCCCGAACTGCAATTCGATCAGGTTGGACAGCATCATGTTCTTGCCGCCGCCAAGCACGCTGGGCGTCACATAGGCGCCGAGGGCCGGGATGAAGACCAGGATGGAGCCGGCGATGACGCCTGGCTTGACCAGCGGAAAGATGATCTTGCGCAGCACCTTGAAGCGTGTCGCGTAGAGATCGTAGCCCGCCTCGACCAGCCGGAAATCGAGCTTCTCCATGCTGGCATAGATCGGCAGCACCATCAGCGGCAGGTAGACATAGGCCATGCCGATCAGGATCGCCGTGTCGGTGTAGAGGATCTGCACCGGCGCCGAGACGATGCCGAGCTTGATGAGGATGGTGTTGATGATGCCCTCGTTGCGGATGATCTGCAGCACGGCAAAGGTGCGGATCAGAAGGTTTGTCCAGAACGGAATGGTGATCAGGAACAGCCAGAGATCCCTGGTCTTTTCGCTGCGCGTCGCCATGAAATAGGCGGTGGGAAACCCGAGCGCCAAAGTGGCGATGGTCGTCACCACCGCGAGCTTGATCGAGCGCCAGAAAATGGTGACATGCGCCGCCGCAACCGAAAGCGTATCGTCGAAAATGTCGCGTTCCATGAACACCGACAGCCAGGCATCGGGCGAAAACTGCCACTTCACGTCGCCATAGGGGCCGGGCGTCAGGAACGAGTAGATCAGCACGATCAGCAACGGGCCGGTCGCGGCGAGGAAAATCACCAGCAATGCCGGCGCTGACAGCAGCCAGCGGTCGCGCACGTCACGCCGCTCCGCTGCCTTGGCGACTTCTTCCGCGGTCGCCATGATCAGTCCTTCAGCACTTGCGCGGCGTCGCTGCCGATCATGATGCCGATCTGGCCGCCTTGCACGATGCCGTCGCCGGCGCCGCGGCTGTTCTGGCGCCGCACGATGAACGGTTCGCCACCGGCAAGGCGCAGATGGAAGTGCGTGTCGGTGCCGAGATAGACGATGTTCTCGACGGTGCCTGACAGCGAAGCGCTCAGGCTCGCCGCGCCCAGCTGCGCATGTTCGGGACGCACGACGATGGTGACCTTGCCGCTGGGGCTGAAACCGTCCGGCAGCGAGGCCGGGATTTCCGTTCCCGACGACAGCTTCACCGTCGCACGACCACCGGACACGCCCACCACATCCGCCTTGAGGAAGTTCGATTCGCCGATGAAGTCGGCGACGAAGCGCTCGGCCGGCCGGTCGTAGATGTCGCGCGGCGACCCGACCTGCAGGATCTTGCCCGACGACATCACCGCGATGCGGTCCGACATGGTCAGCGCTTCTTCCTGGTCATGGGTGACGAAGATGAAGGTGATGCCGGTCTCGTGCTGCAGCCGCTTCAACTCGATCTGCATCTCCTTGCGCAGCTTGTAGTCGAGCGCCGACAGTGGCTCGTCGAGCAACAGCACCTTGGGCTGTGGCGCCAGCGCCCGGGCGAGTGCCACGCGCTGCTGCTGGCCGCCGGAGATCTGGCTCGTGCGGCGACCCGCCAGCGCCTCCATCTTGACCAGCTTGAGCATCTCGGCGACGCGCGCCTTGATCTCGGCCTTCGGCTTGCCCAGCATTTCCAGGCCAAAGCCGATATTGTCGGCGACGGTCATGTGCGGGAACAACGCGTAGGACTGGAAGACGGTGTTGACCGGCCGCTTGAACGGCGGCAGCGGCGCAATGTCCTCACCGTAAAGCAGGATTTCGCCGGCGGTCGGAAAGTCGAAGCCGGCAATCAAGCGCAGCAACGTGGTCTTGCCACAGCCGGATGGTCCCAGCAGGGTGAAGAACTCGTTCTCGCGGATGGATACCGAGACCGTGTCAAGGGCCGCGACTTGGCCCTCACCTGATCCGAAAATTTTGCTGACGTTTACGACTTCAATTGCATTCCGATCCGGTTTGTCCGGCACGATACGCCTCACTGTTGACCCCGCTCTTGTTGGCGGAGTTTTTCCCCTGTTCGATGTGACCACACGGCCGGTAGGTTGGCAAGTCCGGCATTGAATCACAGTTCAGTCCGTCAATTCGTCTTGCAAGCCGCAAGCGTTGCAAGCCGCATGCCATTGTCAGGCCTGGTAGGTGACCTTGCCGCCGCAGACCGTTGTCACCGGCCGCACCTTGTGTAATTCGGCCGGCGTCGTCTTCTCGATATCGGCCGACAAAACCACCAGATCCGCCATATAGCCCGGTTTCAGCACGCCTTTGCGCTGCTCGGCGAATTCGGCATAGGCGCCTTCGACCGTGTAGGCGGCGAGCGCCTCCCGCAGCGAAAAACTCTGGTCCGGATCGCCTTCTGCCCATGGTTTGCGCATCAATGCCGCCTGAATGCTCAGGATCGGGTCGATCGCCGCCACCGGCCAGTCCGAGGCGAACACGACATGGGCGCCGGCTTCCTTCAAGGTGCGCCAGGCATAGCTCAGCGGCCAGCGGTCCCGCCCGATGCGCGACACGGTCGGCTCGAGCGGAAAATCCATGGCCCCCGGCGGATGCGACGGCTGCATGGACGCGATGACGCCGAGTTCGGCGAAACGCGGCACGTCGGCGGCGGTGGTGACCTCGATATGCTCGACCCTGTGCCGGCTGTCGCGCCTGCCATTGGCCTTCTGCGCCGCCTCATAGCCGTTGAGGACAGCGCGCACGGCGCCATCACCGATCGAGTGCACGGCGATCTGCAGCCCGCGTTTGTCGATGGCCACGGCGAGATCGATGAATTGCTGCGGCGTAAACAGCGGCTCGCCGACCCAGTCGGGACGGTCGGCATAGGGCTCGACCATAACCGCCGTCCAGGAATCGAGCACGCCGTCGTAAAACACCTTGACCATGCCCGATGACAGCCACTCGCTGTCGTAGCGCTCGGCCATCGCGGACGCCTTCTCCAGCATGTCGAGCGTCATGAAATTCTTGTAGTGGAACGGAATCTTGACGCGGCAGGGCAAGCCTTCCTCGGCCTCGATCTCGGAAAGCAGTTCGAGCTGGTAGAGATTGCCGTCCATGTTCTGGATCGAGGTGATGCCGTGGCGCGCGCACCAGGCAAGCCCGCGCCGCATGATGTCGCGGTCGGCGGCCCGCTCGGCGGCCGACGGCATCGGGTCGGGCTCGCCACCGGTCGACAGCCCCAGCCGCACCCGGCTTTCGCCGGCAAGGTCGAGCACGGGACCGAAGGCCTCGCCTTCGCGCAATTCGCCGGCGGCCAGGCCGTCCTCGCCCATGACGATCTCGTTGCCCGGACCGAGCGTGCGTCCCTGCAAAATGCCGGCCATCTCCAACGCTTTGGAGTTGGCCCACATTGTGTGGTGGTCGGGCGCCGCCATGCAGAAGGGACTGTCCAGCAGGATGGCGTCGAGATGGTGGCGCGTCACCCGTTCGGCGCCGAGCACGGTGTAGTCGACGCCCTGTCCCACAAGCATTTTCGCCTCGGGCCGTGTCGATGCATAATCGCGGATCGCCTTTTGCAGCGCCTCGAAGCCGTGGACACCGCCAAGCTGAAGATGTGCGAGCTCGGCCCCGCCCGAGAACAGATGCATGTGGGCTTCGATGAAGCCCGGGATCACCGAGCCGCCCTTGGCGTCGATGGTCTTTGTGGCTGGTCCCTTGAGCTCTTCGATGGCGGCGCGGCTGCCAATGGCGACGATGGCGCCGTCCTTGACGGCAATGGCCTCGGCGGCGGGATTATCATCGTCCATGGTCCGCACGCGACCATTGATGACGATCAGATCAGCACCCGCACCCGTGACAGACATCGCGACTCCGCGCTTTTGACGACTGACTGAGACCGACAACCCTCTTGTCCGACAACCGGCCACTCCGCTGGAGCGGCGCTATCGGACGAAACCTGATGTCAGCGCGCTGTTTTGAAATTCCCCTTGTGATCTCTGAAAACAGCGTGGATAAAAGAATGCGACTAATTATTCGCGTTTGTCAACGTGCCGAATTTCGAATGTATTGTGGACAGCATCCGGCGCTTGGGACGGGGGAACGAGGGCATCGGGACGTGAAGCGCAATCTCAGCCGCGAAACCAGGATGGCGCTCGAACCGCGCAAGCAGCCGCGGCAAGAGCGGTCGAGCAAGGTGGTCGACCGGATTCTCGACGCGGCTTTGATCTTGACGCGGGAGCAAGGAACCAAGACCCCCACGACGCTCGCCATTGCGCGGCGCGCGGGCCTGTCGGTCGGGTCGCTCTATCAGTACTTTCCCAACAAGGAGGCCATTCTTCTCGACCTCGCCCGGCGCTGGCTGTCATCCTTTCCCGAGGTGATCGCCAGGCGCATCAAGGTCGCGCCGCCCACCAACCGCGACGAGTTTCGCCAGGAAGTGCGCAAGCTCTTCATCGATACCTCCAGGATATATCTCGAAAACGCCAACCTGATGCCGGTGATCGAGGCCATCTCCGGCAATGCCGACCTCAGGCCGATCCAGGACGAATATGACGAGCAGATTATCGCGCTCTACGCCGCGTGGCTGCAGCATGTGAACCCGGCCCTTGAAGACAAGATCGCCAGCCGGCTCGGCGTGCTGATGATGGATGTCGGGCACGCCTGCCGGCTTGTGGGGCTGAAACGAGACCGCAAGACATACGACCTGATCGAGGACGATGTGGAAAGAATGTGGCTCGCTCTGGTGACCCCTTATCTCAACCTTGACTGATTTCACTTCGAGAGGAATTTTATGAAGACTGTCTATTCGCCGCTTCATGCTGGCCATGCTGGCCAGATGGAACTGGTCACATCAGCCATCGTGCCCGGCTTCGAAAAGCCGTCGCGGGCCGAGTTCATCAAGGCGCGGGTCGAGAGCGAGAAGCTGGGGCCGATCATCGGACCGGTCGAGCATGATCTCAATGCCGCCAAACGCATCCACAAAGCCGACTACATCGACTTCCTGCCCACCGTCTGGCCGGAATGGAAGGCTGCCGGCTTCGAGGGCACGGCCATGCCCTTCACCTGGCCTACGCGCGGCCTGCGCGGCGACGTGCCGCCAAAGCGCGTCGATGCGCTGCTCGGCTACTATTCCTTCGACGCCGGTGCCACCTTCGTCGAAGGCACATGGACCGCGATCAAATCGTCCTATGACGTGGCGCTGACAGCAGCCGCTTTGGTCAAGGGCGGCGAGCGGTCGGCCTTCGCGCTCTGCCGTCCGCCCGGCCATCACGCCGGCGCTGCCTTCATGGGCGGCTACTGCTTCATCAACAACGCCGCCGTCGCCGCCCAGTGGTTCCGCGACCAGGGCGCCAAGCGCGTGTCGATCCTCGACGTCGACTATCACCACGGCAATGGCACGCAGGAAATTTTCTACGAGCGCGCCGACATCCAGGTTCTCAATCTGCACGGCGATCCGATGGTCGAGTATCCCTTCTTCCTCGGCCATGCCGATGAACGCGGCGCCGGTGCCGGCGAAGGTTTCAACGTCAATTATCCCATGCCCTTTGGCACCGACTGGGATAGCTGGAACGCCTCGTTCGAAGACGCCTGCGCCAGGCTCGCCGCTTACGCGCCCGATATCGTCATCGTCTCGCTCGGCGTCGACACGTTCGAGAAGGACCCGATCAGCCAGTTCAAGCTGAAAAGCCCCGACTTTCCGAAGATCGGCCGCCGCATCGCCAAGCTCGGCTTGCCGACCCTGTTCGTCATGGAAGGCGGTTACGCCGTCGAGGAGATCGGCATCAACGCCGTCGGCGTGCTGACCGGCTTCGAGGACAAGTAGGGCTTACGGGGCGGCGCCGGCCGCCCCCGAGTTCCAAGTTCCACCTAGACGGCTGCGCCGGCGGTCGGCGCGGCCACGGGAACCGCCGGCTTTCGCGACCGGCCGATCCTGTAGACAACCACCGCCGCGATCACGCCTGCCGCCAGGATCCCGATCGCCAGCAGCGGCCGGTACCAGAACCAGGCAATCGCGATCGTCGTCGTGCCGACCAGGATCGCCAGGACGAAGGCGATGATGCCGGTGCCCATCCGCGCCATGCTGCCGAGGAAGGGAATGACGTCGAGGATCACGCCGATCGGACTGAGGAACAGCGCAAAGCCGATGGTCAGCAACAGCAGGCCGGCGCCGCGCAGCAGCCAGGTGATGAGCGTGTTGGCGCTGACAGCGTCGGCGAACATCTTTTCGGCCGGCACGTTGCCGGTATCGACCATCAGCAGCGCATCGCCCGCTTGCGTCTGGTAGGGTTCGAAACGGCTGCCGGCCTGGCGCGCGACGATGCTGACGACGCCAAGCGGCGCCAGCTCGTAGCCGATGCGATAGTCACCCAAAGCGGGCGTCGTGTTGTCATTGCCGAGATAGATCTTGCCATCGACGATGCTGAGCGGTTTCGTGCCCGTATAGGCGGCCTTTATCGCCGCCGACTGATCGGCCGACAGCGAATAGTCCTTGTCGCCCTCGATGCGATCGAGCACCGGCGTATCCAGATCGAAGGCGACAAGCTTGCCCTGCGGGATCTGGAAAGTGCGGCTGTGGATCGCCATTGACGGATTCTGATGGCCGTCCGGTTTCTTGAAATCCGACGAGTCGATCTGGCTGTCGTCCCAAACCTTCGAGTAGCTGTAGGTCGTCACCGTCTCTTCGCCGCCGCCGAGCTTCTTCGTCGTCTCCGACTTGGACTCTTCCTTCCACTGATACATCTCGACGCTGCGCGACAGCCGCAGCCCTTGCGCCGCGATGCCGAAATCCGGATCAGCAAGACCGCTGTCGGTCGTCACCGGTCCGCTGACATGCACCAGCTTGCCGTCATTGGCGGCGTCGACGCTGTCGGCGCCGACCGAAACCACCGCGCCCGACCCTTCGGCCAGCGAGCGCGCCGTCTGCACGGCGCGGCCCTCGTTCCAGAACAGCCCGATCACCATCAGCACGATCAGGATGAGGCCGAAGATGACCCCGCCGACCGCACGCTTGATCCGCCCGAACCACGAGACGGATGTGACTTCCCGAAATGAATCGCCCATCGTTTCCCCCGAAACAAAGTTACCTCAAGGTTTCAACGCGGCCGGCGGCCGCGCGTCGAACTGATTAGTCTGCGTGGATCTGCGCGCCGCAATCCCTGTCACCGGCGCAGGCGTGCACCGCTCGCGTCGTGCCGCCATCGCCCACCCGCCACGGTGAAGCCGACAGCGGCGCTTGCCTCTTGTTGCCGAGAAGATCAAGCGCTCGCATTGCGGTCTGGTCCTCCGTTGTCGAGCACATAGGTGACGATCGACTCAGCCTTGGCGGGACCGACCACCCTGGCAAAAACCGCAAGCACCAGCGTGAACGCCAGGAAAACCTGCTTCATCATTACCCCCGATGCTGATGGCCGCGAAGCAAGTGCCGCCAAATCGCCTTTAACGACCGAAGGGATGCCCACCCCTGCCGGTCGCCGAGAACCTATCGGAATCGATCGGTCCTCGATACGGCAGTGTCGCAACACCCTCCGGCTTTTTCGTGTCGGCGTTTCGGGTCGTTCGAGGCAGGAAAAGCCCACGGAAGCCGGCCCTGAGTCGCCCGAGTCCAAAAAAAACGTTTTTGTCAAATCGCGTTTGATGTCGGATTCATCTGCGGGTAGATTAGACCCGAATCAGCCGGTCCTTGGGGGGCGCGGCGACCACCCAAAGTCTCAAGTACCGGCATCGGCCGGCACCAGACGCGGACGGCTTCGCGTTCCCTGAATGGATTCGGTGATCTGCGCGACCCCGCGCCGTGTGCGTGCTTCGTAAACGTGATGCGTCTTCAAGTTCGGCCGCTGGTGACCCCAGCATCCGGGCTCAAGAAAAGATTCCGGCCATGACCTACAACCAAAGCATCCAATGAGCAGTTCCGCCGCGCTTCTGCAATCCGACACATTAGGTTCGCGCCTCGCGTCCCGCGGCGATCTCACCTCCTTTTTCATGCAGCTTGCCGCCGAGATCGGCGCCGACAGCTACATGCTCGTCGCCATCGTCCACGACCAGGACCGCAACGACGCCCGCATCGTGTCTTCCAACTGGATCTTCGACGCCATCGAACTGATCGGCAAGCGGCTGATCGCCGGCCTCGCCCAGGGGCCGCTGACCGTAGCACCGGGCATCCGCCCGAAGCCGCTGCTGGCTGCCGAAGCGCCCAAAGCCGGCGGGGTGCTCACCGGCGAGGAAGCACGCCTGCTAGACGTGCTTGGCCATGCGGAAGTCTATTCGCTGCGGCTCAATGTCGGCCGCCAGCGGCTGTTTGCCTTGTTCTCGGCGGCCGAGGCCGGCAAAATCGACCAGCCGGCGCTGATGAAGGCGCAGCTGAAGTGCTGCTATGCGCTGTCCACCATTCCGCAATTGGTCGCCGCCGCCGCCATGCAGGATCCGCTGTCCGACCGCGAGCGCGAATGCCTGTTCTGGGTGTCGGAAGGCAAGACCACCGACGAGGTCGCGGTCATCCTTGGCGTCTCGTCCAACACCGTCAACAGCTACATCACTCATGCCATCCAGAAATTCGCGGCCTCGAACCGCGCGATGGCCATCGCCACGGCGATCAGGAGCGGCATCATTTGAAACACGCTGACATCAAGGCGGCGGCAGAAGCCCTTTTCAACGAGCAGCGCAATCCGTTCGGCGCCTTCTCCATCGGTTCCGAAACGCATCATGCCGTCACCATCCCCGACGCGGTGCGCCGCTGCCGCTGGATCGCCGTCGACATCAACGCGTCGGCCTTCGGCCTCTACTTCGTCAGCCCTTCGCCGGAGCGGGCGCGTCTGGTGCCGAGCTTCGATTCCGACTATCCGGCCACCGCTGTCGCGACCAAGTTCATCGCCGGCGCCAATGGCGAGGAGATGGTGCGCCACAGCGGCACCTCCACGGCGCCGCGCTGGTGGGCCGATGACGGCATCGCCGGCTCGGACACTGTCTTCCAGAACCTCGCCTGGGCAGAGCGCGCAGCCCCCCTGGCGCCGGGCACCAACGGCATTGCCTTTCCCGTCCATGCCGATCGCGGCCATTGCGGGCTGGTGGTGTTCCTCGGCTCGACGATCGCTCTGCCGGAGGACATGCTCTACGAAATCCACGCCCGCTGTTTCTCGCTGTTCGCCGCCGTCGCCCGCATTCGTCCGAGCGATGCCAGCCGGATGCGCTCGATCTCCAAGCGCGAGCTGGAGTGCCTGAAGCTGACCGCCAACGGCAACACCAGCGAGGAGATCGCCAGGCTGTTGAAGCTGTCGGTCCACACCGCCAACCAGTATCTCACCCAGTCGACGCAGAAGCTCAACGCGGTCAACCGCAACCAGGCGGTGGCCAAGGCGCTACGGCTGGGGCTGATCGAGTGATCAACGCCGCGTCTGGCAGTTGGGGTAAGACAAAAGATCAGCGATAAGCGAGCGGCTCGGTTCTCCGGATGCGCGCCTCTTCGATCACCGTTTCCAGCAAGGCGGTGTTGTGCTCGGGGTCTTCGCCGGGCTTCTCGAACGACACATAGTTGACGGCGACCGAAGACCTCTCTTCGCTCAGCGTCAGCTGGAAATAGACGGTCACGCCCGGCGGCCTGAGCTCGAGATCGAGCACGATGCGCGGGCTGCCGCTCCAGTCGACATGCGCCTCACCGCCATGGCCGAGCCGCAGCGTACCGGGCAGGAAATAAAGCTCCACCGCCGAATCCACGAGATCCGACAGGCAAGCGAAATGCTCGAGCCGGATGAAGGCGATGTAGTCGGCGACATCGATCAGGCGCAACTCGTCCACCACCTGCTCGATAGCCTTGGCGACGATGAGTTCGCGGGATTTCGCGTGCGGTTGGCGGTTCATGAAATTTGTCTCCGCTCAGCCTTTTTCGAGTAGACGATCCGCACCAGTTCGGCGACGGCCTGGTAGAATTGCGACGGGATCACGCTATCAACCGAAACTTGCTTGTACATGGAGCGGGCGAGCGCCACGTCCTCGAAGATCGGGATGTTGTGCTCCTTGGCGATCTCGCGAATCTTGAGCGCCACCAAGTCCTGGCCCTTGGCCAGCACCACGGGCGCCGAATCTTCTTCGCGGACATATCTGAGCGCGATCGAAAAGTGCGTCGGATTGGCGATGATCAGCGTCGCGCGCGGCACCGCCGTCATCATCCGCTTGCGCGCCCGGTCGCGCGCCAGCGAGCGCAGCCGCGACTTGATGATCGGGTCGCCCTCGGACTGCTTGAACTCGTCCTTGACCTCCTGCTTGGTCATGCGCAGATCCTGCTTCCAGTGGAAGCGCGACCAGACCACGTCGACAGCCGCGATCAGCCCCATGACGAAGACGATCGCCACCAATATGTCGACGGTGATGCTTTTGATGACGAGGCCGAAAGCGACCGGGTTGGTGATCATGCCGGCCAGGAGCTGGCGGTAGTCCTGCGATAGCGTGAAGTAGAGCACGATACTGGCGAAGCCGAGCTTGCCCAGCGATTTCGAAAATTCGACCCAGCCATGAATACCGAACGTCCTGGTCCAGCCCTTGGCTATCGAGATGCGTGATAGCTGCGGCCGGATCCGCTCGCCGACGAATTGCGGCATGTTCTGCAGCACCGAGGCGCCGATGCCGGCCACCACCAGCAGTACCAGCAGGCTGACAACGGCACGGCCGATCTCCATCATCACGGTCTTGTAGAGCGCGATGACGTCGGTTTCGGTGTCCATCGGCCACGCCTCGGGCTTTTCCAGGAACATGGACAGGAACATGCCGAGATCGACGACCGCGTCCTTGGCGTAGAAGACGGTGAACACCAATATGGCGACGAAGGACGCAAGAAGGGCCGCTTCCCGTGAATGGGGCAGCTTGCCCTGTTCGATGGTGTCGCGGATTTTCTTTTCTGTCGCGTCTTCGGTTTTGGAGTCTTTGTCCGCCGCTTCAGCCATTTGGTGTCAGCCGCCTTGAGCAATTCCAGGAAAGTGTGAGCGGTTTCCGTCCGGAATTGCGTGAAAAAAGAGATAGAGCGTTAAGCCGCTTCGCTCTGCTGCGATGAGGGCAGTTCGAAAGCCCCCTCGCGCGAAAGCCGGATTGTCGCCACTGCAATGTTCTTGCGCGCCGCCATGATGTCGGCAAGCTGGATGCCTTCCGAGCCCTGTCCGAGTTCCGACTCGATCATGCGCCGCGACCGGGCGCCGATTGCCGACAGCACCGACTCCGTCAATGCGGGCGGCGCGCCGCGCAGCGCCAGCGTGATCAGTTCGGTCGACAGCCCGTCGAACAGAAGCACTCTCGCCTTCTGCGTCAGCAGCGGCAGATCGTCGAAGGCAAACAGCCTGGAGCGGACGCCGCCGAGGTCCGGCGTGCCGGCCTCTTCCAGATCCTGCATGACCTCTTCCAGCTGCGGCTTGTCCATTTCGTTGAGCACACTGGCAACGCGCGCCTGTCCCGCCGAGATGTCCTTGGTCGCGGTCTGCGCCAGCACGCTGGCGCGCAGCTGGTTCTCGATGATCCTGGTGGCCGCGTCGGGAATGGTCGCCATCGTCACCATGCGCTTGATGATCTCGCTGCGCATCGGCTTTTCCATGGTCAGCAGGATGTTGGCGGCAGCCTGCGGCGCAAGCTTCGACAGCACCATCGCCGCCGTCTGCGGATGTTCGGCGGCAAGGAATGTGCCGAGCCGCGTCGGTTCGAGCTTTTCCAGCTCCGGCCAGATCGGCGGCGGTCCTTCCGGCGCGACCTCGAAGCGCTTGTCGCCCATGATGGCGCTCATCTCTTCGGGCGACAGCGATTCATTGAGGATGGTGTCCATCCGGTCGGCGGAATCGAGCAGGCCGGCGCCCTCGGTGAATTCGGCCTCGAATTCGGCGACGATGCGTTCGAGATCGCTCTGCGGAATGGTGCGCAACAGACGCGCCCCTTCGATCAGCGCCTTCAGCTCTTCCTGCTTGAAGAACTTCAAAAGCCGGCTGGCCGACGGCTTGCCCATTGCCACCAGGATGGCAGCGGCCTTTTGCGGGCGCGTGAGCGTGACCGGCGTCGTCATGGCATAAGCTCCGATCGCTGCTGAGACCGCATATCGTCTATCCCTTTGAAGCAATTCCAGGAAAAGTGTGTGCGGTTTTCCGTCCGGAATTGCGTAAAAACAAATACTCTATGCGCTCTTGCTGGCAGCGATGATTTCGGTCAGCCTGATGCCGAAGCGCGACGGATCGCTTTCCAGCACGGTGATCTCGCCACGCGCGATCTTGCGGCCGTTGACCACCACGTCGACGGGTTCGCCGATGCGCCGGTTCAGTGCCACCGTCGAGCCCTTCTGCAGCGCCATCAGGTCCGATACCGGCATTTCCGTGCTGCCGAGGATGATCTGGACATCGACCGGGATGCTCATGATGATGTTCGAATTGCTGCCGGACATCGCGGCCCGCAAGGCGGCGTCGGGGCGCTTTTCCTCCTCCTGGAGGACGCCGCGCAATTCCTCGATGGCGCGGTCGAGCTGTTCGTCCGGCTGGTCGATATTGGCTTCCACCTTGGTCTTGGCCATACGTCGTCTCCAAATGCTTGGGTTTGCCCGGCGTCAGCCCGGCATGAGCCCATCGATAAAATCCTGACCGGCATCGTAAGGATGCCTGATCCGGACGGTGTAATTCTGCCCGAGTTTGCCGAACTCGCAGACAAACAGCGTCTTGTCGCGCGCGCTCAGCTTTGCGTGCGACTGCGCCGTTTCCTCGAATTCGATGACCTGGCCCGGCTCGAAGCCGGCGAGGTCGCCGAGCGTCAGGCGTGCCAACGGCATGGTCGCTTCGAGTGTCACCGTCGAGCGCATCACCTCTTCCGAAAAGCGTGCCCGCCAGTCGGAGGTCGTGCCTTCGCTGTCATGGACATCGGCGATGCCGCGGGTCGCCAGCAGGATGCGCTGCGGGATCATCACCGTGACCGTACCGCTGTCGGTCGGCGTCGAGATGCCGAAGACGATGCGCACCGCCGCGCCATCGCGCAGCACACGGCGCTTGGCTTCGCTGCCCGAAAGCGCCCGCGGCACCGGCAGCCGCAGTTCGAGCGAACGCCGCCCGGAACCGTTCAGCGCCTGCGCAACCTCCTGGAACACTGTGGTCGCCACATCGGTTTCGATCTGCGACAGAGCGCGCTCGATCGGCGAAACCGGCTGATCCGGATCACCGCCAAACAGCGCGCAGACCATCACCGCGATGGCCGGCGCATCAGCCACCAGGGTCATCGCATCCGAGGATGTCGGCGATGCTATGATGGTCATGGCGAAGGCATCGCCGGCATGCGTGCGGGCATCGGGAACACGGCTGATCTCGACCGCGCGCAGGTCGACGGTCACCGGAGCGCCGAGCTCGCCGGCCAGGCTCTTCTGCAACAGCGGCACCGCGCGCTCACCCATCGAGCGCCCGGTGCCGATGACATGAGCGGCCTCACCGCTGTCACCGACCAGGCGCTCGATGATCAGCGAGCGGGCTTGCGAGGGGCTGCCAGGACTTGTCATGACGGCGCGCGGTCCTGTCTGTCGTCATGCATGGCTCAGGCCGCTTTCTTCTCGGCGGAGGCTGTGTTCATCGTGCTCTGCTCGACGGCGTCGATGGTCGGCCGCTCATAGGACGAGATGGTCTTGCGGCCGAACTCGATCGCCACCTGCGGCAGGGCGCCGTTCATGTAGGCGAGCAGCGTCTGCTTGACGATGATGTAGAGGCGGTTCTTCTTCTCGCGCACCGTCTTGATCTTGGTGGCGACCGGCCCGACCACGGCGTAGGACAGGAAGATGCCGAGAAAGGTTCCGACAAGGGCGGCGCCAATCAGGCCGCCGAGGATTTCCGGCGACTGGTCGAGCGCGCCCATCGCCTTGACCACGCCGAGCACGGCGGCGACGATGCCGAGTGCCGGCAGACCGTCGCCCACCGCCACCAGCGCGTGATAGGCCTTCATCTTGTCGGACTTGATGGTCTGGATTTCCTCGTCCATCAGCGCCTCGATCTCATGCGAGCGCGCATTGCCGATGATGATGATGCGGCAATAGTCGCAGATGAAATGCGTCAGGTCGTGATTCTTGAGCACGGTCGGGAACGCCTGGAAGATCGCTGACTCCTCGGGGTTGTCGATATGCGCCTCGACCTCGCTGCGGGATTTCGAGCGCAGTTCGCGCATCAGGCTGTGCAGGACGCCCAGCGTCTCCAGATAGTCGCGCTCCTTCGGCACCGCCTGCTTGAAGGCTTCGAGAATGCCCTTGCCGGTGTCCTTGACCGTCTTCATCGGGTTGGCGACGAGGAAGGTGCCGAGCGCGGCGCCGCAGATGACCACCGCTTCCCAGGGCTGCATCAGCACATGCAGATGGCCGCCCATGGCCATGAAGCCGCCGAGAACACAGCCGAGCGTCACCACAAGTCCGATCAGAATGCCCACGCCAGATCCTTCCGCATCACGTCAGACCTAACCGATAGCCCCCGTGCCTTGTGTGAGGCTTGAATCACGCATGGCGAACCGATTCAGCCTCGCGCAAGCAAGTCCGCATACTCTGACTCTGAAGCTGCGACCGGAGGCATGTCGTGTTGAGCACTTTTACCAGCTACCAGCTCATCGCCAGGGATATTCCCAAGGCGATCGACCGCATCGAGGCGGACCCGGTCACCAAGCGCGACACCGACTACTATCTCGCCAACATCGGCAGCGTGAAATCGATCGACGATTTCGTCAAGAACACCCGACTGTTCACCTATGCCATGAAGGCCTTTGGCCTTGGCGACATGGCCTACGCCAAGGCCTTCATGGTCAAAGCCCTGAAGGAAGGTGTCTCCGATCCCGACAGCTTCGCCAACAAACTGACCGACAAGCGCTACGCCGAGTTCGTCTCGGCCTTCAATTTCGCGGCGCTGGGCGAGAATGCCACGAGCTACAATCCGGCGCAGCAGGGCGTGACCAACAATTATAGCGTTCAGGTCTCGGCCGGCGTCGCTCAGAACGGCTTCAGCTACTACAAGGGCGAGACCTCGTACTATCTCTCCAACATCTCCAACGTCAAATCGATCGACGATTTGATGGGCAACGATCGCCTGCTCACCTATGCAATGGCTGCATTCGGCCTCGATGCCGACGCCGAGGCGCCTGCGACCGTCCGGGCGATGCTGGAAGGCGGCGTCACCGACCCGAACAGCCCCGCGAACACGTCGACCAACAAGGGCTACGCAGCTTTCGTCGCCGCCTTCGACTTCGCCCAGTATGGCGACCAGGCGACAGCACGCGACGCCGTCCAGCAGGCGGTTCCCAAAGCCGTCATGGCCGGAACCGGGCTGGTGCTGGTCAAGCCGACCGCGCAATACATCAAGGGCGAGGCCGACTACTACGCGGCCAACATCTCCAAGGTGAAGTCCATCGAGGACCTCTTGAAGGACAAGCGCCTGCTGACCTTCGCCATGGCTGCCTATGGGCTGGACGCTTCGACCCAGACGGCCAGGCAGATCCGCACGATGGTCAACGGCGGCGTCACCGATCCGTTGAGTCCCGCCAACCTGTTGATCGACAAGAGCTACGCCAACTTCGTCAGCGCCTTTGATTTTGCCCAGTATGGCGATCAGACGACCACGCGCGACGCGGTGCTGAAGACCACGCCGAAGCTCTACACGACCGAGTCCAGTCTTGGCCTCATCAAGCCGAATACGGACGCCGTCCAGGCCGAGACCAGCTACTACCTCGCCAACATCACCAAGGTGAAATCGGTCGACGATCTGATGGCCGACAGCCGCCTCTACAATTATGCGCTGTCGGCCAGCGGGCTCGATCCGGCAACCACCAACAAGGATCTCATCCGCGACGTCCTGGAGGGCGGCGTGCGCGATCCCGCCAGCATCGCCAACAAGCTTTCCAACAAGGCCTATGCCAGGCTCGCCACCTCGCTCAACTTCGAGGCTTACGGGGAAGTCGCAACGACCCGCAGCCCGTCGCAGCAGCCGGTCGTCGATAAATACATGCGCCAGACGCTGGAAGAAGATGCCGGCAAGACCAATGAGGGCGTGCGGCTGGCGCTTTATTTCGAGCGCAAGGCGCCGACCATCACCAACTGGTACGACGTGCTGGCCGACACCGCACTGGCCAGCGTGGTACGCACCGCGATCGGCCTGCCCGACTCCTTCGCCACCGCCGATATCGACAAGCAGGCGCAGGCCTTCGAGGCAAAACTCGACCTCACCGACTTCACCGACCCGGCCAAGCTCGACAAATTCCTGACCCGCTTCACCAGCCTGTGGGAAATCAACCATCCGACTTCGACCGCCCAGACATCGATCGGAGTGCTGTTTGCCCAACCGACCACCGTCGGCATCTCGACCGATCTGATGATGGCCATGCAGAAACTGAAATTCTGAGAGCACCATGCAGGACAGTCTTTACGTCGCCCTTTCCTCGCAGATCGCGCTCGAGCGCCGTCTCGACACCATCGCCGACAATGTCGCCAACGCCTCGACCATCGGCTTTCGCGCCACCGGCGTGAAGTTCGAGGATGTCGTCTCCGGCAGCGGCCCCAAATCGGTGTCGTTCGCCTCCTCCGGCAAGACCTATCTGTCCGGCGCGCATGGCGCGATGACGCAGACCGGCAATCCGTTCGACTTCGCCGTCCAGGGCGATGCCTGGTTCGGCATCGACACCCCGGCCGGCACCGTGATGACGCGCGACGGACGTTTTTCGATGAACGAGAACGGCGAGTTGATGTCGCTCGAAGGCCACCCGGTGCTCGACGCCGGCGGTGCGCCGATCCAGCTCGACCCGCGCGACGGCCCACCCAAGGCGGGCGCCGACGGCTCGCTGCGCCAGGGCGACAAGCTCGTCGGCGCCATCGGCCTGTTCAATTTCGATCCCGGCCCGAATTTCGTGCGCTACGGCAATTCGGGCATCGTTCCCTCGCGCGCACCGGAGCCGGTCACCGACCGCTCCGATCTCGGTGTCGCGCAAGGCTTTGTCGAGGAATCCAACGTCAATCCGGTACTGGAGATGACGCGCCTGATCATGGTCCAGCGCGCCTTCGAGAACACGGCAGCATTGATGCGCCAGACCGATGCCTCGACCGACGACGCCATCAAGACGCTCGGCTCCAAGTCGTAGCGCATGTCGAGCTCACAATCATCGATACGTGCGCTTGAACGGCAGCCCGAGGCAGCGCCTGAAAACCGACTGGCTGCGCTGGAGCGTATCTGGCGCCGGTTCGATGACACCGAGACACTGCTGCGGCGCGGCGGCCGCGTCGCCGAGGTTTCGCCGACGCACTACAAGGTGCGCGGCCTGTCCGAAGTCGCCAGGCTGGGCGATCTCGTCGAGCAGCGCGGCAACGCTGGCACGCGCCGCGGCGAGATCGTCAGGATCGGCCGCGACGAGGTGGTCATCGCGCCTTTCGAACGCAGCGCCGATGCCGGCATCGGCGACGCTGTGTTTCGCCGCGGTCCGCTGGTGGTGACGCCACACGCTTCCTGGCGCGGACGCGCCATCGACGCGCTGACCCGCGCCATTGATGGCGGTCCGCCGCTGATCAGGAACGGCGAGGCGGCAAGCGGCGACGGCACCACGCCCGGCGCCATGGCGCGGCAGCGTGTCGGCACCGCCTTCACCACCGGGGTCAAGGTCATCGACATCTTCACGCCGCTCTGCTTCGGCCAGCGCCTCGGCGTCTTTGCCGGTTCCGGCGTCGGCAAGTCAACGCTGCTCGCCATGCTGGCCGGCGCCGATGCTTTCGATACGGTGGTGGTGGCGCTGATCGGCGAACGCGGCCGCGAGGTGCGCGAATTCCTCGAAGACACGATCGGCGCGCAAAGCATGGCCAAGACGGTCGCCGTCGTCGCCACCAGCGACGAGAGCGCCATGATGCGGCGGCGCGCGCCGGACACCGCCATGCGCGTCGCCGAGCATTTTCGCGATCAGGGCCACCGTGTGCTTCTGGTGCTTGATTCGATCACCCGTTTTGCCCATGCGCTGCGCGAAGTGGCGACCGGCACCGGCGAGCCGCCGGTGGCGCGCGGCTATCCCGCTTCCGTCTTCACCGACCTGCCGAAGCTGCTCGAACGCGCCGGACCCGGCGCTGAAGGCCCAGGGGTTAAGGGACAAGGATCCATCACGGCCATCATCTCGGTGCTGGTTGACGGTGACGACCACAACGACCCGGTCGCCGATTCGGTGCGCGGCATTCTCGACGGCCATGTCGTGCTCGACCGCGCGATAGCCGAACAGGGCCGCTATCCGCCGGTCAACCCGCTGTCGTCGATCTCGCGCCTTGCCGACAAGGCATGGAGCCCCGAACAGCGCATGCTGGTGACCAGGCTGAAGTCGATGATCTCGCGCTTCGAGGACACGCGCGATATTCGCCTGCTTGGCGCCTACCAGGGTGGCGCCGATGCCGAACTCGACATTGCGGTCCGCCAGGTGCCGCTGATCTATGAAGCGCTGACGCAGTCGCCGAAGGACCGTGCCTCGAGCGACGCATTCTCCGACCTCGCCCGTCATCTGAAAGGCAAGCAAAGTGTCGATGCCGGAGACTGAGCGCCAATACACCGAGCGGCTTTTGCGCGAGATGCTGGCCGAGGCCACCGCCGCCGAAGAAGCCAGGGCTGACGAAGCAAGGGCTGCCAAGGCGAAAGCTGATCGCGCCAAGGCAGCCAAAACCGAGGCCGCATTGGCCAGGGCGGCCAAGCCACCCTTGCCGAGACTGGTCCAGCCTGCGTTGCGCAGCGTGCGCGAACCTGCCTTGCTCGGCTCGCCCGAGGTTACCTCGCCGAGCGTAGCCAACCTTGCCCTGCCCGGCATGGGCGAGCCATCCACACCCAGCGCGCTCAGGCTTGCCTTGGTCGGTGCACCGAAGGCCGCCTTGCGCGCTGTGTCCAGGCTTGCATCGGGCAGCGCGAAACTTATATCGAGCAGCGCGTCCAAGGCGGCGTCGCGCAAAGCGGCCAAGTCCGCCTCGCGCAAAATGGCCAAGCCTGCTCCAACCAGCGAGACCAAACCCGTATCGATCAGAACAGTCGAACCTGCACTGCGCGATCTCAGCAAGCCTGCCTTCCCCGAGGTCGCCAGACCTGCTCCGCCCGCTTTCGCCAAGCCCCCACTGCCGAAGGCTCCGCATGCCGAACTCAACGAGGCGATCGCGGCTAGCCGTGACTCGCTTCTCGACGGGCTCTTTCCCGACGTCGACTGGCCGCAGCCGCCAAGGGCGCAGTTTCCCAAGGTGAACAAGAAGGATGACCGACGCAGTGATATCGTCTTTGCCGCGCTCGGCATCACGCTCGGCCTGATCTGCGCGCTGTTTCCCTGGTATATCTTCTTCAACCAGGACCAGTTCGGCGTGCAGGCGATCAAGTTCGGCGGCAGCGGCACCAATGCCGGACGTGTCAGCGGCGGCTCGCAGATGGAAAATTCAGGCCAGCCGCTGACCGCAAACGATGTACCCGATGTCGATCTGTTCGCCACCGGCACGCTGCAGGATCCCGAGGACAAGACACGGACTCCGGGCGTCGACGAGCAGCCCTTTCCGGCCGACCCAAAGTTCCGCATGGTGCATGTCGCCAATGGCCGCGCCATGATTGAGGACGATGCCGGCCTGTGGATCGTTCAGCGCGGCTCGAAGCTGCCTGATACCAGCACCGTCTCGTCGATCGAGCAGCGCGGCGGCAAGTGGGTCATGGTCACCAGCACCGACCAGGTGATCGAACTCTCCAAGTAATCGCATTCTCCTGGCACGGCACGAGCCGGCCCGCGCAAGGTCCGCGCAAGACTGGCGGCCTAGTCTTGTGCGTACCAGCCCGGAGATCCCCATGGAGCCCGTCAATCTGTTCGATCTTGCAGCCAAGCAGTCGCAATGGCTGTCCGTGCGCCAGTCCGCCATTGCCGGCAACATCGCCAACGTCAACACGCCGGGCTACACCGCCGGCGATGTCGAGCCGTTCGAGAAGGTGCTCGACCGCACCGCTGTGTCGCTGACCGCCACCCAAGCCGGGCATCTCGGCACTGCCGCCACCAATGCCGGCTTCACGGTCAAGCCCGAAGAGACCACCGGCGCCATCATGCCGTCGAAGAACACCGTGGTGGTCGAGAACGAGCTGATGAAGGCCGGCGAGGTCCGCCGCTCCTTCGAGCTCAACACGGCGATCGTCAAGGCCTTCCATTCGATGATGATGATGGCGGTCAAGACCTGACCATGGACGCATTGACCTCAGCCCTCAAGATCGCAGCATCCGGCCTCAGCGCCCAGTCGGACCGTTTGCGCGTCGTGTCGGAAAACCTTGCCAACGCGCAGTCGACCGGCAACACGCCGGGCGCCGATCCCTATCGCCGCAAGTCCATCAGCTTCGTCTCCGAGCTCGACCGTGCCTCGGGCGGCACGATGGTGGAGGTCAACTCCATCGATCGCGACCCCAGCGACTTTCCCGTCGAGTTCCAGCCCGGCAACGAGGCCGCCGACGACAAGGGCTACGTCAAGCTGCCCAACGTCAACGTGCTGGTCGAGATGGCCGACATGAGCGAAGCCAACCGCTCCTACGAAGCCAACCTTCAGGTCATCAAGCAGGCGCGTGATCTGATCTCCATGACCATCGACCTGATGAGGAACCAGTAATGATCAGCGGCATTGGCGGTATCGGATCGCTTCCACTGAAGCCGGAGATCGGCGGCACTGACGCCGCGACCGACCTGTTTCAGGGTACCACGGCGCCCATGGCCGGCGGCGAGATCGGCGGTACCTTCGCCGAGGCGCTGAGCCAGGCCGCTTCAAAGACCGTCAACACCTTGCAGAATGCCGAGCAGGTCTCGATCCAGGCGCTCAAGGGCGACGCCGATACCCGCCAGGTCGTCGACGCCGTCATGAGCGCCCAGCAGGCCCTGCAGACCACGATCGCCATCCGCGACAAGGTCGTCTCCGCCTATCTCGAAATCAGCCGTATGGGCATCTGAGGAGACTTGCCGTGAAAGCACTCGCCATTGCAGCGACCGGCATGAACGCCCAGCAGACCAATCTGGAAGTCATCGCCAACAACATCGCCAACATCAACACCACCGGCTACAAGCGCGCGCGCGCCGAATTTTCCGACCTGCTCTACCAGGTCGATCGCACGCAAGGCGTGCCCAACCGGTCCAATTCCTCGCTGGTGCCGGAAGGCGTCTCGATCGGCCTCGGCGTCAAGACGACGGCGGTGCGCAACGTCCATACGCAGGGCGAGCTGACCTCGACCGGCAACAGTTTCGACATGGCGCTGACCGGCCGCGGCTGGTTCCAGATCGAAGGCGCCGACGGCGGCACGCTCTACAGCCGCGCCGGCGCCTTCAACACCAACGCCACCGGCCAGCTGGTGACCGTCGATGGCGCCAATGTCATCCCGGCGATCACCGTGCCGGTCGATGCCATCGAGGTCGTCGTCAACAAGACCGGCCAGGTCTTTGCCCGCATCGACGGCCAGACCGATCTCCAGCTGCTCGGCCAGCTGCAGCTCGCCAACTTCGCCAACGAAGCCGGCCTCGCGCCGCTCGGCGACAATTTGTTCCAGGAAACGCCGGCCTCCGGCCCGGCCAATGTCGGCGTGCCCGGCGATCCCGGCTTCGCCACGGTCGAGCAAGGCTATCTCGAGGCGTCCAACGTCGATCCGGTCAAGGAAATCACCGAGCTGATCTCGGCGCAGCGCGCCTATGAGATGAACTCCAAGGTCATCCAGGCCGCCGACGACATGGCCTCGGTCGTGTCCAAGAACATCAGGTAAGGTTTGATGGTCTCTCCGGCCTCCCGCTCCGCGCTTTGCCGCACTGCGCTGATCCTGGCGCTGGTGGCCGGCGGCGTGCCGGCTTTTGCCCAGGAGAGTGCAGACCAACAGGCAACGCAGGTCGCCAGCAACCAGGCGGCTGGCGAGGTCGTGTTGATCCCCAATCGGGTTATTTACCCCGGCGAGATGATCGATACAGGCGCGCTGAAACCGGTGACGCTGCTGCCCGGCAAGCACAGGCCGGATGCGGTCGCCACGCAGGCCGAGGAACTCCAGGGCAAGGTCGCCAAGCGCACGCTGCTGCCCGGCCGCTACATCCCGGTCGCCGCCATCCGCGATGCCTGGCTGGTCGAACAGGGCGCCGCCGTGCAGGTCTATTTCATCGCTGGCGATCTCACCATTTCGGCCACAGCAGTATCGCTGCAGCCGGGCGCTGCGGGCGATCTGATCAAGGTCCGCAACGCCGACAGCGGCAAGATCTTTTCCGGCAGGGTGATGGCCGACGGCACCATCCGGGTCAGCGCGTCATGAGACGCGGACCTGCCCTTCTGCTCGCGGTCGTTCTCGGCCTGCAGCCGGCACTGGCCGACGGTCTTACGCCGAAGCAAAAGCGCGATCTTGCCGGCCAGAATGGCGGCCCCTTTGTCGATCCCGAATACGACCCGGCCACCACCAGCCGCATGTTCAGGGTCTCCAACGGCCCAAGCTCGCTGCCGCCCGGCCAGGTCGCTTCGCGCATCAAGGACATCGCGCAACTGCAGGCCTCGCGCGACAACCAGCTCGTCGGCTACGGCCTTGTCATCGGTCTCGCCGGATCGGGCGACAGCCTGCGCAATTCGCCCTTCACCGAACAGTCGATCCGCGCCATGCTCGAAAATCTCGGCATCGCCACCGAAGGCGGCAGCGCGCGGGCCAAGAACGTCGCCGCCGTCATCGTCACCGCCAACATGCCGCCCTATGTGCAGTCCGGCGCCCGCATCGATATCGACGTCTCCTCCATGGGCGACGCCACCTCGCTGGCCGGCGGCACGCTGGTGATGACGCCACTGAAGGCGGCCGACGGCGAAATCTACGCTGTCGGGCAAGGCTCGGTGATCGTTTCCGGCTTCACCGCCCAGGGCGACGCAGAAAAGCTGACGCAGGGCGTGCCGACGGCCGGACGCGTGCCTAACGGCGCCATTGTCGAGCGCACCGTGCGCGCCGAGTTCGAGGACCAGTCGCTGCTCACCTTGCAGCTGCGCAATCCCGATTTCTCGACCGCCGTCCGCATCGCCGACGCCATCAACGGCTACACCTCGCAGCGCTTCGGCATGCGCGTTGCGGCGGAGCGCGATGCGCGCACCGTGCAGATCAGGCGGCCGAAGAATGTTTCGGCGGCGCGCTTCTATGCCGAGATCGAAAACCTGGTGGTCGAATCCGACACGCCGGCGCGGGTCGTCATCGACGAGCGCACCGGCACCATCGTCATCGGCAACGAGGTCAAGATTTCGCGCGTGGCGATCAGCCACGGCACGCTTACCGTGCGCATCACCGAGCAGCCGAAGGTCGTCCAGCCCGAACCCTTCTCCAAGGGCGTGACGGCTGAGGAACCCTTCACCACCATCGAGGCTACCCGGCCCGATGCGCGCGTCGCCGTGCTCGACGGGCCGAACCTCGAAACGCTGGTGTCCGGGCTCAACCGTCTCGGCGTCAAGCCAGACGGCATCATTGCCATCCTGCAAGGCATCAAGTCGGCCGGCGCTTTGCAGGCCGATCTGGTTCTTCAATAGGCCATGAAGATGATCGATCGCCTTTCTCCAAAACGCCGCCGCAACGCAGCCCTGGCGGCCTGCGCCATCGCCGCGCTGCTCGCAGCTTTCCCGGCCAATGCCGAAGAAGCGGTGCGGCAGGTTCTGCCCGGCGGGCAGCAGCCGGCAGCAGCCCAGCAGCTGGTTCGCGAGAAGGCGCCGGACGAAAGCGAAATCCAGCGCTTCTGCTCCAACATCGCCGACGCCGCCCGTGACCGCCGCTACGCGCTGCAGGCTGAAGAGCTGAAGCAACTGCAGACCGGCATTGACCAGCGCATGAAGGCGCTGGACGACAAGCGCGCCGAATACGAGCAATGGCTGAAGCGGCGCGAAGTTTTTCTGGCCCGCGCCGAAGACGGCGTCGTCAAGATTTATGCCGGCATGAAACCGGATGCCGCGGCCGAGCGCCTGGCCATGGTCACCCCCGATCTGGCCGCCGCCATCCTGATGAAACTCGATTCGCGCAAGGCCGGCGTCATTCTCAATGAAATGGACCAGAAGGCGGCGGCCACGCTTACCGGCATCATGGCCAGCGCGGCCCGAAGGGTAGATCCGTCATGAAGTTGCAGTTGCTCGTCCTGGTCGCCGCCGCAGCTCTGTCTGGCTGCGCCGTCGACCCGAAGGAGATCGGCAGGGAGCCGGCACTGTCGCCTGTCGGTACCGGCATCACCGGCAGCGTCAATGCACCCTATTCATACCCGGAAGAGCCGCGGGCGCCGGTGAAGAAATTCTCGCTGTGGGACGATCGCCAGAGCCGATTGTTCACCGATCCGCGCGCGCTGCGCGATGGCGACATCCTGACCGTCAGGATCAAGCTCAACGACAAGGCCAACTTCAAGAACCAGAACGACAGGAGCCGCACCGCCGCGCGCAAGCTCGGCTATGACGTCAAACTCGGATGGGAAGATGCCAGCACCAGCGGCAAGGGCGATGCCGGCTTGAGCTCCAGCACCGAAACCAACGCCGACGGCGAAATCAAGCGCTCGGAAAACCTCGAACTCAATGTCGCCGCTGTCGTGACCGAAGTGCTGCCCAACGGCAATCTGATGATCCGCGGCTCGCAGGAAGTGCGCGTCAACTACGAGCTCAGGGTGCTGACCATTGCCGGCATGGTGCGCCCCTCAGACATCGGCGCCGAAAACACCATCTCCTACGAACGCATCGCCGAGGCGCGCATCTCCTATGGCGGCCGCGGTCGCGTCAGCGAAGTCCAGCAGCCCGCTTACGGTCAGCAGATCCTCGACCAAGTCCTCCCCTTCTAGGTCCGGAGAACGGCGCCGTGGCAAATGTCGAACAGGTCCAGCCCAAAAAGGGTCCATCGCTTGTCATCCAGCTCGCGATGCTTTTGGCGGTGACGGGCGCTGCCATCGGTATGGGCTGGGTCTCCGGCGGCTATCTGAAGGGCGTCGGCGGACCGGTACCGGTGCCGGCCGCGCCCGAGAACCAGTCCAACGCCGAGCAGCCGAGCCCGGCCGCAGAACATGCGCCGGGCACCGGGCCGACGCTTGTGCAGCTGGCGCCGATCACCACCAATCTGGCCGCGCCTGCCGATATCTGGATAAGGCTGGAAGCGTCGGTGGTCTACGATGCGCCGCAACCGCCGGAGCTCACCGAGAGCATTCACCAGGACCTGCTGGCCATGGTCCGCACCCTGAAGATGCATCAGATCGAAGGTGCCAGCGGCTACCAGCATTTGAAAGCCGACCTCGAGGAGCGCGCCGCGATCCGCAGCGGTGGCCATGCCAAACAGGTTCTGATCAGGACATTGCTGCTCGAATGAGAAAACTCATCCTCGCCGCCGCGATCGTCGTCGCCGCCACTTCTGTCGCCGCTGCCCAGCAGCTTGACCTCGGCGGCATCGGCAAGGCCGACGGCGCCACCGTCGGCTACATCATTCAGATGTTCGGCCTGCTCACCGTGCTGTCGGTGGCGCCGGGCCTGTTGATCATGGTGACGAGCTTCACCCGCTTCGTTATCGCCTTCTCGATCCTGCGCGCCGGCATCGGCCTGCAGTCGACGCCGGCCAATCTGATCCTGATCTCGCTGTCGCTCTTCATGACCTTCTACGTCATGGCGCCGACCTTCGACCAGGCGTGGAACACGGGCGTCAAGCCGCTGATGGACAACCAGATAAGCCAGACCGAGGCGTTCGAGAAGATCTCGGACCCGTTCCGCACCTTCATGCTGCACAATGTCCGCGACAAGGATTTCGACCTGTTCGCCGATCTCGCCCGCGAACGCGGCCAGGTGGTTGCCAAGGAAACCGTCGACCTGCGCATCCTCGTGCCGGCCTTCATGATCTCCGAAATCCGCCGCGGCTTCGAGATCGGTTTCCTGATCGTGCTGCCCTTCCTCGTCATCGACCTGATCGTCGCCACCATCACCATGGCCATGGGCATGATGATGCTGCCGCCGACCGTCGTTTCGTTGCCCTTCAAGATCCTGTTCTTCGTCCTCATCGACGGCTGGAACCTGCTGGTCGGCAGCCTGGTGCGATCCTTCACCTGACCGCACGCGCCCTGCGTGGCGCCTGGCCAAAATTTTATGCATTATATTTCCGGTTAACCGTCCCGTTTAGCCCTTTGGTAGGGACTTGCCCGCATATTGCTCGCAGATGGCGGGTGATCGGGTCTCACGATCATTGGCATGATGCCGCTCCGTCATACCGGAAAAGCCGGTATGCAAAAAAACACCCTGTAAAAATCAAGGTACGAGTAGCCATGTCCAGTATCATGACGAACGCCTCGGCGCTGACCGCGCTGCAGAGCCTCAACAGCACCAACAAGCAGCTCGAAATGACCCAAGCCCGTATTTCCACGGGCTACCGCGTCGCCACCGCCAGCGACAACGCTGCCTACTGGTCGATCGCCACCTCGATGAAATCCGACAACAAGGCGCTTTCGGCCGTCCAGGACTCGCTCGGCCTCGGCGCCGGCAAGGTCGACACCGCCTACACCGCCATCAACGACATCAAGGACCAGGTCGACCTGATCAAGTCCAAGCTGGTCACCGCCCGTGGCGCCAGCCAGGAAGACCAGCAGAAGATCGCGACCGAAATCAATGCCATCCAGGCGCAGATCAAGTCGTCGGTCACCAACGCCAACTTCGCCGGCTCGAACCTGCTGCAGAACGACGGCGCCGCCGCATCGGACCTGAAGATCGTCGCTTCCTACAACCGCACCGGCGCGACCGTCACCATCGACACGATCGATGTCACGGCTGCCGACACGCAGGTTCTCGACGTCGCTGGCACCGGCGGCATCGTCGGCGGCCTGCTGGCCACGACTTTCTTCGACCCGAGTGCAGCCGCGGTTGCCGACACCGCCATCGACACGGCACTCGGCAGCGTTGAAACGGCGCTTAGCTCACTGTCCACCGGCGCTGCCTCGCTCGGCGCTGCCAAGTCGCGCATCGACACCCAGAAGAGCTTCCTGTCGAACCTGTCGGACTCGATCGACAAGGGCGTCGGCGCTCTGGTCGACGCCGACATGAACAAGGAATCGACCCGTCTGCAGGCCCTCCAGGTCCAGCAGCAGCTCGGCATCCAGGCGCTGTCGATCGCCAACGGCAACTCGCAGTCGATCCTGTCGCTCTTCCGCGGCTGATCTCTCGACTTTACGACTGACAAGATCCGATCGGGCCGCGCCAACAGCGCGGCCCGATTTCTTTTTGTGGCTGCTGATTTTCTTATTGAATGGCGGCTGATTTTGCTTTTGGCCAGCGCCTGGATTGGCCAGTTTTAACAGGCCATTAACCATATCCCGCTAGTCATGGTTAACCATACCATGGCGGGCTGACCAGACGGTCGATGGGCTTATGCCTACCCCCTGATGAAGTTGATCCGGCGTGTGCGTGACACGCCAGTTTTTGAGAAGGGGTAGAGATCTTGGCAAGCATCATGACGAACGCTTCGGCGCTGACCGCGCTGCAGAGCTTGAACAACACCAACAAGCAGCTCGAAATGACCCAGTCGCGCATTTCGACCGGCTACCGCGTCGCCACCGCCAGCGACAACGCTGCCTACTGGTCGATCGCCACCACGATGAAGTCCGACAACAAGGCGCTTTCGGCTGTTCAGGACGCGCTCGGCCTCGGCGCCGGCAAGGTCGACACCGCCTACACCGCCATCACCGACATCAAGGACCAGGTCGACCTGATCAAGGCCAAGCTGGTTACCGCGCGTAGCGCCTCGATGGACGACCAGCAGAAGATCGCGACCGAAATCAAGGCCATCCAGGACCAGATCAAGTCGTCGGTCACCAACGCGTCCTATGCCGGCTCGAACTTGCTGCAGAACGATGCTACCGCCGCCTCCGACCTCAAGATCGTGGCTTCCTACAACCGCACCGGCACGACCGTCGCCATTGACACCATCGACGTCAAGGCTTCGGATACGCAGGTTCTCGATGTCGCTGGCACCGGCGGCATCGTCGGCGGCCTGCTGGCTGCGACCTTCTTCGATCCGAGCACCACCCAGGTCCTCCCGGCTGCCATCGACACCGCACTCGGCGCCGTTGAAACGGCGCTGGCCAGACTTTCCACGGGTGCCGCCTATCTCGGCGCCGCCAAGTCGCGCATCGACACCCAGAAGAGCTTCCTGTCGAACCTGTCGGACTCCATCGACAAGGGCGTCGGCGCTCTGATCGACGCCGACATGAACAAGGAATCGACGCGGCTGCAGGCCCTCCAGGTCCAGCAGCAACTCGGCATCCAGTCGCTGTCGATCGCCAACGGCAACTCGCAGTCGATCCTGGCGCTGTTCAAGCAATAGGCCGTACCCGGCTTTCTCCGCCTTCGAATTGAAGGGGCCGCGCCAACAGCGCGGCCCTTTCGCTTGTGGCCGTGTTTTGAAGCATGTCGTTGGCCCGGAACCGCTACACACTTCCGGGGGACATGCTCTATCATCTTCGCACAAGCTTCGCGGTCTAGTGTTCCCACGGAATATCATGCTGGGAGCGCTTGAATCGTGCCGCAACAGATCCAGAGCATCATCTCGAATCTCAGGGCATTTGGCGTCAGGCGCCTCGCCATGCTGGCCGGCATTGCCGCGCTGGTCATGGCCGTCATCGGCATCGGCTCGGTCTATCTCAATCGCCCCGCCTATGAGACGCTCTATGTCGGGCTCGACCGCTCCGACGTGAACCAGATCGGCCTGGTGCTCGGCGAGGCCGGCATCGGCTTCGACGTCGGCTCCGACGGCACCTCCGTGCTGGTACCGGCCGGCACCACCGCGCAGGCGCGCATGCTGCTTGCCGAAAAGGGGCTGCCGACCAGCGCCAATGCCGGCTACGAACTGTTCGACAATGTCGGCTCGCTCGGCCTGACCTCGTTCATGCAGCAGATTACCCGCGTGCGTGCGCTGGAAGGCGAGATCGCCCGTACCATCCAGTCGATTGCGGGCATCAAGGCCGCCCGCGTCCACATCGTCATGTCCGAGCGCGCCAATTTCCGCCGCGACGAACAGCAGCCCTCGGCCTCGGTGGTCATCCGCTATTCCGGCATTGACGCCGAAAAGAGCGCCATGTCGATCCGCCATCTCGTCGCCGCCGCAGTCCCCGGCCTGTCGGCCGACAAGGTCACCGTGCTCGATTCCAACGGTAATCTGTTGGCCGCCGGCGACGACCCCTCCAACACCAGTGCTGCCCGCACGCTCGGCGTCGAGCAGACCGTCGAGGCGCAGATCGGCGACAACATCCGCCGCGCGCTGACGCCCTATCTCGGACCAGACAATTTCCGCGCCAGCGTCAAGGCCGATGTCAACACCGACACCCGCCAGACCGAAGAGACGATCTTCGATCCGGAGTCGCGCGTCGAGCGTTCGGTGCAGTCGGTGCGCGCCAACGAAAACAGCAACCAGCGGCAGGCCTCGACCCCGGCCAGCGTCGAGCAGAACCTGCCCGAGACCCAGGCGACCAGTACCGACGGCCCGCAGACGACATCGGCCAACGACCGCAAGGAGGAGATCACCAATTACGAGATCAACTCCAAGAAGATCGCGACCGTCTCCAACGGCTATTCCGTCACCAAAATGTCGATCGCCGTCGTCGTCAACCAGCAGCGGCTGATGACCATCCTCGGCAAGGACGCCACCCCCGAGCAGATCGCCAAGCGCGTCGCCGACATCCAGAAGATGGTGGCCTCGGCCACCGGCTTCGACGACAAGCGCGGCGATATCATCGATGTCTCGGCGGTCGAGTTCATCGACGGGCTGGACGGCGAGCCGATCGAGCAGCCGGGCATAATGGCATCGATCGGAACCCATGCCGGCACGATGATCAATGCCGGCGCTTTCATCGTCGTGGTGTTCCTGGTCGCCTTCTTCGGCCTGAGGCCGATGGCCACCGCGCTGACCGGGCGGCCGACGCCCGCACTTGCCGGTCCGAGCTTCGACGATGTCCAGCGTTCGCTGCCGACACCCGAAACCGCAAGTGCCGAACCCGCGCCGGCTGCCTTGCCGAGCGGCCGCCCCGGCCCGACCCCGCTCGACGATCTTCGCCAGAAGATCAGGCCGGCGCCGCAGGAACGGCTTGCCCGCATGGTCGATCTCAACGAGGAGCGTACCGCGCAGATCCTGCGCAAATGGGCCGCCCAGGAAGCAGCGGTGTAGACCATGGTCTCGGCAGCGCTTTTCGACCTTTTGCCGGATTTCGGCGCACGCACCCAGCGCGCCGGCCAGCCGCCGCTCGCGACCAAGGCCGAGCCAAGGCCGGAGACGCCGGCGCCGCAGGCCGACATCGGCGCGCTGATCGCCGAAGCGGTCATCGATGCCGAAACCGCCCTTGAAGCCCGCCTTGCCATCGCCCACCAGGCAGCGCTCGAGGCGCAGATCCAGGCCAATGCCGATGAAGCAAGGGCCTTTCTGGAAAGCTTCGGCAGCGATGTCGGCGTAGCCGTCACTGCCCGTATCGACGCCATGGAGGCGAAGGTCAGCGAGCTCGTCGGCGCCACCGTTGCCCGCATCATTGGCGGCATAATCAGCGACGATCTGCAGAAACGTTCGCTGGAAGCCCTTGCCGGCACGATCCGCGAAGCCGTCGGCGACAGCGAGGCGGTGCGCATCGCCGTACGCGGGCCGCTGTCGCTATTCGAGACGCTGAAGGCTTCGCTCGGCCCACGCGCGGCCAATCTCGACTTCGTCGAGGCGCCCGGCTTCGACCTCACCGTCGCCATTGACGAGGCGGTGTTCGAAACCCGCATTGCCGAATGGTCTTCCGCCTTGTCCGAGGCCCTCTCATGAACGGGGAATTGTCATGAGCGTTGCCGACGCTGCAGAACCCAGGCACGAAATCATCATCGTGCGGCGCAGCCACGACGACCACGACGACGCCCATCATGGCGGTGTCTGGAAGATCGCCTTTGCCGATTTCATGACCGCCATGATGTGCTTCTTCCTCGTCATGTGGCTGATCAATGCCGCCAACGAGCAGACCAAGGCCGCCGTCGCCAGCTATTTCAACCCGGTCAAGCTGGTCGACCGCAACGCCAGCCGCAAGGGCCTCGAAGACCTCGGCGATGGCCCGAGCAAGGTTGGGCTGACGGCTGACGACCCGAAGGACAAGACCAGCAAGGCCGGACAGGACGGCATCGGCGGCGCAGGCACCTCGGACAAGAAGCAGCCGAAGGAATCGGCGCCAAAGACCGATCTTTCCGACGAGCATCTGTTTGCCGATCCCTATGCGGTGCTGTCGGAAATCGCCACCGATACCGGCGTCATGCAGAATGTCAGCGAGAAGGGCGATGGCGGCGCGCAGGCGTCCGGCCCGGCCACCGGCGCATCGGGCGGCCAATCCTACCGCGACCCGTTCGCACCGGATTTCTGGTCGCAGCAGGTGGCGGCACCCGGTGCCGAAGCCACCGCCGAACGCAGCAAGATCGAAGGCGATCCGCTCAAGCCCGGCGACAAAGCGGCACAGACGCAAGTGGCTGAAGTGAAGGCCGTGCCGCCGGCGCCGCCAGTGACCGCGGCCCCGCTCGAGCCGCTGGCGAAGCCCGCATCCGACAAGCCGCTGACCAAAGCTGAAGCAAAGGCGGAAGCCAAAGCAGAGGCCAAGGCTGAAGCCGAAAAGGCGGAAATTGCAAAGGCCGAAGCCGCCGAAGCACAAACCGCACCCAAGCCCGAAGCCGCGGAAAAGGCGCCGAGTGCCGCCGCCGTCAAGGCCGCGGCACTGGTCAAGCAGGAACTGGCCGAGGCCTTCAAGCCAGGCGACAAATTGCACGACGGCGTCTCCGTCGAGGCCACCGACAAGGGTGTCGTCATCTCGATCACCGACCAGTTCGATTTCGGCATGTTCGAGATCGGCTCGGCAGTGCCGCGCCGTGAACTGGTGCTGGCGATGGAAAAGATCGGCCGCATCGTCAACGAGCAGAAAGGCACGATCAGCATCAACGGCCACACCGATGCGCGGCCGTTCCGCAGCGACACTTACGACAACTGGCGGCTGTCCACGGCGCGCGCCCATTCCGCCTACTACATGCTGGTGCGCGGCGGCGTCGACGAGCGCCGCATCACCGAGGTCGCCGGCTTCGCCGACCGCGAGCCGAAAATTGCAGCCGACCCGATGGCTGCCGCGAACCGCCGCATCGAGATCCTGATGGCGACCGACGGATGAGGCGCTCAGCCATCATCGGCCGCGCCATCGGCCTGCTGCTGCTGAGCGCTGTCCATTCGCCCGCAGCTTTTGCCGAGGACGGCTTGCAGCCCTATCAGCTGGTGCGCTCGCTGCAGCTGGTGCAGGACCGCATCGCCGCCGGCGACCATGCCGCGTTGCCGATGCAGGCCAAGCTGCTCGAGATGACCGACACGAAGCTGCGCGCGGCGGACGCGCAGGACTTCAGCGACCCGAAGAATTTTCGCGCCTTGCTGGTCTATGGCATGAGCGGCGGCAACCCCGTCACAGTCGAGGTGGCGATGTCGCGCGCCAAGACCGACCCACAAAGCCTGGCCATCGCCAAGGGCATTATCGACTATCTGAACGGCCGCCCGGCGGCCGCGATCGAGGCGCTGAAGCCGATCGATCCGATGATGCTGCCCGCCGATCTCGGCGCCTTCCTGGCGCTGGTCAAAGGCTCACTGCTCGCCACCGAGCAACCGGCCGCAGCACTTGCCCTGCTCGACGATGCTCGCCTGCTCAGCCCCGGCACGCTGGTCGAGGAAGCAGCGCTGCGCCGCTCGGTCGGTATCGCCGCCGCGCAAGGCGATGGCGCGCGCTTCGCGCTCGCCTCGACGCAGTATGTCGAGGACTATCTCTATTCGCCCTATGCCAGCCAGTTTGCCGATGCCTTCGTGTCCGGCGTCATCACGCTCCATATGGCGATCAGCCAGGACAAGCTCGCCGACATCACCGCAATGATGGATCCCGAGCGCGAGAAGGTGATCTACTTGCGCATTGCCCGCCGTGCCGCGATCGACGGCCTCGCCGACCTCTCCGCCTTTGCCTCGGCCAGGGCCGAACAGGGCCGCGACGGCATCCACAATCAGGACGACCCGCGCGCCCAGCTCTATTCCAGCCTGTCCACGGTGACGTCGGGCACCATCGACGAGGTCCGCGCCAAGCTCGACAAGATCGATCGCAGCCAGCTTTCGCAAAGCGACCGCGACCTGCTCGACGCCGCGCAGGCCGTGGCCGGCGAAGTGATCGCGCCGCCGGCGCCGCTGCCTGCCGACAAGCCCGCGCCTGCCGCGGCCAGACAGGAGCCGGTCAAGACCGCGGCTACGGCAAACCCCGATGAGCCCGAACTGCCGCCGATCGAAGGTGCAATGCCTGAGCCGCCAGCCGCAGCGGCATCGGGCGGACCGGCCGCAACCGACAAGCCGAAGGCGCCAGTCGAGCCAGCCGCGCAGGCAAAGAGTACGCCTCAGACCAAGGGGCCGCAGGCGCCTTCTGTCGCCACCGCCAGCGATGCGGCGCCTGTCGTGCCGGCATCGGCACCTGCAGCCGGCGCCGAGCCCGCCGATCCCACCGACGCCGCCATGGCCAAGACGCGTCGCGAGCTCGATTTGATCGACCAGATGCTTGGAGCAGCCCCGAAATGACCACCAATGTTGGCCAGGCCCTGCCGGGATTTGCGCCCGTGCACGCTGGATCGAAGCAGACCGCGCCGAACGCCAAGGGCGACGACAAAAGCTTCGGTGAACTGGTGCGCGGCGACGACAATGCGCCGACGCAGAAAGGCCAGGGAGAAACAGAGGCCGCGCCGCACGAGCCACGCTGGACCCGGCGCAGCGCGGCCGATCCCGTCAAGGGCGAGACTGCGCACGCAGAGACGGGCAAGCCTGCCTCCAAACCGGTTGTCGGGAAAGCCGCAAAGGGCCCTGTCGACAGCGGTCCGGACAAGACATCCGCTGACGCTGAGGCGACCGGACAAGGCACAGACACCCTCGCCCTTCAGGACCATCTGCCGTTGCTGATAGCGCTGCATGACATCAGCCGTTTCTCGGCGGCCAGGACAGGCGGGAACGACGCCGCCACGAATGGACACGCTGAACAGCCGGCGCTCGACGGCGAGACCGTTTCTGCGCAGACGCCGCCTCAGTCGTTGAAGAAATTCCGCACGGCATCCGGCGCCGACAACAGTCTCGACACACCGCCGCGGCCCGAACGGGTCAAAGCCGGCGCTGACGTTTCCGCACAGGATCAGCGGCAAAAGCTGGCCATGATCGAACCCCAGTCAGGCAAGCTGCCAAACCAAGATGGCGCGACACCTCTTCTGCCGGCGGACCAGACGGCAAGCGACGTTTCGGCACCTGAGGCAAAACGGTCTGCGCCGTCGACGAAGGCCGTCGATGGAGCCCATTCCGCCGCTACGTCCACATCCGAAAAACAGGCGCCGTCCGCCGGGCGCGTCGACATTGTCGCCGAGCAGAGTTTCCCGGCGCCGGCGCAAAGCCCGATGAACCAGACGACGTCGGCGCTGATCGACGCTCTCGCTTCGGACAACGGCCTGCGGCAAGCGGTTTCGACGCCGTCGACGACCGCCCAGACGGCCGGTTCTGTTGCCGTTCCGACACATATATTGAAGATCGAGCTTCACCCGGCCGAACTCGGCATGGTCACTGCCAGTCTCAGGCTCGCCGGGGAACAACTTTCGATAGAATTGAAGCCCGAAACCCACGAGGCTTACCGCCGCCTCACCACCGATAGCGACGCTATAGTGAAGTCGTTGCGCGGGCTCGGCTTCGATGTCGACAAGGTCACCATTCTGCAACCCTCGATAGCAGTCAACGCTCCGGCGCGCAGTGATGCAGCGAACTCCCAGGCGATGCCGCAAGGCCGCGATCAGTCTGCTTTTCAGCCCGGGAACTCGAGCGGCAACAATGCGGGTTCGGGCGGCCAGCAGTCGGGAAGAAACCGCAATGACGATGCACAGGAATTCGGTCGCCCTGCAGCGCCTGTTCGCGAGCGTGCTGGCGACGATATGTTTATCTAGCCTCGGCACTGCATCGGCCAACGCCGCCACCAACCCTTGCGAGCCCGAGATCCTGCGCGCCGCCGATCGCTATGGCGTGCCGGCCGGCATCCTCTATGCCGTCGGACTTACCGAGACCGGCAAGAAAGGCAGCCTTCAGCCTAATGCCTTGAATATAGAAGGAAAAGCCGTCTTTCCGAAGAGCCGCGCCGAGGCCTTGGCGACATTCGAAGCGGCTCGGCGCGAGGGCAAGACGCTCATCGACCTCGGCTGCATGCAGATCAACCATCACTATCACGCATCGCATTTTCGCAGTGTCGACGACATGCTCGACCCGCGCCAGAATGTCGACTACGCGGCGCGCTTCCTGGCCAGCCTGCATGCACGTCATGTCAGTTGGTCGATGGCCGTCGCCCGCTACCACGCCGGCCCTGACAATGATCCCGCGCAGAAATACTATGTCTGCCGCGTCATAGCCAACATGGTCGCCACCGGCTTCGGCAAATGGACGCCGAACGCCCGCGCCTTCTGCAACCCATAGATGCATCCGCCTTTCGCAGATGTGCGCAAGCCGCGACCCTGCCGGTGCCCCGGCACGTCCCGGTATCGGCGGCCAACGATACAACTTCGTGACTGCTGTTATTTCGAAACCCGAAATAACTCCCAAGAAAATAGCTACAAGAAATGATGGTTGTTCAGGATTCCCGCCACCGGTTACGCCTCTTCCCACGGGGCAGATGATCTGATTCGGAGGCGGGGCCGATGATTGTAATCGTTGACGAGCGTGAGCTCGTAACTGAGGGGTATAACTCCCTTTTCGATCGCGAGGGGGTCGCCTGTGCGGGCTTCGCACCTGGCGAATTCGGCGAGTGGGTGACATCGGCTGCCGACACCGATTTGAAGTCGGTCCGCGCCTTCCTCATCGGCGACTGCCGCGAAGGCGCCATCTCGCCACGCCAGATCCGCGACCGCACCGGCGCTCCGGTCATCGCGCTCAGCGAACAGCACTCGCTTGAAAATACGCTGCGGCTGTTCGAGAGCGGCGTCGACGACGTCATCCGCAAGCCGGTTCATATCAGAGAGATCCTGGCCCGCATCACCGCCATCCGCCGCCGCGCCCATGAGGACGTCAGCTACACCGAGATTGGCGCCATGCGCATCTTCATGGACGGCCGCGATCCCGAGATCGATGGCCAGCCGCTGCCACTGCCGCGCCGCGAACGCCGCATCCTCGAATATCTGGCGAGCAACCGCGGTCGCCGTGTCACCAAGACCCAGGTCTTCAACGCCATCTACGGCATCTTCGACGAAGAGGTCGAGGAGAACGTGGTCGAGAGCCACATCAGCAAATTGCGCAAGAAACTGCGCGAGAAGCTCGGCCAGGACCCGATCGATTCCAAGCGCTTCCTCGGCTACCGGCTGGTGTTCTGATGGCGGTCTGCGCCAGCTTCGCGCAAGACAGAAATTATACCCTCGCGACCACAGACATGGGCATTGAGGAGACGTTTCGATGAGCCTTTACGGAATGATGCGGACCGGCGTTTCCGGGATGAACGCACAGGCCAATCGCCTGTCGACGACAGCCGACAACATCGCCAATTCCGACACCACCGGCTACAAGCGATCCTCGGCCGAGTTTTCGACGCTGATCATGCCGCAGGTCGGTGGCGCCTATAATTCTGGCGGCGTCAACACCACCATCCGCTCGGCCATCAGCGCCCAAGGCGTGCTTCAGTACACAACCTCGGTCTCCGACCTGGCGGTCAACGGCAACGGTTTCTTCGTCGTCCAGGACCCAAGCGGAACGCCTTTCCTCACCCGCGCCGGCGCTTTCGTTCCCGACGCCCAGGGCAGGCTGGTCAACGCCGCCGGCTACCAGTTGATGGCCTACAGCTACGCCAACGGCACACCTGCCGCCACCGCCAACGGTTTCGAAGGGCTGGTTCCTGTCGAGATTTCCGACCAGGAAATGACGGCGACACCCAGCACCTCGGGCAACTTCAACGCCAATCTGCCCGCGGGCGCCACCCCGCCCGCCGGTCCGCTGCCGTCCACCAACAGCGCGACGGCAGAGTACACGTCGAAATCCTCGATCGTCACCTACGACAATCTCGGCAACAAAAAGCTGCTCGACGTCTATTTCACCAACACCGGCACCGGCACCTGGTCGGTTTCGGTGTTCGACCAATCCAAGGCTACGCCCGGCACATCCTTCCCCTATACGGGCGGCGCGCTGGCTTCGGCCAATCTGACCTTCGACACCAC
Source organism: Mesorhizobium sp. P2_B5 (assembly GCF_056404775.1). NCBI lineage: Bacteria > Pseudomonadati > Pseudomonadota > Alphaproteobacteria > Hyphomicrobiales > Phyllobacteriaceae > Mesorhizobium > Mesorhizobium sp. P2_B5. The sequence continues at coordinate 190,853 of NZ_JBFUDJ010000007.1, read as the reverse complement.
CACCGGCAAGCTCACCGGCGCCGTCGACTCAATTACGATACCCGTACCGGGCGGTGCGTCGCTCGATCTCGATCTGTCCAAGCTGACCCAGCTCGGCACCGGCTTCACCGTCTCCGAAGCGAAGGTCAACGGCAACGCTCCCAGCACGATCGAAAAGATTCAGATCGGCGAGGACGGCGTCATCTACGCCCAGTATCAGGACGGTTCGACCAAGCCGCTGTTCAAGATCCCGTTGGCCGACGTCCAGAGCGCCGACAACCTCACCGCACTGCCTGGCAACGTCTATGCGCAATCCACCGACTCCGGCACCGTGCGCATCGGCTTTGCCAATGAAGGCAAGCTCGGCAGCATCATCTCCGGCGCGCTGGAAAATTCCAACGTCGATATCGCCGAGGAACTGACCAACATGATCGCGGCGCAGCGCAGCTACACCGCAAACTCGAAAGTATTCCAGACCGGTTCCGACCTCATGGACGTCCTTGTCAACCTGAAGAGATAAACGACGGGCGCTAGTGGGATGAACCCAAACCGGAGCAGCGCGGTGCGCGGATTTCGAATTCAAGGCCACACCGGCAAACCGGCTGGTGTGGTTTGGAACTGGAGGTTTCCGAACGCTGACGCCGCCGACAGGGCAGAAACGTCATCCCCTCCTCACTGGCCTCGTGAAAGACCCGCATGTCGCTGACTTCCGCATTGACCATAGCCCAGCAGTCTCTTCAGACCACATCGAAGCAGACCAGCGTCCTTTCCCGTAATATTGCCGACGCTAGCAATCCCGACTACGCCCGCCGCACCGCGGTCATCGTCAGCAGCGCGCCCGGCGCCCGCTCGGTGGAGATCCAGCGCGCCGCCAACGCCCTGCTGTTTCGCCAGAACCTCAGCGCGCAATCGGCCTGGAGCGGCCAGAGCACGCTTTATAGCGGCATTGACCGCCTCGCCGTTGCCGTCAACGGCGTCGACAACGCCTCCTCTGCCTCGACCGCGATCGGCAATCTGCAGAACGCGCTGCAGCTTTACGCCTCCACTCCATCCAACCAGAACCTCGGTTCCAGCGTCATCGACGCGGCCCAGCAGGTGGTGCGCGCGCTGAACGACGGCACCGACGCGATCCAGGATTTCCGCACCCAGGCCGATGGCGAGATATCGACGGCCGTCGACGATCTCAAATCGCTGCTCAGCCAATTTCAGGATGCCAACAAGGCGGTCATCTCCGCAACCCGTTCGGGCACGGACGCGTCCGACGCGCTCGACCAGCGCGACGCCCTTTTGAAGAAGATCGCCGACTATGTACCGGTGTCGACCTTCACGCGCGGCGACAACGACATGGTCATCACCACCAAGGACGGCACGACGCTGTTCGAGACCATTCCGCGCTCGGTCAGCTTCACGCCGTCGGCGGGCTACACCGCCGGCACGCCCGGCAACACCATCTATATCGACAATGTGCCGGTCCGCGCCGGCACCGGCGGCAACGCCAGCGCCGACGGCAAGCTCGCCGGGTTGATCACCTTGCGTGACGGCGTCGCCGCGACCATGCAGAGCCAGCTCGACGAGGTCGCGCGCGGCCTCATCACCGCCTTTGCCGAGACAGCACCTTCGCAGCCCGACCGAACCGGCCTGTTCACCTGGTCTGGTGCACCCGCCATTCCAGCCGCCGGCACGCTGATCGACGGCCTTGCCGGCTCGATCAAAGTCAACGCCGCAATGGATCCGAGCGTCGGCGGCAATCCGGTTCTGCTGCGCGACGGTGGCGCCAATGGTGCCGCCTATATCGCCAACACCGACGGCAACGCCTCCTATTCGCAGCTTTTGATCGGCTATGGCGACAAGCTCGACAAGCCGATGCCTTTCGACCCTTCGGCCGGCATCACCGTCACCTCCAGCGTGTCCGACTACGCCGCCAATGCCATTGGCTGGTTCGAAGGCCAGCGCCAGCAGGCCTCGACCAACGCCGATGCCAAGGAAGCGCTGGCATCGCGCACTGCCGAGGCGCTGTCCAACGACACCGGCGTCAATGTCGACCAGGAGATGTCGCTGCTGCTCGACCTCGAACACACCTATCAGGCCTCGGCGCGCATGATGAAAACCGTCGACGACATGCTGTCGTCTCTGCTCGATGCCGTGGGATAAGCCATGAAAGCCACATCCGTCTCCTCAGCCGCCCTCTCCAACGCCGCGCGCTATCAGCAGATGCGCATGCAGGCCGAACTCGTCAAAGCCACCAAGGAATCGACGACAGGCACGGTCGCCGATGTCGGTCTGGCGCTTGGCGCGCGCACTTCGCAGGCGGTGACCTTCTCGCGCGATCTCGACCGGCTGAACGTCATCATCGATTCCAATTCGCTGGTCACCGCCCGGCTTTCCTCGACGCAGGATGCGCTTGGCCAGCTTTCCGACACGGCACAGAATTTGCTGACCGCGTTGACCGCAGCCGGCAATTCCTCGAGCACCATTACACAGCAAGCCGGCAAGGCCGCCGTGCAGCAGATGACCTCGATCCTCAACGCCAGCGTCAACGGCGAATATCTGTTTGCCGGCACCAACACCGACGTCAAGCCGATCGACGACTTCACCGCCACCGGCTCACCGGCCAAGGCGGCATTCGACGCTTCCTTCGCCTCCTATTTCGGTTTCACGCAGACCGACCCGCTCGCCGCCAACATCACCGCCGCCCAGATGGACAGCTTCATCACCAGCAATGTCGTGCCGCAGTTCATGGGCGCAGGCTGGCAGGCCAACTGGTCGAATGCCACAGACCAGCAGATCGTCAGCCGCATTTCGCTCGGCGAGACCACCCAGACCTCGGCCAGCGCCAATGACGACAGCATCCGCAAACTCGCCATGGCTTCCGCCATGGTCACCAGCTTGCTCTCCGGCAACCTCAGCGATGCGGCAAAAACCACCGTCGTCGGCCGCGCCCAGGCGATGGTCGGCGAGGCGCTGGGCGGGCTCGGCCAGCTGCAGGCCGAGACCGGCCTTGCCGAAAAGCGCGTGTCTGACGCCAGCGACCGCATGAAGACGCAGGTCGATTTGTTCGAACGCCATATCCTCGACCTGGAAGGCGTCGATCCGGCCGAAGCCGCCACCCGCGTCGCGGATCTGACACAGCATATCGAGACGTCCTTCGCGCTGACCGCGCGCCTGCAGCAGATGAGCCTGCTGAACTACCTGACCTGACAATCTCAACCGCAACGGTAGAGCCAAACGATGTACCAATTCTCCTACGCCGACATCCAGACCGACTCCGTCACAGACGCGAAGGATCGCGAGCGACAGCTTTTGACCCGCTCGATCGAAATGCTGTCGGCGGCAGCGGCTGTCGGCCACACGTCGATGGAAGCGATCGAGGCGCTGCACTTCACCAACCGGGTCTGGACCACCTTCGTCGAGGATCTCGGCTCCAGTGACAATGTCCTGCCCAAGGAATTGCGCGCCAACCTCATCTCCATCGGCCTGTGGCTGCTGCGCGAGGCGGAGGACATCCGCCAGGGCCGTACCGACAATTTCGAAGGTCTGATCGAAGTGTCCCAGATCATCCGGGACGGCATTCAATGACCAACACGCTGAAGATATCGCTGAAGCCGAACGAGAAGATCTACATCAACGGCGCCGTCATCCGCGTCGACCGCAAGGTCACCGTCGAGCTGATGAACGATGTCCAGTTCCTGCTCGAGAACCATGTCATCCAGGCCGAAGAGGCCTCGACACCGCTGAAGCAGCTCTACTTCATCCTGCAGGTCATGCTGATGAACCCGGCCGGCGCCGTAGAGGCGCGCGCCATGTTTCGCCGCTCGCTGCCCTTGCTTTTGGCAAGCTTCGAGGACGAGCAGATCAACGGCGCGCTGAAGCAGATCGACCGCATGGTCGGCGAAGACCATATCTATGAAGCGCTGAAGGCGATCCGTGCGCTTTATCCGCTCGAACGCCGCGCGCTTGGCGGCAATGACGATGTTCAGGGCGCGAAGCGCCCACTGGCCGTGGGAGCACAATACTGATGAATGTGGACATGACGACGACAATCCCGACGGGCGCCAACCAGGGCACTCAGCAGACGTCGAAGACAGCGGTCGACTACCAGTCGTTCTTGAAGCTGTTGATCGCCGAGATGAAAAACCAGGATCCGACGAAACCGATGGATTCGACGCAGTATGTCGCCCAGCTCGCCACCTTCTCGCAGGTTGAGCAATCGGTGCAGACCAACACCAAGCTCGATCAGATCATGCAGTCCTCGGCGCTGTCGCAGGCGGACGCCCTGATCGGCCGCTCGATCACCTCCGCCGACGGCAAGACGACGGGCGTCGTGGCCTCGGTCAAGCTTGCCAGCAACGGCCTGATCGCCGTGCTGCAGAACGGCACCGAAGTGCCGGTCGGCGCGGGCGTTTCGATAAAGCCGGCCAGCTAGACCTGGTTCGTAGAGGCGCACTCCCATGAACGAGGCCGACGCGCTCGACATCGTCCAGTACGCCGTGTGGACGGTGCTCGTCGCCTCCGCGCCTGTGGTGCTGGTCGCCATGGCGGTCGGCATCGGCATCGCGCTGATCCAGGCCCTGACCCAGATCCAGGAAATCACCCTGACCTTTGTGCCCAAGATCGTCGCCATCATGCTGGTCGTGGCGCTGACCGGCCCGTTCATCGGCAGCCAGATCTCGGCCTTCACCAACGTCATCTTCGAGCGCATCGAAAACGGATTCTAGAAGCAATTCCAGGAAAGTGTGTCGCGGTTTTCCCGGGAAAAGCGCGTAGCGCTTTCCCTGAGGAATTGCGTAACAGTGAGAGCTGCTTGCAGCCTGCTTGGTTCCAGCTAGATTGCGGGTCATGACCCAGGCAACATCGACCGGCAGGCCATGTGCGGAATAGCCGGCGTCTGGCGCAAGCGAAACCCGATCGACGCCAACGACCTGTCGGATGTCATCCGCATGATGCAGGCGCTGGTGCATCGCGGCCCCGATGATCACGACAGCTGGAGCAGCAACCGGCTGGCCCTCGGCCATCGCCGGCTGACCATCATCGACCCCTCGCCCGCCGCCCGTGAACCGATGCTGACCGCATCCGGCCAGGGCGTCCTCGTCTACAATGGCGAGGTCTACAACTACCGCTCGCTGCGCGAAACACTGCAGGCGCAAGGCCTGGTCTTTCGAACCATCAGCGATGCCGAAGTCGTGCTCGAAGCCCTGCATCACTGGGGTCCCGAAAAGGCCGTGCCGCTGTTCGACGGCATGTTTTCCTTCGCCTATTTCGACGCCCGCAACAGTGCGCTGTGGCTTGCTCGTGACCGTCTCGGCATCAAGCCGATGTCGGTGGCCGACATGCCGGATCGATTCCTGTTTGCCTCCGAGGACAAGGCGATCCTCACTTGCGATGGTTTTCCGCGCGACATCGACAGCCGCGAGATGACCTTGCGGCTGGCCTGGCAGAGCCGCGATTCCAGCTACAGCCTGTTTGACCGCATCGAGCGCTTGCCGCCCGCCGGCCTGTGGAAGATCACCGACGGCGGTATCGAAAAGCGCCGCTTCTGGCATGTGCTGGACGTGCTGGAGACCGCGCGCATCACCGGCGACGTGTCCTCCGACGCTGAGCACATGGCGACGCTCGAGGCGCTGCTCAAGGACAGCGTCGAGCTTCACTGCATCGCCGATACCGGCGTCGCCACGGCCTGCAGCAGCGGCGTCGATTCCGGCCTGATAACGGCGCTGGCAAAGCGGTTCAGGCCAGAGGTCCATGGTTATGTCGTCGACCCGCAGCTCGGCCGCAGCGAGGCCGAAGACGCCGAGCGCACCGGCCGCCATGTCGGTGTGCCCTTGCGCCGGGTGCCAGTCGACAGGGACCGTTTTTTCGACCTTTGGCCAAGGGTAATCTGGCATCTGGAAAGCGATGGCTGGCACGCCAGCCATGTCGGGCTGCTGGCGCTTGCCGAACAATGCCGGGCGGACGGCGTCAAGGTGTTGCTGACCGGTGAAGGTGCCGACGAATTGTTTGGCGGTTACCCACTACAGGCCTTGAGCCTGAAGATGTGGCGCCCCTGGTCGTGGCCCCGGCGTCTGTTGCATTCGAAGCGCTCGCTCGACCGAAGATTCGAGCATCAGCGCCGAGCGCCCTACAAGGTCTCGGCTGGAAGCCACTCACAAATGGAGCGCAACATGGTCCTGCGCGCCCTGTCGCCGGAGCTGAACTTCCTCCAGACAGAGATTTTCGACCGCTTGCAGCCGGTAGCGCCGCCCGCCGATCGTGCCTTCCTCGGACATTGCCTCTATGACCTCTATTCACATCTGCAGGACATCCTGCACCGGCACGACCGCCTGAGCATGGCGGCGTCCGTGGAACTCCGGGTCCCGTTCCTGGAGAACCGGCTGATCGATTTCGCGATACATTTGCCGAGGCGGCATAAATACCGCGACAAAACAGGAAAATGGCTTTTGCGGAAGGTCGCGCAAAAGCATATTCCGCGCCAGAACGTCCAGGCGCGCAAGATCGGCTTCGAGATATCGTCCGAATTTTCGGCCGGCACCGAGACTTTGCTGCGCGGCGGTTTCCTGCGCGATGCCATGAAGTGGCCCACAGCCAGCGTGGAGGACATGATCCAGTTCGCGCGGCGCGAAGAACCTTCCAGGCTGCGGCTTGTCGGCATGGAGCTTTTCCTGCGCCTTCACGCCGGCGGCGAGACGACCGGCCGGCTCACCGAAGCCCTGAATGCCGCCGCCAGCGACAGAAGCTGACTTCGCCCCCGGTCGGCACCCCTGCCGATACCCGGCGCGGTGGACCAACGAGAACATCGCCCTGGGCAGCGAACCCTTGCCGGCTGACGTATTTTCGCCTTGCTACCCTGTTGTTGGACCATGATCTTTTTCGAAGGGGCGTTCGCCCTTTTGGATGTCGTGCTCTATTTCAAACGGATGCCATGATTGTCGTCCCGGCGGACGAAACCAGCGCATGAAGGTGGGACAGGTCTGATGATCGATGACGAGCCGGACAGCGAACGCGTCTCGGCGCTGGCGCCGTTCCGGCATGGTATTTTTCGCGCCGTCTGGTCGGCCAGCCTGGTGTCGAATTTCGGTGGCCTGATCCAGGGCGTCGGCGCCGCCTGGATGATGACCACCATCGCCACCTCGCCCTATCAGGTGGCGCTGGTCCAGGCCTCGACCACTCTGCCGATCATGCTGTTTGCGCTCGTCGCCGGCGCCATTGCCGACAGCTTCAACCGGCGCAAGGTGATGCTGATCGCCCAGGTCTTCATGCTGGTCGTCTCTGCACTTCTAACGCTGTTCACCTGGAACGGCTGGATGACGCCGTGGACGCTGCTTGCCTTTACCTTCCTGATCGACAGCGGCACGGCGCTCAACAACCCGTCCTGGCAAGCATCGGTCGGCGACATGGTGCCGCGCAACAAGCTCCCGGCGGCTGTGGCGCTGAATTCCCTCGGCTTCAACCTGACGCGCAGCGTCGGTCCGGCGATCGGCGGCATTATCGTCGCCGCTGCCGGTGCGGCCGCTGCCTTTGCCGCCAATGCGCTGAGCTATATCGGCCTCATCATCGTGCTCTTCCGCTGGACGCCGGAGCTGCCGGTCTCGACGCTGCCGCGCGAGACGCTGGGCGCGGCGATGGGCGCCGGCCTGCGCTATGTCGCCATGTCGCCCAACATCGGCAAGGTGTTGGTCAGGGGCTCCGCCTTCGGCTTCAGCGCCGGCGCCGTGCTGGCGCTGTTGCCGCTGGTGGCGCGCGATGTCGTCAAGGGTGACGCCTTGACCTACGGCATCATGCTCGGCGCCTTCGGCATCGGCGCCGTCGGCGGTGCGCTGATCAGCGTGCGTCTGCGGCAATTGCTGTCCAGCGAGACGATGGTGCGCATGGCCTTCGCCGGCTTCGCCGTCTGCGCCCTCAACGCCGCAATCAGCCACAATGCCTGGCAGACATCAGCGGGCCTCCTCATTGGCGGCGCCTGTTGGGTGATCGCCCTGTCGCACTTCAACGTCACCGTGCAGATGTCGACGCCGCGTTGGGTCGTCGGCCGGGTGCTGTCGGTCTACCAGACGGCGACCTTCGGCGGCATCGCGCTGGGCAGCTGGATCTGGGGTGTCGTCGCCGATGCGCATGGCGCCGAAACCGCGCTCATTGCAGCGAGCATCGCAATGCTCGTCGGGGGCGCCATCGGCCTGCTCCTGCCCTTGCCGCAGCAGACCGCGCTCAACCTCGACCCGCTCAACCGCTTCAAGGAGCCACATCTCGGCCTCGACCTAAAGCCACGCAGCGGCCCGATCGCCATCATGATCGAGTATGTCATTCGCGACGAGGACGTGCCCGAATTCCTCGCCACCATGGCCGAGCGCGGCCGCATCCGCCGCCGCGACGGCGCCCGCAACTGGACGCTGGCGCGCGACCTCGAAAATCCCGCAGTCTGGATCGAGCACTACCACACGCCGACCTGGCTGGAATATATCCGCCACAACCGGCGCGCCACCCATGCCGACGCCGTCGTCACCGAACGGGTGCGGGCGCTGCACAGCGGCGACGAACCGCCGCGCGTGCGCCGCCTGATCGAGCGCCCGACGACCGCCGGCACCGCGCTGGTCTCGCCAAAGGGCCCGATCGACCACTGATTTCGTCTGGACCGAGCGACGCCCCTCAGCCGGTGCTCTGGATCATGTAGAGCTTGCGCGTGGTCTCGTGTATCCGCCACTCGCCCTTCCAGCCTTGCGGCAGGACAAGCAGGTCGCCCGGACCGAGTTCGCGCACCTCGCCGTCGATGCGGCTCAGTTCCACGTGCCCCGAGATGATGTGGCAGATCTCCGACGAGTCCGAACGATCCGCGGTGAAGCGGCCGGGCGTGCATTCCCAGATGCCGATATCGACGGTTCCGTCCGGCGACTGGAAGAACGAGCGCACGGCCTCGAGCTGATCGCCTTCGATGGAGGTCGGCTTGGCGAGAACGCGCCGATCTCGGCCTTGGCGAGATCGTGGAAGGTCGAAAGGTCGATCAAGTCGGGCTCCATAGTCAGTGGCCTGTGAGGCTGTCGGCGATCGCCGCCAGTTTCGAAACGAAACCGACCAATAAATTAAGCTTTGAACGGCAGTATCGACTGTTAGCCAGCGAGATCCTGCGGCCAAGATCCGTAGCGGCTCCGCTGGGCGGGAAGGATAGTGAGATGTTGTCCTTGCTAAAGAAGGGCCGGTTTATGCTTGTGCGCAGCCTGCTGATGCTGACTGTCCTGGCGATCGGCGTGTTGCCCGTTTGGGCGCTAGAACCGGCCAGCTTTCCGGAGCCACCAGAGACTGTGGCTTTCAACGTTCAGAAGGACGGCAAGTCGATCCCGATCACGCTGCGGCAGTTGGAAAAGCTTGGCCTCTACAAGGTCGTCACCACAAGTCCTTTCGAGAACGGGCAACTGATCTTTCAAGGCGTTCTGTTCCGAGACGTGCTCAAATCCGTGGGGTTGGAAGATAGGGATTCCGTTACCCTGCGGGCAGTGGACGAATACGTGCAGGTAATTCCGCACGAAGATTGGACGGAAGGGCCTCTGCTTCTAGCAACCCGCCAGGACGGAGAGTTGCTCACCCGACGGACGCAGGGACCGACCCGCCTGATCTATCCTCTCAAGGACCACCCCGCCTTCGACACGCCGATCCGTAAGCCGCGATGGATCTGGCTGATCAAGACAATCGAGTCCGGCAACTGATCGGCTGTAGGCCTCAATGGTAGGTACTCGACTGAGAGGCTGGCAAATTCCGCTTACCTACGGCAGCGCCATAGGGCTGGCGGCGATCGGTTCCGCGATCCTCATCGTCATGCTGTTTGTCAGTATCAGCAAGATCGAGTCATCGCTGCCTAGGTTCGGGTTCTTCGCCATCCGCGAATTCCATATCGCGATACGCGACGTGACCCACCTGAGGGATATGATCTCACTCGCCGAAGGCGCTCCCAATTCCCAGGAGAGCCTCGATCAACTGTCGGCGGCAAACGACCTGGTTTACATACGCTTCGATCGGATCGACGGCAGAGAGACGATCAGCGCAATTCCAGCTTATGCAGGCATCGTGCCGCGCGTCGACGATGCGGTGAAGCGACTTGATGTCGTGATTGCGGCGGGGCTGCCGCTCGATCAAAAAAGCCTGACGGAACTGGGTTTGGAGCTTGAGCAGATCGTCGGCCGGATGAACGACGAGTACTACAAATACGGCGAGGAAGTTAACGCCGATCTCTATTCGTCGGAAGTCAGCTTGAGGAGGTTCAACTATCAGATAGCCTTTGCCTTGACGATCCTGTCGCTGCTGGCGATGGGAACGGCGGTTCTGTTCATCGGGCGCCGGGAAACGATAAAGCAGCTGGAATTTCTTGCCTGGCGCGACGCGACGACGGGGTTGAAGAATCGTGCCTGGATGGCAGCCAACAGGGACGCCATGCTGGACCGGGCGAGGGAGACCGGCAAACAGCTTCAGTTGCTGCTGATCGATCTCGACCACTTCAAGAGCGTGAACGACACCTTCGGTCATCACGTCGGAGATCTGCTACTGAAAGCGGTTGCCGAAATCCTTGAGTCGGTCGAGCAGCCCGACGACATAGCCGCCGTGCGATTGGGCGGAGACGAATTTGCGATCATGGCTATTGCCGAGCGGAACGTTGGTGACGATTTGGGAAAATGTTTGCGCGAGCAGTTGAACAGGTTTGCCGAGTTGGAGGGCCACCAGGTGCGCATTGGCGCCAGCATCGGCATGGCGTGTTTCCCCCAACATGGTTCCGACATCTCCATGTTGCTGCACAACGCAGACAGTGCTCTCTACAAGGCGAAGGCCGAAGGACGGTCCGGTTTCGTGACGTTTTCGCCCTCGATCCTAAGTCAGATCGACATGCAGCTTGGTGAAGAAGCAGCCATCAAACGGGCGCTTAATTGCGACGAGTTCTTCCTGGTTTGGCAACCCCAGTTCGAACTGGCGACCGGCCGCATGACCGGTGCCGAGGCACTGGTCCGCTGGCGCGATGCTGTCTCGGGGGCGGTTCGTCCGCCGGCATCGTTCATTCCAATCGCGGAGCGGAGTGATTTGATATTGGAACTCGACAAGGTGGTTCTGGGCAAGGCTTGCATGCAAGCCGCCAAATGGATGCCTATTTCCGCCGAGGAGTTCATCTGTTCAGTCAACGTCTCTGGAAAAAGCCTCCAGGCCTATGCCTATCTGACGCACCTCACCGAAATGCTGCAGCAGACCGGATTGCCGCCATCGCGCCTGCAATTGGAGATCACGGAAGGTATATTTATCCAGGACAGCCGCAATGCCCTGGAGAGTATCGGCAAAATTCGAGAAATCGGAGTCAGCCTGGCACTCGACGATTTTGGGTCGGGCAATGCGAGCTTCGGATATCTTGCCGATTTCAACTTGAACCAACTGAAAATCGATCGCTCGTTCCTGGGCGATCTGGCTTCCTCCACCAGGAAACAGAATGTGGTTCGAGGGATCATCGCGCTGGCCAATTCGCTAGGTCTGACCGTTGTCGCGGAAGGGGTGGAGAACGAAGCTCAACTCGACTTTCTGATCCACGAACACTGCCACGGCGCTCAAGGGTTCTTTATGTCGGAGCCCGTTGAGGAGAGACTGATGACAAACTATCTCATCGCAAGGCAAGGCCGCGCCAAACATATCGAAAAATTCAGGCTGAGTCCCTTCGCGCCGGCCCCAACTCTGCTGCGGAAAGCCGATGTTGTCGCCAAGCAAAGCCGGAAGACCGCCAATTAGAGCGTTTCACCGTTTGACGGAAACGGAGAACCGCTCAATCTTCTTGTTTTGACGCAATTGCGGACGGAAAACCGCTCACACTTTTCCTGGAATTGCTCTAACCCTCAGCCCTCACCCGACAGATCGCGCCGCGCCTTGTCGAGTTCCTCGGCGTAGCGCCGCATCAGATGGCCCTCGGTCAAAAGTCCGACAACGGCCCGGTTGTCGAAGTCCTCGACCACCGCCAGTTCCTCGGCACCGGCGCGCTGAAAGGTTTCGGCGGCGGACTGGACGTTCATGGTCGGCACCAGCACCGCATCCGTGAATTTGGCCAGCGCCAACACCGGCGTCTCGCCGTCGGACGGGTCGCTATGCAGTTCAGCGACGATCAGCACGCCGACATAATGCTGGTCCTCATCGACGGCGATGACGCGCTGCGCCGAGCCCAGCGGCACATCCTTGCGGAACGCGGCAAGCGTCTTTGCGGCATCGACGGTGCGAACATCCTGGCGCATCATTTTCCCAACCGTCAGATTGCGCATCCAGCCGACATCATGAGCGCTGCGGATGGTCTCGCCGCGCAGGTGAAAACGCCAGGTAGAGAAGGAGTAGCCGAAGGTTTCGCGCACCAGGATCGCCGCCATCAGCGAGGCCGCCAGCACGACGCCGGTCAACGTCAGGTCGCGGGTCGATTCCAGCGCCAGGAAGGTCATGGTCAGTGGCCCGCCGACGACGCCCACGGCAAGCGACGTCATGCCGACAACGGCGGCGACGGAAGGGTCGATGCCGGTCGCCGGCGAAATTATGGCCATCACGCCCGCAAAGGCCTTGCCGAGCAGCGCGCCGAGGAACAGCGAGGCAAAGAACAGACCGCCGCGAAAGCCGGAGCCGAGCGAGATCGCCGACGCCGCCAACTTGAGCACAAAGACGCTGGCGACGACGGCGAGGCCGTAATTCATCGCGAATTCGCGATGCAGCGCACCATGGCCTGAGGACAGAACCTGCGGCGTGATCAGCCCGAGCAGCCCGACGGCGACGCCGCCGATGACCGGGCGAAGCGAACCGTCGATTGCCAGACGCGCGAAGCCACGCTCGACCAGGCTGACCAGATGCATGATGGCGATGGAGGCCGCACCGCCCAGCAACCCGAGCAGCAGGAACGGCAGATACTGGCTGGCGGTCAGCTCCGGCAGGCCGGAGAGTTCCATCGGAAACGGCACGACGCCGAACATCTCGGCGGTCAGCGAGGCGCAGATCGCGGCGGTCATCACCGGCGCGACATTGGCGACCGAATAAATGCCGATGATCAGCTCGAAGCCGTAAAAGGCGCCGGTCAGCGGCGCATCGAAGGCAGCGGCGATGGCGCCGGCCGCGCCACAGCCGACCAGGATGCGCACATCGTTGCGGCGCAGTCGCAGCGCACGCGCCAGCCGCGACGCCAGGCCGGAGCCGACCTGCGTGTAGCCGGCCTCCAGGCCGACCGAAGCGCCGAAGCCGCTGGAGATCATCGTCTGCCCGGCGATGATGAAGGTGTCGGTAAGCGACATGCGTCCGCCGTACAGCGCATTGGCCTCGATCGGGTCGACCGGGGTGCGGAATTTCCGCTTCCGCAGCCAGATCACCGTCAGGCCGAGCAGGATGCCGCCGATCGCTGGAATCAGCGCCTGGAACGGGCTTTGCAGCGAAAACATCCCCGACAGCCGTCCGCCGGGCTGGACGCCGAACAACAGGAAATGCAGGCCTTGCACGACCTCGCTCATGCCGGTGACCAGGACCGCCGAGATCACCCCGACGGCACCGGCCAGGGCAACGATGACAATGCCGCGCGCCTCGAGCAGCGGGACCGATCGGATCAGCACCGCGCGCAGGCGACGGGCATAGACCTGGGGTTCATTAGGCAACGGAACGGCTCGCCGGGTGCGAGGGATGAAAGCTGCCGTGCCTGTTACGCCCGGCGGCATTGCGTGGCAATCGCAATGTCGACTGCTTGTGGCGCCATTTTGGCGTTGCGGCGAGCCGCGAAAGACGGCAGCTCCTTCGCTCAGGCGGGCAAGCCGGCCGACCTTGGCCGTCCTGCCGATCAGCCAGGCTCGCCGCCCCGCTTCAGTCCCTTGCGGGCTATATGAGCGATCGCTTACGCAATCGAGGCAACTATGGTATTTTTTGCCCGTCTCTATTTCCTCAGGGAGGAGAACATGAGTGCGCGGGGATTTTTTTCATTAGCTGTTGGCATGATTTTTTTGAGCTCGTCTGCCGTAAGCAATTCAAGCGTGGATATGCCGGTTAGGTCTGTGTCACACCCGACGTCTCTTTTGTCGGGAGGCAATCCGGAAAACCAAAGCCGACCGGCAAAGGAATTTATCCAGACTGCACAACAAGATGTCTGCTGTCCTGGCGGCTATCCTTGGTATCGCAATTCGACAAACACCTGCTACGGCAGCTATGAAGATTGCCACGATACCGATGGCGGCGGTTGGTCCTGCAGACAGGTCAATGCCTGCTAGGCCATCTCCAGCTGTTGCCTGGTCCTCAAGTCGGCTTGGGCTCGCCGGCCTCATAAAGCATGAGGTTGCGCTCGCCGATGCCGAGCGCTGCCCAGCTCGCCCGCCAGTCGGCGATGTGCGGCGAGCGAAAATGCGCTTCGAGCGCTTCCCTGTCGCTCCACACCTCCGTGACATGGATGAGCCCGGCGTCGAGCACGTCCTGCGCATAGGAATAGTCGATGCAGCCGGGTTCAGTGCGGCTGCCCAAGATCATGCGCTGCATGGCCGGCCTTGCTTCGTCGAGCCTCTCCGCCGGCAGTCGGATGGTACCGATGATCACCAGCATGATCTTTCCTCAAGGCCTCTGTTCTTCGCGGCAAGTAACCAGTCCTCCCACCCTCGCGCAAGCTTGGCCGGTTAGGCTCGAAGGGCTGCCCTCATGTTCGGGCAGTCCATGGCTCGGGGACGATATGGCGATCAGCGAAAGCTTAGCGACGGGAACAGTGGCCAAGAACGGCCGCGATGTCTTCTTCGCCATCGGCATCGTCATCATCCTGGCCGTGCTGTTCCTGCCGATCCCGGCCTTCCTCATCGACATCGGACTCGCTTTCTCGATCGCGCTGTCGGTGCTGATCCTGATGGTGGCGCTGTGGATCCAGCGGCCGCTCGATTTCTCGTCCTTCCCGACCGTGCTGCTCATCGCGACGATGCTGCGGCTATCCCTCAACATCGCCACCACGCGCATGATCCTGTCGCACGGCAATGAGGGTACGCACGCCGCCGGCTATGTCATCGCCGGCTTTTCCAAACTGGTGATGGCCAGCGACTTCGTCATCGGCCTGATCGTCTTCATGATCCTGATCGTGGTCAACTTCATCGTCATCACCAAGGGCGCCACCCGTATCGCCGAAGTCGGCGCCCGCTTCACCCTCGACGCCATCCCCGGCAAGCAGATGTCGATCGACGCCGATTTGTCCGCCGGCATGATCGACGACAAGACCGCGCAGTTGCGCCGCAGAGAACTGGAGGAAGAATCGTCCTTCTTCGGCTCGATGGACGGCGCCTCGAAATTCGTACGCGGCGATGCCATCGCCGGCCTCATCATTACCGCCATCAACATCGTCGGCGGCATCGCCATCGGCTATATCAGGCATGGCATGGGCATGGGCGAAGCCGCCGATGTGTTCATCAAGCTGTCGGTCGGCGACGGCCTCGTCACCCAGATTCCGGCGCTGATCGTCTCGCTCGCCGCCGGCCTGCTGGTCTCCAAGGGCGGCACGCGCGGCTCGACCAACCAGGCGGTGTTCGGCCAGCTCGGCGCCCATCCGCGCGCGCTCTACGTCGCGGCCTCGCTGCTGGTCCTGCTCGGCCTGATGCCCGGCCTGCCGTTCTTCCCGTTCTTCACGCTCGCCGCCGGCATGGCCGGCCTCGGCTACGTCATCCCGATGCGCGCCAACCGAGAGGCTGCCGCCGTCGAGGCGCTCAAGGACCAGGAGAAGGCCGACAAGGTCGAGGAGGAGAAGAACTCGGTCAAGGCTTCGCTCACCACCGCCGAGATCGAACTTTTGATCGGCAAGCAGCTGTCGACGCGGCTGCTGGTGTCGCACCAGGAACTGGTCTTCCGCATGGCCAAGATGCGCAAGAAGTTCGCCACGCAATACGGCTTCGTCGTACCGGAAGTGCGCGTCGCCGACGATTTCGGCATCCCGCCGAAGAGCTACCAGATCAAGGTCCATGGCACCGTCGTTGCCGAATACCAGATGCGTGTCGGCGAGATCATGGTGCTGCTCGGCACCCGCGACCTGCCCGACGTTCCCGGCGAGGAAATCCGCGAGCCGGCCTTCGGCATGCGCGCCTTCTCGGTGCTCGAAACCTTCGCCGAGGATCTGAAGCGCGAGAACTACACTTTTGCCGACAACATGTCGGTGCTGCTCACCCATCTGTCCGAGGTGATCCGCAACAACCTGCCGCAGCTTCTGTCCTACAAGGACATGAAAGCGCTGCTCGAACGCCAGGATCCGGAATACCGCAAGCTCGCCGACGAGATCTGCACCTCGCACATCTCCTATCCCGGCCTGCAGGCGGTGCTGAAACTGCTGCTCGCCGAGCGCGTCTCGATCCGCAACCTGCACCTGATCATCGAGGCCATCGCCGAGATCGCGCCGCATGTGCGCCGCACCGAGCAGATCGTCGAGCATGTCCGCATCCGCATGGCCCAGCAGATCTGCGGCGATCTCTCCGAAGGCGGCATGCTCAAGGTGCTGCGCCTCGGCAACCGCTGGGACCTCGCCTTCCACCAAAGCCTCAAGCGCGACGCCAAGGGCGAGGTGCGCGAATTCGACATCGACCCTCGCCAGCTGGAAGAATTCGGCCAGGACGCGACCAAGGCGATCCGCAAACATCTCGAGGCAGGCGAGCGTTTTGTCCTCGTCACCGCGCCCGATGCCCGGCCCTATGTGCGCATGATCATCGAGCGCCTGTTCACCACCCTGCCGGTGCTCTCCCATGTCGAAATCGCCAAGGGCGTCGAGATCAAGGTGCTCGGGACGATCTCGTGAACATACTGTCGCAAGGCGTCGTCATCGCCGCCTTCCTCGCCTTCTGCCGCATCGGCGCTTGCTTCATGCTGATGCCGGGCCTGTCCAGCGCCCGCGTACCGGTCCAGGTGCGGCTGTTCGTGTCGATCGCCGCCACCGGTGGCCTGCTCGCCTTCCTGTGGGACAAGATCTTTCCCTTCGTCGATGCGCGTCCGCAGGTGCTGGCGCCGATGATCATTTCCGAACTGCTCGTCGGCGGGCTGATCGGCGCCATGACCAGGCTCTACATGGAGGCGCTGCGCTTCATGGGCTCGGCCATCGCCATGCTGATCGGCTATGGCGGCACCGGCGGCCCCGCCATCGAGGAGCCGGAACCTCAGCCGGCTCTTGCCGCCATCATCTCATTTTCGGCGCTGCTGCTGCTCTTCGTCTTCGATTTCGACCACGAGATCATCCGCGCGCTGGTTGCCTCCTACACGGTGGCGCCGGTCAACGTCTTCTTCAACCCGCAGGCCGCCCTGGTCGATCTCACCGACACGGTGTCGGACGCTTTCTTCCTGGTCCTCCGGCTCGGCAGCCCGTTCATCGCCTATGCCATCCTCGTCAACCTGACTATCGGCTTCGTCAACAAGCTGACGCCGCAGATTCCGGTCTATTTCATCTCGCTGCCCTTCGTCATTGCCGGCGGCATGATCATCTTCTACTTCGCCATCGGCACCATGCTGTCGCTTTTCGTCGACGGCTTCGTCGACCTGACGCTGGCGAGGTGAGATGACAACGCGCAAGGAACGGCTGAAGAAACTGGTCAAGGTACAGGAGCAGTTGAAGGCGCTGCACGAGACCCGCCATGCGAGCTTCGTGGCTGCGGCGGCATCCGCAGAGACCGAGGCCAAGGAGCTGGTCCAGCATTTCGACGCCGACCAGTCGATGGCGGTCCTGTTTCCAGACCTTTACCATCGCCGCATCGCCAACGCGCTGATCCGGCAGGAAGCGAGCCTGGAAAGCGCCAGGCAAGAGGTCGGGCTGATCGCCACCGCGACGGCGCGCACCAACATGGTCGAGCGAGCCTACAAGGATGTGCGCCGCCAGGACGAGCGCGAACGCTCCGACCGCGACCGGCTGGATCTTATCGCCCAGAAGGGGGGGCAGGAGTAGCGGCGAGAGTTTTTGCTTTGACCCGAAACCAGCCTTTACCACGCCGACTGGCCGCTCGATACCCTTTAGGCCCCGCGATCTTGATGTCCTTTCGTCAGACCGGCAGCCCGAGCTGCTTTCGCAGGCTTTTGTCGAATGCGGACGCGGGGACGAAACGGCGCAGGAAACTGACCTGGCGCGCCATTTTTCCCGCCGCGTAGCGTTTCTTCGGAGTGGGATCGATCGCAGCGGCCAAAACGGTCTGGGCTACCACTTCGGGCGCATCGCCTTTTTCCATCGCTTTCCGCACGGCTACAGTCATGCCAGCGCGGGCGGAATCATAAATATCAAGCAACCGATCGGGGGCGGCGAGATTGTCCTCGAATGACGTGCGGGTATAGGCGGGCTCCACCAACGAAACGCGAATACCGAACGGGCGCAATTCGTGATCGAGCGATTCGGAATAGCCTTCAACGGCATGTTTGGTCGACGAATAAAGCGCGAAATAGGGGGCGGGGATAAACCCCTGTACCGAACTCAAATTAACGATTCTGCCCTTCCCTTGGCGTCGCATTGCCGGCAACACCGCGTTGGTCACGCGGAAAACGCCGAAGACGTTGACGTCGAACAGCGCCTGAGCCTGTGCGGTCGAGGACTCCTCCGCGCCGCCAAACAGACCCATGCCGGCATTGTTGACAAGCAGGTCGATGCGTCCGGCCTTGGCCAGAACGTCATCGACCATTTTCGCAACGGACGCGTCGTCGGTCACGTCACAGGTCAGCATGGTAACGCCGTCGGATTGTTTGGAGACCGTGCGACGGCTGGTTCCGAATACGCGATAGCCCGCGTTCCGTAGGGTGTTGGCGGTTGCGCGCCCGATGCCGGAGGATGCCCCTGTGACGAGGGCGACGCCAGGATTGGTCTTGTTCATGGAAATCATTTCCTTCTTTGCGTTGGATCGGTGTTGGAGAAGCATGAAAGGTCGGAGCAAAGGGCGTCAGTCATGACTGCCTCTGGCGCTCGCGTCAGGCTACCGGGTGGTTCCAGCGCCTGAACAAGGCGCTGGCATTCACGCCGCCAAAGCCGAATCCATTGGAGATCGCGTACTCCATCTCCACTGGCCGGGGCACGTTTGCGACGAAGTCGATTCCGTCGCCGGCCGGATCGGCCGCGCCCAGATTGAGGGTCGGCGGGGCGACCTGATCCCTGAGCGCCCGGATCGCGAAGATGGCACCAAGCCCGCCAGCCGCGCCCAGCAGGTGTCCGGTCGCCGATTTCGTTGCGCTGACTGCTATCGCGTAATCGCGCCCGAACACGCTCTTGATTGCCTCGATCTCGCCCAGGTCGCCTACTGGCGTGGAGGTCGCATGCGCATTGAGATGACGAACCTCGCGCGGCGAAATCCCTGCTTGCGCAATTGCGATCTCCATGGCTCGGCGCGCACCGTCGCCGTCCTCGGGACCAGAAGTGACGTGGTGAGCATCCGCGGTCGTCCCGTAGCCGACGAGCTCGGCGAGCGGTTTTGCGCCGCGCGCCAGCGCATGCCTCAATTCCTCGATGACCAGCATGCCAGCTCCTTCGCCCATGACGAAGCCGTCGCGCGACTTGTCGAACGGTCGGGAGGCCTCATCAGGACGGTGATTAAAGGAGGTCGAAAGAGAGCGTGCCGCGGCAACCCCCCCGAGGCTGACGATATTCATGCATGCTTCCGTCCCGCCGCATACGGCAATATCAGCTTCATTGGCGCGAATAAGACGAGCCGCATCGCCGATCGCCTGGATGCCGGCCGCGCACGCCGTCACCGGCGCGCCGAGTGGGCCTTTGAAGCCATGGCGGATCGAGATGTGGCCTGCAGCAAGATTCACCAGGAAGGACGGCACCGTAAAGGGCGACAGGCGGCGGACGCCACGCAAGTCGACGGTGCGCACCGCCTCGGTGATGGCGGGAAATCCGCCGATCCCTGAAGCGATGATCGTGGCCGTGCGCAGGCGGTCCGTTTCCGAGCCCGGCTTCCATTTTGCCTGCACAAGCGCCTCTTCCGCCGCCGCCAGCGCAAAGAGGATGAACCGATCTACCTTGCGCTGATCCTTCGGCGGCAGGACGGCATCCGGATCGAAACCAGCGTCCGGATCTTCTTCTATGGAGGGCACCACCCCGCCGACCTTCGCGGGCAGGTCGCCCACCACATCGTCCGGAAGCCTCCGGATGCCCGAGCGGCCGGCCAGGAGACGCGACCAGGACGCTTCAACATCGGCAGCAAGGGGCGTGACCGCCCCCATGCCTGTAACCACAATCCGTCGCATCTATTCTCCTATCACTTGGGTGCGCCGACAGCGCTGTCCACGCCGTTCAAGCGGTGACTGCTTCGCGAACCTGATCGGTCGCCGCATCCAGAAAAGCCTGCGCGAGGCCCGGGTCGTTGACGACCCGCGAGAGCAGCACCGCGCCGACCATTGTCGAGAGAATGGCCATGGCCTTGCCGCGGGCCTCGTCGCCGTCGGCCTCGCCAACCCAACTGCCGAGCATCTCAAGGTACTCCTTGATCCCGGCTTCGAATGACGCCTTGACGTCGGCACCCTGTCTGGCAGCATCCGAGCCGAGTGCAACGACCGGGCAGCCGTCCATCTTTTCTTCGCGATGATCCATGCTGAGATAGAACGAGATCACTGCGTCGAGCGGATTCTCGGGGTTTGCTGCTGTTGCGGCCGACCACCGGTGGGTGGCGCTCTCCATCGCCCGCCTGGATGCCTGCGCAGCCAAGTCGTCCTTTGACGCGAATTGCTTGTAAAAGGCGCCTTGGGTCAGTCCGGCACCCTTCATCAGATCCTTAAGGCCGATGCCGTCAAAGCCTCGCTCCCGAAAAAGACGGCTCGCCACATTGATCACGGCTTGGCGGTTTTCCGCGGCTTGGGTCCGACTCACGCGCATCGTCATCTCCGGTTTTTAGATTACGTTCATAATCTATACCTCATATAGAGTGTGAACGCAATCTATTGCGGCTCGAGCGATTAAGCCGACTGCGGATGAGATCTATGAGGTTTCGACGGAGGAACTGGAACGACGACCAGTCTAGGCTGCCCAACACGCCTGCATTCCGCCCTCTCCCGCGCAAGCCTGCCACAAGCTTGTTGCGGCATGGTCCTTCCAGGAAACCCGGCAAAGAGGCGGACTTTCTTGGCGATTTCTCCACCCAGTGACATCGTTCTCGATGTTGCCCGAGCCGTCGACCCGACGGACATCGAGGCTGCCCGTGCCGCGCTCACCAAGCGGGCCAACGGCGTTGGCGGCGCCTTCTCTGTTGACATGGCGGCTTCCGTCGACGCCGGCTCGATACTGTCGCGCGCCACGGCCGACAAGGCCGCTGCAGGCGCCGATCCCGCCAACAAGTTCAAGAAGTTCGAGGCGATGGTCCTGCAGACCTTCATCCAGAACATGCTGCCCAAGGACACCGAGGGCGTCTACGGCAAGGGGCTGGCCGGCGACATGTGGAAATCGCAGCTGGCCGAGCGCGTCGCCGACGTCATGGCCGAGCGCGGCGGCATCGGCATCGCCAAATCGCTGCTCGCCGACCACTACAAGGACGGCAAGCGCACCGTGCCTATAGGGCCGGTGTCAACCGGGCCGCACAAGACCGAGATCGACCAGCAGACCCGGCTCTCCACCTCGCTGGTCGAGGAATTGCAGCGCAAGGCCGCACGGTCGATGACCGGCGACGAGACGACCATCAAAACCGACATCAAGATCTAGACCAGGATTTTCAATGGCCGATTTTTCAAAATTCTCTTCCAACCTGCCGGCACGTACTTCCGAGGCGCCGATCCCCTTTGCACGTCCGGGCAACCTTGCCGCCATCATCGGCCGCATAGAGGAGGCGGTCGAGGAAGAGACGGCGGGCCTGAAGAACGACACGAGCTACGACCTCAAGGCCTCGAACGCCCGCAAGAGCCGCTACCTCTATGAGCTGACCCGCGCCATGAAGGGCGCCAACGAGCTCGAGTTCCTGGAAGAGCACCGCGACAGCCTGGCGCGGCTGCGCCAGAAGCTGGCGAAGAACGAGGCCGCGATCCTCGCCCACCTCAACGCGGTCAACGAGGTCGCGACGCTCCTGAAGAACGCCATCCAGCGCGCCGAAGCCGACGGCACCTACTCGGCCGGCGAATTCGGATGGGCGAGCTGATGATCTCGGCAACAGGCGGGAACAGCCGGTGATCAAATTCATCGCCGCCGCGATCTGGATTTGCGCCGCCACGCTGGGCGCCGTGTTCTATTCGTTCCAGGCGGCCGGCGAGCGCGGCGTCGGCGAAACGCCGAAGCCAATGCTGGGCGGTCTCGACTACGTCAAGACCGACATCATCTCGGTGCCGCTGATCCGCAATTCGAAGATCGACGGCTATTTCCTCACCAAGCTCGTCTACACGGTCGAGCCTGCCGAGATAAAGAAGATGTCGATCCCGGCCGAAGCGCTGATGACCGATCAGGTCTATTCCTATCTCTATTCCAACCCGCAGATCGACTTCACCAAGAAGGAAACCATCGATCTCGACGCCTTCCGCAAGGCCATACGCGACACCGTCAATGTCCGCGTCGGCGCCGATCTGGTGCACGAAGTGCTGATCGACCAGGTCAACTTCCTGACCAAGGACGAGATCCGCGACAACGCCATGCGCCGCCGCAAGGACCCGGCCACGCCGACCGAACCGGCCGCGGCGGAATCGGCCCAAGGCGAGCCGGCCAAACCGGCCGCGGAGCACTGACCCCGCCGCAGGAGGGATGTTCCCTTCGCCTTTGTTCCTTCCGACTGAAACGAGATGACGCACCGCGTTGACGTTTACGTCAACTCGAAGCTATATGCGCCAAGCGACCAGGATCGCGGCACGCGCGAGACAGCGACTTCGGCAGAGGCCGGCACTGACGCGTGGCAAAACGCAACGAGACGAGGAGAACAGCATGGGCGTTCAGGAGATTGCCGAGAAGATGAAGTCGCGCGTGGCGAGCGCCGGGTTCGAACATTCGGTGAAGTTCGATACCGGCAGCGACGGCGTCATCGTCATCGACGGCGCAACCGTCTCGACCACCGACGTTCCGACCGACTGCACCGTCAAACTGTCGCTCGACGATCTGGATTCGCTGATCGCCGGCGACCTCAACCCGACCATGGCGTTCATGTCCGGCAAGATAAAGGTCGAAGGCGACATGACAGTCGCCATGGCGCTCAGCCAGTTGCTTGGCTAATCCCGTCGCAAAAGCAAAACGCCGCCCATCAGGCGGCGTTTTGCTTTTGTCGACCCAGGCTTTTGCGCCCTAGAAGCCGAAGGCTTTACGCCGCGAAGGTCAGCGGCAGCGCCTTGAGCTTGCGCCCGGCCGCCTTCACCGTGCCGTGCGCGCCGTCGAGCGCGCCCTCGACCAGCTCCAGCGCCAGCAGGCGGTGCCGCTCATACGGGCCGGGCATGGCGAGAGAACCGGTCTTGTCGGCCGAAAAGCCGAAGCGACCATAGTAAGGCGCATCGCCGACCAGCAGGATCGCAGCATGGCCGAGACGCGCGGCCTCGGCCAGCGCATGGCGCATCAGCGCCGAGCCAATTCCGGCGTTCTTCAGCGCCGGGTCGACAGCGAGCGGGCCGAGCAGAAGGGCCGCCGGACCGCCCTCGCCCAGCCGCACATCCCACAGCCGCACGGTGCCGACAACCGCGCCCGCCGCATCGCGCACGACAAAGGCGAGGCCTTCGGAAGGCCGGCGGCCACGCCGCAGCTTCTCCGACGATTTCTTGCGCCGCATCTGGCCCATGGCATCGTCAAGCAGTGCCTCGCGCGATGCAATGTCGGCCGCAGTTTCAGCGACGATGACAATGGCGCGGACACTCTCCCCTCTTGAAGGGGAGATGTCGCCGAAGGCGACAGAGGGGGTCGCCGCGCGTGAAGCGCCAACGCCCCTTATCGCAAAAGAAGTCGAGGCAGCCGAGGCGACCCCCTCTGGCCTGCCCGCCATCTCCCCCTCAAGGGGGGAGATCCCCACGGCACCGTCAATGTAATTTGCAACGTCCAATTCCGCGATCCTTCACGAGCGGAGCTTGTTCCACAGGCGAACCCAAGTGGGCGACAAACGCCCACCTGGGATGATCTGATCGGTCCTTTCGAACCGTCAGATCACGTAGGATCGGAGAGGCTCGAAGCCGTTGAAGGCGACCGCCGAGTAGGTGGTCGTGTAGGCGCCGGTGCCTTCGATCAGTACCTCGTCGCCGATGGTCAGCGACAAGGGCAGCGGATACGGCGTCTTCTCGTACATCACGTCGGCCGAATCGCAGGTCGGGCCGGCGAGCACGCAAGGCGCAGTCTCCGAACCGTCATGGCGGGTCACCAGCGGGTAGCGGATCGCCTCGTCCATCGTCTCGGCCAGACCGCCGAACTTGCCAATGTCGAGGAACACCCAGCGCACATTGTCGTTGTCGGCCTTCTTGGAGATCAGCACGACTTCCGACTTGATGACGCCGGCATTGCCGACCATGCCGCGGCCCGGCTCGATGATGGTCTCCGGGATGGCGTTGCCGAAATGCTTGCGCAGGGCCGAGAAGATCGCCTGGCCATAGGCCTGGGCGGCCGGCACGTCACGCAGATAGCGCGTCGGGAAACCGCCGCCCATATTGACCATCTTCAAGACGATGCCTTCATCGGCAAGCGTGGCGAAAACCTTCTTGGCGTCGGCCAGCGCACGGTCCCAGGCCGTCAGGTCGGTCTGCTGCGAGCCGACATGGAACGACACGCCATAGGCGTCGAGGCCGAGCGTCTTGGCGTGGCGCAGCACGTCGACGGCCATCGCCGGCACGCAGCCGAACTTGCGCGACAGCGGCCATTCGGCGCCTTCGCCGTCGGTCAGCACGCGGCAGAACACGCGCGCGCCGGGAGCGACGCGGGCGATCTTGTCGACTTCCTCGACGCAATCGACCGCGAACAGCCGGATGCCGAGCTGGTAGGCGCGTGCAATGTCACGCTCCTTCTTGATGGTGTTGCCGAAGGAGATGCGGTCCGCCGGCGCACCGGCGTCCATCGCCATCTCGACTTCGGCAACGGAAGCGGTGTCGAAGGACGAGCCCATCGCAGCAAGGAGGCGCAGGATTTCCGGCGCCGGGTTTGCTTTCACCGCATAGTAGATCCTGGAATCGGGCAGCGCTTTTTCGAAGGCGCGGAAATTGTCGCGCACGACATCGAGGTCGACGACCAGGCAGGGGCCGGACGGACGTCGGGTGGCGAGGAAGTCAAGGATGCGCTGGGTGGCCATCGGGGTCTCTCCATCGCGCCTTTCGGCGCGCACAAGGGTGCGGACGCGGGCTGTCGGCCTCGCGAACACGCGGTCAAACAAAGGCGGGACGTCGAATTCATGGAACCAGCCGGTGGAGACCCCGGAACCATGAAACGCCGTCTCGCGGCGATGAACCTTGGCCTTGCCCGGCCTCGGTTCGCTTTGTCTGCCTTGGCTTGGATGGGAGACCCGTCCGCACTGCCGGCAATGAAGGTGTGCCTCTTTAGTAACCCCGGTCTTTGGACAACCGGAAGAGAACCAGAAAGGCCCGCACCGTCGTTGCTTCAAGGTGTCCTCGGGCTGGCGGTTGGCCGCTAGACCGACTGGAGGGGTTGGCTCCAGTTACCTTACCGATTTCCCTCACCATTCGAGGATCGGCGGACACCCACAGGCACGTGCGACTTTGGGCAAGCGCGATATAAGATCGAAAGATTTCACAATCAATAAAAATCGTATCCCAGGTTGTAAAATTTCTGGCATCGAACAATGCTGCGCGAACTGTATCCGGATATCGAACGATGCCAGGCACGCACGGCCCGCTCAACGCCTTCCTCAATCTGCGTCGAATGCCGGTCGCCAATGCGGAACTGGGGCCGCTGGCCGGGCTCAGGCTGGCCGTGAAGGACATTTACGACGTCGCCGGCTACCGTACCGGTTGCGGCAATCTGGCGAAGTTCGACGAGGCGCACGCAGCCTCCAGCACCGCACCGGCCGTGCAGATGATTCTCGATGCCGGCGCGCGCTTCATCGGCAAGACGCAGACCGACGAACTCGCATTCTCGCTGATGGGCCAGAACGCGCATTTTCCGTTCCCGGTGAACCCGGCAGCACCCGATCGCGTCACCGGCGGATCGTCGTCTGGCTCGGCGGCGGCAGTGGCGGGCAAGCTTGCCGACATCGCCACCGGCTCCGACACCGGCGGCTCGATCCGCGCGCCGGCGAGCTTTTGCGGGCTGATCGGACTGCGCACCACGCATGGCCGCATTTCGCTCGAAGGCACGATGAAGCTGGCGCCGAGCTTCGACACGTTCGGCTGGTTCGCCGACGACATCGAGACCTATGAGACGATCGGCAAATTGCTGCTCGACCGCGACCCGCATCAGCATCCGCTCAACCGGCCGCTTTCGATCCGCTGGCTGGACGCCTTTGTGGCCGGGCCGGCCGAAGCCGCCGAGTACGCCAGGATGAGGGCGCTGGCGGCCACTGTGGTCGGTGAACCAAAGCCGGTGGAATACGTCTTCGCTTCCTTCCCCGACGAGCTCTACTGGTGCTTTCGCCGTCTGCAGGCCGCCGAAGCCTGGCAGCAGCACGGCGCCTGGATCGTGTCGGGCGAGCGCCATCTCGGGCCGGGCGTCGAGGAACGCTTTGGCTTTGGCCGGACGATCGACGCCAAGACGGCGCAGGCCGAAGCGGTGCGCCGCCTGACCTTCCGCTCCGAGCTTGCCGCCCTGCTCGGCCAGGACGGGTTTCTGGTCCTGCCCACCGTTCCGGGTCCCGCCCCTCTCGTTAAAAGCGAGCCGCAGCAGCTTCAGGCCTACCGCGAAAGGGCCTTGCATCTTTTGTGTCTTTCGGGTCTTTCAGGCTTTCCGCAAATCACCCTGCCGCTGGGCTCGGTCGACGGCGCCCCTTTCGGCCTCTCGCTTCTCGGCCCTCCCGGCAGCGACATTGCCCTGATACGGCTCGGCCGGCGGCTTCTCGATACGGCACGAAAGGCCTGATCCATGGACACACTGACCCGCATGCGCGCCTTCATCGACGTCGTCGAGGCCGAAGGTTTTTCCGCCGCTGCGCGCAAGATCGGCCGCTCCAAGGCGCTGCTGTCGAAATATGTGCGCGAACTCGAGGACGAACTCGGCGCGCTGCTGCTCAACCGCACCACACGCCAGTTCTCGATGACCGAGGCCGGCCATACCTACTACAGCCGCGCTTCGGAAATCGTGCGCGAGGTCGATAGCCTAGCCGACGCGGTGCGCGAATCCTCCGGCGATGTGCGCGGCAGGATCAAGCTATCGGCGGCGCGCACCTTTGCCGATGCGCCGATCGGCCAGTCGCTGATCGATTTCGCCAAGCAGCATCCCGACATCGTGCTCGACATCCATCTCGACGACCGTTTTGTCGATCTGGTCGAAGAAGGTTTCGATCTTGCGGTGCGCATCTCGCGGCTCGAAAACTCCTCGCTGATCGCCCGGCGCCTCGGGCCATTCTCCGTCAGGCTGTGCGCATCGCCGGAACTGATCGCCAAGCACGGCAAGCCGACGCGCCCGCAGGATCTTGCCAACATGCCCTGCATCGTCGACACCAATGGCCGTTCGCTCGCCAACTGGCGCTTCAAGGGCGATGGCGAGGAGTCGGTCAGCGTCAACGTGTCGGGGCCGATCGAGGTCAACAGTCCGATGGCCGCACGTGCTGCCGCCGTGTCAGGCCTGGGCTTCGCCATCCTGCCCGATTTCATCGCCGCCCCCGACCTAGCGTCCGGCCGGCTGGTTTCCTTGCTCGACGACCGCATCCAGTCGGGCAGCGGCATTTTTGCTGTCTACCCCCACCGCCGCTATCTGCCGGCCAAGGTCCGCGTTTTCGTCGATTTTCTGGTGCAGTGGTTCAAGAACCGCGAAGGCGCCTGACCTGTCTTAGCTGTGTCGCGGTCCCAATTTCGCCCGCTTTCTGGTAACCTCTCGAAATCTCTCCGAGGCCGATGGAACAGCGACCGAGAATGCACCTGAAACGGCACGCAATTATGCTGGCTTCGGCCTTGGCGGCGCCTTTTGCCGCCGTTGGAGCGGCTGCGGCGCATCCTCATGTCTTCGCCGAGGCCCGCCTCGACGTGATCCTCTCGCCAGATCACCAAAGTGTGAAAGCGCTGCGCCACCTCTGGCGCTTCGACGATTTGTTTTCGAGTACGGTGATGATGGAGTTCGACAAGAACTCCGACCTGAAGCTTGACGACAAGGAGCTGAAGGATGTCGCCGACACCGTCCATGCCTCGCTGGCCGAGTTCAACTATTTCCAGCTCGTCACCGTCAACGGCAAGGACGTGCCGATGACGCCGCCGCCGCACCTGATGGCCAATTTCGACAACGACCAGCTGATCATCCTGTTCGAATCCGAACCGAAGGAGCCGATCAAACTCGCCGGCAAGATCGATTTCGGTGTCTACGATCCGACCTTCTACACGGCCATCGATTTCACCGAGGATTCCAACATCACCGTCGAAGGCCTGCCCTCGAACTGCACCAGCAAGGTCATCCGGCCCGATCCGGACGAGGCTATCAAGGAAAACCAGAAGACCCTGACGGAAGCTTTCTTCAACGACCCGACAGGCACCGACATGAGCAAGATCTTCGCCACCAAGCTCGAACTGAACTGCCCGCCAGAAGGATAGATCCGGTGATGAAACCGTCCCTGCGTTTGGCATTCGGCCTCGTGGCCGCTGCCCTGGTGATGACGCACTTTCTCGGGCAGGCCCACGCCCAGAGCTCACTGGGTATCGGCGTCAATGACGGCATGGCGCCGACCACCGGACTGTTCGCCCACATCCTGATGTGGATCAATCTCAGGCAGCAGGAATTTTACCGCGCGCTGGCCACAGCGATGAAGGCGATGCGCGAGGACGGCAGCAAGATGTGGCTGCTGATCGGCCTGTCCTTCGCCTACGGCATTTTCCACGCCGCCGGCCCCGGCCACGGCAAGGCGGTGATCTCGTCCTACATGGTGGCCAATGAAGTGGCGCTCAAGCGCGGCATCCTGTTGTCCTTCGTCTCGGCGCTGCTGCAGGGCCTGACCGCGGTCGTGGTGATGCTGCTTGCCTATTTCGTGTTGCGCGGCACCGCCATCTCGATGACCGACGCGGCCTGGTTCATGGAGATCATGAGCTATATCTTCGTCACTCTGTTCGGCGCCTGGCTGCTGTGGCGCAAGCTCGGGCCAACGGTCCTGCGCTGGTTCGGCAAGGCGCCCGCCTACAGCCTGTCGGCGGCCCATGCCGGTCATTCCCATGGCGGCCATGCCGGCCATTCTCACGCCGGTCACTCGCATGCTCCTCACAGCCATGCGGCGTATGCGCATTCGCATGCCCTGCATGTGCATGACGACCATGACCACGACCATTCGCATGATCATCACGATCACGCTGCGCACGATCACGCCACACACGATCATGCCCATCACGACCACGCTCATCATGATCACGCGGCGGGCGAGGTCTGTGACACGTGCGGCCATTCGCATGCGCCCGATCCGGCGCTGCTGTCTGGCGACCGCTTCGACTGGCGCACGGCGTGGTCGGCTGTGGCCGCCGTCGGCATTCGCCCCTGTTCCGGCGCGCTGATTGTGCTCAGCTTCGCGCTGCTCAACGGCCTGTGGCTCGGCGGCCTGCTGTCGGTGCTGGCGATGTCGCTCGGCACCGCCATCACTGTCTCGGCGCTGGCGACCATCGCGGTGACCGCCAAGAACTGGGCAGTCTATTTCGCCGGCGATGGCCGCATGGGCAACCGCATCCATACGTTCGTCGAGATCGGCGGCGCCGCCTTCGTCTTCCTGTTCGGATTGCTGCTTTTGTCGGCGAGCCTGACCGGCAGCGTTTGATCCCTGCGGGTCAGGCCTGACCCGCAATCTTGCCGTCGAGCTCATCCTCGATATGCGCTTGGATGATTTCATCGAAGCTCTTCTCGGCGCTGAAGCCGAGATCTCGTGAGCGCCGCGCCTCGAAGCGCGTCGGCCAGCCCTTGACGATTGCCCAGATGGTTTCGTCGGGCTCCTCACGGATCAGCTTCACGACCTCGGCGCCTGCGATGCGCTCCAACGCCTCGATCTGCTCGCCAACGGTGACGGCGACACCGGGCATGGTCAGATTGCGGCGCGGCCCGACGGCGGCACCGTTGATTCCCGCAGCATGGATCAGGAAATTCACCGCCGAGCGCGGGCTGGCATGGGTGTGCAGCACCGAACGCGGCACCGGCAGGATCGCCTCCTGCCCGGCGAGCGGCTCGCGGATGATGCCGGAGAAGAAGCCGGAGGCCGCCTTGTTCGGCTTGCCCGGCCGCACGCAAATGGTCGGCAGACGGATGCCGATGCCGTCGAAGAAGCCGCGCCTGGAATAGTCGGCCAGCAGCGCTTCGCTCATCTGCTTCTGCGTGCCGTAGGAGGTCAGCGGCGTCGGGTGGAAGTCGTCCGGGATGACATCCGGGAACGGCGCGCCGAACACAGCGATCGACGAGGTGAAGACGAGGCGCGGCGCAAAGCCCGCCAGCCGCACGGCATCGAACAGCGCCCGTGTGCCGTCGAGGTTGACGCGGTAGCCGAGATCGAAATTGGCTTCCGCCTCGCCCGACACGATGCCGGCGAGATGGAACATGACGTCAGGGCGCGAGGCGACCAGGCTCTCTGCAGCACCGACGTCCGCAAGGTCGCCGGTATGCGTGGCGATGCTGACGCCCTCCATCGCCGGCGCCTGCGGCGGCACGATGTCGTGCAGGTCGAGCGCCGTGATCTTGCGGCCGTTGAGCGTGCCGTCCTTGGCCAGCCGGGCGATAAGCTTGCGGCCGACCATGCCGGCGGCGCCAGTAATCAGGATGCGCATTTCAAAGCCTCTTATTTGCCTTTGTTCTGGCTGCGCCCGCGCAGCCAGAACACCAGAAAGAATGCCAGCACGAAGCCGGTGCCGACGATGCCGGCAAGGACGGTCGAGATATTGCCGAGCGCCAGCATCACGGTCGGCAGATTGTAGGCCGCAATGCCGAACAGCAGCATGATCCAGGCCGCGGCAATCAGCGCGTTTCTGTTGTCGCGATCCATCATGCCGTTCCGCCGTCGTGGGAACTCGTCAACCTGGATGCCAATGCCATGAAATTCCCTGTCAGTGGTAATGGCCGTGATGCGGTGGCGCACCATGGTCGTGGTCATGATCGTGGTCGTGCTCGTCATGGCTGTCGGCGCACTGGCCGAATTCCGGCTCGACGGTGGCGTGGCTGATGCCATGCTCTGCGGCGAGCCGCTTCTTGATCGCGCTGACCGCCTGATGCGGATCGACGCCATCGTTCAAACAAGCATGCAGCGTCGCCATGTTGCTGGAGCCGTCCAGCGACCAGACATGCATGTGGTGCACCTCGCGCACGCCCTTGATCGTCCCGGAAATGTCCTTTGCGATGAGATCGCGATCGAGGCTTGCCGGCACGCCTTCGAGCAGCACATGGGCGGCTTCGCGCATCAGCGACCAGGCGGTGGACAGGATCAGCACCGAGACCAGCACCGACAGGATCGGATCGATAGGCGTCCAGCCGGTCGCCAGGATGACCAGCGCCGCCACGATCGCCGCCGCCGAGCCGAGCAGGTCGCCCAGCACATGCAGGATGGCGCCGCGCATGTTGAGGCTTTCGCGGTCGCCGCCATGCAGCACGAAGAACGAAGCCATGTTGACCAGAAGGCCGGCGATCGCCACCACCAGCATCGGCCCGCCCAGCACCGGTGCCGGCGTCATCAACCGGCCCCAGGCCTCGTAGACGATCCACAGCGCGATAGCGAAGATGGCGATGCCGTTGGTGTAGGCAACCAGCGTCTTGACCCGGCCGAAGCCGTAGGTGAGACGCACGGTCGCTGGTCGTCCTGCGAGATGGAAGGCATACCAGGCAAGGCCGAGCGCGATGGAGTCGGCCAGCATATGACCGGCATCGGCCAGCAGCGCCAGCGATCCCGTCAGCAGGCCGCCCAGCACTTCGGCAACCATGAAGCCAGCGGTCAGGCAGGCTGCGATCAGCACGCGCTTCTTGTCGGTCGAGCCATGCAGGTGACCGGCGCCGTGGCTGTGGCCAGCGTGCGAACCGTGATCATGGCTGTGCGCCATCGCCTAAACTCCTGCTACGCGCCGAACTCGGCGCGGAAATCCTCGAGCCGCCGCTTCTGCCGGCCTTCGCCATCGAAATTGGCCGGATCGAGCCAGGCCTCGTAAGCTTTGCGAAGCGCCGGCCATTCCTTGTCGATGATCGAGTACCACGCGGTATCGCGGTTTTCACCCTTGACCACAAGATGCTGGCGGAAAATGCCCTCGAACTTGAAGCCGAACCGTTCCGCCGCGCGCTTCGACGGTTCGTTGCGGTTGTTGCATTTCCATTCGTAGCGGCGATAGCCGAGCCCGTCGAAAATGTACTTCATGAACAGGAACTGCGCTTCGGTTGCCGCAGGTTTGCGTGAGATCAGCGGACCCCAATAGATGTTGCCGATCTCGATGACGCCATAGGCTGGATCGATGCGCATCAGCGTCTGCCGCCCGGCGACCTTGCCGCTGGCCTTGTCGATGACCGTGAAGAACAGCGGATCCTCACTTGCCTCGACCTTGTCCAGCCATGGCTGGAAATCGGCGCGGGTCTGCGGCGGATAGTCGGGCAGCCAGGCAAAGCGGCCGTCGATGTCGGGCACGGATGACGCCTCGTAGAGGCCGTCGCCATGCTTTTCAGCACTCAACGGCTCAAGACGGACATAGCGTCCGTCCAGAACTTTTCGTTCCGGACGCGGGCGGGGCTGCCAATTCGCAAGATTTTCCGACACCAAAGACTCCAATCCGTTTGACATTTGCGGTTGGACGCTCACAAAAACGCGACCCAACAGTAAGAACCACACGGACGGGAAAAATGCTCCACACGATTTCGGCCTTCGACCGTCTCGGCGAGGAAAACGCCTTTGCCGTGCTCGCGCGGGCAACCGCACTGGCTCAACAAGGCCGCGACATCGTCAATCTCGGCATTGGCCAGCCCGACTTCAAAACGCCGCAACACATTGTCGAAGCAGCGATCAAGGCGCTGCGCGACGGCCACCACGGCTATACCCCTGCCAACGGCCTGTTGGCGACGCGCGAGGCGGTGGTGCGGCGCACGCTGACCACCACCGGCGTCGAGGTCTCGGCTGAGAATGTGATGATCCTGCCCGGCGGCAAGCCGACCATGTTCGCGGCGATCTTGATGTTCGGAGAACCCGGCGCCGAAATCCTCTATCCCGATCCCGGATTTCCGATCTACCGCTCGATGATCGAGTTCACAGGTGCTAGCCCCATCCCGGTGCCGATCCGCGAGGAGAACGGCTTTGCCTTCTCGACCGAGGAGACGCTAGCGCTGATCACGTCGAAGACCAGGCTGCTGATCCTCAACTCGCCAGCCAACCCGACCGGCGGCGTCACCCCGCGCGCCGAGATCGAGAAGCTGGTCAAGGGATTGGAGAAGCACCCGCAGGTCGCCATCCTCTCCGACGAGATCTACGACGTCATGACCTATGACGGCGAGACGCATTTTTCGCTGCTCAATTTCCCCGAAATCCGCGACCGGCTGATCGTGCTCAATGGCTGGTCGAAGACCTGGGCGATGACAGGCTGGCGCATGGGCTGGTCGATCTGGCCGAACGGCGACAAGGGCGCCCATCTCTACGACAAAGTGCGCAAGCTGGCGGTCAATTGCTGGTCCTGCGTCAACGCCCCCAGCCAGTTCGCCGGCATCGCGGCAATAGACGGCCCGCAGGACGATGTCGACAAGATGATGCGCGCCTTCGACAGCCGCAGGAAGATCGTGGTCGAGGGGCTGAACGCGCTGCCGGGCGTTTCCTGCATCACGCCAAAGGGCGCCTTCTATGCGTTCCCCAATGTCTCAGAGACCGGCTGGAAAGCGAAGAAGCTCGCCTCCGCCCTGCTCGAGGATGCCGGTGTCGCGCTGATCGGCGGCCCGGATTTCGGCATTCTCGGCGAAGGCTACATCAGGCTCTCCTACGCCAATTCCGAAGAGAACATCTTGCGCGCGCTAGAGCGGATCGAGGCGTTTTTGGAGAGGTAAGGCGGCCAATTACAAAGGTTCGCGCTGCCCCTCACCTGCCTGCCGGCATCCTCTCCCCGTATAGTGACGGGGAGAGGGGCGCTCTCATCGATGATTTCGCCAATCTCCAATGTTTGCAGGAATGGCGCCGAGGTCGCGGTCAGCCCTTTCTCCCCGTCACTATACGGGGAGAAATGCCCGGCAGGGCAATGAGGGGCAGCGCCGACGCTCAGTTTTTTACCCGCGTCCCACAAACGGCATCTTGGTCGCCATCACCGTCATGAACAGCACATTGGCATCGAGCGGGAGGCTGGCCATGTGGACGACGGCGTCGGCGACGCGCTGGACGTCCATCACCGCTTCGGCGGCGATCGAGCCGTTGGCCTGCGGCACGCCGACGGTCATCGCCTGCGCCATGTCGGTCAGCGCATTGCCGATGTCGATCTGGCCGCAGGCGATGTCGTAGGGTCGCCCGTCGAGCGCCAGCGTCTTGGTCAGCCCTGTTATGGCATGCTTGGTCGCGGTGTAAGGCACAGAGCCCGGCCGTGGTGCATAGGCCGACACAGAACCGTTGTTGATGATGCGGCCACCCATTGGCTTTTGTCTGCGCATGGCGCCGAAGGCGGCGCGGGCGCACAGGAACGATCCGGTGAGATTGACGCCGACAATGTCGTTCCAGACCTCGACCGGGATCTCGTCGATCGGTGTCGACTTGTAGCTCATGCCGGCATTGTTGAAGAGCAGGTCGACGCGCCCGAAAGCCGCCGCCACGGTCTCGAACAGGTCGTCGACCTGGCCGGCCTTGCTGATGTCGCAGGCGACTGCCAGCGCCTTGGCATCCGTCTTGCCGGCTTCAGCGATCGCGGCGTCGAGCACCTGTTTGCGGCGGCCGCAGAACACGGTGTTCCAGCCTGCCTTGAGCAGCGCCGTGGCAACGCTCTTGCCGATGCCGGTACCAGCGCCGGTGACGATCGCGGTTTTCTCTGTGAGGGCTGTCATGATTTTGCTCCTGCGCACCGCGCATCCCCGGCACAGATCGGGATGCATCCGAATGCACCGAGGCATCGCAAATGACGGGGATCATGGCAAGCCGAACAACCTGTGATCGGCTAAACAAAAAGGGCGGTCATTGGCGACCGCCCTGATCTGAACCGGGCTTGGGAGGAGGAAAAGCCGATCCGACTGCTAGAATCATGCGCTTCCTCGGTAAACGAGGTGTTAACGCGGTTTTTAAGCCTCGCCGCGTTGTCTCAGCCGCGCGGCCGCACCGCCTACCAGCGCGGGTTCGGCGCGGTCCCGGCCGGGACCGGCACCTTGGCCGCCGACACCGTCGCCTCGACATGGTCGACCAGCGCATCCGGCAGGCCGAGCCGGCCGGCGAGCAGGTCGAGATAGCCGCGTTCGGCGCGCGTATCGGGATCGATGGTCAGCCGCGACGCGGTGTAGAGCTCGAGCCTCTGCTCATCGGTCTTGGCGCCGGCGACCAGCGTGTCGAGGTCGAGCGGGCTGTCCAGTTCGGCCAACAGGAACTTTTCGGCATCGGAACCGACGCCGGCGAGCTTGAGCTTGCCGGCGATCTTTTCGCGCTCCTCGTCGTCGATGTGGCCGTCGGCCTTGGCTGCCGAGATCATCGCCCGCACCAGGGTCAGCGTGAACTCGTCCTCGCCCTGCGGCGCCTGCGAAGGATGGAAGCCGGTGTCGGCGGGCGGCGGCAGCAATTCTGGCTGGCCGGCGGCCGGCGCCTGCTCGGGTGCATTGCCGGCCTTGTAGTTCTGGTACGCCTTGTAAGCGAGACCGCCGATCGCGGCCAGTCCACCGAGCTTGATGGCGGTGCCCGTCACCTGGCGTCCCGTGCCGGTCCCAAGCAACACCGCGGCCAGCGCGCCGGCGGCCAGCGGATTGTCCTTGGCCATCTGCACGGCCTGTCCTGCCTTGTCGCGGACGGTGCCGGTGGTGCCGGGAACTTGCGAGCCGAGCAGGTCGTCGAGAAGCTTCTTGGGGTCGAACATAGTGCCTCCAGAAAAGGGCCAGTCAAACGTGGACGGGCGGGTTTTGGACGTTGCAGACGTAGGTCCCACTTGTTGACATTACAATGACGGACTGGCGCTTTGCCAGGGATGCAGCCTTTCGAAAATCGGCACTGTCGTGTGTCGAAATGGGCGGTGGCTTCCGCTAGTGTCGCCGCCGCACTGCCGAAGGGAGGAACTGCCATGACCGAAAAAAACGAACGCGAATCCGCCCGCGATCCGCAGGATCTGGAGCGCCTGCTGATCAATCGGCAGTGGGCTGGAGATATCGATGGCATGGTGGCGCTTTTCGAACCGGCTGCCGTCGTCGACACCGGCGAGCCAGAATTGACGCGCGGCCACGCAGCGATCCGTACGCTGTTCGAAGCCTTTGCCGCGAGCGGGCGAAAATTTCAGCGCGGCGAGCAGCGCCCGGCGGCCATCAACGGCGACCTCGCGCTGACCTCGACCCGGCTTCCCGATGGCACGGTGACTTCGGAGGTCGCGCGCCGGCAGGCCGATGGCACGTGGCTATGGGTGATCGACCGCTATTCCGTCGCCTGGTGATCTAAGCCAACTGAGCGATACCGACGTTAGCTACCGATATGCTCCCTGCCCTGCGCTTGCGCCAGTTCGACCTGGCGCTGACGCTCGGCGTAGCGGGCGCGGTCCTCGTCCGAGCGGGCATCATAGCAGTGCGGGCATGACACGCCGGTGGTATAGTGCGGCGACAGCCTTTCCTCTGGCGTCAGCGGATGCCGGCAGGCGCGGCAGAGTTCTGCATCGCCCTCGGCGAGACCATGCGAGACAGAGACCCGCTCGTCGAAGACAAAACACTCGCCTTGCCACAGGCTGTCTTCGGCCGGCATCTCTTCGAGATATCTCAGGATGCCGCCCTTGAGATGGAACACGTCTTCGAAGCCGAGCGACTTCACATAGGCCGTCGCCTTTTCGCAGCGTATGCCGCCGGTGCAGAACATCGCGACCT
Source organism: Mesorhizobium sp. P2_B5 (assembly GCF_056404775.1). NCBI lineage: Bacteria > Pseudomonadati > Pseudomonadota > Alphaproteobacteria > Hyphomicrobiales > Phyllobacteriaceae > Mesorhizobium > Mesorhizobium sp. P2_B5. The sequence continues at coordinate 153,931 of NZ_JBFUDJ010000007.1, read as the reverse complement.
TGCGACCGTCGAGCTGGTCGCGATGTTTTTCGACCCAGGCCGGGAATTCGCGAAAGCTCGACGTGCGCGGATCGATGGCGCCCTCGAAGGTGCCGATCGACACCTCGTAGGCATTGCGCGTGTCGATCACGATGGTGCCTGGATCCGAGATCACCGCGTTCCAGTCGGCCGGCGCGACATAGGTGCCGGCGCCCGTCGCCGGATCGAGGTCTTCGACGCCCATGGTGACGATCTCACGCTTCAGCCGCACCTTCATGCGATGGAACGGCATTTCGGCGGCATTGCTGTATTTGACCTCAAGATCGGCGAGTCCTTCGATGGACTCGAGATAAGCGATCAGGTCGGCGATATCGGCCTCCGAGCCGGCGACCGTGCCGTTGATGCCTTCCCGCGCCAGGAGCAGCGTGCCCTTGATGCCGCGGCCGCAGCAGGAGGCGGCGAGCGGCGTGCGCAATTCCCGCAGCGCGTCGAAGTCGCCAAGCGCCGCAAATTTGTAGAGCGCGGCTACGCGCACAGGTTCATGGTTGGGCAGTGTCATCGCCAAGCCACTAAACCGTGGTCAAAGCGGATTCAAGGCAGCGCTGAAGAAGCCGTCCTCCCTTCAGCCCGGCGCCGATAGATGTGACATCGCGGCAGGCCGGGTTTCGTGGACTCGGAATCTGCCTTCTGCTAATCGGTTGAAATCATCCCCAGGAGAGACAAGCCAATGCCCAGCAAGACCGAAAAGCTCCTGTCGCTGCTCAACGGCCAGCCGGTCATCCCGGTGTTGAAGATCGCAAATGTCGCAGACGCCGTGCCGCTCGCCCGGGCGCTCGCCGCCGGCGGCCTGCCGGCAATCGAAATCACGCTGAGAACCGCCGACGCCCTGGAAGCGATCCGCCGCGTGGCCGGTGAGGTCGAGGGCGCCATCGTCGGCTCCGGCACCATCCTCGATGCCAAGCAGTTCGACGAGGCGGCGGCAGCCGGCTCGAAATTCATCGTCAGCCCCGGCATCACGCGCGAGCTGCTGGCGGCGGCCAAGGACAGCGACGTTCCCTTGTTGCCTGGCGCCATCACGCCCGGCGAGATCATGGCCGCCCGCGAGGCCGGCCTGCGTTTCCTGAAATTCTTCCCGGCCGAACAGTCCGGCGGCATCGCCTCGCTGAAGGCTTTCGCCTCGCCACTGGCCGATGTGAAGTTCTGCCCGACCGGCGGCATCTCGGCCAAGAACGCCGCCGACTATCTCAGCCTGCCCAATGTCATCTGCGTCGGTGGTTCCTGGGTGGCGCCGGACGAGCTGGTCAAGGCCGGCAAGTGGGATGAGATCGAGGCGCTCGCCCGAGAAGCAAGCAAACTCAAGAAGTAAACGCCAGTCACGAAAAACCCGGCCGGCTTGCGCCGACCGGGTTTGCTGCTTGCAAAAATACGAGTCAGTTGCAGACCGTTACCTTCTTCACGATCTTCTGGTGACACCGCCAGGTCGTGACCCACTTGGTCCGACGAACCCAGCCTAACCCGCAAAAAGGTGGGTCGTTCCGGCCTCACAAGAAGTTCAGCCGCGCGTGATCGGCCGGGCTGACCTGGCATGACTGCCTGTGATCGTGGATCGAGAGAGTTGGTTCCCGCTCATGGGCTCGAACCACGATTCACGCCTTCAAAGGGCGCTGTCCTACCATTAGACGAAGCGGGAATGCAGGCTGGTGGTTAGCATTCCGGGACGCTGGAAGCCAGTGCTGGAGATTCGCCAAAAACAAAAAAACGCGCGGGCTTCCCAGCGCGGCTTCGATATTTACCCGGTCGAGGACCGCTACTTCGTCTGGAAGCGGGCGACCGAAAGGAATTTCACGGCATTGCCGGTGAAGCGGTTGGCATCGGCCATCTGGTTGTCCGCCTGGAAGCCTGCGGTGTAGACCTCGCTCGGCGGCGTATGCACGATGTTGTAGGCATAGCGCGGCGCAGTCGTCGGGCTGGAAACGGTGGCGATGTTGTCGCCGCTGCTCAGTGCCCATCGCGCCGCCTGCGGTTCGGCCGCCACCACGACGGCCTTCGGGCCGGGCTTCAGGTCGCGGGCCGAGGCCCTGGCTTCCTTGCGCGTGGTCTTCACGCCGGCGCCGATCACGGAGGCGGGATCGGTACCGGCGGGACGGGCAGCAATCGCGCCGCGCGGCGTTGCGGCATCGACGCCTGACGGATCGTTGAACGCCGAGCGCGGCTCGAGCGAGGCAACCTGATAGTCGTCAGTAACACCGACGGAATCGGCGGCACTGGCCTGTTCGAGAACGGCCTTGACCTCATCCGGACGCTGCGACGGCAGCACCGAGAAGGCATCCGTTGCGGTCTGCTTGTGCGCGGCCGTATCGGCCAGCGCGAGCAGCACGCCCTTATCCTGCGGCGAAAGCTCAGCCGGCGGCGAAGAGCGGTCGGGACGCCAGGTCGGCAACGGGACGTTGACGGCAACCTGCGCCGGAGCGGCAGCCCCTTGGTCGGCACTGCTCACATCGGCCATGCCGAACGGCACATTGGCAGGCGCCTGCGCTGTCGCCACTGTCTGTTCGGTGGTGGCGTCGGCCATGCCGAACGGCACCGTCTCAGGCTGCTGCGCGCCGACATCGGCTTTCGGCCGCGGCGCGAAATCTGGCAGCGGCACTTCCTTGGCCGGCAGCGCCGCGATGATCGTCTCTGGTGTATCCTGCTGCGGCTCGGAATCGTCCGCGCTGTCGTCGGCAAGCTGCGGAATATTGGCGCGCTTCGCATTCTGCGGCGACACGATCGCGATGCCGGGCAGGTTGCTGTTTTTGTTGCTCCTGGCAGCCAGGACCGGCTTCACGCTTCTCGGCGACGGCGCGGCGGTCGCGACATCGGCGGTGTCGTCGGCTTCGTCTTCGCCGCCACCGCCAAAGAAAGCAGAGAGGAACCCGCCGGACTTCTTGGTGCTGCCGCCAGCGCTGGCCATCATGATGGCCGGAGAACCGGCACCCTTGCGCGCCTTGTAGGCGGCCAGCGCCTGGTCATAGCCCGGCAGCGGCTTGCCGTCGCTCGGCACATGCAGTGTCTTGCCATTGGGGAACAGGCTGACCAGTTCCTGGCGGCTGATGCCGGGCCAATGGCGCACATTGCCGACGTCCATATGGACGAAGGGCGAACCGGACGACGGATAGTAGCCGACGCCGCCGCCCTGCATCTTGAGGCCGATGTTGCGCAGCTTCTTCAGCGGCACGCCGGGAATATAGAAGTCCATCGCCTTGCCCAGCATATGCTGGCTTTCCTTGGCGACACCCCGGCTGCGGCTGCGCAGCATCGAATTGGTCGACGGCGAGCGATAGCCGCAGACGACCTGGATGTAGTCGGTGGCGCCGGCCTGCCGGTAGGCTTCCCACACCAGGTCGAGCAGGCGCGGATCCATCTTCGTCGGTTCGTTGCGACGCCAGTCGCGCAGGATGATGTTGATCTTCCTGAGGCCTTCCGGATCGTAGCGGCCGTTGCGCTTGTAGACGATCTCGGCCTTTTCGTGCGTGTGGAGGTGATAGAGTTTCAGCGAGCGCGTCTCAGCGCTGGCGCCGGTCGCAGCCGCTGCAAGGAAACCGAACGCAACAATCACCGCTGCCAGCCATCTCGGCCAGACGCCAATGTGATAGTGCCGCCCGTTTCTGTGTCGTTCGACTTTGTTCAAATCAAAAGGCCTTGCAGGCTGCCGTTTGTCCCCGGATTTGCCCAAACGGATGCGTGGTTCTCACATCCGAATATCGATCCTAATGGTTAATCATCGCTTATTGAAGCCGAAATGCGGTAACACCGTGGCGATATCCCGTCAAAAATAATACACAGGATTTCTTGGTAAACTGCTGGTTTAGATCAAGATTCAGCCTTTTCCAGCTACACGATCTGTTACTGTTAGCCTTAATGCGTGAACAGCGCCGTTCCGCATCGCCATATTCCCGCCCCAACCCCTTATGCAGCGCTAGATATCGCCTCGCAAGCTGGTCCCGGCCTTGCGCCAACAAGCTGTGGAATTCGGGTTTCCAACGCATGTCGCTCAAAAGTGGTCCCGATTTTGAGACAACGACATGCATAATGCAAAGACCTAAAGCGCGTCGCCTGATTCCGTTCAAGCGCGACGCGCTTTAGGAGGCAAGACGGTCGAGGCGGCCGGTTTCCGGGTCGATGCCGTACTCTTTAAGCTTGCGGTAGAGCGTCGAGCGACCGATGCCGAGTCGGCGGGCGACTTCGCTCATCTGGCCGTTATAGTGGTCGATGGCGAGCTTGATCATTTCGAGCTCGACATCGGCCAGCGCGCGCACATTGCCGCGCTCGTCCAACGCCCTCAGCGTGCCGAAACGCTGAAGCAGCCTGGCCGGAGGTTCGATCTCCGCCGCGACGGGACCGACGCCATCAGTCTGGGCGCTATCGCCTTGCGATTCGCTGCTCCAGATCATGACGGGGTCCGACAGGGACGCGTCGGTATCGAGATTGACGGTGCCCTCGACTTGTGCCCGGATCTGCGGGAATTCGTCTGCTGTCAGCACGTCGCCCTCGGCAAGCACCGAGGCCCGGAACACGGCGTTTTCCAGCTGCCTGATGTTTCCCGGCCAGTCATAGGCCTGCAGCATGGCCAATGCGGCTTCCGAAATGCCGTGCAGGCGATGGCCCGCCGGCGCCACCTTGTCCATGAAATGCTTGACCAGATAGGGGATGTCGTCGCGTCGGTCGCGCAGCGGCGGCACGAAGATCGGGTAGACGTTCAGCCGATAGAACAAATCCTCGCGGAACTTGCCGTCCTTGACCTGCTGCAAAAGGTTGCGGTGCGTGGCCGAGATCAACCTGATGTCGACCCTGACCGTGGCGCGACCGCCGACCGGATCGACCTCGCCGTCCTGGACAGCGCGCAAGAGTTTGACCTGCACGTCGAGCGGCAGATCGCCGATCTCGTCGAGAAATAGCGTGCCCGAATGCGCCTCGACGAACTTGCCGGTGTGTTTGTCGGTGGCCCCGGTGAACGACCCCTTCTCGTGGCCGAACAGGATCGATTCGACCAGATTGTCGGGGATGGCGCCGCAATTGACGGTGACGAAGGGTTTTGAACGACGATCACCGGTGCCCTGGATGGCGCGCGCCACAAGTTCCTTGCCGACGCCCGATTCGCCCTCGATCAGGATCGGGATGTTGGAGGCCGCCGCCTTCTGGCCGAGGCGGATCACCCGGTCCATTGCCGGGCTGTGCGTGATCATGTCCTTGAAGGTCAGGTGGCCGCCACGCCGCCGCGATGTGCGCTTGACCTCGTCCTCGACCGCCTCGACCTTGAGCGCGTTGCCGATCGCGGTCTGCAGCCGGTCGGGGGATGCCGGCTTGACGACAAAATCGAAAGCGCCATGGCGCATCGCCGAAACCACGGTCTCGATGCCGCCCTGTGCGGTCTGCACGATGACGGGAACCGTGATACCGCGTTCGCGCATCGCCTTCAGCACGCCGATGCCGTCGAGGCCGGGCATGACAAGGTCAAGGATGACCGCCGACACATCGCGCGCGCCGGGTCCGTCGAGAGCTTCGAGGCCGGCCTCGCCGCCATCGGCGACGATGGCACTGTGGCCGAATTTCGTCACCGCCGCCTCGAGCAGCCTGCGCTGCACGGGATCGTCATCGACTATGAGAATGGAACCTGTCATGACTGATTTGAGTTGCCTGCCTGGGAAATCCCCATGGATCATCCTGGCACAGGGTTCTAAACAAGGTTTCAAAAAACCCGGTGAATGAATTCCTTAGGATTTGACCGGCTTGCCCTTTCCCCTTGATTCCAGAAGGTAATTGTTTGATGCGCAGGATTCTCGGTCGGCAGCTTGCGGCGGCAGCGTCCGGTCAGGGCGCGGCGGAGCTCGGCGACTTGCCGGAATGGAATCTCGCCGATCTCTATTCCGGCATGGAAGCGCCCGAGCTGAAGCGCGACATCGCCAAGGCGGCGGCCGATGCCGTCGCCTTCGAGAACCGCTGGAAGGGCACGCTGGCCGCGGAGGCCGAGCGCGGCAGCGCCGGCAAGCTCGGCGAGGCGCTGAGCGCCTATGAGGCGCTGGAGGAGCTGATCGGCCGCATCGTCTCCTATGCCGGCCTGATCTATGCCGGCAACACCGCCGATCCGCAGCGCGCCAAGCTCTATGGCGACATCCAGGAGAAGATGACCGACGCCAGCGCGCATCTGTTGTTTTTTGCGCTGGAGCTGAACCTGATCGACGACAAGTCGCTCGAAGCAGCCCTTGCCGCCGATGCCGGCTTTGCCCACTACCGGCCCTGGGTGCTCGATCTCAGAATGGACAAGCCATACCAGCTCGAGGACCGGGTCGAGCAGCTTTTCCATGAGAAGTCGATCACCGGGCGCGGCGCCTGGAACCGCCTGTTCGACGAGACGATGACCGATCTGCGCTTCGACATAGACGACGAGGAGTTGACGTTGGAGCCGGCGCTGAACCGCCTGCAGGACGCCGATGGCGAAGTCCGCCGCCGCGCCGCCGAGGCGCTGGCCGCCACCTTCCGCAAGAACCTGCGCACCTTTACCCTGATCACCAACACGCTGGCCAAGGACAAGGAGATTTCCGACCGCTGGCGCGGCTTCGAGGACATCGCCGATTCACGCCACCTCGCCAACCGTGTCGAGCGCAGCGTGGTCGATGCGCTGGCCTCCGCCGTGCGCGAGGCCTATCCGCGCCTGTCGCACCGCTACTACGCCATGAAAGCGCGCTGGCTCGGCATGGAGGTGATGAACCACTGGGACCGCAACGCCCCCTTGCCAGAAACCCCGCAAGCGGTGATCCGCTGGGACGATGCCAGGAACACGGTGCTGTCGGCCTATCAGCGCTTTTCCCCCGACATGGCGGAGATCGCCCGCGTCTTCTTCGACCGCAACTGGATCGACGCGCCGGTGCGGCCCGGCAAGTCACCCGGCGCCTTTGCCCATCCGACCGTGCCTTCGGCGCACCCTTACGTGCTGCTCAACTACATGGGCAAGCCGCGCGATGTGATGACGCTGGCGCATGAGCTCGGCCACGGCGTGCACCAGGTGCTGGCCGGCGGCCAGGGTGCGCTGATGGCCTCGACGCCGCTGACTTTGGCCGAAACAGCATCCGTCTTCGGCGAGATGCTGACCTTCCGTTCGCTGCTCGATCAGACCACCGACAAGCGCGAACGCAAGGCCATGCTCGCCCAGAAGGTCGAGGACATGATCAACACGGTCGTGCGCCAGATCGCCTTCTATGAGTTCGAGCGCAAGGTGCATGCCGAGCGCAAGAACGGCGAACTGACTTCCGACAAGCTTGGCCAGTTCTGGCTCGAGGTACAGGCCGAGAGCCTGGGGCCGGCGATCAAGCTGCGCGAGGGCTATGAGGTCTTCTGGACCTACATCCCGCACTTCATCCATTCGCCCTTCTACGTCTACGCCTATGCCTTCGGCGACTGCCTGGTGAACTCGCTCTACGCGGTCTACCAGAATGCCGAGCACGGCTTCCAGGACAAGTATTTCGAGATGCTGCGTGCCGGTGGCACCAAGCATCACTCCGAACTCCTCGCTCCCTTCGGCCTCGACGCCACCGACCCCGCCTTCTGGCAGATCGGCCTTGGCGTGATCGGCGGCCTGATCGACGAGTTGGAAGCGCTCGACAGTTGATGCTACGAAGCCGTTGAACCGGTAGCGCAGAGCAACAGGTTCGGCGGCGCCGGTCTTGACTTTGCGAAATCGCAGAACAGTTTAGCCAGAATGCATGTGACGGCAGCTCTGTTCTTGTTCTAAATATCTGTTCTTGAAGAACTCTCGGGCCAAATTTTCCGTTAGCTTTCCAGAATCCGTATGATAGCCTTTCCGGCTGAAGCTCAGCCGGGCACGCGGCTTAGGCCGGACAGCATCCCGGCCCATGGCAGCGGTCCGGCGAATGCGACAGCGACGGTTGGCAATGGGCGGGAAAGCCGAAAGCCGGCAATCGACGACAGACCGGCTGTTCCCTGAACCGCCGAACCACCAATGGATGATCCGATCTGCCAAGGTCATGACTTGAGACGGCGGCGGACGGATCCGACTGGAGAGAGACGATGACCTTCTTCTACATTGTCCTGGCGTTCCTTGTAGGTGTGTTGGTTGGCTGGTTTATCTGGGGCCGGCTGCGCGGTGAGCTTGACAGCCTGCGCGGCGACCTCGACCGCACCCGCGGCGAGCGCGATAGGCTGCGCGCCGATTCCGATCGTCTGACCGGCGAACTCGACGCCTGCGGCAAGACCCGCGCCGATCTCGAACGCCGGCTGCGTGAAACGTCTACTCCATCGGCCAAACCTTCCAGCTCGGCGCCGGCCGCATTGGTCTCGACACCCGCAACGGCCAAGTCAGCTCCGGCGGCGAAGCCGGCCGCGCCCGCGAAACCCGCCGCGGCAAAGCCTGCCGCCGCCAAGCCAGTTGCGGCCAAATCCGCCGCCAAACCGGCTGCCAGCAAACCTGCGGCTGCCAAGGCGAGCGCCGCTCCGAAGCCCGCCGCTTCAAAGCCGGCTGCAGCCCCGAAGAAGGCTGCACCGACAGCTGCGAAGGCCGACAATCTGCGCCGCCTGATCGGCATCGGACCGGTCAACGACAAACTGCTCAAGGGCCTTGGCGTCACGACCTACGCCCAGATCGCCGCCTGGACGGCGGCCGACGTCAAGCGCATCGAGGACACGCTGAATTTCGACGGCCGCATCGCGCGCGAAAAGTGGATCGAACAGGCCAAGCTGCTTGCCGCTGGCGACGAGAAAGAATTCGCGCGCCAGTTCCCGACCGCCGGGACCGCCAACAACACCTGATCTGATCATCGGCAATAAGCCCGACAAAGCGGCGCCTTCGGGCGCCGCCTTTGTTTTCGCAAGTGCCACCGTCTTTGCGCCCTGCGACGCCGCTCCCTCGATTGCACGCCGCCCGGCCCCCATATAGAGCGGTTCTGGCGTCATCGACCGCAGCATCCGAGCCCCATGCCCCTGCCCTCTGCCATCTTCCGCAACGATGAAAGCGGCCGTCAGCTGGTCTTCGACCGCCCGGCCGAAATCATCGTCGCCTATGAGGCCAAGGATTTTCTGCCGGCTCTGGCGGCCGCGCAGGCGGCATCTGACGCCGGCAAATGGCTGGCCGGCTATTTCTCCTATGAAGCGGGTTATTTGCTCGAGCCGAAGCTGGTGCCGCTGCTGCCCGGGGGCCGGCGCGCGCCGTTGATCTGCCTCGGCGTCTTCGATGCTCCGCTGGAGCAGGCCGTGCCGCAGAGCGGCGCGGCGACCAATGGTCCGATCTTCGATGCAAGAGCGTCATGGTCGCAGGAGCAATACGCTGACCGTTTCGCGCGCCTTCACGAGCACATCCGCAAGGGCGATTGCTACCAGGGCAATCTGACCTTTCCAGTCCACGCGCAGTGGTCCGGCGACCCGCTCGCCGCCTTCGACGCGCTGACCGGACGCCAGCCGGTAAAGTATGGCGCCCTGATTTCGCTCGGCGATCCAATCGTACTGTCGCGCTCGCCCGAACTGTTCTTCGAGATCGACACCGAAGGCATGATCGAAACCCATCCGATGAAGGGCACCGCGCCACGCGGCGCAACCAAGGCCGAGGACGCGCGGCTGAAGGCGTTCCTTCGCAATGACGAAAAGAACCAGGCCGAAAACCGGATGATCGTCGATCTCCTGCGCAACGACATCTCGCTGATCAGCGAGGTCGGCACGCTGGAGGTGCCGGAACTGTTTCGCATCGAGAGCTACCCGACCGTCCACCAGATGGTGAGCCGTGTGCGGGCGAAGCTGTTGCCCGACCTCGGCATCCGCCAGATCTTCGCCGCTCTGTTTCCCTGCGGCTCGATCACCGGCGCGCCAAAAATCCGCGCCATGGAAATCCTGCACGATCTGGAAGCCACGCCTCGTGACGTCTATTGTGGCGCCATCGGCTGGATCGCGCCCGGCGGCACGATGCGCTTTTCTGTGGCGATCCGCACCATCTCGCTCTTTTCCAGCGGCGAGGCCGTCTACAATGTCGGCGGCGGCGTCGTCTTCGATTCGACGGCCGAGGAGGAGTATCAGGAGTGTCTGCTGAAGGCGCGCTTCGCGACGGGAACACCGCCGACTTCGACCTGATCGAGACCATGCGCTGGGAGCCCGGCCAGGGCTTCCTGCGTTTCGAGCGCCACCTCGCGCGCCTCTACGGCTCGGCGGAAGAACTGGGCTTTGCCTGCGATCCGCAGCGGGTCGGCGAGGTATTGGCGAACACTGTCGGGGCGCAGCAGACGGCGCTGCGCACCCGTCTCGTCCTGCAGCGCAATGGCGAGGTCACGGCTGCAGCTCAGCCTTACGAGCCGCTCGCGGCCGACAAGGTCTGGCGGCTGCAGCTGGCGCGGGCGCGGCTCTCCTCCACCGACACGCTGCTGCGCCACAAGACCAGCCGGCGTCAGCTCTACACCCATGCTCGGTCTGAATATCTTGTCACCCAGGCCGACGAGGTGTTGCTCGCCAATGAGCGCGGCGAAATATGCGAAGGCACGATCACCAATGTCTTCGCTGATTTCGGTGACGGCGTGCTGATGACGCCCCGGCTCGATTGCGGCCTGCTGCCTGGCGTACTGCGCGCCGAACTTCTGGATGAAGGCCGCGTCCAGGAAGCGATCTACAGCTATGACGAGTTAAAGTCGGCGAAGGCGATCTTCGTCGGCAATTCGCTGCGCGGCTTGATCCCGGCAACATTGGCCTGATACGAAGCGGCTGCGAGAATGACCGCCACCGGACTGGACCCTCACCCAAGCATGAATTCTCGCCTGCCCACCCACACGCCTTATGACGGGTCCTCGAAGCTCTTCACCGTCGGGCTGAAGCCGCTCGACCTCGATAGATGGATCGAGGTCGATGGGCATCTCATCGACTACCTCGCAGAAAAGCGCCGGCTCTATGCGGAAATCCCCGACAAGGTGTTTGTCGAGGAAGACGGCACGCGCGATGCCCAGCGCGAAGTTCGCGACCTCATCGAAGCGCATTTGCTGACAGCATTTCCCGAAATCTACAGGCGCACGAGCGTCGGGATGGAGGTTATCGGCGCCGAAGGCAACAAAGCCGATGTCTTCAGCAACGCCCCTCTGGTCGCAGCCTCGCTGCTCGTCCAGGAAGACCTGATCCTGATGCGCCGCGATGACAGCGGCTGGCGGCTCGCCGCCGGATCACTGTGCTTCCCATCATCCTGGTCACTGCTCGAAAAATTCGGGCGGCCGCTGCAGGAGATCCACGCACCGGTGCCTGGCTTCGGTCCGGGCACCCGGCCGGCCGAGCTCATCAACCGCATGTTCGACGGTCTGCAGGGTCAGGCCGTCGAGCGCTTCAACTGGTCGATCCAGGCCGACGACGCACTTTATCATCCGCTCTCCAATGTCGAGCGCATCGACCGTGCCACCAACCGCCCGTCGCGGTTTCCAGATGGCGACGTCAACGCCCACGCCTTCATCCGCGTCGAGCGCCAGACGCTGCGCAAACTGCCGGTGTCGCGCGATATCCTGTTCACCATCCGCATCCACCTCGACCCGCTGGCCGTGTTGGCGCGGCACCCGGACCGGGCAACGCTTGCCGCCTCTTTCGCCGCGCAATTGCTGGCACTGGACGAGGCTCAACTCGACTACAAGGGCATGACCGCTGACCGCGACCGCCTGGTCGTCCTCCTTAACCACATGGCCAATGCTGCCTAGCGGACGGTTGGCGCTTTTTGCTGGTTTGTGACAATGATCTGTGATGTAGCGCATGAGCACCGGGCACAAAAGGCCCGGTTTTGTGCGTGTTTTCCCGGTTTTTGAAGGAGTGCTCGATAAAATGGCGAATGAAAACTGGCCCGTTTACGGTGAAATCACCGGCCCTGTCGTGATGATCGGCTTCGGTTCGATCGGACGGGGAACGCTGCCGCTGATCGAGCGCCATTTCAAGTTCGACAAGTCGCGCATGACGGTCGTCGACCCGCTCGATACCGACCGCAAGCTGCTCGACGAGCGCGGCATCGCCTTCGTCCAGGAGCACGTCACCGAGAAGAACTACAAGAAGCTTTTGACGCCGCTTTTGACCAATGGCGGCGGCCAGGGCTTTTGCGTCAATCTGTCGGTCGATACCGGCTCGGTGGATCTGATGCGGCTCTGCCGCAAGCTTGGCGTGCTTTACATCGACACCGTCGTCGAGCCGTGGCTCGGCTTCTACTTCGACACCAAAGCCGACAATGCCAGCCGCACCAACTACGCGCTGCGCGAAGCGATGATCAAGGAGAAGCACGACAAGCCCGGCGGCGCGACGGCGATCTCGACCTGCGGCGCCAATCCTGGCATGGTCTCGTGGTTCGTCAAGCGGGCGCTGCTCAACCTCGCCGGCGATCTCGGCCTCGAATTTTCCGAACCGGCGCAGGACGACCGCGAAGGCTGGGCCAAGCTTATGAAAAAGGCTGGCGTCAAGGGCATTCACATCGCCGAGCGCGACACCCAGCGCACCAAGAAGCCCAAGCCGATGAACGTGTTCTGGAACACCTGGTCGGTCGAGGGCTTCATCTCGGAAGGCCTGCAGCCGGCCGAGCTCGGCTGGGGCACGCATGAGAAATGGATGCCAAAGAACGGCAAGGAGCACAAACATGGCTCCAAGGCGGCGATCTATCTTGAACAGCCCGGCGCCAACACCCGCGTGCGTTCATGGTGCCCGACGCCGGGCGCGCAATACGGCTTGCTGGTGACCCACAACGAGGCGATTTCGATCGCCGACTTCTTCACCATGCGCGGCAAGAAGGGCAAGGTGCATTACCGCCCGACCTGCCACTATGCCTATCATCCCTGCAACGACGCGCTGCTGTCGCTGGACGAAATGTTCGGCGCCGCCGGCAAGCCGCAGCCGGTCCACCATGTGCTTGACGAAAACGAGCTGGTCGATGGTGTAGACGAACTCGGCGTGCTGCTCTACGGCCACGACAAGAACGCCTACTGGTACGGCTCGCAGCTGTCGCTGGCCGAAGCCCGCAAGCTGGCCCCCTACCAGAATGCCACCGGCATGCAGGTCACCTCGGCCGTGCTCGCCGGCATGGTCTGGGCGCTGGAAAACCCCGAAGCCGGCATCGTCGAGGCCGACGAGATGGACTATAAGCGCTGCCTGGAAGTGCAGTCCCCGTATCTTGGGCCGGTCAAGGGCTACTACACCGACTGGACGCCGCTCGATAACCGTCCTGGTCTGTTCCCAGAGGACCTCGACAAAAACGACCCGTGGCAATTCCGCAACATCCTCGTCCGATAGCGGTTCCATACCCCTGCCTCACTGCCTTGCAATCGCCCGGAAATCGGGCGATTGAAGGGATGCGGACGAGAGCAGTGTGCATCCATTTGGGCGCACGAGGGACCGCTCTGGAAACTTGAGGCCACGCACATCGTGTTTCCCAAAACGTTGTTTGGCGATTGGGCCGATGCGTCAGGAGAGGATTTCATATGACGATTGCGCGCAAAATTCTTTCGGCGGGCGCGGCGGGCGCTCTTGCGACGATGATTGCCGCCTGCACCACCGGCAGCTCCGACGGGCCGCCGATCTCATCGCAGCCGCGAGGCGTCGAGGGCTCTTGGCTGAACGCCGAAGGCAAGGCGGTCTCGACATTGAACGGCGGCGTCTTCACCACCGTTTCGGCAGAGACCGGCGAGAAATTCGCTGATGGCAGCTACACCAAGACCGGCGCCACCTCGGTCGAGATCAACGGCACCTCGCTGATCCGACAGCAGCCGATCGCTTTCAACTGCCTGCTGGTGTCGATCAACCAGCTGAATTGCACCAGCTCCGCCGGCCAGAACTTCGTGCTGACCAGGCGCAGCTGAGCCCATCGCATACGGCCTTGCGAAAAGGCGGCGGCGCGACGCCGCCGCCTTTTTTATGCCGGCAAACCGATGCCGATTTCGTCCACCCTGATTCTTCTTGCATCGCCACAACCGCGATGTGAACATGCCGGAAAAGCTGGCTGTTATGCCCCGTTCACACTGGGCGTTAAACGGCTCGACCACATCCATCCGGGAGACGAAGATGAAGAAGCTCGCTGCCATTGCCGCCCTTTCTGCCTCGACGCTTGGCCTGTCGGCCGCACCATCCTTTGCCGACTACACGCTGAACATCCTGCATTTCAACGATTGGCACAGCCGCATCGAAGGCAACAACAAATATGAGTCGACCTGCTCGGCCGAGGAGGAGACCAAGGGTGAATGCATCGGCGGCGCCGGCCGGCTGGTCACCGCGATCGCCCAGGAGCGCAAGAAGCTCGAAGGCCAGAACGTGCTGCTGCTCAATGCAGGCGACAGCTTCCAGGGATCGCTGTTCTACATCACCTACAAGGGCACCGCGGAGGAGGAATTCCTCAATCAGATCAAGCCCGACGCGGTGACGCTCGGCAACCACGAATTTGACGATGGCGAGAGCGCGCTGGTGCCTTACCTCGACAAGGCACAGTTCCCGGTCGTCAGCGCCAATGTCCTGCCCAACGACAAGTCCGGCGCCGCGGGCAAGATCAAGCCGTCGATCGTCGTCGAGGTCGGCGGCCAGAAGATCGGCATCATCGGCGCCGTGACCAATGACACGCCGGAACTCGCCTCGCCTGGCCCCAACATCGCCATCGCCGACGACGTCAAGTCGATCACGGCGGAGGTCGAGAAGCTGAAGGCGCAAGGCGTCAACAAGATCATCGCCGTCACCCATATCGGCTACAGGCGCGAGCGCGATGTCATTGCCAAGATCCCCGGCATCGACGTGGTCGTCGGCGGCCACAGCCATTCGCTTCTGTCCAATATCGACCCGAAGGCCGAAGGCCCCTACCCGACGATGGTCGACAACCCCGACGGCTCCAAGGTGCCGGTGGTGCAGGCGGCGTCCTATTCGAAATATCTCGGCGAGTTCAAGGTCGTGTTCGACGACAATGGCAACGTCAAGGAAGCCAGCGGCGACCCGATCTTCCTCGACAAGTCGATTACCCCCGATCCGGCGGTGCTTGCCCGCATCAAGGAACTCGGCGCGCCGATCGAGGCGCTGAAGAACAAGGAAGTCGCCGAGACCACCGAGGCCATCGACGGCAGCCGCGAGAATTGCCGCACCAAGGAATGCGCGATGGGCAACCTCGTCTCCGAGGCCATCCTCGACCGCGTCAAGGGACAGGGCGTCGAGATCGTCGTCTCCAATGGCGGCGGCCTGCGCGCTTCGATCGACAAGGGCACCGTGACCATGGGCGAGGTGCTGACCGTGCTGCCGTTCCAGAACACGCTGGCGACCTTCCAGATTTCCGGCAAGGATCTGGTAGCCGGGCTGGAAAACGGCGTGAGCCAGGTCGAGGACGGCGCCGGCCGCTTCCCGCAGGTGGCAGGTCTCAAATACGCCTTCGACAAGTCGGTCGCGCCCAATGCCGGCCGCGTCAAGTCGGTCGAGGTGATGGAAGGCGGCGCCTGGGCGCCGATCAACCCGGACAAGGACTATCTGGTCGCCACCAACAATTATGTCCGCCAGGGCGGCGACGGCTACAAGGTCTTCGCCGACAAGGCCAAAAACGCCTATGATTACGGCCCCGGCCTGGAACAGGTGGTCGCCGACTATCTCGCCGCGCATCGGCCCTATACGCCGAAACTCGACGGCCGCATCACCGAGGTCGCCGCAACCGTAGCGGCTGCCCCGGCCGCTGAACCGGCAAAACCTGCCGAACCGGCACCTGCTCCGGCCGAGCCGGCAAAACCGGCCGAGGCGGAGCCGGCGATGCCCGCGTTGCCGGCAGGCTCCGGCGACATATCCACCACCCCGCCGAGTGTGCCGGCGGAAACGGCCCCGGCAGCGCCTACCGAACCGGCCAAACCGGCTGAAGCAGCCCCTGCTCCCGCAACGCCTGCCCCTGCCGAGCCGGCAAAGCCGGCCGAGGCCAGCCACGTCATCGTCGCCGGCGATACCTATTGGGACCTGGCCAAGAAGGCCTATGGCGACGGCACCAAATGGAAGGTGATCTCCGAGGCCAACAAGGGCTACGAGCCACGCCGGCTGCCGGTCGGCGCGACCCTGACCATACCGCCGAAGTAACTGCGCTTCGCGCGCATGCGACCAGCAAAACCCGTCCGGAAAAACGGGGGGTTTTGGCTTTCAGGGTAAGGTGCGGCCAGACGCAGCATTGAAAACGCGCGCCGCATCGCTAGTTTCGCCGCGACATCGTCGGTTTCGCGCGGTGTCGGGAGACCTTCCATGACGCTTTCCACGCCTGTCGACCCCAAAGCCGCGAAAGCGCTCGGCCCAGTGCCGGCGGGACATCCGCCGGTCAAGGCCGGCAAGATCGGCGTCATGCTGGTCAATCTCGGCACGCCCGACGGCACCGATTTCAAGCCGATGTGGCGCTACCTCCGTGAATTCCTGTCCGATCCGCGCGTCATCGAGCTCAACAAGGCGATCTGGTACCCGATCCTCTATGGCCTGGTGCTGACCACGCGACCGAAGAAGTCCGGCGCCAACTATGCCAGGATCTGGAACCGCGAGAAGAACGAGTCACCGCTGCGCACCTACACCCGCGCCCAGAGCGAAAAACTGACCGAAGCACTGCGCGATCTCCCCAATGTCGCCGTCGACTGGGCGATGCGCTACGGCAATCCTTCGACCGCGAGCGTTGCCGAAAAGCTGGTCTCGCAGGGCTGCGACCGCATCCTTTCCTTTCCGCTCTATCCGCAATATTCGGCGACCACCACAGCGACCGCCAACGACCAGCTGTTTCGCGCGCTGATGAAGATGCGGGCGGCGCCCGCCATCCGCAGCGTGCCGCCCTACTATGCCGAGCCGGTTTATATCGAGGCACTTGCCCGCTCGATCGAACGGCATCTGGCGATGCTCGACTTCGAACCGGAGGTGGTCATCACCTCCTATCACGGCATCCCGAAGCCTTATTTCGAGAAGGGCGATCCCTATCACTGCCACTGCCAGAAGACGACGCGTCTGCTGCGCGAACGACTGGGGTGGGATGAAAAGAAACTGATCATCACCTTCCAGTCGCGCTTCGGCGCACAGGAGTGGCTGCAACCCTATACCGACAAGACGGTCGAGAAACTGGCGAAGGACGGCGTGAAGTCGATCGCCATCGTCAATCCCGGCTTTTCCGTCGATTGCATCGAGACGCTGGACGAGATCGGCCGCGAGGCGGCCGAGACCTTCCACCATGCCGGCGGCGAAAAATTCGCTCACATCCCATGCCTCAACGACAGCGCAGAAGGCATGGCGGTGATCGAGGCGATGGTGCGGCGCGAACTGTCGGGCTGGGCCTGAGCCCGCTACGTTGTAGCGATCGATCGCCACTGTTGCGGTATTCTACGCACTAACAATCAGCGATCACCTGATTGTAACATTATTGAAACACACCTAAGTGTTTGGTGAAGTCGGTTGCATGGAATCAACGCCATGGCCGGCATCTGAGGGAGATTTAAATGGACTTCAGTGGTTTCGGTATTGCGATTGGTGCGCTTGCCTTTCTGGTGTTGGTGCTTCTTATCAAAGGCATCCGGACAATCCCGCAAGGCTACAATTATACGGTGGAGCGCTTTGGTCGTTACACCAAAACACTAAGCCCCGGCCTCAACCTCATCGTGCCGTTCGTCGACCGTATCGGCGCCAAGATGAACATGATGGAGCAGGTGCTCGACGTTCCGAGCCAGGAAATCATCACCCGCGACAACGCCATTGTGGGTGTCGACGGCATCGCCTTCTACCAGATCCTCAATGCCGCGCAGGCCGCCTACCAGGTCGCCGGCCTGGAGAACGCCATCCTCAACCTGACGATGACCAACATCCGTACCGTTATGGGCTCGATGGACCTCGACGAACTCTTGTCCAACCGCGACGCCATCAACGAGCGGCTGCTGCGCGTCGTAGACGAAGCGGCGCACCCGTGGGGCATCAAGATCACCCGCGTCGAGATCAAGGACATCAATCCGCCGGCCAACCTCATCGAATCGATGGGCCGGCAGATGACGGCCGAACGTAACAAGCGTGCGCAGATCCTTGCCGCCGAAGGTCTCAAGCAGTCGCAGATCCTCGAGGCCGAAGGCCGCAAGGAAGCCGCCTTCCGCGACGCCGAGGCGCGCGAACGCTCGGCCGAGGCCGAAGCCCGCGCTACCCAGGTTGTTTCGGAAGCCATCTCCAAGGGTGACGTGCAGGCGCTCAACTACTTCGTGGCGCTGAAATACACCGAAGCGATGGGCAAGATCGGCACCGCCAACAACAGCAAGGTCGTGCTGATGCCGATGGAAGCCTCGGCGCTGATCGGCACGCTCGGCGGCATTAGCGAGATCGCCAAGGAGGTGTTCCGCAGCGAAGGCACTGCCGGCGCCGCACGGACTGCCCGCCCTCCGGTGGTTCGCCCGAGCGAGAACTGAGATCAGACGAGAACTGAGGTCATAGGAGCTCACTCCGATGTTCGACCGCATCATTTCCGAACTTGGCCCGTGGAACTGGATGGTTCTGGGCTTCGTCCTCCTGGTGATGGAGGTCATAGCGCCTGGCATCTTCATGCTGTGGATCGGCATCGCCGCGCTGTTGATCGGCGTGGTTTCCCTGCTGATCTGGGACGCAAGTTTCTGGACCTGGGAAGTCCAGGTCCTCGCCTTCCTGGCGCTGTCGCTGGTCTCGGCCTTCGCCGGCAAGAAGCTGGTTGGCGGGCGTCATGACGCGACCGACCAGCCGCTGCTCAACCGCCGCGGCGCACAGATGGTCGGCAAGATGGCTACCCTTGCCGAACCGATCAAGGATGGTCGCGGTCGCATAAAACTCGGCGACACGCTGTGGCGCGTCTCCGGTCCTGACCTGCCGGCTGGTACACAGGTGCGGGTCGTCAGCTCGGCCGACACCGATCTGGAACTGACGGTCGAGGCTGTCTGAACACCCAAAAGCGCCCTGCGCATTTTTGGCAAAAAAATCGAAGCGCGTCGCGTAGGTCACCCCAATGCGACGCGCTTTGAGCTTCCTCAGGCCGCGCCGATGCGCAGCAAATCGTGGAAGTGAATCACCCCCACGGGCATCCTGTTTTCGGTCACCACCAGCGCACCGATATTGTATTCGTTGAGAAGCGCGATCGCCGTGCCGGCCAGAGTCTGAGGGTCGACCGTCTTCGGTGTGCGGGTCATGATGTCGTCCACGGCGATATCGGCCAGGTTGCGATGCAAATTGCGCGCGACATCGCCGTCGGTGATGATCCCGACCAGTTCGCCCTTCGCGTCGACGACGCAGACACAGCCGACTTTCTTGTTCGACAGCGTCATGACCGCTTCAGGCATCTTGGTGCCAAGCACGGCTAGCGGAATCTGGTCGCCGACCCGCATGATCTCGGAGACGAGAGTCAGATTGGCGCCGAGCTGGCCACCGGGATGGAAGGTGCGGAAATGGTCGGGCGTGAAACCGCGCGCTTCGAGCAACGCGATGGCCAGCGCATCGCCGACGACCAGTTGCAGCAGCGTCGATGTCGTCGGCGCCAGGCCGTGAGGGCAGGCTTCCGGTACCGATGGCAGAAGCAGCACCACGTCGGCCGCGCGCGCCAGCGCCGAAGTCGCGCCGGAGGTGATGGCAATCAGCGGGATCGAAAAGCGCCTGGAATAGGCGACGATGCCCATCAATTCCTTGCTCTCGCCGGACCACGACATGGCGATGATGGCATCATCCCTGGCGATCATGCCGAGATCGCCATGATTGGCCTCCGCCGGATGGACGAAGAAGGCGGGCGTGCCGGTCGAGGCGAGCGTGGCGGCGATCTTGGAGCCGATATGGCCGCTTTTGCCGACGCCGGTGACGATGACGCGGCCGTCGATGCGCGAGATAATGTCGACGGCGTGGGCGAAGGGTTCGGCCAGTCCGTTTTCCAGCGCGGCAGCCAATGCCGCCACGCCGGCCTGTTCCGTGGCTACCGTTCTCAGCGCCGAGGCGATCGAAGCCTCCAAAGGCTTCTTTTCTGGGGATCTCGCATGCATGGCTGATGCGATTAGCGCGTTGCCGTTCGCCTGTCCAACAGAATTGCCGTCCGGCCAGGTCTGACAGGCACCCCTTCAACCCTCCGTTAACCATCCCCGTTTACGGTTCGGTAAGTATGGCGCGCTTGCGCCGCGCAAGCAGTGGTGACGATGTCGCGGGCCAAACCTGAAAAGAAAAAAGGTCGAACGGGCGGAGCCTTTTGCGCTCTGTTTGTGGCGACGAGCGTGCTCGCATTGCTGCGGCCAACTGCGCTTTATGCCCAGGAAACCGAGTTGCGCGGCGAAGTCTCGGAATCGGCGATCCTGTCCGATCAGCAGCGCCGGGTCAGGCAATTGCGCAAGGCCAACACGCAGGTCAAGCCGGCGCCTGCCGACACCGCCCCCACGGAGAACACGCCAACCGCCTATGTGCCGGCCAGCGATGGCGCCTTGCCGGACGACACCGACCCGTCACAAGCCGGCGCAAACAGCATTTTCGACCCGCCGCAAGCCACCGACGATTCGTTCGCCGACCAGCCGCCAACCGTCCAGCCACGCCGGCCGTCGACGGCAAAACAGCGCGCCGTCGCTGCGGACAAGACCAAAGACAAAACCAAGGCTGCCGACAAGAAGAAGCCTGGCCAGGCCACGGACTCGACCACGACCGGAACAACGCAGACCGACACGACAGACGACACCGAGCAGGATACGGCCAACCGCCGTGCCCTCACCGTCGATAGTGTCGACCGGCAGAAGCTCGACCCTGGCGCCGAGCGTACCGATGCCATCGAAGGCCAGAAGAAGAAGCCCGAGGACGACCCCTACGCGGCAACCGGCATCAAGGTCGGCTCCTTCCTGCTGCGGCCGACGCTGGAGCAAGGCGTTACCATCACGTCGAACGCCGATTCCAGCAGCGGCGGCAACTCGGCGGTGCTGTCCGAAACGGCGCTGCGTTTCTCTGCCGCCTCCGACTGGCGCGAGAATTCGGCTGTCATCGACGGCTACGGCAACTTCCGCAACACCATTTCGGGCCAGAAGATCAACGAGGGGCGCGGTCGTATCGAAGGCACGCTCAATGTCGACCTCGACAATGAACTGCGCGCCATCGCCAAACTCGGCTACGAGATTGCGCCGGAATCGGCGTCCTCGCCCGACGCCATTGCCGGCGTCACATCGCAGCCGATCCGTCAGACCGTCGACGGCAGCCTCGCCGTCAAGAAGGATGTCGGCAAGCTCCGCTTCGCGCTGACCGGCGCGGTCTCCCACGATATCTATGGCGACGCGAAGCTGACGGACGGCACCGTGTTGTCGCAGAAGGATCGCGATTCCACCCTCTACACCGCGACCTTGCGCACCGGTTACGAGATCTCGCCCGCCATCACGCCTTTCGCCGAAGTCGAAGTCGGCCGACGCGCCTATGATCTGCGCGTCGATTCAAGCGGCTTTGAACGGTCGTCGACGCGGCTTGGCGCGCGCGCCGGTGTCGAAGTGGACATGGGCGAGAAACTGGCCGGCGAATTCTCGGCCGGCTGGCTCCGGGAAGCGATCGACGACAACCGGCTGGAGGCGAATTCGGGGGCGTCGGTGAATGCCGACCTTAAATGGTCGCCCGAACGCGGCACCATCATCGGCCTGACCGCGCAGACCATGATCGAAGGCACGACGACCGCGAATGAGAGCGGCGACCTCCTCTATTCAGGCCGCCTCACCGGCGAACGGCAGATCCGCGCCGACCTGACCGGCAACGCCGCCCTTGGCCTTGACTGGCGCGACTACACCGGCTCCGACGGGCATGACCTGACGCTGAGCGCCGAGGCCGGGCTGACATGGTGGCTGAACCGCTATGTCGGCCTCACCAGCCGCGCCCGCACCGAAAAGCTGACCAGCAATCTGCCCGGGCGCAGCTACACCGCCAACAGCGTCTATTTGGGGCTGAAATTGCAGCGTTAGCTAGAAGGCGGCGCCGCGGCGCTCGGACGGCTTCATCTCGTCGAGCAGCGTGCGGATGACGCCGGCCATGTTTTCGTTCATGTCGCTGCGCCACAGCGCGAAGGCGACATTGGCCTCGACGAACCCTTCCGGTGACCCGCAGTCGAAGGTGCGGCCCTGATAGTGGTAGCCAAAGAAAGGCTGCTGCTTTTCCAGCTTCAGCATCGCGTCGGTAAGCTGAATCTCGTTGCCGGCGCCCTTTTCCTGGCTTTCGAGGATCGTGAAGATCTCGGGCTGCAGGATGTAGCGGCCGTTGATGTAGAGATTGGACGGCGCGGTGCCGGCCTTCGGCTTTTCGACCATCTCGGTGATGCGGAAGCCGTGATGCGTGTCCTCGCCGCGCCCGACAATGCCATATTTGTGGGTTTCGGCCGGATCGCATTCCTGCACGGCGATGATGTTGTTGCCGGTCTCCTCATAGAGTTCGACCATGGCCTTCATGCAGCTCTTTTCCGACTGCATGATCATGTCGGGCAGCAAGAGCGCGAACGGCTCATCGCCGACCAGTTCGCGCGCGCACCAGACGGCGTGGCCGAGGCCCATCGGCACCTGCTGGCGGGTGAACGAGGTCTGCCCTGGTGCCGGCTGCAGCCGCTGCAGGCGGGCCAGCTGCTCGTCCTTGCCGCGCTGGGCGAGTGTGTCGTAGAGCTCGAACTGGATATCGAAATGGTCCTCGATGACCGCCTTGTTGCGGCCGGTGACGAAGATGAAATGTTCGATGCCGGCCTCGCGCGCCTCATCGACGACGTACTGGATGACCGGCCGGTCGACGACGGTCAGCATTTCCTTGGGGATGGCCTTGGTGGCCGGGAGGAACCGCGTGCCGAGACCGGCGACCGGGAAAACTGCCTTGCGAACTCGCTTCATGCGTCAATTATCCGTTTGATTGCCTGCTCCGCAATCCCGTTTCGAGACATTTTCACGCCGAAATCGAGGATTACGAGCTGCTGGTGAGAACTTCCAGTGCCTAAAGCATCGACGTGTCTTTTCGTTCCCGACGGCACCTATGGTAAACTAATTCCTAACCCGGTTCGGCGATGAATGGTTCTTCCTGAGATAAAGAAGGGGGAAAAGATGTCCGTTCGCAATGCCGCAAAACGTTTCACCAGCGTCATGACGGCAGCCAGCCTCTCGCTCGCCTTGCTGATGCCTGCCGGGCCGGCCTTTGCCGATGCCGGTTTCCGGCAATGGGTCGCCGGTTTCCGCGCCACCGCCGTGGCGGGCGGTGTTTCCGGCGCGGTCTACGACCAGGCTTTCCGCGGCATCAACGAACCCGACCCGGTGGTGCTGGAAAAGGCCCGCACGCAGCCTGAGTTCAGCGCGCCCGCCTGGGACTATTTCGACAACCGCGTCCATGACCAGTCCGTTGCCATCGGCCAGCAGATGGCCAAGAAATGGAAACCGTGGCTGGACCGGATCGAAGCGAGGTTCGGCGTCGACCGCTACATCCTGCTCGCCATCTGGTCCATGGAATCGAACTATGGCGAGATCCTCAAGCGCAACGACATCATGCGCAATGTCATCCGCTCGCTGGCGACGCTCGCCTATGGCGACCCGAAGCGGTCGAAATTCGCCCGCACCCAGCTGGTCGCGGCGCTGAAGATCCTGCAGACCGGCGACATCGACGAAAGCCATCTGATGGGCTCCTGGGCCGGCGCCATGGGCCAGACCCAGTTCATCCCGACCAGCTACCAACACTATGCCGTCGACATGGACGGCAACGGCAAGCGCGACATCTGGAATTCGATCCCAGATGCGCTGGCGACATCAGCCAATCTGTTGAAGAAGAATGGCTGGCAGGGCGGCAAGACCTGGGGCTACGAGGTCACCATTCCGGCTGGCAAACTGCCCGCCGGCTCAAAGACGCTGGCGCAATGGCAGGCGCTCGGCGTCGCCAGGGCCAACGGCAAGCCGTTCAAGAACGCAACCGACAAGGCAACGCTGAAAGTGCCGGACGGCCGCGGCGGACCGGCCTTCCTGATGATCAAGAACTTCTCCGTCATCAAGGCCTACAACAACGCCGACAAGTATGCCCTTGCCGTCGGCCTTCTTGCTGACGAAATCGCCGGCTCTAGTGGTCTGGTGCAGGACTGGAAGCGGCCTTTCACCAAACTGTCCTTCGAGGAAAGGCAGGAGTTGCAGAAGCGGCTTTCGCAGCACGGGCTTTACGACGGCAAGTTCGACGGCAAGATCGGTGACGGCACGAAAACCGCCATCATGACCTATCAGGCAAAGGTCGGCTTGAACCAGGACGGGTATCCGAGCATGGAAGTGCTCAAATGGCTCAGAAAGAAATAGGGCCAGCTGCAGTGCAGCGCATTTGCGACGCGCAAGGGACGCTGTAGCATCGATCTGCGCATGATCCCTGCGAGGGTCATGCACAAAGGGATGGAGAGGGAGCTTGGTTTCGGCAGCGCGTATCCGTGTGATCGTTTTCCGCTTGCCGATCCTCGTTCTGGCCATCGTTGTCCTGGCGACGGGAGTCGCCGGCACTTTCCACACACCGGCTTTTGCGCAGGAACAACCGCAGGACCGCGGCTGGTCGCTGCGCGACCTGTTGTTCCCGCGCCGCAGCGAACGCATCGAGCCGCCGCTCGACATCCGAAAGGCAAAGCCGAAGGTCAAGAAAAAGCCCCGTGCGCCCGTTGAACCTGCCGTTCCGATTGTCGAGAAGGCGCCGGATTCCCGCGTCATCCTGGTGATCGGCGATTTCATGGCGAGCGGCCTTGCCGAGGGCCTCGACACCGCCTTTGCCGCCAACCCCGCCATCAGGATCGTCCAGCGCGCCAACGGCTCGTCAGGCTTCGTGCGCGATGACGTCTACAATTGGCCCGAACAGGTCAAATCGCTGATCGAGACCGAAAAACCTTCCGCCGTGGTTGTCATGCTGGGTTCCAACGACCGTCAGCAGATGCGCGTCAACGACGTGCGCGAACAGCCGCGTTCGGAGAACTGGACCAAGGAATACGAGCGCCGGACCGAGGCATTCGGCGAAGCGCTGGCGTCGACCAAAGTACCGTATCTGTGGGTCGGCATGCCGGCCTTCAAGGCGCCGAAGATGACCTCCGACATGCTCGCCTTCAACGACATCTACCACTCGGCCGCCGAGAAGAACGGCGGCGAATTCGTCGATGTCTGGGACGGGTTCGTCGACGAGAACGGCGCCTTCGTCACCACCGGCCCCGATATTAACGGCCAGGCCGTGCGGCTGCGCTCCGACGACGGCATCAACGTCTCGAAAGCCGGCAAGCGCAAGCTCGCCTTCTACACCGAAAAGCCGCTGGCCAAGATCCTCGGCCTGGCAGCGCCGGGCAGCGTGGTGACGGCTGCAGCACCCGCCGGCGCCCCGGTCGAAGCACCGTCGCTGCCCGCCGCCCCGATTGTAGTCGACCGCACCGTTCCGATGCTGCTCAACGATCCAGCGCTCGACGGCGGCACCGAACTTCTCGGCGCCGCGGCGGCGCCAAAGGCCAATCCGGCTCTGCCCGGTGAAAAACTCATCCTCGAAGGCAAAGCGCCCGAGGCATCACCCGGCCGCGCCGACGATTTCTCCTGGCCGCCCAAGGCCGCTGCCGCCACGGATACGACGACGGCAATCAACCGTTAGCGGGGGAGTACCGTCGTCCCCATCAGCGCTTCGTCGATCGAGCGCGCCGCCTGGCGGCCCTCCCGGATCGCCCACACCACCAGCGACTGGCCGCGGCGCACGTCGCCGGCGGCAAAAAGCTTGTCGACGCTGGTCTTGTAGTCGCGATCGTTGGCTTCGACATTCCGCGAACGCCGGCTGTCGGTGGTGATTTTCATCTCACCTTCCAGTTCCTTCGCCACGCCCACGGCAGCCGGCCCGGCAAAGCCGATGGCGATGAAGGCCAGATCGGCGCGGATGACGAATTCGGTGCCGGCGATCGGCTTGCGCTTCTCGTCGACCTCGCAGCACTTGACGCCGGTCAACTGGCCATCCTCGCCGATGAATTCGAGCGTCGCGACCTGGAATTCGCGCTCGGCACCTTCGGCCTGCGAGGACGAGGTCCGCATCTTGGTCGCCCAGTAGGGCCAGACCGCAAGCTTGTCTTCCTTCTCCGGCGGCTGCGGGCGGATGTCGAGCTGGGTGACACGCACCGCGCCCTGGCGGAAGGCAGTGCCGACGCAGTCGGACGCGGTATCGCCGCCGCCGACGACGACGACATGCTGGCCACCGGCGATGATCGGATGCGAAGGCCACGCCACCGACTGGATCGGCTCGCCGCCAACCCGGCGGTTCTGCTGCACCAGATAGGGCATGGCATCATAGACGCCGCCGAGATCGTCGCCCGGAATGTTGGCCGGGCGTGGCGATTCCGAACCGCCGCAATAGAGCACCGCGTCGTATTCGGCGAGCAGCTCTGCCACAGGCTTGTCGACGCCGACATTGACGCCGCAATGGAAAGTCACGCCCTCGCCCTGCATCTGCTCGATGCGACGGTCGATATAGTGCTTCTCGATCTTGAAGTCGGGAATGCCATAGCGCATCAGCCCGCCGGGGCGGCTCTCACGCTCATAGACACTGACCTCGTGCCCGGCGCGGCCGAGCTGCTGCGCGGCCGCCATGCCGGCCGGGCCGGAGCCGATGACGGCGACCCGCTTGCCCGTCTTCTTTTCCGGCGGATAGGGCCGGATATGGCCGGTCTCATAGGCCTTGTCGGCGATCGCCTGCTCGACCGTCTTGATGGCGACCGGAATGTCCTCGAGGTTCAGCGTGCAGGCTTCCTCGCAGGGCGCTGGGCAGATGCGGCCGGTGAATTCCGGGAAATTGTTGGTCGAATGCAGGTTGCGGATCGCATTGTCCCAGTCGCCATTATAGACGAGGTCGTTCCAGTCAGGGATCTGGTTGTGGATCGGGCAACCGGTCGGCCCGTGGCAGAACGGAATGCCGCAATCCATGCAGCGCGCGGCCTGTTTCTCGACCTCCTTGTCCGACATCGGCAGCGTGAACTCGCGGAAATGCCGGATGCGGTCGGAGGCCGGCTGGTACTTGTGTACCTGCCGGTCGATTTCGAGAAAGCCTGTTACCTTGCCCATAGTCCAGTTCCTGCTGTCCAGATGGTGCGGGGTTCGCCGCACCCGTTAACCCCTTGAGGCAGCCATGGCAACCTTGCATCCGAGGTCAAACTGTCGCTGAAAAATTCAGCCGGGAAGCCTGGGCCTCCCGGCAAGTTCAAAAGCCTATTCCGCCGCCACGCCCATGCGCATGCGTTCCATCTCGATCAAAGCGCGGCGGTATTCGACCGGCATGATCTTGCGGAATTTCGGCCGGAAGGTCGTCCAGTCGTCGAGGATCTCGCGGCCGCGCACCGAACCGGTGAAATGCACGTGGTTCGAGATCAGCTGGTAGAGCCGTTCCTCGTCATGGCTGGTCATGTCGCCGGAGACGTCGACGCGGCCCTTGTGGTCCAGGTCGCCGCCATGGTGCAGCAGCCTTTCCATCAGATCGTCTTCTTCTGGAACCGGCTCCAGCTCGACCATCGCCATGTTGCAGCGCGCGGCGAAATCGCCGGCCTCGTCCAGCACATAGGCGACGCCGCCCGACATGCCGGCAGCGAAGTTGCGGCCAGTCTGGCCGATGACGACGACGATGCCGCCGGTCATGTACTCGCAGCCGTGATCGCCGACGCCTTCGACGACGGCGGCCACACCCGAGTTGCGCACCGCGAAGCGTTCGCCGGCGACACCGGCGAAATAGGCCTCGCCCTCGGTGGCGCCATAGAGCACCGTATTGCCGACGATGATCGATTCAGCCGCGACGATCTTGGACCCTTCCGGCGGCCGGATGACGATGCGGCCACCCGACAGGCCCTTGCCGACATAGTCGTTGGCGGCGCCGACGAGATCGAACGAGATGCCGCGCGCCAGGAAGGCGCCGAAGGACTGGCCGGCGGTGCCGGTCAGCTTCACCTGGATCGTGTCTTCGCGCAGGCCCTTGTGCCTGAAGCGCTTGGCCACTTCGCCCGACAGCATGGCGCCCGTCGAGCGGTCGACATTGCGGATGTCGACCTCGATCTTGACCGGCTGCTTGGCCTCAAGCGCCGGCTTTGCCAGTTCGATCAGCTTGCGGTCGAGCACATCGTCGATCGGGTGCTTCTGCCGCTCGGTCCAGTGCACCGCTTCATGCGGCGCATCCGGCTTGAAGAACATCTTGCCGAAATCGAGCCCGCGCGCCTTCCAGTGCTGGATCATCTCGCGCTTTTCCAGCAAATCGCTGTCGCCGATGATCTGGTCGATATGGGTGTAGCCCATTTCGGCGAGCAGCCCCCTCACCTCTTCCGCAACATAGAAGAAGAAGTTGATGACATGCTCGGGCGTGCCCTTGAAGCGCTTGCGCAGCACCGGGTCCTGCGTCGCGACGCCGACCGGGCAAGTGTTGAGATGGCACTTGCGCATCATGATGCAGCCGGCCGCGATCAGCGGCGCGGTCGAGAAGCCGAACTCGTCGGCGCCGAGCAGCGCGCCGATGATGACGTCGCGCCCCGTGCGCAGGCCGCCATCGACCTGCAGCGCCACGCGCGAACGAAGGCCGTTGAGCACCAGCGTCTGGTGCGTCTCGGCAAGGCCCATTTCCCACGGGCTGCCGGCATGCTTGAGCGAGGTCAGCGGCGACGCGCCGGTGCCGCCATCATAGCCCGAAATGGTGATGTGGTCGGCGCGCGCCTTGGCGACACCGGCCGCAACCGTGCCGACACCGACTTCCGACACCAGCTTGACCGAGACGTCGGCGGCTGGATTGACGTTCTTCAGGTCGTAGATCAGCTGCGCCAGATCCTCGATCGAATAGATGTCGTGATGCGGCGGCGGCGAGATCAGGCCGACGCCGGGCGTCGAGTGCCGGACCTTGGCAATTGTTGCGTCGACCTTGTGGCCAGGCAGCTGGCCGCCCTCGCCTGGCTTGGCGCCCTGCGCGACCTTGATCTGCATGACATCGGAATTGACGAGATACTCGGCCGTCACGCCGAACCGCCCCGAAGCGACCTGCTTGATCGCCGAACGTTCGGGGTTCTTGCCGCCGCCGGGCAGCGGCAGATAACGGTCGGCTTCTTCGCCGCCCTCGCCGGTGTTCGACTTGCCGCCGATCTGGTTCATGGCGCGCGCCAGCGTGGTGTGCGCTTCGCGTGAGATCGAGCCGAACGACATCGCCCCGGTCGAGAAGCGCTTGACGATGTCGGCCGCCGACATCACGTCCTCTATCGCGACTTTCTTGCGGCCGGTCTCTTCCGCCAGCTTGATCCTGAACAGGCCGCGAATGGTCTGGGCACGGGCCGTCTCGCTGTCGATCTGCGCCGAATACTCCTTGAACGTCTCCCACGAGCCCTGACGCACGGCGTGCTGCAAGGTGGCGACGGCGTCGGGCGACCACATATGGGCTTCGCCGCGCATGCGGTACATGTACTCGCCGCCGACCTCGAGACTGTTGCGCAGCACCGGGTCGTTGCCGAAACCATCGGTGTGGCGGCTGAGCGTCTCGGCCGCAACCTCGTCCAGGCCCACGCCTTCGATCAGCGTCGCGGTGCCGGTAAAATACTGCTGCACGAAATCCGACTTAAGCCCGATGGCGTCGAAGATCTGCGCGCCGCAATAGGACTGGTAGGTCGAGATGCCCATCTTGGACATCACCTTGAGGATGCCCTTGCCGATCGACTTGATGTAGCGCGAGACGACTTCGTAGGCGTCGACCTCCGCTGGCAGTTCGCCGCGCTTGTGCATATCGAGCAGCGTGTCGAAGGCGAGGTACGGATTGATCGCCTCGGCGCCATAGCCCGCGAGGCAGCAGAAATGATGCACTTCGCGCGGCTCGCCGGATTCGACGACCAGACCGACCGCGGTGCGCAGGCCCTTGCGGATCAGGTGGTGATGCACCGCCGCCGTCGCCAGCAGTGCCGGGATGGCGATGCGGTCCGGACCGACCTGGCGGTCGGACAGGATGATGATGTTGTAGCCGCCGGCGACAGCTGCTTCCGCCCGCTCGCACAGACGTTCGACGGCGCCCTGCATGCCGGCCGCGCCCTCGCTCGACCCATAGGTGATATCGATCGTCTTGGTATCGAAACGGTCCTCGGTGTGGCCGATGGAGCGGATCTTTTCCAGATCGCCATTGGTCAGGATCGGCTGGCGCACTTCGAGCCGCTTGCGGCGCGAATTGCCGACCAGATCGAAGATGTTCGGCCGCGGCCCGATGAACGACACCAGGCTCATCACCAACTCCTCGCGGATCGGGTCGATCGGCGGGTTGGTGACCTGGGCGAAGTTCTGCTTGAAATAGGTGTAGAGCAGCTTCGACTTGTCCGACATCGCCGAGATCGGCGTGTCGGTGCCCATCGAACCCACGGCTTCCTGGCCGGTGGTCGCCATCGGCGACATCAACAGCTTGGTGTCTTCCTGGCTGTAGCCGAACGCCTGCTGGCGATCGAGCAGGCTGACATCCTTGCGCAGCGCGCGCGGCTCGACCGGCTTCAAATCTTCGAGGATCAGCTGCGTGTTGTTGAGCCAGGTCTTGTACGGGTGCCTGGTCGCGATCTCCGACTTGATCTCCTCGTCGGAAATGATGCGGCCCTTGGCGAGGTCGATCAGAAGCATGCGGCCGGGCTGCAGCCGCCACTTCTTGACGATCTTCTCCTCCGGCACCGGCAGCACGCCGGCTTCCGAGGCCATGATGACGCGGTCGTCGTCGGTGACGATGTAGCGCGCCGGGCGCAGGCCGTTGCGGTCGAGCGTGGCGCCGATCTGGCGGCCATCGGTAAAGGCGACCGCGGCCGGCCCATCCCACGGCTCCATCAGCGCTGCATGGTATTCGTAGAAAGCCTTGCGGTCGGCATCCATGAGCTTGTTGCCAGCCCAGGCTTCCGGGATCAGCATCATCATGGCGTGGCTGAGGCTGTAGCCGCCCTGGAACAGGAATTCGAGCGCATTGTCGAAGCACGCAGTGTCGGACTGGCCGTCATAGGAGATCGGCCACAGCTTCGAGATGTTGTTGCCGAACAGTTCGGAATCGACCGAGGCCTGGCGCGCCGCCATCCAGTTGTTGTTGCCGCGCACCGTGTTGATCTCACCATTATGCGCGACCATGCGGTAGGGATGCGCCAGCTTCCACGATGGGAAGGTGTTGGTCGAGAAACGCTGGTGGACGAGGATCAGCGCCGTCTCGAAACGCGGATCCGACAGATCCTTGTAGTAGGCGCCGACCTGATAGGCCAGGAACATGCCCTTGTAGACGATGGTGCGTGCCGACAGCGACACGCAGTAGGCGCCGATATCCCTGTTGTCGTTCTCGGCGTAGATACGGCCGGAAATGACCTTGCGCAGCAGGTACAGCCTGGCCTCGTATTCCTCGTCGTCGGCAATGTCGGCCGTGCGGCCGATAAAGACCTGGCGATGGAACGGTTCGGATGCCGCAATATCGGGTGCCTTCGACAGCGATGAATTGTCGACCGGCACGTCACGGAAACCGAGCAGCGGCAGCCCCTCGGACTGCGCCGATTCGGCGATGATGTCTTCGACATGAGCGCGCAGTGCAGCGTCCTGCGGCATGAACCAGTGGCCGACGCCGTATTGCCCAGCCGCCGGCAGTTCGACGCCCTGGGCCGCCATCTCCTCGCGGAAGAAACGGTCTGGAATCTGCACCAGCACGCCGGCGCCGTCGCCCATCAGCGGATCGGCGCCGACGGCGCCGCGATGCGTCAGGTTTTCGAGCACGAACAGCCCGTCCTTGACGATCTGGTGCGACTTGACGTTCTTCATGTTGACGATGAAGCCGACGCCGCAGGCGTCATGCTCGTTGCGCGGATCATAGAGACCCTGCGCGGCCATACCATTGGTGGTTCGGCCGCCCTTGGTCAGGCCAGTGGTAATGGATGGTTTTTTAACGGCTGCCGCTTTCGTCTGCGCGGCCTGGCCGGTAATCGCAGATGGCGTCAGTTCCGTCATCGTCCTGTCCTCCGTTCCGGCCCCTGGCACTTCTTGCGTTTGGGGCGCTGGTCTACCTTGGGAAGCGACTGGCTTCCGCTCTCATTCTTGCGGCACGTCTTGCGAAATCCTTGGCGA
Organism: Mesorhizobium sp. P2_B5; assembly: GCF_056404775.1. Taxonomy (NCBI): domain Bacteria; kingdom Pseudomonadati; phylum Pseudomonadota; class Alphaproteobacteria; order Hyphomicrobiales; family Phyllobacteriaceae; genus Mesorhizobium; species Mesorhizobium sp. P2_B5. The sequence goes on along the minus strand of NZ_JBFUDJ010000007.1, from coordinate 121,946 downwards.
ACCGAGCGATGCGCCGCCGGCTCGTATCCGGTATCGTACAGGCCACAGCCGAGCCGTCTACCCGTCGCTCGCGGCAACGGCCGGAGTGGCCCAAATGATACGCCAATCCAGCCTGACTTGTGCGACAAAATAAGACAGCACTACTGTCCTAAATTTTTATGGCAGAAATCCCGGGCACACACAAGACCGATTCACAAAAATCTTGGACGTTTGGCGACAGAAAATTACGCGACGCGCAGTCGAAACGAAAACTTCGGTCCCTGCACGCCTTCGTGATCAGCCGCTGGCTTTACCGCTTTTTCAGCCCTTGGCCCTTGCGCGTCAAACCCCGAAGCAGCCATGGTCGCGCTCCTTTTCGCAATCAGACATGGACTTTCCGAATGTTCTTTGCATCCGACAACTGGGCGGGCGTCCATCCCGATATCTCGGCCAACCTGACCCGCCATGCTGCCGGCATCGCCACCGCCTATGGCGATGGCGACCTCGACCGCGCCCTCTACAAGCGCTTCAACGAGATTTTCGAGCGCGAGGTCGCGGTCTTCTTCGTTGCCACCGGCACGGCGGCCAACGCGCTGTCCATGGCGTCGTTGAACCGGATCGGCGGCGTCGCCTTCTGCCATGCGGAAGCGCATATGAATGTCGATGAATTCGGCGCCGCGGGTTTTTACACCGGCGGCGCGCGTATGTCGCCCGTCCCGGGACCTCTGGGGCGCATCAATCCGCAGGCGCTCGACCGGGCCATCAAGCGCTATTCGCAGGATCTCGTCCCTGCCGGCCAGCCGATGGCGGTGACAATCACCCAGGCGACCGAAGTCGGCACCGTTTACACCGTCGACGACGTCAAAGCTGTCTCGGAGGTGGCTCGCCGTCACAAGCTGCCGCTGCACATGGACGGCGCGCGCTTCGCCAACGCCGTTGCGGCGACAGACATCAGCCCTGCCGAAATGACCTGGAAGAGCGGTGTCGACATCATCTCCTTCGGCGGCACCAAGAATGGCTGCTGGATGGCCGACGCGGTCGTCGTCCTCAACCCCGAGGTGGCGCGCGACCTGCGCCTGCTTCGCCAGCGCGCCGGGCAAACCTTCTCCAAGGCGCGCTTCATCTCGGCCCAGTTCGAGGCCTATTTTGCCGACGATCTGTGGCTGAGGATGGCGCGCCACGCCAATGCGATGGCCGCAAGGCTGGCCGCGGCGATCGAGGACGCGCCGGCCGGCCGGCTGGCCTGGCTGCCGCAGGCCAATGAAGTGTTCGCCATTCTCGACCGCAGCAAGGGGGAAAAAATGCAAGGCGACGGCGCCAAATTCTACGAATGGGGCGTGCCGCAAAGCTTCGACGGCCACCTCGGCGACAATGAAGCGATCTACCGCTTCGTCGCCAGCTTCGCCACGACCGCTGAAGAAGTCGACCACCTCGGCCACATGATCACCTGAGCTTTTCCGATGACCAAGCCACCTCTCGGCTCAACCATGCGGCTGGTTCGCCCGGCGCCAAACGTGCTTGGCTTCTACGATGGCCGCATCGACGGCGTTCGCGCCTGGTCGGACGAGCCGAACTGGCTGGACGACGGTGCCTATGCCCTCGGCATCTGCACCTATGCCGTTGTCGACGGGCCGCACGCTCTTGTCTACGACACCCATATTTCGCTACCGCACGCGCGCTATATCAGACAGACGCTCGAAGCCATGGGCGTCAGCTCGATCCGGGTCGTGCTCAGCCACTGGCATGACGATCATATTGCCGGCAATGAGGTGTTTCAGGATTGCGAGATCATCGCCAACACGCTCACCGCCTCGGCGCTGATGCAAAACCGGGCCGAGATCGAAGGCGGCATTCCGCCGATCAAGCCGCTCGTGCTGCCGAACAGGACCTTCGAAGGCAGCCTCGACCTCACGGTTGGATCGATCGCCGTCGAGTTGCGCCAAGTCGAAATCCACAGCCATGACGGCACGGTGCTGTTCATTCCCGAAACCGGCCTGCTCCTGGCAGGCGACACACTCGAGGATCCGATCACCTATGTCAGCGAGGCGGATCGTCTGGCGCAACATCTGGTCGATCTCGAACGCATGGCCGGCTGGCCGATGGACCGCATCCTGCCCAATCACGGTTCGCTCGAAGCGATCGAACGAGGCGGCTACGACAAAGGCCTCATCGCCGCCACGCAAGCCTACGTCCAAAAACTGCTTCGCTGCCGGCACGAGCCCGATCTGGCGAAGCAGGATTTGAAAACCTTCGGCGCCGACATGTTCGCCACCGGTGCGGTAGAGTACTTCGCGCTGTACGAACCCGTTCATCGGCAAAACGTCGAGGCCGTGCTCGCAACCGGCAAAGGCCGCTAGGCCAAGAAAGGCCGCACCAACAACTCCAGGCCAAGCAGGATCAAGAAAATCAGGAACCAGCGCCGGAAGGTCGCCGGGCTGATCCGCTGCCGCACCAACTGTCCCAGCCACATGCCGAGCAGCGCAGGCAGGACCGCCAGCGACGACATCGCGATATGCTCGACCTGGAAGGCGCCATGCGAGGCAAGGCCGGCGGCAAGCGCGATGGTCGATACGGTGAAGGAAAGACCGAGCGCCTGAATCAGGTCCTCGCGGATCAACCCCAATGCCTGGATGTAGGGCACCGCAGGGACGACGAACACGCCGGTGCCGCCGGTAACGAGGCCGGTAAGAAAACCGATAATGGGCGACGACCAGCGTTCGGCCGACATCGGGACCGTCAATTGCCGCGCCAGCAGCGTATAGACGGCATAGACGATCAGCGCGGCACCGAGGCCGGCGGTCGTCCATTTGACGTTGTCGCTGGCGAGCAGCCATGAGCCGGCCAGCGTGCCGGCAACGATGCCGATCATCATCAGCCATAGCCGCTTGAGGATCGAGGCAAAGCTCGGTCCCGCGAACAGCTGCCAGATGTTGGTGACGAAGGACGGCACGATCAGCAGCGAGGCCGCGGCGACCGGCGGCATGATGGTGCCGAGCAGGCCCATTGCCAGCGTCGGCAGGCCCATGCCGGTAACGCCCTTGACGAGGCCGGCGAGCAGGAAGGTGGCGGCAATTGTGGCCGTCAGCGCCAAGGAGAAATCAGACATCGCCCTTCATGGGAAGACGGCGCCTGTTCCAAAAGAGCCAGAACTCCCGGTTCTGGGTGACACAGATTCCGCGCAACAAAAAAGCGGCGCCTCGCGGCGCCGCTTTCGTCTCGGGAGGAGACGCTTCTATTTCTGGGCGTTACTACGTCCCTTGGGCGTGACGCCGCCGTCTTGATTACGCGGCGTTCTTGGCCTCGATCTGCTTGGCCTTCTCGGAGCTCGCGGTAATCGCGATCTTGCGCGGCTTCAGCTCCTCGGGGATGTTGCGGGTGAGATCGACGAAGAGCAGGCCGTTCTTCAGCGTGGCGCCCACGACCTCGACATGGTCGGCAAGCTGGAAGCGGCGATCGAAGGAACGCGAGGCAATGCCGCGATAGAGCAGTTCGGAGCCTTCGCCATTGCCCTCTTCCTTGCGCTCGCCCTTGACGGTCAGCACGTTGCGGTGGGCTTCGATCGAGATCTCTTCATCCGAGAAGCCGGCAACCGCCATCGAGATGCGATAGGCGTTCTCGCCGGTGCGCTCGATATTGTAGGGCGGATAGGTCTGCGCGCCATCGGGCTGGGCCAGCGAGTCGAGCATGGTGAACAGGCGGTCGAAGCCGACGGTCGAGCGATAAAGCGGGGAAAAATCAACGTGACGCATGAGGTGTTCTCCTGTTGAGCAACATGGTTTGCGTATGGCCGCTACGAAACCCTGAAAAAGGCGTTTCGGGTGGACCAGCAGCCCCGACATCGGCGGCTGCATCCATCATTTGGGGAGCGCAAAAGCGCATTTCAAGGATTTTTGAACAGCTGTGAATTGAGGCGTCGATGAACGGCAGATGAACCGCCGCTTCGGCGCCCGTTCAGCCGGCCGGGGCTAGAGTGCACCCAGGATCAAGAACCAGGCGGCGCTGGAAGAAGGCGCCGCGACGAGGCCGAACCGGGTGTAACGTCCCTTCCTCCCGGATCGACAGAGGCCGGAAGCACGCCGCCGCAGGCTGCTTCCGGCCTTGCTCGCTGTTCGTCCGCCCCCTAGGCGCCCCTCCCTTTGCTTTTCATCCATTGGCGTCTATCACCATGCCGACGCCCTGCGGGGTGAGACACCACGAAGACGCAAGCGCCGAATGACGGACCTCTTCCACCCCACGCCAGGCAATCCGCCGCCGCAAAATGTCGCCGGCGGCTTCTTCACCACGCGCGACGGAAAGAAGATCCGCTACGGCCTTTTTGCCGCGGTCACGCGGCCGCTGAAGGGCACGGTCGTCCTGCTGCCCGGCCGCAACGAGTGCATCGAAAAATATTTCGAGACCATCCGCAACCTGACTGATCGCGGCCTCGGCGTCGCCACGCTCGACTGGCGCGGCCAGGGCGGTTCGGACCGGCTGATCAGAGACCCGCAACGCGGCTATGTCCGCTCCTTCTACGATTACACCGGCGATCTCGAACAATTGTTCGAGGACATCGTGCTGCCCGACTGCCGCGGCCCGTACTACATCCTCGCCCATTCGGCCGGAGCCGTGATTGCGCTGCTCGCCGCGCCGTCGATGGTCAACCGGGTGCGCCGCATGGTGCTGATCGCACCATTCCTGACGGTGCCCGATTTTCCGCTGTCTGCAAAAACGGTGCGCCGCGTCTGCTCGCTCTTGTGCTTTCTCGGCCTTGGCCGGCTCTATGCCGCCTGGGGGCCTAGACCCAGGCAGACCCTGCCCTTTGCCGTCAACAAGGTGACATCGGACCCTGAGCGCTATCAGCGCAACACGAAAATCTACGAGGACTATCCACAATTGGCGCTCGGCGGCCCGACGATCCGCTGGCTGCGGGCCGCCATCAAGGCAAGCGAAGCCATCAGCGAGCCGGACTTCATGGCGAAGATTCAGATCCCCCTCCTCATGATCGCCGCCGGCGCCGATCAGGTCGTCTCGACCAAGGCCGTGGAAGCCTACACCAGGCGTCTGCGCGTCGGCTCGCTGCTGATGATCGATGGCGCCAAGCACGAGATCCTGCAGGAGGCCGATGTCTATCGCGAGCAGTTGCTGGCCGCCTTCGACGCCTTCATTCCCGGCAACGACGACCCCACGGCCTGATGCCGCCAGCACCGCAGGTTGTGGCGCCTAGAGCTTACGCCTGCTGACAGCTTTCTGTCAGGAGGACCGCGCGGCAGCGCCAGCAGCACGCAAAGAGCTAAAGATTCTGACAGCCGGTGCCGCCCCGGAATGCTCATCTCTCCGCGTCGAACTGAACGCCAAGGAGATGACATCATGACCGAGAAAACCTGCGCTGCCTGCGATTGCCAGCTGGACGCCAACCCGATCCGCGTCAAGGTCGGCGGCAAGACCGTCGAGGTCTGCTGCGAGGAATGCGCGATTGCATTGAACGAAGCCGGCGCCTCGGTAGCCGGCGCCTCAGTGGTCGGCAACGGGGAGGCATGAGCGATGCGCCCCGATCATGCAACGATGGTGCAATGCCTGGCACATCAGCCGACAACTCGAACCGCGACCTTCTGGCGGTCCTTGCAAACACAAGGCATCGCGGCGGCCAATTGGGTCGGCCGTCAGTTGGAGAGACGTCGAAGCCGGCTTGCCTTGCTCGAAATGACCGACGAACAGCTCAAGGACATTGGCCTGTCGCGCGGAGAGGCCCACACGGAATATATGCGCCGCTTGTGGGACTGAGCCGGGCTGTTTGCGAAAACTCTGACAGGTGAGTCTCCTGACAGGTCTGGGCAGGCCGATCGCCTAAAGTGCCGGGATAGCTTCCGGCGCAAAGGGAACGCGATGGCCATGTCTCAGTTCACGGTACAGATGCTCCTGGACACCGGCACCGTCAGGGTAAGGGACGTCGTCTGCAGCGGCGAATGCCGGCACAAGAGCGAAGAAGAATGCACCGCGGCCACCCATCTGGTGTTTCCCTATCGCGGTGTCTTCGTGCGCCATGTCGGCCGCAACGATGCGGTCGCCGAAGCCAACCAGTTGCTGTTCTTCAATGAGGCCGAGCCCTATCGGATCAGCCACCCGGTCAAGGGTGGCGATTCCTGCCTCGATCTCGTCATCGAGGAGGCGCAGCTGCAGGAACTGACGCCGAAGGAGCAGCTGCGCTCGGGCAGCGCGTTGGCGTTTCGCCGTCAGCGCCGCCGCATCGACCCGCGGGCTCAGGCACTGGTGGCAGTGCTGCGCCACAGCCTGAGCCGCAACATTGCCGAAACGCTGGAGGCCGAAACCCTGGCGCTGACGCTGGTGCGGCGCTCCCTCGGCGAGCGCACTTCGCATGCTGCCGGTGCCAGCGCCGGCCGGCAGAAGCTGGTCGACCGCGCCAAGCTCGTCCTGTCCTCGGACCTGTCGCGGCGCTGGACACTGGCGGAGATTGCCGCTGAAGTCGGGGTATCACCGGTTTATCTGACGCAAGTGTTCCAGCAGGTCGAGGCGATGCCGCTCTACCGCTATCATCTGCGCCTGCGGCTGGCGCGCGCGCTCGACCTTCTTGGCCGCTACGACAATCTGACGACGCTCGGCATGGACCTCGGCTTCTCCAGCCACAGCCATTTCAGTTCAGCGTTCAGGCAGGTCTATGGACGAACCCCGGCGGAATTCCAGCGTTCGATCACGCCGCGCTGACAGAATATCAGCCGCGCAGAGCCGCCATCGCCGCCGCGTGAAGTTCCGGCGTCGCCGCGGCCAGTATGTCGCCGCCCTTTTCCGCCGGGCCGCCGTCGAAGGTGGTGACGACGCCGCCAGCCTTTTCGATAATCGGGATCAGCGCCACGATGTCGTAAGGCTTCAGTCCGGGATCGGCGACGATGTCGACGCTGCCCGAGGCGATCATGGCGAAGGCGTAGCAGTCGGCGCCATAGCGGACGAGTTGGACCTCTTTTTCGAATTTGTCGAAACGTGTACGCGCCTCGCCCTTGAACAGCGCCGGCGTGGTGGTGAACAAGGTCGCCTCATCGAGCTTCGTCGTCTTGCGGGTCGACAGCTCGCGCGGGCCGCCTGGGCCCTCATAGTGGGAGCCGGAAGCGTTGGCGTAGAACAGCTCGCCGGTGAAGGGCTGCGCCATCATGCCGGCGACAGCGTCACCGTCGACCGTGAGACCGACCAGCGTCCCCCATACCGGCAGGCCGGAAATGAAGGCGCGGGTGCCGTCGATGGGATCGATCACCCAGACATGCCGGCTGGAGACGTTCTCGCTGCCGTGCTCTTCGCCCAAAATGCCGTGATCGGGATACTCGGCCGATATCATCGCCCGGATGGCGCGTTCCGTCTCGCGGTCGGCTTCCGTGACCGGATCGAAACTGCCTTTTTCCTTGTTGGCCACCGCGCCCTGGGCGCGGAACCGCGGCAAGGTTTCAGCCGCCGCCGCTTGCGCGATCCGGCGCATGAAATCGATGCTGATGTCCACCTGATTCTCCCGCATTGCAGAGTGCCCGACCCGGTCTGCCGGCACTTTTGCGCCAAAACAAGCCGGTTTATCGATTTATCACTGAGATAACTGTTGCCAAAATATCACATCAGCGCAAGCGAAGCGCAATTTCCACATCAGAGTGAATTAAAAAAGGGTGGAGTCGGTTGACATTTGTGCATCGCACAATAACTTTGTTGTCGGACAGGTTTTCCTGTCCATGCCCTCCTTGGGCGTTTCCTCCCTAGACTTCGACCGTGTCGTGCAAACGATGCGGTCTTTTTTTACGCCGCCGCATGGCTGGCGCGGGATCTCATGGATAGCCGCCGCTCCGGCGTCATTCGGCAGCCAGCGGCAGGTCGATGAAATGGTGGTCGGGCATCGCCATCAGATCCGCCGAAAAGCGCGCCATATCGTCGGCCAGCGCATCGAAACCAGCCGATTTCTGGAACGTCCGCTCATTCATGTAAAGCCCGCGATTGACCTCGATCTGCAGCGCATGCAGATGGCGCGCCGGACGGCCGTAATGCTCGGTGATGAAGCCGCCGGCATAGGGTTTGTTGTGGGCGACGGTATAGCCCATGCCGATCAGCAGGCCGATCGCCGTCTCGGTCAGCGCAGCCGTGGCCGAGATGCCGAAACGGTCGCCGACGATGAAGTCCGGCCGCAGGCCGCTGTCGCCCACCCTGATGCTCGCCGGCATCGAATGGCAGTCGATCAGCACGGCATAGCCGAACCTGGCATGGGTCCTGGTCAAAAGCCGCTTCAGCGTCTCGTGATAGGGCTTGTAGACGGCCTCGATGCGCTGCACGGCCTCCGCCAGCGGCAGGCGGCCGGAATAGATGTCGAGCCCCTCGCCCACCAGCTTGGGCACGGTGCCGAGCCCGCCGGCGACGCGCGCCGAGCGGATGTTACAGAAGGACGGCACCGGCTCGGCGAACATGCGCGGGTCGAGTTCCCACGGTTCGCGATTGACGTCGAGATAGGCGCGGGGAAAATTCGCCGCCAGCATCGGCGCGCCGAGCGCCACCGCGCCGCCGAACAACTCGTCGACATAGCAATCCTCGGAACGGCGGATGGCGTTGCGGTCGAGCCTGGCCATGGCCAGGAAGCGGTCGGGATAATAGCGGCCGCTATGCGGTGAGTTGAAGACGAAGGGAACGCGCTGCTCGGCGCCCGATCGGATTTCGAAGGGTGGAACGACCGAAAAATCCTCGGCTGCCGTCGTCAATTTGAACGAACCCGGAAACAGCAATGCATCATGATGGGAAACTGCCATCTCATCGGCCGCATGTCCAGCATTTCGGCATGTCAGGACCCCCGTCAAATCAGGATTAATGCCGCCAGTGTTCACTTGATGTTTACCGTCACCTCCTCATATACAGGATGGTTAACGGGTTTGCCGGACGGCAGGCTTGGGTGGGGTGATTCGGACGGGATAAGATGGCACGCATTCTGCTGGCGGAAGACGACGACGACATGCGCCGGTTCCTGGTCAAGGCGCTGGAGCGGGCCGGCTACCAAGTCAGCGATTTCGACAATGGCGCCAGCGCCTATGAGCGGCTGCGAGAAGAACCGTTCTCCCTGCTGCTGACCGACATCGTCATGCCGGAGATGGATGGCATCGAGCTCGCCCGCCGCGCCACCGAGATCGATCCCGACCTCAAGGTGATGTTCATCACCGGTTTCGCGGCCGTCGCGCTCAACCCCGATTCCAAGGCGCCGAAAGACGCCAAGGTGCTGTCGAAGCCCTTCCATCTGCGCGATCTCGTCAATGAGGTCGAAAAAATGCTGCAGGCCGCCTGAAGCACTTCGGGCGCGATGCCGCGGCTCGCCTGGCGGCGCGACAAAACGAGCCCCTCTTTCCCTTTTCCGGCTATTGACGCGCTGGATCAAAAATGGTGTATGCGCGGCTTCGGATGGGCGTGTAGCTCAGCGGGAGAGCACTGCATTGACATTGCAGGGGTCACAGGTTCAATCCCTGTCACGCCCACCATCCAGACCAAAGCCGCATCATAGCTGATCGAGCGCCAACGGCTGTTGCCGCTGCGTCGCCCTTCGCGGCGCAGGCTGGCGAGCGGGCACGACTATGCCTGGGGCAAATTTTCAGTCGTGACGGCCGGGCGCGATGGCTTTAAGGCTGGGGACAGACGCGATGTTCGGGGGAACAATGCGAATGACGACATCGATGATCTCCGACCACTGGCGCGCTCGCTTCGGCGGGTGGCCATGACGTCAACTCCGGCGGAGCGGAAGGCGACCTGGCGACGCATCTACCTCGAACTCAGACGGGCGAGGAAATATCTCCAATCGCCAGGTTCAAGCCTTGGCGGCGTGCTGGTTGCGGCAAAGCGAACGCTCGAACACAGGCGCGATGTCAGGCTTCGCATCAGGGCGGCGCGTCACGCATACCCTGCCTTGCCGATTGCGGCGGCGAAGGACAGCTTCATGCTCGTCCGCATCATTGGCAACGATCTCGAGCCGCGGCACCGCAAAGGGCAGTCCTTCGACAATGCCAGCTTCATCCTCGACAATGAGCCTGCCTTTCCTGACTGCGACAAGTTCTGGATCGTCAATCGGATAGCCGATCCGGATGAGGAGGCCCGCATCGTCAGGCTGCTGGAGGGCCGCGGCCAGAGCTTTGTGCGCATCCCTTTCGACCTCGAGGCCTATGGCCGGATTGCGTGGGACATCGACAGGTTGGCGGCAAAGCAACTCCGGTTTTCCGGCAAGAGCGGCCAATCAGCTGAACTCACGCCGGCGCGCTACGAAACGCTCATCAGGCACAGCAAGAACCGCTATCTGATGAACAACAACGGCGCCCGCAACAAGGCGCTTGAGATCGCCCGCACGCGGGCGAAGTGGCTGATGCCGTGGGACGGAAACTGCTATCTGACCGAGCAGGCATTCCAGCAGATACGCGGGGCAATCGAGGCAAGGCCGTATCTGCCCTATGTCATCGTGCCGATGGCGCGCATTGTCGAAAACCTGGCTCTGCTCGACGAGAATTTCAAACCGCCGGCTACGGAAGAGCCGCAGATCATATTTAGAACCGATACGACCGAGCTGTTCGACGAAACTTATCCCTACGGACGCCGGCCCAAGGTTGAAATGCTGTGGCGGCTCGGCATTCCCGGGCTTTGGGACCGATTTCGCGACGACCCGTGGGACTTCCCGCGTCCGCCCCCCTCGGCGGATTCAGGACTTTTCCAGACCGCCGGCTGGGTGGCGCGCCTGGATTCCGGGCGCGCGCATCTTGAAATCGGCCGGGCCGGATTCGTCGCCCGCTCGTTCAGCCGCGACGAGGCGATCATCGCCATGCTTGACCGTTGCGACGCCGCAGTGATCTCTGCAAGGCTCGATCCGTCGCACCTGGTTTTCTACGACGAGAAGGCGCTCACCGCCGCCTCAAGGAACAAGGACGCCGACCTTCGGCAGCTCCTGCGGCTCTGCGCCGACCAGGCGCTCACCCGAGGTCCGTTCAGTGTGACTGACAAGACATCGGTAGCGCCGAGCGGCGACCGACACGATTATTTCCAACCGGGGCCTTATTGGTGGCCCGATCCCCGCAAGCCTGATGGCCTGCCCTTCATCCGGCGCGACGGCGAGCGTGCGCCCGGCACCGCACTCTACGAAGCCGGCAGCGAGACCTACGATCGCACCCGCTTGCAGCGATTGCTTGACGACACCACCGTGCTTGCGCTGGCGGCGACAGTGCTTGACGAGCCGAGCTATTCCAACCACGCCGCCAAGCTGATCCGCACCTGGTTCATCGACCCCGCTACAAGGATGAACCCGCATATGCGATACGCGCAGGTACGGTTCGGCCACGACGACAATGAAGGCAACGGGACCGGCATTATCGAGCTCAAGGATCTCTATTTCTTCCTCGATGCTGTTCGTCTGATTGAACGTGCCGGCGCATTGGACGCAACGGAGCGCGAAACGTTCAGATCCTGGCTTGGTTCGTACAGCACATGGCTGGACACTGCGCCCGCCGCGGTGACGGAGTCTTACCGCGCCAACAACCACGGCGTCTTTTACGATTTACAGCGAGCATCGATCGCAGCTTTCCTAGGTGATAGCACCAAGCTGGCCGGGATCGGACTTCATGCCAGGGAGAGATTGGCAGATCAGATCGCGTCGGACGGCTCACTGCCGAAGGAACTAGCCCGCACTCGGCCCATACACTACACCCTGTTTGCTCTGCAGGGCTGGACGACATTGGCGCGCATCCTGACGTCGATCGGTGACGACCTCTGGCAGCACCGGGCGAACCAGGGACAGGGACTGGTTCAAGCTCTGCATTGGCTGGCGGCCAATGTCGACAGTCGGCAAGCCTCGGAAGCGATCGACGCGGACCGGCGTTGGCCGCTGTTGCTCGATCTGGTGCGCCACGACCCTGAAGCGACGATTCCCGCCGCCGAGGCGGGCGCCGCAAAGCCTCTCTTCCACCCGGACGAAGGCATCGCACCTTTCTGGCCGTGGCGAAGGGGCTAAATTCTTATGCCTGCCTTCCGGAGCCGCAATCGCAGTTGCGATAGCCGGCCAGACTTACCTGCAACTGACCCCATCTGCCGCGCGACCTGCTTGAAGATTCTATTTTTGGGTTCAGCCTTAATCGCTATCGTGGCCATGCTCGATGCGGACCCCATGTCCTCCAATGCCTCATGCAGAATATGGGCCGCGCACGCCGCGGCATAGGGATAACCGGCCTTGGCCGCGGCAACGTAGGGCGCAAAATCCTTGCCCATGGCGTAGCCGTGCACCGTCTTGCGCGACAGCGCGGCGAGCATCGGCAGCGGCACCTTGGGACGCGCCTCGAATTGTGCCGTCATGCGCGATTTCAAAATGGCTTCGCCTGCAGCGTAATCCTTCTCGCGAAAATAAGAGGCCACGATCTTGAGCGCATAGGCGTCGTTTCCAGGATCGAGCGCGTAGCCTTTGCCGAGAATGTCCCTTGCCTGCGCCGGGCTAATGTCGTCCTCAATGTTCAGGAACGCCGACAGATAGCCGAACGCCGCTTCGAATGGATGGTAGTCGGACTGATGCCGCTCCAGCTCTTCGAGCATGAGTTGCGCCGCCAGGGGCGGGCTGAACAGCGCCGTGGTCCTGGTGCGTGGAATGCCGCTCATCACCGACGACACGGATGCGAACACGCTGCTGCCGGCGTAGATCCGCTGGCAACGCGCCAGAAGGCCCATCTCGAAAAATGCCCTAAGCGTCTCATCCTCGAATTCGTTGGCGCCGAAATCGTCGGTCAGCAACGCGCCGGTTTCCGACCTCAGATAGTCGAGCGTCGCACGATCCTGGCCGACCAGCAGAGTCGCAATACCCTGTGACGCGAGCTCGGCCACAATCGCCTTGGCCAGCGTGGAAGGGATTACCTTGCCGTTGAAATTCAGCATCGAACGGTATTTGCCGCGAACGATATCGCCGCTGCGCAGATGCAGCCCGGCCATTTGCCCCGGAAATTGACAGGACTGGGCCGCGTGCAGCGCATGGTTCACCGGCTCGGAAAAGCCGAGAGTCCTGATCGTTTCGGATGTCGCGATCCGCTTTCCCTTGTCGCGAAAAGACTCCAGAACGTTGAAATCGTTGCAGAGCCAGCCCCGAAAGAAGCTTCGGCCGGCTGACGCATTCAGGCTTGCGCGGGTGAATTTCCCTTTCTTGAGAACCTCGAGATCCGTCTCTCTGATCTTTTCGCCCAGCCAGTGTTTCGCGATGAATTCGGGATTGAATATTTTGTCGACCGTATCGACAATGTGAAACGTCTTGTCCGAGACGGCTCTCTTCCAGGTGAATCCGAAGCGGTGGCCTGTCGCATCGGCAAGCGCCTTTGCATTGACCATGGCCAGAAGCCGGCCGCCCAGCCCGTCATCCCTGGTCGCGGCAATCAACTTTGCATGCTGAGGATTGGGATCAGGCCGCGCCGAGGCGGACGTCACCCTTCTCAACATGGCTGAGAAACCACGCATATGTCTGTTCCAATCCACTGCGAAGCGCGTAGCGCGGGCGCCATCCCGTTGCAAACAGCCGCGACGCATCCATCAGTTTGCGCGGCGTGCCGTCCGGCCTGGTCGTATCGAAGGCGATCGTAGCCTCGACGCCGGCGACGGATGCGACGGTTTGGGCAAGCTCGGCAATGGTGACATCCTCCCCCGAACCGACATTGACGTGGCCGTCGCCGGCATAATTCTTCAACAGCCAGACCAGCGCATCGGCAGCGTCGTCGACATGCAGGAATTCGCGCCTCGGCGTGCCCGAGCCCCAAACCTCGAGGCTGGTGGCGCCGCTCAGCGCCAGCGCATGCGCCTTTCGCATCAGAGCCGGCACCACATGGCTGCTCTGAAGGTCGAAATTGTCGCCTGGGCCGTAAAGGTTGGCCGGCATCGCCGAGATATAATCGACGCCGTGCTGGCGCCGATAGGCCTGACACAGTTTAAGCCCTGCGATCTTGGCGATCGCATACCATTCATTGGTGGGCTCGAGCGGGCCGGTCAGCAGTGCATCTTCCGGAATCGGCTGTGGCGCGAGCTTGGGATAGATACAGGACGAGCCGAGAAACAAAAGCTTGCCGACCTCGCTGCGAAAGGCGCTGTCGATGACATTGCTCTGCATGACCAGGTTGTCCTGCAGGAAATCGACCGGGAACCGTTCATTGGCCAGGATGCCGCCAACCTTGGCGGCCGCCATCACCACCGCATCCGGCCGGTGCTCGGCCATCCAGCGCCGCACGCCGGCCTGGTCGAGCAGGTCGAGCCTGTCGCGCGATACGGTGAGCACCTCGCAATCCTCGCCCGCCAGCCGTCGCACGACGGCCGAACCGACCATACCGCGATGCCCGGCGACGAAGACACGCTTGCCTTTCAGCTCAAATGTCACGTCCATCGGCCTGCCTCACGCGGAGCGGCTGTTCTGCCGCGTGCCGCCGGCCGCGCGCGCCAGATCGGCCTGCACCATTTCCGCCACAAGATCCCTGAACCCGGTCGTGTGCGACCAGCCAAGTCTCGCCTTGGCCTTGTCGGGGTCGCCGAGCAAGAAGTCGACCTCGGTCGGCCGAAAATAGCGCGGATCGACACGCACCAGGACCGTGCCCGAGCCGGCATCGACACCAACTTCGTCGACACCCTCGCCTTGCCAGCGGATGCTCCGTCCGGTCTCGGCAAAGGCCAGTTCGACAAATTCGCGCACCGAATGCGCCTCACCGGTCGCCAGCACGAAATCGTCGGCTTCGCTGTGCTGCAGAATGCGCCACATGCCTTCTACGTAGTCGCGCGCATGGCCCCAGTCACGCCTGGCGTCGAGATTGCCGAGATAGAGCGTGTCCTGCAGGCCGTGTTGGATCGAGGCGACGGCTCGCGTGATCTTGCGGGTGACGAAGGTTTCGCCGCGCGTCGGGCTTTCGTGGTTGAACAGGATGCCATTGGCGGCGAACATGCCGTAGGCTTCGCGGTAATTGACCGTAATCCAGTAGGCGTAGAGCTTGGCCGCGGCATAGGGCGAGCGCGGATGGAACGGCGTCGTCTCGCTTTGCGGGACCTCGCGCGCCTTGCCGTAAAGCTCCGACGTCGAGGCCTGGTAGAAACGCACCGATTTTTCCATGCCGAGGATGCGGATCGCCTCCAGCAGCCTGAGCGTGCCCAACGCATCGGCATTGCTGGTGTATTCGGGCGTCTCGAAACTCACCTGGACATGGCTCTGGGCGCCGAGATTGTAGATCTCGCTCGGCCGCGTCTCCTGCACGAGGCGAATAAGATTGGTTGCGTCGGTCAGGTCGCCATAATGCAGGAAAAAGCGCGCACCGCGCTCGTGCGGATCGACATAGATGTCATCGACGCGCTCGGTGTTGAACGAGGACGAGCGGCGTTTGACGCCATGGACAATATAGCCCTTCCGCAGAAGCAGCTCTGCAAGATAGGCCCCGTCCTGCCCGGTTACACCGGTGATGAGCGCCACTTTTTCCGTCATTGCCGCATTCGTCCGCATCTAATCCCGGCAACGGAATACAGATTTGACGCGAGAACGCAAATCCCCCACACGGGGGATACTTTTCAGCCAACGATTGCGTTGTGCTCAGGCACCCGCGACCGCGCAGAAATGCTTCATCCTGGCCAACGCAAGCGCGGGATCGGCGAGCAAGCCTGCCTGGTCGGCAAGGCGGAAGACATCGGCATAGTGCAGGATGCCGCGCGCCGACTGCATGCCGCCGACCATTGTGAAATGATCCTGATGGCCGTTGAGCCAGGCCATGAAGACAATGCCGGCCTTGTAGTACTCGGTCGGCGCCTCGAAGATTTTGCGCGACAGTGGCACCGTCGGCGCCATCAGCGCGTCATAGCCGGTGCGGTCACCGTCAGCCAGTTTCGCCAGGGCGGCATTGGCGACCGGGGCGATGGCGTCGAATATCCCGAGCAAGGCATGCGAGTGACGTTTCCCGTCGCCTGCGATCAGTTCAGGGTAGTTGAAGTCGTCGCCGGTGAACATGACGACGCCGTCAGGCAGCCGGTTGCGCAGGGCGACTTCCTTGCCGGCATCGAGCAGGGAAATCTTTATCCCCTCGACCTTGCCGGCATGGCGCTCGATGATGGCGACGACGGTGTCGAGCGCAGCCTCGAAATTTCCGTTGCCCCAATAGCCCTTCAGTGCCGGATCGAACATGTCGCCCAGCCAGTGCAGGATGACCTTGCCGGAGGCCTGACTGAGGATGCGGTCGTAGACCCTGATATAATCATCCGGACCCTCAGCGACCGCCGCCAGCGCCCGGCTGGCCATCATGATCGCCTTGCCGCCCTGCCCTTCGATGAAAGCGAACTGCTGCTCATAGGCGGCGATCACGTCATCGAGCGTCCTGACAGCCGTCGGCATCAGATGATCGGTGCCAGCGCCCGATGCCAGATCGGCGCCTTCGACACTGCGTGCCTCGGCGATCGAGCGTCGGATCAATTCCTTGGCGTTCGTCCAGTCGAAGCCCATGCCGCGCTGCGAGGTGTCCATCGCTTCGGCGATGCGGAAGCCGAGCCGCCACAGATGGTGGCGAAACGCCATCGTCTTGTCCCAGTCGACCACAGGCTTCGACCACGGATTGGTCATCGCAAGCGGGTCGGCGACGACATGCGCCGCGGCATAGGCAATGCGCGGGAAAGCAGCACCTATTCTGGGCTCCACCGGGTCGCCCACAAGCTTGTAGCTGACGCGGCCGCCATTCTCCGCAGGCAGGATGATGTCCATGGCAACCTCCGTTTCCGGCATCCTATAAATGGAACGTTCCAATAAATCAAGAACCGTTATGATTCCGGAGGTTGAACCGGTACAACTGCCAAAAAGAGACTAAGAGCCTTGCTGTGCAGCACATCCATCAATTTTTCGATCTTCCCCAGAATCCCGATTGACTCTCGTTTGGCACAGCGATTAGAACGTTCCAATAGATTTTCCAATTCAAGCGGAGGAAACCACCCGTATGGCCAGCCGGCCCAAGGCAACGATCCTGGACATCGCCCGCGAGGCCGGTGTGTCCAAATCGACGGTGTCGCTCGTGCTGCAAGGCTCAGGGCTGATCCGGCCTGAAACCGCGCTCAAGGTTCGCAAGGCGATCGAGGATGTCGGCTATGTCTACAACCGCGGCGCCGCCAATCTGCGCAAGGCCCACTCCAACGTCATCGGCATGGTCATCAACGATCTCACCAACCCCTTTTTCGCCGAGCTGGCGGTCGGCATGGAGCGTGTCTTCCAGTCAGCCGGCATCGTGCCGTTCATCGCGAATACGGCGGAGAATCCGGTGCGCCAGGAGGAAGTGCTGAAGTCGCTGATGGAACAGGGCGTCGCAGGCCTTATCGTCTCGCCGGCGCGCGGCACGACGCCGGGCGCCTTCCGCCGCCTTGAGACGGCCGGCGTGCCGGTGGTCTTCGCGATGCGCCGCCTGCCGGACAGCCGCATCCCTGTGATCGCGCCCGACAATCATCGCGGCGCGTATCTCGCCGCCGCCCATCTGATCGGCAAGGGCCATCGCCGGCTGGCTTTCTTCGGCGGCACCTCCGATCTGGTCGTCTATCAGGAGCGCCTGGGCGGTTTTCGCGAGGCATGCGAAACGCTTGGCATTGCCAGGCGCGACGTGCTCGTCGTCGAAGGCGAGACCAGCCGCAGGGGCGGCATCGCCTGCCTGGAAACCGCCCTTGCCATGCCCGAGCCGCCGACGGCGGCGCTGTGTTTCAACGACGCCGTTGCCTTCGGCGTCATGCTGGCGCTGCGCAAGCGCGGGTTGGAGCCCGGCGCGGATTTCGCCGTTGTCGGTTTCGACGACGTGGTCGAGGCCGAGCACTACATGCCGGCGCTGACAAGCGTCTCGGTGGACACGGCAGGCCTTGGCGAGCGCGCCGCGCATGTCATGCTGAAGATGATCCAGTCGCGCACCACGCGTGCCGAGGACCATATCGGCGCCGTCAATCTGGTCGTCAGGGAAAGCTGCGGTCCCGATCGCCGCGCCCGGAACATGCCTGCAGGAATGGGAGACGCCGCATGAGCGTCAGATGGGGATTGATCGGCGCCAGCACGATCGCCAAACAGTTCATGATCAACGCCATCCGTGCGCAAGAGGGTGGCAAGATATCAGCGGTGATGAGCTCCAGCCCGGAGCGGGCCAAGGCCTATGCCGCGGAAAACAGCATTCCGCTCGCCGTCTCGACGCTCGACGACCTGCTCGGCGCCGGCATCGACGCCGTCTACATCTCGACCACCAATGAACTGCATCTCGAACAGGCGCAGGCCGCGATCAAGGCGGGAAAGCATGTTCTGTGCGAAAAGCCGCTGGCGCTGACCAGCGCCGATGCGCGCACCATGGTCGCCGCCGCCAAGGCAGCCGGAATCGTGCTTGGCACCAACCATCATCTGCGCAATGCCGGCGCCCACCGCACCATGCGCGATGCCATATCAGCCGGCCGCATCGGCAAGCCGATCGCCGCGCGTGTCTTCCATTCCGTCTACCTGCCGGAGAACCTGCAGGGTTGGCGGCTCACCAAACCTGAGGCCGGCGGCGGGGTGGTGCTCGACATCACCGTGCACGATGCCGACACGCTGCGTTTCGTGCTTGGCGACGACCCGATCGAGATTTCCGCCTTCACCCAGTCGGCCGGCATGGCCGGCAGTGGGCTGGAAGACGGCGCCATGTGCATCTGGCGCTTGAAGTCCGGCGTCATTGCCCAGTCGCATGAAGGCTTCACCACAAAGTTCGCCGACACCGGCTTCGAGGTGCATGGTTCGGAAGGCTCGTTGATCGGCAAAAATGTGATGACGCAAAAGCCAGTCGGCACGGTGCTGCTGCGCACAGCCAAGGGCGAGGAGGAACTGAGTTTCGACCACGAAGACCTCTACGTCCGGTCGCTGCGCCAATTCCACGCCGCCATCAGCGGCAAAGGCCAGCCCTCCGCCACCGGCGAGGACGGCGTCTGGTCGCTTGCGTCAGCCGAAGCGGCGTTGCAGTCGGAGAAATCCGGCAAGGCGGTCGCAATCGATCCCCAGCTCGGGAGCGCCAAGTGAGCAAACTCGTTTCCGCTGCGGAAGCCGCCGGCCTGATCAAGGACGGCATGACCGTATCCGTCTCGTCATCGAGCGGCCTCGGCTGCCCGGACGCGGTGCTGGCCGCCATCGGCGAGCGCTTCGACACCGAAGGCCATCCCAAGGGTATCACCACGCTGCACCCGATCGCCGCCGGCGACATGTACGGCATCAAGGGCATCGACCATCTGGCCAAGCCCGGCCTGTTGAAGCGCACGCTGTGCGGCTCTTACCCCTCAGGCCCCTCCTCGTCCGAGCCGCCGCAGATTTGGAAGATGATCGGCGACAATTCGGTTGCCGCCTACAACGTCCCCTCAGGCATCCTGTTCGACATGCATCGGGAGGCCGCCGCCAAGCGGCCGGGCGTGCTGACCAAGGTCGGTCTCGACACTTTCGCCGATCCGCGCCACCAGGGCTGCGCCATGAACGCGGCCGCCAGCGAGCCGATCGTCTCGGTGCAGCAGTTCGACGGCGAGGAATGGCTCTATTTCCGCTCGATCGTACCCAACATCTCGATCATCCGCGCCACCACCGCCGACGAACGCGGCAACCTCACCTATGAGCATGAAGGTGCCTATCTCGGCGGTCTCGAACAGGCGCTCGCTGCCCGCAACAATGGCGGCATCGTCATCGCGCAGGTCAAGCGCGTGGTCGAGAACGGCACGCTGAAGCCGCATGATGTGCGCGTGCCCGGCGTTCTGGTCGACCATATCGTGGTCGCGCCGGATCAGTTGCAGACGACGCTGACGCCTTATGATCCGGCGATTTCAGGCGAGATCTTCCGGCCGCTGTCGAGCTTCCGCAACGCCGAGATGAACGTCCAGAAGGTCATCGCACGCCGCGTTGCCATGGAATTGCGCGACGGCATGGCCGTCAACATCGGCTTCGGCATCTCCGCCAACGTGCCACGCATCCTCCTCGAGGAAGGCCAGCACGGCAAGGTCACCTGGGTGATCGAACAAGGCGCTGTCGGCGGCGTGCCGCTGCTCGACTTCAAGTTCGGCTGTGCCTCGAACGCCGAGGCGATCATGCCCTCGCCGCACCAGTTCATCTATTTCCAGGCCGGCGGCTTCGACGCCTCGCTGCTGTCGTTCCTGCAGATCGACCGCCACGGCTCGGTCAATGTCTCCAAGCTGTCGGCACGGCCGCATGTCACCGCCGGCGCCGGTGGCTTCGTCGACATCACGGCGCGGGCGAAGAAGATCGTCTTCTCCGGCTTCTTCAATGCCGGTGCGAAACTGTCGCTGGCCGAAGGCGGCATCCGCATCGACCGCGAAGGCAAGGTCAAGAAGGTGGTCAACGAGGTCGAGCACATCTCCTTCTCGGGAAAACGCGCCGTCGCGCAGGGACAGGACATCACCTATGTCACCGAACGCTGCGTAATGAAGCTGACGCCGGACGGCCTGATGGTGACGGAACTGGCGCCGGGCATCGACCTCGAGCGCGATGTGCTGGCGCAGTCCGAGACACCGCTCGGCGTCGCCAACGACCTCAAGGTCACGCCGACGGCCCTCTACCAGGATCGGCCGATCGGCCTGTCGCTCAATGGCGGCGCTTCGCTCGGAGGCGCACATGGCTGAGCGCCTCGTCAGCTTCGAGCAGGACGGCGCCATCGGCATCGTCACGCTGCGTCGGCCGGAAAAGTTCAACGCGTTGGACATTCCGATGTTGCGGGCGCTTGAGACAGCGCTCGACGAAGCCGAGATAGCTGACGGCGTGCGCGTCGTGCTCGTCCGCGGCGAAGGCAAGGGCTTTTGCGCCGGCGGCGACGTCGAGGCCTGGGCGCAAATGAGCGCCGCCGATTTCCAGGTGCAGTGGGTGCGCTATGGCCACCGCGTCTTCGACCGGCTGGCAAGGCTCAGGCAACCGACCATTGCGGTGCTGTCCGGCCATGCGCTGGGCGGCGGGTTGGAATTGGCAGTCGCCTGCGACTTCCGCGTCGCCGAAACGCAGGTGAAGCTCGGCTTCCCCGAAACATCGATCGGCGTGGTCCCCGGCTGGTCCGGCACGCAGCGCGCCGTGCGCCGCCTCAGTGCGCAGGTCGTGCGCCGCATGGCGCTTGGCGGTGAGGTCTTTGCCGCCCCCGACGCGCTTGCCCTCGGCATCGTCGACCGCGTGGTGGAGACCGGCCAGGCGCTGGCAGAGGCCAAGACGTGGGCCGAAAAAATCGCCGAGCGCGGGCCGCTCGCAACCGAAGCCGCCAAGCTGATGATCGCAGTCGCCGAAGGCGAGGAAAGCGCTGCCGCGACCGAGGCGCTGGCCAGCGGCTTTATTGCCCTGACCGGCGACCTCAAGGCCGGCGTCGGCGCCTTCAAGACGAAGCAAAAGCCGGCCTTTTCGAGATCCTAGAGAAAGCATGATGAACGCACCGCTCAACATTTCCATGCCGACTGAGGCGTCCAAGGCGCCAAAGGCTTACAAGCTCCTGATCGACGGCAAGCATGTCGATGCCCGCGACGGCCGTACGCTGGAGCGCAACAGCCCCGGCCACGGCTTCACCGTTTCGCGCTATGCACAGGCCGGCGCGGCCGAGGTGGAAGCGGCGATGCAGGCGGCGCACAAGGCTTTCGAGACCGGCCCGTGGCCGCGCATGAAGGCGGCTGAACGGGCCGCGATCCTGCTCAAGACGGCTGACCTCATCGAAGCCCGGTTGGAAGACATCGCCCGGCTCGATGCGCTGGAATCCGGCAAGCCGATCGCCCAGGCGCGCGGCGAGATTGGCGGCGCCGTCGACATCTGGCGCTATGCCGCTTCGCTTGCCCGCACGCTGCATGGCGAGAGCTACGCCAATCTTGGCGACGCCATGCTGGGCGTGGTCGTGCGCGAGCCGATCGGTGTCGTCTCGATCATTACGCCGTGGAATTTCCCTTTCCTCATCGTCAGCCAGAAACTGCCCTTCGCGCTTGCCGCCGGCTGCACGGCGGTGGTGAAGCCCAGCGAAATGACCTCGGCCTCGACCTTCCTGCTCGGCGATATCCTGATGCAGGCCGGCCTGCCTGCCGGCGTCGTCAACATCCTGGCCGGTCTCGGCGCCGATGTCGGCGCACCGATGGTCAGCCATCCCTTGGTCGAGATGGTGTCCTTCACCGGCTCGACCCGCGTCGGCAAGATGACCATGGCTGCAGCCGCGCAGTCGCTGAAGAAAGTCTCGATGGAGCTCGGCGGCAAGAACGGCCAGATCGTCTTCCCCGACGCCGACCTTGAAGCGGCCGCCGACGCCGCGGTGTTCGGCGGCTTTTTCAACGCCGGCGAATGCTGCAATGCCGGCAGCCGGCTGATCGTGCATGAGGCGATCGCAGACGATTTCCTCGCCGCCGTGAAGGCCCTCACCGCTAAAGTGACGGTAGGCGATCCGCTCGACGACCGCACCAAGGTCGGCGCGATGATTTCGTCGGACCATCTGGCCAAGGTGGCCGGTTACGTTACGGCAGCTGCAAGCGGCGGCAGCAATATCTACAGCGGCGGCAAACAGCTCGCCTCGAATGCCGGCCAATACCTCGATCCGACCATCATTCGCGGCGTGACGGAAGACATGGCCATTGCGCGTGAGGAAGTGTTCGGACCGGTGCTCTCGGTGCTGACTTTTGAATCGATTGATAAGGCGTTGCACATCGCCAACAACACGCCCTATGGTCTGTCGGCGGGTGTGTGGAGCGCCAGCATCGACACTTGCATGTCGGTGGCGCGTGGTGTGCGTTCGGGGACGGTTTGGGTGAACACATTCATGGAAGGCTATCCCGAGCTGCCTTTCGGGGGCTACAAGCAGTCCGGCATCGGACGCGAACTCGGCAAACGCGCTGTCGAGGACTATACCGAGGAAAAAACAATCCAGTTTCATCGCGGCCAGCGCACCGGTTGGTGGGTCGGCTGAGTTTGGAAGAACCCGGCGGGCATCCGTCGGTTATGTGAATGCAACAAGGGAGGTAGTACATGTTGCGCAAACTGCTTATCGGAACGGCTCTGGCGACGACCTTTGCTTTCTCGGCCCATGCCGAGGACGTCAAGGAAGTGCAGATGCTGCATTGGTGGACGTCGGGCGGCGAAGCGGCTGCTCTCAACGTCCTCAAGGGCGACCTGGCCAAGGAAGGCTATGCCTGGAAGGACGTGCCGGTGGCCGGCGGTGGCGGCGACGCCGCCATGACCGCGCTGAAGGCAATGGTCGCGGCCGGCAATTACCCGACCGCCTCGCAGATGCTCGGCTACACCGTGCTCGACTATGCGGCGGCCGGCGTCATGGGCGACCTCACCGAGACGGCGAAGAAGGAAGGTTGGGACAAGTCGGTTCCGGCAGCCCTGCAGAAGTTCTCCGTCTATGACGGCAAGTGGGTCGCGGCTCCGGTCAACGTCCACTCGGTCAACTGGCTGTGGATCAACAAAGCGGTGATGGACAAGATCGGCGGCGCCGAGCCGAAGACCTTCGACGACTTCGTCGCCCTGCTCGACAAGGCCAAGGCGGCTGGCGTCATCCCGCTCGCTCTCGGCGGCCAGAACTGGCAGGAAGCCACCATGTTCGACTCGGTCGTACTGTCGACCGGTGGACCTGAGTTCTACAAGAAGGCCTTCAACGACCTCGACGACGAGTCGCTCAAATCCGACACGATGAAGAAGTCGTTCGACAATCTTGCCAAACTCGTCACCTATGTCGACCCGAACTTCTCGGGCCGCGACTGGAACCTTGCCACTGCCATGGTCATCAAGGGCGACGCCCTTGTGCAGGTCATGGGCGACTGGGCCAAGGGTGAGTTCAACGCCGCCAAGAAAACGCCGGGCACGGACTTCCTGTGCTATCGGTTCCCGGGCACCGACGGCTCCGTGATCTACAACTCCGACATGTTCGGCATGTTTAACGTTCCGGACGATCGCAAGGCCGCCCAGGTCGCATTGGCCACCGCCACCCTGTCGAAGAGCTTCCAGTCGGCCTTCAACGTCGTCAAGGGTTCGGTTCCGGCCCGTACCGACGTTCCGGACACCGACTTCGACGCGTGCGGCAAGAAGGGCATCGCCGACCTGAAGGCTGCCAATGAAGGCGGCACGCTGTTCGGCTCGCTGGCCCAGGGCTATGGCGCGCCTCCGGCGGTCGCCAATGCCTACAAGGACGTCGTTTCGAAGTTCGTCCATGGTCAGATCAAGACCTCGGACGAAGCCGTGACCGAACTGGTCAAGGCAATCGACGACGCCAAGTAGCCTAAAAACACCTTCCCCGCTTCGGCGGGGAAGGTTTTACCTCAGGATTGGCCGGCCTGAACACCATGCCGACCAAAGACCCGTATGCACGGGGCCGCCTTGCCGCCTAACGGCAGAGCACGGACGACCCGAAACGGGAGGAGCCTCATGAGCAGTGTAGCGACAAGCCAGATCAAGCTGACGCCGGAGCGGTCGCGCCCCTCGGTGCGCTCGCGCCTGCAGGACGCGCTGCCGAAGATCGTGCTGGCGCCGAGCTTCGCCATCACCATCGTCTTCGTCTACGGCTTCATCCTGTGGACGATCTATCTGTCCTTCACCAATTCCAAGACCTTCCCGTCCTATGTCATCACCGGCTCGCGCGCCTATCAGCGCCTGTGGGGCTGGACCTTCGACACCGACCCGCCATCGAGCTGGTACACGTCGATCACCAATATGGGCATTTTCGGCTTTCTCTATATCGCCATCTGCCTGGCGCTCGGCCTGTTCCTGGCCATCCTGCTCGACCAGAAGATCCGCGGCGAAGGCGTGTTGCGGCCGATCTATCTCTACCCGATGGCGCTGTCTTTCATCGTCACCGGCGTTGCCTGGAAATGGTTCCTCGATCCCGGTCTCGGCCTTGAGCAGACCCTGCATCAATGGGGTTGGACGAGCTTCCATTTCGACTGGATCAAGAACAAGGATTTCGTTATCTACACCGTGGTCATTGCCGGCGTCTGGCAGGCCTCCGGCTTCATCATGGCGATGTTCCTGGCCGGGCTGCGCGGCATTGACGGCGAGATCATGAAGGCGGCGCAGATCGATGGCGCCACCACTTTCCAGCTCTACCGCCGCATCGTCATTCCGCTGCTGCGGCCGATCTTCCTGTCGGCCTTCATCGTGCTCGCCCACCTCGCCATCAAGTCCTACGATCTGGTGGTCGCGCTGACCAGCGGCGGCCCCGGCGGCTCGGCCTGGCTGCCCTCCAACTTCATGTATGAGTACACTTTCAAGCGTAACGAAATGGCCGTCGGCTCGGCCAGTGCGGTGATCATGCTGATGACCATCGTCGCCATCATCGTGCCCTATCTCTATTCGGAACTGCGGGAGAAGCCGCGATGAGCGCTGTCGCCACCCCTGCCCGCCAGGCCTCCGGCGGCATGAGCACCAAGACCCTCAACCGTGTCGTCATCTACGGGCTCTTGGCGCTGTTTGCTCTGTTCTATCTGATGCCGCTGTTCGTCATGCTGGTGACGTCGTTCAAGACCATGGACGAGATCCAGAACGGCAACATGCTGGCACTACCCAAGGCGCCGACTTTCGACCCGTGGCTGAAGGCCTGGGGCGAGACCTGCGTCGGCCTCACCTGCGCCGGCATCAAGGGCTATTTCTGGAACTCCATCAAGATGGTGGTTCCGGCCGTGCTGATCTCGACCATGCTCGGCGCGCTCAACGGCTATGTGCTGACCAAATGGCGCTTTCGCGGCGCCACGCTGGTGTTCGGGCTGATGCTGTTTGCCTGCTTCATTCCGTTCCAGTCGGTGCTGTTGCCGATGGCGACCATCCTCGGCAGCCTGGGACGTTTCGGTGTCTCGCTGCAGAACTCGGTCGGCACCAGCTTCGGCCTCGGCAACCCGACGGTCAATCTGGTCTTCGTCCACGTCGTCTACGGCATTGGCTTCACCACTCTGTTCTTCCGCAACTACTACGAGGCGTTCCCGAACGAGCTGATCAAGGCCGCACAGGTCGACGGCGCCTCCTTCTTCCAGATCTTCCGCCGCATCATGCTGCCGAACTCGATGCCGATCTTCGTCGTCACCGTGATCTACCAGTTCACCAACATCTGGAACGACTTCCTGTTCGCTTCGGCCTATGCCGGCACCGGCGACTCCATGCCGATGACGGTGGCGCTCAACAACGTCGTCAACACCTCGACCGGTGTCGTCGAATACAACGTCAACATGGCGGCCGCGATGATCGCGGCTCTGCCCACCCTGATCGTCTATGTCGTCGCCGGCCGCTATTTCGTGCGCGGGCTGATGGCTGGTGCGGTCAAAGGCTGAACTATCAGGAAGGAATAACCCATGGCTTTTCTGGAAATCGATGGGCTGAAGAAGCGTTTCGGGAATGTTGAGATCCTGAAGGGCATCGATGTCGAGCTCGAAAAGGGCGGCTTCCTGGTGCTGGTCGGTCCGTCCGGCTGCGGCAAGTCCACGCTGCTCAACACCATTGCCGGCCTGGAGCAGATCACCGAGGGCGAGATCCGTGTCGACGGCCGCGCCATCAACGATCTGCATCCTTCCAAGCGCGACATCGCCATGGTGTTCCAGAGCTATGCGCTCTATCCGAACATGACGGTGGCCGGAAACATCTCCTTCGGCATGGAGATGCGCGGCGTGCCGGCCGACGAGCGCCAGAAGGCAATCGACAAGGTGGCCAAGGTGCTGCAGATCGGCCACCTCCTGCAGCGCAAGCCGAGCCAGCTTTCCGGTGGCCAGCGCCAGCGCGTCGCCATGGGCCGGGCGCTGGTGCGCGACCCCAAACTGTTCCTGTTCGACGAGCCGCTGTCCAACCTCGACGCCAAGCTACGCGTCGACATGCGCATCGAGATCAAACGCCTGCATGCCACCACCGGCACCACCATCGTCTACGTCACCCACGACCAGATCGAAGCAATGACGCTGGCGACCAAAATTGCGGTCATGCGCGACGGCGAGGTACAGCAGTTCGGCACCCCGGCCGAAATCTACAACAACCCGACCAACCTGTTCGTCGCCGACTTCATGGGCTCGCCGGCGATGAACCTGATCCCGGCGACCATCGCTACCTCGGGCAATGCGCTGTCCGTCGTGCTGCAGCGCGAGGCGCGCGAGCCGATCACGCTGCCGATGGCCAATGCGCCGGCGGGCCTCTCGGCCTTCCAGGGCAAGCCGATCATCTTCGGCGTCCGGCCGGAAGCGCTGACCGATCCGGAAGGCGCCGAACGCAACGCTTCCAACATCGCCACTGCCGACCTGCACATCGAGGTGGTCGAGCCTGCGGGCTCCGACACGTTCGCGGTGACCAATCTCGGCGGCAAGCCCGTTGTGGCGCGGCTGCGCGCCGACGCCAACATCCAGCCGGGCACCAGCACGCCGCTGGCCTTCAACCTGACCAAGGCGGTGTTCTTCGATCCGGCGACCGAGAGCCGCATTCGCTGACGGCTATGACAAATCCTGATATCGTCATCATCGGCTCTGGCATCGGCGGCGCCACGATCGCCTCCGGTCTGGCCGGCAACGGCGCCTCGATCCTGATGCTGGAGCGCGGCGAACCCTTGCCGGCAACGCCGCATGCGCGCGACACGCGCTCGATCTTCGTCGACGGCCACTACCGTCCCAAGGAGATGTGGCGCGAGGCCGGCGGCGCCGCCTTCAACCCCGGCAACTATTACTATGTCGGCGGCAACTCGAAATTCTACGGCGCGGTGCTGATCCGCTACCGCAAAGAGGATTTCGCCGCCATGGAGCACTTTGGCGGCGTCTCGCCGGCCTGGCCGTTCTCCTATGACGAATTCGAACCCTGGTATTCGAAAGCCGAGCAGCTGTTTCGCGTCCGCGGCTCACTCGGCGAAGACCCGACCGAGCCGTTCCATTCGATCCCCTATGCCTACAAGCCGGTGCCCGACGAAGCGCCGATCGCTCGCGCCCGCGCGGAACTGAAGGGGCTGGGCCTGCACCCGGCGTCGCTGCCGCTCGGCGTCGACATCGACACTTGGCTGAAGGAAGGCAAGACCGGCTGGGACGCTTTCCCCAACACCGGCCAGGGCAAGATGGACGCCCAGACGGCGCCGCTAGCCGCGGCGCTAAAGGACAGCAACATCCGGCTGGAGACCGGCTGCTATGTCGAATATCTCGAAGCGGCGCCCGACGGCAACAGCATATCGGCCATCCACTACCGGCAGAATGGCGAGCTGAAGAAAGTGTCGCCGAAGCTGGTCATCCTGTCCGCCGGCGCCGTCAATTCCGCCGTGATCCTGCTGCGTTCGCCATCCTCAGATGGCAAAGGTCTCGCCAACCGCTCCGACCAGGTCGGCCGCAATTTCATGAACCACAATTCGAGCGCCATGCTGGCGATCGATCCGCGCCGCAGGAACGACAGCGTCTACCAGAAGACGCTGATGCTGAACGATTATTATCTCTCCGACGGCAAGGGCGGCAAGCCGCTCGGCAATGTCCAGCTGCTCGGCAAGATCGACGGCAACATGTTGAAGGCCAACGTCAAGCGAGTGCCGAAATTCGCGCTGGATTTCATGGCCGGTCACGCCGTCGACTGGTATTTGATGTGCGAAGACCTGCCCGATCCGGAAAGCCGCATCATGGTCGATGGCAAGGACATCGTCATGCAGTGGCGGCGCTCCAACATGCAGTCGCTCGACGGGCTGACCAAGGTGATGCGCGAAAACTTCCGCGCCTGCGGCTATCCAATCGTGCTGTCGCGCCCCTTCGACAAGCGTACGCCGTCGCACCAGTGCGGCACGGTCAAGATGGGCGACGATCCGGCGACCTCGCCGCTCGACCCGTTCTGCCGCGCCTTTGATCACCGGAACCTGTTCGTCGTCGACGGCAGTTTTCTGCCGAATTCGGCTGCGGTAAACCCGGCGCTGTCCATCGCCGCACAGGCGCTGCGGGTCGCCGAGCACATCCGCCAGACGGACCTCGCGGCATGACCCGGCCCTCTGCCATCGTCACCGGCGGCGCGCGCGGCATCGGGCTGGCCTGTAGTCAAGCGTTGGCCGATGCCGGCTTCGACATCCTGGTCGCTGATCTCGCCGAACGAGCGCCGGATGGGCTTGCCGCCGACATCACCGCACGCGGCGCCAAGTTCGCCTACATCAAATGCGACATCGCCAACCTCGACGGTCACGCCGCGTTGGTCGACGCCGCCACAAACGCCTTCGGCCGCATCGACTGTCTCGTCAACAATGCCGGCGTCGGCGCCGTGGTGCGCGGCGATCTGCTGGAGCTGAAGCCGGAGAATTTCGACCGTGCGCTGAACATCAATCTGCGCGGTACCGTCTTCCTCAGCCAGGCCGTCGCCAAGGCGATGCTGGCGGCACCGGGTGATCATCCGCGCTCGATCATCACCATCACCTCGGTCAGCGCAGAAATGGCCTCACCGGAACGCTCGGATTACTGCATCTCGAAAGCTGGACTGTCCATGTGGGTGAAGAACCTGGCGCTCAGGCTCGCGCCGGAAAACATCGGCGTGTTCGAGCTGCGCCCAGGCATCATCCGCACCGAAATGACGGCGGGCGTGACAGCCAAATATGACGCGCTGATCGATGGCGGCCTGGTGCCAGCAAAGCGCTGGGGCGAAGCGTCCGACATCGGCGCTGTGGTGGCGACGCTTGCCGCCGGTAAGCTCGGCTTTTCCACCGGCTCGATCATCAATGTCGACGGCGCGCTGTCCGTGCCGCGATTGTAAGGGTGATGCCATGACCGACTACATCATCGTTGGCGCCGGCCCGGCCGGCTGTGTTCTCGCCAACCGGCTGAGCGAGGATCCGGGCAATTCGGTATTGCTGCTGGAAGCAGGCGGCAAGGACTGGCATCCGCTGATCCACATGCCGGCGGGCTTCGCGAAGATGACCAAGGGCATCGCGTCCTGGGGCTGGTCGACTGTGCCGCAGAAGAACATGAAGGATCGCGTCTTCTGGTACACGCAGGCCAAGGTGGTCGGCGGCGGTTCCTCCATCAATGCCCAGATCTACACGCGCGGCAACGCCCGCGACTACGACGCGTGGGAGAAGGAAGAGGGCCTCGCGGGCTGGGGCTATCGGGACGTGCTGCCCTATTTCAAGCGGGCCGAGAACAACCAGCGCTTCGCCAACGATTTTCATGGCGACCAGGGGCCGCTCGGCGTGTCGAACCCGATTTCCCCGCTGCCGATTTGCGAGGCCTATTTCCGTGCCGGCCAGGAGATGGGCATCCCCTTCAACCCGGATTTCAACGGCGCCAGCCAGGAAGGCGTCGGCTATTACCAGCTGACCCAGAAGGACGCCCGGCGTTCATCCGCTTCGGTCGCCTATCTGAAGCCGATCCGCGCCCGCAAGAACCTGACCGTCAGGACCGATGTGCTGGTGACCCGCATCGTCGTCGAGAAAGGCCGCGCCATCGGCGTCGAGATCGTCGACAGGCCGGGCGGCCAGACGACCATACTGCGCGCCGAACGCGAAGTGATCGTCTCGTCCGGCGCCATCGGTTCGCCGAAGCTGTTGATGCAGTCGGGCATCGGCCCGGCCGATCACCTGAATTCGGTCGGCGTGACGCCGGTGCATGATCTGCCCGGCGTCGGCTCCAACATGCAGGACCATCTCGATTTGTTCGTCATCGCCGAATGCACCGGCGACCACACCTACGACAATTACGCCAAACTGCACCGCACGGCATGGGCCGGCTTGCAGTATCTGTTGCTGAAGAAGGGACCCGTCGCGTCCAGCCTGTTCGAGACCGGCGGCTTCTGGTACGCCGATCCGACAGCCGCATCGCCCGACATCCAGTTCCATCTCGGCCTCGGCTCCGGCATCGAAGCCGGCGTAGAGAAGCTGAACAACCCGGGCGTCACCTTGAACTCGGCCTTCCTGCGCCCGCGCTCGCGCGGCACGGTGCGGCTGAAGAGCGGCAATCCGGCCGACCACCCGCTGATCGATCCGAACTACTGGTCCGATCCCTATGATCGCGCGATGTCGATCACGGGCCTGAGACTGGCGCGCGAAATCATGCGGCAGAAGGCGCTTGCGCCTTACGTGCTGCGCGAAGTGCTGCCCGGCCCATCGCTCGCCAGCGATGAAGAGCTGATCGATTATGCCTGCCGCGCCGCCAAGACCGATCATCACCCCGTTGGCACCTGCCGCATGGGCCATGACGATATGGCCGTGGTGACACCGGACCTGCGCCTGCGCGGCATCGAAGGCTTGCGCGTCTGCGACGCTTCGGTGATGCCGCGCGTGCCCTCCTCCAACACCAATGCGCCGACCATCATGGTCGGCGAAAAGGGCTCGGATATTATTCTCGGCCGCGAGCCGCTGCCACCGGCGGTGTTTTCCGGCAATCGCGCCGCGTAACAGTTCAGGAAGGGCCCCCCAGATGATCAGGCACTGCGTCTTCGTTAAATTCCGCAGCGATGTCGCCGCCACCGAACGCGCGGCAATTCATGCCGACCTCGAGGCGCTTCGCTACTTTGTCGACGGCATGGACACTGTCTATTTCAGCGCCAATGTCAGCCCGGAGCCATTCGCGCGCGGTTTCAGCCATGGCTTCACCATCGACTTCCGCGATGCCGCCGCCCGCGACGCCTATCTCCAGCATGAAGCGCATCAACGCGCCGGCGCCCGATTGGTCGCCGCCCTCGAAGGCGGCACCGACGGGCTGATGGTGTTCGATCTCGATATCTCGAAAAAGTGACCGTCGTCTTTTCGAAAGCCGGCTGATCGCTGTTCTCTTTTGCGAGCCTAGGGACATATCGTTCCCTGGGGGATGCATTGGAGCAACGTCGTGACCCTCACCCCGCAACAGAAGAAAACTGTCCTTGCCTCCTTCCTCGGCTGGACGCTCGACGCTTTTGATTTCTTCCTTCTGACCTTCCTGCTCACCGATATCGCAACCGAATTCAACACCGACGTTCCGGCGGTCTCCAAGGCGCTGTTCCTGACCTTGGCAACGCGCTTTGTCGGCGCGTTCTTCTTCGGCATGCTGGCCGACAAATACGGCCGCAAGCCGATCCTGATGCTCAACATCGTCAGCTATTCGGTGATCGGCGCGCTCGCCGCCTTCTCGCCCAATCTCGGCATCTTCCTGGCGCTGCGTGCTCTGTTCGGCATCGCCATGGGCGGCGAATGGGGGCTCGGCAGTTCGCTCGCCATGGAGTCCATTCCGCCCAATGCACGCGGCATGGTCTCGGGCATCCTGCAATGCGGCTACCCCACCGGCTATCTCTTGGCCGCTGTGGTCTATGGTTTGCTCTACCAGCAGACCATCGGCGGCTACACGATCGGCTGGCGCGCCATGTTCCTGCTCTCCTTCCTGCCGGCTCTGATCGTGCTCTTCATCCGCTCGCACGTGCCGGAATCACCGGCTTTCGTCGAGGCACAGAAATCCGTCAAGCCGGGGCTTCTGGAAACGCTGCAGAAACACTGGGGCGTCGCCGTCTATGCCGTGGTGCTGATGATGTTCTTCAACTTCTTCAGCCACGGCACGCAGGACCTCTACCCGACCTTCCTGAAGAAGCAGCACGGCTTCGACCCGCATACGGTGAGCTGGATCACCATCGTCGCCAATATCGGCGCCATCGTCGGCGGCCTGGCGTTCGGCGCGCTGTCGGAACGGATCGGCCGCATCAATGCAATCACAATGGCCTGCCTGATCGCCCTCCCGGCCATCCCGCTCTGGGCCTACAGCTCGACGCCCTTCATGCTGGCCATCGGCGCCTTCGTCATGCAGGTCGCGGTGCAGGGCGCCTGGGGCGTCATCCCGGTGCACCTCAATGAGCTGTCGCCAGGTGCGGTGCGGGCGACCTTGCCCGGCTTCATCTACCAGGCCGGCAATCTCGCAGCGTCCTATGGCGGTCCGTACCAGGCCGGCATCGCCGAGGCGCCCGGAGGCAGCTATGGCTATGCGCTGGCGCTGTTTGCCGGCGTGGTCGCCGTCTGCATCATCGTCGTCATCCGCTTCAGCCCGGAACGGCGCGGCCAGGTGATGACGGTGCTCGGCTAACCCAGCCGCAACGCCACGACACCGGCAACAATGCTGAGCGCGGCAGCACCGCGCCAGCCCGTCATCTTTTCGCCCAGCGCGAAGACCGAGATCATCATGGCGAACAGGATCGAGGTCTCGCGCAGCGACGCCACCGAGGCGATCGGCGCCTTGGTCATTGCCCACATGACGATCCAGTAGGCGGCGCCGCTGAGCACGCCGGTGAACAGCCCGGCCTTCCAGTCACGCGCCAGAACGGGCAGTGCCTTGGGCCCGCGAAAGATGAGGCACAGTAC
Source organism: Mesorhizobium sp. P2_B5 (assembly GCF_056404775.1). NCBI lineage: Bacteria > Pseudomonadati > Pseudomonadota > Alphaproteobacteria > Hyphomicrobiales > Phyllobacteriaceae > Mesorhizobium > Mesorhizobium sp. P2_B5. Next base: position 88,749 of record NZ_JBFUDJ010000007.1, on the reverse strand, counting down.
CAGCGCGCCAAAAGCGTCGCAGACGAACAGCCATGCGGCGTAGCTCTGCGCCGTCGCCGCCAGCCGCGCGCCGCTGCCGTCGGACAGCGTATAGCTGGCGATGAAGATCGAGGTGCCGAACGCAAAGGCCACCGCGCGCAGATTGATCCGCTCCAGATGCGCGCCGCCGCGAAACGACATCACCAGCGTTCCGGCCGACAGCAGCAGGATGCCGAGGATGGCGAACGGCGCCGGCATCTCCTGCACCACGACAATGCCGCCGAGCGCGGTCAGCAGCGGCGCTGTACCGCGCGCCAACGGATAGGTCTGGGCGAAATCACCGGCCCTGTAGGCGCCGATCAGGAAGGTCCGGTAGCCCATGTGAAAGATCACCGAGGCGATGATGTAAGGCCACACTTCGGCCTTCGGAAACTCGACGAAGGGCAGCACGAACAGCGCGGCAAACCCCATGCCCAGCGTCATCAGAGTGATCGACAGGAAACGGTCGAGATGCACCTTGACCAGCGCGTTCCAGATCGCGTGCATGGCGGCCGCTGCAAGCACCGCGAAGAAGACGAAAAGCGTCATGGAGGGCTCACCGACCTCCCGAGCCCAGGGGCGTTTCGAGATCGATGTCGACCCGGACCGGGAAGTGATCGGACGCCACCTCGCCAATATCGGCACCGACCGAGCGGACGCGATCGGCGAACATGCCACCGACGAAGCAATGGTCGAGCCGGCGCTTGGCCACCTTGCCGTCGATGGTCTTCACATGGGTGTGGAAATCAGCCGTCGGCTCGCTGGCAATGGACGCCGCATCGACGAAACCGTCGAGATAAGCGGCACCGCGATGATAGGGCGTGCTGCCGACGATGCGGCTGTATTCAGCACTCCCCGGCTCCATGTTGAAATCGCCCATCCAGATCGCCGCCATCGGATTTTCCGGCTCGGCTTCGCCGCTGGTCCAGTTGCGCGCAGGCTCGTCATCGATGCCGCTCCACGGTCCGCCCTCGGACGGTGCGCGGCGATGTTCGGCAAGCAGATAGTCGATCTGCTCCAGCCGCTCCTCCACTGCTATATGGGCGAGATGCAGCGACAGGAATCGCACCGGCCCGGCAGGCGTGCGGATCATGCATTCGAGTGCGGCATTGCGGGTGTTGAGCGGCCTCAGCGTGCGGCGCATCGGCAGCGTGTGCAGCCGCGACCAGACGATCGGCAGCTTCGACAGCAGCATGGTGCCGAACTGCCGGCGGCGGTTGACGATGCGGCCATCGCGCCGCTCGCTGGCGTCCATATCGAAGGCCGGGCCGTAGACCCAGTGATAGTCCGGCAGCAGCCTGGACAGGATCTCCGGCTGGTCGTCCTCATTGCTCCTCTGCCAGTGCCGCTCGACCTCCTGCAGTGCGATGATGTCGGCGCCGTCGACGATGCGCGCGGCGCGCGTCAGATCGTAGCGGCCATCGCTGCCGAACCCGTACTGGATGTTGTAGCTGACCAGCTTCATTGCTTATCCGGCTCAGTTTCGCTGTTGGCAGTAGCGATTCGGCAGATTGGTTGCAATGTGCACGAGATTGGAAGCGGCTTGTGCCAGAAGCCTCCCCGCCTTGCTGCGCGATCATGCACCGATTCCCGCCCGGCTCGGTATCCTCCGCACGCCGGAAAACGCCGCGAGGCGTACCGTGGAACGTGATGGCGCAAAAAGTAGGCGCTAGTCGGTCGTCAGCGGTTGGAACCGGCCCGCCGGCGATGCGGCCAGTTCCGCCCAGTCGATCTCTTCCTCCAGCCGGTGATAGGCCTCGTCGCCGATCGTGCCGTTACGGCGCAGCTCCTCGAGCGTGTCGCGCTGGCGGTTGATGGCATAGAGGCGCAACCGGTCGTATTCGGTGGCGGCTTGGGCGTCGTCCGGGTTTTCCGCGATCGCGCGCTGAGCTTCATACTGTTCTCGCACGACGGCAGCCGCCGCCGAGGTCTTGCGGCTGAGCACATCGAGTGCGGCCTGCATGACGGCAACACGCGCCTGCGCCACCTCGTTGTCGACCGTTCTGTCCGGGGCGAAGTTGATCCAGCGCAGCAGCGGCTTCAGGGTCATGCCTTGCAGCACCAGCGTGCCCAGCACCACCGCAAAGGCGGCAAGCACGATCGGGTCGCGGTGGGGAAAATCGGCCGGCAGGGCAATGGCCACGACCAGCGTCACCAGCCCCCGCATGCCGCACCAGCCGACCAGCACGGCGCCGCCAAATGTCGGCAGATCGCGCCTTGCCTCTTCGCTGCCGAGGCGGGCAAGCCAGCGGATGATGGCGACGTAACTCCCCACCCAGACCAGCCGCGCGACGATGACGACGACCAGCACGGTTCCGGCAAAGAGAAAGGCTTCGCCCTGCCCGTCGCCGGCAAGCCGGCCGACGATCGAGCGAGCCTGCAGGCCCATCAGCACGAAGGCCAGCACGTTGAGCACGAACACCGCCGATTCCCAGACCGAATAGGTGCTGACGCGGCGTCTGGCCGACATGCGGCGGGGTGCTCTGCGCGCAATGGTGATGGCGTAGACGACGATGGTGATGATGGCGGAAAGGCCGAGCTTGTCTGCGATGATCCAGACGGCAAAGGTTCCGGCAAACTGCACCACCGTGCTGCTCGCCGCGTCCTCGATGCGGCCAAGCGTCAGCAGCGAGATCCGGCCGAACACGTAGCCCGCGACTAGACTGCCGATCGTTGCCAGCAGGATCACCGGAATGGCGTTGCTCAGCATGATCGTGCCGAGCGCCGCCGAAACCGCCAGCCGGTAGATCAGCAGCGCGGTGGCATCGTTGAGCAGGCTCTCGCCCTGCAGGATGGCGGTGATGCGGTGCGGCACCTTGAACTGGCTGAGAACGGCACTAGCCGCCACGGCATCCGGCGGCGCGACAATGGCGCCAAGCGCGATTGCCGCCGCGATCGGCAGGCCGGCCATCTTCCAGCCGACAAAGGCAACCACCATGGTGGTAAAGACAACGGCGCCAAGCGCCAGCAGCGCCAGCGACAGCCGGTAGCGCTTCAGGTCGCGCAGCGAGGTGTCGTAGGCAGCGTCGAGGAGCACCGGGGCGATGAACAAAGCGAGCGCCAGTTCCGGATCGATCTCGATCGTCGGCGCGCCTGGCACGAAGGCAATCGCGACCCCGGCCAGAGCCAGCAGGGAGGGATAGGGAATTTCCAGCAGCCGCGACAGCGCCGTCAGCGCGACGGCAGCCAGAAGCAGGACAAGGGTCAGTTCGAAAAGCGCCATGGCCCATCGTAGCGGCGAAGCGGCATTGTGGGCAGTGGCTGGATGGCAAGATGCTGTTGATTGTCAGCACGCTTCGAGGCTCTGGCCTGCAGCCGCTCATCGCACCGGCTTGAATCGACCGCCTCAGTTTTCCTGAGGATGCTGCTTTTATTAGTGCAGCACCAGCATATCGCTCGATGAGAACGATATCTCGGCCTTCTCGCCGACAGCCGGCGGTGGCGTTGCCGGGCTGTTGAATGTGTCGAGCGAGACCGTGTTACCGCCGATACCGACGCGAACCCGGATGACCGAGCCGAGGAAGTGCACTTCGGAAATTTCGCCTGACAGGCTGGAGTCACGGCCAGGCTGGCGCCCCAGCGAAATCGCCTCCGGCCGCAGCGCCAGAGACAGCATGTCGCCGGACTTCGACCCGTTGAGCTTGCCCTTGAGCGAGACCTCCTGCGTGTTGACCTGCACCGTGCCGGCCGCGGCATCGGTGACCTTGCCTTCGAGCACGTTCAGCGTGCCGACGAAATTGGCGACGAACTTGGTTGCCGGGCGATTGTAGATCTCGAACGGCGTGCCGACCTGCTCGGCCTTGCCGCCATACATCACCGCGATACGGTCCGAGATCGACAGCGCCTCTTCCTGGTCATGGGTGACGAAGATGGTGGTGATGCCAAGCTTCTTCTGGATGGAACGGATTTCCTCGCGCAGCGACACGCGCACCTTGGCGTCGAGCGCAGACAGCGGCTCGTCGAGCAGCAAAAGCTTCGGCTTCGGCGCAATCGCCCGCGCCAGCGCAATGCGCTGCTGCTGGCCGCCGGAGAGCTGGTAGGGATAGCGGTCGGCCATCTGCGGCAGCTTGATGATGTCGAGCATCTCGGCAACGCGGGCATCGATATCTGCCCTGGGCATGCCGGCGACCTTCAGTCCAAAGCCGATGTTTTGCGCCACCGTCAGGTTGGGGAACAGCGCATAGGCCTGGAACACCATGCCGACATTGCGCTGGTTTGGCTTCAGCCTCGTGATGTCCTTGCCTGCAACGACGATCTTGCCCGCCGACGGCTCTTCGAAACCGGCGACCATTCGCAGAACGGTGGTCTTGCCGCAGCCGGACGGCCCGAGGAAGGAAACGAACTCGCCTGGCTCGACATCGAGATTGAAATCCTCGACCACAGTGGTGGCGCCGAAGGATTTTCGCACATGCTGGATGGAGAGGAATGGTTCGGCCATGGCTTTTTCTTTCGATCAGTACTTTGTCGATCAGTTCGGGCGGTTCGCCGATCTCGGCGCGAACCGGGACAGGATCTGGATCAGCGACATGCAGCCCCAGGTGATAGCGAAGGCGATGATGGCAAGCGCCGCCGGCTCATAAGCGCGGTTGGCGCCAACGTTTTGCAGATAGGGGCCGAAGGCGGGCCGATTGAGCAGGCTGGCCATGGTGAATTCGCCAATGACGATGGCGAACGTGAGGAAGGCGCCCGACAACACCGCGATCAGCACATTGGGCAGGATGACGCGGGTGATAATCGTGCCCCAGCCGGCGCCAAGGATCTGTGCCGCTTCCGTCAGCGTACGCACGTCGATGGTGCGAAGTCCGGTGTCCACCGCACGGTACATGTAGGGCAGCGCCAGCATCGCATAACCGATGACCAGCAAGGCATTTGTACCCATGTCGGTCGCCAGGAACGGCAGCGGCGAATTCGAACCGTACATCCTGATATAGCCGAAGACGATGACGATGGCCGGAATGACCAGCGGCAGCAAAGTGATAAACTCGACGATCGGCCGCAGTTGCGGCAGGCGCAGCCGAATCCAGTAGGCGGCGGGCACCACGATCAACACGCCGAGAATGATGGTGAAGACGGCGGCGAGCACCGAGTAGCCAAAGGTCGCCTGAAAACGAGGGTCGCCAAGCACGATCTGATAGGCATCGAAGGAATAGGCGCCGCGCCGCATGCGCATGGAAAATTCCACGGTTGCGATCAGCGGAATGAAGAAATAGGCCGCGCCCAGCGCGAAGACGACCCAGGCCCAGAATTTGCCGGACTTCATTTCAGCCACCTCTCCGAACGCGTCCGGAACCAGATGTAGAAGACATTAGCGAGCCCGGTGATGACGATCATGCCGAAGGCGATCGCATAGCCGAGATGAGCATTGTGCAGCACGTCGCCGCGGATCTGCGCATAGAGCAGGATCGGCACGATGTTGAGGGAGGAGCCGGTCAGCGCATAAGCGGTGGCGATCGCGCCGAAGGCATTGGCGAAGAGCAGGATGACCGTGCCGAGGAAGCTTGGCCAGATCACCGGGATCACCACCATGCGCCAGTATTGCGCCTGGGTGGCGCCGAGCGTCGCGGCGGCCTCGCCCCATTCCTTCTTCAAACCGTCGATCGCCGGCGTGATGATGACCACCATCAGCGGGATCTGGAAATAGACATAGGTCAGCGTCAGGCCCCAGAACGACAGGATGTTGAAGCCGTGTGCGTAGATGTTGAGGCCGAACACCGTGTTCAGAAGCACCGTTGCGAGACCGAGCCGTCCCAGTGTCGCGAGGAAGGCGAAGGCCAGCGGTACGCCGGCGAAATTGGAAGCAACGCCGGAAAAGGTTAGCGTTGCCGAGCGTATCCACTCCGGCAGGCCGCCGCGCACGATCGCGATGGCGATGGCGAGCCCGGCGAAGGCACCGATCAGCGCCGAGGAAAGGCTGACCTTGAGCGAGATCCAGTAGGCGGCGACAATCGATGGCTGCGCCAGCGCCGCTATGTTTTCGAACGTGAATTCGCCGGCATCGTTCTGGAATGCGCCCAGCATCAGATAGAGCGTGGGCAAGATCAGGAACATGATTGCGAAGATGAAAAATGGCGCGACACCGAGCCATTGCGTCGGCAGTCGCAATGCGCGCGCCTCGCTGGGGGGCGCGGTCTTCCCGGCGACTGCGTGATCGGAAAGCGAGAGATCTGTCATGCGCCGGCTACCGTCTCCGAGGAAAACCGGGCGGCCGCGAGGCCGCCCGGTTGGCTTCAAGCCTTACTTGACGTTGGCGCCGACGACGGCATCCCAGTTCTTGGTGACGGCTTCCTTTGCCTTGCCCTGCTCGTCCAGCGTCGGGAACACCGCCGCAGCGTAAGCCTCAGCCGGCGGCAGCTTGGCCATCACGTCCGCCGGAAGCTTGCCGTTCTTGGCAAGATCGTTGAAGCGGATCGGGTGGCAATAGCCTTTCAGCCAGCCGATCTGGCCTTCGTCGGAGTAGAGATACTCCAGCCACAGCTTGGCAGCGTTCGGATGCGGTGCGAAAGCACTGATCGCCTGCACGTAGACGCCGGCAACGACACCCGTCTTCGGCACGACGACGTCGACGGGCGGATTGCCCTTCAGCGTGTCGCGACCGGCAAGTGCATTGTAGTCCCAGGTCACCAGGATCGGCGTCTGGCCTTGAGCCAGGGTCGCCGGCTTGCCGATGACCGGCACGAAATTGCCGGCGGCATTGAGCTTCTTGAAGAAGTCGAGGCCGGCGGTACCGGCAGCTTCGCCGGCAGCCGCGCCGCCTGAAAGGCCGGCCGCGTAGACGGCCTGGATGGCCTGGTTCGAGGCGCGCGGGTCGCCTGCAAGCGCCACGGTGTTGGCGAATTCCGGCTTCAGCAGGTCAGCCCAGTCAGCCGGTGCTTCCTTGACGAGATCCTTATTCACCAGGAAGGACAGCACGCCGTAGTAGTCGCCGGTCCAGAAACCGTCGGCATCCTTGGCGCTGTCCGGGATCGAGTCCCAGGTCGACACTTTGTAGGCCTGGATAAGGCCGTCGGCCTTGGCGGTCGGGCCGAAGGACAGGCCGACGTCGATCACGTCGGGAGCCTGCGGGCCCTTGTTGTCCTTGTTGGCCTTGATCGCCTCGATCTCGTCGCCGGAGCCGGCATCGGGGTTGAGTTCGTTGACGGTGATTTCCGGATACTTCGCCTTGAAGCCGTCGATGACGGCGCCGTAACCGCACCAGTCATGCGGCAGCGCAATTGTGGTGAGCTGGCCTTCCTTCTTCGCCGCGGCAACCAGTTCATCCATGGACTGGGCCGATGAGATAGCAGAGGTCGCCATGAGGGCGACGGCCGATAGGGAAAGCACTTTCCCCGTAAACTTGAACATGTGTTCTCTCCGTTGAACTGGCGTCGCTGGACGCCTGCGATGCGGTATCTTTTTCATATGACAGCCAGATGAAAGCTTTTTGAAACTGGCCCCCGGCGGTACGAAAAGTTAACTCTTTTTAACGGGCTGTAGCAATTAGCCTCCACTTAATTTCCCGGCTAATGGTTTATTGCCTTGCCCTTTGCCCCCCTTGCCCTTTCCTTTCCCCTCGTTTTCCAGATCACTTCCGGCGCCGCAAGCCGCCTCACACAGTGCCGGCTATGGCGTTCTCAAGCAGCGTCAGCGCCGCCTTCTTGGTCAGCTTGACAGGATTGCCGCCGGCGGTCGGATCGACCACCGCCATGTCGGCGATCAGCCCCTTGCGCTTCTTGTCCATGTCGAGCCCCTTGATCAGACCGGGCAGCGCATGCGGCACCTTGAGCTCCTTGCGCAGCTTGATGATCGCCTTGGCGAAACCGTCAAAGCCGCCCTTGATACCGCAATAGGCGGCAAGCCGGGCGATCCGCTCTTCGATCGAGTCCCGGTTGAAAGCCAGCACATAGGGCATGAACACGGCATTGGTCATGCCGTGGTGCGTGTCGTAGAGCGCGCCGATCGGATGCGACAGCGAATGGATGGCGCCCAGCCCCTTCTGGAAGGCGGCAGCGCCCATGGCGGCGGCGCTCATCATATGGGCGCGGGCCACGAGGTCCTTGCCATTGGCATAGGCCTTGGGCAGGTTCTCGAACACCAGGCGCACACCTTCGACGGCGATGCCGTCGGCCATCGGGTGGTAGCCCGGCGCGCAATAGGCTTCGAGGCAGTGTGCCAGCGCATCCATGCCGGTTCCGGCGGTGATGAAACCGGGCATCCCGACCGACAGTTCCGGATCGGCAATGACGATTGCCGGCAAAAGCTTCGGATGGAAGATGACCTTCTTGGTGTGCGTCGCCTCATTGGTGATGACGCCGGCGCGGCCGACTTCCGAGCCGGTGCCGGCCGTCGTTGGCACGGCAATGATCGGCGCGATGGCGTCGGAATTGGCACGCGTCCACCAGTCGTCGACATCCTCGAAATCCCACACCGGCCGCGTCTGCCCGGCCTGGAAGGCGATCAGCTTGCCGAGATCGAGCGCCGAGCCGCCGCCGAAGGCAATGACACCGTCATGCTTGCCTTTCTTGAACACGGCGATGCCGGCGGTGAGGTTGGAATCGACCGGGTTCGGCTTCACCTCGGAAAACACGCCATAGGGGACCTTGGCGTCGTCGAGGATTTTCAGCGTCGAAGCGACGACCGGCAGTTTGGCGAGGCCCGGATCGGTGACGAAGAGCGGCCGCTTGATGCCGGTCGCTTCCAGCACCTCGGGCAATTCCTTGATGCGCCCGGCGCCGAAGCGGACTGTGGTCGGGTAGTTCCATTTGGAGATCAGCTTGGACATGTCTTGTCTTTCAAAAAATCAGATGGCTTCGCGCAGGTGGAAGGATTTCGGTCGGGTCAGATTGTCGTAGCCGAGCGCCGAAAGGGCGACACCTTTGCCGGTGTCCTTGACGCCGGTCCAGACCAGCGCCGGATCGAGATAGTCGCAGCGGTTCATGAACACGGTGCCGGTCTCGACGCGATCGCCGATCGCTACCGCATGCTCGGTGTCGCTGGTCCAGATCGAGGCGGTCAGCCCGTACGGGCTGTCGTTCATCAGCGCGATCGCCTCTTCGTCGTTGCGCACCTTCATGATGCCCACGATCGGCCCAAAACTCTCCTCGCGCATGACGCTCATCTGGTGGTCGACGCTGGTCAGCACCTCCGGCGCCAGATAGGGCGAGCCGGCCTGGTCGTTAGCCACCTTCATATTGACATGCGCCACTGCGCCCTTGCGCAGCGCCTCGGCCTTTTGCTCGCGGATCAAATCGGCGAAGCGCGCCTGCGCCATCGGCCCCATTGTCGTCGCCTGCTCCAGCGGATTGCCGACGACATAGTTCTTCGTCTCGGCAATGAAGCCTTCGACGAACTGGTCGTAGACCTTCTCATGCACATAGACGCGCTCGATGCCGCAGCAGCACTGGCCGGAATTGTAGAAGGCGCCGTCGACCAGATTGGCCACCGCATGGTCGAGCTTTGCGTCGGACAGCACATAGGCCGGATCCTTGCCACCGAGCTCAAGGCCGAGTGTCATGAAGGTGCCTGCCGCCGCCTTCTCGATGGCGCGGCCACCGCCGACCGAGCCGGTGAAATTGACATGGTCGATCTTGCCCGAGCCGAGCAGTTTTTCCGTCTGGGCGTGGTTGAGCACGACATTCTGGAACACACCCTTTGGCAGGCCAATTTTGTCGAAGGCCTGTTGAAAGCGCTCGCCGACCAGCAGCGTCTGCGCCGCATGCTTCAGGATGACCGTGTTGCCGGCCATCAGCGCCGGCACAATAGTGTTGACCGCGGTCAGATAAGGATAGTTCCACGGCGCGATCACCATGACGACGCCGAGCGGATCCTTCTTCACATAGCGGCGGAAGCCGTCCTTCGGATTGGAAGCCGGCACGGATTTCAGCGCAGCTTCAGCAATCTCGACCATGTAGTTGGTGCGCTCCTTGACGCCGCCGAACTCGCCGCCATAGCGCACCGGGCGCCCCATCTGCCAGGCGATCTCCGGCACGATCTCGTCGGTCATGGCGACCAGCGCTTCCAGCATAGCCAGCATATACTTGCCGCGCTCGACGATCGGCGTCCGCGCCCATTTCTCCTGCGCCGCTTTCGCGCGCTCGACCGCGGCATTGATCGCCTGGTCGGTCGCGATCGGCCGCTCGGCATAGATCGAACCATCGATGGGGGATTTGAGTTTGACCGTTTCGGTCATCGTTTAAGTCCTCGCACTTCTTTAAAATCGAAAATCATCTGGCTTTGTGCCGCCCCTCATCCGCCTGCCGGCACCTTCTCCCCGTATAGCGACGGGGAGAAGGGAAAGCTCCAACGTCGACGCCCCCTCTCCCCGTTCTTCACGGGGAGAGGGTAAGGGTGAGGGGCAGCGCCGACGTTTCGCCGGCTACCCTAGTACCGCTCGAACCCCCTGTGCAGTTCCCAATCCGTAATCCGGCGGTCGTATTCGAACTGCTCCCACTTCGCGGTGTGGACGTAATGTTCGAGCACGTCGTCGCCGAGCGCCTGCTTCAGCATCTTCGACTTGGCCAGCGTCTCGGTGGCGTCCCGAAGCGTCTTCGGAATCTCGGGCAGGCGCGAGGCCTGATAGGCATCGCCGACGAACGGCTTTTGCAGTTCGAGCTTCTCATCGATGCCGGCGAGGCCGGCGGCGATCAGCGCCGCAAAGGCGAGATAGGGGTTCAGGTCGGCGCCGCCGATGCGGCATTCCATGCGGATGCCCTTGGTGCCCTCACCGCACAGGCGGAAGCCGGCCGTGCGGTTGTCCTCGCTCCACATGATCTTGGTCGGCGCGAAGGTGCCGGCCTGGAAGCGCTTGTAGGAGTTGATGTAGGGCGCCAGGAACCAGGTGAACTCCTTGGCGTATTTCAGCTGACCGGCCGCCCATTGCTGGCCGAGCGTCGACAAAGTCCAGTCCGCCTTTTTGTCGAAGAACAGCGGCGTCTTGCCGTCGGCGCTCCACAGCGAATTGTGGATGTGGCTGGAATTGCCGGCGAGCCCGTAATTGTACTTCGACATGAAGGAAATCGACTTGCCTTCGGACTCGGCGATTTCCTTGGCGCCGTTCTTCAGGATGACGTGGCGGTCGGCCATGTCGAGCGCCTCGGCATAGCGCACATTGATCTCTTCCTGGCCCGGACCCCATTCGCCCTTCGAATTCTCGATCGGGATACCGGCCGCTTCCATCTCGTTGCGAAGCCGGCGCATGACGCCTTCTTCCTTGGTGGTGATACCGATCTGGTAGTCGCCAATATAGGGCGAAGCGGTGTCGAGACCCTGCCAGTGCTTCTTGCGGGCGGAATCGTAGGTCTCGTTGAACAGGTAGAATTCGAGCTCGGAGGCGAAGTAGCCGATATAGCCACGCTCTGTCAGCCGCTTGACCTGCTTCTTCAGGATGGCGCGCGGCGAATGCGGCAGGTCGTCATGGGTGTGGTGGTCGAGCACGTCGCAGATCACGAGTGCTGTCTTTTCCAGCCACGGAAGGCGCCGCAGCGTCGCCAGATCCGGCTTCATGACGAAGTCGCCATAGCCCTTCGACCAGCTTGCCGCCTTGTAGCCCGGCACCGGCTCCATATCGATGTCGGCGGCGAGCAGATAGTTGCAGCCATGTGTCTCGTCATGGGCGGAATCGACGAAGTACTGTGCCAGGAAACGCTTTCCCGCGAGCCTGCCCTGCATGTCGACGATACAGGCCAGCACCGTGTCGATCTCGCCATTGGAGACCGCTTTCTTCAACTGATCGAACGAAAAAATTCCGGCCATTCCTTTGGCACTCCAGCGCTGGTCGATTGAGAGGGGTAAACGAAACCATGGCCGGCAGAACGCCGGCCATGGTCATGATAGGGAGTGTCAGTGGCCGGCCTCGCCTATCGCCACCTCGGCAGCCGCGATTGCTGCCTGGCGCTTGGCTATCTGATCGCCGATCGGCGGGCCCTGGAAGCGGCGGTTCTCGAAACCAAACCAAAGCACGGCGGTCAGCACAACGAAGGCCAAGGTGATGTAGAGCACCTTGTCGTTCGGCGGCTGGATGGCGATGTAGAAAATGATCACCATGCCGATAACCGACAGGATGCAAAACAGCTTGAACAGCCCGGCGCCGAGATTCCACGGGCCTGGGTTAGGCCATTTCGCCGTCCCGAAAGCCAGCATGCCGAGCACGATCGGAATGATGAACGATAGGAACAGGAACACCAGCGTCGAGTTAACGACGATGGTGTAGATGTTGGTGCCGCCGATCGAAATGAACTGGGCAAGAAAGACATAGATGATCTCGAGGGCCGCAGCCATCCAGATCGCATGGACGGGCGTGCGCCAGGTCGGGCTGACCTTCGCCAGCGAGGCCGAGCCGACCGGCATGCCGCCGTCGCGAGAGAAGGCAAACAGCATGCGCGAGGCCGAAGTCACCGTGGCGAGACCGCACAGGAACTGGGCTATCAGGATTCCCAGATAGAGCAGTTCCTTCAGCCATACCGGCAGGATCGCGTCCATGGTTGCGAAGAACACGGTCCAGCCCTGCTTGGCGCCTGCCGCCAGATCCGGGATCGCCAGAACGATGGCGCACAGCATCACCCAGCCGATTAGCGAGGACCAGACCACGGACGAGACGATCGCTCGCGGAACGGAGTGCGCCGCCTTCAGCGTCTCTTCCGACGTGTGGGCCGACGCATCATATCCGGTGATGGTGTAGACCGGCAGAAGCAGGCACAGCAGGAAGAGGTAGCTCATGGAATCGGTCTGCGGGAACACACCACCACCTGCGTCACCCGAATAGTTGGTGAAGGTCCACAGCCGCGTGATGTCGATCGCCGGAGCAAACACCAGGCAAGCCACGATCAGTACCGCTGTCGTTCCGAGGATGATGAATCCGGAAGCGTCCGTCAGCATGGCGGTAAGCTTGATGCCGAAATGGTTGCACAGCGCCTGCAGCACGGTGATGAAGGCGACGAACCCTACGATCTCGCCCGGGGTGCCGGTGATGCCGAACCAGCTGCCGAACGTTCCGACAAAGAAGAAAGCAGTGCCGATATTGATCGCGCCGAGCACGGTGATCAGGCCGAGCAGGTTGAGCCAGGCGGTGAGCCAGCCGGTGAATCGGTTCCCCAGAATGGACGCCCAATGATAGAGACCGCCGGCGGTCGGAAAAGCCGAAGCGATCTGCGCCATGGCGAGCGCGAAAAATCCGGAGACGGCACAGCCGACGATCCATCCGATGCCGGCGCCGGCGCCGCCGATCGACGACGTGGCCTGGGCGAAGGAATTGATACCACCCGAGAGGATGCAGATAATCGAGAACGAGATGGCAAAATTCGAGAAGCGACTCATGCTTCGCGACAATTCTTGGGCGTAGCCCATTCCGTGGAGGACCTTCAGATCCTCCTTCTTGTCGACTTCCGTGTAGTCTTGCGCTGACATTTTTGTCCCCTTTTTAAGTTCTTAGCTGGCCGATTGAACTGACTTTCCCATTGCACGTTGTCGAGAGCCCCTGGCCGCCTCGGGCTCCAGATCCAGAAAAATGCCTGTGAGCAGATCCGCCCATTTCCGCTGCCCGGCTTCGCCGGAGATTTCATCATTGCGGATTTCGATCATCGCGCAAGGCAGGCCGCGCGAGCGCGCATGGCGTTCCAGTGTGAAATAGACCCGGTCGGCCGGCGAATAGGGCTCGTTGACGCCGACGGTGACGCCGGCAAGTCGCTTAAGCGCGGCGATCAGCGGCGAAGCCAGCCGGCGGTCGTCATCGTGGATGATCCCGATGTGCCAGGGCCGGTTCTTGCCCTTGTAGACTGGGGTGAAGGAATGCACCGACACCAGCCGCGTTTCCTGGCCGCGTGACAACCTTTTGTCGATGATATTTGCCACCGCGCCATGGAATGGTCGCCACGACAAAGCGATGCGCTCGGCGCGCTGCGTATCCGACAGGCCGGCATTGCCTGGAATGATCGTCGTCTCGCTGACCGGCGGCACCAGGTCGGGCGCATCGAGCGGACGGTTGCAGTCGATCACTAAACGCGAGATGCGTGTCTCGATGAGCGTCGCATCGAGCGCGGCTGCCATGCGGCGGGCCACAGGCAACGCGCCCGGGTCCCAGGCGATGTGGCGGGAAAGATCTTCGGCGGGCAGGCCCAGCGTGCCGAATTCAGCCGGCAGGAAATTGGAAGCGTGGTCGCAGGTCAGCATGAAAGGGCTGGACCCGCCGGGATTCGTCACCCCTACGGTATCAGACGATGCAAGGCTGGCGGGCCGCGCTCTCTCCATACTGCCGTCCCCTGGGTGCGCTGTATCTTATGTTACGTATTTTGCCTCATTGCGTCCCTGTGGATGATTTCATACAGTTTATCCGGCTTTGTCAAACGCGATTTCGGGGAAGCGGTGTAGACATGGCCAAGGGTGGGGAAAGCCATGATTTCCAGCATTGCCGAACTGATCTCGGACCGCATCGGCACGATGCCGGCCGGCGAGCGCCGCGCCGCGCAGACGTTGATCGCCAACTACCCGCTGATCGGCCTGAAGACGGTCGCCGAGTTCTCAACTGCCGCCGGCGTATCGTCGCCGACGATCCTGCGCTTTGTCTCCAGGCTGGGGTTCCAGAACTATCCCGAATTCCAGTCGGCGCTGCAGGACGAGCTGGCGGCGCAATTGCAGTCGCCCGCATCGCGCACGCTCAACCCGGCGTCCCCAAGCGGTGCGATATCGCCGATGCTGGAAGCGACGCTGGACAACATGCGCGAGACCTTCCGGCATCTCTCCGACAGGCAGCTTGCCGATATCGCCGCCAGGCTTGCCGAGCGACGCGGCAAGACCTTCCTGATCGGCGGCCGCTTCACCGATCCGCTGGCGCGCTACATGGCCGCCCACCTCGCCATCATCCAGCCCGATGTCTACCACCTTGCCGGCCAGGAAAGCATCTGGCGCGACCGGCTGATCGACATGGGCAAGCGCGACGTGCTGGTGATCTTCGACATAAGGCGTTACCAGGACAGCCTGGTGCGCTTTGCCGAGACGGCGCACCAGCGCGGCGTGCAGATCGTTCTGTTCACGGACCAGTGGCTGTCGCCGATCGCCCGCTTCGCCCGCCATGTCATCGCCGGACGCACCGCCGTGCCTTCGGCCTGGGATTCCTCGGCGGCATTGTTCGTCGTCGCCGAGACGCTGATCGGCGCCGTCACCCGGCAGCTCGAGGCCGACAGCGCCAGGCGCATCCGCGACCTGGAAAGCCTGCGCTGACAGCCTCAATCCCGGCCTCAGGCGCGCAACGTTACGCAGATTTAATGTGCATGGCCGCGGCAGAATTGCCATAAAGCCATGATATTGCCGTGGCTTCGCACATACCGGGTGCGTCGCTGCGCGTTTTTTGCTTGGGGAAACCGGTCGATTTTGCCTACCGGAGTGCCGATGGCCGCCTGGAAACAGATCGTTTTTGCGCTTGTGATCCTGGTCGCGGCTGTCCTCGCCTGGGCGCGCTTCTTCCCAGGCGCGCCGGAGGTTCTGGCACGCTGGGGCATCGACTGGGCCTATGCCTCGGCACCCGCCACGACCGGCGCGGTCGACACGACGAAACAGGCAGGCGGCCGCAACGCCGCCGGCCGGCCGGCAAATGTCGTTGTCTTGCCGGCGGGCACCGCAACCATCAACGATCGCTTGCAGGCGATCGGCACCGGCCGCGCCAACGCTTCGGTGACAGTCAACCCTTACAGCTCAGGCCGTCTCGTTGAATTTCTGGTCCAGTCCGGCACCCGCGTCGACAAGGGGCAGATCATCGCCGTCCTCGATTCCGAAACCGAGGTGATCGCGCAGGATCGTGCCAAACTCGTCGTACAGGACTCGCAGAACAAGCTCGACAGGGTGATATCGTTGCGGGCTTCCAACGCCGCGACACCGGTCGCCGTCGCCGATGCCGAAGTGGTGCTGGCGGTCGCCAAACTGGTACTTCGCGATGCTGAACTCGCCTTGCAGCGCCGCTCGATCGTAGCGCCCATCGCCGGCACGGTCGGCATCCTGCCGATATCGGCCGGCAATTACGTGACAAGCCAGTCGGCGATCGCCACGCTCGACGACCGCTCTTCCATCCTGGTCGAGTTCCTGGTGCCCGAGCGCTTTGCGGCCGCCGTCAAGGTCGGCGCGCAGCTGTCGGCGACGCCGATCGCCAATCCGAGCAAAGCCTATACCGGCACGGTGTCGGCCATCGACAACCATATCGACGAAAAAAGCCGCACCCTTCTGGTCAAGGCGGCGATCGCCAACCCGGCGGATTCGCTGCGCGCCGGCATGTCGTTCGGCATCACCATGCGCTTCCCGGGCGACACCTATCCGGCGGTCAGCCCGCTGGCGATCCTATGGGGCTCCGACGGCGCCTATGTCTGGCAGGTCGAGGATGGCAAGGCCAAGCGCGTTCCCGTGCGCATCATCCAGCGCAACACTGAGACCGTGCTGATCGATGCCGAGATCGAGGATGGCGACATGGTGGTCACCGAAGGCACCCAGAGCGTCAGCGAAGGCGGCGAGGTCCGCATAGCTGGCCAGGCCCAGCGCGCCGCCAATGCCGCCGAAGGCTCATGACCGCAACCGCCAACGCCGCCAGCGAAACCGGCTTCACCGCGCTCTTCATCCGCAGGCCGGTGATGGCCTTCGTGCTCAACACGCTGATCGCGGTGGCCGGCCTTGCCGCCTTCTACGGCGTCGAGGTCCGCGAACTGCCCGATGTCGACCGCGCCGTCGTCACCGTGTCGACGGCGTTCGAAGGTGCTGCCGCCGAAACGGTCGACCGTGAGCTGACCGACACGATCGAGGGCGCGGTCGCGCGTGTCTCCGGCGTCAAGTCGATCTCGTCGACCTCTTCCTTCGGCCAGAGCCGCGTCACCATCGAGTTCAATGACGGCGTCGATCTGAACGTCGCCGCCTCCGATGTGCGCGACGCCGTCGGCCGTGTCGCCAACCAGATGCCGGACACCGCCGATCCGCCGCGCATCGTCAAGGCCGACGCCAACTCCGATCCGGTGATGCGGCTGGCCGTCACCTCCGATAGCATGTCGGTGCAGGACATGACGGTGATCGTCCAGGACCAGATCGAGGACGAGCTGGCCGCCGTTCCGGGCGTCGCCGACGTCCAGGTCTATGGCGATCGCGACAAGATCTTCCGCATCGATGTCGACCAGAACAAGCTGGCGAGCCTAGGCTTCACCGTCGCCGATTTGAGGGCGGCACTTGGCTCTGTGGCCTTCGATTCGCCGGCCGGTTCGATCACCACCACCAACCAGGACTTGATCGTTCGCACCACAGCCGATGTGACGACGCCGGAAGGGTTCGAAAACATCATCATCGGCGGCACGACGCGCATCCGCGACGTCGCCACCGTCACGCTCGGCCCCGACATCGGCCAGACCTCATTGCGCTCCGACGGCAAGACAGGCATCGGCCTTGGCATCATCCGCCAGGCGGAATCGAACACGCTCGATATTTCCACCGGCGTGAAGGCCGCCGTCGCCAAATTGCAGGAGAACCTGCCCAAGGGCATGTCGATCAAGATCACCAGCGACGACGCCGTCTTCGTCAACGGCGCCGTGCACGAGGTCGAGATCGCGCTCGGCCTGTCGATCTCGATGGTGCTGATCGTCATCTACATCTTCCTGCTCGACTGGCGCGCGACGCTGATCCCCGGTCTGTCGATGCCGGTCGCCATGATCGGCACCATCGCCGCGATCTATCTCGCCGGCTTCTCGATCAACATCCTGACCTTGCTGGCGCTGGTGCTGGCGACGGGCCTCGTCGTTGACGACGCCATCGTCGTCTTGGAAAACATCGTGCGACGGCGCAACGAAGGCATGGGGCCGCGTGCGGCGGCAGTGCTCGGCGCCCAGGAAGTGTTTTTTGCCGTCATCGCCACGACATTGACGCTGGTCGCCGTCTTCGTGCCGATCTCCTTCCTGCCCGGACAGACCGGCGGCCTGTTCCGCGAATTCGGCTTCGTGCTCGCTATGTCGGTGCTGCTCTCCTGCGTGGTAGCGCTGACGCTGTGTCCGATGCTGGCGTCGCGCATGCTGACCGGTGCATCGCTCCACCACGAAGGCGGCCATGGCATTGGCGCGCGCATCGGCGGCGCGCTGAATTCAGCCTACAAGCGCGGCCTGCATGCCTGCCTCGGCGCACCCTGGATCGTGCTTCTGGTCGCGGTGCTGTTCGCCGCCACCGCCTTCACCTTGTTCGGCACCATCCGCCAGGAACTGACGCCGAGCGAGGACCGCGCCGTCGTGCTTTTGCGCATCAACGCGCCGCAAGGCGTCAGCCTCGATTACACCGCTCAGCAGATGCAGAAGATCGAGCGGCTGATCCAGCCGCTGCGCGATTCCGGCGAGATCGTCTCGACCTTCGAAAATGCCGGCCAGAACGGCGCCTACAACTCCGGCTTCATGGTGATGACACTGGCGCCGTGGGACGAGCGCGCGCGCAGCCAGCAGGAGATCATGGCCGAGATAACCCAGCTGACCCGGCAGGTGCCATCCGTGCGCATCTTCCCGGTGCAGGCCAACAGCCTCGGCATCAGAGGCGCCGGCAACGGCCTGCAATTCGCGCTGGTCGGCAATGACCGCAAGGCACTGGGCGACGCGGCGGTAAAGATCATCGCGCAGATGCAGGCAGACCCGCGCTTCCAGAGCCCGCGCCTTTCCGTCGACCCGACGCAGCCGCAACTGGCGGTGGCCATCGACCGCGAGCGCGCCTCCGATCTCGGCATCGACATCACCGGGCTTGCCAACACGCTGCAGGCGATGCTCGACGGCAATGATGTCGTCGACGTCTACATCGCCGACCGCAGCTATGGCGTGAAGCTGGTTTCGACCACCAACCCGATCAACGATCCGACCGATCTGGAAAACATCTTCCTGAAAACCGCCGACGGCCGCTTCGTGCCGATGTCGACCATCGCCACGCTGACCGAACGCGCCGTGCCGCCGTCGCTGACGCGGGAACAGCAGCAGCCTTCGGTGGCGATCACCTCCAATCTGAACGGCAATTTCGCACTCGGCGATGCGCTCGGTGTCGCCGAGCAGATCGCCACACCGCTGCTGCCGCCGGGCAGCCGCATCCTGCCACTGGCGGAAGCCGCGACGCTCGGCGAAACCAACAGCGCCATGGTCACCATTTTCGGCTTCGCGCTGGTCATCATCCTGCTGGTGCTTGCCGCCCAGTTCGAAAGCTTTGTCAGCGCCGTCATCATCATGGCGACGGTGCCGCTCGGCCTCGCCTGCGCGATCTTTGCGTTGCTTCTGTCAGGCACCAGCCTCAACGCCTACAGCCAGATCGGCCTGGTGCTTTTGGTCGGCGTCATGGCCAAGAACGGCATCCTCATCGTCGAATTCGCCAACCAGTTGCGCGACCGTGGGCTGGGTGTGCGCGAGGCGATCGAGCAGGCTTCGATCATCCGCCTGCGTCCGGTGATGATGACGATGATCTGCACCATCCTCGGCGGCGTGCCGCTGGTGCTGGCCACCGGCGCCGGTGCCGAGGCACGCATCGCGCTTGGCTGGGTGATCGTCGGCGGGCTGGGCCTCGCCACGGTCTCAACGCTGTTCCTGACCCCGGTCGCCTACCTCCTGCTCGGCCGCTTCGTCACGCCGAAGACGCATGAGGAAGCCAGGCTGAAGCGCGAGCTTGAAGAAGCTGCGTATACCAATGTGGAGCCAGCGGAATGATCAGCGCTCCTCTCCCCGTCACTATACGGGGAGAGGATGCCGGCAGGCAGGTGAGGGGCAACACCAGCTTCTCATAGGTTAGCGCCGCCCTCATCCGCCCTTCGGGCACCTTCTCCCCGTGAGCGGGGAGAAGGAAAGATCACGGCTTCAAAAACACCTTCCCGTTCGGCTTGGCCAGTTCCACTGGCACCTTCGCCATCGCCTCATCCAGCGGCAGCACCGCCGTCACGTCGGTCGACCAGCGCCCGTCGGAAAAGCGCTTCTGCGCTTCCATGATGGCAGGGCCGCGTCTGTCGCGGAACTGGCGCATCCATTCGACCAGCCAGAAGCCCTCGATGTGCTTGTGCTGGAAGATCATCTGGCCGGGCTCGCGGATGATGGTGGTGTCGGGATCGAGGCGGCCATAGATGATCCAGCGCGCGCGCTTCGGCATGGCGTCGAAGATGACTGAGGCCAGCGGCCCGGTCACTGCGTCGAGGAAGATGCGCGGCTGTTCGGTCTTGATCACCTCGCGCAGCGCGGCCTTGAAATCGGGCGCCTTCTCGTTGAGCACATGCGCGGCACCGATCTCCTTCAAGAGCGGGATCTGCTCTTCGCGGCGCACGGTGACGATCGGCCGGCATCCTTCCTCCTTGGCAAGGCCGGCGATCAGCTTGCACAGCTGACTGGCGCCGGCGGTCATGATGAAGGCCTTTTCGCCGGCCTCCTTGACGATGTCGAACATGGCGATCGCGGTCAGCGGATTGACGATCAATGCCGCACCGTCCTCGTCACGGACGGTGTCGAGCAGCGGGATGCAGACAACGGCTTCCGCGACCGCGTATTCGGCCCAGGAGCCCCAATTGGTGACGCCGGTGGCGAAGGCGACGCGCTTTCCGGCCAGGCTCTTGGGATAAGGCTCGTCGCCGCAGGCAACGACAGTACCGACGCCCTCGAAACCGGCCGGCTGGCCCTTGGCGCGTGGCTGGCCGTACTGGCCTTTGATGAACATGACATCGGACGGATTGATCGAGGCGAGGCCGACCTTGATCAGCACCTGGCTCGGTCCGGGCGTCGGCACGCCGATGCTGCCCGGCTGGAGATAAGGCTCCATCGCCTCCAGCACGGTGCCAGTCGGCGTCCTGGTATAGCCGTCGCCGGTCAGCAGCAGCGCTTTCATGTCGGAGGGGATGGCCATGGCGGGGCTCCTTACGGTTTGAGGATGAGCTTGCCGGATGCGCCGCGGCCCAGCACGCGTGTCAGCACAGCGGCGGCGTCGGCCAGCGGATACGTACCTTCGATCACCGGCCGGACCTTGCCGGCGAGATACCAGCCGACAAGCTCCTTCATATTGTCGGCGTAGACACGCGGCTCCTTGGTCGTGAACGCGCCCCAGAACACGCCGACGACCGAAAAGCCCTTGACCAGCGCCAGGTTGACGGGGAATTGCGGGATGGCGCCCGAGGCAAAGCCGATGACCAGCAGGCGGCCGTTCCACGCCATCGAGCGGGCGAGCACGTCGAAGGTATCGCCGCCGACCGGATCGAAGCCGACATCGACACCTTTGCCGCCGGTGACCTCTTTCAGCGCTTCTTTCAGATTGTCGTAGCCGAGCGCAATGTCGGCGCCGGCTTCAGCGGCAATGCGGCGCTTTTCCTCCGACGAGGCGACGCCGATGACGCGCGCGCCAAGCGCCTTGCCGATCTGGATGGCGGCAATGCCGGTGGCGCCGGCGGCACCCAGCACGCACAGCGTCTCGCCTTCGCTGAGCTCCCCGCGTTGCTTCAGCGCATAGTGCGACGTGCCGTAGCCGGCCAGCAGTGCGCAGGCATCAGTGGCGGGCATATCAGGCGGCAGCGGCATGACGAAGGGTTCGGCAGCACCCACCCGTTCGGCATAGCTGCCATGGGTCGAAAGCGCGGCAACGCGGTCGCCGATCTTGACCGACTTCACCCCCGGCCCGACCGCTACCACCCGTCCCGCAACCTCCATGCCGGGCACGAAAGGCAGCGGCGGCTTCATCTGGTAAAGGCCTTGGACAAGCAAGCCGTCGGGGTAGTTGACGCCGATCGCCTCGGCCTCGATGACGACGGTGTTGTCCTTGGCCTCCGGTTCCGGCCAGTCGCCATAGACGAGCTGGTCGAGCGGCGCGAATTCGCGGGCGATGATAGCTTTCATGCCTCACACCTTTTCCTGCGTGTATTTCCTGAGCTCGGTGCGCGCCACTTGCCGGCGGTGCACCGCGTCCGGCCCGTCGGCGAGGCGCAGCGTCCGCAGATGCGTCCACGAGCGCGCCAGCGGCGTGTCCTGACTGATGCCTTGCGCGCCGAACATCTGCACGGCTTCGTCGGTGACCTTGAGCGCGACGCGCGGTGCTACGACCTTGATCTGGCTGATCCAGGGCGCCGCGGCGCGCGCATCGCCCTGGTCGATCATCCACGCCGCTTTAAGGCAGAGCAGCCGCGCCATCTCGATCTCCATGCGGCATTCGGCGATGATGTCGAAATTGGCGCCGAGCTTCGCCAAGGGTTGGCCGAAGGCCTCGCGCCGCACCGAGCGCTGGCACAGCATCTCCAGCGCCATCTCGGCCTGGCCGATGGCGCGCATGCAATGGTGGATGCGGCCGGGCCCGAGCCTGCCTTGCGCGATCTCGAAGCCCCTGCCCTCGCCGAGGATCAGGTTCGATGCCGGCACCCGCACATTGTCGAAGCGAAGGTGCATGTGGCCATGCGGCGCGTCGTCGTCGCCATAGACCTGCATCGGCCGAAGCTTGGTCACGCCCTTGGTGTCGGACGGCACCAGGATCATCGAATGGCGGCGGTGCTGCGGCTCGGCCTCGCCGCCGGTACGCACCATGACGACATAGATGGCGCAGCGCGGATCGCCTGCGCCCGACGCCCACCATTTCTCCCCGTTGAGCACATAGTCGTCGCCTTGCCGTTCGCAGCGCATGGCGATGTTGGTGGCGTCGGAGGAGGCGACATCCGGTTCGGTCATCAGATAGGCCGAGCGGATCTTGCCCTTGAGCAGCGGCCCAAGCCATGCCTTCTTGTGGTCGTCGGAGCCATAGCGCTCCAGCACCTCCATGTTACCGGTATCGGGCGCCGAACAGTTGAAGGTTTCAGCTCCCAGATGCGCCTTACCCATCTCCTCGGCCAGATAGGCGTACTCGACGGTCGAGAGCCCATAGCCGCGCTCGGAGCCGGTGAGCCAGAAATTCCACAGGCCGCGCTCCTTGGCCGTCTTTTTCAGCCCTTCGAGAATCTCGGTCTGCCGCGCTGTGTAGACCCAGCGGTCGCCACCCTTGCCGACCTCGCTCAGAAACTCGTGGTCGAGCGGCATGATCTCGCCGCGCACCATGGCGGCGACGCGGGCGTGGATCGGCTTCAGCCGCTCGGTTATGCCGAGATTCATGTCGCTCATTATCTGTTCTCCTCAGCCGCACCCAGGCCGCGCGCCGCGAACGCGACGACCTCGCCGACAATTGCCTCGATATCCCCGTCCGTCTCTGTCGGGCGCGGCGTGTACCAGAACAGCGGCGAGTTCAGCGTCAGGAACATCAACTGCTCGGCAATGCCGATCGTGTCGAAGCGCATGTCGCCCTCGTCGCGCGCGGCGGCGATCGCCTCGCGAAAGATGCGGCCGTAAGCGTCGCGCGACTGCATCAACCGGGTGAACTCCTCGCGCTGTTCAGGAGTGGTCGCCCCGCGCAGGTAAAGCTCGACACCTTCCCAGACGACACGCTGGAACGGCTTGGTGCGGATCATCTGGCCGCAATGGATGGCAGCCATCTTGCGCCATCGTCCAATCGCCGGGCCGGGCTGCGCGCGCACCGGCTCGATCGCCGCAAAATTCATGTCCATGCCGGCGCGGAACACATCGGCGAACAGATCGGCCTTGGACGGATAGTGATGGTAGATGCGGCCCTTGGTCGAGCCTAGGCTGCGCGCGACGTCGTCGATGGAACTCGCGGCATAGCCGCGCTGCATGAAACAGATGGCGGCGGCGCGCAAGATATCGGCGCGCGGGCGATCGAGCAGTGGAGCTTCGACGCTGAGCATCGGTTTCGCCTTTCGCCTGCTTCCGCAGCGATGCTGCATTCAAGGCCTTTACGTCTGGGCAAAAGATCAACATACTACCGGGTATGTTGTCAATGCGGCAACCGCCCAACGAGGCGAAGTTTCCGCGGGGAGGATCGATGAGCTATCTCGACGAGCTGTTCTCAGTTGCCGGCAAGACGGCACTGGTGACCGGAGCCGCGACCGGCATCGGCCGCATGGTTGCGACCGCCCTGGTCCAGGCCGGCGCCACCGTGATGATCGCTTCGCGCAAGGGCGAGGATTGCATCAAGGTCGCGGCCGAGTTGAACGGGCTCGGTGCCTCCGGCCGCGCCGAAGGCTTCGCCGGTGACGTCTCCACCGAGGCCGGCATTGCCGCGCTGGTCGCCGAGGTCAAGGCGCGCACCGACAAGCTGCACATCCTCGTCAACAATGCCGGCATATCCTGGGGCGCCTCGCTCGAGGATTTTCCCTACCACGGCTGGGCCAAGGTGTTCGCCGTCAACGTCACCGCTGTCTTCCACCTGACGCGCGAATTGCTGCCGCTGCTCGACGCCGCAGCCAGCGACGCCGACCCAGCCCGCGTCATCAACCTTGGCTCGGTGATGGGCACGCAGCCGCTGGCCGACGATGCGTACTCATACACCGCCTCCAAGGGCGCCGTTCACCATCTGACCCGCACGCTGGCAATCGAGCTTGCGGCGCGGCGCATCACCGTCAACGCCTTCGCTCCTGGCCCCTTCCAGAGCCGCATGACCGCCTTTGCCACCGGCACCGAGGAAAAGGCCAGACATGTCGGCAGCCATGTCCCCATCGGCCGTATCGGCGTGGCGGATGACATTGGCGGCGCAACGCTCTATTTGTGCAGCCGTGCCGGCTCCTATGTCACCGGCGCCATCCTGCCGATCGACGGCGGGCAGTCGGTGCAGCATGGGCTGACACTGTTCAAGGAATGAGCCGCGGTCGGCGGCAAATGGAGGACGTCGCAGTGGAACCGATCAGTCTCGACGTGCTTTTGGCCAGCGTCGGCAAGGAAGTCGGCGTTTCACCCTGGCGCGTGGTCACGCAGACCATGATCGACCAGTTCGCTGACGCCACCGACGACCACCAGTTCATCCATTGCGACCCAGAGCGGGCAAAGCGCGAGACGCCGTTCGGCGGCACCATCGCTCATGGTTTTCTGTCGCTGTCGCTGCTCTCGGCGATGACCTTCGAGACCATGCCGCCGCTGGAAAAGGGCAAGATGGGCGTCAATCACGGCTTCGATTCGCTGCGCTTCCTGGCGCCGGTGAAGACCGGTTCGCGCATCCGCACCCGTTTCGTGCTGGCTGACGTCAAGGTCCGGCCATCCGGCTGGGTGCAGACGGCGCATGACGTGACCATCGAGATCGAGGGCTCGAAGAAGCCGGCGCTGACCGCGCGCTGGCTGACGCTGACGCTGATCGAGCGTGAGCCGGAGACCGCATGAGCGGCGACGCCAACGCAATCGACCAGGCAGCACTTGCCCCTTACCTCGAAGCGCACATTCTGGGTTTTGCCGGGCTTCATTCCATCGAGAAATTCAAATCCGGCCAGTCGAACCCGACCTATCTGCTGACTGCGGCCAGCGGCCGCTATGTGCTGCGCACCAAGCCGCCGGGCCAACTGCTGAAATCGGCGCATCAGGTCGACCGCGAATTCACCGTGATGAAGGCGCTTGCCGGAACCGCGGTGCCGGTGCCCCGAATGCTGCATCTATCGGCGGAAGACTCGCCGATCCGCCGCATGTTCTACGTCATGGACTTCCTCGACGGCCGCATCTTCTGGGATCCGGCCGTGCCGGAAGCCGCCGGCAACGATGGGCGTGCCGCGCTCTACGACGCGATGAACGCCACGCTTGCTGCGTTACACGATGTCGATGTCGAAGCCGTCGGGCTCGGCGATTTCGGCCGGCCGGGCAATTACTTCGAACGCCAGTTGACCCGCTGGACCAGCCAATATCGCGCCTCGGAGACCGACACCGTCGACGACATGGACCGGCTGATCGCCTGGCTGGAGACGCATATGCCGGCCGACGACGGCCGTGTCTCGTTGGTGCATGGCGACTACCGGCTGGACAACATGATCTTTGCAGCCGGCGAGCCAAAGGTGCTGGCGGTGCTCGACTGGGAACTGTCGACACTCGGCCACCCCTTCGCCGACCTCGCCTACCAGTGCATGCAATGGCGCCTGCCGCATGCCTCGGGCTTTCGCGGCCTTGGAAGTATTGACCGCGCCGCCCTGGGCCTGCCCTCCGAGGAAGCCTATGTCGCCGCCTATTGCCGACGGCGAGGGCTGGCAGGCATCGACAATTGGAGCTTCTTCCTCGCTTTCTCCTTCTTCCGTTTGGCGGCCATCTGCCAGGGCGTCTACAAGCGCGCGCTCGACGGCAACGCCTCCAATCCCGAAAAGGCAAAGACTTATGGCGAGGCAGTGAAGCTGCTGTCGCATCTTGCCGCCAAGCTGATCGACCGAACCTGAATCGACAATGAGACACAGTGGGAGACGCAATGGGCCGTTTTGACGGAGCGACCGTGCTGATCACCGGGGCCGCAGGCGGCCTCGGCCGCGGTGCGGCCAAGGGCTTTGCCGCTGAAGGCGCCCGCCTGGTGCTTTCCGACATCGACGACAAGGGGCTGGCCGATCTTGCCGGCTCGCTGCGGGCCGAGACTGCCATCCTTGCCGGCAACATAGCGGACGAAAAACTGTCCGAGGACCTGGTGAAACTGGCGGCGGACAAATTCGGCCGGCTGGATGTCGCCATCAACAATGCCGGCATCGTCCAGAGTTTCGTGCGCCTGCCGCAAGTCGCCTCCGACGAGGCGCGCCGCGTGCTGGAGATCGACCTGCTGGGCGTCTTCTACGCCATGAAGCACCAGATCCCGCAGATGGAGCGGCAGTTCAAATCGGACGGGAAAGGCGGCGCCATCGTCAACATCGCCTCGGTTGCCGGGCTGGTCGGCGCGCCGAAACTGTCGGTCTATGCCGCCGCCAAGCATGGCGTCGTCGGGCTGACCAAGTCGGCAGCCGCCGAATACGCCACCAAGGGCATACGCATCAACGCCGTCTGCCCGGCGCACACCCGCACCGCCATGGTCGACAGCTTCGTGCGCATCTCCGGCGCGCCGGAAGCCGAAGCGCTGGCCGAATTGACGCGCGGCGTGCCGATGAAACGAGTTGCCGAAGTCGACGAGGTCGTGACCGCCATCCTGTTTGCCGCTGACCCCGCCAATTCCTTCATGACCGGCCACACGCTGGCCGTGGATGGCGGTGTCGGCGCGATTTGACAACCCCAGATTTGGTAACCCCAGATTTGGTAACCCCAGATTTGGTAACCATTGCCGCAGGGGAACCTACCGCGCCCTTGTCCGTTTTCGTACAGCGTATATAATTTAGCCAACACCCCACGACATGAAGGCAGACTCACGTGCCGCTGAGCGTCCAGAAACGCCGCGAGAAACAAAAGGCCGAACTGCGTTCCGAGCTGCTCGACGCAGCCCACAAGCTTGTCAAGGAAGAGGGCTATGAAGGCCTGACGATCCGCAAGCTGGCCAACCGGGTCGGCTATGCCCCGATGTCGGTCTATTCCTACTTCGCCGACAAGCAGGACATCCTGTTTGCGCTGGCCGAGGATGCGTTCGAAACACTTGCCCGCAACATCGAGGCACATCCCTCCGACGACCCGATCGAGGCGCTGAAGGCGGTGATGACCGAGTATGCCGCCTTCGGGCTAGGCAACCCCAACGAATACCGTACCGTCTTCATGACCGAAAAGACCAAGCTGCCGGAGGGCAGAAGCTATGAGGACATGGAAGAGGGCAACCCGGCGATGAAAGCGCTGATCTCAAGGGTCGAGGCCTGCGTTGCCGCTGGCAAATTGCACGGCGATGCGCGCGCCATCGCCACCATGCTGTGGGCGGTCGGCCACGGCACCATCTCGTTGCTCATTACCTTTCCGTTTTACCCCTTTGGCGATCCGCAGGCTTTCGTTAACCGGATGTGCGATTCCACCCTTGCCTCGCTCACCACGCTGGACGTGCCACCGCTGACCAAGACCCCGGTCAACTGCTGAGCACCTGGGTATCCCCCGCCCCTTCAATTGAACGTCCGGCCTGACAGCTTCGGCTCTGTCAGTCAGCCGCGATTTTCGGCGTACAAGAAAATTGTCGTACATGTACATTTTCTGACTTGAAAGCCCGTTTCTGCGGACGTATATGTACACTCAATCGTACATGTACGAAAACAATTTAACCGTTGGAGACTGAGATGAACAAGACCCTTCTCGCCCTCGCCACCGTGCTGGCGCTCTCCGGCTCGGCTTTCGCTGCCGGCGACAACCATTCGGCCAAGCAGGCCCCGGCTGCCACCTGCGTCGACACCACGACCCATGCCAAGCTCGATTGCAGCGTGACCGGCTCGGTCGAAAAGTCCGACGTCAAGGCCAAGGGCCCGCGCCTCGGCATCGAGATCAACCCGTGGATCGTGCCGAGCACGTTCTGAGTTGATTAAGCTCGACCACCAGTCAGCACAACGGCTAAGGGCGGCAGGATAATCCCGGCCGCCCGTTTTTCCTCGGCGCAGGCCGGGGGTTTTCCTTAACTCAAGCCTGGGCGCAGCGGAGAGATTATTTCTTGCGCGGTTTGCGTCCCGGCACCGTCTTGGCCTTGCCGGGTCTTGCCGGCGCGCCGGAGATGGAGGTCGCGGTGATTGACACCGGATCGCTGGCCGGGAACGTGTCCTCGAGACCTTCCTCGAGTTCCTCTTCGGCACTCACCTCGTGGTGCTGTTCACGTTCGAGCGAGCGGACCGCGGCGGTTTTCCTGGCTGACTTCGGCGCGGATTTCGACGGCATCGGCATTCTCCCTCGACATCGCAAGCAGAACGACCGCGCGTGTCAGACGTTCCCGGAGCAATCCAAAAGGATTGCTCTACGCCGCCGCGTCGCTTGCTGCTTCCGACAGGAAAGTAAAGACATAGTCGGAGAAGGAACGCCAGCACTCGACCCGGAAGGCGTCGGCTGCCGTGCGCAGCAGCAGAATTTCGCATTTGCCCAGAATGGTGCGCGAGGCCGCCCCCACAGGGAAAGCTTCCAACGACAGATCCTGCGGACAGCCGGCATTGATCGCGGCCGCAGCTGCCGGCCCGGTGACTTCGAAGGCGACGTTGCGGTGTGAAATACCGACGGCCGAATGCAGCGCGGATACCTTGGCGCAGTCGGCGAGCAGGTCCTTGCCGGCCTCGTCGATCAGAAACCATTCGTCCGGTCCGAGCCACAGCGCCGTGCGGCCGGCCTTCGAAGCCGACGTCTTCGGGCTTTTCGGCAAGGTCAGCCCGAGCGCCTTCGACAGTGCAGCAATGGAAGCCTCCGGCGCGCGCAGCGACATGCGCCCCGCCGGCGGCAGCACCTCAACCTTCACGTTCTTCGCCGATACACTGCGCTCGGCCTGTGCCGGACGGCGCTCAGCCGAAGATGCACTGGTTTTCGCAGCAGCCTTAGCCATTGAGGCGCCCTCCCGTCTCGTCGAAGAACACCATGCCGGTAACCTCCACTTCGATCACCCCGTTCGGCATCGGCACGTAAAGCGTCTCGCCCATCCGGTCGCGCCCGCCGGCGACCAGCGCCAGCGCGATCGAGCGGCCGCAATTTTGCGACCAGTAGCTCGAGGTGACGTGGCCGATCATCTTCATCGGGATCGCCTGTTTGGGATCGGCGACGATCTGCGCGCCTTCCTCCAGCACCACCTTCGGGTCCTTGGTTTTCAGGCCGACCAGTTGCTTGCGGCCCTTGGCGACGAGGTCGGGCCGCGTCAGGCCTCTGATACCAACGAAGTCGGTCTTCTTCTTGCCGACCGCCCAGTCGAGCCCGGCATCGTTCGGCGTCACCGTGCCGTCTGTGTCCTGGCCAACGATGATGTAGCCCTTTTCGGCGCGCAGCACGTGCATGGCCTCGGTGCCATAGGCGGCCGCACCATGCTTCTGGCCTTCGGCCCACAGCGCTTCCCAGACGGCCTGGCCATAATCCGCCGGCACGTTGACTTCGAAGCCGCGCTCACCGGTGAACGACATGCGGAACAGCCTGGTCGGCACGCCGCAGATCTTGCCCTCGCGCACCGACATATGTGGCAGCGCCTCATCGGACATGTCGATGCCTTCGACCAGCGGCGCGATGATGTCGCGCGACTTCGGCCCTTGCACGGCGATGACCGCCCACTGCTCGGTGATCGAGGTCAGCCAGACATTCAGATGCGGGAATTCGGTCTGGAGATAATCCTCCATATGGTTCATGACGCGCGGCGCACCGCCCGTCGTCGTCGTGACATGGAAACGGTCCGGCGCCAGTCGGCCGACGACGCCGTCATCATAGATGAAGCCGTCCTCGCGCAGCATGATGCCATAGCGGCAGCGGCCGGGTTCCAGCCTTTCCCACGGATTGGTGTAGAGAAGCTCCATGAACTTGGCCGCATCCGGCCCAACGACTTCGATCTTGCCCAGCGTCGAGGCGTCAAACAGGCCGGCACTGGTGCGAACCGCAACGCATTCGCGGTCGACCGCCGCATGCATGTCCTCGCCGCCCCTAGGGAAATACCAGGCGCGCTTCCACGGGCCGACATCCTCGAACACCGCGCCTTGCGCTTCGGCCCAAGGATGGATCGCGGTCTTGCGCGTCGGGTCGAACAGCGGCCCGCGCGCATGGCTGACGATCGCGCCGAAGGTCACCGGCGTGTACGGCGCGCGGAAGGTGGTCAGGCCGACCTCCGGGATCGGCTTGCCCAACGTCTCGGCGGCAATCGCCAGGCCGTGCATGTTGGAGGTCTTGCCCTGGTCGGTCGCCATGCCGTTGGTGGTGAAGCGCTTGACGTGCTCGATCGAGCGCATGCCTTCATGCACCGCCTGGCGGATGTCCTTGGCGGTAACGTCGTTCTGGAAATCGACGAAGGCCTTGACCGTCTTGTCCGGCCCGGCGCCGGGCGCAGCCCCCAGCATGCCGCGCGACCAGCTTTCCGACGCATCGACCTTTGGCTTCGTACCCTTCGCGGTTTTCGCACCAGCGTCCTTCGCCGCCTTGGCGCCGGCCGCATAGGCCTCGTCGATGCTTGCCGACAGCCCGTCCGTGCCGTTGCAGGCGCCGACCGAGATGCAATCCTGCGCATAAATTCCGGGCACGAAACGCTTGGTTTCGTCGTTGAAAGCGACCTTGCCGCGCGATTGCGAGAAGAGATGCACCGATGGCGTCCAGCCGGCCGACATCAGGATGGCATCGACCGGAATGGTCCGCTCGCCGCCGCCATTCTTCGGCTGCACGGTCATCGACGTCACGCGCAATTTGCCGCCGGCGCGGATCACCGCACGGCCGAAATTGACCTCGATGCCGAGCGCCCTCGCCTCGTCGATGACCGGCCCGGTCGGATGGTCACGTAAATCGACGATCGCCGCGATGTTGACGCCGGCCTTCTTCAGGTCGATCGCCGCCGCATAAGCCGAGTCATTGGCGGTGTAGACGCCGACATTTTTGCCGACCGCCACGCCATAATGGTTGAGATAGATGCGCGCAGCCGAGGCCAGCATGATGCCGGGCCGGTCATTGTCGGCAAACACCATGTGGCGTTCGATGGAGCCGGTCGCCAGCACCACGCGCTTGGCGCGGACCTGCCACAGCCGCTCGCGCGGCAGATCGTGGCCAGGGCTTTGCAGATGGTCGCTGACGCGCTCGACCAGGCCGACGAAATTCTGCGCGTAGTAGCCGAACGCCGTGGTGCGGGAGAGCACACGGACATTGTCCATGCCCTTGAGCTTCGCGATCGCCGCTTGCGCCCAGCCATAGCCGTCCTGGCCATCGATCTTCGCGCCGGTCTCGAAGCGCAGGCTGCCGCCGAAATCCGCTTGCTCGTCGGCGAGGATGACACGGGCGCCGGTTTCAGCCGCAGCCAGAGCGGCCGTGATGCCGGCGGCACCGCCGCCGAGCACCAGCACATCGCAATGCGCATAGCGCGACGAATAATGATCGGGATCGGGCTTGTCAGGAGAAACGCCGAGGCCGGCCGCGGCGCGGATCTTCGGCTCATACAGGCTCTTCCAGGCCGCCTTCGGCCACATGAAGGTCTTGTAGTAGAAACCGGCCGAAAACAACGGCGACGCAATGTCGTTGACCGCGCCGATGTCGAAGGCAAGCGAGGGCCAGCGATTCTGCGATTGGGCAACGAGCCCGTCATAGAGCTCCTGCACGGTTGCGCGGATGTTCGGCGCCTTGCGCGCCGCATCGCGCTCGACCTGAACCAGCGCATTGGGCTCTTCCGCGCCAGCCGACAGGAAGCCACGGGGACGGTGATATTTGAACGAGCGGCCGACGAGATGGACGCCATTGGCCAGCAGCGCCGAGGCCAGCGTGTCGCCCTCTATGCCGGTATAGGACTGGCCGTCAAAGGAGAAGCGCGCGGTCTTGGCCTGGCTAAGACGGCCGGCGCTCGGAATGCGGAACGCGCCGCTCATTTCACAGCTCCCGGAAGCTTGGACGGCTTCGGCTCGCCGGCTTTGTAAGTCATGACGAACTTGTCGGTGACGGTGTCGCGCACTGCGTTGAAGAAACGCGCGCAGCCATGGATGTGGCGCCAGCGCTCATAGATGATGCCCTTGGGGTTCGAGCGGATGAAGAAGAACTTTTCGAAGTCGTCGTCGCTCTCGCCCGCCATGTTGGCCGAGCGCGCAATATGCGCCTCGCCGGCGTTGCGGAACTCGAGCTCCGGGCGCTCTTCCTCGCAATAGGGGCAGCGGATGAGAAGCATCTGTTTGGTCCTAAAATTCGCCGTGGCCGATGGCCGGTTGGTCGCAGAGCCTCATGGCAGCCATCAGTGCGCCACCGCCGCCGCCGCTGCCTCGTCGATGAGGCGGCCGGTGCGGAAGCGCTCGATGGTGAAGGGCGCGTTGATCGGGTGCGGATCGTCCTTGGCAATGGTGTGGGCAAAGACATGGCCCGAGCCAGGTGTCGCCTTGAAGCCGCCCGTGCCCCAGCCGCAATTGACGTAGAGGCCGGGCACCGGGGTCTTGGCCAGGATCGGTGAGCGGTCGGGCGTGACGTCGACAATGCCGCCCCACGAGCGCAGCATCTTCATGCGGGTGAAGATCGGGAACATCTCGCAGATGGCGTCCAGCGTATGCTGCAATATGTGCAGGCCGCCGGTCTGCGAATAGGAGACATACTGGTCGGTGCCGGCGCCGATCACCAGCTCGCCCTTGTCGGACTGCGAGATGTAGGCGTGCACGGTGTTCGACATCACCACGCAGGGCACCACCGGCTTGACCGGCTCCGACACCAGCGCCTGCAGCGGATAGCTCTCCAGCGGCATGCGCACGCCGGCCATGTTCATGATCACGGAGGAATGGCCGGCGGCAACCACGCCGACCTTTTTCGCTCCGATGAAGCCGCGCGTGGTGTCGACACCCATGACCGCGCCATTGGCCGCGCGCTTGACCCCGGTGACCTCGCAGTTCTGGATGATGTGCACACCGCGTGCCGAGGCGCCGCGCGCATAACCCCAGGCGACCGCATCGTGGCGCGCCGTGCCGCCGCGGCGCTGCAGGGCTGCACCGACGACGGGATAGCGTGCCTGCTTGGAAATGTTGAGCGGCGGGCAGAATTCCTTCGCCTGTTCCGGCGTCAGCCATTCATTGTCTATGCCGTTGAGGCGATTGGCGTGGACATGGCGCTTCAGCACCTGGATGTCGTGCACATTGTGCGCCAACATCATGACGCCGCGCGCCGAATACATGACGTTGTAGTTGAGCTCCTGGCTGAGCCCATCCCACAGCTTCAGCGCATGATCGTAAATGCCCGCGCTCTCGTCATAGAGATAGTTGGAACGGATGATGGTGGTGTTGCGGCCGGTGTTGCCGCCGCCGAGCCAGCCCTTTTCCAGCACCGCGACATTGGTGATGCCGTGCACGGTGGCGAGATAGTAGGCGGTGGCAAGGCCATGGCCGCCGGCGCCGACGATGATGACGTCGTATTCCTTGTTCGGCTCCGGCGAGGACCATTGTTCCTCCCAGCCCTTATGGCCGCGCATGGCCTCGCGGGCGATGGCGAATACCGAATATTTTTTCAACGTTCCAGCCTCGCAAATGGCGGCAGGGCATTCACTCGGCCCCGGCGCGCGAGGTGTATCACTAGCGAAACAGCGCTTCCACCCTTGCGCTGTTTGCGACGGCGCTTGCCGTTTTGCGCCGTGGTGGAAAAGAGGTCTCGGCAGCCTTTGCACGTATCGGGTGGCTTGCGCTGCCCCAGCCTGCGATCACCATCCCGATTGCCGGCGATGCTGGCGAAGAAAAAGGATGCAGAAAATGTTCGCACTCGCCAATAAGATCGCCATTGTCACTGGCGCCAGTTCCGGCATCGGCCGCGCAACGGCAAAACTCTTTGCCGAGGAAGGCGCCAAGGTCGTTGTCGCCGCCCGCCGCCAGGCCGAGCTTGACGCGCTGGTCGCCGAAATCGAGGAAGCCGACGGCACGGCAATCGCGCTGGCCGGCGACGTCACCGACGAGGCCTATGCAAAGGCCCTTGTCGATCTGGCCATCGAAAGGTTTGGCGGGCTCGATACCGCCTTCAACAATGTCGGCGCCGTCGGCCCAATGGGTCCGATTTCGGACCTGTCGCTCGAGGGCTGGCGCGCGACGCTAGACGCCAATCTGACCAGCGCCTTTCTCGGCGCGAAGTACCAGGTGCCTGCCATTGTCGAGCGCGGTGGCGGATCGCTGATCTTCACCTCCACCTTCGTCGGCCACACAGTCGGCATGCCCGGCATGACCAGCTATGCCGCCAGCAAGGCCGGACTGATCGGGCTGACGCAGGTGCTGGCCGCCGAATATGGTCCCAAGGGCGTGCGGGTCAACGCGCTGGTGCCGGGCGGCACCGACACGCCGTCGGCGACGTTCAAGACTCCGGAATCGCGTAGTTTCGTCGAAAACCTGCACGCCTTGAAGCGTGTGGCGGAGCCCGAAGAGATCGCCCGCGCGGCGCTCTTTCTGGCCTCGGATGCTTCTAGCTTCACCACCGGATCGGCGCTGTTTGCCGATGGCGGCATCTCGATCACCCGGACGTGAAGCATTTCGCGGTCACAGCCTGCACCGATCAGCCATAGAGCCCGAAACCGGCCTTGCTTTTTCCACGCGATTTGGCGATTCGGTTTCGAGTGAGGTGACGGACATGCTGCTGATCAGAACCTATATCGCCCAGAGCGCAATCGAAGGCGTCGGCGTGTTCGCCGCCGAGCCGATCAGGAAGGGCGCCTCGATCTGGCGGCTCGATCCGGAGTTCGACCGGCTGATCCCGATGGACAGATATGAGGCGGCCCCGCCGCACCTCCGCGAATTGCTCGACCGCTACGCCTATCCGAGCCCCGACCGTCCCGGCTTCATGGTCTATGAGGTCGACAATGGCCGCTTCATGAACCATGCCGAGCGGCCGAACACGGATTTCTCGCAATATGGCGGCGCCACCGCCACCCGCGATATATCAGCCGGCGAGGAGATCACCTGCGACTACGGCGAATTCTTCGAGGATTTCGCCCGGCTTCATCTGGCCAGCGCCTAGTTGGTGCCCTATCTCAGGGCGACCGTGGCAAATTGGCGATTGTCCTTCATTTCGAGTGTGGACAGCGCGCCCTGATTCTGCTATCAGCCGCCACAATTCGTGGTGTAAATCGCCGCGGAGGCATGTGGCTATGGCCGCTTGCCTGTTGATATCAAACCCGAAAGACAGGATTGCCCGTGCAGGTACTCGTCCGCGACAACAACGTTGATCAGGCGCTTCGCGCTCTCAAGAAGAAGATGCAGCGTGAAGGCATTTTCCGCGAAATGAAGATGCGCGGCCACTACGAGAAGCCCTCCGAGAAGCGCGCCCGTGAAAAGGCTGAAGCCGTTCGCCGCGCCCGCAAGCTGGCCCGCAAGCGCGCTCAGCGCGAAGGCCTGCTGCCGATGACGCCGCGCCCGGTTGCTGCCGGCGCCGCCGGTGGTCCTGGTGGTGCTCCGCGCCCGCCGCGGTTCTGACGCCAATTTTTCGTCCTTTTCGAAGGATAATTTGAGGTGGCGCGATGCGGAATCGCCGCCACCTTTTTGTTTAGAGCGCCGCCTTTTTGTTAGAATGAAGGGCGTTCCCTTGAACGCGCAAACGACGCTCTAGATTTTGTTACGACAATCTGTGGACCCGGCCCGGAGGGGGACCTGGACTGAGCGACGCGACTGAAGTGAGGACAGGGCAGACATGAATGCAATCAGCGTAGAGCGCAGAACCACAATGCGCGGTTTCGCCCTGACGGCAGCCCTGATCTCCGGCCTGGTGCTTGCCAGCTGCCAGAGCGTCCCGACCGGCGAGTTCAACAACATCGACAAGGCGCAAGGCTCGACCGAGAACATCTCCTCGTTGTCGGCGGTCATCCAGCGCAATCCGCAGGATCCGGAAGGCTACAATGTGCGCGGCTCGGCCTATGGCCGCGGCGGCCAGTACCAGGCGGCGCTGAAGGACTTCGACACCGCCATCCAGCTCAATCCGAATTTCTACCAGGCCTATTCGAACCGGGCGCTGATCCAGCGCTTCCTCGGCAACCAGGCCGCGGCCCTTGCCGACTACAATCGCTCGATCCAGATCAACGGCAATTATGACGCCGCCTATATCGGCCGCGGCAATCTCTACCGCAAGGCCGGCCAGACCCAGCAGGCCTTCAACGATTTCCAGAAGGCGATCCAGCTCGACACCACCGATGCCCGCGCCTACCACAATCGCGGCCTGATCTATCAGAGCCAGGGCCAGCACAAATTTGCCATCGAGGATTTCTCGACCGCCATCTCGCTGGCGCCGGATGCCGCCGAACCCTATAACGGCCGCGGCCTGTCCTATCTCGCCATGAACGATGAGGACAACGCTTTCTCCGACTTCAACATGGCCATCAAGCTCGACGGCAAGAACGCCGAGGCCTGGTCCAATCAGGCGCTGATCTATGAGCGCCGCGGCGACAAGGTCAAGGCGTCGAAGGCCTACCGCGAAGCGGTTCACCTCGACCCGACCTACCAGCCGGCCAAGGACGGCCTGTCGCGCACCGCCACCGCCACCGCCGGCTGATACCCAGCCGGTTCGCCGCACGGGACGTCGCCCGCAACGTTTTATCCAACAGTGTTCCCTTCCCTGTGCAGGTCGCCGCAAAGCGGCCCGCGCAGCAAAATCGCAATCTTTGCGTGTCAAAATGGAAGCCGAGAAGCGACCGCGACATCGGAACGGCACCGCGATGGATGACAACGAACTCCAGATCAAGCGACAGATCGCCTGGCTTGAAACCGCCTCTCCCGACGATTGGCACCGGGCCGTGCTCGACTTCAACTGGGATGGGGACATCGACCCGCTGTTCTGGATCGCCCGCCAGCCGCAATGCGATAAGGCAACGGCGTTGACCATGTTCTGGCTGGGCCAGCCGGCCTACTACCTCATCCTGGCCGCGGAGAATGACGGAACGGACAACAGCGACGCCCCGGTGTGGGAGATGCTGAAGTTCATCGCGCATCGCATCAACACCAATGGCTATATCAGGTCGAAAATCGCCTTCGACGTGGATGATTTCATAGAGCAGGATTTTGAAGAGCTGGTCGAGAAAGCCGGTCAGCTCGCCCACTCGCCGCTGAAGCCGCATCCGGAGATGCGCCGCGCCCTTCGCGGACGGCGGCCCGTCAACGACATCGACTTCTACCGGCGCTATCCCGAGGATCTCCACGGCGCGGTGCTGGTCGATTTGCCGGATCCAGGCCCGCTGGACAAGGCCTGGTCGGCGCTCGGGCGCCTGTGGCGCCACTGAGCTCTGGCCGACACGCCATCACCCAATCTTAATCACCGAGAGCAAAGCGTTAGCCCTTGCCTTGATCGCGCCAAGTTTTCGGCGGAACGCTCCGGGCCGTTCAACCGTTGTTGAAGGCAATTTTCGAAAGGACTGACCCATGATCAAGAAAATCATCTGTGCCGTAGCGCTCGCCACGACGCTGTTTGCCGTTCCCGCCAGCGCCGGCAAGCTTCAACTCGGCACGCTCGATTGCACCATCGACGGTGGCGTCGGTTACGTCGTCACGTCGAACAAGGGCGTCGACTGCACCTTCCGCCCCTACCACCATGGGCCTTCCGAGAAATACACGGGGATGATCTCCAAGCTCGGCGTCGATCTCGGCCAGACGCATCAGGGCCAGCTGGTGTGGGCTGTTCTGGCCGCCACCCGCAGCCATGACGGGGGCGACCTTGCCGGCCATTATTACGGCGTCAACGCCGAGGCGAGCGTCGTGACCGGCGGCGGTGCCAATCTGCTGGTCGGCGGGCTGGACGGCGCCTTTGTGCTGGAGCCGCTCAGCGTTCAGGCGCAGACCGGCGTCAACGTGGCGGTTGCGGTGACCTCGCTGGAACTGATCCACTCGTTCAAGTAAGTATCGGCAAATAAGGATCGACTGATCCCTCTACGTGCGGCGCGGAACAGGATACTGTTTCGCGCCGTATGCTTTTTGGGGGGAACCGCCGTGCTGAAGACCATCGCCGCCGCCATCATCGCCATTGCCTGGGCAGAACAGGCTCAAGCGCAGGACCAGGGCATAGAACTCGGCGTGCTCGATTGCGCCATAGGCGGCGGCACCGGCTTCATCTTCGGCTCCAGCAAGGATCTGAGCTGCACCTTCACCCCGGCCGACAAGAGCTTTTCGCCGGAAGCCTATTTCGGCGCCGTCAACAAATACGGGCTCGACATCGGCACCACCAAGCAGACCGTCATGCAGTGGCTGGTGCTGACGCCGCTGAAGAACATCTATGCGCCGGGCGCGCTGGCCGGCGACTATGTCGGCGCCAGCGCCGAGGTCACGGCGGCGGTCGGCGCAGGGGCCAATCTCTTGGTCGGCGGCTCCTCGCAGGCCTTCACCTTGCAGCCGCTCAGCCTGCAGACCCAGACCGGCATCAACATCGCCATCGGCGTCAGCCAGTTCCAGCTGCGCAGCACCGAGAACTGATCGCACTGGCGAAAAAGCCGCTTGAACTCAACCTCGGTTGAGGTTTTACAAGCCTGCCCTGACTGAAACAGCACGCATGGCTCGGCCGGAAAGCCACACTGGCTTCTGGTGCAACGCGCCGGCATCGAGATATGCAAAGGCAGGGTAAAAAGAATGACTGACATCACCAGCAACAAAGTCGACTGGCGGGCATTGTGGGCAAGCGGCGACCTCGCGCGCTTCTGCTTCATCAGCCTCGGCATCCTGCTGCACGCCACCAACGAGACGATGGTGGCAACCGTCATGCCGGCCATGGTCGGCGACCTCGCCGGCGTTCAGTTCGTCGGCTGGTCGCTGGCGGTCTACGAACTGGGCGCCATCGTCGCCGGTGCTGCCGCCGGGCGCATGGTCAGCTATGTCGCGCTGCGTTCCAATGTGACAGTCGCCGCTTTGCTCTATGCCGCCGGCGCGCTGATCTGCGCCACCGCGCCATCCATGCCCGTGTTTCTCGCCGGTCGCCTGGTCGAGGGACTCGGCGGCGGCGCGCTTGTATCGCTGGCCTTCGTCTCGGTCGAGCGGCTGTTCGACCGTAGGATTTGGCCGCAGCTGTTCGGCATCATGTCGGCGATCTGGGGCGTCGCCGCCTTCAGCGGCCCGATGCTCGGCGCCATCATGGTCGAGCTGCTGTCCTGGCGCTGGGCCTTCGGCGTCTTCGTGCTCGGTGGCATCGCCATGGCGCTGGCGAGCTTCATCGTGCTGAACACGCCGGAAGCGACAAAGCCGCAAGCCGCCGCCGGCACCTCGCCACCCTTCCCTTATGCCGCACTTGGCTGTCTCGCCATCGCTGTCGTGCTGATCGCCACCGCCGGCGTCGACGTCGCCCTGCTGCGCTCCTCGCTGCTGCTCATCCTCGGCCTCGCCGGCCTGGCACTGTTCGTATTCGTCGACGCTATGAAGCCGCGCTCGCGGCTGTTCCCCTCACAGCTGTTTTCGTGGCGCTCGCCGGTCGGCAGCGGCATGACCGTGGTCGCCGCCTTTTCGGTGGCTACGGTCTCCTTCTCGATCTACGGGCCACTGCTGCTGACCACGCTGCACGGCATCCCGATCCTGACCACCGGCTACATCATCGCCGCCGAATCGATCGCCTGGTCGATCCTGTCGATTGCCGTCGCCAATGCGCCGCTGGAGCGCGAACGGCAAATCATCGTCATCGGCGCGCTGATGATTGCATCCGGCCTCGCCGGTTTCGCTTACTCGATCCCGTCAGGGTCGATCCCGCTGATCCTGGTCTGCGCCCTGCTGCAAGGCGGTGGCTTCGGCGTCACCTGGCCGTTCCTGACGCGGATCATCGTCGCCTCGGCTCGCGATGGCGAGCAGACGATTGCCTCGGCCGCCGTGCCGACCATGCAGCGCATCGGCTACGCCGTCGGTGCTGCCGTGGCCGGCATCATCGCCAATGCCAGCGGCTTCTCCGCAGGGCTGAACCGCGATGCGGCGGCCAGCGTCGCCGGCTGGCTGTTCCTCGCCTTCGTGCCGCTCGGCATTGTCGGCTGCCTGGCGGCGTTGAGGATGGCTTTGACGGCAAGCCGGCCGCAATTGGCGGCAGGCTGAGGCCACGGCCGGGAACTGGCCGGTCGCCTCCCGACCGGCCAGCCTGTCAAAGCGACGGAAGAACGCTGCGGATGTGATTGGCAAACGCCTCCACCGCAGGCGACCGCTCGGTGTCGGCAAAGGCAATCAGAATGCCAAGGCGCGGCAGTGGAGGCAGCGGCAGAATATGCAGGTCGGATGGCACCGCCTCCTGTGCCATCACGCTGATGGCGAGACCCGACCGCGCCACCGCGATCAACCCGGCAAGGCTGTTGCTGGCGTAGGCGATTTTGTAGCGAAGTCCGGCGCGGGCCATGGCCTCGCACGCCGCTCTGTGGTCGACAGCGTTCGACGCCGACAGCGCCAGCGGCACGGTGTCGCCGAACTCATAGAGATCCAAGGTCGGCTTGCTGCCGACCCAGACCAGCCGTTCCGTGCGCACGACGCCTTGTGCATCATGCGCATTCGAAACCAGTGCCAGGTCGATCTGGCGTGCGTTGAGCAGCGTCCGCAATTCGACGGTCGGCGCTGAGACCACCTTGATCTCGACATCGGGATACATCGTGCCGAAACTCTTCAGGAGGGCGGGAAAGAAGGCGCTCAGATAATCCTCGGGGCTGCCGAAAATGATCGAGCCGTGCAGGCCCTTGTCGGACAGCGCCGAGATCGCTTCATCATGGATTTTGAGAATGCGCTCGGCATAGGCGAGGAACCGCTCGCCGCTGCCGGTGAGCCGCACGCCGCTGCCGCTGCGATGAAACAGGTTTTGGCCTAGTGCCTCCTCGAGCCGTTGTATCTGCATGGTGACGGCCGACTGGGTGCGCCCGACCTGTATGGCCACCGCGCTCAGCGTTCCCGAATGCGCCGCACGCACGAAGGTCGTCAGCAGCTTGAGATCGAGTGGAGCCTGCATATCAATTCCATTGATATCTGAATCCGAATACTATCAATTTTACTGCATCCGCGCCATCGGCTATTTTTTTCCTCTGGTCGGTTTGATGGAGCAGCGGCATGTCGAAAAACGCGGATCGCGAATTCTGGGACGCAGCGCAGAAGCATTTGATACGCTATGGCGGCAGCTTCGAGCCCGCCATCATCGAGCGCGCTGTTGGCTCCTTCGTCTACGATGCCGACGACAGGCCGATCCTCGACTTCACCTCCGGTCAGATGAGCGCGCTGCTCGGCCATTCCCACCCCAGGATCGTTTCGACGGTGACCCGCCAGGTCGAAAAGGTCGCGCATCTCTTCAGCGGCATGCTGTCGCGACCGGTGGTCGAGCTTGCCGAACGCCTTGCGGCACTGGCGCCAGGACTCGACCGGGTCATGCTGCTTTCGACGGGTGCGGAATCGAATGAAGCCGCGATCCGCATGGCCAAGCTGGTAACCGGGAAGCACGAGGTCGTTGCGTTCTCGAAAAGCTGGCACGGCATGACCGGTGCTGCGGCGTCAGCGACCTACAGCGCCGGCCGCAAGGGCTACGGACCGGCCACGGTCGGATCGCTGGCGATCCCCGCCCCCAACAGTTTCCGGCCGCGTTTCAGGCACGCGGACGGCTCGCTCGACTGGCGCACCGAACTCGACGATGCCTTCGACCTCGTCGACAGCCAGTCGACGGGAAGCCTGGCGGCCTTCGTCGCCGAGCCGATCCTGTCGAGCGGCGGCATATTGGAACTGCCGCGCGGCTATCTGGCGGCACTCAAACAGAAATGCGGCGAGCGCGGCATGCTGCTCATCCTGGACGAGGCGCAGACCGGCATCGGCCGCACCGGCGACATGTTCGCCTTCCAGAGGGACGGCGTCACGCCCGATATTCTTACCCTGTCCAAGACCATCGGCGCCGGCCTGCCGCTGTCGGCCGTGATGACGACAGCCGACATCGAAGACGCCGCGCACGAGAAAGGCTTCCTGTTCTACACCACGCATGTCTCCGACCCGCTGCCGGCGGCCGTCGGCCTCGCCGTGCTCGATGTGGTGGAGGAGGAGCGGCTGGTCGACAGGGCACGGACTATGGGCGCGCGTTTGTTCGACGGGTTGTCGCGGCTCAAGCAGCGCTATGAATGCGTCGGCGACGTACGCGGGCGTGGCCTTCTGCTCGGCGTCGAGATCGTCAAGGACGGCAAGCAGCCCGATCATCAGCTCGGCGCCACGATCGCGGCGGAGGCGTTCCGGCGCGGTCTCAGCATGAACATCGTCAAGCTTCCCGGCATGGGCGGCGTCTTCCGCATCGCCCCGCCGCTGACCATCTCCGAGCAGGAACTGGATCTCGGCCTGCGGATCATTGCGGAGTCGATCGAAGCTGGGCTTGCAGCGAGCGCTCCCGGCATCGCCGCCGAGTGAGTATCGGCGGCCGGAGCGGCCGCTCAGACCACGATGGTCTTCAGCCTTTCGGCGATGAGCGCGGCGAGCCGCGCCGCCACTTCGTCCTTGGTCATTTCCGGCCATTCCTCGACGCCGGATTTGGAGACGATGCGCACCTTGTTGCGATCGCCGCCCATCACGCCTGTGGGGCCGACGCCGCTTTCATGCGAAACGTCGTTGGCGACGATGAAATCGGCGCCCTTCTTCTTCAGCTTGGCCTCGGCATTGGCGATCAGATCCTGCGTCTCGGCGGCGAAACCGACGACCAGCCCCGGCCGCTTCTGGTGATGGCCGACGCCGGCGAGAATGTCGGGGTTTTCAACCATCTGCAGCGCCGGCGGGCCCTCGCCCGCCACCTTCTTGATCTTTTCGCCGGCCGAATTGGCTGTGCGCCAGTCGGCGACGGCCGCCACGAACACAGCGGCGTCCGCCGGCAGTAGGCTCTCGACGGCGGCCTTCATCTCGCTTGCGGTCTCGACATGCGTCGTCGCAACGCCGGCCGGATCGGCAATGCTCACAGGACCGGAGACCAGTTGGACATCGGCGCCGAGCGTCGCCAGCGCTGCCGCGATCGCATGACCCTGCTTGCCCGACGAGCGGTTGGCGATGTAGCGGACCGGGTCGATCGGCTCATGCGTCGGGCCTGAGGTGACGATGATCCGGCGGCCGGCGAGCGGCTTCGGCTTGCTGTCGAGCATCGCTTCGATCACTGCCACGATCTCCAGCGGCTCGGCCATGCGGCCCTCGCCGGCCTCGTTGCTTTCGGCCATCTCACCCTTGGCCGGCCCGACAAAGGCGATGCCGTCCTTGGCCAGCGTCGCCCGGTTGCGGCGCGTCGCGGCATGTGACCACATTTTCGGGTTCATCGCCGGCGCCAGCAAAACCTTCTTGTCGGTTGCGAGCAGCACGGTGGAGGCGAGATCATTGGCATGGCCATTGGCGAGCTTGGCCATCAGGTCGGCGGTGGCCGGCGCCACCACCAGAAGATCGGCCTCGCGCGACAGCCTGATGTGGCCGACATCGTGTTCATCATTGCGGTCGAACAGTTCGGTGAAGACATGGTCGGCTGAAAGCGCACCGACCGACAGCGTGGTGACGAACTCCTGCGCGGCCGATGTCATCACCACGCGCACCGCTGCACCGCGCTCGCGCAGCCGGCGGATCAGGTCGAGCGCCTTGTAGGCGGCAATGCCGCCGCCGATGATGAGAAGGATGCGCTTGCCGGAGAGGCTGCCCCTCGACAGAGTCTTGTTCACCACAGCAACGACCGGTGCTGCCGGGCTGCGTGCAACAGTCAGTTCGCGCAGCGTCTCTTCGATCCGGTCGATGCGGCCAGAGGGGCCTAGCTGTCCCTCGACTGCGGCGCGGATCATCACCCGCGCCTGCTCTTCCATCGAGCGATCGTTCTCCGCCGCAAGCCGGCGCAGCAGATCCTTGACCTCGTCGTCAAGGTTGCGAATGGTGATGCTGGCCATATGATTGCACTCTGCTCGAAATCGCCGGATGCAACGATAGCAATGCAATCATTTTGAGACAAGCCGTTCCCGCCAGACGGCTAGAGCAGCTTCCAGGCAATATAGACCAGCGTCAGCGCGATCACCCACAGCGCCAGCCGGCCTGAGCGGGTGTAGCGGGCTTCGGCCTTGCCGATGGCACGCGATGTCGCCTCGTCGAAGCGCAACCCATGTTCGGCCATCAGATCGATCTCGCGTGACAGCCGCTCGGTGCGGGCGGCGAGGTCGGGTGCCTGGCGAGCGAGTGCCAGCAACGCCTTGGCGCTGTCGCGCGCATCCATCAAAAGTCCGCTCGGGCCAAGATTGCCGGCGATCCACTGGCCGACCACCGGCTCGGACGTCTTCCACATGTTGAAGGCCGGATCGAGCGTGCGCGCCACACCTTCGACCACCACCATGGTCTTCTGCAGCAGGATCAGTTCCGGCCGCGTCGCCATGTCGAACAGTTCGGTGACCTCGAACAGCAGCGTCAGAAGCTTGGCCATCGAGATGGTCTCGGCCGGCTGGCCATGGATCGGCTCGCCAATGGCGCGGATCGCCTGGGCGAAGGCCGCCACATTGTGCTGGCGCGGCACATAGCCGGCCTCGAAATGGACTTCGGCCACGCGCAGATAGTCGCGGGTGATGAAGCCGTAGAGGATTTCGGCGAGGAAGCGGCGCTCCTTCTTGCCGAGTCGCCCGGCAATGCCGAGATCGACGGCGACGATATCGCCGTTCGCCTCGACGAACAGATTGCCCGGATGCATGTCGGCATGGAAGAAGCCGTCGCGCAGCGTGTGGCGCAGGA
Organism: Mesorhizobium sp. P2_B5; assembly: GCF_056404775.1. Classification (NCBI taxonomy): domain Bacteria; kingdom Pseudomonadati; phylum Pseudomonadota; class Alphaproteobacteria; order Hyphomicrobiales; family Phyllobacteriaceae; genus Mesorhizobium; species Mesorhizobium sp. P2_B5. The sequence goes on along the minus strand of NZ_JBFUDJ010000007.1, from coordinate 43,790 downwards.
ACGACTGGATCAGATTGGTGGCGATGGCCTTGAGATCGTGACCGACAGCCACGAGACCAGCCACGTCGTTCATTTTGACGCCGTCGACCCACTCCATGGTCAGCACGTCGCGGCCGGTGCGCTCCCAGTCGACCGACGGCACGCGAAAACCGGGATCATCCTTGGTGTTTTCGCCGAGCTCGGAAAGCGCTGCCGCCTCGAGCCGGAGATCCATCTCGACCTTGGTGGTCTGCGCCAGCGTCTCGGTCACCTCGACCGGCCGCAGCCGGCGCGATGACGGGATGTATTTCTCCTGCAGGCGGGCGGCGAGGAAATAGCTTTCGAGATCCTGGAAGAAGCGGCGGCGCACGCCCGGCCGGATCACCTTCACCGCCACCTTGGTATCAACGCCATCGTGGATGGCTTGCGCAGGATGAACCTGGGCGATGGAGGCCGCCGCGACGGGATCGCCGAACTCGGTATAGAGCTCGCCGATCTTGCGCCCGAGCGAGCCCTCGATAGCCGCCACAGCTTCCGCCTGCGGGAAGGTGTGCATCTTGTCCTGCAGCATGGCGAGGTCGAGCGCCATGTCGTTGCCGACGACATCGGGCCGCGTCGCCAGGAACTGACCTAGCTTGACGTAGGAGGGCCCAAGCCGGACCACCGCCTTGGCCAGCCGGTCGCTGCGCTCATAGGCAAGCGCGCGACGGCGGGTAAACAGCCGCGCCATGCGCCAGCCGAATTTCGGCAGGCCGCTGAGCTCGTCGCCCGGAAGTGCTGCGATCACGCCCTCGCGGACCAGCACCCAGCCGGCCCGTGCGAGCCGAAAGGCGGCGCCGACGCTGCTCATGCCCAAACCTGCTGCAAATTGACCTGCTGCAAATTGGCCTGCTGCAAACTGTCCTGCCTCAAAGCTTCCAGCCCGAATGCAGCGCGGCAATTCCGCCGGAATAGTTGCGGAACGATACCCGCTCGAAGCCGGCCCGGGTGATCATCGAAGCAAAGTTCTGCTGGTTGGGAAATTTGCGGATCGATTCGACCAGATAGGAATAGGGCTCGCCGTCGCCGGTCACCATCTTGCCGATCTGCGGGATAGCGTTGAACGACCACGCTTCGTAGACCTTATCGAGCAGCGGCATCTCGACCTCGGAAAATTCCAGGCACAGGAACCGCCCACCGGGCTTCAGCACGCGGAATGCCTCGCTGAGCGCGACATCGATGCGGGGCACGTTGCGGATGCCGAAAGCGATAGTGTAGGCGTCGAATGTGCCGTCGGAAAAAGGCAGATCCTCGGCATTGGCTTCGACGAAATCGGTGTTGCCGGACAGGCCCTTCTTCTCGGCCCGGTCGCGGCCGACGCTGAGCATCGAGCCGTTGATGTCGAGCACCGTGGCATGCGCATTGCCGTGGCTGGCGTCGACGATGCGGAAGGCGATGTCGCCGGTGCCGCCGGCGACGTCCAGCACTTTCCAGCCCGGACGTTTCGGCGGATTGAGCCATGTCACCATGGCGTCCTTCCACAGCCGGTGCAGTCCGGCCGACATCAGGTCGTTCATCAGGTCGTAGCGGTTCGCCACCTTGTGGAAAACCTCGTTGACCAGAGGCTGCTTGTCGCCTGGCCTTACGCTCTTGAAACCATAGGAGGTTTCCATGCCGCCCGCGACCGTGGTTCTCTCAACTGACATTATTTTGATCCGTCATAAAACCGGCGGGACCATAGCCGATCGATGGTGCGGGCGCTATTGTTTAAGGCGCGGTGTTCAGCCGCGCTTCCAGGTGGCGGGTTTTCAAGACCTGGACTGACCGACGGGATGTTTGAATGCCTTTGAAAGCAGAACTGCACTGCCACATTGAAGGGGCAGCGGCGCCCGAGCTCGTCATCCGCCAGGCGCAGAAATACGGCAAGGACACCTCGCCCTATATTCAGAACGGTTCCTTCGTCTGGCACGATTTCACCTCGTTCCTCGCGGCTTACGATTTTTCCTCCGATTTGTTCCGCACCGAGGAGGATTATGCGCGCCTCGCCGACCATTATCTGACCAGCCTTGCCCGCGACGGCGCCATCTATTCCGAAGTCTTCACCTCGCCCGACCATGCCGTCAGGTCCGGCCTGTCACCCAAGGCCTATACCGACGCGCTCGGCGAAGGCATGCTGCGCGCCAAAGCCAAGACCGGCATTGAGGGCCGCATGATCGTCACCGGCGTGCGTCATATCGGCGTCGAATCGATCGAGCAGGCGGCGCGCTTCGCCGCGCGCTGCGGGCATCCGCTGGTCACCGGCTTCGGCGTCGCCGGCGACGAGCGTATCGGCGAGATGGAGGATTATGTCAGGGCTTTCGAGATCGCCCGCGAAGCCGGCCTCGGCATCACCATCCATGCCGGCGAACTGACCGGCTGGGAGACGGTGCAGGCAGCCCTCGACCACATCCGCCCCTCGCGCATCGGCCATGGCGTGCGCGCCATCGAAAACCCCGACCTTGTCAGGCGCATCGCCGACGAAGGCGTGGTGCTGGAATGCTGCCCTGGCTCCAACATCGCGCTCAAAGTCTACGACAGTTTCGCCGACCACCCCTTCCCTGCGCTGCAGGCGGCCGGGTGCAAGGTGACGCTCAATTCCGACGACCCGCCCTATTTCTGGACCTCGCTGAAGCGCGAATACGACATCGCCGCCGAGCATTTCGCCATGAACGAAAAGGCGCTGACCGCCGTCACCAAGACGGCGATCGAGGCCGCTTTCGTCGACAGGAAGACCAAGACGGCGCTTCTTGCGCGGCTGAACAGCGCCGCGCGCTGATCGCTTCCCCGACGATTTCCCGCGACAAAACTGTGGCCGGCGCCGCCAGGCGGTTCCTTGGCCGGCGCATTGTCGCTAGGGTTGTTCCAAGCAGCGAAAAATTCAGGAGTAACCCATGCAGGGCGTCACCGTCGTCGACCACCCGCTTGTCCAGCACAAGCTGACCATCATGCGCAAGAAGGAGACGTCGACAGCCGGCTTCCGGCGGCTGCTGCGCGAGATCTCGCTGCTGCTCGGCTACGAGGTCACCCGCAACCTCGAACTGACGACGACAACCATCGAGACGCCGATCGAGACCATGGAGGCGCCGACGCTGGAGGGCAAGAAGCTGGTCTTCGCCTCGGTGCTGCGCGCCGGCAACGGCTTGCTCGAAGGCCTGCTCGACCTGGTGCCGGCGGCGCGCGTCGCCCATATCGGGCTCTACCGCGACCACGAGACGCTGGAGGCGGTGGAGTATTTCTTCAAGGCCCCGAGCGATCTCGCCGACCGGCTGGTGATCGTCGTCGACCCGATGCTGGCGACCGCCAATTCGGCGATCGCGGCCATCGACAAGCTGAAAGGGCGCGGCGCCACCAATATCCGCTTCCTTTGCCTTTTGGCTGCACCAGAGGGCATCGAGCGCTTCACCAAGGCGCATCCGGATGTTCCGGTGTTCACCGCCTCAATCGACCGCCAGCTCAACGAGAAGGGCTACATTATGCCCGGCCTCGGCGATGCCGGCGACCGCATGTACGGGACCAAATGACGGCGGCTGGCAAAGCCGGCTGACACAGTCTCGTTTACCGCCCGTTTACGCAAAGCCTCGGTTTCGGGCCGGCGTTAAAGCGGCAAACACCATGTGCGGACAAGAATGGCCCTTCACGAAGGTCCATCCATGCTGCGCAAGCTTCTCATTCTGGGCGTGTTTGCCGGAACATCCGCGTCGATCCCGATCGTCTATCAGTCGAACCCGCAAATGCTCGACGGCCTGCTGAAGTCGACGGTCGCCAGCAAGCCGGTGGCCGAACCGAAGCCCGAGTTGAACCTCGCTTCGGTTCCCGACAAGCCGGCCGCACCGCTGCCCACCGGCCGCAAGGTCACTGTGGCGGCTGACGAGCGCGGCCATTTCACCTCCGCCTTCAAGCTCAACGGCCGCCAGGTCGACGGCATGATCGACACCGGCGCCACGCTGGTCGCCATCAACACCTCGACGGCGCGCCGCATCGGCATCTCGCTCAACCCGTCGGATTTCAGCCATCAGGTCAACACCGCCAACGGCGCGATCAGGGCAGCCGTGGTCAACATCGACCGCCTGCAGATCGGCAAGATCAGCGTCGACAACATCCAGGCGGTGGTGCTCGACGACAGGGCGCTGCACACCAACCTGATCGGCATGCGCTTTTTGCAGCGGCTGGCAAAATACCAGGTCGAAAACGGCACCTTGCTGCTCGTGCAGTAGCGCTTTCCACTAGCCGCGCGCCAGCACCCGGCGGATGACGGTCTTGTCGGCGGCCGGCTTGGAAGCCCCGATCGTGTAGGCCGAAAGCACAGCGGCCGCGGCGGCCGCGGCTTCCGCATCCGTGCGGGCATGGACCAGCGCCAGCGCATCGCCGGATCGCACCTCGGCGCCAATCGGCAGCAGCCTGGTGATGCCGACCGCATGATCGATCCTGTCGTCCGGCCGCGTCCGCCCGCCGCCGAGCCCGACCACAGCAAGGCCGATGTCGCGCGTGGCGATCCCCGTGACAAAGCCGTTTTCGGTTGCCTTGACCGTAAACTCCACCGCCGCTTTGGGCAGGTATTTCTCCGGCTTCTCGACGAAATCGGCGGGACCGCCAAGCGCCGCCACCATGCGCGCGAAAATGGCCGCCGCGCGGCCACCGGCCAGCGTTTCGGCGGCGCGCCTGAGACCATCTTGCTGGGATGATACCAGTCCCGTCGACTGCAGCATCTCGGCGGCCAGCGCCAGCGTCACATCCTCCAGCCGCTTGTCGCGGAACCGCCCGGTAAGGAAGTCGACGGCGTTGCGCACCTCGACCGCATTGCCGGCCGCCGACGCCAGCGGCTCGTTCATGCCGGTGACCAGCGCCGAGGCCTTCAGGCCGGCGCCATTGGCAACCTCGACCAGGCTGTTGGCCAGTGCGGTCGCATCGCGCGACTTCTCCATGAAGGCGCCATTGCCGACCTTGACGTCGAGCACCAGCGACTGCAGGCCGGCCGCCAGCTTCTTCGACAGGATCGAGGCGGTGATCAGCGGCACCGATTCCACCGTTCCGGTGACGTCACGGATTGCATAGAGGCGGCGATCGGCGGGCGCGAGATCAGCGGTCTGGCCGATGATGGCGCAGCCGGTCTCGAGCACCGTCTTGCGGAAGCGCCCCACATCCGGCTGGCTGACATAGCCGGGAATGGCGTCCATCTTGTCCAGCGTACCGCCAGTATGGCCGAGGCCGCGGCCTGAGATCATCGGCACATAGGCGCCGCAGGCGGCGACGATCGGCGCCAGCATCAGCGAGACATTGTCACCGACGCCACCGGTCGAATGCTTGTCGGTGACCGGACCCGGCAGGTCCGACCAGTCGAGCACGTCGCCGGAATCGCGCATCGCCAGCGTCAGCGCCACGGCTTCGTCGCGGCTCATGCCGTTGAAGAACACCGCCATGGCAAAGGCGCCGACCTGGCCGTCCGAAACGCTGCCCGAGGTCACGCCGGCGACGAAGGCCGCTATCTCCTGCGCCGACAGTTTCTGGCCGTCGCGCTTGCGGCGGATGATTTCCTGCGGAAGCATCAGGCGTCGTCGCCCTTCGGCTCCGGCAACCCGTCCTGGAACACATGCGCGAGGATCGTCGCCAGCCGCGCGCCGCCGACCGGCGCCATGTCCTTGGTCTCCTGGTGCGACAGCTCCGCCCCGGTCATCCCTGCGGCAAGGTTGGTGATCACCGAACAGGCGGCAACGCGCAGGCCGAGGAAACGGGCGAGGATAACCTCCGGCACGGTCGACATGCCCACCGCATTGGCGCCCATGATGCGGGCCATGCGGATTTCGGCCGGCGTCTCGAAGCACGGACCGGAAAACCACATATAGACGCCCTGGTGCAGCCTGGTTCCGGTGGCCTTCGCCGCCCGTTCGATCGCCGCACGCAGGCGGGCGTCATAGGCTTCGGTCAGGCCGACGAAGCGGCGGTCGCTCGGCTCGCCGATCAGCGGGTTGGAGCCAGAGAAATTGATATGGTCGGTGATCAGCATCACCGAGCCAGGCGGCATATCGGGGTCGACCGAACCAGCTGCATTGGTCAGGATCAGCTTGGTGATGCCGATGCCGGCGAGTACTTCCAGCGCCGGCCGCATCGCCGCGGCAACGCCGTGCTCGTAATAGTGGGCGCGCCCCGACAGCATCAGCACCGGCGTGCCGGCAAACAGCCCCGCCACCACCTCACCGGCATGGCCGGTAACGCCGCTGCGGGGGAAACCCGGCAGGTCGGCATAGGAAACGCGCACGGCATTTTCGACCTGGTCGACAAGCCCGCCAAGGCCCGACCCCAGCACCATGGCGGTGGTGGGCGCCAACCCGTCCAGCCGTTCAACGAGATGGTCCAGAGCTTCTTTCATGTCAGCCAATCTTCATTTCAAAATATCACCGCGAAATCCGTAGGGCAGCATCTCCCCCATGGTCACGGTCTCGACCACGCCGCTGTTATCGCAGAGGTAGAGTTTGGTGTCCGGCCGGCAGAACTCCGCCAGCCGTTGCCGGCAGCCGCCGCAGGGCGTGCACTTCGCCATGCGCGAGGCAATGACAGCGATCTCCACGATCTTGCCGCCGCCGCCCATGATGTAGTGGCCGAGCGCCGTGGTCTCGGCGCACCAGCCTTCCGGATAGGACGCGACCTCGATGTTGGCGCCGGTGAAGACACGGCCGTCCTCGGTGCGCAATGCCGCACCCACCGGAAACTTCGAATAGGGCGCGTAGGCCTTGGCCATGGCCTCTTGCGCGGCTTCGAACAGATCATGCGACATTCAGGTGTTCTCTCCGACGATCATGGTCAAAACCCGGCGATTTGCGTTTTCCTCGCGCCTTTCAAGCACCGAGCCGCGTGTTCGGCTCAGCGGTCCCAGACTAGCCTGCCCAGATCAACGTTCCTTGACATAGGGCACGCCGCCGGCGCGTGGCGGGATCGCCTTGCCGATGAAGCCGGCCAGCAGGATCACGGTCAGCACATAGGGCAGCGCCTGCATGAACTGCACCGGCACCTTGCCGATGAGCGGCAGCGGCGAGCCCTGCAGGCGGATCGCCGCCGCGTCGAGGAAGCCGAACAGAAGGCAGGCGAACATGGCGTTGACCGGCCGCCATTTGGCAAAGATCAGCGCCGCCAGCGCGATATAGCCCTTGCCCGCGGTCATATCCTTCACGAAGCCGCCATTCTGCACCATCGACAGATAGGCACCGGCAATCCCGGTCAGCACGCCGGTGCAGATCAGCGCCCGGTAGCGCAGCCAGGCGACCGAGATGCCGGCGGTGTCGACGGCGGCCGGGTTCTCGCCGACCGCGCGCAGCCTGAGGCCGAAGCGGGTACGAAACAGCACCCACCAGGTGAACGGCACCATGGCGAAAGCGAGATAGACCAGGATCGAGTGCCCGGACAGAAGCTCGGAATAGATCGGTCCGATGATCGGCACGTCGTGGATGGCGGCCGCACCAGGCAGAGTGATGGCCTCGAAGCGCTCGCCCGGCTGCAGCGCCGGCGTGCGTCCGCCCTGCTGGAACCAGGCCTGGCCCAGAATGATGGTCGACCCGGCGGCGACGAAGTTGATTGCCACACCGGAGACGATCTGATTGCCGCGGTGGGTGATCGAGGCGAAGCCGTGCACCAGGGCGAAGGCGACCGACATCACGATCGCCATGCCGAGACCGAGGAAGGCCGAATGGAAGACCGAAGCTGCGGCCGCACCGGCGAAGGCGCCGACCAGCATCTTGCCTTCCAGCCCGATGTCGAAAACGCCTGCGCGTTCCGAATAGAGGCCGGCGAGGCAGGCGAGCAGCAGCGGCACCGACAGGCGGATGGTCGAGTCGAGGATCTGCACGATGGCGATGAACACATCCATCTCAGGCGCCCTTCCCTTTGACCGCTTCAATGCCGACCGACCTTGGACTGAACGAAGCGAACAGCGCCTGGACATAGGGCCGGAACATGTGCTCCAGCGCACCGGCAAACAGGATGACGAGACCCTGGATGATAACGATCATGTCGCGGGAAATTGCAGGCATCTCGAAGGCAAGTTCGGCGCCACCCTGGTAGAGCATGCCGAACAGGATCGCCGCCAGCACGATGCCGACCGGATGCAGGCGGCCCATCAGCGCCACGGCGATGCCGACGAAACCGGCGCCGGAGACGAAATCGATCGCCACATTGTGCTGGTCGCCCATCACCGGGTTCAGTGTCATCATGCCGGCCAACGCGCCCGAGATCATCATCGCGATGAGGATGATGCGCGTCTCCGAAATGCCGGCATAGCGCGCTGCCTTCGGGCTGTGGCCATAGGTGCGCATCTCATAACCGAGCTTGGTGCGCCAGATCAGCAGCCAGACCAGGAAGGCCATCACCAGCGCCAGCAGGAAGCAGATGTTGAACGGCGCCGAGCGGATCTTGGCGCCGAACAGTTCGATGATCCAGTTGAGCTTGGGCAGTTCTGCGCCGGCGAGGAAGTTGCGGGTCTGCGGCGCCTGCGAGGCAGCCGGCTTCAACGGCCCGACCAGGAGATAGACCATGATCGAGGCAGCGATGAAATTGAACATGATGGTGGTGATGACGATGTGCGAACCGCGCTTGGCCTGCAGATAGGCCGGGATCAGCGCCCACATCGCGCCGACGGCGGCCCCGGCGGCGATCGCCAGCGGGAAGGTCAGCCACCACGGCAACACACTGTCGAAGGCAAGGCAGACCACGCCCACGCCGAGGCCGGCAATATAGGCCTGGCCCTCGGTGCCGATGTTGAACAGGCCGCAATGCGCGGCCACCGCCACCGACAGGCCGGTGAAGATGAAGGTGGTGGCGTAAAACAGGGTGAAGGCGATGCCGGTTCCCTTGCCGAAGGCGCCTTCGACCAGGATGACAGCGGCGCGGAACGGGTTCTCGCCGACCAGCATGACGACGAAACCGGCAACGATGAAGGCCACCGACAGATTGATCAGCGGGATTAGCCCATAATCGGCCCAGGCGGGCAATTTGGCGTAAGGCGTGCTCATTCTGCAGCCTCCTGGCGTTCGACACCCGCCATCAAGAGGCCAAGCTCGCCTTCGGTCGCCTCGGGGCCGCGTTCGCCGACGATGCGGCCGGCAAACATCACCAGGATGCGGTCGGACAGCGAACGGATCTCGTCGAGTTCCACCGACACCACCAGCACTGCCTTGCCCTGGTCGCGCATGGCGATCAGCCGCTTGTGGATGAATTCGATGGCGCCGACATCGACCCCGCGCGTCGGCTGGCCGACGATGAGAACACCCGGGTCTTGTTCCATTTCCCGCGCCAGCACGATCTTCTGCTGGTTGCCGCCGGAGAAATTCGCCGTCTTCAGGCGTGGGTTGCCGGGACGAATGTCGTATTTCTCGATCTTGTCCTTGGCGTCGGCCATGATCGCATCGATGTTGAGGAACGGCCCTTTGAGATAGCGCGGGTCGTCATGATAGCCGAGGATCGAATTCTCGTTCTCCTCGAAGGCCAGCACCAGCCCAACATGGTGGCGGTCTTCCGGCACATGGGCGAGGCCGCGGTCGCGCAGCTCGCCGGGATCGGCGGCCCCGGTCAGGTCGATCGGCTTGCCGTCGAGCATGACCGAGCCGGAAACGGCGCGCCTGATGCCGGAAATCGCCTCCAGCAGTTCGGACTGGCCGTTGCCGGCGACACCGGCAATGCCGACAATCTCGCCGGCTTTGATATCGAAGGAGATGTCGTCGACCATGGTGACGCCGCGGGAATCCTTCACCGTCAGGTTCTTGACCGCGAGCTTGACGGCGCCGGCTTCCGCTTCGCCCTTTTCGACCCGCAGCAGCACGCGCCGCCCGACCATCAGTTCGGCGAGTTCGCCCACCGTCGTCTTGGCTGTTTCGCGCGTCGCCACCATCGTGCCCTGGCGCATGACCGAGACATTGTCGGTGATGGCCATGATCTCGCGCAGCTTGTGGGTGATCAGCACCACCGTTTTTCCCTGCTCCTTCAATTGCTTGAGGATGCGAAAGAGGTGGTCGGCCTCGGCCGGCGTCAAGACGCCAGTCGGCTCGTCGAGGATCAGGATTTCGGCGCCCCGATAAAGCGCCTTGAGGATTTCGACGCGCTGCTGCAGGCCGACCGGCAGTTCCTCGATGATGGCATCGGGATCGACTTCCAGCCCGTATTCGCGCTCGAGGCGCTCCAGTTCGGAGCGCGCCTTGGCGATGCTCTTTTTCAACAGCGCATCGCTTTCGGCGCCGAGGATGATGTTTTCCAGCACGGTGAAATTGTCGACCAGCATGAAGTGCTGGTGCACCATGCCGATGCCGAGCGCGATGGCGTCATTGGAGGTCTTGATCGACGCCGGCTTGCCGCCGACTCGGATCTCGCCGCTGTCGGCCTGGTAGAAGCCGTAGAGGATCGACATCAGCGTCGACTTGCCGGCGCCGTTCTCGCCGACAATGCCGTGGATGGTGCCGCGCGCGATCTCCAGATTGATGTCGCGATTGGCGCGAACGGCGCCAAAACTCTTGTTGATGCCGATCAGTTCGATTGCGGCTTGCGCCATGCAGCCTGTCCCATTCTTATTTTTTTATCGCTTGGTCAAAACGCCTAGCATGATGCCCCGTCTATGCCAATTGGCGGCGCAGCGACCACTCTCGACAAATCCCGGTGCGATTGTCAATTTCGAACGTGGCCGGAGACCTTCACATTCACTAATATACAAGGCTCAATGGTCGCATCACTTTGTAACTGCGTGCACCGAGACCTGGGGAATTTCGAATGATCATGCCTGCCGACCGGCTGACGACGCTGGAAATCCGCGCCACCGAGCAGGAAAAGACCATCGAGGAACTGTCCTGCCAGATCGCCGAGCAGTGGCAGGTGATCGAGCGCATGCAGCGAAAGCTCGATGCCCTGACCGAGCGCTTCATGGCGCTTGAGGAACAGTCGGCGCCGGATGTGCCGATAACCAAACCACCGCACTGGTAGCAAGGAGAAGCCGATGGCCAGTGAGAGCGATCCCGTTGCGCGTGCCGGCGACTATGTGCTTGGCCTGATGAACGACCGCGACCGGGAGCGCGCCGAGCGCGACCTGGAGATCGATCCCGCCTTCCGCGACACGGTGATGCGGCTGGCCGAGCGCATGCATGTCTTCGACCGCACGGGGCCGCCGTCGGGTGGCAGCGACCGCTGGCGGCTGATCTCGCAACGCATCGCCGAAATGCCGCAAATGCGTGTGGTCGGCCACGACGAGGTTAAGCCGGCGCCGGTGATCAGCAAGCTGGAGCGCCGCCCGTATGGCGTGGGTGTGCATTCGCTCGGCCGCCGGCGCGGCGCCGTCATCGCCATCGCGCTGATCGTGGTGTTTGCGCTGGGTTATCTCTTGGGCTTGTTGTCGGCGGGCGGTGTGCTTCTGCCTTGAACGGCGAGCCAATCGCGTAGGGTGCTCCCCCACTCCGTCTCGGGCTGGCGCTACCCTACGCGATCCGCCCTGCCCCAAAACAAAACCGCCGGGCTTTCACCCGGCGGTTCCAAACCTTAGTCCTTGCCTATCAATACGGGCAGGCGTTGTCGGCGGTGTAGTCATGCACCTCGATCTTGCCGGCGATGATGTCGGCCTTGGCCTTTTCGACCGCCGCCTTCATCTCGTCGGTGACCAGCGCCTTGTTGTTGTCGTCCATGGCGTAGTCGACGCCGCCTTCCTTGAGGCCGAGATTTTGCAGGCCGCCTTTGAAGGTGCCGTTCTTGCCGTCCATGAAGGCGGTGTAGACGGCCACGTCGACGCGCTTCAGCATCGAGGTCAGCACCTTGCCGGGCTGCAGGCCGTTCTGGTTGGAATCGACGCCGATGCCGAGCTTGCCGGCATCCGCCGCCGCTTGCAGCACGCCGACGCCGGTGCCGCCGGCCGCGGCATAGACCACGTCGGAGCCCTGGTCGATCTGCGTCTTGGCGATCTCGCCGCCCTTGGCCGGATCGTTCCACGCCGCCGGCGTGTCACCGGTCATGTTCTGGATGACGTCGGTAGCGCCGGCAGACTTGGCGCCGCCGACATAGCCGCATTCGAACTTGCGGATCAGCGGAATGTCCATGCCGCCGATGAAGGAGACCTTCTTCGTCTTCGAGGCCATCGCCGCCATGATGCCGACGAGATAGGAGCCTTCATGTTCCTTGAAGACAAGCGAGCGGACATTGGGCAGATCGACGGCATCGTCGATGATGGCGAAGTTGAGATCAGGATATTCCTTCGCGACAACCTTCAGCGCATCTTCCCAGGCAAAGCCGGCCATGACGATCGGATTGCGGCCGTCCTCGGCGAAGCGGCGCAGCGCCTGCTCGCGCTGCGAGGCGTTGGACACTTCGAACTCGACATAGGCGGTGCCGGTCTCGGTCTTGAACTTTTCGGCGCCGTGGTAGGCAGCCTCGTTGAAGGATTTGTCGAACTTGCCGCCGAGATCGTAGAGGATGGCCGGCTGGACATCCGCGGCGAAAGCCGGAAGAACCATTGCAGTTGCGGCCAGGAGGCCGAGAACGATACGTTTCATGTGATCCACACCCTGTCGGTTATTTTTTTCCGTTACGCGCCGCCCGCCTGCCCGGTTCTCCGGCAGGCATACGACATCAGCCAGGAGCGTACTCCCCTCCCGCTCCAGGCAATCTGGCACGGCCCGAAACAAAATTCACGCGGAATTTTGACCTTTTGGAAAAGCATGCCCAAGGCGGTGACAACCGTGGACGGTTGCCGCTTTGTCGTCGCCTGCCCGCCGGAACAACCCGTCAGCCCGGCGCGAATTCTCCGCCTCGCCGCCGGCGCCGGTAGCCGATCGCGTGGAGCAGCAAGGCAGCGACCGCGAACACGGCAAAGCCGGGTTGGGCAAGCACCCAGGCGACGCCGCTATCCCATACTATCGGGCTAGCCTTGGCGCGCACGAAGGTCTCGAAGGCCGCGCGGGTGTCGGGCGACACCGTCAGCCAGCTCGAATTGAGCGGTGTCATGACCAGCGCGGAGGCCGCCACCGAGCGCGTCGCGTCAAGCACCGCCATGATGACGGCGACCGAAAGTGCGACCATGGCCGCGAGGCGAAACAGAAAACGCAACATCGAGATCTTTCCTCCGGTCCTCAAGCTCCTCCCGAGGACCATCCGGTCAAGACCAGGAATAGAATGCGCACGCCCGGCGCGCAATCGGCCTACGCGAATTTGAAGCCTCCCGTCCGCCTATATCGCTGCCTTTCGGCCGCGCCGGTGGACGAGCCAGACGGCAAGGATGCCGCCGGCAATGGCGCCGACCACCAGCCCGGCAAGGCCGATGAACACCGCGAAGTAGCCGCAACCGCCCTCGAAACAGCTGATGTCGGTGACTTCGGCGATGGCAGCACCCAGCGCGAAGCCGGCGACGGCGCCGACGACCGCGCCGAGAATGATGCCGAGCAGCGCGGTGACGATCGAGGCGAAGACCGACGGCGCTTGCGCTTGCCGCGCGGTATAGACGGCCGCAGGTCCGGCATCGCGGCGCAGCAGGTAGATGCAGAACAGGCCGATGCCGATTTCGGCTGCAGTGATCGCCATGCTCCTGGCGGAAAAGACGAAATCCGGCACAGCCAGCACATAGGCCTGCCTTGCCAGCAGAAAGACGATGATGGCGATCTGCCAGAAGGTGAAATGGCGCGGGAAGTGCGCCGAACGGCCGAAGGCGAGACCGAGCAGATAGAGCCCCCACAGGATGGTGATGATATCGAAGGCCAGCGCGCCAAGGACGAAATAGAAGACCATGTCCGGCAGGCCGGAATTGCCGACCAGCCACCAGGCCGAAACCAGGCCATAGGCCGACCATGCCATGACGAAGGCCAGCCAGACCACCGGGATGAAGGACAGGTCCGAACGCCCGGGCGGCAACCCGCCCGGCACGCCACTGCCTTGCACGCCTCCGGCCAGCGTCCCGCTGGCCGGCTGTTCATTGCTCGATGTCATGTCCCGACGTTGCCCCCGCAAAGCCTCCGACTCACTCGACAGGTGGCCGGGGGCGAAGTCAAGCACGGCCGGCCCTGCCGCCTTGCCTGTGCACACCATTCGGATACCGAAGCGCCCTGAGGCGGAGGCGTTGGCGGCCCGCGAAACGATGCATGGCCGGCAAAGCGAATAGACTGCCGTTATGGCTTGGCATTCGGCGCCGGATCGACTAGATGAGCCCCGCGCCTGTTTGATTGACGGGCGCCGGGAAGGGTATCCGCTGGTTGGCGGCGCCCGTGACGCGGGTCTCCCCCGCACTTCCCAAAGGGATGCATCTCCCCAACCCGCGCGGCAAAACCGGCCGGCGCGAATGCAAGGACGGAGAGGTGGCCGAGTGGTTGAAGGCGCACGCCTGGAAAGTGTGTTTACGGGAGACCGTAACGCGGGTTCGAATCCCGCTCTCTCCGCCATTCCCCCCAGAGACGATATTTCGATAGCAAAATCAACGTCTTAGTCGAACAGCCATCCGGGTCTTAGACCAATCACTTAGACCAATCTGGATCAAGCTCGTGCTCGATCCATGACGTTGTCAACAGGGCCGGCCAAACCAATCCTGAAGTCTCCCGCCGGCCAACCGAACGACCGAGTTCGACGATGCGGACGTTCGATCACATTCCCGCCATGCCTTCATATTCCCAATCGAAGCGCTTTCTGAGTTCTTGAAGACTATCATCCCACGTAGCGCGCTCGCATTTCCTCAAGATGTTGAGAAGGCTCACCAGGACGCCGTGCCATTCGAACACATCGACAAAGACCCATGCATTGGAACGCCGATGGTATTGCGGTCGCAAATCATTGGTAGCGACATACAGGTTGAAATCGTCAGCACCCACATCGTCGTCCCAACCGATTGCTAGACAAATCCCGAGAGCCACGCTTCTGGGATTAACAGGCTTCCATTGCTCAAGGAGTTCAACGGAATTGAGCATTTTTACGCTGGCACGCACCTCTTCTTGCGTGTAACCCTCGCGAATGCGGCTTTCAGGAAAATCTCCTAAATTCCAAGCGTCCAAGCTTCTTAGCGACAGACGGTCTGGTAGGGGGACGCCTGCAACCTGAAGCCATTTCTCCTTCGCTCGTGACAATGGAAACCCCAACCGTTGCTGCGTCTATTAGCGTAAAGGACCATACTATAGCCGACCCCTGCCGTACCTGGAAGTTCGGTTTCTGGCTCACCGCGACCATTAGCCTGCGGATTACTGTTTGCAGGAAAGGCCCGGGCAGGGTCGTCAGCTTGGGGCTTAGAGATGCCCTCCCGGAAAGTCTGGGTTAATAGAGGTCGGCGTTGGCGTCGCCGTGCTGGGCTATGTGAGCCGCTACGGCCTGAGCGTGTCGATACAGGATACCCCAATCGCCCGCCACAATTGCGCGCCTGAGGACCGGCATGTCGGCGTCGTCGACATACGATGTGTACTGCGCTGACGTCAGTCCCAGCGGCTTGAACACGGTGCGCTCGGCGTGAGCCGCAAAGGCCGCTTCGACCATCGTCGTCTCGATCTCATCGACCTGAGCGGTTTCAGCGTTCAGCACCCCGGTCTCAATGTACTCGGCAATGGTCGCATCCCTCACCTCGGCAGGGCCAGAGTTGAACCGATCAAGAGAGCGGTCAGCCATGGCCACCATCTCGTTGAATTGCCTTTCGGCCTTCTCGTCCTCCGTCTCATCCTCGTCGCCGTCCTTTGCGTCTTTATCCACGGTCGGAACCTCCAGCCCCTCGACAGGGGCCAGAGGCTTCTCAACGTCCGCCGTGGTTACCTGAAAGACTTCGGCGCGGCGTAGCCACGGGCAGCCAGCCCGTCGACCACGGCCTTGTTGAACTCGGCCTGCGTGATCTGCCCGACCTCGGCCATGTCCTTGGCCTGCTGATACGAGACCTCAATGCCGCCGAGAACCCTGACCGTGGTCTTCTCGACCTCTGCCATCGGCGGAACAACCCCGGCGCTCTGCGATGTGATCACGCGATTGGTGGTGATGCCCATGCGCTCGGCTTGAAGCTGAGCATTGTTCCTGACGGAAAGCTCGACAGCACGGGCAATCTCTTCCTGCTGGCTGCGCTCTTTCGCTTCGGCAACCAAGGCGTCTTGCTTGGCCCTGTCAGCTTCGGCCTGTGGCGAGCCGCTTCCGGTATCGCCATCTTGAACCACCACGTTCGCCCCCTCAGCGAGAGGTGCCGTCGCGCTCTACCCTTGAAACCTGCCATGCTTAGACCATCCACTTAGACCAATTCCAAGGGGCGATTACCAAGCACAATCAACGATTTCAAGGGCATAGGGTCGTTTGGCGTCTAATCCCGCTCTCTCCGCCAGATTTCTTGCCTAACATATTGATTTTGTAGATAATTATGAACGCCTATCCGAGGATTGGCGTCACTACGGCCCTCGACCCCATTCGGCCTTCGCAGCAACCTGAGACATAGCGCCGTGGCTATGCAGTTGCGGCCGTCGCCTGAGCCGGGACCCGTTTTCGAGGGGCAGGACGGCGTCGATCGCGGCGTTTCGAAACGACTTTGAGGGGAACGGCCGGCGCTGGAGACAGCGCGCCAAGCACAGCGTTGACCATGCCGTGGGCTACGAAATCGGCGCTGATGTCGGCGGCCAGAGCTTGCCTTTCTTGCCCGGCACCGCCCTGCTCCGCGTCCGACCAGAACACAATCCCAATTCTCAATCCTGCCTTGGCGCGTTTCAGTCGGCGGACCAGAAAGCGAGCATGCTTGAGGGAGTCCCGATTGAGGAAACCGACCACGACGGTGTCGATCGTATCTAGGTCGAGATTACGAATACCTGCCGGCTCCATATCGACAAAACTTGCCTTCGCCACCGTTGCACCTTGCACCTCCAGCACCTGAGCGAGCATGGCGGCCGCGGCGTCGTCGAGTTCCCCGCGACCGCCGGCACAAAGCACCGACATGTCCTTGCCATCGGGCAACTCGATCTCTTCCTCCTCGACGCCATCTGGTTCCTTGCTCGCGCTGCCTTCCGCGGCGGCTGTCGGCTCATCTTCCGCGCTTGCTTCTTCCTGTGCATCGTCGGCAAGATTTGCCACAAGAATTTGGGCGCTCGCCGCCACCTGCCTTTGCTGCTGATCGCCCATCACGCCACGCATGCGGTCCTGCTCGCCCAACAGAAGGGCAGGAATGGCGACCTTGTCGTAGAAATCGATCAGATACTTCTCCTCGAGGATCTCCTCGGCATGGTCAGTGGCCTCGTCGGGATCGCCGGCCAGGAGCCGCTGATAGAGCCGGGCGTGAGGTTCGAGGACGGGCTCGTTGCCAAACAGGACGTCGAGAAATTCGAACTGCGGAACGTGTCGTCCGAGGACGACGAGACAAACTGTCAACGGCGTCGAAAGGACCAGGCCGAGCGGCCCCCACAGCCATGTCCAGAAGATCGCCGCAACGATGATAGCCAAAGGGGAAAGTCCCGTGCGCGAGCCGTAGAGCCACGGTTCGACGACATTGCCGGTTACCAGTTCCATCACGATGAACAGTGCAGCGGTCCACAGCACGAGCGACCAGCCGGGTGCCACGGCCAAGGCGAGGAACAATGGCAGCAGCGCGCCAATCACGGGGCCGATATAGGGAACGAAGCGAAGCGCCAGTGCCAGCAATCCCCACAGCAGCGCGTTGGGAATGCCGAGCACCCAGAGCCCGATCGCAATGGGTATTGCGTAGACAATGTTGACCACCAATTGCATGAGCAGATAGCGGCCCACCCGCTTGCCGGCGTCCTGCAATGCTTCTGTCGTGCGGTGGAGATCCCCGTAGCCGACCAGGCGGATAAACCGGTCGCGCAGATCCTCGCGCTCGAGCAACATGAAGATGACCACGATGATGATCAGGCCAGCCGATGCCAACGGGCTGATCAACGGTCCGATGATGTTCTGCAAGACCTCGAGCGGTCGCTCTCGGGCGACGATCTCGACGGGTACAGGTTCGCGCCGGGGCTTGTCCGCCACAGGCGGCGCCACGTCCTGCTTGTCGATCTCCTGACCGACACGCTCGATCACGCCGCTTAGCCTGGCAATTATGCCGCCACCAACGCCCGTCTCCTTTAGGGAACGCACCTTGGTCAGAATGTTTGTCTGGTAGGCTGAAATGTTCTGGGCAAGCTCGCTCACCTGGGTCGCAACAATGAAGCTGAACAAACCCAGGGCCGCGAATGCTCCAATGACGCTGAGAAGCACTGCGGGCAACCGAGGCAAGCCGACACGCTTCAGTGCGGAGACCATCGGCACCAGCGCAAATGTCAAAAGCAGTGCGACGGCGATGGGGAGAAAAACCTCGCGACCAAAATACAAGGCAGCTACCGTCGTGACGACAGTTGCGACGGTGGGCAGAGCTGTGCGCGGACGGGCAGTCCCGGCCGCCAGAATGCGTCCTAGCCCTCGCTCGGACGATGGGATTTCGTTTCGACGATTGGCCGCCACCTGATTCTTCCCCGTTGCCTCACGATAGTTAGACCCATTCGACTGCCGGGCAATGTTAGCAGTGTCGAATACATGCGTTTTGCGGCTTGCAGGCTCCAGATTTTCCTCCTCACGCTCTCTCAACCGTGAAACCGAGCTCGGGAACCTCCCGACTGTGAGTATGTCGATCTGCGTTCCCACTCCGCTTCGGGTCACGAATATGCTCAAAGAGGTGTCATGTGGGCTAGTTTCTCGGCCTGGCTGCTGATGTTTGGCTCGGTGTCCTGGCGGCGCCTCATCCTTTCAAAACGGATGCACAACCCAACGACGCAGGCTATGTTGCCCCGCCGCGCCTACGTCATCGAAGGAGAGGGCATGACATGCAGGCAATGCCGATAGCGCATCAAGCCGCGCAACCCGAGGTCGGGCCCATATCCTCCTTGACCGGCTATCCGGCCGCCGTCCTGTGCTGGCTGCTTTCGGCTGGTGTCTATATCGCGGCCAAATGGGTGGCGCCTGAAATGCCGCCATGGGGCCTCTGCTTCTGGCGGCTGACGCTTGCTTGCGCCATCCTGCTGCCGATTGTGCACCGTCATCACGACGCGATGATCGGGCTTTTGCGCACTCGCGCCGCGGAGGTCATCGCCGTGGGGGCGATCGGTCTCACGCTGTGCCAGGGTATGATCTACCATGGCCTCAACCACACCGATGCCACCACTGCCGGTATCATCATGGCGCTGTCGCCTGTCATGACGATGGTGCTCGCCCGTTTCGTGCTCGGCGAGCCGCTCGGGCTGTGGAAGTCGCTTGGCGCGCTGGTTGCGCTCGCCGGGATGATTTTCATCGTTGCCCACGGGAACCTGACGGCGCTGCTGCAACTCAAGTTCAACGCCGGTGAGCTGTGGATCGTCGGCAGCGCGTTCTGCTGGGGCCTGTACACCGTGCTTTTGCGCCGTGCCAAATTCGGCATCGAACTCCTGCCGATGGTCGTGCTGCTGCTCGGCGCCGGTGCGCTGGTCGCCTTGCCTTTCCATTTGTGGGAATTGTTCAACGACGAACGCTCCGCCATGAACGTCGACAGCATTCTCGCGCTCGCCTATCTGGCAGGTCCCGGTGGGGCCTTGATGTACTATCTCTACAACAAAAGCGTGGAAACGCTCGGCGCGAGCCGGGCGAGCATGCTGCTTTACCTGCAGACGGTGTTCGTCGCTATGCTCGCCTATCTTCTGCTCGGCGAAAAGTTGCACGATTACGACCTGGCCGGTGCGGCCTTCATCGTCGCCGGCATCGTACTTGCCACCGTGATCAAACCAAGGCCAGCTTAACCACCAAACCGACAACGCAACTTCGACAAGCGATTGCTTTGACCCGCGACCATGCTCCTGCCGCGTGCGATGTTGCGATGTTCGTCCGCAGTCGTCCCGCAAGCGCTGAACCGCGCTGATCGCAAGGTCGGTGGTTATCGCGCGATTGCCTCGTCGCAGAATTTTCGTCCCACTATGTCAAACTTTATTGCTGGCAACGGTCCCCCGGCAGATAATCCCTTTGCTTGACAGGGCGGGGTAGCCGGCGGCCCGCGCGCTTCTTCCGTGTAGGGAGAAGGCGCGGGTTTTCGGTCGAGACCCTGAAGACTTTTGTTACTTGAAGAACTGATTTCGGCGGTCCCATAAATTCGTGATTGGCCACATTGCGCGGGAGGCAGTGCGAAATGGATGATGTAACATTCAACGCCTGGGTTTGCCCCTGTGTTGAAGTGATCGAGGCCTGCGGCGAATGGTTCGTCCGCGTGGTCGAGGATGACCAGGAGCTGACCCGATCATTCGATCTGGAATCGTTCGCACTGGCCTATGCGGAAGGTCAGCGAATACGGTTGGGGCTTGCGGACTTCAAGCGATTGTAGACCCTAGTAGCCTTGCATCCTCGGCCCTTAGGCAGCCCAAGTGCGCGTGGTCTAATCGGCGAGCTTGATGTCTGCGTTCGCCATCTCGTCCTTGAAGCTAACTTTCGTGCCCTTCTGCACCATCGAGGCGAGGTCTTCGGCATCCCAGTTGGTCAGCCTGATGCAGCCATGCGAGAAGGTCGTTCCGATCTTGCCGGGTTCGGGCGTGCCGTGAATGCCGTAGCTTTCGATAGAGAGGTCGATCCAGACCGATCCAACGGGGTTGTTCGGCCCTGCAGCAATGGTGAAGGGCCGCTTGGTCTTTACTCCCTTGAAGGCGAAGTCCGGATCATAGTGGTATGTGGGATTGCGTACGACACGTTTGATCTCTGCCTGACCGCTTGGCGCCGGCTTCTCGTTGCTCCCGATCGAGGCGGGGTAGACTGCGAGCCATTTGCCAGAGGCGTCAAGCACGCGCACCAGGCGAGTGCTCTTGTCGACCTCGACACCAGCAACAGCGGCGGGACGATCGCCTCGGCCAACATCTGGGACCACCAACATCGTGCCGGCCTTCCTGAAGCCGATGCCAGGATTGAGCTTTCTGAGCAATTGCTCGCTGATATGGAAGCGCTCCGCAATCTTCTCCGCCGCGTTGTGATAGCCAAGCCTCGACAGACGGGCCATCCTCTCCAGGCGAGCCGGAATGCGCTTGGTGAAAGGTCCTCGCACATCCTTGGGTGTCAGTTCGTAGGCCACCAGAACGGGATTGGCAGAGGTTGCCATCAGTTTGTCCCAGGTTTCCCGAGTGAGCTTGCCATCTGATGGGAATCCGTTCGCGGCCTGAAAGGCCCCAACCGCCTTTGCGAGGTTCTCTGAAAGGCGGCCGTCGATCATGCCCGGCGAGAATCGGGCGCGATCCAGAAGAATCTGGGCTTTCAGTACAGCTGGATTGACGCCTTTGGGTGGGCTGACGACGAATTGGGCCTGATTGACGGCGGTTTGGTCCAGCTTGGCCGCCTCTGCCCCGCCGCAGGCGAGGACGAGCGCCACGGCGAAAAGGAGGAGCCTAAACATCGAGTCAACTCCGGAGTTGCACAGGACCTCCCTTATGACGCGGAACGGCCTTTGTGGTTCCGTTCGCCGACAGCTGATTCATCGGCAGATCTTATGGAAAGGCTCGCCACGTCGATGTGGCGAGCCTTTTCAGTGCGACGGGCACTGGTCACGTCAGGACAAGCACGATCTTCAGCGTGTCCGGATCGACGATGACGATCCGACCGTCGCCCAAAACGAAATACTCGTAGGTTTCGTAGGCGGGTACAATCTTGACGATGCGCGCCGGCAGACGATGCAGTCGAATCTTGTGCCGGGGAATCTCGATGCCGACCGAAATGTCGAAATCGACATTGGACACCGGCTCGATCCTGGTCTGCTTGATGACTTGGGTGATCTGGGTTTTCTGTTCGACCGTCACGTTGGTGATCGAAGCAGTCGACCCCTGATCCGTCTGTGTCGGGGTCTTGCCTTGAGCCTGCTCGTCGGTCTGGACCTTTGGCTTGCCCTGAGCCTGCTGATCGGTGGTCGCACCAGCCTTGCCCTGGGCCTGCTCGTCCGTCTTGAGCTTGGTCTTGCCCTGGGCCTGCTCGTCCGTCTGGACCTTGGGCTTACCCTGGGCCTGCTGATCGGTGGTCTCACTTGCCTTACCCTGAGCCTGCTCGCCCATCTTCATCTTCGAGCCTTTTTGACAGTCGGCCGTGCCGGCCGCGCAATTGGCGTCGGCGCCGGGTTTGGTCTCGGCTGGTTGTGTCTGCGCTGCTGCTGCCCCACAGCCAACGCCGAGCGCCAGCATGCTGGTGATCAGAATATGTTTCATAAGGAAGTCTCCTCGAAAGGTGTCAGTCCCTTCATTGGGTAAATCTCAACCGAAAAGCTTTGTTCCAAGGAGAATTGGCAAAACCGACAAGCAGAAATTTGAAGGAACAAGCCCCATCCGATGGCGTTTACGACCAGGAGACCCGGCTGCGAAACGCGCAGCGCAAGGGCTCGCTGACAGTGGAAAGGAGACGATCATGAGAATGCATCTTACCACCGCCGCGGCAGGACTTTTGCTACTCGCCGGCGTTGGCGCTGCAGCCGCTCAGGATGTGATCATCCAGCCTGAGCAGGAAACGGTAATCAAGGAGTATGTGCACAAACAGCCGCTGGCTTCCATTAAGATTCCCGGCGTGGAACTCAATGTCGGTACGGCTCTGCCCGATACCGTCGAACTTCACGAAGTTCCCAACGTCAAATACCGCTACGTCGTGGTCGACAACCAGACCGTGGTGGTTGATCCTGGCACACGCAAGATCGTGAAGATTATTCAGTGATCCAAGTTCGTCCAAGCCCGCCGCTTTCCGGAGTGGCGGGCTTTCGCCAGTGCCAAGTCGGCTAACCCCGGCCTACTTGATTGGCTGGGGGCCGGCGTGGGCGATCGAGATGCTCTCGATGAGACCCTTTTTGGCGGAACGGCCTGCAGGCAACGGGACATTGGACGGTCGATCGGAAATACCGTCCGCATCGGCGTAGCCGGTTACGATTACGGCTGGCCTATCCGAGCGGAGATTGCGCGCAAATCGGATGACATCCACCCCGAGGGGTTTCCAGGAATGGGGGGCCACCGCCACCTATGTCTGCCTTCCCGAATCGAGTTGCACCCCAAGTCGCTCCTTCCTTCTCCAGCGCACCACGGCGCGATAACTGGTGCGATCTACAGGAACGTGAAGCACGAAACGGTCGGGAATTGCGATGTCGGCCTTCACCCGCAACTCCGCACCGTGAGCGTGCTGGTTACAAACCAGACAATTGATGCTGACGTCGCCGGAGTCGATTGTCGCTTCCTTCAGAACAAGGTCACGGATATGCGACCGTCGCTCTATTGGTGGGTTAGTCGGCACTGCCTTATTCCTCTGATTTGACGAACCGAAACCTTTCGTCCCGGAACGCGGATGGAAGGAAACTACCGGCCCAGCGGCTGCCTCGAAAGACTGACGAGCTCGGCTTCGTCGACCACGCCAGCCATATAGTTCGCAATAATCCGGGATGCGAGAGCCTCGCGTGCTTCTGGCGATTGACCGTCGAGCTTGAGCTGCTGGAATACACGCCCCAACAGCTCAAGTTCGGATGGCTGCAGAATGCCAGCCTCCGTGGCTTTGTGTCGAATGGGCACTTGTTATCCTCCACCGCGGTCAACGAACATACGACCGTGGCCAGGAAACTCAACTCCACTGTTGACGGCGCCGCCCAGGCGCGCAGATGCCGTTTCGGACGTGCGAAGCTCTCACCCAGCGGCCTGTGCCGCGCTCGCCAACTTCATGGCGGATTGCCGGCCTGCTCCCGCAGCCAGGCGCAGAAATGCCTCGGAGCCATGCGGCGGTCGTCGGCGCGCATCAGCGCAAAGTGCCAGGCGGGACCGCTCAGCACGTGACGGAAGGGGGCGACCAGAAGGCCCTGGGCCAACAGAGAACCGAACAAGGTGGGCGACAGCAGCGCCACACCTCCACCTGCCAATGCGGCATTGGCGTTGAGTTCATGGGTCGGGAAATCGACTGCGGCGAACCGTATGGCCGACGGGATTTCGCCGTGCGCCATGATGAACCATTGTTCCCAGTCGGGATGCGGCAAGAGCTCGAAATCGACCAGTTCCGCCGGAACGGCAAGCGAATGCGCTCCGAGCAGGGACGGCGCCAGCATTGGCGTCACGTCCACCGGGATGAGCCGGTGTTCCTCAAGGCCGGTCCACCCACCGCGACCCGTTCTGATGATGACGTCAAATGCGTTGGGATCGCGTATATCCGTCGAGACATCTAGCTCGATGGCGGCCGATCCTGACTCAGGATAGTGCGGTAGACGCGGTGCGAGCCAGCGTGATGCGAACGTGGGTGGTGCGGTGACCTTTAGAGGAGGCGTCGCCGCCTGAAATCGGTCGACCGCCTCCGCTATCCCGGCGAGTGATTCCCGAACCTGGCTTGCCAGCGCGGCGGCGGCAGGTGTCGGCACGACGCGCCCATGAACGCGTACAAAAAGCGGCTGCCCAAGCTCGGCCTCCAGCGAGCGGATACGCAGGCTAACAGCCGCGGGCGTCAGGAAAAGGCGTTCGGCCGCCCGCGCAAAGCTGGCGGTCGCAACGCATACTTCGAGAATGCGCAAGGATTCGAGCGAGGGCCGCATGATTAGTTTTCCTTGTGACAGCGACAAGAAGAGCGCGTTTTTTGAGCAACGCGCACTGGTGTAGATGCCGGCCTCGAAACTAGGAGGCATTTGATGTCGCTGCAATCAAGACACTTGTTTACCCTCTCCATGACGCTTCACCCCGCCATGGATCTTGGGCACACGCCGGCAGGCGGCCGACGTATTTTCGCGGTCTCGGGCGGAAACTTCGAGGGCGAGCGCATTAGCGGGACAGTGTCGCCGCTCATCGGGTCCGATCTGCTTCTCAGCCGGGCGGACGGCACATTCCAACAGGATGTCAGGCTGCTCCTCGTCGCCGACGATGGCGGCTTGATCATCATGACCTATCGCGGCGTCAGGCGCGCGTCTCAGGCCATCGACGAACGCCTGGCACGCGGAGAGTTGGTCGATGCATCCGAATACTATCTACGCACAACGCCATATTTCGAGACCGCTGCGCCGGCCCATGCCTGGCTCAACAGCATTGTATCGGTCGCCAGCGGTGGCCGGACGGCAAGCGGTGTCGAATATGAGGTCTTTGAAATCCTCTGACGTGACAGCGCGGCCACCCAATACGCCTCGCTTGGAGCGAGCATGGCAGATGATGCTTCGCTGGTTTTGGCTGCAAATGCAGAGGCGCCAAAGCTCGCGCATGCTGCGCGAGCTGACAGACGAGCAACTCAGCGACATTGGCCAGCGCCGCAGCTCCAACGGGAACGTCTCGCCACGCCCAACAGACCGCCTTGATGAACGCTAGCCAGGCCATGTCACTCCGGTCGCTGAGCGGCGCAATCGGCAAGGCCGCCATCCCATTCTCGCCAGCCGTGCGGTACCTTCATCCCGCGGCCTGCGCCGACCTGCGCCGCGCGTCGCTCACCGTCAGCCACACAGCGGAGACCAGAAAGTAGAAGGCGCCGAAGGCGGCATAGGGTGCGACGTTGGTGATGTCGATCGTCGCCGCACCGCCCGCCATCTTCACAAAGAAAATCCCGGCCAGCGCCGACTGGGCGCCGCTCAGCACCATTGCCCACTGGGCGCCGGACCTCCAGCGCCGGATGGCGGTGGCGAGCTGGAAAAGGCCGGACAGGACCGCCCAGACGCCGAACACCGCGAGCACCGCATTCATGGACTTGCCAAGCGCAATGGCGACCGCGACCGTGGTGACGATGCTGATGATGAAGTTAAGCAGCTGCGTCTTGTTGCGGTTCAGGCCGCCGCTGCGCCGGGCGTCGACGAAGTTGGCCAGCGCATCCCAGGCGGGATAGGCGACCAGCATGATGGCTGCCAGGGACGGCATTGCCCTGGCGACCGTGAACGCCAGCAGGACCCAGGCGGCCGCCACGGCAAAGCGTGTGAAATAGTAGCTCTTGAGCCAGGTGGATTGGTTGGTTTCATTCGTGTTGGCAAGCATTCTGATTTTCCTTTCTCGTGGTTGATTCGGTATACCTACTAGAAGGTAGGCAGCGCGGGCGCGTTGCGGGAATCGGTGGAGGGCTCGCCCTCTGTCGCCAGATTTCCTGTTAGTGAACCTTCGCCGATAGACGTTGCACGGTTGGCGTCAGGATGGTGTCAAATATGGCAGGGGTGCCATAGGCACGCGCCGACAGCATCGCGCCATGGACAGTCGCCATGAACGTCTCAGCCTCCAGCTCGGCAGAGCCGGTGAATTTGAGCACCCCCTGTTCGGCGCCCCGCTGCATGACCTTGGTCAGCCAGGACGACAGGAACCGGAAGTAAGCCCGCACCTCGACGGCAATTTCAGGCGGCAGTGCCGGGAGTTCGCTGGCAAGCAGCGCGCAGACGCAAAACGGGACGCTCGCATCTTCAATGCATTTTGCCCAGTAGCCGGCATAGGTTTGAAGCAGCGCGAGCGGGTCAGGGAATTTGCTTTCCAGATCTGCCATCCCGGCCTCGGTACGCTCGCGATGGCGGGCCACAAGCGTGCGAACGAGGTCGACCTTGCTGGGGAAATGATGGTGGATGCTCGCCTTGCGGATTCCCACTTCGCCGGCGATATCGGCGTAGCTGAATCCGTTGTAGCCGCCCGCCACGATGAAGTTTCGCGCCGACGCCAGAATCTGATCGGAGGTCATCACAAGATTGCTCATGGCTATTACCTACCTACTAGTAGGGATGCTGTCAAGCCTGGATTTCTGGGCGAGCCGCCAAGGCCAGAGGCTGAATTGGCAATCCACCCGAAATGAAAAGCCCGCCGGCCGAGCCAGCGGGCGAGATAGGGCAGGAAACCTTACGGCCATTCCGCAAGAACGGGACAAGCCGCAATACGCCTTTGCCGCCTGCTAGAACCAGCGGCGGTCGCGTTCCAGGGTTTGCCCGAGGAGCAGGCCGATCAGCAGCCCGGCAATGCCACCAAGGACGAAAGCGCTGCTGATCGTGCCGGGATTCTGCTGGACGGTTTCGGATACCGTCTGCGCCTGCGACCTCAGCTGCTGCGCTGCCCGTGCCGCGCGCTCGGTGGCGCTGCCATACCAGCCGCCTGCCTCCTCGACGGCATCTTCGGCACGGTCGGCAAGTGTCCGGTTTATCTTGCTGATCTCCCGCTTCAGCGACGCAACCTGCTTCTCCAGGGCCTCCTGGGCTTCTCGGGTGGAAATCTTCGGGGTTTCGTTGTCGGCCATGGGCTGTTCCTTTCGTTGAGGTAAAGGGAACGGCGAACAGACAAGGATGGTTCCGCTGCCCGCGCTCACCGCCATTCGCCTGGCCGGCCGCTAACTTTTGATATTGAAACGCGCTTCGCGCGAGGCTTATAAAAATAGACGTTTCCCATTGCTCTTGAGGAGAATTGCGATGGATAACGTCCAGAGCAACAAAGTTGATCCACCCGCCATCGAAGTGGTCGAAGCCTGCGGCGAATGGTTCGTCCGCGTGGTCGAAGACGGCAAGGCAACCACAACGTCGTTCGAACTCGAGGCGTTCGCCCTGACCTTCGCCGAGGGCCAGCGAATGCGGCTGGGGTTGGAAAAGATCGCGCGGATTTAGCATTCGCTGCGAGTGCTTGATCGACTCGAAGACGGCAGCCCCGCCATTGACAGCCGAGTCCCTGCAAAACGACAGCGACATCCTTTTTGGGAACAGTCTCCCGATCCAACGGTTGTGCCTGATGGAGGGCACGCATTTGTCGAATCCATCAAGCCATGCTGAAACGCTGCGGACGGTGTCCGACCTGCTTCACCGCGCCCGCCTTGTCATTCGCGATGGCGGTCACGCGGTGGCGATGTTCGAAATAGACACGCTGCTGCAGGTCGCCCAGACAGAGGTTGCGCGCAGCCTCGAACGCAACGATCGCTGAACCTCCGCATGTCACTGCAAGCGGTGTTCATTTGCGGGCCGCGAAGGCTTTCATTCCCTTTTTGATGGACTTGCGGGCCGCGTTGGCGTCCTGCCAGCCTTTGAACCTGATCTCCTTGCCCGCTTCCGACACCGACGAGCGAAAGAACTGTTCGATCTCGCGCCTCAGATGCTCGGGCACGTGGTCCGCGGCGACCGGCTCGTCTTCTGCATCCTCCTTGCGTGGGCAAAAGATGTAGCGGTCATTGCGCAGGGCCGCGCCGCCCTTGTCCTTCTGCTTGACCCGCAAGGCGCCCAGCAGGTCGCATTTGATGACGATGCCAGGGGCGGTCGCCGTCTGATGGATGACCAGCCCGTCGAGGGGATCGCCATCCTCGCCGAGTGTCGAAGGGATAAAGCCCCAGTCGTAGGGATAGGTCATCCCGACCGGCAATGGTCGGACATAGGCGAAGGCCTGGATGGCGGGGTCATAGGCCATTTTGGCGGCGGCGCCGCGCGGGGTTTCGATCACCACCCTGACCAGGCCCTTGGTCGTGGTTGGCAGTTTCAGATAGTCCGACATCGGCTTGCCTCTCTCGTGGATCCGGTTGGCTTCGAATGGAACTTCAAGACCAGAAGAATGTTCCGGAGGACAGGCCGCCACGGAGATCCCGGCTAAGGAGATTTCAGGATGACAAGAGCTGCTCATCTGCTCAAGGGCGTCGGTTATCTGATTTCGACCGCCAGTGTCGTCCTGCTGGCCATCGTGAGCTGGTCGAGCGCTTCACAAGATCCGTTGCTGGTTGCCTGCCTGCTCGGCGGCGCCGCGGCATCGATCGTCGGCATGTTCTGCCGCTGGCTCACCTACGAGATCGAAAAGCGCCAGGAGGACAAATAGACGCGACGCAAAGGGCCGCGCAAGAGCCGCCGAACCAACCCGCTGTTTTATCGATATCTCGGCGGAACCTGTCTCGGATGCCGGAGTTGACCTGAACTCCACCCCCAAAGAAAGGACAAGCAACAATGGCAACGACCAAGGCATCCTCCAAAGACCTCAGCAACCTGTTTCACGATACCCTCAAGGACATCTATTTCGCCGAAAAGAAGATCCTGGCGACACTGCCCAAAATGGCCAAGGCAGCGCAGAGCCGCGACCTGAAAGCAGCTTTCGAAAAACATCGCGGCCAGACCGAAGAACATGTTGCCCGGCTGGAGAAAGTGTTCACCGTCATCGGCAAGAAGCCGGTCGGCAAGACCTGTGCGGCGATCATGGGCATCACCGAGGAAGGCGCCGAGATCATGGACGAATACAAAGGCGCGGCAGCTATCGATGCCGGCCTGCTGGCGGCAGCACAGGCTGTCGAGCATTACGAGATTTCGCGCTACGGCACCTTGCGCACCTGGGCCGCGGAACTCGGCTACAACGAGGCGGTGAACCTGCTCGAGCTGACGCTGAGTGAGGAAAAGGAAACCGATGCGGCCCTGACCCAACTCGCCGAGTCGGCGGTCAACGTCGCAGCCGAAGCCGCTTAAGCAAAGCAGCAGCGTCGACGGCACTTCACAAGCATGTGCTCTGGAGCCTCGATGCTCACGCATCGGGGCTCTTCGCGCATCCAACCAGCGATCGGAATTCTTCCATGCAAATAATCCGGACTGAGGTCGACGACACGATCGGGCGCGGCGGCCAACCCGTTCGGCGCGTGGTGTTTTGCGGTGAAGGCGGCGAATGCGTCAGCGTCGCCATGGCAAAGGCGCAAGCAGCCGAGAATGAGGGGGCCACCATCGAGCGGGCGAGAGCGGTGCTCGTCCAGACCGCGACCTTCGGTTTGGCGGCCAACGACTACGAGGCTGAAAGCAGCGGCAATTTCGACGAAGTCGCGGTGACCGCCGTCAATGACGAGAGCGGTGCGACCTACATTTTTGAGTATCGCGATGGAGACGGCGCCCGCCAGGTTCCGGCCTTGACGATGCCAAGCTTCGAAGCGGCGCGCCAAGAGGCCATCCGCTGTGCCGTCGACGTGCTGGCCGATCTGCAACCGGGCACCGACGATCTGTCGGGCTGGCTGGTGCGGGTGCTCGACGAGAACGGCGGCCTGCTCTGCTCGATCGACGTTTCCGAGGCGGAAGCAGCGCGCCAAGCCGAGGTTGCCGCGTTTTGAAAGCGGTCAGGATCCATGTAGTCGGGAGTTGAGGATGGCGGCGCGCGGCCTGGTTCATGGCCCTCTGGGAGAAACCTGCCTTCATCTGTGCGTCGACATGCAACGGCTGTTCGCGCCCGAAGGGCCTTGGGCAGTACCCTGGGCGGAAAAGGTGCTCCCGGCGATTGAAGAGCTTGCCGGCAAACACCCCCATCAAACCGTGTTTACCCGCTTCATCCCTGCCGAGAAGCCCGGCGATGGAACCGGCATGTGGGCGCATTATTATCGACGCTGGGCGGACGTCACCCTTGCCAATATCGATCGCAGGCTCGTGGATATCATGCCGCAGCTGGCGCGTTTCGTGCCGCCCGCGACCGTGCTCGACAAGCGGGTTTATTCACCATGGACGGGAGGTCGCATGGACGCTGCGCTGGCGGGGCGGAATGTCGACACGCTCGTCATCACGGGCGCGGAGACGGACGTGTGTGTGCTTGCCACACTGCTGGGCGCGATAGATCGAGGCTTCCGCGCGATCGTGGTGACTGATGCCGTCTGCAGCTCGGCCGACCAGACCCATAATGCGCTAATGGAACTCTACCGATCGCGTTTTAGCGAGCAGGTCGAGGCCGTTGCCATGCAGGACGTCTTGGAAAACTGGCACTAGGCGAAGACAGGACCACGGCATGAGAGCCTTCCTCCGAAACAACGGACTGACCATTGCTTTGATCGCGGCGCCGACGAAGCCGCGCACCGATGCCGAACCGAACAAGGTGGAGGGCAACGCTCTGCGGGTGAACGACAACAGCGTCGAGGGTGAAGAGCCCGTCCCGTCGCCGGTCCCTGCCGGCAAGGAGTGAGCACGACGGGCGAGCCCGTAAGCTCGTCCGCCGTCAACGCTAGCGCATCAGCCCCGCTGCGCGCAGCGCATCTTCGATGACCTTGGTGATCCCGCCTGCCGTGCCGCGCGCGTTGGCAGGTTCCGGCGTGGGGTCGACACGGACCGCCCGCGGTTTTTCCTTCGGCGCGAAAGGCTGCAACGCGGTGCCTGAAGCGGTTTCGGCATTCGCCTTGCGTCGCACCTTTGGCTCGGTCAGCTCCCAGAAATGGGCAATGTGCCGTGTCGAGGAAATCCCGACATCCAGCATGAACGGCCCTGCTCTGCCAAGGCCATCGTCGCCGCTCGTCTTCAGCGGCGTGCCATGGCCCATGCCGGCGATGGTGTATGTCTCCAAGACATCGCGCCCATTGCTGTCGGACCAGACCTTTCGCGTCTGGCCGTCGACCTTTTCCGTAAGAGTCGGCCTCTCGCCGACGCCATGTACACCCTGCCATTGCGCCAGCATCGCGTCGGCATTGGAAGGCACGACGGTGATGTCGGCCGATCCTTGCCACACCGAAATCCGCGGCCACGGCCCCTTGTGTGACGAGGCCGCCCGCAACAGACGCTGCAGCTCGGTTTTGGACGGGCCGCCATGGCCGCGCATGCGGTCGAAGGCTTCGGGGATGGTCGAGGCGCTGCCATAGACAAGCCCGGCGATGATCGCGCCGCCGGCAAACACCTCCGGATAGGCAGCCAGCATCACCGCTGCCATGGCGCCGCCGGCGGAAAGACCGGTGACGAAGATCCGCTTGCGGTCGAGACCATGCGTGACGATAGCCGCCTCGATCATCTGGCGGATGGACGCCGCCTCGCCGCTGTCGCGGCTGATATCGCCCGGCACAAACCAGTTGAAGCAAAGATTGGCATTGTTGGCGCGCTGCTGTTCGGGGAAAAGCACGGCAAAACCCTGCTCCGCGGCAAGCTCGGTCCAGCCGGAACCGTGATCGTAGCCGGCGGCATTCTGGGTACAGCCATGCAGCACGACGACCAGCGCCGCCTGCCGCGCCAGATTGTCAGGAAGATAGAGCCGCGCCCGCAAGGCGCCGGGATTGGACCCGAAGCCTGTCATGTCTGAGAGATGATCTTCCTTGCTCTGCCCGGAGCCAACCGGCCGGCCGCGCATCGCGCTCAGGCGAGCGATCGTATCGGATATATTTCGCAAACCGGTATCCTTGCGCGCCGGAATGGCAGTCGTGCACAACGCACTCGCAGCAATATCGTTGCTGCACTGCACAATAACAAGCTGCGCTGAGGATTGATGACCGATCATACAATCCGTTGCGCGACGCCGGAAACAACACCCAGAACCACAACTGTCACCGGGCCTTCAACCGGGGCTTGCGCAACCCACGCAAGCCACCGGAAACCCCCGGTTGCGCGGCCTTTGGCGGCACCGAAGCGACGATGCGAAAGCGCTTTTGCGCCAGTTCCGCGATCACACCATATGAACCGATCCAACCTCTGATACCTTGTTCAGCAGCGGGACTTGTCCCGCTTTGGCCGGTGCTTCAGGCAACCCCATCCCAACCCCCCGCCCCCTGTGGCGCCGGCCATCCCCTCCCCCTCGCAAGAAAGACAGCGCGCCCAGGCGAGCGTGAACTGCGCTCACCCCTGCGGCGGTTTCTTTTTTTTCTTGGCCGCAGCGCGTTCCTTTTCGTCCGCAAACGGATCGGGGTCGGCGGCCGCCTGATCGCTCCACGTCCCGACATCTGCCTCGGGGAAGAACAGCTGCCGGCGATTGTTCTTGTAGTTGCCCTCCT
This sequence comes from Mesorhizobium sp. P2_B5, assembly GCF_056404775.1. Classification (NCBI taxonomy): domain Bacteria; kingdom Pseudomonadati; phylum Pseudomonadota; class Alphaproteobacteria; order Hyphomicrobiales; family Phyllobacteriaceae; genus Mesorhizobium; species Mesorhizobium sp. P2_B5. The sequence continues at coordinate 11,267 of NZ_JBFUDJ010000007.1, read as the reverse complement.
TGAAATTCGGGCCGATCCAAGCGCCGGTGGTGTCGAGCTCCAGCCACTTGCTCCGCTCGCCCGCGCGGGACCCGGCTTGCCAAACATCGCCGCGCCGCCCATAGAACGGCTCGGATTACCGCCCTACTCCGAAAGGCTGTTGTCCGCGCCCATTTGCCAAGGATACCCTCGATGCCCGCGACACCGTCCCCTTGGTCAAGGCTTTGACAGACTCCCTCGCAAGCCTGGGCTGGACGGAGTTCTTCGGCGATCAGCTTGAGTCTGATGAGGCCGACCTCGTCCCGACGCGCATCGCTTCGGTGCATCGCGACCGCCTGGCCGGCCTGTCTCTGGCGGGGCCAACGGATCTGACGCTGCCGGCGAATGCCAACACCGGCGACTATGCGGTCGGCGACTGGGTGCTTGTCGAGCCTCACACGCATCTGCTGCGCCGCCGCCTGACCCGCAAGACGGTGCTGGAGCGTCGCACACAGGGCGCCAGGGTGCCGCAGCTGGCCGCGGCCAATGTCGATACGCTGTTCATCGTCACCTCCTGCAATGCCGATTTCAACATCGCCCGGCTCGAGCGCTATCTGGCGCTGGCCAACGAGGCCGGAACGACGCCGGTGATCCTGCTGACCAAGGCCGATACGGCCGACGATGCCGAGGCTTATCAAAGCCAGGCCGCAGCACTGCAGCGCGGACTGGCCGTCGTGACGCTGAACCCGCGCGTCGCCGATGCCGCAACGGCGCTCGCCGCCTGGTGCGGCGCAGGCCAGACTGTGGCGCTGGTCGGCTCCTCCGGCGTCGGCAAATCGACGCTGGTCAACACGCTGGCCGGATCGGCGCAGCAAGCGCCGCAACAGACCGCCGGCATCCGGGAGCACGATGCCAAGGGCCGCCACACCACCACAGCCAGATCGCTGCACGCCATTGCCGGCGGCGGCTGGGTGATCGATACGCCGGGCATGCGCACGCTGCATGTCAGTGACGTTGCTTCCGGCATCGACACGCTGTTTGCCGAAATCACCGAGCTCGCCCCACTGTGCAAGTTTCGCGACTGCACCCATGTCCACGAACCGGGCTGCGCGGTGCAGGCTGCCTTGAAGGCCGGTAGGCTCGATCCCGAGCGCTTGGCCCGCTGGCGCAAACTATCCCAGGAAAACCAGGGCAATACGCCGGTGCAGAGCGGCCCGCGCGGCAACAAATCCCCGGGCGGTCGCCCAAAGCGGCGCTGAGCGGCTAAGGCATTCCAGAAGAGAATTCAGGAAGCCGAGGAAACTTCTTTTTTAGGCCGCCACCACGGCGATTAGCGTTTCCTCTCCCCACCAATGTGGGGGTAGAGGTGGCTCGGCGAAGCTGAGACGGAGTGGGGGACTGCCGTAGGTGATTGCCACTGCCGCTAGACCACGGCAATTGCCGGTCCATCTCACCCAAACCGCGCCACCGTCCAAGCCCCACCGGCCGCATTCGACTCCACCGCCGCCGCGACAAACTTCACGCCGCGCGCTCCATCGACCACATCAGGCACCTGAGCCGCACGCGCCGCATCCACCACCCCACCGGAGCGATGCGCGCGAATAATGTCGGCGGCGTCGCGGTAGAAATTGGCGAAGGCCTCGATATAGCCTTCCGGGTGCGCGGCCGGCATGCGCGACACACGCTGGGCTTCCGCCGTCGAACCATGGCCGCCGCGCACCAGTGTGCGGGTTTCCTCACCATAAACGGAGAAGCGCAATTCTTCCGGCCGGCCGCCCGACCATTCGAGCCCGGCTCTGTCGCCATAGATGCGCACGGAGAGGTCATTGTAATGGCCGGGCGAGGTCTGGCTGGCCAGGATCGTGCCGCGTGCGCCGCCGGTCCAGCGCACCAGCACATGCGCATTGTCGTCGAGCCGGCGCCCGGGCACGACGGTGAACAGATCGGCCGACACCGCCTCGGCCTCGCAGCCGGAGATATAGCTTGCCAAGTTGAACGCATGCACGCCGATATCGGCCAGCACCGCAGATTGCCCGGCGCGGGCCGGGTCGGTGCGCCACTCCGCCTGCTTCTGGCCCTCGGCGTCGATCGGCTTCATCAGCCAGTCCTGGATATAGGCGCCGTGCACGGACACGATGCGGCCAAGTTCGCCCGCCGCCACCATTTCGCGCGCCTGGCGCACCATGGCGTAGCCGGTGTTGTTGAGCGTAACGACGAAACGGCGCTTTTTCGCCTTGGCGAGCGCTACCAATGCCTCGGCGTCGCTGAGCGTCGTCGACAGCGGCTTGTCGCAGATCACGTCGATGCCGGCTTCGAGAAAGGCCGTGGCGATCGGGGCGTGCAGATGATTTGGCGTGACGATGACGACCGCCTCAATGCCGTCCGGCCGCGCGGCTTCGGCTCGCGCCATGGCGCGATAGTCGGCATAGCTGCGCTCCGGCGCGATGCCGATTTCGGCGGCCGAGGCAGCGGCGTTTTCCGGGTCCGACGACAGCGCCCCGGCGACCAGAACGATCTGGTCGTCGAGCCGCATGGCTAGACGATGCACGGCGCCGATGAAAGCATTGCGCCCACCGCCGACCATGCCGACCCTCAGCCGCTTGCCGGCTGATCCGTCCGATGTTGCGTAGACCATTTCAAACTCCTCCACCTGTGGCTTCGTCATCCTGGGGTCTCCGCGATGGAGCTTCGCTCCTGCTTCGCCCTAGGATGACGACGTTGGAAAGGCTTCCGCCTAACCACGCCGAACCCAACCGCTTTCGAACACGATTTCCAATTTTCATATTGTAAAACGATCGTATCGCGCTAGCCTGAAATCATGAGTGGGGCAAGCAAGTCATCTGGACGATCGATCGCCGACGAGGCGGCGACACGCAAGCGGGGACGCTCTCTGGCAGCACTGGGTTATATCCAGCCGCAAACTTATGAGGAGCTGCGCGCCGTGCTGTCGTCGGGCACGGTGCATTTCCCCAAGCGGCTGCGGCAGGTGGCGATCTTCCTGTGGCAGCATCCGAGCGACGTCGCGCTCGGCACCATCGCGCAGGTGGCGGCACAGGCCGGCGTGCAGCCCTCGACGCTGGTGCGCTTTGCGCAGATCTTCGGCTATTCCGGCTTTTCCGATTTCCAGGGCCTGTTCAAGGAACACATCAAGGGATCATGGCCGGAAGGGCGTGGCGAGCCGCGCACCGAGACCGAGCCGAACCTGCATTTCCTGCATGGCATGGTCGGGGCGTCGCAGGCCTCGCTCGGCCGCATCGAGGCCGGCTTCGATGTCGAGAGTTTCGACAAGATGGTGGCGCTGCTTGCGGATGCCGAGTTGATCTATGTCATCGGCTCCAAGCGCGCCTTTCCCGTCACCGCCTATCTGTCGCTGACCCTCTCGCAGCAAGGCGTGCGCAACGTGCTGGTCGACAATGTCGGCTCCTCCGCACTCGACCAGATCGGCTGCATCGGCGGCCAGGACGCGGTGCTGGCGGTCTCCTTCAGCCCTTACAATTCGATTACGCCTGATCTCGTCGCGGTGGCGCATGAGCGCAAGGCGCGCATCGTCACCGTCACCGACAGCACCTTCAGCCCGCTGATTCCGCTGTCGGACACCTGGCTGGAAGTGGTGGAATCCGACTTCGCCGGCTTCCGCTCGCTGGCGGCATCGCTCGCTGTGGGGATGGCGCTGGTCCACGGTGTGGCGGCGCGACGCGGGGAGTGAGCCGTCGCTGGCACAATTGACTATCGGGAATTACCATTCCATATCTAGAAAAATAGAAACTTTGTTCCGGGAGGAGGAATGGAGATCCGGCTGGACGGCAAGGTGGCCTTGGTCACCGGGTCGACGCAAGGCATTGGCCGCGCCATTGCCGAGACGCTGGCGCGTTCCGGCGCCGCCGGGCTTGTGGTCACCGGGCGCGAGAAGACGCGCGGCGATGCGGTGGCGGCCGAGCTTTCGCAATTGGGCACGCCGACCATCTTCGTCGCCGCCGATCTTGCCGACCCGGCAACCCCTGCTCTTCTGGCGCAGACCTGCATCGAGCGCTTCGGCCGCATCGATGCCCTCGTCAACGCTGCCGGCCTGACCGACCGCGCCTCTTTCCTCGACGCCAGCCTCGACGACTGGGCGGCGCTGTTTGCCGTCAACGCGCGCGCGCCGTTCTTCCTGATGCAGGCGGCCATTGCCGACATGAAGACGCGCGGCCAGGGCGGCGCTATTCTCAACATCCTGTCGATCAACGCCCATTGCGGCTCGCCGGAGCTTGCCGTCTATTCCGCCACCAAGGGCGCGCTGGCGACGCTGACCAAGAACGCCGCCAACGCCCACCGCTTCGACCGCATCCGCGTCAACGGCATCAATGTCGGCTGGACCGACACGCCGGCCGAACGCATCATGCAGGCCGAGACTTTGGGCAACGGCCCCGGCTGGCTCGACAAGGCCAACGCCGCGCAGCCCTTCGGCCGGCTGCTGACGCCCAACGACATCGCCAGTCTTGCCGTCTTCCTGCTCTCCGACGCCGCAGGGCCGATGACCGGCGCCGTGATCGACCAGGAGCAGGCGGTGATCGGGGCGAACCGGTGAGCGCTTCCACCGAGACACTCGGGCCGGCGTTGCTCGACCGCTTGCCGGCATCGGTCCAGACACCGTCCTACGACCGCACGATGCTGGCGCCCGGCATGGCGCATCTCGGCGTCGGCGCTTTCCACCGCTGCCATCAGGCCGAATACACCGACGATCTCATCTCGCTGCGCTTCGACCGCTGGGGCATTGTCGGCATCAACATCCGCCCGCCAAGCCTCGCCGACACGTTGGGACGGCAGAGCGGGCTCTATACAAGGCTGATCCGCGAAAACAGCCATATCGAGGCACGCGTCATCGGCAGCATCGTCCGGGTGGTCGACAGCCAGGAGAGTGCGGCACCAGCGCTCGGCGTGCTGGTCTCGCCCGACATCGAATTGGTGACGATGACGGTGACGGAAAAAGGCTATTGCCACATCCCGTCGAGCGGCGAACTCGATCTTGGCCATCCCGACATCGTCCACGACCTCGCCAACCCCGAGACCCCGCGCAGCGTGCCCGGCCTGTTGGTGCGGGCGCTGGAGTTGCGCCAGGCCACGCATGGCCGACCGCTGACACTGCTCTCCTGCGACAACATTCCGACCAATGGCGTCATCCTCGGCAATGTCGTGCGCAGCTTTGCCGAACGGCGCGGCAATGGCCTGGCCGAGTGGATCGCGGCCAATGTCGCTTTCCCCTCAGCCATGGTCGACCGCATCGCGCCGGCGGTGACGCAGACCGACCTCGACAGCGTCGAGCAATGGTTCGGTTATCGCGACGGCGCTGTCGCTGTCGGCGAGCCGTTCCGGCAATGGGTGATCGAGGAAAAATTCGCCGGCCGCATGCCGCGCTGGGATCTGGTCGGCGCCACCTTTGTCGACGATGTGACGCCGTTCGAGCATCTGAAAATGCGGGTGCTGAACGGCGCCCAGACGACGCTTGCCACGCTCGGCGTGCTGGCAGGACTCGAACACACATCGGATGCCATGGCCGACCCGCTGCTGTCAGACTTCATCAGGCGCATGTTGGTCGAGGAAACTGTGCCGACGCTGATGCCGGTGCCCGGCATCCTGCCGCTCGCCTATGTCGAGCAGAGCCTTGCCCGGCTGAAGAACACCGCAATCCGCCACCGCAACCACCAGGTCGCCACCGACGGCTCGCAAAAGATCGTCCAGCGCCTGCTGAACCCGATCCGCGACCGGCTGAGCCAAGGCGGCAGCATCGGCCTTTTGTCGGTGCCGGTGGCCGGCTGGATGGCTTATCTCATCCAGGCTTCCGCACGCTTTGGCAAACGCTGGCCGGTGTCGGATCCCTATGCCGGCAAGGTCGCCGAGATCGCCGACACGACCGGCCATGATGCGCGGGCGCTGGCGTCCGCCATCCTCGCCATCGACGGGATATTCGATCCCGGCCTCGCGGCTGATGAGACGTTCCGCACGACCGTGATGTCGGCGCTGCGCGAGCTGCTTTCGGACGATCCGATGGCGGCCGTCCGGCACAGTCTTGAACAAGATGAGGTCGCACGGTTGAAGCGATCCAAACAATCGGCATTATAGGTACCGGTCGTGAAGCCACGACCAGGGGAGGCACTATGAAACTTGGACTGCTGACGGCACCGTTCGCGGCGACGCCACTTGCCGAAGTCGCCGATTGGGCAAACGCGGCCGGCTTCGAGGCGCTGGAGATTGCCTGCTGGCCGACAACTTCCGGCGCGACGCGACGCTATGCCGGCACCAGCCACATCGACGCTGCTTCGACCTCGCCTGCGCAGGCCAAGGAGATCGTTGCGTCGCTGACGGAGAAGAAGCTGACGGTCTCCGGCCTCGGCTACTATCCCAACCCGCTGCATCCCGACGCCGCGCATCGCGAGGCCGTCATCAGTCATCTGAAGAAGGTCATCGCGCTGGCCGCCAATATGGGCGTGCCGGTGGTCAACACGTTCTGCGGCGGCGATGCCTCGAAGACCGTCGACGTCAACTGGCAGGACGCGCTGAAAGTCTGGCCCGAGATCGTCGCCTATGCGCGCAACCATGGCGTCAAGCTTGCCTTCGAGAATTGCCCGATGATCTTCAGCTATGACGAGTGGCCGGGTGGGCACAACATCGCCTATTCGCCGCAGATCTGGAGCCGCATTCTCGAGACCTGGGGCGGCGAGGTCGGCATGAATTTCGACCCCTCGCATCTGGTCTGGCAGATGATCGACCAGGCCCGGTTCATCAGGGAGTTCGGCCCCTACATGCTGCATGTCCACGCCAAGGACCTGATGATTGATCATGATGGACTTTATGAGCGCGGGATTCTTTCGGCCGGGATAGGCTGGCAGGTGCCGCGCATGCCGGGCTTGGGCGATGTCGACTGGAGCGGCTTCTTCTCCGGCCTCTACCGTGCCGGCTATGACGGCTCGGTCATCATCGAGCACGAGGACCGACGCTTTGAAGGCAGCGACGATCAGGTCAAGCGCGGTTTCCTGCTTGCCCGCGACGTGCTGCGTCCCTTCGTCAAATGACGAGGTAACAACTTGGTTTGATCCTGTCGCAATCCGGCAGGCGCAAAACCCTGGAACTGAAAAACAATGTGGAGGAGTACTGACATGAAGAAAATACTGACCATGGTTCCGCTGCTTGCGGGCGCTGCCTTGCTGGCCTCGGTGGGCGTCTCGTCGGCCGAAGGCAAATACACGATCGGCATTTCCAACACCGTGCAGGGCAATGGCTGGCGCGAGGAGATGGTCTGCGCCATGAAGGCGCAGGCGCTGGCGTCCGGCGAAGTGACGAAACTCAACATCGCCCACCGCAACACCGATGCCGCCGGCCAGCTCGAAGACATCCGCAACCTGATCAGCGCCAAGGTTGACGCCATCGTCGTCAACCCCGCCGATCCGGCCGGCATCAAGGCGGGCCTGGAAGAAGCCACCAAGGCCGGCATCGTCGTCGTTGCCGTCGACCAGGCGGTCACCGAGCCGTCGGCCTACATCATCTCCAACAACCAGGAACAGTATGCCTATCTCGGCGCCAAGTGGCTGTTCCAGCAGATGGGCGGCAAGGGCGAGGTGTTCTACATGCGCGGCGCCGCCGGCGCTTCGGCGGACTCCGATCGCGACAAAGGCTTCAAGAAGGCGCTGGCCGAAAACCCCGACGTGAAGGTCGCGCAGGAGGTCTTCACCGGCTGGCAGCAGGACCAGGCCAAGCAGCAGATGCTGTCGTTCCTCGCCACCGGCACGCCGTTCAACGGCGTGTGGACCTCCGGCATCGACAACGTCATCGTCGACGCGCTGGTCGAATCGCAGGCGCCGCTGGTGCCGGTGGTCGGCGCCGACAATGCCGGTTTCGTCGGCCAGCTGAGCTCGGTCAAGGGCCTCGTCGGCGCTGCCGTCACCAACCCCGGCTCGATCGGCGGTGCCGGAGTGACGCTGGCGCTGCAGATCCTCGACGGCAAGAAGCCGGCACAGCAGACCGTGCTGGTCGACCCGCAGCTGTGGGACAACGCCACCGACGAAGGCAAGGCCAAGCTGAAAGCCGCCGCCGACCCGTCGCTCAGCCCGGAATGGCCGGTCTCGATCTCGATCCCTGAGTGGACGACGTATACGAAGGAGCAGATCATCGCTTGCAAGGGGCCGGGGGAGTAAGCAGTTTTAGCTGACCATCCGTCAGCGCCGCCCCTCACCTGCCTGCCGGCATCCTCTCCCCGTATAGTGACGGGGAGAGGGACGCTCGCCGCCGATTTCGCCAACCTTCAACGTTGCAGGAAGGGCGCCAGTGCCGCGGCCAGCTTCTCTCTCCCCGTTTACGGGGAGAGATGTCCGGCAGGACAGTGAGGGGCGGCGCTAACATTCGCAGTTATTTGAGCACACAAATCGAGACCCAAACCATTTGACCACCAGCCCCCTCCTCGACGCCACCGGTGTCGCCAAGAACTACGGCGCGGTTGCAGCCTTGCGCAACGCGTCGCTCTCCGTCCTGCCGGGCGAGGTTCACGCTCTGATGGGCGCCAACGGTGCTGGCAAGTCGACGCTGGTGAAGATCCTGACCGGCGCCATTCCTGCGAATGCCGGGCGCATCCTGATCCGCGGCGAGGCGCGCGACATACGCTCGCCCGCCGCCGCGCGCCGCGCCGGGCTGCTGCCGGTCTACCAGGAACCGTCGCTGATCCCCGATCTCGACGTCTTATCCAATCTCAGGCTGACCGGCACGCCGGTCGAGCCGTTCCGCGCCTGGGTGCACGAACTCGGCATTGCCGACCTCGATCTGCGCGACACCGCGCGCGACATTCCGCTGGCCGTGCTGCGCGTGCTCGACCTTGCCCGAGCGCTCGCCGTCGAACCCGACGTGCTGCTGCTCGATGAGATGACGGCAGCACTCCCCGCCAATCTCGCCGAGAAGGTGCTGGAAGTGGTGCGCCGCCAGGGCGACTCGGGCCGGGCCGTGATCTTCATCTCGCACCGCTTCGTCGAGATCTCGGCGCTGTGCGACCGCGCCACCGTGCTGCGCGACGGCGAGACCGTCGGCGTCGTCGACATAGTGCCGGGCGTCGAGGAAAAGATCGTCGAGCTGATGCTCGGCACCCGCATCGTCAAGACCCATGTCGCCGCCCGCAGCGCCGCCGAGAAGGCCGCGCCCGCCCCTGCCCGCCCGCGCATCGCCGTGCAAAACTTACGCGTCGGCACCAAGCTCAGCGACGTCTCCTTCGATCTCGCCGATGGCGAGGTCGCCGGCGTCGTCGCGCTCGAAGGCCAGGGCCAGGATGAACTCTTCGCCGCCCTTGCCGGCTCGATCCGTCCCTCCGGCGGCACCATCGAAGTCGATGGCGCCCCCGTGAAATTTTCGCACCCGATCGACGCCATTCGCGCCGGCATTGCCTATGTGCCGGGCGACCGATCCGAGGCGCTCGCCATGCAGCGCTCGGTGCGCGAGAACATCGCCCTGCCCTTCAGTGCCGCTCTGCGCAACTGGGGCCCTATCAACATGCGCCGCGAGCGCGCTACCGTGCTCAGCGCCATCGAACGGCTGCAGATCGACACCCGCGCGCAGGGCGAGGTGCAGCGCCTGTCCGGCGGCAACCAGCAGAAAGTGACCATCGCCCGCTGGATCGCGGCGGACGCCCGCACCATCCTGTGCTTCGACCCGACGCGCGGCATCGATGTCGGCACCAAGCAGGAGATCTACAAGCTGCTGCGCGAGCTCGCCGGCAATGGCAAGTCGGTGCTGTTCTACACCTCGGAACTCGAAGAGGTGCAGCGCGTCTGCGACCGCGTCATCGTTATCTTCGGCGGCCGCCTCGTCGACATCTTCCCCGTCGAGGAGGCCGACGAGCCGGCGCTGATGCGCGCCGCCTACGGCCTGCCGCGCGGCGCCAAGGCCGATATCGGTATCCTGGCCGATCCAACCGCCCATGCCTCCGATACCCCGGAGGCGACGCCATGAGCCATTTCCTGCGCCGCCAGGGCTGGGTCGTCGGCCTCTTCGCTCTCCTCATCATCCTGTTCATCGCCACCAGGATCATCCAACCGGCCTATGGCAGCAACGATTTCGGCTCGCTCGCGCGCGCCGTGCTGCCTTACGCTTTCGCCGTCGCTGCGCAGACCGTGGTGGTCATCGCCGGCGGCATCGACCTCTCTGTCGCCGCCATGATGGCGCTGACCAGCGTCACCGCCGCTTCGATGATGAATGGCGCGTCGGAAGAATACGCGCTGTTCGTGGTGCCCTTCGTGCTCGCCATGGGTTTTGCGCTCGGCGCGCTCAACGGCCTGCTCATCGTCGTGACCCGCGTGCCTGACATTGTCGTCACGCTCGCCATGCTGTTCGTGCTGCAGGGCGCGGCGCTGTTGGTGCTCGACGCGCCGGGCGGCGGCATCGCCGAATGGCTGAAGGCGCTGATCTCCGGCACCGTGCCGATCCCAGGCCTGCCCGACGCCATCGACGCCTGGCTGCCCAAGGCACTGCTGGTGCTGATCGTCTGCCTGTGCGTCATCTGGATACCGCTGCGGCGCTCGCGCCTCGGCTTCTCCCTCTACGCCATCGGCTCGAGCGAACTGGCGGCGTTCCGCTCAGGCGTGCCGGTGAAGCGCACCCGCATGATCGCCTATGCGCTGTCGGGCCTGCTCGCCGCCTTTGGCGGCCTGGCGCTGACCATGAGCACCGGCATCGGCGCCCCCATCCCCGGCCCGTATCTCTTGGCCAGCGTCGCGGCGGTCGTGCTGGGCGGCGTCGCGCTCGGCGGCGGCAAGGGCGGCCTGCTCGGCCCCATCGTCGCCGTCTTCGTGCTGAGGCTGGTTCGCACGGATTTGACGCTGCTCGCCATAGACCCGAATGTCACCGCCATCATCGAGGGCGCCATCATGGTGGCGGTGGTGATGTTTGGAGCGTTTATTACGATGCGGGGGCGGCAATGATGGGTAGGCGCGCGCTTCTTCCTTCCCCCTTTGTGGGGGAAGGTGGCCTCGCGAAGCGAGGTCGGATGAGGGGTGTTCCAGGGAACGCCGCCGTCTCGTTCCGTCACGCACCCCTCATCCGTCTCGGCGCTGCGCGCCGATCCCCCTTCTCCCACAAGGGGACTGTTGCAAAATTGGATGGATGTGATTCCCTGTTTTTGAAACGGGGATTTTGCGATGACGACGAAGCCGAGCGGTCAGTTCAGTTTTGTGGAGGCTCTGCTGCCACAGGGTCTTGGTCGGAGTGGTCGGCTGGACCGGCTGTCGTCGCTGGTGAAGTGGTATCGCTTCGAGAAGATCCTTGCGCGGCTGCGCTCGCCGGCGGGGCCAGGGCGGCCT
>NZ_JBFUDJ010000006.1:0-333933 GCF_056404775.1 Mesorhizobium sp. P2_B5 | reverse complement strand
GTACGCAGGCCGCCCTGGCCCCGCCGGCGAGCGCAGCCGCGCAAGGATCTTCTCGAAGCGATACCACTTCACCAGCGACGACAGCCGGTCCAGCCGACCACTCCGACCAAGACCCTGTGGCAGCAGAGCCTCCACAAAACTGAACTGACCGCTCGGCTTCGTCGTCATCGCAAAATCCCCGTTTCAAAAACAGGGAATCACATCCATCCAATTTTGCAACAGTCCCACAGGGGGAGATGGCCGGCAGGCCAGAGGGGGGTGCTGTCCCGCCAGCCTACCGTCGCTTTCGCCGCCCGAGTCGAGGGTCTTCGCACCGAGGCTGGCGATCCTTCACACCCCCCTCTGCCCTGCCGGGCATCTCCCCCGCAAGGGGGGAGATCAGCAGTTCGAACCCCTACCCTAAAAACTCATTGCTGAAATACACTCCAAAATCCGGCCTTTCCTTCAGCACCTTGCCATCACCATCGAGCAGGATGCCGGCGTTGAAGAGGTAGGTTCCCATCGCCTCGACCTTGGCCTTGTCGATGGTGCCGATGACGCCGTCCTGGCTGCGCAAAAAGTGTCCGTCGACCAGCATCTTCAGCGAGGCGTGGATCAGCGCCGGGTCGGTCAACGCGTCCTTGTTGGAAGCGATCAGCAGATCGCCGGCATCTTGCGGATGATCGACGGCGAATTGGTAGCCGCGCCGCGTTGCCTCGACGAAGGCGGAAGCCGCTTTTGGGTTTGCCTGGAGATAGGCATCGCTGGAGGCGATGACGGTGGTGTGCTCGTCAGGCACGCCATAATCGGCATAGCGGAAGCCGCGCTGCCTGATGCCTTTCAGCTCGGCATCGACGCCTTCCCAGGTCGAGACCTCCAGCGTGAAATCGACCGAGCCGTTGGCCAGCGCCTCATAGGCCGAGGTGCCGAGCGTCACCGTCTCGAAACTGCCCTTGCCGCCATCGTGGCGGATGATGGTCGAGATCAGCGTGTTTTCCCAGGCGCTGCCGAAGCCGCCATAGGTCAGGCCGTCGAGATTCTTCGGGCTCTTGATCTCGCTGCGATCCGCGTTGAAGACCAGCCGGCCGGTCTCCTGCTGCACCACGGCGTAGACCGCCTTGAGGTCGGCGCCTGCGGCACGCTGGGTGAACAGGCCGACGCCGGCAATGCCGAAATCGGCGATGCGGTTGGCAACCAGCGTGCCGGCGCCGGTATCGCCATAAGGCAGGATGTCGACGTCGAGCCCGGCCTCGTCGTAAAAGCCTTTGTCGCGGGCCACAAACAGGCCGATATGGTTGGTGTTGACCGTCCAGTCGAGCGCGACGGTGACTTTTTGCGCAGCCGCATGAGCACGCGAGGCCAGCGGCAGTCCGGCAGCCAGCGTCAAAAGCAGCGCTTGCCGGCGGGTGAATTCGGTCATGATGATCTCCTTTGAGCGGTCTTCGGGAACGAGGCTCGGTCAGCCCCGGGATTGAGCAGCGTGTCGAGGATTTCGGCTTCGAGCACAGCGGCCTGGCGCGCGGCATCGCTGCCGGTGGTGCGCGGGCGCGGCAGCGGCACGGTAATCTCGCTGATGATGCGGGCGGGCCGTGACGACAGGAGATAAATGCGGTCCGACAGGTACACCGCTTCACGTACATCATGGGTGATCAGCAGTGCCGTCCAGCGATGACGCTGCCACGTGCCTTCCAGCGAGCGCTGCATGGCCGCGCGTGTCAGCGCATCCAGCGCGCCAAAGGGCTCGTCGAGCAGCAGCATGTCGCGTTGCTGCACCACTGTGCGCAAAAGCGCAGCGCGCTGACGCATGCCGCCGGAGAGCTCTGCCGGCCAGGCGTGCTCGAAGCCGGCAAGGCCGAATTCGGCGAACAGCGGCGCGACTTGCTCGCGTGCCGCCCGTCGCGGCATGCCCTGCACTTCGAGCCCCAGCGTCACATTGTCGATGACGCGCCGCCACGGCATCAGCGCGTCGCGCTGCGGCATGAAGGCGAAATGGCGGCCATGGTCATCGAGTGGCGCACCGTCGAAGCGCATGTCGCCCTCGCCTTTCAGCGCACCGGTCAGCAGCTGGAACAGTGTCGACTTGCCGGCGCCGGAGGGCCCGAGGATGGACACGAACTCGCCGGCCGCGACATGAAGCGAAATGCCCGCGAGCACCTCCAGCGCGCCGAAGCTTTTGCTGATATCGCGGAGTTCGAGCCGTGTCATTGGGAGCTCTCTCCCGAAGGCTTGCCGCCGCGGCTCTCGCTCCCCGCATTTTCCCAGGGCATGGCGAGGCGCTGGATGAGCACCGCAAGGCCGAACAAAGCAAGTGTGAGCGCCGCGCTGACGGCGACCGCGGCGAGCACCAGATCGGGGCGGAAATTGTTCTTGGCGTTGAGCATGTAGATGCCCAATCCCTTCGCCGCCCCTGCATATTCGGCGAAGATCGCGCCAACCACGGCGTAAGTAATCGAGATCCTCAAACCGGCGAAGAAATAGGGCAGCGCCGAAGGCAAACGCGCCAGCCAGAAGATGCGCCAGCGCCCTGCCCCCATGGCCGCGAGCATCTGGGCAATCTCCTTGCTCGTGGCAGCGTAGCCTTCGACCAGCGCCACCATCATCGGGAAGAAAGTGACCAGTGCAACGAGCAGGATTTTCGGCATCAGCCCGAAGCCGAACCACAGCACGATGAGCGGCGCGATGGCGACCAGCGGCAAGGTCTGGCTGACGATCAGCAGCGTGAAGAGCGCGCGGCGCAGCGGGGCCAGAAAATCGACCAGCGCCGAAAGCACGAAGGCGGCAATCAACGAGCAGGCGAAGCCGGCAAGCGTGGCGCGGATGGTGGGAAGCGTATTGTCGGCAAGGGCAGCGCGGTTCTCCCAGGCCTGCAGCAACACGCGCGACGGCGCCGGCAGCATGCCGTGCGTGACGCCGCCATAGCGAGCGTAGAGCTCCCAGGCCGCGAGGAGCAGGGTGAAGGAGATGGCGGCGGGGCCGATTTTGGTGACGGCGGAGGGGACAGCCGATCTCCCCCCTTGTGGGGGAGATGTCCGGCAGGACAGAGGGGGGCGCGAAGGATCACCAACTTGCGAAACCTGTTCGGAAGCAACGGGTGAAGGCCGCGGACGCAACCAACTGAAAAGCCGGCGGGACAGCGCCCCCCTCTGCCTTGCCAGGCATCTCCCCCACAAGGGGGGAGATTGGACGTCATCACCGCCTTCGCCAATCGCCGAAGCTTCCCCTCCCTTCTGCCGGGAGAGGTCGAATGCGGGGGCATCTCCCCCACGCGATGGGTTGAACGAAACAGCCACGGCAATATCCTCGATGAACGACGCTTGAGCCGCGGCTCAGACGGCGGTCGGGCTGTTCGCAGAAATCGTGATGTCGAGGGTGACGTGGCCGGCGCCCGGGCCGAAGCGGCAGAAGGCTTCACCCAGGGTCGCAAACACCGCGCCGGCATCGCCACGCAGTTTGGTGCAGAAGTTCTTCGAGCGTTCAAAGACGCCGGACTGCTTCAGGAAATCGATGCAGCCATAGATCTCGTCCATATGGTCGCCCGTACCCATCACATAGAGCGATAACTGCGCCGCCACCGGCTGGTCGGTCGATGGCGTGGCCTGGACGGCGCGGATCGCGGCGACCTTGCGCTCGTCCAGCGCAATGGCGGGTCCGCCGGTCTCGTCGGAGCGGCAGATCGGATCGTCGGGCTCGCCCGGGCAACCGCGCGAAACCGCGGCCGAAAGCACGCAGTGCTTGCCGCTTTTGGCCGCCGCCACGAACAGGTCGCGCATGGCTGGAAACAACACCTCGGGCGGCCCGACCAGAAGCGTCGAGATGTCGTCGGTCTCGATCCTCAGCCGGTCGCGCCAGGGATCGAGCGCGCCGAGCGCGCCAAGGATGACGCCGACGAAATCGTCGGTCATGGGATAAAGGGAAATCTGTGCACCGGAAAACATCGCCCGCCTCGCTCCGCTGGTATTATCCAGATCAGCTTTAGGGTCCGAAGGCTTGCCGCCCTCATCTCAGCCCCGACCGTACGGAGCACCCCTGTGGATGGGCGGGTTAAAGCACTGTTCGAGGCATTGGGGAAGAGTATTTTTCGACTGGCATCGCGAAGTATGTTGGGCCAGGTTTGTTGGCTTCAGGAAAATCCGCATCATTTCGAAAGTTGAATTCGTTCAAATTGTACGCGTCATCCTTGACGAAATATCGTACATAAAGTACGATATTTCCTTTCAACAAGGGGAATTCCGTGAGCACAGCGAACCATGGCGCCTTCGCCGACCTCTCCCGCCCGCTGTTGTCACTGCCGCTGCTGCCGCCCTTGTCGCTCGACCAGCGCGAACGCGTTGCCGGAGCATGGCGAATGGCCAGCCAGGACATCGCCGACGATATTCGTTTCATCCGCCAATATTTGAAAGTGATTGCCGAGAAGGACGAGAGGCTGTCGACCGGCACGCTCGTTCACAGCCGCGCCTATGTCGAAGCCTGCGCCGGCTGGCTGCCCCAGACGGTGGCGCGCTATCTGCGCCACCTACGCCAGATCACCGAATGCGAACTGGTCATGACAGCTGCCGGTATCCGCTTTGCCCTCTCGAGTTATGCCTGGGAGGCATAGAGCATCACGCGATCTTCATGCACAATGAATTGCGCTCCCCGTGGAGGCGCAATTCGTCGGGTTAAGAGACCCTGGCGGGCCGAACGGCGACGTCCAGAACGGGGCCGCCCAGGCGAATTCTGCCCTTGCCTATTTCGACTTGGCCTTGCCGGACTTTGCGGCCGCCGGCTTTGCAGCCTTGGGCTTGGCGTCGGCCTTGACGGGCTTCGCAGCAGCCTTCTTCGCCGTCTTCTTCGGTTTGGCGGCCGCACCATCTATTTCGGCCGTGGCCTGTTCCCAGTGCTCCTGATGCGCGCCTTCCGGGCGGCCGGCCTGTTCCCAAATCTCATGTGCGCGCTGGCGAATGCGGTCCTGTCTGTCGTCCGTCACTTAAGCCTCCGTGGTTGGGTCCGATGGTTAGGTCCAGATTCCACGAAAACATTAGCCGAAATTTGAGCCGGCGTCTTGAGTGACGAGCTGCTTTCAATGCGGATCGGAAACGACCGCAACGCCGAGCAGCGCCGCTTTCTTGGTGATCAGCCCGGCGAGGTCGGCATCCGACCGATCCGTGCCGGTGCGCTCCCGCAAGAGCGCAATCGCTTCCTTCATCGACAACAGCGCGGTGCTGCGCTCAGCCAACAGCTTGTCGCAACACGCCGCCACGTTGGTCTCGACATGCGGCAACATGGGCAATGCTCCTTTCATCATTCGGCCCTGCCGCCCCTTATTGGGATGAACGACAGGGCCGTATTGGTGGTTCGGTCAGTTGTGGCCAGCGTTATTCGACCACCTCAACGATCCTGCGCGTGCTGGGATCGACCAACACTGTATGGTTGTCGACAACAGCGTATCTGTACTGAACGTCAGGAACCTCCTGCAGCTCGACAGTGTCGGGCAAGGCGGAGCCGACATTCAATTCGACCCCAAGCAGGCTGACCGAGGCGAGCGGATGTTTTTTTACGTATTGGTGCACGACCGTGCGCTGTTCGGGGGTGATGATCACCTGCTGCTGCGCCGGCTGCGTGACAATGACCTCGTCGGCCGCGGCAACACCGAGACCTGCGATCATGGCGAGCCCGGCGACTGCTGGAATAAGGACGGATTTCATCTTCGTCTCCTGTCGTTGTTGGCGAGCTCCGCCGAGCTCCCGCACGAGGCGAAAACATCACGGATCAAATTGGCGGGCTCCTGGAGGCAAACGCCTCCGGTACGGTCTTGTTCCGTAAGTGGAGACTAATTGATCGGCCCGACCAGCCATTATTGCCGGAACCGCACCGGCATGATTCGCATTGAAGGACGATCCCTCAGGAGGCTTTCAAAATGGACGATATGCGGCTGCAAAATCCCGTGGCAATTGCCGTCGGCGCCGGCTTCCGACGCGACATCACCACGCTGGCCGAGATGCAGAATTTTCTTCGGGAATGGCCGCACGCCAGGCGCGGCAAGATTTACGAAACGGCGCTGAGGGCCTGCGAAATGGCCAGGGCTGGACACGTGACCAAGGACCAGGCGCGGCGGGCTTTCGCAGCCTTTACCGAGGCGGTCGGCATTGCCTGGACCGGCATTGATCCGGTGACCGCGCTGCGCCTAGCCAAGGCTGGACCTGGCCGGCCCCGGTCCACACTGTAGAGACCCTCAAGCGAGATCATTGCTTTGGTGGCTGCACAGGCACCTCGCCGGGCTTGATCACCGGTGTTTTGCCCTGGTCCGGCGGCGGCTGCGTCATGCCCTGGTCACCGCTGGGCGGCGGCTGCAGCACGCCGCCGCAAGAACCAAGATCGGCGGTCGAATTGCCATTGCCCTCATCGGAGGAAGGCGGCTGCTGGCCGCCATCCTGGGGCTGCGCCTGGCAAGGCACGGGAGGAGCACCCTCGCCGCTGTCTTGCGCGGCGGCAGGGCCGGCAAGTGCCAGCAGCGCGCACGGCAAGAAAACAAAGATTTTCATTGTCCGGTCTCCGTCTGGAATCGTCTTCTTTTGGCAAATGCAGCCCAGCGGCAATTGGTTCCCCAAGTGATCCCCCACGTGGTTGCTAAGCGGTTCACAAACAAGCTGGGACCGGTTTCGGGAACCTGCTTGCCGGCGCCGAGTTCCACCTATTCGATGCAAGCACTGACCAGGGAGAAAATTATGGACCCGCGTAGAAAACCAAGCGACGAAGTGGAAGCCCCGACGCCGCGCCAGCAGGACTGGGATGCGTTGCGTGGCGCAAGGATCCTGCCCGACGGAGCAGATGAAGAAAGCCTGCCGGACACGACCGGTGTCGAGAAGGAAGGCGACCTGCCCGAGGAAGATGACGACAACCCCTATCAGGATAGTGACCATGCCTTGCCCGACGATGCCGAGGAAGCCGCCATTGGTCGCGACCCGGCGCGGCGCGGTGGTCCTTTCGACGAGGTGTAGGCTCGAAGCAGTCTGCGCCGGACTTTCGTGGCGTTTTACCGGAACTCTTCGTTTGTTCGCTGGTTAGGAAATTGTCCAACCCAGAGGAGACCGGTCATGGATCACACCAGTCACGCACGACTTGCCAGCACGGAACTGACGCCCGACATACTCGAAGGCGCGACCATCTACGGCCCTGACGACGAGAAGATCGGTTCTGTCGATCATCTGCATGGCAGTCAGGTCGTCATCGACGTCGGTGGCTTTCTTGGTATCGGCGCCAAGCCGGTGGCGGTCACCACCAGCCAGCTTGATTTCATGCGCGACGAGGATGGCGACGTCCACGCCGTCACCAGCTGGACCAAGGACCAGCTCAAGGCGATGCCGGAGCATCGCGACTGATATTTTCGAAGGGTCCGGCTGCGGCCGGGCCCTTCGTTCGGCACGCCAGGTGCGCCCTGGCGGTTTGGCTTCAGCGGCGCTCTGGTGATCAGGGAGAGACCGATGATCAGAAAACTCAAATCAGGGAAATACCGCCTCTATTCGCGCAAGGTCGATGAAAAGACTGGACGACGACGCAACCTCGGCACCTTCGACAGCCGCGAGGCGGCCGAAAAACACGAACGCGAAGTCCAGTATTTCAAGCGCCATTGAGATCGCTCCCCGACCTCTTCAGCGCGCAGGCAATCGCCCGACGCTGAGCGTGTGCTGCGTGCACGCTCCGGCACCGACGGCGGCCGGCGCCGGGCAACCCGTCGGCGCTTGAGGCCGACGGGCGCGCGAGCGGCCTTCAGTTCGACGCGGAATCGCCCAGCGCTTCGGTGAGGAAGGACGCAGCGATCAGGTCGTCGGCGTCGAGGCGTAGGGAGCCTTCGCTACCCCCCATAATGGCTGCGACCTTCTGGAAGGTCTGCATCTCGTATTCGGTAATCCTGGCATTTTGCATCCGGGCCTTCAGATCGGCAACGCGTCGGCCCAGTGAGGCGGACGTTCCGATTTCTCTTTTCGACATGGCGTCGTGCTCCTCCCCCAACCCATGCTTGGTTTTGCCTCTGCTCGCTTAGCTGTACCCAGAGATGCCTATTTATAAGGCAGCACGAATACAGTCGCGGCAACGCGCGGTACCAGGGAAGGTTCCAGCATAAAATGGTCACGAAATAATACGGGAGGGCCGGGAGTCTAGAACCGGTGACTGGCGCCGCAACCAGGGGCTGCGGCCGTCAAGCCACGCCATCCCCGCGTCGCCGTTAGCGACGCAGGTCGGACTGCAATCGCGTTGCGCGATCGGTCAGCGAGAGGGCGACGGCACGCCAGAGACCGAGCGCGCAGTTTCTGGCGAGAACACCACGACAGCGAAGACCAGAACGGCAGCGGCGACGATGAGCGAGCCGCCGGCAACGACAGGCTCAATCGCGGGGTTTCCCTGCAACATCACGTAGAGCGCCGGCAGCATGATCACCACGCCAACCGTATAGAGCCAGTAGTGAATCATGGCGATGCGGCGCGCCGCCTTTTGCGGATTGAGCGCGTAGTAACCGCCGAAGATGGCGCTCGTCACCCAGCCCAGCAGGTTGATATGCGCATGCGCCGGGAAGGCGCTGTGATCGCCTGAGATGGCCATCTGCAGGCCGGCCGCAATTCCCAATATGAGGAACACGATGGCGGTTTTGAAAAAGAGTTCTGAAACCTTAGGCATGTCGTTCTCCCCCGATGCCGTTTACCCCAGCATTGCGAAGGCTACACTTAGGAGTGAAGATTTTCCATACCGTACTTGGGGTTAGTAACGCCTTTCCCCTAGGACCGGCAGTTCCCTCGGCCCGTCAAAAAGCCGCCGGGGCGAACCCCGGCGGCATGGTCGTTCTATTGGGCCGTTTCAGCCGCGATCGGCTTACGGCGTTGCCGGAGCCAGCTTGGCGGCCATCTGGTCGATCTTGTCGGCAAGCACGCCGTTGGCCCAGTCGGTGACCTCGGGGTCGACCGGCTTGTTGGCCATATCGGCGAGTGCGTCATCGAGCGATGGGATGTTGCCGGTAGCCGTATCGGCAGCCGTCTGCGCCGCGGCAGCCGCCGCTTCAGCATCCGTGACCGCGGCCTCCAGATCCGCCATCGTTGCGTCCTGGGCCGCCTGCTCCTCGGGCGTTGGAGGCGTAATGGCATTCGCGGCGTCGAATAGTGCCTGCTGGTCAACCACCGCGGCCTGAGCCTCCGTCACCGCCGCATTGGCCTCGTCAACCGCGGCTTGGGCGTTCTTGGCAACTGCCGACGCCGTCACATAAGCCTGAACGCCGGCGAACTTCTTGCTCTTGGAGTTCATATAGGCGTTGATGTTGCGTTGCAGCGAGTTCAGCCGGCCAAGCTTGGCGTGGATGTTCTTTTCCTTGGGCGTCGCGGCGACTTCGACGTCATCGACAGCCTGGTCGTCAGTCGAGGCCTTCTTGCCGGCATGAGCCGATGCCGATTTGCCATGCGAAGCGCTGTTGCCGGATTTGCCGCTGCCGCTATTGCCGTTGCCGCTGCCATTGCCGTTGCCGCCGCCGTTGCCACCACCATGGCCGTGGCCTCCACCGTTACCGTTGCCACCAGCACCAGCCAGGGCCGGAGAGGCCAGAAGCGCAAACGCGGCAAGCGCCGCCAAAAGAGTTTTTCGGGATGTCATAATACCTCCTCGGGGGATAGCCCACCTCCGCCGACTCGCTATAGCAGCGCCATATGAGAATTTGCTAATTCGATGGAGTAAACTTTAGATAAATGTGGTTGCGATACGCGACAATCGGCCTGCAAAAGGCTGGAGACTGGTTCGTAACTAATTGAAATATAAGATAAATATGAAAATCGGAGAGCAGATCGGCCCTTTGCGCGACTGACGCCCTATACTGATCAGACCTTAGGCCCTATTGGCTGTGATACTTAGGTCGAAGCCACCGGAACCGCGACCGTCGTGGCGTAACTTATCGAGCAGGCGTCGAATGCTAGATACGACATCACCGGGCAGCCACCAACGTGGTGATCGAGCTTCCGGTAGAGCCGCTGAGGCGGATCGATTGAGCGCCAGAACGCAGGCTTTCGGAACACCGCCGATGGTCGATTGGGCCGCCCGGGAAGGACGGCCCTTTCAAGCGCTTGCGGCATCTGGGCCTATGGCATCAGCAGGATATCGGCGCCCGGCTGTTCGTCGAACAGCACGGCGCAGCCGCGCCTCAGCGCCACCGCAGACAGGGCATTGGCCACCGCCTCGTCCGGCGACACGAAATCGCCAGTCAGCACTCGCAATTCTTCAACCGCCTTGGCCATCGACACGCAGTGCCCGGCAACGCGATCGCTCGTGCAGGCGTCAACGACGCTGACGAGGTCGATCATCTCGAACTGGCCCATACCAGCCTCCACGAAACAGTGTCCCAACGAGACCATGAACGCCGTGGCGAGAGACAATGTTCCCTGCGCCCGGCGGGAAGGCAGATCAATCACGGCCGGTTCTCCAGCGAATTCACTGGAGGCAAGCGCCTCGCTTGACAGCGGACCCTGTTTGTTCTCTATTTGTTCGTCAAAACCACCCTAGCAACAGACGCGGCTAATGCTGCAACGCCCAAAGGAACGGCCGGGATGGAACCCACCATCCTGCATGCGGATCTCGATGCCTTCTATGCCTCGGTCGAGCAGCTGCTCGACCCGTCGCTCAGGGGCAAGCCGATTGCCGTCGGCGGCGGTGTGGTGCTGGCCGCATCCTACGAGGCCAGGGTTTTTGGCGTCCGCGGCGGGATGCCGGGGCGGCGCGCGCGGGAGCTTTGCCCGCAGTTGATCTTTGTCGGCGGAAATTTCGGCGAGTACCAGAGGCTGGGCGACGCCGCGATCAAAGTGCTCGACGATTTCACGCCGCTGGTCGAGCGCATCTCGATCGACGAGGCCTTTGCCGATGTCGCCGGCTGCACGCATCTGTTCGGGTCGCCGGCCAAGATCGCCGCCACGGTGCGGCGGCGTGTACGGGCCGAGCTTGGCCTGCCGATCTCGATCGGCGTGGCGCGCACAAAGCACCTGGCCAAGATCGCCTCGCAAGTGGCGAAACCCGACGGGCTGGTGGTGGTCGATCCGGCAACGGAGCTCGCCTTCCTGCACGACCTGCCGGTCGGGTTGATGTGGGGCGTCGGCCCGGCGACCAAAGCGCGGCTGGCCGAGATCGGCATCGAGACCATCGGCCAGTTGGCCAAGACCCACAGCGGCGCGTTGCGCCGGCTGCTCGGCCCCGCCGCCGGCGAGAAGCTGGCATCGCTGGCGTGGAACCGAGATCCGCGAAAACTCGAGACGCACCGGCGGGCGCATTCGGCCGGCGCGCAATCGGCGCTCGGCAAGCGGCCGGCCGAGGCCCATGTGTTCGGACCTGTTCTTCTGCATCTGGCAGACCGGGTCGCCAGCCGGCTCAGGGCAAAATCGCGGCCCGGCCGCACGGTGACGGTGCGGGTGCGTTTCGCCGATCTGCACGCGGTCACGCGCTCGGTGACGCTCGATCAGCCGATTTCGGCGACCGCGATGCTGGCCGAAATCGCCGAGGAACTGGTGCGCGGCGTGCTGGCCGCCAACCCTCGGGAGAAGACCATCTCGCTGCTGGCGATCTCGGTGTCGCAGCTGGAAGAAAGTGCCGAGCTGCAGCTCGAGCTGCCGCTCGGCCTCGATGACGAGAAGCAGCGGCCCGGCAGCAAAAAGGGCCTGGCGCGCTTTGGCGCCGACCGTGCCATCGACAAGATCCGCCAGCGCTTTGGCAGAGAGGCGGTCGGCTATGGCGCGGTGGCGCTGGAAGCCCGGCGCTCGGTCCCCGACGCCTTCCGCGAACTGGCGGAAAAGGAGCTGTGAAAACTATCGGCCGGTGCGCCAATAGCGATGCACCTTGACGCCGCTTGCATTTCTCCCATTCCAGGGCTCGCAAGCTATGCCGTCATGGTCGGCGTCGTGCGTCGGCCAGTAGCCCGGTTCTCCCATATGCGCAGGGGCCAGGCCGACGGCACGGGCAACGCTACAGTTCGGAAATGCCGCAAGGTGCCTGAGCACGGCCCAGGGCGAGTCGAACCGAACGCCCAGGAAGCCGGAAACGATGTAGCCGAACAACAGGATGAATGGGACCAGCATGGCCAGCCATCTCAACCTGCCCGACCTGCCGTGGGGGCGACGCATTGGCCAACGCAGGAACGGCAGGAGCATCATCCTTGGCAGCCAAACCTTTCCTTGGCGCAAAAAGTTGCACAGGCAATGTCGCAAACGCTGCACTGCCTCTATAACAGGCTTGGGTCGAGAAAGGCAGGACGTGCGATTGCTTGGGGTTTTCCTGGGAGAGTTCTTGCAGCGTTGGGGCAGACTGTCGCTGGCCCTGCAGTTCCTCATTGCCGGCGGTATCGGGCTGCTGGTGGTGATGCTGGTGGTCGGCCTGTGGGTGACCTCGCAAATTCGGCAAGGCGTCATGCGCAATTCCGCCGCGACCACGGCGCTCTATGTCGACAGCGTCATCGCACCGCTATTGCCAGACATGCGCAAAAGCCGCGAGCTCGACGATACCGTCAAGCGGGCGCTCGACGAGACGCTCGACCAGGGTGCACTCGGCAAGCGGCTAGCGTCGTTCAAGCTGTGGCGGCGCGACGGCACGATCCTCTACGCCAAGGATACGACGCTGATCGGCAAGGTGTTCGAGCCCAACGCCAACCTGGTCGCCGCCTTCAGCGGCAATGTCGTGGCCGAGTACAACGACCTCGACGACGATGCCGAGAGCCGATACGAGAAAAAGACTGAAGCTGGGCCGCTGCTGGAAATCTACAATCCGGTACGCGAACCCTGGTCGGGCGAAGTCGTCGCCGTTTCGGAGTTCTACGAGGTTGCCGACGGCTTCGAGTCGACGCTGAACGTCGCCCTATGGCAAAGCTGGCTGGTTGTGGCCGGCGCAACGGCGGCGGCATTGGCGCTTTTGTCGGGCATCGTCTTTCGCGGCAGCCGTACTATCCAAACCCAGCGGGCGGCACTCGAGGCCAAGATCGCCGAATTGCGGGCGCTGCTGTCACAGAATTCATCGCTGCGCCAGCGCGTGCAGCACGCCTCGCGCCGCGCCACCGCGCTCAACGAACGCTATCTCAGGCGCATCGGCGCCGATCTTCACGACGGGCCGGCCCAGCTCGTGGCGCTGGCGGCACTCAGGATGGACAGCCCGATCTTGCTTGATCCCGGCGCCCCCACCGCGCTGCGCGAAGCCGAGATCGCCAACATCCACAAAACGCTTGATGAAGCGATCCGCGAGATACGCGGCATCTGCAACGGTCTCGTCCTGCCGCAGATCGAGACGGCGGCGGTGCTCGACATATTGCGGCTGGTGGTCGCCGAACACCAACGGCGGACCGGAACCTCGGTTTCGCTGACGCTGCCAAAGCGCTTGCGCGAACCCGGCCCTTCCGAGAAGATCAGCATCTATCGTTTTGTCCAGGAAGGCTTGAACAACGCCTATCGTCACGGGAAAGGCAGGGATCAGGCGGTGAAAGCGGCAATGAAAGGCGGCAAGCTGTTCGTCGAGGTCCTCGACGGCGGTCCCGGATTCGACCCGGCAAGAAGCGAGGGCCTTGGGCTTGCCGGTCTCAGGGAGCGTATCGAGAGCATCGGCGGCCAGTTTGAAACTGTATCTGGCCCACAAGGCACACGACTGGTGATAACATTGTCCATTGAGGAGCAATCGTGACCCAAGCCATCCGCATTGCCATTGTCGACGACCATCCGTTGTTTCGCGAGGGCGTAGCGCGCAGCCTCGGCGAGATCGGCGGTTTCGAAGTGGTCGGCGAAGGCGCCAGCGCCGAGGATGCCGAAAGGCTGGTCGCGGCCATGCGGCCCGACATCGTGCTGCTCGACATCAGCATGCCGGGCGGCGGGCTCGCCGCCGCGGCAAACATCATGGCCGGGCACCCCGGCCAGAAAATCGTCATGCTGACCGTGTCGGAAGCCAATGCCGACGTTGCCCAGGCGCTCAATGCCGGCGCACGCGGCTATGTGCTGAAAGGTGTCGGTTCGAAGGCGCTGGCCGAAATCCTCAGCAATGTCGCGGCTGGCGAAAGCTATGTCTCGCCGACACTGTCGGCCCGGCTTCTGTCGGACCTGTTGCAGCCGGCGAATCGCAAGGCCGAACCCCTCCAGCAGCTCACCGGCCGCGAGACCGATATTCTGCGCCTGGTGGCGGAAGGCTTGAGCAACAAGGAAGTCGCCGCACGGCTTTCGCTGCAGGAGAAGACGGTCAAGCATCACATGACGCGGGTTCTGGCCAAGCTCAATGTCCGCAACCGCACCGAGGCGGCGCTGCTGATGCGCGAGGCGCGGGAGCGCGCGAGTTGACGCGCGGCGCAAGGAAGACACCCATCCGCGCCAGGCACTAAGGCAAAACACATCCGCGCGAAAGCGGCTAGAGCGCTTCACCGTTTCACGGAAACGGCGAACCGCTCTATCTCTTTGTTTTTACGCAATTCCCTAGGGAAAGCGCTCACACTTTTCCTGGAATTGCTCCAGCCTCACAAACTTTTCAAACGTGCCACATCGGCGGGGGTCGCCGCCCGCTCGATAATGGTGCGGTCGAGCGCATCCTTCATCGTGAACCGACCATTTTGGATCCGTTCCTTCATGCCGTTGGGATGGGTGACCGTGATGCCGGTGGCGTCGACCTCGACCTGGTCGCCGGTTGCAGAATTCACATGGCTGGCCTTGCCGGCGCCGGAATTGCCCTTGCCCTTGCCGTTACCGCCGCTGTTGCTGTTACCGTTTCCACCGCTGTTGCCGTTGCCGCCACTGTTGCCGCCGCCACCCCCATTGCCGCCGCCATTGCCGCCGCCACCCCCGCCGCCGCCGCCATTGCCGCCATCCTTGGCGAAGGCATTGCTGGCGGCAATCTTGGCGGCGCCGTCAAAGCTGAGGTGGTAGGGCACAAGAATCAGGGCGAGCGTTGTGGACACCCGCAAGGAAAGCCAGCAGAGTTGGCGCAATCGCGTAATCTGTTCTTCCCCTGACGGTCAGCGAAGACCAATCCGATTTGTCCACAACCGGAATGGCGTTGTTACTAAAACAGCACAAATCGACGGCCTTGCGAAAGCGGCTTACGACCCTTGTCTCGGCAAATACAGACCTTTTTTGTAAAATTGTCAGACTTAAGTCTATCTTTTGCAACCTCTAGCTGCATCCGGTCTGTTTGAGCATGCCGACCAGCCAGGCCAGGCCCGCATCCATCAACGCGACTTTCGGCACGATGGTGTTGACGCTTTCCGCACCGCAACCCGATCCTCGGCCGCGCCATGCAAAGCCAAGAACAATGCTTTCTAGATGAAGGTGGATTTGCGGGTTAGCGCATCGGCGACAAGAAAAGTCGAGACGGGATGACGGTACCGCAAAGGTTGACAGTGTCGATCTGTCAGGCATTATCGCGTGATCGTGGAGGATGCACTGTGAAGAAAACCTATTCGAAGCCGGTGCTGGTCAAAAAAGGCAAGCTTTCGCGGGTTACGGCCGTCACCAATGGCGCCGGTTCCGGCCCGGTCGAGTGAAATCGTTCCGTCTTTCTATCGCCTGAGCCTAGAGCCTGACATTGGAGATGCCGCATGAAGAAGACCTATTCCAAGCCGGTGCTGGTCAAGAAGGGCAAGCTCTCGCAAATCACCGCGAATGGTGCTTCCAACCCTACCCCGGGCTGAACCTTTTCATCCCGATTGATCGAAGTCGTCCGGACAGAGTCGGGCGCCTGATCCTTTCTGAAATTCAGCACGCAACCACCAGATCGTCGAGCACGAGTTGCCAATAGTGGCTCGTGGAAAGGCGCACGCGTGTCACCGCCGCCAGCATCGGCGCGTAGTGCACGGGCGCAAGCGCCGACAGGATGATCGTGTCGCTGGCGATCAGCTTGTCGCCGAGCCAGCTCTCCACCAGTGCGGTTTCGCCTTCGGACTTCAGCCACGCCGCGGTCAGCATTACGGAATGGAACCCGAACGGTTTTTCGCTTGAGAATTCCGCGGGGTGTCCGCTGCTCGTATAGCAGACATGGTCTCCCGAGATGTTGCCGTTGACGTAGCCTTCGCTGCCTTCGGTATGATCGCGCGCAAGTGCGTTCAGGTTGAACCAGGTCAAGCCGGCATAACCGGACGGCACCTTGCGCAGGCCGCGCGTGGTGACATGGTCGAAACCGATGGTCTGCAAAGGCACTGCGCTCTCGACAGCCGTGTTCTCGGGCGACAGCAGGCCAAGCTCGGTCGGATAGGCCGACAAGGCCAGTCGTCGGTCCAAGCCACAGCCGGCAATGTCGATCGCGTCAGCGTCATTGGGCAGGTCGAGGCGGAAGGCGGCGCCATCACTGAGCGGATGCACCGCCACCTCTTGCCCTTTCGCCATCACTGAGACGCTTGCCGAAACGCCGTCCGCCACGCGGCCGCTGAGCCGGCGTATTGGAAACAGGCCGACCGGCTGCAGCATCGCTTCCGAGACCAGCCCGGTGGGCGAGCCCGGCAGCGGCCGGAGGTGCTGCAACTGGACCTCGTTGGCGCTGCTCGACCGCCAGCCGGGCGGCACCGAAACGGTGAAGCGGTAGCTTCCCGGCACATGAATGGGCGCGGCCCGACGTTTCGTCGACGCCAGGAAATTGGCAAAGCCGCCGCGATTGCTCCGCGCCGCGGCGACGAAGCGGCCGTCGCCATCATGCAGTCTGACCATGATGCCGGCCATCGGCCGGTCGCCTAGCCCGTAGCGACCGTCGCGATCGGCATCGAAATAGACAAAGGAAGAGTAATTGAGCTTGCCGTGGTTGCCCGACCAGTCCTGGCGCACGGCGTAGTCGTTGGCAGGATTTTCACGCAGCCGGGCCTTGCGACGCGACCGCGCCTGCCGCCAGGCGAGAGCCGCAACGACAGCGGCGAGCCCGACCAGGAGCAGTGCCTTGATCACGGACGGCTCAAGCAATGCTGTCGGCCCTCGCTGTGCTCATTTGGATCTCCTGCGACAAGCCATATATCGATGCTGCGGGCTCTTGAGCAACCGGACACGCGACCGGCTGACCATGGCATCGGTCTCACATCCCCATTCCGGCCCAGAAACCGCGCTGTTCGGCGGTCTGTTTCAGGCTGCCATGGCATTGATGGATGTCGAGCCCCGGGCTGGTGTTGGCCTCGACGATGACGATGCCGGCCGGCATCAGGGCGACATCCCATCTGTTCACTTGCGCACCTCTCCCTTGTGGGGAGGTCGGACCGAAGGTCCAGGTGGGGGTGCTAGCGAAGACGTTTGCAGGATGTTCCTCGCCCCACGAAGTGGGGAGAGGTGGCGCGGCGAAGCCGCGACGGAGAGGGGAATGGCGCTGCCTTCAACGAGAGAGAAATCACCAACGTCGCAGCCCCCTCTCCGTCCGCTTCGCGGCCACCTCTCCCCCGCTTTGCGGGGGCGAGGAACCCAAGGCTGGCGAGGTTACGCCACCCCATACACCAGGCTCACCCGTCCATCCGAAAGCGCCTCGGCCTTGCGCAGTTCCAGCTTGTGCCGGGCGTGCACCGTGCCAAACAGCGCCTTGCCGTCGCCGGCAAGCAGCGGATAGACGATGAGCCGCATTTCATCGACCAGGCCGGCCTCGATGAGGCTGGCGGTGATGCGGGCGCCGCCCATGAGGTAGATGTCCTTGCCGGGCTCGCGCTTCAGCGCGGCGATGTCGTCGAGGCTGCGCAGGAAGC
Source organism: Mesorhizobium sp. P2_B5 (assembly GCF_056404775.1). Taxonomy (NCBI): domain Bacteria; kingdom Pseudomonadati; phylum Pseudomonadota; class Alphaproteobacteria; order Hyphomicrobiales; family Phyllobacteriaceae; genus Mesorhizobium; species Mesorhizobium sp. P2_B5. Next base: position 316,295 of record NZ_JBFUDJ010000006.1, on the reverse strand, counting down.
GCGTCGACGGCCAGGCTGCCGAAGTCATGGTGTTGGACAACACATAGTGCGGGGTTTTCGCGGCAAACCGGGCCCATTCGAGCTCGGCCGGGTCGACCAGCTTGCCGGTCATCGGCAGCGGCTGATCCGGCTCGTTCTCAAGGATCGCGCTCCAGTAGCGCTCATAGCCGGCATACATGACGCCGCCGAGCAGGCAGGCGTCGATCTCAGGCATCAGGCCGTATTCCTCCGACCAGTTGTCGACCCAGTCGGCGAACCCTTCGGGTCCTTCCATCTTGCCGTCGATGGAGATCTTCATTCCAGTGATCAATTTACGCATGACTTCCTCCTTCAGGCTTGCGGGATGCAAGCACGTTGCTTGGTTTCATCAGTTTGCGTGTGCGCCTCGATGGCTGGCGAAGGCGCGTGTTTCGCCGGCCCTTGCGCCGGCATCCGGCGCAAGGGATCGATGGTGCCCCGCCCGGTTAGACCGGACGATGCGTCAGGTCAGGTCCTGCGTCAGGTCAGGCCGGCAGGCGCTGGTCGTAGTCCGTCATGAGGCGGCTCCATCCGTCCCAGAACGGTTCCGGCTTTTCGCCCGTTACGCGGGCGGCCAGGATGTCGAGATGCATGTGCCAGCCGGCGGCATGCATCATCAGGCTCGAGCGGTTGGGCAGGCGGCGGTGGACCAGGGTGAGCAGGACGTCGTCGCCGCGTTGCGCCAATTCGAACGTGACATTGCCGCTGCCGTTCCAGGTGATGGTGAGCTTGCGCGGCGGATCGCATTCGACGATCTGGTTGTGCATCCGCTGCTCGCCGGCAGCGAAGCTGGCCGGCCTCTGGCCGGGCGGGTCGGTCAGTTCGTCGTTGCGCCAGACCAGCTCGAAGGAAGAGCCTTCCTCCATATCCATGTCGCCGGCCGCCAGCCACTGGCGGCGCAGGTCGCTCTGCGTCAGATATTCCCAGACGCGCTCCCTGGTTCCGGGCAAAAGCCGTTCGATCCTCAAGGTGGCGGGCTGGATCAACTCAGCGTAGCCGTCGAAGCTGTTCATCTGGTTCATTGGTCTTCTCCCTCGGATGATGTTGGCTTGGGCGATGTCGGCCTGGATGATTCTGGCTGGGATGATTCTGGCTTTGCCGGCGCCGGCGTCGTCTGCGCTATCGGCGTTTTGCGCTCCTCGCGCAAAAGCTGTTCGAGGACAWCGAGGCGGCTGTTCCAGAAACGCGCGTACTGGGCGAGCCACTCATAGGCGGTGGCCAGCGGGCGGGCCTCGAGGCGGCAGACATGGGTGCGGCCGCGCACTTCGCGCCGGATCAGCCCGGCATGCTCCAGCGCCTTGATGTGCTTGGAGGCGGCGGCCAGCGACATGGCAAAGGGTTCGGCCAGCTGGCTCACCGTGCGCTCGCCGCCGGCGAGGCTGTTGAGCATGTTGCGGCGCGTGGCGTCGCTAAGGGCGTGAAAAACCTGATCCATCTGGGGCGTCTCTAATTCAACCATGTAGTTGAATATAGAGGCGGGCTTTTTGATAGTCAACCGTTTGGTTGAATGTTTTTGGGGGGAGCGCAATCTCCCCCCTCGTGGGGGAGATGTCCGGCAGGACAGAGGGGGGCGCGAAGGATCGCTATGTTTCGGCAGGTCGTATCGGTTAGGACTGACCTCGGATGCTGCTAAACCTTATCGACAGGCCGGCGGGACAGCGCCCCCCTCTGGCCTGCCGGCCATCTCCCCCACAAGGGGGGAGATTAGCAGTTTCTCTCACCCCGCCATTGCCAGCGGCACCGGGCTCTTGTTCGGGATCTGGATGTCGATCTCCAGCGTCGACATGGTCTCGCCGCGGTCCATCGAGACCTGCAGATAGTCCTGGTCGATCTGCACATGCTTGGCGATGACCGCCATGATCTCCTCGCGCAGGATGGAGACGAGGTCTGGCTGGCTGCGGTTGCGGCGCTCATAGGCGAGCAGCACTTGCAGCCGTTCGCGCGCCACCGGCGCGCTGGTGCGCCGCTTGAAGATGTCGAGCAGGTTCATGCCGCCCTCCTTCCCAAAAGACGGTCGAGGAAGCCCTTGCGTTCGAAGGGCACAATGACCGGCAGCTGTTCGCCCTCGAGCCGCTTTGCGGCATCGATGTAAGCCTTGGCGGCGGCGTTGAGCGGCTCCGACAGCGTCACCGGCGAACCAAGATTGGAGGCCCTGAGCACATCCTGGCTCTCGGGAATGATGCCGAGCAGCGGCGTCGACAGGATCTCCAGCACATCGTCGATCGACAGCATTTCACCGCGAGCCGCGCGGGCGGCATCATAACGCGTCACAAGCACGTGCTTGGCGATCTGCTCGCCCTGTTCGGCGCGCAAGGTGCGGGCGTCGAGCAGGCCGATGATGCGATCGGAATCGCGCACCGACGACACTTCCGGATTGGTGACGATGACCGCCTCGTCGGCAAAGCGCATGGCGAGCTGCGCGCCACGCTCGATGCCGGCCGGGCTGTCGCAGAAGACATAGTCGAAGACCGAGCGCAGCTTGCCGATGACCTCGGCCACGCCCTCCTCGGTCAGCGCATCCTTGTCGCGCGTCTGCGAGGCCGGCAGCAGGAACAGCGTCTCGACCCGCTTGTCGCGGATCAGCGCCTGCGACAGCTTTGCCGAGCCCTGGATGACGTTGACGAGGTCAAACACCACGCGCCGCTCGGCGCCCATGATCAGGTCGAGATTGCGCAAGCCGACGTCGAAATCGACCAGCGCCACCTTCTTGCCGGTCTTGGCGACCGCCGCCCCCAGAGCCGCGGTCGAGGTCGTCTTGCCGACGCCCCCCTTGCCCGAGGTGACCACCACTACCTTGCCCATCAATAAAGCCTCCGTTGTTGTTCGTTATGTCGCTGACCGGGCGCGAGCAGCGCCCGCCGCATTAGCTGAAAGGGGCGATGCGCAGCATGCCGTTGTCGAGGAATGCCTGCACAGGCTTGCCCCGGACTGACGGGTCCATCTCCTCGGCCGTGCAATACCAGCCATCCACCGACAGAAGCTCGGCCTCGTTCCTGCGGCAGAAGACGCGGGCGGCCGTGTTGCCTTGAGCGCCGGCCGAAGCGCGGCCGCGCAGCGTGCCGTAGACATGGATCGAGCCGGTGGCGACGATTTCGGAGCCGGAAGCGACCGAGCCCAGCACGATGACGTCGCCATGCGGATGGAAGATGAGCTGGCCCGAGCGGATCGGCGAGCGGATCATCAGCGTGCCGGCGTCCGGCGCCTTGGCGTCGTGCGACAACGGCCTGGCATCGCCCGCCGCCTTCAAATCACCTGCCTTCGAATCACGTGCGACCTTGAGATCAGCGGTCGGCTTCGTATCGGTAGCTGCTGTCGCATCCTCCGCCCTGCCCGCCTTGCGGCTCGGCTGCAGCAGCCCGTCGGTGGTCGCCTCCTTGGCGCCGACCAGCACCGGCGGCAGATGCGCGCCAAGCTCGGCGCCGCCATCGAGCTCCATGGCATAGACGCGAATGCCGCGCTGGCCGAGCACGCCGACCAGCGCCTCGATGGCGACGACATCGGGCTTCAGCACGTTCAGGTCGAGCACCACCGGGCGCCCGGCAAAATAGCCCGGCGAGTTGCCGATCCAGCGATCCAGGCTCTCCAGCCAAACATCCAAAGGCGCCTCCGGCGTCAGCGTGAAAGCGACGAAGGAGCGGGCGCGAAAGCGAATGGATTTGGCCTCGAGGGGAGCGGCAAAGGTCACGGCGGGCGATTCCTTACTGAGAGGTAAACGCTACCGGTGGTATGGTTAATGAAAGGTTAACGGGAGGGTGGGCGGGAGGTAAATTCCTGACAGGCCGCAGTCCAAATTTGGTCGTTTCACTAAGACACCAACAAGCCAATCAGCTCTGCTTTTGGTAGCGGAATTTTGCAGCTTCTCGGTCGCCACTGCAGAAATCGAATGCACTTTGCAGAACGCCCTCGTCAAAAGCTGAACCGATCGGGGTGAAGCCATCAACGTCGCTGACCGAATGAATATATACCGAACCATCATGAGCGACGATCGGGTAAGTTAGTCGGCGTGCATGCTGCGAATTGAATTCGATAGTCGTTTCACCGAGAGAACCTGGAAGTTGCGCAATGGCGCTATCGAAGTCGCCTTCTCCCAACTGCCACTTCTCTCGTTGCAAGCCGCCAACAGATAGCGGCCAATACTCGTAGATGCTCCAGATGTGCGGCCGCAACGAATGGACGAGATCAGACATTTGGCGAAGGTCGGCCACATTCGCCTTCGTTACAACCGTATTGATCTTCGTCGCCACTCCAAGCTGCTGCACCCATCTCGCTTTGTTGAGGACGAGCTCAAAATGACTTTGATTATCTCTCATAGCGCCGTGAATGGAGGAATTAGAACCATCCAGCGGAAGCCCCAAGAGGTCGACATGAGAGAACAAAGCAGCTGCAGTCTGGTTATTCTGCCGCAAACCAATGCCGTTTGTGTCGAGATGCACAAACAGGCCGGCGCGTTTAGCCTGAGCAACCAAATCTTGCCAAAAAGGATAGGAAGTAGGATCGCCGCCACCAATCGTGATCTGATTAATTCCATGTGTGATAAGGCGGCGTAGCACATCACCGCTGACCGAAGAGGTCGGCACCCCGCGCACGAACGGCACATAACACCACCGACATTTCATCGAACATCGGTGTTCAAAATTCATGATCGCCCGCATGAGCTATCCTCGCGGCGCGCTGAGGCCAGGCAGCTTTACACGTGATGCCTCGTTTTCCTCGAGCCATCTGTTGAGCGGCTTCGACGCAGCCCAGAGCGCATCGAAATGCCGGCTTAGCATCTCATAGTTTGAAAGGCCTTGGGCAGGAATCATCTTCGCAACACGTAAGCATATGAACAGATTGGAAATCCTGCCGCCTTCAGCCCCAAGATGGTAGGGATCGAAGTAGGCTTCGTTATCCGTAATGAAAATCGTGCAAGTCATCCCCTCGCTAGCGAGGCGGATATCAAGTTCAGGAAACTCATTGCAGGCACGAATGATGTCGCCTAAGGGCAACTTACTGTCTTCCGGTTCTCCCGCTGCGTTGATGGTGTTTCTTAGCTGTCGTTCAGCGGAGAATGGGTCAAGCAACACAACCTTAAATGGAGTCCTTTCAGCCAGTCGATTTCGCACATTCAACCAATGCCTATTCAGGCCGACAGAAAGATATGAGGCGCCAGAATTTGCTGCCAGTCGCATGACCTTCGCACTGTCTATTGTCTCCTGCGTGTCGCTATTCCGACGGTCTTGGTCTTTTCGAAGCTGCATATTGTATATGTCGACTATGCCGTAGGCTTGAGCCGAATCAGTCAAAGTATCCGCAAGCGACTTGTGCGCCAACAACGCCAACCGCTCAGGATTTAAAATAAACCATTTCGAAACCAAGTAAATACAGGTTGCCACGAAAGCTATGACGACGTATAGCGCTAACTCTACTTCAAGATAGCTTACTAAAAGATTCCCCGCGAAGGCGGCAGCCATAAACGCCAGACCGTCGAAGCCAAATGCAATATAGAATGCTCTAAGTCTCGTAATCTTCATCGCTGCAACCCACTATGAATTCACAGTATATACTGCATTCTGCACGCTTCCGCACGATCAGAAGGATGATAGTGCGTCGATTCTATCTATATAACACGAGGACGGCCGGCTGATACCCTAAGCGAAGAACAAGCACTTCGAGAGATCGCATCTGGAAACCGATGCGCTCAAGGGTGCATCCGATCAAGAACCCAATTTGACCTAAGCTGCTCCTGACAAGAAGTCATTCGGTCCGGGCACATCTATCCATACGTGAGATATCGCTATTGGGCCAGGATCGTCGTTCGCAACAAAGTTTATATATCGAAACGAACGGTCATGCTCCGACGTTGTCAGCGCGTTCATATGCCTATCGAACGATGGTAAGGTTCGGGTTCGGAACGGATCGGCCCTAGAGCCAGCGGCAGTTTCGAGATGCGGCGTCAGAGTGTTGTCGACAGAGGAGTCATCACACACATAGGCGATCATGAATGCCTGAGCTGAAGCCCAACCGTACTCACCATCGACGAACCGCTTCACCCCTTTACTGCAATATAAATCGATACCCTTTCCCCGTTCGTGATCAATAATTTTGCACTCGACAACAAGAGGGAAATTAGCGTTTCTGGCCGTCATGTACACCGACAAATCAGGTCTTTTTTCTATATGACTGCCGTCGAAGCTAATACTTTCGGCGCCCCTCACAACACATGACACAATCTGTCCGAGCTTTATACTGTTGCCGCGGGCATGATTGAGGTGTGATTGCAGCAAAGTCGTCAACTCGGTCTCAGATTTTGCATGAAGACTAGGCCCCTGTGCTGCTACTAAATCTTTCCACGCGTCCTTGACCGCACTAACAAGAACCTGAAGGAGAGGCCAAGCAATGTCAGGTAAGGGGAGCTGTACGCCTCGGGTAAGCTCCGCAACCTGATCAGGTCGAGCGACCAGCGACATATTGACTAAGCCTCAAAGTCGCCGATGAGAAAGTCTGAGTGTTCCCACACAATATGGCGTGCGGCCAAACGCGCCTGGCTCCGGCTCCAATACCTCGCTTGATTCAATCGGCCCAACCATAGGCAGTTCCCCCTCTTCTCGACCACCACTATCTCCGTGGCCGCCATGACGTTCGCAGTCTGAATGAGACCTTGGTCTAAAGGATCGAGCTTGCCCGCCCGGCTTCACGCCCGCCAATCTGCACAAACTGCCAAGGTGAAAGTGGCGATCGGGACACCAGATTGACCTTCAATGACTGCGGCCCATCAAGCCACCATTCTTTGAGTTCATCAATAAGCTTTGTGCAGAAGTCGAACATATCTGACTGAGTTGGCAAGCTTTGCCCCAGCCATCTATTCTCAGCGAATGGAAGGTTAAGTCGCAATGTATCATCTATGCATTGAATATCAGCTTCTTCAAGCTGATACAAAGCTGAAACCCAGCGATCAACATCTCTCCAGCTGCTTTCATCATCGTATAGCTTGACCCTCTCAAAAAGGATGTTGATATTTTCTTTATCAACACCGGTAAGCTCATCAAAAGGCTTGATCGGCAATTTGTCGATTATGAACTTTTCCACAACCTCCCGCTCGAAACCAAAGCGGCCACTCGTCATCAAAGCACGCCAGAGAGACAGCTTGCTACTGACCAATAGGGCAATGTATTTAGTCAGACCCAGGCCATCGTCATACTCATGAGCGCTATAGCCATGAAAGCTCTGGCTGTAAACGATGTCATCCTGCGAGACAGAAACCTTCATCCTACCATTTCGGACCGGGGGCGATTCTCTCACGATAAGTATAGGGCCACGAAAGATCTCTATAGGGCGAGGATCATGGATACGAGATTCTGCAAATTCGTCCAAGAGGGTGGCGTCAATCAGTAATCCTAGATCATCCTCTGCATCGGCCAAACGAAAGCCGTGCAAATAGGCTGCTGAAGCGCCCGGGAGTCCGTCCCCACGCCCCCTGACACGACTACTGGGACGGAGTCGCTGGAAGCCGTTGCCCGAGGCTTTCGGCTTGCCTCTCGATTTGCCGAATAGATCCGCCCAATACTCCTCCAAAGACGGCCATCCATGAGTTTCGATGCGATCAAGGACCTCAGCATCAAGACGAGTGCCTCGAAAGAGGGTTTTTAAGATGGTGGGTCGACGCTGCGCCTCTTCGAGAGAGACCGTTTCGGCATTAGTTACGTCAATCCTCCAAGCACCCGCTTGGTTGAGTCCATCATCCAGCCTAGGCGTAACGAATTTGAAAGCCGCTCCGGGCGCGGGATTAGAGTTGCGGGCAAACAAAAGGCAGAACGGAGCACTAATCTCCGGCCACACACGAGTCTGGCGGAGCTCAGTACCATTAATTATCCCCGTGATATCTAAGCATTGAAACAAAGTCCTCCTCGCGTCAGGCATGGTCTCGCCCTGTTGAAACAACAACCTTGCGTGAAGGGCAAAGGCTATCTGCCCTCCGGGCCTTGCCCACTCCAGCGAGCGCCACAAGAACGGAAGATCTAGGACTTCATTCGGCAACGGAGCTTTTAACGAGTTATCTTTCGCCCGCATCCTCGCGATTTGGGTTACATGTTTCTCAAGCCAACTCCAACCGCGAAGCTGAGTTGAGGAAGCCCATGGAGGATTGCCGATGACCAGATCATAAGCACCAAGATGTTCCTGACCAATCTCAGGGCCAAGACTCCCAAGCCCTGGTCGATCGTCATCACTCCTATCAGATTGATCGGCTTTCTCTTCTCGACGCGTTACCTCAACTTTCCGCAGCACATGAGGTCGAAGATTCTCGAAGCGCAATTTCTGTATGGGTTCTGGGTTAGGATCGAGCTCAATCGAAATCAAATATAAGCCCAGCGCAGCAAATCTTAATGCGGACTCGTTGATATCGAAGCCTGTTATTTTTTCCTGCAAGATCGAGCGTAGCGCAGCTGTGTCCGGTCGCTTGCCCGTCTCTTTCCACTGTTGAGCAACAAGCTGACGAAATGCGGTGATCAGGAAGACCCCGGCGCCGGCTGCGGGATCGAGCACCCGAGCTCCAGCTGCACGCCCGTCCCTTTCAAGCGCTAAAAAAGACGCCCGGACCATCAGATCTGCAATGTGTCGAGGAGTATAGTATCCCCCCTCACGCTTCTGCGTCAGTGGGTCATGTCGACTTAAATACCGCTCATAAGCTTGGCTTAAGACACCGACGGGGATTTGAGCAAAATCAAGCCTGTCCCACGCCTCTTGCCAACCAAGGTATAACTGTCCCGAAGGTGCGCGCCGAAGGACATCTCCCAATCTTAGTAGAACACCGTCTGGCAGTGTTTTGGCAATACCTGGTGCGAGCGGCAAAAAATCACCATTAAAGGTATCGTCAAGCCATTTCGCTGTAACCTCAACACCCTCGCGGGTATCGAACAAAGTAGCCGGATCATCAAAGCCGGCAGGCAAGGTGCCGGCCTTAAGCAAGGCCCGGTCTGCTAGAAATCGGATAAATAGAGCTCGTCCAACAAGAGAGATTGCATCTCCGTCTCTAACGCCTTGCTTGACAATCGCATCGATCGTGTCCGTGAGCAGCCGCAAAACAATATCACTGATCCAACACCGCGATGAAATAACGGGACGTGTATTCCCCAAATGAGGGATAAGGGCTCGTGTGGAAGATTCTTCTGTCGTGGCCTGTAGCCGAGCGGCATCAACCGGGATGCTATCGAGCGCGACTACATAAATCGTCAACCTACCCGACCCTACTACACCAAGATAAGGCGCATCGCCCCGCATCGCGGCTGCGCGGCGTATCAAACTCAAATGTGCTGGATCACGCACCTGCGTTTCGTCCACAAGAATTATCAGTGGCCGGCCGTCCCACTCGTAGATCGCTTGGATGGACCCGAAATCTTCCACATTGTGAGAGCGAGCAGCAAGCAAGGTAGCATACTGCAGTAGATCGGGACCATCCGACGTGAATGAACGAACGCTGGAAGAGTCACCACCATGGCTCTCGACAACCTCGTTCAACAATGCATCTGGCAGTGACCGGATCATTTCAAGAGCAACTTGACCTTAGCAATACCTTTAAGAAAAGCCCTGCGGGAGCAGTCATCGGCGAAGGCGCATCTTATCGAGAACAAAACGTGAATCAACAACGAGTTGGCGAAAAATCTATGGCCTCAAGATTTAGAACGTGCAGAGGTACTAAGCAATGTGTGTTGAAAGCAGTGTGCTGAGGCCATTTCGGTTCCAAATAGCGTCGTTACGCTAGAAACGGGACTGGCTATCGGCCCCCCGCCCGTCCATCTGCCAACAGCGCCAACACAATCTCCCTATCCCCTTGCCGGTGCCGATACGGACGCCGGTAATCAGCCGCTTAGGTTGTGGTGATCTCGTCCTTGCCGATCAGGATTTTCGCTTCCCCTTCAGCCCCCGCTCAGCCTGCTCAATCGCGGCGCGGTCAGTGCCAAGCCTGTCGATCAGGTCCTGCGCCTCGTCGCCCGATATGCCGGTGCGCACGGCCAGTTCCTCGACCGTCAGGACATCGGTGCTGGCGATCTCACGGGTTTGCGGCAGCGCGTCGTCGGCCATCAGCGGCAGTGCGGCTTCACGGTCGATTTCGGCCTCGGCCGGTGCCAATGATGCTCGGGATCGCCACCGCCTTCGCGTTGCCAGATCTGGTAGGCGCGCTTCTGGATCTTCTCGTGCCGTTCGTCACCCATCGTCGTTCCTCCTTGGTGTCAGGGAAGAACGCCGCGCCGGTGCGACGATCCAATAATTTGTGTGATCGGGGATGGGCGTGAGCGAGAAAGGTTGGCGCTCTACGGCGCCCCCCTCTGCCCTGCCGGCGTTCGTCGTTCGGAAAGCCAAGCAATTGGCTTCCCGCCCGCTGCGCGGACCACTCCTCACCCCCCACTTGTGGGGAGATTGGCAGCTTCGACGCCCCGCCAGTTCGATCGCGCCGAGCAGCCTCCAGGATCTGGTTCAAGGCCTCCTTGCCTGCCCGGCGAACGCGACCGGCCTGCCGAACATGCTTAACGCCGGAGCAGCTTGTCGTGTTACGATTGCCGGTCGGCATCCCTCAAGCCAACGCGGCTGCAAGTGCCGGCTCGTGACCAAACATGCGGGCAAGCTGACGGCGGAGGATTTTCCTGCCGCAGGGGTTTCGCAAAGCAAGGAGACGTTGATGAGCGCAAGGGGCCGATTTTTCCGTAGCCTGGTGGCTATCCTGTTTGCCGGTGTCTTCTGGGTGGATGCCGCCCATGCGCAGGATGCAGGGTGTACGTTCGAGCCGGTGGCCGGTACGTCCCGACAGATTCTGAGATGTCGGGAAGGCCTTGCCGTCATTGTGGAAGGTGGCGCTCGTTTTACGCTGGAGGATCGCGATCGAGACGGCAGTCCCGACGCGGTCAGGTTGCGGCGCAAAGCCCTGCTGCTCGATGCTCCGGCCGGCGCGGTCCGGGGCGGCTTCGCGGTTATCACCCCGCAGGCGATCGCCGCGGTGCGCGGCACAAAATGGGCAGTCGACGTTGGCAATGGCAAGACGTCTGTTTTCGTCCTGAGAGGTCGCGTCGCCGTGCAAAGACCCGCATCCACCGCCGTCGTGGTCCTCGCACCGGGGGATGGCGTGGACGTCGAGGCTGGGACAGGCAAACTCATCGTCAAGCGCTGGCCCGCCAAGCGCGTTTCCGCATTGCTGGCCCGTTTCGGCCAGTGAGCTTGCCCAGTGAGCTTGCCCAATGAGCTTGCAATGAGCCGACGAAGGCTCCCGACGCTGATCGCGCTCATTCTGGCGGGTCTTTGGGGCGCCGGCCTGGGCTTCGCGCACTGGCACGGCAATTTCTGGTTTCTCGATCGCGTCGAGGCAACGATGACCGATCTTCGAACGCTTGTTCGAGGAACGGCAAAGCCGCCGGAGCTAATCACCATTGTCGCAATAGACGATGAAACGGTGCGGCGCGAGGGCAGCTATCCCCTCAGCCGCGCCACGCTTGCCCGGATCATCGATACGATAGAGCAGCTCGGGCCGAAAGCCATTGCGCTCGACCTGCTGCTGGTCGACCCCGGGGCAAAGGACGCTGACGAGGCGCTCTCGCGTTCGCTGGGCAGGAGCAGAAGCGTAATCGCCGCAGCGGCGATCTACCCCGGAGGCAAACAATGGACGATGGCCGCGGGCGAAGGCCCCCTCGCCCGCGTGCCGAATGCCGAGCGGTTCCTGTGGCCCCTGAAAGCGTTTTCGGACGCCGCCGCCGTCGGCGTCGTGAACGTGGTCACCGACAGGACGGGAACACCCCGGTTCGTGCCGTTGCTGTTTCGGGCCGGAGATCAGTTGCAAGCGTCCTTCTCCTTGCGTGTCGCCGCCATGGCGGCGGGAGAGGACCCTGGAATTGCGCCCGATGATCTATCGCTGGACGGACGGTCGATCCGAACGGACATTGGTCACATCCTGCCTCTGACATTCTATGGCCCGCGCGGCACGATCCGCACGATCAGTGCTGCGACCGTGCTGGCGGGCCAGTTCGATCCCGGCGCTATCCGGGGTCGAATTGTCTTGATAGGAGCGACCGCAACCGGCACCGGCGATGTCTTCCCGACACCGTTCGATCCCATACTGCCCGGCGTCGAGGTCATGTCGACGGCGATTGCCCATCTGATGGCCGGCGACGGAATCGTGCGCGACCAGAACGTTCGCCTTGCAGACGCGGGCTTTGCAGTGGCGCTGCCCATGCTTCTTGTCGGCCTGTTGGCGTGGCGCCGAAACGCCATCGGCCTCGCGGCGGTCGCCGGCGTGGTCCTGATCTGGTTGGTGGTCAACATGACCGCTTTCCTGCACCATATCTGGCTGAGCGCCGCGCTGCCGATGACCGCCGCCATTCCGCCGGCAATCCTGTTTGGGGCCGCGCAACTTTGGCTGGGCAGGAGCCGGGCCCAATATTTCGCCACGCAGAGCCAATTGCTTCAACGCGTTGAAGCCCCAGGACTGGGGGCATGGCTCGCCAAGCATGGCGACTTCCTCTCGGAACCCGTCCGGACAGAAGCCGCCATCCTGTTCATCGACCTGTCCGGCTTCACCGGACTGAGTGAAACATTGGGACCGAGCGCCACACGCGAACTCCTGAACAATTTTCACGCGTTGGTGGACGAAGAAGTGACAAGCTGTGGTGGCGTTGTCACGAGTTTCATGGGTGACGGCGCCATGATCCTGTTCGGCCTGCCGGAACCGGCGACAGACGACGCCTTCAATGCTGCCCGCTGTTGTGTCGGGCTCTCCAGCCGCACCAACGATTGGCTTGCCTCGTTGCCTGCGTCGACCGCATCCCGGATCGGCTTCAAGATTGGAGCCCATCATGGAACAATCGTGGCCTCACGACTCGGCGGCGAAGGGCGTCAGCACATCGCGGCCATCGGCGACACCGTCAACGTTGCAAGTCGCTTGATGGAGATCGCTGCCGACCAGAATGCCGAAGTGGCGGTGAGTTACGAAATGCTTGAGGTCGCCGGTCGCGACTGCGCGTTGTTCAAATCCGGTGCTTTAAGAGGACCTGTGGAGACCCAGATCCGTGGGCGATCCAGCTCGCTCGCAATCTGGCTTTGGCAGAGTGCGCGGGCGCAGCAGTAGATCCGGCCCCGTGATCAATGGCGCGCCATCCATGCCTTCGCCAAGCCTCTGGCGCCGTGAGGCCCCCGATCAAGACGTGCGCCGCCCTTTCCCCTTGAGGCTCCGCGCCGCCTGCTCAACCGCAGCCCTGTCGGCGCCCAGGCGGTCAAGCAACTCCTGCGCTTCGTCGCCCGATATGCCGGTGCGCATGGCCAGTTCCTCGACCGCCAGGACGTCGGTGCTGGCGATCTCTCTGGTTTGCGGCAGAGCGTCGTCGGCGGTCAGCGGCAAAGCGGCTTCCCGGTCGATTTCGGCCTCGGCCCGGTGCCAGTGATGCTCGGGATCACCACCGCCTTCGCGCTGCCAGATCTGGTAAGCGCGCTTCTGGATCTTCTCGTGCCGTTCGTCACCCATCGTCGTTCCTCCTTGGTGTCAGGGAAGAACGCCGCGATGATGAGATTGATCCAAAGAATTTGCGTGATCGAAATGGCCAGGGATCGCACGCGATTCAGGCAACCCTACTCGCACTGGCGCCTTGGCCCGCCGGAATAGGGCTGGTAGCTGTTGTCCTCGGGACGGTAGGAGCGGTAGCGGCTGAAGCAGGATTCGACGTGATCGTCCGAAAGGTCCGCTGTTGCCACCAGAGGGCCGGCGCCAACATAGCTGACGTCGGCGGGTTGCTGCGCGCCTTGGTCGGCGGCACTGGTTTCAAGATAGGGCGAGACGCAGGGTCGCTGCTGTCCGCTGTAGGACATGTAGCTGTTGTCGTCAGGATTGTACGAGCGGTAGCGGTCCGCGCACCAGCTGACATGGGCAGCCGGCAGCCTGGCCTGCTGCTCGCGCGCATCGGGCGCCACCGCGCCTGTGCTGGTCGGGTCCGGCGACTGCATCCTGGCGGAGGCGTCGGGTGCCGCGGGTTGCGCGGCGGCCACGCGCTCCAACCCTAGCGTGGCCTTGTCCACCTTCTGTGCGTCCTTGGTCCACAACGGCGAGACACTGTCGGCGGGCCTGGCCTGCTGCACGGGCTTGGCGACAATCAGCCAGGCGGCGAAAGCCAGCCCGCTGGCAAAGACCGCAAGGGTCAGAACGAAGCCAGCTATCAGTGCCAAAACCGCTTTCATCACCCACTCCTTGATCCACAGCTAATAGAATGCCGAGCATCGGGACTGGTTCCAGCAAGCAAGCATTTGGCAAGGGTCGGCAACTGGAGGGCCTCGGTGCCTCAAACCGGAAGCCGCACATCCACTGTGAAGTCATTCTCCGCCGCCAGCAGCGCGGCCACCATGTCCTTGTCGCGCTGGCGCTGCTGCAGATAGCACGTCACCAGGCGGTCCAGCGAGAATGCGCCGGCGCCTGTCATGGCCAGCACGAGCATGCCGCCGGTGATTGCCAGGTCCTTTTCGAAATGCAGCAGTTCGTTCTGGCTGGCGAGGTTGGTGTGGAACAGCGTGGCTGTTGCCAGGCAAAACAGGCCAAGGCCGATGGCGCCGAGGCGGGTGAGCAGGCCGGATGCTATTGCGAGCCCTGCCCCCAGTTGCAGCGCGAGCGTGGCGATGAACAGCGGCAGGCCGACGCCAAGGGCTGCCATCGCCTTGGCGGCGGCGTCGAAATGGGTGGCCAGCGTCAGGCCTTCGTGCAGGAAGAGCACCGAGAGAAGCAGGCGGCCGGCGAGCAGGGTGATGTCCTTGAGGTGGTATTTTGCGGCGAGTAGGCGAAGCTTCGCGGCGTGGTCCGTGGGTGTCATGATCTGGCTCCGGGTCTTGGCAATGGGCAGGCGCCGCGCGCCCGGTGGGGCGCGCAGGAGCTGCGCTGGAAGTGGTGATGTCTGAGGGGCCGGAGCCGGCCTGAGGGAAGCATGCCGGCTCCGGCTTTTTGGGCGCCGGCCACGGACGCCCAACTGTGGTGGGTTGAGGTTGAGGTCGGCGCCAGGGCCCCCTCTCCGTCTCGGCTTCGCCGAGCCACCTCTCCCCCACTTTGTGGGGGCGAGGAACCCAAGCTTTTCTAGGCTGCGGCTTACTGCGTCACCTTGGTGGCGATGGCCTTTTGCAGGTCTTCGAGCTCCTCGCAGCCGGCGGGGCACAGCTTCTGCAGCGAGGCCAGCTGCTCGTTGGCCTTGGTCATGTCGCCGGTCTCGACATAGAGCTCGCCCAGGTATTCGCGGGCGGCCTTGTGGTCGGGCTTCAGCTCCAGCGCCTTGTTGTAGTAGGTCAGCGCGGTGGTGAAATCGCCGGTCTTGCGCAGCGTAAAGCCGAGCAGATTGTAGACGTCGGCCTGCTGGTTGTCCTGCGCGAGATCGCGCAAATCGGCCAGCGCGCCCTTGTAATCCTTGGCTGCGATCTTGGCCTGGACGGCGGTGAGGTTGGGCGCGTCGGTGCCCTCGACGTCATCGACCGCATAGGCCGGAATGACAGTCGCGACCGGGACCACGGTCAGCACGGCAATGGCGCCGAGCAGGCCGAACAGGGCGTTCCTGCCCAGATAGATTTGTTTCATTGTCTTTCTCGCTTTGTAGGGTTGCCGCGCTCAGATCTGCACGGGAGTGAAGCCATAGGCATTGCCGTCTTTCACGAAGACGCCGGTGCCGGGGAACGGGAAGTGCGACCCGGAAATGCGGATGTTGTCCGCAATGACCCGGTCGATGATCTTGTGGCGCGTGGTAATCGCCGTCGGCCCATCCTGGTCGTAGCTGCCCTGCCATTCCGGATGCGGCGCGAGAAGCGCTGGCACATACATGGTGTCGGCCGAGATCATCAGCTGTTCCTTGCCGGAGTTGGCGAGGTAGACCGAGTGGCCCGGCGTGTGGCCGGGGGCGGCGATGATCTGGATGCCGGGCACGACTTCGGCGCCGTCCTGAACCAGCTTCCAGTTCTTCCATTTCGGAAAGTTTTCGGCGATGCGCTTGCCAGCGGGCTTGCGGCCCTCCGGCAGTTTCGCCAGCCGGCTGGGGTCGGTCCACCAATTGTATTCGGTGGCGTTGACGATCAGCTCGGCATTGGGGAACACCGGCGCGTTGGTGCCCTTTTCCATCAGGCCCCAGACATGGTCGGGGTGGAAATGCGAGATCATGATGGTGTCGATCGCCTTGTAGTCGATGCCGGCGGCGGCCATGTTGGCCGGCAGATGCGTGGCGTTGGTCTGCCACTGGCCGACGCCCGAGCCGGCATCCATCATGATCAGCTTGCCGTTCATCTTGAGCACGACAACGGTGAGCGGGATCGGCATGAAGTCGGTGGTCAGGCCGGCCTTGGCGAGTGCTGCCTTGGTGTCGTCGACCGAGACATCCCTAATGAAGGCCGGATCGTGGGGCTTGCGCCAGATGCCGTCATAGATGGCGGTGACCTCGATATCGCCGACCTTGTATTTGTAGAAGCCTATCGACGGCTCGACCGGCGTTTCGGCGAAGGCGGGTCTGGTGAATTCGAGCTTGCCGGCAAGACCGAAGGCCGTTGCGGCGAGCGTGGTTCCAAGCAATGTGCGACGTGTCATGCTGAACATGGTGATCTCCTCTTGTGAGTGGTGTCCGAAGTCGCGGAAGAGAGATGACGGAGAGCGCTGGCTCCCCGTCCTGATCGGTTGAGGCGGCGGCGCGGATCCGGCGCCGGCGCCCATGACTCAGCGGCCCCAGATGCTGTCGCGGTTGTGCCGGTCAATGATGTCCTGCACCGAGCCCTGGCTCGGCCCGGTCGTCACCTTGGCGTCGACGCCGTCCTGGTGCGCTGTGTAGGGAATTGACGCCGTGGCATTGGTGTCCACGGCAGGCTGGGTGGCCTTGTTGGTGAAGTGGTCGCTGCCGGCAAAGGCAGCGCTCGAGGCAAGCAGCATCGCAGCCACGCTGAAAGCGAGCTTGGTCATGTCCAAAATTCCTTGTTTCGTTTCTTTGGGTCGCGGGCTGGAATGGCCCCGCTGATAACAAGACCCGGAAGGGCCGTGCTTTATTCCCCGGTGCGGTGAGATTTTTTTGGAAGGGGAGAAATCAGCAAAAGCGGCGTGGCCGGACTTGCTCGGATGCCTCGATCTACTGATCGCGCCAGTTCATCTGGCGCCGCCCTTGAACCTGTTGCCGTCCGGTTCGCTCGTGGTCAGGCTGCTGGGCGGCAAAATGCGCTAAGCGCGCTTGCGTTCCTTGTCCTTCGCAAGGTGGTAGGGCCGCACAAGAACTTCCGCTGGAATGTGCCATTCCTTGTTGAGCTTGAAGACCATATCCATGGTGAGGGCACGCTTTCGGCTCAGCACTTCACTCGCGCGAGGCGATGACCCGATTACATCGGCCAAAGCCTTACGCGAGAGCTTGAACAGTTCCATATGAGAACGAATGGCCTCAACAGGATCCGGGGCTTCAATTGGATAGTGCTTGTCCTCGTAGGCCTCGATCAGGGTTGCGAGAACGTCAAAGCGATCACCGTCGGCAGAGCCCACCTCGGGCTCATTCTCAAAATATCTGGTGATCTCGGCAATCGCCCAATCGTAGTCGGCTTCGGTTTTAATGGGGCGAATGTTTTCCATCACACCTTCTCCGGATCAATCTTGTCATAGTCCTTGTGCGTCCCGACGAATTTGATCAGGACACGGTGAAACTTGTAGGCGACGTGGACGATCAAGCGGTATTTGTTGCCACCAATGTCGAAAATGACGCGATTGTCGCCGACAAAATCAACTGTTGCACCGAACGCGTCCTTGATGTCGGCGGGAGTCTTCCAGTCGGCCCTACCGACAGTCACGTACCACGCAGTCAAAGGCGCCTCGGCCTGATTGTGTTTGGCCCAGAAGTCCCTCAGTGCCTTCTTGGCAATTATCTGCATGGTTCGATATAAGATATTCCCGTATTGGGAACAAGCGGAATTTTCCCAATTTGGGAAAATTCCGAGCGTAAGCGCTACTCCGCCGCCTCTGCGTAATCCACGGGCACATAGTTGAGGATCGGGCCGAGCCAGCGCTCGACCTCGGCCAGCGGCATGTCCTTGCGGCGGGCGTAATCCTCGACCTGGTCGCGTTCGACCTTGGCGACGCCGAAATAATAGCTTTCGGGATGGGCGAGATAGAGGCCGGAGACCGACGAGCCCGGCCACATCGCGTAGCTCTCGGTCAGGCTGACGCCGGCATTGCGCTCGCCGTCGAGCAGCCTGAACAGCGTTGCCTTCTCGGTATGGTCGGGCTGCGCGGGATAGCCGGGCGCCGGGCGGATGCCGCGATAGGGTTCGCCGATCAGTTCGTCCGGCGCCAGCTTCTCGTCGGCCGCGTAGCCCCAGAAATCCTTGCGCACCTTCTCGTGCATGCGCTCGGCAAACGCTTCGGCGAAACGGTCGGCCAGCGCCTTGACCATGATCGAGGAGTAATCGTCATTGGCCCGCTCGAAGCGCTCGGCGATCGCCACTTCCTCGATGCCGGCGGTGACGATGAAACCGCCGATATAATCGGGCTTGCCGCTCTCGGCAGGCGCGACGAAATCCGACAGCGCGACATTGGCCTTGCCGTCGCGCTTGGTCAATTGCTGGCGCAGCGTGAAGAAGGTCGCCAACTCCTGCGAGCGTGCCTCATCCGTGAACAGCTTGATGTCGTCATCGACGGCATTGGCCGGCCAGAAACCGATGACGCCGCGCGGCGCAAACCACTTTTCGGCGATGATCTTCTTCAACATCGCCTGCGCATCCTCGAACAGCTGGCGCGCGGCAGGGCCCTGCGCTTCATCCTCGAGGATCTTGGGATAACGGCCCTTCAGCTCCCAGGTCTGGAAGAACGGCGTCCAGTCTATGTAGCGCGAGAGCTCCGCCAGGTCCCAGTCCTGGAACAGTTTCACGCCCGTGAAGGACGGCCTCGGCGGCTGGTAGGCCGACCAGTCGACCTTGTGCGCATTGGCCCTTGCTTTGGCCAGCGGCAGCCGCTGCTTGTCGGCCTCGGAGCGGGCATGGGCGTCGGCGACTTTTTTGTATTCGGCCCGCACCGTGTCGACATAATCGGCCTTGCCGTCGTTCGAGAGCAGCGACGAGACCACGCCGACCGCCCGGCTGGCGTCGGTGACATAGACCGTCTGCCCCTTGGAATAGCGCGGGTGGATCTTCACCGCGGTGTGCACGCGGCTGGTCGTCGCGCCGCCGATCAGCAGCGGAATGTCGAAGCCTTCGCGCTCCATCTCGGCGGCCATGTGCACCATCTCGTCCAGCGATGGTGTGATCAGACCGGAGAGGCCGATGATGTCGACATTTTGCTCGCGCGCCGTCTGCAGGATGTTGGCCGCCGGTACCATGACGCCGAGATCGATGATCTCGTAATTGTTGCAGGCCAGAACCACGCCGACGATGTTCTTGCCGATGTCGTGGACATCGCCCTTGACCGTCGCCATCAGGATTTTTCCGGCCGTCTGGCGCTCGCCATTGTCGATGCCGTTGGCGGCGTTGGCCAGTTTCTCCGCCTCCATATGCGGCAGCAATCCGGCCACCGCCTGCTTCATCACCCGTGCCGATTTCACGACTTGCGGCAGGAACATTTTTCCGGCGCCAAACAGGTCGCCGACGACATTCATGCCGGCCATCAGCGGGCCTTCGATGACATGCAGCGGACGCTCGGCTGCCAGCCGTGCTTCCTCGGTATCGGCGTCGATGAATTCGGTGATGCCGTTGACCAGCGCATGCGAAATGCGCCCTTCGACCGGCAGCTCGCGCCAGGCGAGATCGCGCTCCTTGCCCTCCTTGCCGGCGGCGCCCTTGAAACGCTCGGCGATCTCCAGCATGCGCTCGGTGGCGGTGCCGCCGGCCCTAGGTGCGCGGTTGAGCACGACATCCTCGCAGGCCTCGCGCAGCTCCGGCTCGATCGTGTCGTAGACGGCCAATTGGCCGGCATTGACGATGCCCATGTCCATGCCGCGCTGGATGGCGTGGTAGAGGAACACGGCGTGCATGGCCTCGCGCACCGGCTCATTGCCGCGGAACGAGAAAGACAGGTTGGAGACGCCGCCCGAGATATGGACATGCGGCAGCGTCGCAGTGATGTCGCCGGCGGCCTCGATGAAATCGACGCCGTAATTGTCATGCTCCTCGATGCCGGTGGCGACCGCGAAGACATTGGGGTCGAAGACGATGTCCTCGGGCGGGAAACCGGCCTGTTCCGTCAAGAGCTTGTAGGCACGGGTGCAGATCTCGACCTTGCGCGCCTTGGTGTCGGCCTGGCCGGCCTCGTCGAAGGCCATGACGACCACGGCCGCGCCATAGGCGCGCACCAGCCTGGCATGATGCAGGAACGCTTCTTCGCCTTCCTTCATCGAGATGGAATTGACCAGCGGCTTGCCCTGCACGCATTTCAGGCCGGCCTCGATGATTTCCCATTTCGAACTGTCGACCATGACAGGCACACGCGCGATGTCGGGCTCGGCGGCGATCAAATTGAGGTACTCGACCATCGCCTTCTTCGAATCGATCAGGCCTTCATCCATGTTGATGTCGATGATCTGCGCGCCATTGGCGACCTGATCGCGCGCCACGTCGAGCGCCGGGACATAGTCGCCCGCCGTGATCAGCTTTCTGAACTTGGCCGAGCCGGTGACGTTGGTGCGCTCGCCGACATTGACGAAGGGAATCTCGTCGGTCAGCGTGAACGGCTCCAGTCCGGACAGCCGCATCTTGCGCGCGATCTCGGGGATGGGACGCGGCGGATATTTCTTGACCGCCTCGGCGATGGCGCGGATGTGCTCCGGCGTCGAGCCGCAGCAGCCGCCGACGACGTTGACCAGCCCTTCCCTGGCGAAATTCTCTATCTGCGCGGCCATGAAGTCCGGGCTCTCGTCATAGCGGCCGAATTCATTCGGCAGGCCGGCATTCGGATAGGCGCAGACGAAGGTGTCGGCGACGCCGGATATTTCGGCCAGATGCGCGCGCATGGCGTTGGCGCCGAGCGCGCAGTTGAGGCCGATGGTGAAGGGGCTGGCGTGGCGCACCGAATGCCAGAAGGCGGTCGGCGTCTGGCCCGACAATGTACGGCCGGAGAGATCGGTGATGGTGCCGGAAATCATCACCGGCAGATGCACGCCCTTCTCGAGAAAGATCTCGTTGCAGGCGAAGATCGCCGCCTTGGCGTTCAGCGTGTCGAAGATGGTCTCGATCAGGATAATGTCGGCGCCGCCGTCGATCAGCCCGCGCAACTGCTCGCCATAGGCCAGGCGCAGATCGTCGAAGGTCACGGCACGATAGCCGGGATTGTTGACGTCGGGTGACATCGAGGCGGTGCGGTTGGTCGGCCCCAGCGCGCCGGCGACGAAGCGGCGCTTGCCGTCTTCCTGCTCGGCGCGAATGGCGGCGCGCCGCACCAGCCGCGCACCGTCGCGATTCAGCGCGTAGACGGCGTCCTCCATGCCGTAATCGGCCTGGGCGATCGAGGTCGAGGAGAAGGTGTTGGTCTCGAGGATGTCGGCGCCGGCGATGGCGTACTGATAGTGGATCTCCTCGATCGCTGCGGGCTGCGTCAGGATCAGCAGGTCGTTGTTGCCCTGCTGGTGGCAGGCGCAGCCGGCGAAGGCCTCGCCGCGGAAATGCTCCTCGTCGAAACCCAGACCCTGGATCTGCGTGCCCATGGCGCCGTCAAGGATGAGGATGCGCTCGCGCGCCGCCGCGGTGAGTGCCGCAAGCACTTCGGAACCGTCGGGCCTTACCGCGACGGGGCCGAACAACGCATCCAGCGATGCAGAATTCTGCGACATTTTTTATCCTTGAGGCGACAACCATCACATAAGGATATCTTTATGTCAATATACGGGATGCGACCGAACATGTATGGCCGGTCAATCATCATGACCCACAGCAGGCCGGCAGCGGTCATTGGCGGAACCGGCGCTGCCTACCCCCCAACGTCCCGATACACCCTCACCTCGCCATCCTGGCCGCGAATGCGCCAGTCCTGCCCGTCCTGCGCCTCGATATAACACGGCCCGAGCGGCACCTTGCCACCGCCTTCCGGCAGGTCCAGCACATAGACGGGATTGCAGATGCCCGACAGGCGGGCGCGCAGCGCGCCGGCCAGCGCCTGTCCCTCGGCAATGGTGGTGCGCCGATGCGCCATGCCGCGCGCGAGGTCGCCGTGGTGCAGGTAATAGGGCTTTACCCCCAGACGATACATCAGCTCGCGGCAGAGTTCCTCCAGCACTTCCACCGTGTCGTTGACGCCCTTGAGCAGGACGCTCTGGTTAAGCAGCACGAAGCCTGCCTGGCGCAAAGTGCGACAGGCCACCTCGGTGGCCGGCGTGATCTCCCGCGCGTGGTTGAAATGGGTGACGACGGTGACCATCAGCCGGCCCTGCAAGGCGCCAACCAGCCCCGGCGTGATGCGCGTCGGCAGCACGACAGGCACACGCGTGTGGATGCGCAGCAGCCGCACATGCGCGATCGCCTCGATGCGGGCGCGGATTTCAGCCAGCGTCTTGTCCGGCAGCGACAGCGGATCGCCACCGGTCAGGATCACCTCGCGGATTTCGGTGCGGGCTTCGATATAGGCAAAAGCCTCTTCGAGGGCGTCGCGCGTATAGCCACGCCCGATCGAGGTCAGGGACTCCTTGCGGAAGCAGAAGCGGCAATAGACCGCGCATTGATAGGTCGGGAACAACAGCACGCGGTCGGCATGGCGGTGCGTCAGTCGCGGCACCGGACTGAAGGCATGGTCGGCGATTGGATCGTCGAGCTCGCCCTCGGTTTCCACCAGCTCATCCGGCGACGGAATGATTTGCGCGCGGATCGGATCGGCGGGATCGTTCCAGTCGATCAGGTCGAGATAGGTTTTTGGGGCACGCACTTTGTGCCGCACGGCCGCTTCCTGCGCCGCCGCCCGCTCTAAGGGCGACAGCGGCAGCGAGGCGAGATCGCGGACATGGCGGACGCCCGCGCGGACGTCGTCCTGCCAGGCGGTGTCGGCATCGGCGGCTTTGAGATTGGTGTCTGTGGTCATTGGAGGTCTCGGAGCAGCAATTTGCGCGGAGCTATCGGCCGGTTGAGGGAGTTGGTCAACCATCTGTTGCCGCCGACGTTGATCCGTAGAGTTCCCGCCGACCTCAGAGGCTGACGCTGCCCCTCATTGCCCTGCCGGGCATTTCTCCCCGTAAAACGGGGAGAAAGTGGCTAATCCCGACTTTCGACGCAATCGACCAGCGGAACGATTTCGGGCAATCTGACGGGCGCGCCAAGGGGGAGTTGGGCGCTGACAGGGAGGACCGCCATGAGCAAAAGACCGCGCTATGAGGATGCCGTTCAGCGCTTTCGCATCGAGGACGAGATCGCCCGCTTGCATGGCAACCCTGCAACCGGCATCAATGCCTATGTCGAATGCTGCGGACGCTACACCGGTGAAAACCGGCTGGCGTTGCGCGCGATCTCGGCCGGCGGCGAATTGCGAGAATTCAGCTTCGACGATCTCGCCGACATGTCGGGTCGCGCCGCCAGTGTGCTCAAGGCTGCCGGCGTCGGTGCCGGCGATGTCGTCGCCGGCATGCTGCCGCGCATCCCCGAACTGGTGGCGCTGATCCTCGGCACATGGCGGATCGGCGCCGTCTATCAGCCGCTGTTTACCGCCTTCGGCCCGAAGGCCATCGAGCACCGTCTTGGCTATAGCGACGCGAAGATCGTGGTGACCAACCCGGCCAATCGCGGCAAGCTCGACGAGGTCGAGACACCTGCGCAAATCGCGACCATTCTTGGATCCGACGAGGCGCTGCCGGAAGGCGACATCGATTTCCGCGCCGCCGTTGCGGCCGCCTCGCCCGACTGCCAACCGGTGATGCGCAAGGGCGACGACCTGTTCATGATGATGTCGACCTCCGGCACGACCGGCCTGCCCAAGGGCGTGCCGGTGCCGCTGCGCGCGCTGCTGGCCTTCGGAGCCTATATGCGCGATGCGATCGGGCTCCGTGCCGACGACATCTTCTGGAACATCGCCGATCCCGGCTGGGCCTACGGCCTCTATTACGCCATCACCGGCCCGTTGCAGCTCGGCATCGCCACGACCTTCTATGAAGGCGCCTTCAACGCCAAAAGCACCTACGACATCATCGAGCGGCTCGGCGTCACCAGCCTTGCCGGCTCGCCGACCGCCTATCGCCTGCTGATGGCGGAAGGGCCTGAGGCTGCCGCTCGTGTAAAAGGCAAACTGCGCGTGGTGAGCAGCGCCGGCGAACCGCTCAATCCGGAAGTGATCCGCTGGTTCGACGCCAATCTCGCCGCCCCCATCCACGATCATTACGGCCAGACCGAAAACGGCATGATGGTCAACAACCATCATGGGCTCTCGCATCTCGTGCGCGCGGGTTCGGCCGGCTTCGCCATGCCCGGCTACCGCATGGTGGTGCTCGACGAGGCCGGCAACGAGCTCGGCCCCAACCAGCCCGGTATCCTTGCCGTCGACATTGGCAGATCGCCGCTGCGCTGGTTCGAGGGTTATCATCAGGCCGAGACGCCGGCGATATCAGGCGGCTACTACCGCACCGGCGACACGGTGGAGTACGAACCGGACGGCTCGGTGTCCTTCATCGGTCGCGCCGACGATGTCATCACCTCGGCCGGCTACCGCATCGGCCCGTTCGATGTCGAAAGCGCGCTGATCGAGCATCCGGCGGTCAACGAGGCGGCCGTCGTCGGCGTGCCCGATCCGCAGCGCACCGAGATCGTCAAGGCCTTCGTGGTGCTGGCACCGGCCTACAAGGGCAATCCGAAGCTCGCCGAAGAGCTTGCCCAACACGTCAAGAAGCGGCTCTCGGCGCATTCCTATCCGCGCGAGGTCGAGTTCGTCACCGAACTGCCGAAGACCCCAAGCGGCAAGATCCAGCGCTTCCTGCTGAGGAAGGCGGAAGTGGAGAAGCGCAAGGCAGGCTGAAGCCTTCGATCTTCAAGCGCCGAAGCCGCTTCTCGTTGATTCCGCCACGCAATAGCCGCGAAGTCCCCGGAGGCTCTCAGGCCTGTCGATGATCAATGAGGGGACTGCGTCATGCGGTTGATGTGGACGTTTCTGTTCGCGCTCGTCAGCAGCGTGGCTTTCGCGGCCTCGCCGGAGGATGACTATATCACCGCGCGCGACAAGGCGATTGCGGCCATCGCGGCGCTGAACAACGCGAACACGGCGATCGAAACCATCGACGCCCAGAACGAGAAGGCGCTGGCCGACCTGCAACAGCGTCTTTCCGGCATTATCGGCCCCTTGGCTGTCAAGGATTTTCCGGCAACCGGCACGATCAATATCGAAAGCCTCAGCGACTCCGACATCGGCTACGGCATGCTCGATGGGCTGCGATACACCAAAGGCGACAACGGCCCCACCCTGGTGGCAACGACGCGAGGGCTGCTGGAGCGCTGGCTAAAGGCCAAAGCCGCCGAGACCGACGAGAGTTTCAAACTGCCTGCAAGCATCGATGAGGCGCTGAAGCTCGATGCTTTCTATACCCAGGCGATCAACAGCGATGCCGCCTTTGAAGGGACGCTCGACTTTCCGCTGAAGACCCCGCAAGGCGCCAACATCGCCTTCGCCCGGCTCGGCGGCTGGACGCAGGATGTTGGGCCGATCTACGAGCAGGAAGTCATCGTTACGCTCGTCAAAGGCGACAGCGTTAGAATCATGGCGGCGCCGGCGGCCCCTGCCGTTCCGAAGATCGCCGCCTGCGACGCCGTTTGGGCTGCTGCGGATGCCGCCGCGCAGAAATTCCAGGAGGCCTACCAAGCTTCGGAGCTCAAGGACGAAAAGGCGTTCGATTCCTCCAACGCCGCCTGGGACAAGGGCGATAGCGACTATCGCGCCTGCATGGGCGATCATTTGCCGGGAGACCCGGCCTTCCCGGCGCTGCTCGCCCAGGCGCAGGCGCTGGCCGATCAGATGGCGGGAAAGTAAGGCTCCCGGAGCAGGCCCCGCGAGGCAAGATCAGTCGACCTTTTCGATTTCGGATACGAAAATTGCGAGTGGCGGCCCGATGCCGCTTGCGCACTTCATTCTTCAGGGCACCGCCCTAGACCTTTGTCTCCGTCGCAAGGCACTCAGCTTTCGCCCCCTATGCTGACAACCAAGATCTCAACGTCTATTCTCAGAGTGCACCTTGAAGTTCAAATTTAAACTTTAGCTACTATGGTCGACGGACGGACTACTGTCCCTAGAAAGGTATCCAGACCGAATTGGCAGGAACGAGGTTCAATCCCGGCCGGTTGAAACGAGCCATTTTTTCTTCCGCCAACTTGCCGGCGGCGATTGCCTTTGTTGTGCTTCTCGTCTGTGCCCTGGTTGCCGACCAGAGGAACAGAGAGGTTTCCGATCAGCTGGCGCGCGCTGATGTCCTGGCCAAGGTCAACATCATACGCGCCAAGCTCGAAGGCAACATAACCGGCAATCTCCAGCTGGTTCAGGGTCTCGTTTCGACGATCGTGACCGAGCCCTATATGGGCCAGCAGAGATTTGCGGCGCTCGCCCGCAATCTGTTCGAGCAAAGATCGCAGTTGCGTGACGTTGCCGGCGCGCCCGATCTCGTCATCACGCTGATATACCCGCTGGAAGGCAATGAGAAAGCCATCGGGCTGGACTACCGCAAGACCGAGGCGCAACGCATGGCTGCGCTTCGGGCTCGCGACCAGCGCGCGCTGGTGCTCGCCGGGCCGGTCAAATTGGCGCAAGGCGGACGTGGCTTCATCGGCCGTATCCCTGTCTTCGTGCCGACGGCGGGTGGCGGCGACCGGTTTTGGGGGATTGTCTCGGCCGTGATCGATATCGATCGGCTCTACAGCGCGAGCGGACTGACCGACCCTGAGCTCGATATCGATGTGGCGCTCATCGGCAAGGATGCGCTGGGGGGTGGCGGCGAACTGTTCTTCGGCGGCGACAATGTCGTGGCCGGCAATCCGGTGATGGCCGAGGTGCAGCTGCCTTCAGGCTCCTGGCAGATTTCGGCCATACCGAAGGGCGGCTGGCCGACCGGTCCGAAAAATGAGTGGCTTTTGCGGGGGCTCATGGCGCTCGCCGGCGCGCTGGTGGTGCTGCCGATCCTCGTGGCCGGACGTCTTTTCGGTGAACGACAGAAAAATGACGCCGAGCTGAGGCGCCTGTCCCGGCGGCTGGAGCTGGCATTGGAAGCCTCGGGGATAGGCGTGTGGGAGCACGACCTCGTCACCAACGAGCTCGTATGGGACGACCGCATCAACGAAATCTATGGCAAGCCTGCCGACGGAAAGACCCGCGGCTATGACGACTGGGCGCTGGCGATCCACCCTGAAGATTTCGAGCGGGCGAAAGCGGACTTCGATTCGGCTGCCGCGACACAAGGCCCCTACTCTTCGCAGTATCGGCTTTTGCGACCGGACGGCACCATTCGCCATGTCCGCACACGCGCCAGTTTCTTCCAGGACATCAACGGCGGATCAAAAATGATCGGCGCCGAATGGGACGTGACCTGGGACGTGCTGCTCAACGAGAATCTCGTGCGCGAACGTCGCCTTTCAGAATCGAAGAATGCCGAACTGAATATGGCCAAGGCCCGCATCGAGCATGTCGCGCTGCACGATTCGCTGACCGGCCTGCCCAACCGTCGGTATCTGGATGAGATGCTTGCCGAAAACCACGAAGCCGAGGGCCGCGCAGCATTGCTGCATCTCGACCTTGACCGTTTCAAGCAGATCAACGACACGCTCGGCCATGCAGCCGGCGATGCATTGCTGGTGCATGCTTCGAAAGTCATCCAGGCCAGCGTCGGCGGTGCCGATTTCGTTGCGCGCATCGGCGGCGACGAGTTTGTCGTGCTGAGCCATGGACGCGACGACAAGGAGCTCGCCGCACTTGCCGACCACATCATCGACGCCATGCGCCAGCCGGTCGACTATCTGGGTCACCAGTGCCGGTTCGGCGTAAGCATCGGCATTGCAGCCAACAGCGGCGTCGACGCCAAGCAATTGCTCGTCAATACCGATCTCGCCCTGTACCGGGCGAAAGGCCGTGGCCGCAACCGCTACGAGTTTTTCAACGAAGAGCTGCAGAGCGAGATCGTTCGGACCAAGCAAACCGCCGACGAGATTCTGGGCGGACTCGAGCGGAACGAATTCGTCGTCTACTACCAGCCGCAGTTCGACGCCAAGACGCTGGAGATCGTCGGCGTCGAGGCGCTGTCACGTTGGGACCATCCGCAACGCGGCATGCTGACCCCCGACGCCTACATCAAGGTGGCTGAAGAACTCAATGTCGTGGCGCTTATCGACCGCACTGTCCTGACGCAGGCGCTTGATAATTTCGAGCGCTGGTCGCGCAGCCACCTCAACATCCCGCGCGTGTCGGTCAACGTCTCCGCCAGGCGCCTGGAGGACAAGGACCTGATCAAGGGTTTGCGCAAGCTTGCCATCAAGAAAGGGACCGTGTCGTTCGAGCTGGTGGAGTCGATTTTCCTCGACGAAAACGACGAACTGGTCACCTGGAACATCGAGCACATAAAGGGGCTCGGTATCGACATCGAGATCGACGATTTCGGCACCGGACATGCCTCGATCGTCTCGCTCCTGAAGTTGCGGCCGCGTCGCCTCAAGATCGATCGCCAGCTGGTCACCCCCATCACCAGTTCAACCGCGCAGCGGCAGCTGGTGTCGTCCATCATCGACATCGGAAAGTCGCTCGGTATCGAAGTGATCGCCGAGGGTGTCGAGACAATGGAGCACGCGCAGATCCTGAAAGAGCTTGGCTGCGATATCCTGCAAGGCTTCCTGTTCGGCTACCCGATGGACGCAAAAGCCTTCAAGACATTCGCCCAGTCACGCAAATGGCTAGCGGCGAGCTGACAAACCCTGCTTGACGCAATTGCGGACGGAAGAACCGTTTCCTGAAATGGCTCTAGCTGCGCAGTCCCGGCGCTTCTGCCCCGTGCGCTCGACATATGGATCGACAGAAAGATAAAGATTCAGCAGAATTTCAGAAATCTTCCGGTACGCGCCCGTTCCTTGGCTTCATTGTTCTCCTGAACGAACTGGAGGAGGTCGAACATGTCAGGGAATGAGAGCACGCGCCAAGCCGCCCGGCAGGAACTGCTGGAATATGCATCCACCGTCATGGCTGCGTCCCCTTGTGCGCCCATGCCTGGAACAATGTTCGAAATGCTCGAGATCATCGCCATGGAGAGGCGGATGGCTTCCAGCCAAGGTGAAAGCGGATCAAATTCTCCTGATCCCTTGACGTCCGCGCCGATTGGGACCCCAATCAGGCAGCGTTTGGTCGAGCTGGTCAGATCGGCATTCAATGTCGCGAGAAAACCCAGGGAACGTACCACTGGCACTTGGCAGTTGCGAGCTTGATCTTGCCCGCGGGCTACTGTTGTGCGACGGGAAACCTGTCGCTCTGCGCTCCAAGGCGTTTGACCTGTTGACCTATCTCAGCAGGAATGTCGGGCGTGTCGCGACCAAGTCTGAACTGATGTCGGCGGTGTGGCCAGACGTTTTTGTGACCGAGGACTCACTGACGCAGGCGGTCAGGGAGTTGCGAAAGGCGCTGCAGGACGAAAGCCAAACTATCATCCGTACGGTCGCCAAACGCGGCTACGTCCTCTCTCTTCTCGAGGCGCCAAAGCAAGAGCGCTCCGGACACCCGAGCGTTGCGGTACTGCGTTTCAGCAATGAGGGGGCGCCGGAAGACACCCCCTTGGTCGACGGTTTTGCCGAGGACATTGTCAATGCGTTGGCTCGCTTCGGAAGGGTCGACGTGCTGGCACGCAATTCCGGATTTGCCTTTGCCTCGGATTCCGCTTCCGATTGGCGTGCCATTGGCGACAGCCTTGGCGCAACCTATCTGGTCCGCGGCAGGGCGACGACTCGCGCAGACGGCATGCGGGTCACCGTCAGTCTCATGACTGCTTCGACGGGTGGAGTCCTCTGGAGCGAAACTTTTTCTGCGTCCGGCGGCCAGATCTTCGACATGCAGGAAGAAATCGCCTGCCGTGTGGTGAACCGGCTGGTCGCTCGGCTCGACGACGCAGGTGTCAAGCAGGCAACCCCGAAGCCTCCCGACAGCCTGGCCGCATACGAGCTTCTCCTGCGTGGACTGGCCCGGCTGCGCGGTTACGGTGATGATGACAACAAGGCTGCGCGCGATCTTTTCCAGGCTGCGGTCGAAAAGGACCCGACCTATGCCTTGGCGCATTCCTACATCGCGCTCGCCGATCTCATTATCGGCGGCTATGCCGAGGCGTCCCCGGAATTGCTTGGTTCACTGATCGAGCGCGCGGAGTGTGCGGTGACCCTGGCGCCGGAAGAGCCGCGCTGCCATCGCGTGCTCGCCCAGGCTTTAATCTATGCCCGTCAGTTCGAAGCGGCCGAACATCACCTTCAGCGCGCGCTCGACCTCAATCCCTATGACGCCGATACGATTGCGCAAATGGGGTTCTTGCTCTCGATGAGAGGCAGGCCTCTTGAAGCACTCGCGGCGCTTGACAGTGCGATACGGATCAACCCGATCCATCCTGATTGGTACCACTATGATCGCGCCATCGCGCAATACTCGGCTGGAGATTACAAGGCCGCGCTTGTCAGCATGTCCAAGGTCCCCTCGAAGTCCCCCTGGCGACTGACAAGGCTGGCGGGGTGCCACGCGCAACTCGGCGAACTGAAGGAAGCTCAGCGCATTATGGCAGAGGTCAAGCGGATAGCACCTGACTTTTCGCCGATGCAGTTTGCGCAAACCGGGATTGCGTACGAACATGCAAGTGATGTTGAACATCTCGTTGCCGGCGTCGCCAAGGCAATCGCAGCGTATGAGGAGAAGCCCTAGGCGGCGCGGTCTTCGCTTTGGACGAGAGCCGAGGCGTCCGTCTTCCGGGCGGGATTACCCCCGCAACCCCGGCGCTTCCTGGCCGGTCCGCTCGACATATTCGGTATAACCGCCGCCATAGGTGTGGATGCCTTCCGGCGTCAGTTCCAGCACGCGGTTGGAGAGTGCGGCCAGGAAATGGCGGTCGTGCGAGACGAACAGCATGGTGCCTTCATACTGCGACAGCGCCGTGATCAGCATCTCTTTGGTGGCGATGTCGAGATGGTTGGTCGGCTCGTCCAGCACCAGAAGATTAGGCGGATCAAACAGCATCAGCGCCATCACCAGCCGTGCCTTCTCTCCGCCCGACAGCACGCGGCATTTCTTCTCGATCTCGTCGCCGGAAAAGCCGAAGCAGCCGGCGAGTGCCCGCAGCGGCGCCTGTCCGGCCTGCGGAAACGCGTCCTCCAGCGTCTGGAACACGGTGCGCTCGCCTTCCAGCACCTCCATGGCGTGCTGGGCGAAATAGCCCATTTTCACACTCGGCCCCCGCGCCACCGTGCCGGCATCGGGGTCGGAGGCGCCGGCGACCAGCTTCAGCAGTGTCGACTTGCCGGCGCCGTTGACGCCCATGATGCACCAGCGTTCGCGGCGGCGGACCTGAAAGTCGAGCCCCTCATAGATGGAGCGGCTGCCATAGCCTTTGTGGACGTTCTTCAGCGTTACGACGTCTTCGCCGCAGCGCGGCGCCGGCTGGAAGTCGAAATTGACGATCTGGCGGCGTTTGGGCGGCTCGACGCGGTCGATCTTGTCGAGCTTCTTCACCCGGCTCTGCACCTGGGCGGCATGTGACGCCCGC
This sequence comes from Mesorhizobium sp. P2_B5, assembly GCF_056404775.1. Classification (NCBI taxonomy): domain Bacteria; kingdom Pseudomonadati; phylum Pseudomonadota; class Alphaproteobacteria; order Hyphomicrobiales; family Phyllobacteriaceae; genus Mesorhizobium; species Mesorhizobium sp. P2_B5. The sequence continues at coordinate 284,640 of NZ_JBFUDJ010000006.1, read as the reverse complement.
GCCTTGAAGCGTTCGATGAAGGCGATCTCCTTGGCCAGCATCGCCTGCTGGCGCTCGAACTGAGCCTGCTGCTGCTTGTCGGCGATCGCCCGCTGCTGCTGGTAGAATTCGTAATTGCCGGAATAGGCGGTGAGCGAACCGGCGTCGATCTCGACCACCTTGTTGACGATGCGGTTCATGAACTCGCGATCGTGCGAGGTCATCAGCAGCGCACCGTCATAGCCTTTCAAAAACTGCTCCAGCCAGATCAGGCTTTCAAGATCGAGATGGTTCGACGGCTCGTCGAGCAGCATCACGTCGGGCCGCATCAGAAGGATGCGGGCGAGCGCCACGCGCATCTTCCAGCCGCCGGACAGCTTTCCGACATCGCCGTCCATCATCTCCTGCGAAAAGCCGAGGCCGTCGAGCACTTCCCGGGCGCGGCCGTCCAGCGCATAGCCGTCGAGTTCCTCGAAGCGGTGCTGCGCCTCGCCATATTGTTCGATGATCTCGTCCATCCGGTCGGCCTGGTCAGGATCGGCCATGGCCGCCTCGAGTTCGGCCATTTCGGCCGCCACATCGCTGACCGGCCCGGCGCCGTTCATCACTTCGGCGACCGCGCTATGGCCGGCCATGTCGCCGACATCCTGGCTGAAATAGCCAATGGTGACGCCGCGATCGACCTGCACCTGGCCCTCGTCGGGCTGCTCCTGTCCGGTGATCATGCGGAACAAAGTCGTCTTGCCGGCGCCGTTCGGCCCGACAAGGCCGACCTTCTCGCCCTTCTGCAAGGCGGCCGAGGCCTCGATGAAGACGATCTGGCGGCCGTTCTGCTTGCCGATATTTTCAAGACGGATCATGGGGCGGTCCGGGAGGGTAAAGGGGGATGTGCGGGATTGCCCGAGCGCTTACCCGAATGAAGGCGACGAGGGAAGAGCGCAAACGCCGCAGCGTCGACAGTGAAAATTGGCGATGGCGACGGTGACAGCCGATCTCCCCCCAAGTGGGGGAGATGGCCGGCAGGCCAGAGGGGGGCGCGAAGGAACGCGACGTTTGATTGCAACCGCATCGAGCGGCGGCTGACATTCGGACGCTTTTGAACCACTTGGAGGCTAGAGAGGCTGGCGGGACAGCACCCCCCTCTGCCCTGCCGGGCATCTCCCCCACTTGGGGGGAGATTGGCAGCTTCAGCGCCGCACCGTTACTTCGCGTCGTGGAAGATGATCCCCACCGTATGCCGCCGTCCCGAGCGCAGGCGGCTGACACCGTGGCTGAGATTGACGCGGTAGTGGCCCTTGGTGCCGTGCACCGGGCGATTGTGCACGGCGAAGATCACCGCGTCGCCGCGCCTGAGCGGCACCACTTCGGCGCGGCTCTGCATGCGCGGGCGCTGTTCGGTGAGCACGAACTCGCCGCCGGTGAAATCCTCACCCGGTTGGGAGAGCAGGATCGCCACCTGCAAGGGAAATGCGAGATCGCCATAGAGGTCCTGGTGCAGGCAGTTGAAGTCGCCGGGACCGTACTGGAGGAGCAGCGGCGTCGGTCGCGTCTGGCCGTTTTCGTGGCAAAGCTGGAGGAAGGCGGCGTGGTCGGCGGGATAGCGCTGGGCAACACCCATGCGCTCGTTCCAGTCGTTGGCGACGCCGGCCAGCCTGGGGTAGAGCGCGGTGCGCAGGCCGCCGATAAGATCCGGCAGCGGGTAGCGGAGATAGCGGTACTCGCCCTTGCCGAAGCCGTGACGCGCCATCACCACATGGCTGCGGAAATGCTCCTCATGCGGATAGAGCGCGGCGATGTCGGCGCATTCCTCGGGTGAGAGCAGAGCCGGCATGATAGCTGAACCGTAGCTGTTCAGCTCCGAGACAAGAGCGCCCCAGTCCTGCGCGGCGACGCGCGCTTCGGCCGAACGGGTTGCGCGTTTGGTGCTTATCGAATGGATGGTCATGGATGCCTCCTTTGATACGATCAAAGTGGGGCGGATGAGAGGTGCGAACCACCCGATTCCTGCGGAGACGGGCGAAGCTGCCAATCTCCCCCCTCGTGAGGGAGATCTGCAGCCTCACCGCTTGCGATACCCCTCCAACTCCGGATCAAGATCGACCCGCACCGCGTTGGTGAACACGCAGGTCGCCACCATGATGCCGGCGAAGGCGACAAGATTGACCAGCAGCGTGTCGGCGTAGCGGGCCTTGAGTGCCGTCCAGATGTTGTCCGGGACCGCATTGGCGTTGGCGGCGACCGCCTTGCCGAAAGCGATCAGCAGCGCTTCATCCTTGCTCGGCTCGATCGCTTCCGGATCAAGGCCGCCATCGATCAGCGCGCGGCGGAAGAAGGTGACCGGAATCTCGGCACGGCAGACTTGCGAGATCGCCAGCGACAAGAGCCAGATGGCGCGGTCGTCGAGCGCGGGCCGCAGCAGGTCCCGCAAGGTGAACCATTCGGCATAGATGCGATGCGCCACCGGCGAATGCAGCAGGATGCGCTTCATGTTGGTCATCCGGCCGCGCAGGCTGAGCTCCCTGTCATACTCGGCGCGGATTTCGAGCGAAGCCGTGTCGTACTCAACAGGGGAAATGCGTGCCATGGGATGGTCCTGGTTACCCGGCAAGCGTGGTGTGAAGCTCGGGCGGCGTGCGCAGTGTGTTGCTCACCGTGCAGATCGTTTCGGCGTCCTCGACAATCCGCCTTTTCGTCGCTTCGTCGAGATCGCCCTGGACGTCGAGCACGATCATGAACCGGCCGACGCGGGAGACATCGCCTTCTGCCTTCTCGCCCCTCACATCGGCGCGGACCTCGCCGAGGTTGGCAGCGACGCCGAGGCGCGAGGCGGCGATGCGGGCGCTCAGCACCATGCAGGCGGCGACGGAGGCATAGAGCAGGTCGAGCGGATTGAAGCCCTGAGCGTTGACCCCGGTCACCACATCGACGCTGCCGCCGGTCGGTGTTGTCAAGACCGGCAAGCCGCCCGGCGGCATCACGGCCAGCGCGCCGGTTTCTCGGGTCCTGACCTTGAGTTCTGCCATTCAACTATCCTTTCGGGGCCGGGCAAAATGCAAGGCGCAGCCGCCCTGGCGGCGAGCCCTGCCACGCAATGCCGGTATATGGTAGTCTCGAGGCCGACATCGCAACATCGACCGACGAACAAAATCGTCTGCTTCGAGGTTCAGCAATGAAGCGCAGTTTCATTTTGGCTGTGATTGCCGGCGTTGGCCTGCTCGGCGGTGCCGCATTTTTGATTGTCGGTCCGTCCCCAGTCTCGCCGGACGCCATCCAGTCGTCGGTTATCCGCACCCCTGCGCTGATCAACAGCGCCTGGAAGCTGCCAGTGGCCGCCACTTTCAACGCCAGCCTTGACTGGCAAACGAACAGCTCGCGGTGCGGTCCGGCAAGTGTTGCAAACACATTCCGCTCGATCGGCGAAGAGGAGACAACCGAAGCCGAAGTGCTCGTGGGAACCGGAAAGTGCTGGACCGGCTTTTGCATCGTCGGTCTGACGCTGGACGAGCTTGCCGACGTCGCTCAGGCGAAAACCGGGCGCAAAGTCTCCGTGCTTCGGAATCTGAGCGCCGACGAGTTCCGCGAGCACATGAAGCACGCCAACGACCCCGGCCGCCGCTACATCATCAACTTTACCCGAGAGACGATATTCGGCGCCGGCAGTGGTCATTTTTCACCGATCGGCGGCTATCTGGAGGCCGAGGACTTGGTTTTCGTTCTCGACGTCAACGAGCGCTACAAGCCTTGGCTGATCGAGCGTGAACGCCTGTTCTCGGCCATGGACACAATCGACAGCGATGGCGACAAAAAGCGCGGGTTGCTGCTGATCGAGTAGCAGGGGCCCTAAGCGGTTTCGCAGCCACGATGCACTCGCTACCTCAACCCGGCGCCGGCCAGCCGCGCAAAATGTGTTTCTGGATCTTGCCGGAGGCGGTGCGCGGCAACGCGTCGGCGAGCAGGAATTCCTTCGGCACCTTGTAGCGGGCGATACGGTCCGCGCAGTGGGCGGCCAGCGCCGAAAGGTCGGGCGCGCGACCGGGCTTTGCGACAACGAAAGCCCGTCCGACCTCACCCCAGCGCTCATCGGCGATGCCGATGACGGCCGCTTCGGCAATGTCGGGATGTTCGAGCAACGCCATTTCGACCTCAGCCGGATAGACGTTTTCGCCGCCGGAGATGAACATGTCTTTGCGGCGGTCGACCAGGGTGACAAAGCCGTCTTCGTCCCGGCGCGCAATGTCGCCGGTGCGGAACCATCCATCGGATGTGAAGGCCTGCGCCGTCTCGGCCGGCCGGTTCCAGTAGCCGGGCGTGATGTTGGGGCCGCTGAGCCAGATCTCACCGGCCTCGCCCGGGGCGACGTCGTTGCCGTCATCATCGACGATGCGCAGGCAAACCGAAGGTCCCGGCAGACCGGCGGAACCTGCCTTGCGGGCGATCTGGCCGGCCTCGAGCGGCATGCCGAGCACGGTGCCTGCTTCGGTCATGCCGAAGCCGTCGACCATGCGCACGCCCTGCTCCAGCCACCAGAGGATGTCGGCGGCGGGATTGGGGGCGCCGCCGGTGAAGACGGCGGTGAGTGTGGTCCAGTTTGCCGGCGCGAACGCGCTATCTTCGCGCAGCATTTTGGCCATTTGCGGGACGCAGAAATAGTGGGTGACGCCGAGTTCGAGATCGGCCAGCCGGCGGTTGGTGAGACCGGCCTCGAAGCCGGGCGAGATCAGCACGGTGCCGCCCTGCAGCAAGGGTGGACGCAGGCTGGTGATGAGGCCGATGACATGGAACATCGGCGCATCGCACAGGAAGACGCTTGCATTGCCGACGCGACCCAGTACGCCGAAATTGACCGCGGTGGCGAAGGCGTTGGCCTCGGTGATGATGACGCCCTTGGGGCGACCCGACGTACCGGAGGTGTAGAGGATGATCGACGGCTGATCGGCCGGCGGCAAGGGCCGGCGCGTTGCCGGCGCCTGCGCTGCCATCGCCGCCACGAAGGCAGCGATCTCGACCGTCATGCAGCTCTTGGGCGGCGCTGTATCAAACGCGGCATCGTGCAGCAGCAGTGCGGGATCGCAATCGGCGAGGATAGCCTGCTGCTCAGGCGCAGCGAGGCGCCAGTTGACCGGCACGAAGACGGCGCCGAGACGCATGGCGGCCTGTTGCAGGATCAGGAGGTCGGCGCTGTTGCGGGCGACGCTGGCGATGTGCTGCCCCGGCTCGATGCCGTAGCCGCTTTCGAGCACGGCGACAGCGCGCTGGATGGCTTCGTCGAGCCTGCTGTAGGTCCAGCGCCGCGCGGAAGCGAGGTCGACGCAAGCGAGACGCTCTGGCTGCGTCGCGGCATGCAGGGCCACGGGATCGGGCGTCGTCCAGGCCGGCATCTCGCATCTCCTCCCAGATCGGATGTTGGCTGATCACCTTGCCTTGTCGTAGGCGCCGAGGCCGGGCTTGTAGCTCTTCTCATCAATGAACTGGCGGATGCCTTCCTTGCGGCCGTAATTGTCGTAGGAGTTGGCCGCCTCTTGCGCCCGCACCAGATAGTCCTCGGCGTTGTCGTAGGTCATCTCGGCGACGCGGCGGATGGCGTCCTTGGTCGCCTTCAGCGCGACCGGGTTTTTCTTCAGCAAAATGTTCGCCACCTCGGCGACACGCGCCTTCAGCTTCTCCAATGGCAGGCTTTCATTGACCAGCTTCCAGGCCGCCGCCTTCCTGCCGTCGATCAGTTCGCCGGTCAGCGCGTGGTACATGGCGTCGCGCATCGACAGCAGGTCGACCACCACCTTGGTGGCGCCGCCGCCGGGCAGGATGCCCCAGTTGATCTCGGAGAGCGCAAACTGCGCCTCGTCGGCCGCGAAAGCCAGATCGCAGGCAAACAGCGGGCCATAGCCGCCGCCAAAGCACCAGCCATTGACCATGGCGATGGTCGGCTTGCGGTACCAGCGCAACCGCCGCCACCAGCCATAGGCTTCGCCTTGAGCTTTGCGGACGGCGCCTAACCCCTTGGCCTCGGTCTCGCGAAAATACTCCTTGAGGTCCATGCCCGCCGACCAGGCGCTGCCCTCGCCCGACAGTACCAGCACCCCGACATCGTCGCGGTATTCCAGCCCATCCAGCACTTCCATCATGCGCCGGTTGAGCGCCGGGTTCATGCAGTTGCGTTTTTCGGGTCGGTTGAAGCGCACCCAGGCGATGCCGTTCTCGACGTCGAAGGCCACGGTCTCTTCGGTCATGGCAATTCTCCTCCTGCTTGCGTGCATGGCAAGCGAAGAGCCGCGCTCCAAACCTGCCTTGCATTGATTGCTATGCTACATAGCTTTCATAATTGCTATGTCGCATAGTATTTTCTGCTTGACAAGGGCCTTGATCGCGGTGATCGCTTGCAGCATGGACGAGGCCACAATCCGCAGCAAACCCCGCAAGGCCAGGATAGCGCCGGAAGACACGCTCGACGCGCAGATCGGCTACAATCTGCGGCGTGCTTCGGCCCTGGCGCTCAATGATTTCACGGTCGAACTTGCCGACGCGGCGCTGCGGCCGGTCACTTACGGCATGCTGGCGCTGATCGACGAAAGGCCCGGCATTCGTGCCGCCGAACTCTGCCGCCTGCTCGGCATGAAGAGCGCAAACATGGCGCCGCTGCTTGCCGAACTCGAGGAACGCGGCCTGGTCGAACGCGACGACCATGCGCGGGACAAGCGCGTGCAGGTGCTCGCCTTGACCAAGGCAGCCAAAGCGGCCATGCCGGCATGGCGCCGGCAGGTGCGCCGGCACGAGGACCGGTTCCTGCAGCAGCTGACGAAAAAGGAACGGGCAACGCTGCTGCGCCTGCTGCGCCTGATCTGGACCGAGGAAGAGTAAGTTCTTCGGCAAGCGTTCGTCACTAGCCATTTGCCATGCCGCCACCGATCTCGCTGAAGACCTTTTTCGAACAACGCGATAGCGGCGCGTCCTGCCAGTCTGATTCAGGCCGGGTCGCATCCGCCTGTCAGCAGTCTTCACCGTGCCCGTTCCCTCTCCGCCCTGCCCTTTGCTAGGCTCGCGCCATCCGCAACAGGAGCGCGAAATCATGATCGTCCAGGCCTGCATCAATGGCGCCCGCGCCGCCGATTTCCACCCTGCCCTCCCACTCGACGCCGAAGCCATGGCGCGCGACGGTGCGGCTTCGATTGCCGCCGGCGCGGCCGAGCTGCATGTCCATGCGCGCGGAGCCGACAAGCGAGAGAGCCTTTCGCCGGCAGCGATAGATCCGACGATCGCGGCGCTGCGCCGCGCCTGCCCCGGTACGCTGATCGGCGTCTCCACCGGCGCCTGGATCGAGAACGACGATGTCAGCACGCTGGTCGCCATCGCCGGCTGGCGCGAATTGCCGGACTATGCCTCGGTCAATCTCAGTGAGACGGCAGCACCCCTCGTCATGGAAAGCCTGCGGCAGCGCGGCATCGGCATCGAGGCGGGCCTGGCTTCGATTGCCGACGCCGAGCGGCTGGTCGGCTTCGACCATGGCGGACGCGTCCTGCGCGTGCTGGTCGAGATTTCCGAGCAGACGTTGGACGAGGCGTTTGCCGTTGCCTATGGCATCGAAAAGGTGCTCGAACGCGCCGGCATCTGCCGCGCCATCCTGTTGCACGGCGAGAACGCGACCGTGTGGCCGTTCGTCGAGAAGGCGGCGGCGCGGAAATTGTCGACCCGCGTCGGGCTGGAGGACGGCAAGGAATTGCCGGACGGCAGCGTGGCGTCAGGCAATGCTGCACTCGTGGCGGCCGCGGTGGCGATCTTCCGAGCCGGCCGATCGGCGTAGCGGTTGAGGAGTGTGCGCCGGCGATCTACCCTCGTGAGGTGATCGCCACGTTCGCGAAGCGGCGCAACAGCGACTGATAACTCCCCTCTTGCTGTTACTAGAAATTTCTCATAGGTTGTTTTCATATCTGGAAGAAATTCCCCCTCATTTTTCTCCTTTATGAAAGCCTAGCCTTTGCGTGAACATCTCGATCAAACCGATCGACGGCTGGTCAAGCTGTTGTCGCAGGATGCCCAACCCGGCATCAACAAGCTCGCCGAGACGATGGCGATCTCGGTGCCGACGGTGCGCTCGAGGCTGCGCAATCTGGTTGACCGCAACCTGCTGAAAATCGTCGGGCTGCTCAATCTGACCGAGCGCCCGGAGTTGATCTCGGCCATTGTCGGCATCAACGCGCAAGGCCGAGGCCGCGCCCGCGAACTGGCGCAGCGAATCTCGGAACTGCCTTTCGTCAACTCGGCCTCGGTGGTCACCGGGCGCTTCGACATCATTGTCGACGTCACTGTCGCCGGCGATGTCGCCGACCTCTACCGCATCACCAGCGAGTTGATCCCCGGCGCCGGCATTCCCGGCGAAGTGGTGCGCAGCGAGACCTTCGTCGTCATGGCCTCGTGCAACAAATGGGTCAGCCTTCCAGAAGGCTGCTGGTCGGAAGAAGCGCCGGCACGCAAGGAGCCGGCATGAAGATGGCTGTTCTCGGCGGCCTTGGCCTGCAAGGCCGCGCGGCCATCGCCGATCTCGTCGCCAGCGCCGGCGTCGAGGAAATCGTCTGCGTCGATACAGCAGCTGATGGCCCTGCCCGGCTTGCCGGCCTGACCGACCTTTCTCGCGTGCGTTTCGTGGTGCCCGAAGGCGCGATCGGTCCGGCACTCGCCACTGTGTTGGCCGATGTCGACGCCGTCATCGATCTCCTGCCGCAGCCACTGATGCGCGAGGCGGTGCAGGCGGCGATCGCGACGCGCACGCCGCTGGTCACCACCAATTACGGCAAGGCGATTGCCGATCTGGCGCCGGAGGCAGAAAAGGCCGGCGTTTCGATCATGTCCGAATGCGGGCTCGACCCCGGCATCGACCTCGTGCTTTACGCCCGCGCCGCAAAGCAATTCTCTACGATCTCCTCGATCGATTCCTATTGCGGCGGCATCCCAGAACCGAAGGCGATGGCGAAGCCCCTCTGCTACAAGGTGAGCTGGAATTTCGACATGGTTCTGGTCAGCCAGAACCGCGACAGCGTGATGATCGAGGACGGCAAGCGCGTCGAAGTCTCGGCCGGCCGACAGCACGACAACCGCTTCATCCACGAGATCGAGGTTGCGGGGCTCGGCCGGCTGGAAGCCTTTCCCAATGGCGACGCACTGCACTATGTCGAGATGCTCGACGGCGCGAAGGGGCTGCAACGCTCGGGCCGCTATACGCTGCGCTGGCCAGGCTGGTCGGCGTTCTGGGCGCCGCTGAAGGAACTCGGCTTCCTTTCCGAAGACAAGGTGCCCGGCACAAGTGCCAGCCCGCGCGAATTTCTAGGCAGGCTGCTCGGCCCGCAACTGCAGTACGGCGCCGACGAGAAGGACCTGTGCGTGATGCGCAATGTCTTTTCCGGTCTCGAAGGCGGTCGCCGCAAGACGGTGACGTCGGACCTGATCATTGAGCGCGACCTCGGCTCCGGCCTGTTCGGCATGAGCCTCGGCGTCGGCTATCCCGCCAGCATCGTGGCGCAGATGCTGGCGCGACGCGAGATCACCACACCAGGGCTTTTGAACCCGCTGCAGCATGTGCCCGACGGACCGTTCTTCGACGAACTGGCCAGGCGCGGCATCACGGTTGCCGAGACGGTGGCCTGGGACTGAGGATTTTCGAACGGTGGCGCCGCCGGCAAACGGCGCTGCCGCTCAAAAACAGCCCACGGGGATCCGCGGGCAAAAATTGACAACCAAAACAGGGAGGAATGCCACATGAAGATTGCCAGACTTTTCATTGCCGGACTTGCGCTTGCGGGTCTTACCACCGCTGCCAGTGCCGGAACGCTCGACGACATCACCAAGCGCGGCGAACTGCGCGTCGCGGTGCAGACGCAAGGACCGCCCTTCTCGCTGGTCGGCGCCAATGGCGAACGCACCGGCAGTTCGGTCGAACTCGCCGAGCTGATGGCCAAGGAAATGGGCGTGAAGGTCACCTTCCTCGACTATGACTGGGACGGGCTGATCCCGGCGCTGCTGTCCGGCAAGGCCGACCTGCTGGTCGCCGACATGACGCCGACGCTGGCGCGCGGCATGAAGGTCGCCTTCACCACGCCCTACATGTATACGGGCAGCACCGTCTTCACCAAGGCCGACAGCAAGTTCAAGACCACCGAGGACTGCAAGGCCAAGGGCACCAAGATCGCCGTGCTGTTGGGCGCCACCGGCGAAAAGGAAGCCAAGAACGCCTTCCCGGATGCCGACATCAAGAGCTACAAGGGTGGCGGTCCGTTGCTGCTCGACGCGGTCAACAACGGCCAGGCCGATTGCGGCGTCAACGACGTCTCGGCGGTCACGGGTCAGTCGACCGCTTATCCCGCCGGCACCTTCACCATCATGCCGGACCTGTTATCGAAAGAGCCGCTTGCCTTCGCCACCCGCTATGATGAGCCGGACCTGCTGGTCTGGATGAACCTGTTCCTCAATCAGGTCACCATCGACGGCCGCCTGCAGAAGAACCTCGACTACTGGGTCAATTCCGACGCCTGGAAGAAGGATCACTGAGGAGCTAGCGAGTAGCGAATAGGGAGTAGCGAATAGGGAATGGCCGTTCCGGCCATGCTTTGTGCTGCTCCCTACTTCGCAACTCGCTACTCGCTACTCGCTATTCCCTTCCCCTCTTCACCACCGTGCGCCCATGCTCGAAAATTTCAGCTTCCGCACCATCGTCGAATATCTGCCTTTGTTTGGGCAGGGTTTGATCACGACCGTCTGGCTGTCGGCGCTGTCCTTTGCCGGCGCGCTGGCGGTCGGCGTCGTGCTCGCCGCCATGAACCTGCAGCGCAGCCAGCTGTTTCGCCTGCCGGCCAAGGCCTATATCGACGCGGTGCGCGCCACGCCCTTGCTGGCGCAGCTCTACTTCCTCTATTTCGGCCTGCCGCGTCTCGGCTTCGTGCTGCCCGAGCTTGTCGTCGGCATCATCGCTTTGTCGCTGAACAGCGGTGCCTATGTCGCGGAAATCATTCGCGCCGGCATCCTGTCGATCCCGCGCGGCCAGGTAGAAGCCGGCGTCGCCTCGGGGATGACCTATGTCCAGCGCATGCGCCTCGTCATCCTGCCGCAAGCGTTCAAGGTGACGATCCCGCCGCTGCTCGGCCAGGCGATCGTGCTGGTCAAGGATTCGGCGCTGTTGTCGTTGATCTCGGTTTCCGAACTGACGCGCGCCGGCCAATTGCTGGCGTCCGACCGCTTCATGCCGGCGGAAGGTTTTCTCACCATCGCCGCTTTTTATCTGCTGCTCTACTATTGCCTCAAAGGATTGGCGGGGCTGTCCAGTCGCTGGCTCGGCCTGCAGCCGGCAAGGAGCAGCACATGATCTGGCAGCAGCTGCAAAGCCTCGCCGGTAGCTATCCCCTCGCCTTGCGCGGCCTCGGCATGACGGTGATGCTGTCGCTGATCAGCCTGGTGCTTGGCACGGCGCTCGGCTTCGGCCTCGGCATCTTGCGCACCGGCGGCAACCGGCTGATCTCGAGTGTCATCGGCGCCTGGGTCGACCTGATCCGCGGCACGCCGTTCCTGGTGCAGATCTTCCTGATCTTCTTCATCCTGCCGGAATTCGGTATCGAGCTCGATGCCTTCACCGCCGGCATCATCGCACTGACCAATCTGGCCGCCTGCTTTATCTGCGAAATCGTCGCCGCCGGCATCCGTTCGGTGCCGACCGGCCAGGTCGAGGCAGCGCTGGCGTCAGGCCTGTCGCGCTGGCAGCGCATGCGCGAGGTGGTGCTGCCGCAAGCGATGCGCATCGTGCTGCCGCCGCTGGTCGGGCAGTATGTGCTCTTGATCAAGGATTCTTCGGTCGTCTCGGCCATCGGGCTGACCGACCTCACCCGGGTCGGCTGGCTGGTGGTGCAGCGTGTGCCCAACGGCCTGCTGGTCTTCTTCCTCGTCGGCGTCGGCTATTTCATCGTCTGCTATCCGCTGATCATGCTCGCCCGCCGGCTGGAGCGGCGCATGGGCCAAGCGCATGGCGAGGTGCAGCTGTGACATCGAACCCCAAAGGGCGCACGAATATGAGCACGCCAAGCCAGACCAAAACCGGCATGATCGACTTTCGCGGCGTCAACAAATGGTTCGGCGCGCTCAACGTGCTGAAGGACATCACACTCAGCGTCGAGCCGCGCGAGGTCGTCGTCGTCTGCGGCCCCAGCGGCTCGGGCAAGAGCACGCTGATCCGCTGCATCAACGGGCTGGAGGCGATCAAGGACGGCGACCTCATCGTCGACGGCCAGCGCCTCGGGGACCCCGCCACCAACATGACGCTGCTGCGCACCGAGATCGGCTTCGTCTTCCAGTCGTTCAATCTCTACCCGCACAAGACCGCACTGGAAAACGTCACGCTGGCGCCGATCCATGTCCGCAAGATCCCGCGCGGCGAGGCCGAGCAGGCCGGTCGCGACTTGCTGGCCAAGGTCGGCCTCGCCGACAAGGTCGATGCCTATCCCTCACAGCTCTCCGGCGGCCAGCAGCAGCGCGTGGCGATCGCGCGCTGCCTCGGCATGCGGCCGAAGATCATGTTGTTCGACGAGCCGACTTCCGCACTCGACCCCGAGATGATTTCCGAAGTGCTCGACGTCATGGTCGCGGTGGCTGAAGAAGGCATGACCATGATGGTGGTGACGCACGAAATGGGCTTCGCCCGCAAGGTTGCTCAGCGCGTCGTCTTCATGGACGCCGGCGCCATCGTCGAAAGCGGCACGCCAGAGGAGTTTTTCTCTGCCCCGAAGACGGACCGCAGCCGGGCTTTTCTGAGCAAGATTCTCAGGCACTAGGGTAGAGCCAAAAACTCTTCCATGCGCGCGCATATCGGGTCGACCGCCAAGAACGCCTGGAAATGATTGCATCCGACGAGTTCGAAATAGTCGGCGCCGGCAAGGGCTGAAAAATCACGGACCTTCGGACACAACGGATCGGCCTCTCCGCTGATCGCAAGGATCGGTCGATCAAAGCCGACAAACAATGCCGACCGATCGGACCGGTCCAGTGCAACGCATGCCCGCAGGGCCTCAAGATCATTGCTTCTGAGTTGCCTGACGTTCCCGTCTGTCAACGGCCAGCTCTCGGCGCGCAGATACGAGATCCAGGCTTCTATGTCGACGCTCACGGCCGCCCTGAGCAGACTCAGATCCTGACCGAAGGGATGCGCCCCGTTGACGACAAGCGAGCGCACCCGGTTCGGGTAGTGGGCGGCAAACGCCAGGGCAATCGTGCCGCCCATGGAATGCCCACAGATGTCGGCGTTGACTGCGCCGATATCATTCAGAACCGCCGCGACATCTGTCGCGCATCGCCCGGCATCATACGCTTCGGGCACATGCGGCTTGTCGCTTCCGCCGTGACCGCGAGCATCGATCAGTATCAGTTGCCGCCCCGCCAACCGCTCGACGTAGCCCACTTGACGCCAAATCGTGTGATCTGCTGTAAAGCCGTGCAGCAGCACGAGCGGCTTTCCCGTCCCGACCACCTCATAGGCAATGCGGGTTCCGTCTTCCGATACAACGAACATGGTCGTTCCTTCTGCAGGGCGCAAAACTTCACAACAGACATCAGGAGTTGTGAGCGTCGCCCTACACAGGGGGTGTCCCCTGATCGTCCCCGGCGGCGATCAGCTGCCTCGTGCAAACGCGCTGATGCTGTCGAGCAGCGGCTGCTGATCGCCGACCCAGAACCAGTGGTCGTCACCGGCGACCTCGATGAAACGCGCGTCCGGGATTTTGGCTGCGAGGAACCGCCCGGCCTCGACGCGCACGGCACGGTCGCCGGAGCGGTGCAGAACCATCGTCCTGGCCGAAACTTTTGCCAGGAGATGGCGGACGTCGGTATCATGCAGCGCTTCGAGCAAACCTGCGACCGCGCCGGGACTGGAGGCTGCCCTGAGCAATCCGGCCCACCAGCTCCGCGCCTGGCGGTCCGCGGCCAGGCTCGGGGCGAATGTCTGGATTTCCGCCGGACCACCCCAGCCGGCGAGCAGGCGTTGCTTCCACAGGTCGTATTGGGCGACGGTCAGGGCAAAAGGATAGTCGGGCGCGCGGCTGCCTTTCGCCAGGGAGCCCCAGAGAACAAGGCCGATCAGGCGATCAGGATGGTTCACGGCAAAACGGATACAACCCGGCCCACCCTCCGATGCACCGATGAGCAAGGCCCTGCGGCTGCCGGCCGCGTTCATGACCGCCAGAATATCCTGCGCCGTCGCTTCGACGGTCGGGCGGGCGCCAACGCGGTCGGAAAGTCCCATGCCGCGCCGGTCGAAAAGGATCAGGCGACCGAGACGCGAAACCGCGGTGATCCAGGAGCGGCAGCTTCTGTCTTCCCAAACCCGCTCGACATGCGAAATGAACCCCGGAACAAGCACGATATCCATCGGGCCGCTGCCGACGATCTGGTAGGCAATATGGACGCCGTCCACGTCGACATAGCGCGTTCTGGGCACGTCCGAGCCAGTATCGCGCGTTGGTTCACGCAGCAGGGCAAGCGTGGCGGAGTCTGGCGCTATGCCGAGTTCGTCCCGCAGCAACCGAACACAGGTCTCGGCCTGGCGCTCGGCCGCCGCCCTGTCCCCGGCCGCCAGGTGGGCGCGGATCAAGTGACGGTGTGCGCTTTCGCTCGAGGGGTCCAGTGCCGCAAGGCGCGTCGCATGCACGACCGCGCTGCGAGGCTCGCCGCCGGCGATCTTCGCTTCGACAAGCCGCTCCAGCGCCTGCACCAGCCGGCTGCGCAGGGCCTCGCGCCTGAAGAAGACCCATTCCTCGAATTCCAGACAGTCCGGCAGTGAGAAGCCGGCGAGATAGTCGCCCTTGTGGATATCAGCGGCCTCGTCGAGAGGCCCGACATCACAGGCATGCTCGAAAACCCTGGAGTCGACCTCGACAGACAGCGCCGGATGCAGGCTGAGGGATGTTCCGCTGGCGGCGATAATCTCGCTGCCGAACGCGATGCGGATTTTGTACAGCGTGCGCCGAAGGCGCGCCCGTGCGGCGTCCTCGTCGGTTTCGGGCCACAAAAGTGTAGCGGCAACCTCGCGCGCTACGGGGCCATCGGCCTCGGCGAGGTAGATGAGGAGCGCGGCTGCCTTGCGCAAGGCAAGCTCCACCCGCCGCCCGTTCAGACGGAACTCCGGAAAACCCAGAAGTCGGAACTGCAATCGCTCCATCGATCCGTATGCGCCGAGCGGGGACGTTGAGGGGACGCAGGCCTTCTACCTATCCCCACGACGTTGGGCCATTTGGCCCGTCTGAAGACACCCTTGGAGCGATAAATGTCACTGGTCAATACTCTCACCTTTCAGCGTATGCCCGAGGCCGGCGGCCCCATCCGCGCCTCGAACACCGAGCAAGGAGGCTGAGACATGTGCCAATCCTGCCTCTCCTGGTACGCACGCTGCATTGCTCCTTACTTCGTCCACGCGGGCTGTTCGGCCAACGCATTCGCGCACATGCGAAAGCGAATGATCCCGCAGGCAGAGGGCATTGTTGTGGAGGTCGGCTTCGGGTCCGGCCTGAACCTTCCCTACTACGACCCGGCCAAGGTGCAGCGGCTGGTGGGCGTCGATCCCGACGGCACGATGCTCGGGTTGGCCGGACCGAAGAGCCGTTCCATGCCTTTCGATGTCGAATGCCTCCGCGCCAGAGGCGAAACCCTGCCGTTGGCCGATGACTTTGCCGACACCGTCGTCGTCACCTACGCTTTCTGCACCATTCCGGACCCTGAGGCGGCGCTAAGTGAAATTCGGCGCATCTTGAAGTCCACGGGCCGGCTGATCTTCATCGAGCACGGCCAAGCAGAGGGGCCGCGTTGCCGCAGGTGGCAGGAGCGCCTGAACCGGACGTGGGGAGGAATCGCCGGCGGCTGCCAGCTCAATCGCAATCCATTGCGCCTGATCAGCGGGGCGGGCTTTCTGCTCGTTCATGATGAGCGCGGACGATTTCCGCTGTCCCTCTGGCATCTGGGAAGTCACCACGCCGGGGTCGCGGTCCCACCGCCAAATTGACGGACTTTCGCGCAGAAGATCAGCGGCTTACAAGTGCGGCCGCATTGGGCAACGCTCACCATTTGGCTCGGAAGCCGAGCGAGCCGGTCAGTGCATAACTGTCACCGAAGTCTTTCAGGCCTGTCCGGGCGAGAGCTTCGCCAAAGACCGAGAACTTGTCGTCGGCCCAATTGATCGTACCGCCGACGCCGAGACCGCCCCAGACCTGCTCGTCCCGGCTTGAGAGGTTGGTGCCGGCCAGGTCGACCGACGAGCCATCCCCAGAATCGTAATAAAGATTGGCGATGCCGTAGAGGTTCGTGTGGCCGGCGCTGCCCGTGCGGTCCTGCCATTGCGTCTGGTGGTCGAGCGAAAGGCCGAGGCGGCCGAGCAGGCTGTCGTTGGTGCCGGGAGTAACTCTCGCGCCGAAGGCATCGGTGAAGGCATCGAAATCGACGGACGACCAGGCAAGCTGCGCTTGCGGTGTCAGCGACCAGCTCGGGTCGAGCATGATGCGCTTGCCCGCTTCGACACCGAGCGCGTAGCCGACGCCATTGTTGCCGTCGACGAGCCGCTGTCCGGCGGTCGCCGAGTCGAGATTGCTGTCGTACCAGACCACCTGCGCCTGGCCGTCGAGGTAGAACCCCTCGGCGCCGTACCAGGTCAACGAGCCGGAAACGCCGTAGCCGGTCGTATCGATCGACCCACTGCCGAACACCGACGAGACGTCGGCGGACACCGTGCCATACTGGAAGGCGACGCCGCCGATGAGCTGACCGGCCGCGCTATCGGAGACAAGCATGTCGGCGCCGGTCTGGAGCCTCCAGGTCGAGGTATCGTAAGTCGTTGCGGTGGTGGAGCTTTCCGGATCGTAGGAGCCGCTGGTGCCTTCGATCCTGCCCCACAGCCCGATACCGGCCTCGGCCTTCACATCGTCGGAGATCCCGTCGGCGCCTTGCGCTTCTACGGTCCACGAGCGGTTGCCGAGCCGCTGCTGCAGCGTGCCCAGCTGGTTGAAGCTCTGCAACACGCCCGCATAGGCCTCGTACACAGGTGCGCCGGCCTGAAAGAGCAGGCTCTTGTCGAGTTCGGAGCGCAGGTACCAGTCTCCATCGCCGGGCGTGCTCACGCCGCCTTGGTAGAGCCTATAGGCATAGGCGCCCGCGACGACCGCCGCATCGCCTTCGAAGATATAATTGCCGTTGAGCGAGAAGCTGCCGTTCGAGACGCCGCCGACGTCGACGATCTTGATGCCTCCGACCGTTTGGCCCCCTGAACCGCCGAAATTGGCAACCTGGAGCGTGCCCGTCCCTGATGTGTTGCCCGAGATCACCAGCATGTCGGTCGCCGAACCGTCACCACCGAGCGCAGTGTTGAGAACGACGGCGCCGCCATTGCCGACATAGTCGCCGCTGATGGTCAGCGTGTTGCCGAGGCCGCCACCGGCGATGCGCACCGTTCCGGCGTTGCTCAGCCCCGCAATCGTCTGGGACGTGCCGGCAAGATCGACCGTGGCGTCCGAGGCGACGGAGAACTGCGAGGAGGGACTGAACGCGTTCGCCGCGCCCGCGGCAAGCGTGCCGGCACTGACGGAGGTGGCACCGGTGAATGTCGAGTTGTCCGAGGCGAGCACCAGAACGCCCTGGCCGTCCTTGACGAAAGTGCCGGCGCCCGAGAGCACGCCGACATAGCTGGCATTGGCAGCCTGGTCGAAGGTGAAGGAAGCTCCCGCGCCGATCGAGACGTCGCCGCCGAAGCGCTCGGCCGCCGAGACGAGACCACCCTGATCGATCGTCCAGTCGAGCGAGGACGTGCCGGTAAGGGTGAGTTCACCCGCACCCTGTTTGATCATTGCGCCATCGGCGCCGTTGTAGCCCTCAATGGCGCCGGCGAAGCTGGCATCGCTTGCTTGATCGAAGATGACCGTTGCGGCATTGCTGAGTTTGCCACGGATCGAAGCCGCATTGCCGACCAGCGTGCCGGCGGTGATCGTCGTGCCGCCCGAATAAGTATTGGCGCCTGTAAGGGTGAATGTGCCAGTGCCGGCCTTGGCGAGAGAACCGCCGCCAGAGATCACGCCGGAAAAAGTCGTACTGCTGTTGTCGCCGCCAAGCGTCAGAGTCTTGTCGCCGAGATTCACATTGCCGACGCCCGACAGCGAGCCGATCGTTTCGTCGTCGCTTTCCTCGCCAGCGAAAGCAGGAGATGGCTGGACGAGCGACAGCGTGGCGCCAGCGGCAATTGTCACCGCTGAGACATCGGAGATCGAGTTGCGCCCCGCACCCACGGCATAAAGCGTACCATCCAGGATCTGCGTTGTTCCAGCATAGGTGCTGTCGCCAGCCAAAACCTGGCCGTAGGCGCCATCCTTGATGAAGCCCCCAGCACCGGTGATGTTGCCGTAGAAGGAAGCGGTCACGTTGGCGAAATTCGCGCTGGTTTTCAAATCGCCGCCGGCGAGATCGACAACCCCGGACACGCCCAGCCCCGACGACAGGGTGGCGACTGTTTCGCCATCCAGAATCCGCAACGTGCCGCCGAGAACGAACACGGACGATTGATCACCGATCGCGCTGCCGCCCACGGTCTCCAGTGTTCCGGCCAGGATGCGCGTCCCGGCCGTGTAGCTGTTGTTGCCTGAAAGCGTCAGCGTGCCGGCGCCATCCTTGTTGAGGAGCCCGTCGCCGGTGATGTTTCCTGACAGTGCAAGATTCGCATCGGTCAGAAACGTGCCGCCGTCATCGCCCAAGACGATATTGCGGGCACTGGCGAACGCAGCTGTATTCTGCAGTGTACCGCCGTTGAAGGTCAATCCGCCCGTAGCGGCGCCCAAATTGTTGTCGCTCGATATCTGCAGAATACCGCCGGACAATGTCCAGGGCGTGATGGCGGTCGTCGTCCCTGTCAGCGTCCAGGTGCTGTTCCCTGTCTTCTCGTAAAACCCGAACCCGTCATATTTGGCGCCAGCGCCGATCTGGGACACATCGAAACTGGCGCTGGTATCGCCACCCAGCTTGAAAGTATCGGCAGCGCTGAAAGCAACCACATTGCCCGTGATGGTCGAGCCGGCCTGAATCTCCAGCGAATTGACTCCGCCGGTGAACTCGATGGCTTTGCCGGCTGTCGGCGTTCCACCACCTGCACCGACGGCGCCGCCGCTGATCGTGCCCGCATTGATGACGGCGATGTTGGCGCCCTTGATTCCCGCGCCGCCATCGCCGGCAATGCCGCTCGAGCCGGCCAGACCGCCAGTCCCGCCAACAATCGTCGCCCCTGACGCATTGATGATGGTTCCGCCCGACAGCAGCAGAACACCGGCTCCGCCGTCGCCACCGCCGGCCGCGATGGTTCTTCCGCCAGTTCCCCCCAGCAGATTTCCGCTGTTCTGGACTGTCCCGCCGCCGGTCAGGACGATGGCAGCTGCGCCCCCGCCACCCCCGGAAACACTGACACCGCGGCCACCTGTGCCGCCCATGACGCTACCGCCGGCCTCAACGGTGACATTGGTTGACGAAAACACTCCGACGCCACCACCTCCACCACCACCAGCGGAGTTGGTACCCGCAACGCCGCCGGTGCCACCTGCCACCGATCCGCTGCCAGTTACGACAGTGTCCGCCGTGGCACTGACGCCGACACCGCCACCGCCGCCACCGCCGCCCCTGACCGTGCCGTTAACGCCATTGGAGCCCGCAGCGCCAGTCCCACCGCTGACGCTGCTCGAGATAGTCCCGCTCGTGGAAATGACCTGGCCCGCAGCACCGGTCGCACCGGGAACGCCGTTAGGGGAGCCGAATGTCGACGCTGTCCCTCCCGAACCTCCTGCGGCACCGTTGCCCGTCGTGAGGTCAACGCCGCCACCGCCGCCACCGGCTGTCGCGCCATTGGCGGCATTCTGACCCGTGGCACTTGCGGGCGCGCCGTCCACGCCACCTTGTCCGGCACCCGCGCTGCTGCCATTGCCGCCATCGGCCCAAGCGGGCGCGGCGCTCAGCGCAAGGGCGACAGTTAGCGTAAGGGCAGAAGCGCTGGAGCGGAGCGATGCGGCCGGCTTGCGGTCCGAACGAATATGCGTGGCAAACATCGATATGGCCCCTTTAATACCGAGGCCCCTGCCCCCGACTCAGCTTTCTGAGTTTTCTACGACGCGAAACCGTGCCCCGCAATACACCTATAGTCTGGAGGACTACCAAAACGCTAACGTTAGCAAGGAAAAGCAAGTCTGTGACGTTTGCACGACAGTAACTTCACTAGATTAGCTTCCACTTATTAAAGAAGGAGCCTTGCCGAATTCCGAAAATATGCCGCCATAGTCGGAACTGACCCGGAATTGTACCATCGCGCCACGCCATCCCGTCGCTCGTGTCCGCCTCAGAAGCACTTGGCGCAACCGCGGCCTCCAGCGTTGTCGCCGGCAATGTCTGCTCTCAGAAGGGGGCAAAGCTGATTTCAACGTCCGGCATCAGGCGCAAAGCAGTTATGCGCGACTTCACCTGTGCTTCGGGGTCAGATCGCGTCTTGCCAGCGCTCCTCACAGCGTCGCCAGCCGCGAATTTGTCATGGTCTTTCCATAGGCTTGCCGCAGCGTCTGCTTCTCTTCCAGCGCAGCGATGACGCTTGCGGCAAAATCCGTCGCGTACATGTCGGCCAGTCGGGTCAGCCCGCCCGGCGTGAAGACGTTGATCTCCAGAAGTTTGTCGCCGACGATGTCGAGCCCGACCAGGAACATGCCGTCGCCGATCAGTTTGGGGCGCACCATTTCGGCGATGCCCAGCATCTTGGCCGTTACCTTGACCTTGCGGGCGGTGCCGGCGGCATGGATGTTGGAGCGAACGTCGCCCTTGGCCGGAACGCGGCGGAAGGCTGCGTATTTGCCGTCGCGCACCAGCGGCAGGCCGTTCATCAGAAACAGGCGCACATCGCCGGCCTTGGCTTCCGGAAGATAGACCTGCGCGATGAGATAGCCGTCACCGCTGGCCGCCTCGAAAATCTGGTTGAGGTTAGAATCGGTGGGCTTGGCAATATGGAACACGTTCTTGCCGCCCGAGCCTTGCAGCGGTTTGACGATACAGCCCTTCGGCTGTTTGTCGATAAATGCGCGGATCTCGGCGATGCTGCGCGATATCAGGCTCGCCGGCCTGACCGCCTCGGGGAAAGACTGCAAATAGAGCTTGCTCTGTGCCTGCGCCAGACCGCCCGGATCGTTGACGACGATGGTGCCGCGTTCGGCTGCGAGCCGACCGAACATGATGCCGGCATGGGCCGCCCATGGCCGACCGGCGCCATCCAGCGACGGGTCGTTACGCAGAAACAATATGTCGATGTCGCTCATGGCGACGGTCTTCTTCTGCTTCGCGGCAGCCTGCAGGGCAGCATGAAGCTTGCCTGATGTCTTGTAGGCAGCATCGGGCAGAGCCGTCACGCTGACGGCCAGATCATCATTAGGGCGCAGGATGAAATCGCCCGGCTCGACATAGACGACGGAATGACCGCGCTGGACGGCAGCCAGCGCCAACGCCGTCGTCGTGTAGCCCGGCGTCTCGGTTCCAATGGAATTGACGAAGAACGCAATGCGCATTGTGGAGCCCCTCAGCTTTCAACCATATCGATCGGATCGATTCCCGCCATCGCTTTCCTGAGGCGCGGCCGCGCCGCGTCGGAAGAGAGGAACGCAGGTTCGAGGCGCGGCGCTCGTAGCAGACCGCGTGCGTTAAGTTCCTGGATCGCGCCGAAATGCGCAGCGGCGATCTTGCCGATCCAGAACGGCGTTAGGCTGCCGCCATTCCTCAAGTGATCGAGGATCTGCAACAGGCCGCGCAAATAGATGGCGTCCTTTGCAAGACCGCCGCCTCGATAGACGCGCAGAACGACGTTGAAGGCCTCGCGATCATCGAGATCCCTGCGCAGACTGCGGAAGGCTTCCTCGAATGTTGCCCCCTCGAGCATCGCCTGACAGGCGATCACTCTCGCCGCGATCAGCCGCAGACGCGCCGCGGTCATGCCGCCGACCAGATACTCCGCCAGCACGGCCAGTCCCTCCTGCATGCCCTCATAACCGGCGAGCCCGCTGCAGAAGATGGCGAGCCCCTGCGCGGCGCCATTGAAATAGGTCAGCAGATGAACACCGATCTCGTGACTGAGCAGCGCCGTCAGACGCTCCGGGGGAACATTGGTATCGCGCGAGACCAGCAACCGGTTTCGCGAGACCAGCAGGCCGGCCGGCAGGTCGCCGCGGATCTCCACCGAAGCCTCGAAATCGGGATAGGCGGCGCGGTATCCGGCGATCATGTCGCGCGCGGCGGCGGCAACGGCGTCGGCATCGAGGCCCTTCTGCCGGGCGGCCGAGGCAACGCGCGGCAGCTTTTCGAGAATAGCGCGCGCCCTCGCCGCCAGGCTCGGCTCGACGCTGCCATAGAGGGCTCGCCCGAGTTCGACGAACCGCGGCGTCTCGCGTGCCGCGAGCATCGACAGCTGGAGATCGAGCTCCTGCTGCTTTTCGGAGAGCAGCCTGGTCAGGAGCGTATCTTCCAGATGATCGAGCGAGATCGAATAGAGCCTCCGCTTCTGGTCGGCGACCTCAAGCTCGAGCGGCCGGTAAAGCAGTGCGGGCACACGCTCGAAAGCGCCCGCCTGGAATTCCCGCCAGGCGGGTTCGGCATTGATCGGTGTGACGGCCAGCAGAAAATCGAAGGTCGACGCGACATTGTCGATCGCACGGTCGGCGCGCGCGACAGCGTCGATATAGGCGCGGCGACCGAGGGAACGATGGGTCGCCGGTTGTTCCAGGCTCGATGCCTTCAGGAAGGCACTGACGGCCTGAAGCGCGGAATCGACCATGTTGGCGACGACGAGATCGTGGAGTTCGGGGTAGACGCGCTTGGTGCCGGGCACCCTGTAGATCGGTGCGAAGCGCACCGTCAGGCACGCCACATCACCGGGATCGTCCCAGAGCCGTGCTTCGGCACGTGTGGTGGGACTGAGCTCGTCGACGCGGGGCGTGCGGTATTTGGCTTCACGCGCGGATGCAGCATCAGCGAAGCGCTTGCGCGCCGCCTTCTCCGGCGCCGTGCTGCCGCAGGCCAGCGCAATCTCGAAAGGCGGCAGGAATGGAACATCCTCGGTCAGGAACCGGTCTTCGGCCAACTCGCCGATGTCCAGCAAGAGGAATGCGCCGCAGTGATTGTGTAGCCGGCCCGCCACCAGCCACGCGACCTCGCCGGCGAGCTCGATGTCGGCGGCGATCAGATAGGAGGCGTTGGCGGAGACGGCATGGAATGCGGCATCCTGGTGCGACCCGACATGGACACACAGAAAGGGCAGCGGCCGATCAATGTGCAAACGGTTGCCGTTGCCGAACTCGCGGCGGATCGGCTTGCCGTCGCGGAAAAGCGCGTCAAGGTCCGCTTCGATTTGCATCGGTGGAGATGTGGGCTCGACAAGCTTGGGCTTCATCGCATGGCCCGCAGCGCCTCAGCAAGGACGGGCACCGTCGACGCCAGAGCGGCGCGCAGCTGATCGATTGCTCCCCAGTTGGGTTCGCCGCTCCATTCGTCCATGAAGATTTTCTTGAACTCTACCGCGATGGCGCAGCCGGTTTCCGGAAAATTGGTGTGGACGAAACGCGTCTGTTCGCCCTTGCCCTGGAAGGACACGTTTTCGCGCACGTCGATCGGCTCGCCGTTGAGCTGGTGGCCGCGAAGCGTCTCGGTGAACGCGTCGACGATAGGCGCCCAGCGCTCGCGGTCCATGGAAGACGTCCCGATGTTGATGTCGGGAGCTGCGTCGCGAGATGTCGGCACAGAATGCGGCCCATCGCGGCGGTGATTGTAGCTGTGGACGTCGACGAGAACGAACCGGCCATAGCGCTTCTCGATATCGGCGAGGACACGCTTCAGCTCACTGTAGAAGGCGTCGTGAAAGGACAGAGACTCCTCCACGATGGCCTCGGCCGGCAACTCCCGCCAGACTTTGAGCCCCCAGGACTGGTCCGGCGACAAGTAGACGGCAGCGTCGCGCGCGCGGTTCAGATCGACCTGGAAGCGCGACCGATGAACGATGATCCGGGTCGGGAAATCGGCGATGAAGCGCTCAGTGAACGGATCTTCCTCTCGAAGCCGGTCTGGATCAGAAAGGCACATAAGCCCTCGGCAAGCACTGCCGACGTCGGTGCCGCTGTGGATGGCTGTACCGACGACAGGACCGTCTCCGAGCTTGATCGTCCAGCCCGACCCGCCCCGATCGGTGTTGGAAATCGTCTTGTCCATGCTCCGAAATGCGCGGAGCGTGCGGACGGTTCCGCTTCGTGTCGAAAGCGGCCTTCAGTCGAACGTCGCCAGCGGCTCGGCTTTGATCTCCACCCAGTCGCAGCGCCGGCTGTCGTGGTAGAAGGACTGGAAGGGCGGCGGGAAGGACGGGTCGGCGAAGGCGCCGACGGGAATGGCGATCACCCCGGGTTGAGTATCGATCCGGTAGTGGACGCTGGCGCCGCACTCCGGACAGAAATTGTAGATGATGCGGCCACCCTCGTCGCCGATGCGGGTGAACTGCTTCGCCCGTCCCTCGATCGATACATCGCCTTCCGCAAACCGGACATTGTAGGTGAAGGCGCTGCCGGTGCGGCGCTTGCAGTCCAGGCAATGGCAGACCGAGATGCGCACCGGCTCGCCCGTACAGGTTGCTGACAGCTGGCCGCAGAGACATTGCGCGCGGCGCGTGACCATGGTTTCGTCCTCCCGAGCCTGTTCCATCCCGATGGATCGGGATGGGGCTCCATCTTCTTGAGCATGATCTTCTCCGAAAACCGGATTCCACTTTTCGGGATCATGCTGCTGAGACACGTTACTGCGTGTCGGCGCTGGCTCTCAACTCCGCACGCTTCTCGTCCGACACGACAGCCAGGTCCAGTACCTTTTGCAGTTCGGCGGCGTGGTGGAACGAAGGCTCGGCCTGCACACCGCTTCTGACGGCATCGACAAAGCGCTGGTAGTTCGTCGGCACAGTGCCGGCGTCGATCACCTGCCATTTGGCTGTCTCGATATCCTCGCCAATGCACGCCTTCAGCTCCGAGCCCTCAAGATTATGCACGACCTCGACGCCGCCCTTGTCGCCATAGATGCGCAGGCGCAATTCGTTCATGTGGCCGGTCGCCCAGCGGCTGGCATGCACCACGCCGAAGGCGCCATTGGAAAAATCCAGTGTCATGGCAAAACTGTCATTGGCGTCGAGGTCGTATTCGCCAATGCGGTTGCCCGGCGCCTTGTCGAAGGCGCGCAGCCGGCAGAACACGTGGTCGATGTCGAGTGCGGCGCCATAGCTGGCGAAGTCGAGGATATGTATGCCGACATCGCCGAGCACGCCATTGGAACCGTGGCTGCGCGACAGCCGCCACAGCCATTTCGGATCGGTGCGCCAGTCGCCCCAGAATTTCGACACCAGCCAGCTCTGCAGATAGGAGGCCTCGACGTGGCGGACGGTGCCGATCTCGCCGGCCAGCACCATCTGCCGCGCCTTTTGCAAGGGAGCAACGTTGCGATAAGTGAGGTTGACCATGTTGACGATGCCAGCGGCTTGCGCCGCGTCAGCCATCTCGCTCGCCTTGCCGAAGTTTTCGGCCAGCGGCTTTTCGCACAGCACCGGCTTGCCGGCCGCAATCAGCGCCATGGTCGTCGGATGGTGGATACGGTCCGGCGTGACGTTGGCCACCGCATCAAAGCCGCCCCAGTCGAGCGCTGCCTCCAGCGAGGTGAAGCGCTTCGGGATCTTGAAGCCGTCGGCGAATTCGCCGGCGCGCTTTTCATCGACATCGACAGCGCCGACGATCTCGACGCCGTCGATGGCGCCAAAGCGGCGGGCATGCTCCTGCGCCATCCAGCCGGTACCGAGTATCAAAAGCCGCATTTTTTTAAACTCCGAGCGAAATTGGTTCGATTCAATGAAGTGAGCCAAATGTGGTCCAAGCGTTGTTCATACGCAACTCCAGACGGAAAGCCGCTGCGCCTTTTCCTGGGGTTGTTTTAGCGGAAACCCGCCTCGCCCGAGGCGTGCAGCTTGCCGCCGCGCTCGACGATCGGCTCCAGCGCCTTGCCGACCGGCACATTCGGCGCATCGAGGATCGCCGATTTCGTGCCTTGCGGGTTGTGCGCCCACTTCACCGCGTTGCGCAGCACCTTGTGCACATTGGCGTCGTGATAGGTCGGGTAAGTCTCGTGGCCCGGACGGAAGTAGAAGACATTGCCCGCGCCGCGGCGGTAGGTCAGCCCGGAGCGGAACACCTCGCCGCCCTGGAACCAGGAGATGAAGACCGTCTCCAGCGGCTCCGGTACAGCGAACTGCTCGCCATACATCTCTTCATTTTCGAGCTCGAAAAACTCACCGACGTCTTCGGCGATCGGATGGCTGGGGCTGGTGACCCAGAGCCGCTCGCGCTCGCCTGCCTCGCGCCATTTCAGCGTGCAGGGCGTGCCCATCAGCCGCTTGAAGATTTTCGAGAAATGGCCGGAGTGCAGAACGATCAGCCCCATGCCTTCAAAGACCCGGCGGGCGACGCGCTCGACGACTTCGTCGGCAACGGCGCCATGGTCCTTGTGCCCCCACCAGACCAGCACGTCGGTCTCGGCCAGACGATCGGCCGACAGGCCATGCTCGGGCTGTTCGAGTGTGGCGGTCGAGGCGGAGATCGCCTTGTCGGTGTTCAGCGCCTTGGCGATGGTCGTGTGCATGCCCTCGGGATAGAGGGCGGCGACCACTTCATTGGTCCGCTCATGGATATTCTCGCCCCAAACGACAGCGCGTATTGTCATGATGTCCTCTTGATTGTTTGAAGCTGGAGCCGCCGCAGTCCACTCATAGTATCCCCAGACGGAATTGAAAACGCTTTCAATGCCGGCTGCTGACAATTGCGGGGAACGTCGAGATCATCGATCTCGGAGTGGTCGTGCGGAAAATACCATTTTAAACAGGATGATAGAGGCTCATCCTGCTAAACCGATTCAGGCGCGGCTGCCATTCGAGGCGACTTGCTTCAGCGCTTTCGACATGCGCGGCACCACGACGAGGCGCTTGATCTTGCCCTTCTTGTAGGCGGCCAGGAAGCGCGCATAGTCCTTGAAGGCCACGCAGCCATGGGATTCCGCACGGCCGCCGCGCAGCAGGTAGGAGTGGGCGAGCAGGCCGTCGCGGCCATATTGGTTGCTGCCGCTGGTTGGGGTGAGACGTATCGCCTCGACACCGTAGAAGCGCGATTCGCGCAGCTTCAAGTCATAGGTGCCGGGCGGTGTCGGGCCGACATTCTTGCGGTTGGCATAGCGCGGTTGGTCGGCCATCGAGCCAATTCCCGAATGCGCCTCGAGCCGCGAGCCGTCCGGCATGTAGACGGTCTTGGCCGAGATATCATAGATGGCGACGCCGTTGCCCATGTTGGGGGTCGCGAACAGATCCTTGAAGGCCCGGCCGACACCCCCAGCCGGGAGGTCGGGCTTGGCATAGGCCAGCATCTCGCCGGCCGGCGCCTTTATCCGCTTGCCCGGCTTGGTGCGAATGGTCTCGCTGCCTGGCACGCCCGGCAGTGCGGCGACGTCCTGGGAATTGCGCGGCGAGCGCGGCGACACAAAGCCAGGCGACTGGGGTGCCGCGGTCTCGGCCGCCCTGTCGGTCTGTGGCTTGGCCGCCCGAGGCTTGGCCGCTTGCGCCTTGGGTTTGCTGGGCGCCTCGGCAGGCTGAGCGGTTTCGGTGCGCGGCCGCCGACCCGGCAGTGCAATGTTGTCGGGCAAATCATCCTGCGGCGGCAACGAGGCGACCTGAACCTCGGCCTGCTCAGGATCCTGTGCGTCGGCGATTGCTGCGACGGCCGGCGGCGGCGCCAGCATATCAGCGCCTTCCGGCAAGCTGTTCGCGAGCGCCAGCGCCAGGCGCGACGAGCGTTCGATCTCAGCCACTTCCGGCCCAAAGCGCTCCGAGGCCGGGCCATGCTGGTCGGGCATCCGGACTTCAGCGAAACGGGCAGCGGCTGGAAGGCTGGCAAGCATGAAGGGCGCATTCGAGGCCTTGGCGAAGGCGGCAGCCAGCTTTTGCGGCGACAGCTTTGCCTTGGCCACCACGCCGTCGAAGCGCGCATCGCGCGGGGTGACAAGTGCGATGCTGGTGTTTGGCGCGGCGCCGGTGTTTGCACTCATCGTGGCGGCCGGCGCTGCTTCGTGCGCGGCGAGGTGCAGCCGCGCTGTCTTGCCGTCATGCGCGAAGCTGGCGGCGGTGCGCCTGCATCCAGTGTCGCACTGGCTGAGCAGCGAGGCCTGTAACTTTTGTGCCGAAAGCCGCGGCGCCCACGAATTGGCAAGGCTGCGACGCGAATCGGCCAGCGCGGCGTTTGGCAGAAGCAGGCTTTGCGGCAAGGTGTTGGAAGCGGCGGTGAGCGAGGTTCCCAGCGAATAGAGGCCGGCCATGGTCGCCACCGACCACAGCGCAAGGGCCGCGCCGATAACCGGCACCACCACCCAGCGCTGGCCGGATCTCTTCGAAGTCAAATCCCGTTCAGGATTGTCGCCCCGGTCTTTCAAACGCAAAAACGCCATACAACCACTCTCAATCGGCATGCAGGCTTGCGACCCTCGCATCCGTGACATCCACAGTTCGCTGGTGCCCCCTGCACCTTT
The DNA here is from genome assembly GCF_056404775.1 of Mesorhizobium sp. P2_B5. Classification (NCBI taxonomy): domain Bacteria; kingdom Pseudomonadati; phylum Pseudomonadota; class Alphaproteobacteria; order Hyphomicrobiales; family Phyllobacteriaceae; genus Mesorhizobium; species Mesorhizobium sp. P2_B5. The sequence goes on along the minus strand of NZ_JBFUDJ010000006.1, from coordinate 256,020 downwards.
CGCGTCTGTTGCCGATTGAATCAAAAGATGGACAAAGTTGGTTAACCAATCCCTCCACCGGTCGCACATTGTGCGGCGGTCGATACGAAAAAAGAGCCTCCATGGTCTGCGCCACGGTAGAAATGCTCTCCCTCACCTGTGCTTTGCTGCCCGTTTTTGCGATCCAAGTCAAGGAAACGCTGCGTCAGGTCGCTGCAAGCCCGGGCTGATTGCCCGCCGATCGGCTGTTTCAAGCAGTTGACCTTCCGGTGGCTGGAAGGTCTATCCGCCTCAGAGACAGAGGCCTCCGACCACGGATATTTACCGATGAGTATCGGCACCACGACAGAAGAATCCGACCTGAAGTCGAACCCCTGCTGCGGCTGGCTTATCACGGCTGGATGGGGCGGCGAGGACATTGCGCCGTGAGATGGACTGTGAAAGCGGCGCTGCTGTGGCTCGTCTGCGCCCTCACGATGGCCGCCTCTGCCGGCGATGGATCGATCGTGACGGCACGGCAGGCGTCGATGAAGGAGATGGCGGCGGCGGCGAAAACCATCGCCGGCATGTTCGACGACAGACAAGCCTACGACGCCGCGACGTTCAAGGCGGCGGCGCAAACCCTTCGCGCACGCACCGGCCCTGCCCTGATTGCCGAGTTTCCGAGCGCCTCGCTGGGGCCACCTTCGCAGGCCAGGCTGGAGATCGATCCGGCGCGTGCGGAATTCGAGGCGCTGGCAAATCACATCGGGACGCTGGCCGACGCGCTGGCCGCCAAGGCCGAGCACGCGCCTGAAAGCATCACCGACGACATGCGCATGGGCACCGGTCTGGCAATGGGCGGCGGCAGCCTGCTCGGCAAACGCGCGATCCCGGCGGAAGCCGATCCGGCCAAACTGCCGGCGGAACATATCCTGCATCTCATCCTGCAGGATTGCTCGAACTGTCATTCGAAGTTCCGGCAAAAGGTCCAGTGAGACAACCTTGCCCGGCGGAGCGACCCCCTTTTGCGGGTCTGCGCCACAGCCGCTTTGCATACAAGTAAATTCGTTTGTGCTAATATATCCCGGTCGTGCGTATCCATGCATGACGAGCCTCGGGAGGATGCGATGAAAACCATGAATCGCAGGTCTGCAATTGCCCTCGGTCTGGCGACCGCTGCGGTAACGCCTCTGTTCACCCTGGCAGCGTCTGCGAAGACCAAGAAATATGGCCCGAAGGAGGGCAAGGAGATTGCCCCAGGTGTCAGAGTCGTTGAGGTCGGCACAGGAAACTCCGACATTCCTGCCTACAAGAGCATTTCAATCGTCGACGTCGTGTTTCAGCCCGGGGCACACGCTCCGGCAATGATGATGGACAACGACATGGTGTGCACCATTACCTCAGGTGCATTCACGATCAAGAAAGCCGACAAGGAATTCAAGCTCAAGGTGGGCGACATGTATACGTGCGCCAAGGGCAAGACCGACGAAGCGACGAATACAAGCAAGGAGGTCGGCGTGCATCGCATCGCCGTATTGATACCTGCATAGCAGATGGGATTCCGGCCGGACGGGCGGTTGCACGCCGTCGCGAGTCCGGCCGGGCCAGACGAGGCGATCGCGTTCCGTCGTCAGCGGGGCCATCTCACGCCAGCCAGGCCTTGATCGCCGGGCGGGCGAGAACGGCGCGCATACGATCCTCAGCGTCCGCGACGGCCGGCGCCATCGGCGCGCGGGTCGGGCCGCAATCGACACCGATGACGCGGAAGGCCGCTTTCATGCCCGGCAGCACGCCGGTTTCGAGCAGCGCTTCGACGAAATCCTGCGACACCATCTGCAGGGTTTTCGCCCGCGCCAGATCGCCGGCACGGACCGCCTGATCAACCGCCACATAGAGCCGTCCAAGCAGATTGTAGGTGGTGCCGATGCCGCCTTCGGTGCCGAGCATGCCGGCGGCGGCGTAGATCTCGTCGAAGCCGTAGAAGAACAGCTTTTGCGGCTGCCGCTTGCGCAGCTGCGAATATTTGAACAGGTCGGTGGAGGTGTATTTGATGCCGACGACATTACCGAGGTCGAGCAGCCTGACCAGCAGTGCCAGCGGCAAGGGACGGCCAGTGCGCAACGGGATCTCGTAGACGATCAGCGGCAGGTCGGTCGCCGCCGCCAGCGCCTGGTAATAGCCGTACACCTCCTCGTCGGAGAACGGATAGGAATGCGGCGGCAGCGCCGACAGCGCGTGATAGCCGAGCTTTTTCGCGTGCCGCGCCAGGCGGATGGAATCACGAAGGTTCGGCATGCCGACATGGGCGATCAGATTAACGTCCGACCCCGCGGCGCCTGTAAAGACCACTTCCTGCTGCGCCAACAATTCGTCCACCGTCAGCAGGCCGGACTCGCCGCTTGAGCCGCCGACATAGAGGCCGGCCAGGCCCTGGCGCAGCACGTAATCGTTAATGTTGCGCTGGCGCTCGGGGTCGAACTCGCCGGCGTCGCTGAGGCCGGTCATCAAGGCGGCATACATGCCCGCCAATTCTCTGGTCATTGCTAAGCCCTCGGTGCTGTCAGGATTGTCTCGGGGAGATCGGCGCCTGAACCACTGATTCCGGTTCCGGCTCTATGGCGTTGTTTCAGCATGATCTTTTCGACCGCCGACTTGGGTTCGGAGGCATTGGCTAGGCCTCCCCGGCATGGTGGCAGGCGACCAGATGCCGCCCTGTGGTAGTCGATCCGAAATCGCGCGGTTGCGGATCCACCTTGCCGCAGATGTCGGTTGCCTTCGGGCAGCGCGGATGGAAATGGCAACCGGACGGTGGCTTCGACGGATCGGGCACGCCGCCGCCGAGCACGATGCGCCGGCGCGTGCCGCCGGCCTTCGGGTCGGGCACCGGAATCGCCGACAGCAGCGCGCGCGTATAGGGGTGCAGCGGGCTGCCGAACACCGAAGCCGTGGTGCCAATCTCGACGATGCGGCCGAGATACATCACCGCGACGCGGTCGCTGAGATAGCGGATCATGGACAGATCGTGGCCGACAAACAGATAGGTCAGGCCGAGGCGCACCTTCAGGTCGTCAAGCAGGTTGACGATCTGCGCCTGGATCGAGACGTCGAGCGCCGAGATCGGCTCGTCGGCAATGATGAATTTCGGATTGGTGGCAATCGCGCGAGCAATGCCCACGCGCTGGCGCTGGCCGCCGGAGAGCTCGAAGGGGTAGCGGTTGCGCAGCGCTTCCCTCAAACCGACCAGCGCCAGCAACTCGCTGACCCTTGCATCGCGCGAGGCGCGGGTGCCGATCTTCTGCGCACGCAGGCCCTCACCGATGATGCGGCCGACGGTCATGCGCGGATTGAGCGAACCGAACGGGTTCTGAAACACCATCTGCATGTCGCGGCGGCGCTGCTTCAGCTCTTCGCCCGTCGCACCGGCATAGTCCCTGCCCTCGAACACGATGCTGCCGGCGCTTGGCCGCTCGAGACCGAGCACGGCACGGCCTGTCGTTGACTTGCCGCAACCGCTCTCGCCGACCAGCGCCAGTGTCTCACCGCGCAGCACTTCGAAGCTGACGCCGTCGACGGCATGCACCGCGCCGACCTGCCGCCGCAAAACGCCGCGCCGGATGGGGAAATGCACCTTGAGATCGGTAACGGTGAGCAGCGCCTCCTGCCCGGCCGCACCAGCCGGTTTCACGCTTTGAGCGGCGGCGGGCGATCGTGGCAAATGGTCGACCTCGCGCCAGCGCCAGCAGGCCGTGGCGTGGCCGGCGCCAACCGCTTCCAGCGGCGGCTTCGCCTCACGGCAGCGCGCCTCGGCATAGTCGCAGCGCGGCGCGAAGGCGCAGAAGGTCGGCGGCAGCGTGACATTGGGCGGGGCGCCCTTGATCGGCACCAGCCTGGTGTTCTCAGCCGTCAGCGACGGGATCGAGTTCAACAGGCCGATCGTGTAGGGGTGCGTCGTTGCCGAAAAGAGGTCATCGACGTCAGCGCATTCGACGATCGAGCCGGCATACATCACGGCGACGCGGTCGACGAAGCCGGCGACCAGGCTGAGATCATGGCTGATCCAGATGATCGCCATGCCGAGCTGTTTTTGCAGGCGGGCGACCAGCTCGACGATCTGGGCCTGGATGGTGACGTCGAGCGCCGTCGTCGGCTCGTCGGCGATCAGGATCGACGGCTTGCAGACCAGCGCCATGGCGATGCCGATGCGCTGCAGCTGGCCGCCGGAGAACTGGTGCGGAAAGGCGCGCATGCGCTGCGGCCCGTTGGCGATGCCGACGAGATCCAGCATGTCGAGCGCCTGGCGTTCGGCCTCGGCCTCGCTCAATCCCTGATGCTCGCGCAACGCCTCGGTGAGCTGCAGGCCGATGGTCAGCACCGGGTTCAGCGACGACATCGGGTCCTGGAAGATCATGGCGATGTCGCGGCCGCGGATCTGGCGCAACTCACTGTCGGGCATGGCCAGCAGATCGCGGCCACGAAACAGCGCGCGTCCCGCGGTGACACGTCCCGGCGGCTTGCGGATCAGGCCCATCAGCGTCTGCACGGTGACTGATTTGCCCGAGCCGCTTTCGCCGACAATGGCCAGCGACTCGCCTTCGGCAAGCTCGAAGGAGACGTCGTTGACGGCGTAGACGGCGCTGCCTTGCGGACCGAACTCGACGCTCAACCCTTGCACGGAAAGCACGTACTGCTGTCCGATCCCCTTGGTGGTCCTTTCAACGGCAAGTGCGTCGGCGCCCATCATTTGCCGCCCCCGCCCATAATGTGCTGCGGGTCCAGCGCATCGCGCAGGCCATCGCCGACGAAGTTGATGCTGAGCACGGCCATGGCGATCATGGCGCCGGGCGGGATCCACATCCAGGGCTGGCTCTCCAGGATCGACAAAGTGCGCGCATCGCGCAGCATGTTGCCCCAACTCGCCGCCGGCGCCTGCGCGCCGAGGCCAAGGAAGGAGAGTGACGCCTCGAGCAGGATGACGGTCGCCACGTCGAGCGTGATCGCGACCAGGATCGGGCTAAGCACATTGGGCAATATGTGTTCGAGAATGATGACCGATGGCGAGGTGCCGAGCGAGCGTGCGGCGAGAATGAATTCCTGGTTGCGCAAGGCCAGGATCTCGCCACGCGTCAGCCGGGCGATGGACGGCCAGCTGAGCAGCCCGATCACCACCATGGTGTTGAAGATGCTCGGTCCGACGACAGCGACGAAAGCGATGATGATGACCAGGCGAGGAAAGGTCAGCACCATGTCGATCAGGCCCATCAGCAACAGGTCGACCTTGCCGCCGAAATAGCCGGCGACGCAGCCGATGAAAATGCCGATCGCCGCCGAGATCGCCACGGCGACGAAGCCGACCGTCAGCGAGATGCGGCCGCCATAGAGGATGCGGGCAAAGATATCGCGGCCGGTGCCGTCGGTGCCCAGCCAATGCATGCCGCCGGGCGGCTGGTTGCGGCCCCTGAGGTCGATATCGTTTGGCCCGTAGTGCGCGATCAGCGGCGCCAAAACGCAAGCGAGCACGATGATGGCGAGCATGATCAGCCCGAGCGTCGCCAGACGGTGCTGCAGGAAGCGGCGCGCCGCCTCGTCCCACAGGCCGCGCGAGGCGCCGGCAGTGACCGAGATGTCGGCGGCGGTGGCGTCAGTCATAGCTCACCCTGGGGTCGAGCACGCTGTAGGCCAGGTCGGTGGCGAGGTTGGCCAGCATGACGATGATGGCGGTGATCAGCACGTAGCCCATGATGACGGGGCTATCCCGGTTGACCACGGAATCGATGAACATCAGGCCGATGCCCGGCCACTGGAAAATGGTCTCGATCACCACCGAGCCGCCGAACAAGGTGGGCAGCGCCAGGCCGAAGACGGTGACCAGCGGGATCAGCGCATTGCGCAGGCCATGGCGCAGCGTGATGGTGCTGGGACGCAAGCCCTTGGCCTTGGCGGTGCGCATATAGCTCTGGTTCAGCACTTCGAGCATGCCGGCGCGGGCATAGCGCATGAAGATGGCGGCGCGGAACAAAGCGAGCGCCGCCGCCGGCAGGATCAGGTGCTTGAGATTGTCAATGAACGAGAAGCTGTCGCCGGCGGTCGAGATGCCCGACGACGGCAGCCAGCGCAGCTCCAGCGCAAAAACATAGACCAGCAGCAGACCCATGAAGAAGTCCGGGATGGAGACGCCGACAAAGCCGGCAAGCGTCAGCGAATAGTCCGTGAGCTTGTATTGCCGCAGTGCCGAGATCACGCCGAGCGTGGTCCCGAGGAGGAAGGCTATCAGCAGCGCCACGCCCATCAGCTCCAGCGTCATCGGCAAGCGCTCGCCTATGATCTCGCCGACGCTGCGGCCATTGACGAAGGAGCGGCCGAGATTGCCGTGCAGGATCTGGCCGATCCAGTTGAGGTATTGGACGTAAAGCGGCTGGTCGAGGCCGAGTTCGCCGCGCCGCATGGCGATCAGCGCCTCGCTCGATGGCGCCTCCGCCGTGATCATCGCCAGCACGGCATCGCCCGGCATGGCATGCGCGATGGCAAAGACGATCACGGTGACGCCGAACAGCACCGGAATGCTGAACAGCAGTTTTCGCAGGAGATAGCTGAGCACCGGCCTCTCCTATAGTTGAAGGCGGTTCTGAGACATCAGATCGTGAGGCTCGGGCAGAGCCTCACGATCGGCAAGGGCGGTGACTATTTCGCCACTTCCCACTTCTCGACTTCGTTGTAGACCGGGTGATTGAAGATCACGAGCGGCTGTTCCTTGAAGTGCTGAGCCAGGCCGACGATGCGATTGTTGAAGGCCAGCGGCCGCACCTCGTTCCACAGCCAGGCTTTTGGCAGGTCCTGGTTAAGGATGCGCGAGGCTTCCTGATAGCTCGCGGCGCGCACCGCGCGGTCGTTGGATTCCAGCCCCTTGTTGAAGAGTTCGTCGACCTTCGGGTTGCAATAGCCCATGGCGAGAGGCTTGGCGCCGCAGACGACCAGCGGCGAGCCGAGCGAGGGATCGAGCCCCATGCCTTGCGCGAAGAAGCCCATCTGGAAGCTGCCGTCGGCATAGACCTGATTGATCGCCGCCGGATCGAGCAGGCGCGGCTGGATGTTGACGCCGACGGCGGCCAGATAGCTCTGGATGGCGGTGACGGTGTCGACGTTCATCTGGTCGGAATAGTAGTAGATGAAATCGACCGGCTGGCTGGCGTCCCAGCCGGCGTCGGTCAGCAGCTGCTTGGCCTTGTCGGGATTGTAGTCGTAGGCTTCGAGGTCCTTGGCGCGCGCCCAGTCCTGCGGGAACAGCGTGTTCAGGAGTTCGCCGGCGCCTTGCTTGACCGTCTCGATAATGGCCTTGCGGTCGATGGCATAGAGCATCGCCTGGCGCACGCGCACATCGGCGAAGCGCTTGTTCTCCAGGTTGAACTGCAGGTAGGTCGGCAGGCCGGCGGAGAACTTCGGCAGCACGGTGAGATAGTCGAGCTTCTGCAGGCGGGCGAGTTCGGAGACCGGCACGCCGCCGCCCTCATAGGACATGGCGTCGACCTCCTGCGTCTCGAGTGCTGCGATGATCGGCGGCACGTCCTTGTAGATCTGGTAGATGATGCGATCGAGCTTGGGCGCGCCGAGGAAATAGTCGGGATTGCGGTCGACCTCGACATACTGGTCGCTCTCGTATTTCTTCCAGATGAACGGGCCGGTGCCGACACGGTTGACCCAGAAGGTGTTACCCTTGATGTCGCCGGGTGCGACCTTGCCCAGAATGTGTTCGGGAAAGATGCTGATGGCGATAAGCTGCAGCTCGACCCAGAGCGGCTTGGCGCTGTCGAGCTCGATCTGGACGGTCATGTCATCGAGTGCTTTCACTCCGGCAAGCGAGGAGGCCGAACCATCCTGGAAAGCCTTGTATCCGGCGACCGCGCCCAGCTTCTGCGCCCAGGGCGAGCCGACCTTGGGGTTGGCGTAGAGGTTGAGGCTGAACACCACGTCCTTGGCGGTAAAGGGCGCGCCGTCATGCCATTTGACGCCATGGCGCAAGCTGAAGATGTAGGTCTTGCCGCCATCGGGCGTCTTCCAGCTCTCGGCCAGCATCGGCTGCACGCCGTCGCCCGTCCATTTGATGTGAACAAGGCCTTGCAGCACAGTCTCATCGAGCCGGTGGCCGCAGGTGGTGTGCAGCGTGCCCATCTCGATGCAGCCGGTGCGCATCGCCGACCGGAACGTGCCGCCATCCGCGGCCTTCGCGGCGCCGGCCGCAAACGTCAGCGCCAGTGCCGACAGGAAGCTCATCAACAGTCTTCTCATGGAATTCTCCTCCCTTGCGTTCTTCCTGCCGGCCTTTTGTCGGTCTTGGCCGAATATCGGGGTGCCCTCCTCCGGGCGGTACAGGGTCCAGACCCATCAGCGCGTTGCGACTGCCTCCAACCCTTGAGATCGCGCCTTGCGGGGTCCGGCCACGTCAACCGAACGACCAAGTCATCGCTTGCAGCGACTGGTCTAATAGCTTAAAAGGTAGACCATGCACAATATGCCAGTTCGAAAAAAATTGTCGGATGAAGTTCGCCTTCGCCTGGAGGCGATGATCCGCGACGAGGTCTATCCGGTCGGCGCCTCGCTGCCGTCCGAGCGCGACCTGATGTCGATGTTCGACGTCGGCCGCCCGTCGGTGCGCGAGGCGCTGTTTGCACTGGAGAAGATGGGGCTGGTGCGCATCAACAGCGGCGAGCGCCCGAAGGTGACGCGGCCGACGCCGAAGAACATGCTGGAGCAGCTGACGGGTACGGCGCATCTTTTGATGGACCAGCCCGATGGCATCGGCCATTTCGAGCAATTGCGGCTGTTTCTCGAGGTCTCGATCGCGCGCCATGCCGCCGAGGTGGCGACCCGCGAACAGATCGACGCGCTGGCCGCCGCACTGGCCGAAAACGAGCGTGCCATTCCCCGGGCGCGGGCTTTCGCCGTCACCGATGTCGCGTTTCACCGCGTCCTGACCGTCATCCCCGGCAATCCGATCTTCCTCGCCGCGCACGAGGCACTGGTCGAGTGGCTGATCAATCAGCGCATCCACATGGCCAACACCGAGATCGAGAATCGCAAGAGTTTTGCCGGCCACCAGGCGGTGTTCGAGGCGATCGAGCGCCATGACCCGGAAGCCGCCGGGCAGGCGATGCGCGCGCATCTGGAAAACGCCCGGCGTAAATTCAATTCAGGTTCGGGAAGACTGGACTAGTCGGCTGACGCGCCGCGAGTGGCTTTGCGCAACAGCGCTCTCGCCCAACGCAAAAAGCCCGCCGTTCGAAAGCCGGCGGGCTGGCATCAAATCATGCAATTCGATCCGGTTGTCGCTAGCCAGGACAGCCGAATTTCGGCCTGCAGCGGCCGCAAGCGCTCAGGGAGCGGGCTTCGATGAGATTGAAGCGACCACCGATCCGAGCTTTCCTGCCTTGGCCAGGCTCGGCTTTTCGTAGGCTTTTTTCACAGAATCCCCCTTCAATTGATCGAATCAATTTCCCCGCTCGGGCCTGTTTTGTCAAATGCGGCCCTACGCCGGCTCGCGCTTCAGTGCCTGCGCCATGCAATGAATGCCGCCGCCGGTCTTGGAGATTTCGCTCATGTCGACGGCCGCGACCTCGAAGCCGCGCGCCTTGAGCTGGCCGATCAGCGTCTGGCTCGACGTCGGCGCGATCACCCTGTCCTTGCCCAGCGACATGAAGTTGCAGCCGAGCGCCATCGTGTCCTGGAATGGAACGTCGATGATCTCGTGACCCTTGCCTTTCAGCCAGTCGACGATGCCTGGCTCGGTGCAGGCGAGGCAGACGGCGGTCAGCTTTTCCGCGATCGGCACGACCATCAGGTCGATATGGACGTAGTATTCGTCGATGAAGGCTAGCCGTGTCTCCCAGCCTTCCTTGTCGAACCAGGCCTGCACCTGGCGGGCGCCCTCTTCCTGGGTGCGGGCGCCGCCGCAGCCGATCAGCACGACGCCCTCCTCGATCACATTGAAGTCGCCACCCTCGAAGGTGCCGGCAGTGACCATGTCGTAGATCGGAATGCCGAGCTTTTCATAGGTGCGGATGGCGGCATAGTTCTCGCCGCGACGCCACCAGTTGGCCATAGCGGTGATGAAGGCGCCATAAGGTGTCATGACGCTGGAATCACGGGAATAGACCTGCATCGGCAGTTCCGGCGTCGGCTCGTGCCAGTGGATGTTGACGCCGAAATGCTCGTAGGCGGCGACAAGGTCTTTGTGCTGCGCCTGCGCGATCTGGACGTTACAGGGCGCCTCGCGCAGATGTTTGCGCGACAGCGAGCTGGTCGACAGATGGCGCAGGAAATTCGGCGAGCCGAGCAGCACGTCGGTCAAGACATCGGTCTCGTTGGCAAAACCCCAGGCAGTGAGCGGCTTGGTGCCGCCGGCGGGATTGCGGCGCTGCAGCGAGAACGGTTCGGCGACGATGCGGTCATGGACGGTCATGGGGTTCTCCTCTTGGTGATATCGGTGGTCGATCATGCGGTGCCGGCGGACGGAATCCACCAGTCGAGCCCGCGCGCGGTGGTGACATATTCCGGCCAGCGGAAATTGATCGGCGGGTCGTAGTCGCAAAGCGGCGCGATCCAGTTCGAGCCGCCGATGCCGCCGCCGGTGCGGGTGGTAAATTCATCCATCGCCGCATCGCGCGCGGTCTTGTCTTCAAGCAAGCGGAGGGCTGCAAGCGCAACCGTCTTGGCGGCACACATGACCATCGGATCGATGGTGGCCGATATGCCACCCAGCGCATTCATCGCCCAGGACGGATAGGCGTGGCCGTCCGCCGAGCGCAGCGCCGGGCGGGCGACATAGAAGCGGGCCGTCGGGGCGTGCCACGACATGTCGGTGTAATCGTCGGAGGTGGAGTTGATCTGCGAGGGCGGCAAATCGCGGCGCAGGATGGCCTCGGCGTCTTGCGGCGTGATCAGCCGCTCCATCTCGTCGATGAACGGGTTTTCGCTCGCCGTGCCGCCGGCATTGACCTGCACTTCGCGGGCGACCGTCTTCGCTGCCTCATCCCAGTGCGGCGGGCCGACCGTGGACAGCGCTTCATAGGCAATCCCGGCCATGGCGTGATTGGCGAGCCCCGGCCGCGACTTCGACACCCAGTGGCGCTCGTAGCGGCAGCCGCTGATCGCAGCGGCGGCTTGTGCGTTGCGGTCGAGCACGGCGGTAACCTGTTCGGCCATGGCAATGGTCGGCACGCGGATCATGTACTGGATCTCGGAGAGCCCCGCCGGCAGATTGTCGGCCGTCGCCTGTCCTGCGGTGAGGATCGCCTCGCTGATCGACCAGCCGCCTTGGTGCGGCAGCATGGAATCGCGCAGCGCCTTGGAGGCCATGTACATCGTCATCAGCGCATCGTTGGCGCCGGGCGCCCGCACGGCCGAATGCGCCTGCGGGATCGGCGCGCCATCACCCGCGCGCACCCAGTTTTCGGGTTCGTCGCAAACGAAACGGTAGATCATCGCATAAGCGGCACCGCAATGCGTGTCCCAGCGCGCCGTGTTGCAGAGCGGCAGCATATAGAAGGGGTGGAAGGAGATCATCCCGGCAAGGCCATCATAATAACCTTTGGCCGCATGGATCGGCTTTGAGCCCCTCACCTTTTCGGCCGGCTCACCGGTGAAGCGCAGCGTGCCCTCGATGCCGTGGCGCTGCATTGCTGCTTTGGTGGCCAGAAGCCCGCCGAGGCTGGCGACGCCAAGTCCGGAATGCGGATCGGTATGGCCGCCGGCCTCGCTGCCAAGACCTGGGCGCGGCCGCTTCACCGTCGCCGCATCCTGGCAATTGCCGGGCACGGCGTCGTATTCAGCGTACATGCCGATGGTCGGCCCCGGGCCATTCGTCCAATGAGCGCAAAAGGCGGTCGGCATGCCGGCCGAGCCTTCTTCGACCGAAAAGCCCTCATGCCTCAGACGCGCGACATACCAGGCGGCCGACTGGTATTCGCGCCAGGCGGTCTCGCCGAAATCGAAAATGGTGCGCGTCCACGCCGACAGCGACGGCTGGATGCCATCGAGACAGGCAAGCGCGGTGGCTTGCGCCGAGGTCGTCACCGGTTTCTCCATGCGGCCCAAGAAAGCAGTGAAGCGGCTTTCCAAAAAGTGATATGTTTTCCCGGTTCGTGCAAATTCGGTTCACCTGAGGCCTCTTGCGAATACCCTCCACACAGGCGCTGCGCGCCCTTGATAGCTTTGCCCGCCACGGCAGCGTCTGGCGCGCCGCCGACGAACTGCACTTGACCCGCAGCGCGGTCAGCCATCAGTTGCGGCTGCTCGAACGCGACCTCGGCTTCGACCTGCTTGAGCGCATCGGCAAGGGCGTCGCGCTGACGCCACGCGGCCAGCGCTATGCCGCTGACGTGCGCAAGGCGCTGACCGTGCTTGGCGACGCGGTGACACGCCAGGCCGGCACCGGCCTCGGCGGCTCGTTCGCCGTCTCCTGCACGCCAGGCTTCGCCTCGCTGTTTTTATGCACCCATATCGGCGAATTCCGGCAGATGTATCCGGATGTGGCGCTGTCGATCCTGACACCAAGGCGGCTGGACGATGTCAGCAATCCCGACGCCGACGCCTTCATCGCCTTCGGCGTTGGCAACTGGCCGAACCGGGCGGTGGAGTTGCTGTGCGAAATCTCATTCACGCCGCTCTGCAGCCCGACCTTGCTCAACAAGGTCGGCGGCTTTTCCAAACCGGCCGACGTTCTGCGCGCCAACCTCCTGCATCTCGGCGACACCGAGGACTGGGCGCGCTGGCTGGCGCTGTCCAAGGTGGAAAACCCCGACACCGAAGGCGGCATTTTCTTCTCGGACATGAACCTCGTTTTTTCGGCCGCAATCGCCGGCCAGGGCATCGCCATGGGCGACGAGCTGACCAGCCGCCGGGCGCTCAGCGAAGGCCGGCTGGTGAAGCCGTTCGACATCGCGATCCCCTCGCCGCGCTCTTACTTTTTGGTTTCGGAGCATGCCAAGGCCAGCCACCCGGTGCTGGAGGCGTTTGCGGGGTGGCTGCGGTCGAAGCTGTCGAAGGACGGGGTTGGGGCGTATTGAGGCGGCGCGCGGAACTGCTGATCTCCCCCCTTGCGGGGGGGATGGCCGGCAGGCCAGAGGGGGGTGTGACGGAACGCCGACCTTTGACTCCCTTACCAAAGGAATTGTAACGAAGGTCTTGGCCGGGCAAAGCTGAGAGGCTGGCGGGACAGCACCCCCTCTGCCCTGCCGGGCATCTCCCCCGCAAGGGGGGAGATTAGCGCTCCATCGCCGCCGCCCTACCCCCCATCCGTGAATCAAATTTGCCGATCAGGCGAAAACTATTCGGTTGCGGTGAGCCGCCGCACTGCCCTACGCTCAAGCCACGACCAAGGAAGAGGCAGGATGCAGCAACCCGGCCGGGCCGCAGAGATCAAGGCAATCGGGATCGGCAAGAGCTTCGGCTCGTTCCGTGCACTGGACAATCTGTCGCTCAACATCGGCCGCGGAGAGTTTTTGACCCTGCTCGGTCCCTCCGGCTCCGGCAAGACCACTTTCCTGATGATCCTGGCCGGCTTCGTGCAGCCGACCGAGGGCAAGCTTTTCAGCGACGGCGTCGACATCACCGAGCGGCCGGCCGAGCAGCGCGCGGCCGGCATGGTGTTCCAAGGCTATGCGCTGTTTCCGCATATGTCAGTGGAAGCCAACATCGCCTTCCCGCTCAAGGTGCGCAAGAAATCGGCAGCCGAGATCAAGCGCCGCGTCGCCGAGATGGTCGAGCGCGTCGGGCTGAAGGGCCACGAGAAAAAGCTGCCGGCGCAACTTTCCGGCGGCCAGCAGCAGCGCGTGGCGCTGGCCCGCGCCCTGGTGTTCGAGCCGGGCGTGCTTCTCCTCGACGAGCCGTTCTCGGCGCTGGACAAGAGCCTGCGCGGCCAGATGCAGGCCGAGATGAAGCGCCTGCACCAGGAGACCGGCACCACCTTTGTCTTCGTCACCCACGACCAGAGCGAGGCGCTGGCGCTGTCGTCGCGCGTCGCCATCTTCAACCATGGCAAGTTGCTGCAGGTCGGCGCGCCGGACGAGGTCTATGACCGTCCTGCCAACCGCTTCGTCGCCGAGTTCCTGGGCGAGATCAACATGCTGCCGCTGAAGGGCGTGAAGCGCGCCGATGATGGCGCCACCGCACTCTGCGAGGACCGCGCGATCACGCTGCGCGGCAATGCCGAGGCGGTGAACGGCAACGCCATCCTTGCGATCCGCCCCGAGCATATGTCGATCGCGCGCGAAGCCGCCGTCGGCGAGAACGGCATTGCCGCAACCGCCGTCGGCTCGACCTATCTCGGTGCGGCGACCAAGCTCGACCTGACAACGCGCCAGGGCGCCAAGGTGACGGTGTCGGTGCCAAACGAGGTCGCGGCAGCGGCGCTGAGCAAAGGCAACTCCGTCTGGCTGACCTGGCCAGCGGAAAAAGGTTTCCTCCTTCCGGACGGAGGATGACGACCAAACCGGCGAAGTCTTCCAGCAAAGAATCTGGAGCGCGCCACAACCACCGGAACTATCAACGAAAAAAGGGGAACTGACATGACAAACGAAACCAAGAAACAAGCCATGGACGGCCTGTCCGCCAGAGCCGGACGCGGCGAGATTTCGCGCCGGCAATTCACGCAGCTCGCGGCACTTGTGCTGGCCGGCACGCCGATGCTCTTGCGCTCGACCGGAGCCTTGGCCGCGGCCAAGGAGCTGGTGCTGGTGAACTGGGGCGGCGACGCCATCACGGCTTACGATGCTGCCTATGGCCAGGCCTTCACCAAGGAGACCGGCATCACCGTCAAGATGGACGGCTCAGGCCCGACAGAGGGCGCGATTGCCGCGCAGTTCAAGAGCGGCGCCCCGACCTGGGACCTCGTCGACGTCGACCCGTTCTCGGCCATCACGCTCGGCGCCCAGGGCGCGCTCGAGCCGATCGATTACACCATCGTCGACAAGAAGAAGATGCGTGAGGGCTTCGGCTGGGAATACGCCGCATCGACCTATTTCTTCTCCTATGTCATCGCCTATGACTCCGAGAAATACGGCAAGGACGCGCCGACCGGCATGGCCGATTTCTTCGACGTGAAGAAATTCCCGGGCAAACGCTCGCTCTACAAATGGGGCGTGTCGAGCTGGGAAGCCGCACTGCTTGCCGACGGCATTGCGCCGGCCTCGCTCTATCCGCTCGATTTGAAGCGCGCGCATGACAAGATCGCCGCCTTCAAGGAAAACGTCGTGGCCTATTGGGGCGGCGGCGCCGAGAGCCAGAGCGTGCTGCTCAATGGCGAAGCCTCGATGGCGATCGTCTGGTCGACACGTGCCTCGCTGATCGAGCAGGACTCGGGCGGCAAGATCAAGTTCATCTGGGACCAGGGCCTGATCTCACCCGGCGCGCTGGCCGTGCTCAAGGGCAACCCTGGCGGCAAGGACGCGGCGATGAAATTCATCGCCAGCGCCCAGGACCCGCAAAAGCAGCTGGTGATGTTCGACAAGCTCGGACAAGGTCCGGCCAATCCGGCCGCCGACGCGCTGATCCCCGCCGACAAGAAGCGCATCAACCCGGTCGACCCCGAAAACATGAAGAAGCAGATCGCACTCGACATGGACTGGTACGCCAAGAATTACGGGGCAGCGCTCGACGAATACACCAAGATCATCTCGGCCTGACCAAGCCGGGTGTGACCCCCAGATGAGAGGCACCCTCTCAGACAGGATGGGCGCGGCGTTGTTGATGGCGCCGCTGCTCCTGTTTCTTGTGCTGGCCTATGCCTGGCCGTTCCTCGGCGTCGTCAAATGGAGCGTTACGCTGCCGACGCCTGGCCTCGGCCAGTATGGCGCGCTCGCCACCGACGCGCTGGTGCAGTCGGTGTTCATCCGCACGCTGCGCATTGCGCTGATCGTCACCGTCGTGTCTGTCGCGGCGGCCTATGCGATCACCGTGGTGTGGGTGCGCGGCAGCCCGGCGCAGCGCATAGTCGCTGAATTCTGCATTCTCGTCCCCTTCTGGATCTCGGTGCTGACGCGCGCCTTCGGCTGGGTAGCGCTGCTCTCCAACCGCGGCCTGATCAACACCTGGCTGCAATCGATCGGCTTCATCTCCGAGCCGCTGGCGCTGGTGCGCAACGAATTCGGCGTCATCGTCGGCATGACGCATTTCCTCATTCCTTTCGCGGTGTTTCCGCTGGCGTCGGCCATGCGCAGCCTCGACGAGCGTGTGCTGCTTGCGGCGCGCGGGCTCGGCTCCAGCCGCATGCGCACCTTCTGGACGGTGTTCGTGCCGATGACGCGCTCGGGCATCATCGGTTCGGCGATGATCGTCTTCGTCTTCTCGCTCGGCTTCTTCGTCACGCCGGCGATCCTCGGCGGCGGCCGCAGCGTGATGATCGCCGAACTGATTTATCTCAGGATCTTCCAGAGCCCCGACTGGGGGCTGGGCGCGGCAATCAGCGTCGTGCTGGTGCTGTTCGTCGGCGCGCTGATGGCTGTGCTGTTCCGCTATGTCAGACCGAAGCAGCTGATCTGATGCCGACCTATCGCCCCGGTCCCGTCTCGCTGATCCTCGCCGTGCTGGTGGCGCTGTTCCTGCTGCTGCCGCTGCTGGCGGTCATCCCGGTGTCGCTGACGCCAAGCCGCATGCTGGCAATGCCGACGGGAGAACTCTCGCTGCGCCACTACCGCTCGCTGATCGAGGATCCGCGCTGGCTCGACGCCATCCTGCTGTCGATCCGCATCGGCATCGTCAGCAGCGTCATCTCCACCGTGCTGGCGCTCTGCTTCAGCCTTGGCGTCTGGATGTTCCAGCCGCGCTTTACCGCAGCGCTCGTTGGCTTTGTGCTGTTGCCGATGGTGGTGCCGCCGGTGGTGTCGGCGATCACGCTCTACTTCCTGCTGACCTCGATCTCCGGCATGAGCTCGTTCTTCGGCTACGACACCTGGCTCGGCGTCGCCATGGCGCATTCGGTGATGACGGTGCCCTTCGCCACGGTCCTGATCCTGGTCTCGCTCAGCCAGCTCGACCGCCGCATCGACCTCGCCGCGCGCGGTCTTGGCGCCAGCGTGTGGGAGCGCGCGACGCGCATCATCATGCCCAACATCAAGTTCGGCATCGTCACCGCTGCCCTGCTGTCCTTCGTGCTGTCCTGGGAAGAGATCGGCGTGACCCTGTTCATCACCTCGGTCAACGCCATCACGCTGCCGCGGCTAATGTGGATGGGCCTGCGCGACAACATCGACCCGGCAATCGCCGCCCTTTCGGTAATCCTGATCATCATCACCGTGTTGGTGCTGGCGTTGCGCAGCGTCGTGGTCAAGGTACGCGGCGGGCACCAAGCCAAGTAGCAACAACAGCTGTGTGAACGACGTTACCGACGGAGAGCGCGGGGCACATTACGCAGCGGCATGGGAAACCTGCCGCTGGTGACACTCGCCTTCGTATCGGTGCTCGGGATGGCGGTTCCGGGACCGGACGTTGTGCTCGCCATCACCAACGGGCTACGGGGCTCGACACGCATTTCTCGGCATTGCCGGCGTTGTGCTGTCGGATTTTGTCCTCATCAGCATCGTCGCGCTCGGCTTCGGCGCCCTTCTGCTGGCCTCGGAATTCTATCTCTCGGCACTCAGGATGTTCGGCGCCTTCTATCTGCTCTTCGCCGCCATCGGCACCCTGCGCAACGCATCTCGGCCTGCGTTCAATCCGAACCTTCCCGAAACACACCATTCAGCCAAGGCCCTCATTGGGCGCTGCTTTCTGGTGGCGGTCACAAATCCGGCGGCCTGGCTGCTGTTTCCCGCAATCCTACCGCACTTTGTCCGAGCAGATGAGCCGATCGCAATCCAATATGCGATCCTGGCCACTATCGCCGCGCTTGCCGATGTCCTCATGCTGATGCTTTACGCGATGCTTGGCTCGCGGGCGACGAGGCTTTTGGCTGGGCCAAACGCCGTCTGGATCGACCGCCTGTATGGCATCGCCCTGCTTGGTCTTTCGAGCACTTTGATCCTGCAGTCGCTCGGGCATCTCTGAGGCGCGTGCCGGCAAATACCGACGAGCCTGCGCACCGGCGAGCGCCGCCCTTTCGGTGATCCCGATCGTCATCACCGTGCTGGCGGTGCGCAGCGCCGCCAGATGCTATCCCATTGCGTTGCGGATGGTCTTGGACAGGCGGGTAAGAAATGCCGGCCGGGATGAAGCGTCGAGTTTCCACGACAGCACGGCCATGGCCATTTTGGGCGGCAACATGCCTACCGACAGGAACCAGGCGGCAAGGACGGCACGCCGCCGCAAGGATGCAGTCATCTCCAGGCTGGCGACGGCACCCGCCGCCGCCAGCGCCAGCCGCGAATCGTCGGCCACCGGATGCTGGTGGCTGTCCGCGCAGAGTGATGCCAGCCGCTCCTCCAGATGGATCGGATCGCGGCGGACGGCATCCGACGGGACAACCGTCAGGCCGGTCCCGGAGACCTGCTCCGACAACGCCTCCAGGCGGCGGAAATCGTGCCTTACGCGCCAACGCGCCCGCTCGGCGAGTTGCTCGCCGAATATCGAATGGTTCGCGCCGTGAATCCGGTAGGCGCCGAGGCATTCGTCGATGGATTGGACGTGTCCGTGGAAGGGTGCCAACGTTGCCAGATAGCCATCGGCGCCCTGGCGGAAATCCGGCTCGGGAATCGGCATGATCGTTTCCAGGGTCTCACGGTCAAAAGCCAGCCCGCTGGTCACGGTCGTCTGGTAGCGCCCCTTGTGCAGGAGTTTCGGCTTGACGTCGCCGCTGTCGAAGGGCAGTTCGGGTGGCGGAAAGACGTCCTTGATGCGCTGTTGTTCGTCGACGATATGCAGCCTGGATTGCACTTGGGCGGTTGCCGGATCCCAAGTGTCGACGATTTTGGAGACAGCAGGCGGATAGAGATAGTCGTCGGCGTCGAGGAACAGGACAATCCTGCCCGAGCTTGCGGCAAAACCGGTGTTGAACGCCGCCGCATGTCCGCCGTTTTGCGCTCGCGGGCAGGCGACGATCCTGTCGCCATAGGATTCCATAATGGTCGTGGAATTGTCCTGCGATGCATCGTCGACGACGATGACCTCGACGTCGCCGTAGTCCTGTTCCAAGGCGCTGTCGATGCTGCGGTTGAGGAAGCGCGCGTAATTGTAATTCGGGATGATGATGGATACCGGAGTTCCGTTCGACTGCATCGTATTCGACCTCGCATCTTGCTTCGGTTTCGGCGACAGCCCGCTCCATGGGGCCCGCCCCGTCTCCAAGTGCCCGACGAGTTTCCCAGGGAAAAGCTGCGCTTTTCCTTCAGGAGACGGGTCACGTCTCTCATTGCGACTTCAGGCCGCCATCTGCCTTCGAGGCCGACCGCCGAGCTGTGGTCTGCGGCAGCCAAGGCTCCGACGGTTCGACGCGGACGATGCCGCAGCCGAGCCCGGCTGCGGTCGCGATCGGATCGGACGAGCGGGCGGGCGGGAGCCGTGAAGGCATGGCGAATACTGACCTTCAAATGTGGCCGGAATAACCCCTCGGGCAGCACAGGCGATCCTGGCAGATTCGAACCTGCAACCGTCGGCCTGGTCGCCGCTTCGCCCAACCGGGCCTCACGCAGCGAAGGAATTCAACAGAATTTTCGCCGTCCCGTCGGGGTTTTCCTCCGGGAAAAAGTGCCCGCCCTCGACAGCGCCACCCTCGACGCTGTCGGCCCATTGCCGCCAGATCGCCAGCGGGCCGCCCTCGTGCGCATACCAGTTTTCCAGCCCGCCTTCGCCGCTCCACAGCGCAAGCACCGGGGATGCTATGCGACGGCCGACGGCTTGATCCGCCGCATCGTGCTCGCGGTCAACGCCGGCGGCGGCGCGATACTCCTCGCAGATGGCGTGAATATGAGCGGCGTCGCGCAGCGCATCGATATAGGCGGCTCTGACTTCCTCGGGGAAGGCGTTCCCAGCCGATCCCCACTGCGTGATCGCATTGTCGACGATGGCGTCAGGCGCAGCGGCCAGCAGACGCTCCGGCAATGGTTGAGGCTGGGCAAGCAGGCTCCATGGCCAGAAGCCAAGCGCCAGTCTGGCATCGGCGCGATCCCAGGCGGCGGCGGTGGGGATGACATCGAGGACGGCGATCCTCGACACTTTTCCGGGATGGTCAAGCGCCAGCCGATAGGCGACCCGGCCGCCGCGATCATGGCCGGCAACGATGAAACGCTCGAAGCCGAGTACGCCCATGACCTGCACCATGTCGCGCGCCATGGTGCGTTTGGAATAGGCCGCATGATCGATGTCGGAGGCTGGACAACCGCTCCGGCCGTAACCCCTGAGATCGGCGGCGACCACGGTGAAGCGTGACGCCAATGCCACGGCGATGTCGCGCCACATCACATGCGTTTGGGGAAAGCCATGCAGAAGCAGCAGAGGCGGCCCTGAGCCACCGACCCTGACGAAGATCGATGTCTCCTCCACTTGAACGGTTCTGGCGCCAAAGCCCGAAAACATCAGTCGCCGCCGACCATGCCGTGACTGGAGCGGATGCGAAGAACCTGGACACCCTTCGGCAATTCGATCAGGAACTCCTTGTCGCGGTCGAGATGGTGGATATCCCTCGGATCGCCGCCGGTAAAGGCCGCCATCGCCTCGACGCTCTTCCAATAGGAGATCGTGACGAATTCCGAATGCGCCGGCGCGTCCTCGCGAAAGGTCTGCACGCCGAGCGCTTTCTCGATCAGCGGCTTGATGCCGACCTCGTAATTGTAGCGCTCGTAGGCGTCTGCTCTGTCAGGCAAAGTTCTGCCGCGCCAGATGCGGGCGATTGTCGGAGTGTTCGGTGCCATCTCCCATAAACACCTGAGTGCGAGCCACGTTCCAGCGGTCAGCTGAAGCTCCTGACAAAAGGGCCGCAGGAAAAAAGGCGATCCCGACAGGATTCGAACTTGTGCCAATCAGCTTGAGGCCGGCCGTCCAGGCCGGCGCCATAGGCGACAACCAGGCCTCAACCCGCTTCGAACCGAAGGTCAATGCAGCAAAATCTATTCCGACATTCGCACGCACGGATCTCCGGTTCGGGATCACGCGCTGCCACCTCAAGCAGCGCGCTGGCTTTCTTTCGGGCGCAGATTCTGGTTCATGCGGAACAGGTTCAGAGGGTCGTAGCGCTGCTTGATTTCCAGAAGCCGGCGATAGTTGCCGCCATAGGCCGCTTCGACCCGGTCGACTTCGTCCTCCGGCATGAAGTTCACGTAAGCCGTGCCGGCGGCATAGGGCTTGGTCGCCTCGTAGATACCACGAGCCCAATCGATGCAGGCCTTGTCCATTGCCGGTTCGCGCCAGCGGGCGTGGACATTCATGACGAAATGCGAGTTGCGCTGCGGAAACGCCGTTTCATCTGCCGCCACACGGCCCGCCACGCCGCCGACATGACCGAAGAAAATTTCACATTCCGGGTCTGGAAGACTGGTAATCGCCGCAGTGGTGGCACCAATCGCGCCGTCCGAAAGCCCGGTCAGGTCATGGCTTTTCCAATAGTTGCGGGCGCCGGGCGCCAGCAGCGGGTCGAAGGCCTGCTGCCAGCCGGTGAACGGGTTGGGGCCGACGACATCGGCAATCGGTGTGCCGATGGCGCGAAGCTTCTGCGTCGCCTTTTCGCCCGCCTGGATGTCGCCGCAATAGCACATGGCCAAAACCAGCACCTCCTTGCCATGCCATTCGGTCGGCAGGAACGGTAGCGGCGGTGCCTGCCGCATGACCACCCAGCAGGTCAGTTCGTCGGGCGCGGTTTCGAGCGCCTTGCGATAGTCCCGCAGCACCTTTTCGGCATCGGCGAAGGGATGGACGACGAGCCCCGACAGAACCTGCGGACCCATCTGATGGAGTTGGAACTCGAACGCCGTGACGACACCGAAATTGCCGCCGCCGCCACGCAGCGCCCAGAACAGGTCCGGATTGTCCTTCTGGCTGGCGCGCAGCAACTTGCCATCGGCGGTGACCACATCGGCTGAAACAAGATTGTCGATGGTCAGGCCGAATTTGCGGGTGATCCAGCCGAAGCCGCCGCCCAGAGTCAGGCCTGATATGCCGGTGGTCGAGTTGATGCCCGTCGGCACCACCAGGCCAAAAGCCTGTGTTTCCCGGTCGACATCGACGAGCGTGGCGCCAGGCCCGACCCATGCCCGCCGCGCCGCGACATCGACCCGCACCGACTTCATCGCCGATAGATCGATCATCAGGCCGCCATCGCAGACGGCACTGCCAGCAATGTTGTGGCCGCCGCCGCGCACGGAGACGAGAAGCCTGTTTTCCCGGGCGAAATTCACGGCACTGATGACGTCGGAGGCGCCGACGCAACACACAATGAGACCGGGGCGCCGGTCGACCGTGGCATTCCAGACGGTGCGCGCTTCGTCGTAGGCGGCGTCGCCCGCCTGAAGCAGTGTGCCGCGCAATTGTGCCGAAAGCGCTTCAAGGACCGCAGCGTCGACGGTCGTCTTGCCGCGTTCAAGCGTGGTGAGGCTCATGCTGTCCATGGTTTCCTCCCGATTTTTTGTCTGTGAGCCGTTCTCCCCCCAACGCTTCGAACTGTGCTCTTATATTAGAAATCGCGCAAGTTTTGCACGGACCGGTGCTGCGCCCATGTTGGCGCCCAACGACGTGCGGTCTGGCCGGCATGGACGACCCAACGCTGGAGAGGCGCAGAAACGTTGAAAATACTGGCGATCAGCGCCGGTATGGCGCCGACATCGACTTCGCGTTAACGACAATGAAGTCCGGCCTAAGAGTCAACCAATCCAGGCCGATGCCTGCCCTCAGGCTGCTCGCGCCCGGCGCAGCCTTTCGGCGACGTAATGCGGGCCTGGCCCCGTGAGCGGTCTTTCGGTCGCCAGGAAGCCATCCAGCATGGAAAGCAGTTCGCGCGCCGCACCGGACGAGCAGAAATAGTAGACCATCTGGCCGTCGCGACGGGTGTCGACAAGGCCGAAGGCGCGGAGCTTGGCAAGATGCTGCGACAGGGCCGATTGGCTCAGCAGAACTTTCTCGGCAAGAACACCGACCGAAAGTTCGCCGCCGGCCAGGTGGTTCATGATCAAAAGCCGCTTCTCATTTCCCATCAAGTTGAGAAACGCGGCGACAGTTTCTGCATTGGCGGCAAGTGTTCTCGAAATCATCGATTCCAGATCTTTTACTTTCGCGCTCACCCGGCGCCGTGCCAAACGCGACCTTTGGATACACCGTTGCGATGATTTCGTCGCATCTCGCCCACTCAACCGAGGCGACCTATGCGGTGAAAACCAGCGCCAAGTTCCAGTCGGCATAAGCCAAGACTCCAGTCAGAATCATCAGACCAAAGTCCTAGCCAATGTCAGACCAAAGACTATCAGCGCTGCGCTCTTTCTACAAGACCATAACGATATCTGCTTCTACAAGACCATAACGATATCTGCCGGCGACCTGCTTTCAGGCAGCACGCAGGGATGACGCTGACGTCCACTTCTCGCCCCGCGGAAACAGGGTGAGATGTTGGAACTTTGGAGCAGCGCCTGAGCTAAACCGTTGAATTGTTGGCGATCCCGACAGGATTCGAACCTGTGACCATCGGCTTAGAAGGCCGGTGCTCTATCCAGCTGAGCTACGGGACCGCTGGCCGGACAAGCCATTTGATATCTTGGCCGGCTGATGTCTATGTGCCGGACGCTGCCCGGCGATGCCGGTCAATGCGTCCAGGGTATCCTGCGGTCATAGCGGAAATTTTCCGCATAGGAAATCTGCCGGCGCTTGGTCTCCTTCGGCTCCTCGACGCGGAAGGTCAGCCCCTGCTTTTCGGCATAAGCCACCGCCTCTTCCCTGGTGTCGAAGGTGAGCCGGATCTGGCTCAGCATGTCGCCCGATGTGGTGTAGCCCATCAGCGGGTCGATCTTCTTACGCTGGGCGGGATCGAATTCCAGCACCCAATGGCCGGTCTTGGCCTTGCCGGATTGCATCGCGGTTTTGGCTGGGCTGAAAATACGCGCGGACATGGGCACCTCGTGGCTGCGTTGGCGGTAGCGCCGCCTTATTTCAGTCAATACTGTGCAACACTGCCGACGGCAAGGCCGAAGCGGCTTGCAACCGCGCCGCTTCGGAAGCGGCATAGGCCCGATACACTGGCGTGGCATCAAAAGTCATGGTCATGATGGCGACATAGAGAGGCATGGACGCAGGGATTTTGCACGCCGAGACCGGCCAACAAGCGATTTTCAACGGCGTGATCGTCATCGGCGCCGGCGGGGCCGGGCTGACCGCAGCCCATGCGCTGCTCAAGGCCGGCGTACAAGTGATGGTGTTGGAAAAGGAGGCCCGGCTGGCCGAGCCATGGCACCGGCGCCACCCACAGCTTCACCTCAACACGCATCGCGATCTCTCGGCACTTCCGGGCGTCGCGTTTCCCGCCGGCACCCCTGCCTTTCCGCACCGAAGCGCAATCATCCGCCATCTCAACGAATTCCGCGCCATGCACCGGCTGCCGGTCGAGTTCGGCGTCTCGGTCGATGAGATCGCCTTCGACGGTGACCACTGGCTTGTGCAGACAAGCGCCGGGCCTCGACTGGCGCGCCATGTCATCATCGCCACCGGGCGCGACCGGCAGCCCGTCATTCCGGCCTGGAAAGGTATGAAGGCCTTTGCCGGGCGCGTCATCCATTCGGCTGAGTTCGGCGACGCCAATGACTATGCCGGCCGAAAGATTCTGGTCGTCGGCGCCGGCAATTCCGGTTTCGACACGCTCAACCATCTGGCGCGGGTGGATACGGCGCAGATCTGGCTATCAGCGCGAAACGGCCCGGCGCTGCTGCCCAAGCGCATCGGCCAGATCGCTGTCCACCGCTTTTCGCCGATTCTGGCGCGGCTGCCGTTCAAGCTTGCCGATGCGGTGATGGCAGCGACGCAGCGGCTGGTCTTCGGTGACCTCACCGCCTTCGGCCTGCCGCCGACGCCCTCGGGCGGGGCAAGCCGGCTGGCGTCGGATTATACCGCCATCGCCGCCGATGACGGCGCCGTCGACGCCATCAAGGACGGCAGGATCATCGTCGTGCCGACGGTGCGGGAATTCACCCGCGACACGGTCATTTTCGACAATGGCGTGACGATCCAGCCCGATATCGTCATCGCCGCGACCGGCTACCGCACCGGTCTCGAGGCCATGTTGGGCAAGCTCGGCGTGCTCGACAAAAAGGGCGTGCCGCTGTTCAACGGCGCCGACAGCGACCCGAAACTGCCGGGCCTGTGGTTCACCGGCATGCGGCCGAGCATCCGCGGCTGCTTCGCCAACGCCCGCATCCAGGCCAAGGCGATCGCTGCCAGGATTGCGCGGGAGCGCAAACCGCCGAGTCCGGTTTGACGTTTTAGGGGTTGCGCGGCAGGGCCCGGAACCTTATACGCCGCAGGGCCTCGGAGTGTAGCGCAGCCTGGTAGCGCATCTGGTTTGGGACCAGAGGGTCGGGAGTTCGAATCTCTCCACTCCGACCATTTTTCTCCCTGCAAAGTTTGTTTGTGGTCAAAGGTCGCCAACGGCGGCCTCGCCGCCGGCGCATGGCGGTGCGCGTTCGCACCCCGCAGGCCTGCATCGGTTACCCTGCAATTTGCATTGGAACGCGAAGCTCTCCCCGCGATTTGAGTATTATTCGACCCAAGGTGAGATATAATGAAAACCCTGATAATCGCTTCCATGATCGCTTTTGCCGGAACGGCAGTTTTGATTGCACCGGCGCAAGCCGCCAGCGTGATCATCCAGCCGGATGACGGCGATCAATATTCACCCGACAACGATCAAATACAAATTCGCCGTTATCACGAACGCCAAAGAGTCTACGACGACGATGAATATAGCGACAATCAGGGCAATGACGGTCAGTGGCGCCACCACCACTGCCATATCGAGCTGGTCAAGCATTGGCGCCATCATCACAGGGTCATCGAGCAGGTCAGGGTCTGCGGTTGATCCGATTGTCGCAGACCCGCTCCGGTCGGTTGCCGGCCGGAGCGCCAGGCTGACCTAGGCGCCGGCAATGAGGGCCGCACCACCTTCGCCAAGGCTGGTGCGCCCTTGATCGTCCGCTTGCCATTTCCCGAGAATGCTATCCTGCCCATTGAAGGCGTCGAGCATCCGCATTTGGGCAGAGGGGTTCAATCGTATCAGCGAAGGCCATGGCGCCGTCATGGACGGCATCGGCGTAAGATTTTGAACGCCGCACTGGCATCAAAGGGTTATTGCTGCTCACCGAAAGCGCATCAGCCAGACAAGCAGCCGGGTCAGTCATATCGGACCTGCTTGTATCGGGCAAGGTCAAGCCGGTCGTGGCGAAGGTCTTTGCGCTGGAGGATGCCGCCGACGGCCTAGGAGCGCCCGTTCGGCCGGGTGGTGCTGAAGATTTGACGCAAAGCGCTCCGCTCGGATAATCCATCGCTTCCATCGCTGCCGTCGGTCTAGACTTTGGCAAAGGGGAGATTCTGGATGCTTGGTCTCGAGGCATGGCTGTCGCTGATAGGCCCTGCCTACTTCGCCTATATCGGCATCGCGATTCCGTTCGTGGTCGTCTGGGCCATTATTTGTGCTGCTCTATGGATCTGGAACAACCGGCCGAGCAAGAGGCAGCGTGCTCCCCGCTCATGGCCAGCCAGCCTGACATTCTTTGTCGTCGTTGCCGCCTGCTACGTGGCAGCGCATACGGCGGTCTACCTGCTGGTCCGGTATCTGGCCCCGTTGTGGGCGTGACAGGAGCGGGCGCCCTTTTTAGGCACTCTGGCGACCATTCTGCCTGAAGGTAAGCTCGCCGGGCGAGAACCCCAATCATCACTCCCGGCGAGCCTACAACCCGATCAGGAACGCGATCAGGACCGGGGTCAGCCGGCAGGCGTAATGCTGCAAGATGGATGCCAGAGGTTTTTTCTCGAAATGGGACAGGAGCGGAGTCTTCTCCTTCCACTGCCTAAATTTCGAACTCGCCCTGCCCTTCGTCCATCGCACTGACGATCTCGGCGGCGAGTGCCCTTGTAATCGGCGTCTTGCGTTCGAGCGCGGTGCGATCCAGCCGTTCGACCACTCGCATGGCGGTGGCCAGCGAGCGCTCGATGCGGCGCACGAGATATTGCACGACATGCTGTTCGACCTCGACCTGGCGGTCGGCGAACAGTTTGGTGATGACGCCGGCCAGAAGCAGGTCGTCGGGTTCGTGGATTTCGACCGTCGCCGCCGCCTTCAGCCGCGAGGCGAGATCGGGCAGCGTTACCCCCCACGCGGCGGGGAAGCGCCGCGCCGTCAACAGCAAGGTGGACCCGGCGCCGCGAACTTCATTGATGAGGTGGAACAGGCCCGCCTCGTCGATGGCGGTCTTGTCGACATCGTCGATCAGCGCCGGCCTGCCGCCGAGCCCGGCGATGGCATTGCCGATGCGCAGGGCATCGACCGCCACAGCGTTGGCCCGCGCCTGCCAGATCGAGCCCAGATGTGTCTTGCCGGAACCGGCCGGGCCGGCCAGCACGATCACCGGCGAGGGCCAGTCCGGCCATCGGTCGACTAGGGCCGCCGCCTCACGGTTGGTGGCCGACACCACCAACTCGTCGCGCGAATAGCCGGTGCCGTGGCCGAGATCGAGCGGCAGCTGGCGTGGCGGTTCGGTCTTTTGATCAGCCACGTTCAGCTGCGTGGCGAGCGGTGGCCCCCGCCGCGATCGGCGGGGAGCGGCGGGACGGGCTCAGTGGCGTGGCCCTTGTAGAGCGGCGATTCGAGATAGCGGGCGATGGCAAAGCGCACCAGCACGGCAACCGCCGCCGAGGCCGGCACGGCAATCAACAGGCCGACGAAGCCGAACAGGGCGCCGAAGGCAAACAGCGCGAACATCAGCCAGACCGGATGCAGGCCGACGCTTTTGCCGACCAGCCTGGGCTGCAGGATGTTGCCTTCGATGAACTGGCCGATGAAGAACACGCCGGCGACCAACGCCACCATGGTCCAGTCCGGCCAGAACTGGACGAAGGCGACGCCGACGGCCAGCACCAGGCCGGTCAGCGAGCCAACATAGGGGATGAAGGAGATCAGCCCGGCGAACAAGCCGATGAGGATGGCGAAATTCAACCCGGTCAGCGTCAGGCCGGTGGCGTACATGCCGCCAAGCACCAGGCACAGCGTGCCCTGGCCGCGCACGAAGCCGGCGGTCGCGGTGTTGATGTCCCTGAAGATCGCCCTGACCGTCCCGACATAATCGCGCGGCACCCAGCTGTCGACCACCGCCACCATGCGGTCCCAGTCGAGCAGCATGTAGAAGGCAACGACCGGGGTGACCACGAATAGGCTGACCACCGAAACCAGCGCCACGCCGGAACTCCAGATCGAGGTAAAAACGGTGCTCAGCAGGCCGAAGCCTGACGTGAGCAGCGAATTCAGACCATCGCGCAGGCCATTGGCGTTGACGCCGAATTTCTGCTCCAGCCATTTCGGATCGAAGCTGGTGATCAACGACTGCAGCCGGGTCAGATATTCCGGCAGCTTGCTGGCGAAGTCGGCCATCTGCGTCGCCAGCACCGGAACCAGGATGACGAAGGCCAGCACCAGCAAGACGATGAAGGTAATGAGGATTACCACCGTCGCCATCAGCCGGGAGAGCCCGAGGCGCTGCAGCCGGTCGGCGACCGGATCGAGGAAATAGGCCAGGACCATGCCGGCGACGAAGGGTAAGAGGATGCCGGAGAAGATGTAGAGGAACAGCGCCAGGAAGACGGCGGTGCCCAGCCAGAAAAAGATCTGGCGGCGGAACGCCAGGGACGCAGCTTCGCCGGCGGCCGCTGCCTCGGCCGCAACTTCGATGGATTCTCGATCAGGTGCCCGGGGTGGAGCCTTCGCCATAGCCGCTCATATGCCTCAGCCAAGCCACGAGATAGGCCGCGGCCGAAGCCACGGTCAAGACCCCGGACAGCAATATGAGCGCGGGCCTGAGCGGGTCGAGGTGGAGGCCAAAGGCAAGTTCACCCAGCACCACGGCCGCCAGCACGATCTGGGCGGCGGTGTTGGCCTTCGACACATAGAGCGGCTTCATCTCGACCGGATGCGCCATGACGGTGGACAACAACACGGCGCAGATGATCAGCGCATCGCGCGACACCATGGTCACCACCAGCCATAGCGGCAATTGCCCGATGAAGCCCATGACCACGAACACCGAGACCAGGAGCACCTTGTCGGCCATCGGATCGAGATAGGCGCCGAGTTTCGAATGCTGGTTGAAACGGCGGGCGATGAAGCCATCGACGCCATCGGAAATGCCGGCGACGAGAAAGCCGGCAAAGGCCCAGTCCCAGCGCATGTTCAGCATCGCCAGCACCACGGCCGGGACCAGCACGAAGCGCATGATGGTGATCAGGTTGGGAATGGTCAAAGGCATGTCCCGCTTTGCTTGTTGGGAGATAGATGAGGGAGATGGCGGGTGGGCGCAAGTCGCAAGGCGGCGAAGCACCTGATCTCCCCCCTTGTGGGGGAGATTGGCTGTCACCCTCCTTGCCCCCCGAAACCATTCATGCGAAGAGCCCGCAAAGGAAACAGGGATGCGCCGACGATGAGCAAGGGCGACCGGGCCAAGCGCAAGAACGGGCTCACCTATGCCGAGGCGGGTGTCGACATCGATGCCGGCAACCTCATGGTCGAGAAGATCAAGCCGCTGGTGCGCGCGACGCGCCGGCCGGGCGCCGATGGCGAGATCGGCGGCTTTGGCGGCCTGTTCGACCTGAAGGCCGCGGGCTTCACGGACCCGGTGCTGGTTGCCGCCAATGACGGCGTCGGCACCAAGCTGAAGATCGCCATCGACGCCGGCAAGCATGACACGATAGGCATCGACCTCGTCGCCATGTGCGTCAACGACATTGTCGTACAAGGGGCGGAGCCGCTGTTCTTCCTCGACTATTTCGCCACCGGCAAGCTCGACCCCGACCAGGGGGCAGCGATCGTCGGCGGTATCGCAATAGGCTGCCGGCAGGCCGGTTGCGCGCTGATCGGCGGCGAGACGGCCGAAATGCCCGGCATGTATCATGGCAACGATTACGACCTTGCCGGCTTTGCCGTGGGCGCGGCTGAACGCGGCCAGTTGCTGCCGACCGACGATATTGTCGAGGGTGACGTGCTACTGGGTCTGGCTTCCTCAGGCCTGCATTCCAACGGCTTTTCGCTGGTGCGCCGCATCGTTGGTGTCAGTGGGCTTGCCTGGAGCGATCCGGCGCCGTTCAACGATGAGGCGACGCTGGCCGAGGCGCTGCTGGAGCCGACGCGCATCTATGTGAAGTCGATCCTGAAGGCGATCCGCAACACGCACGGCATCAAGGCGCTTGCCCATATCACCGGCGGCGGCTTCCCCGAAAACATCCCGCGCGTGCTGCCGAAGGATTTCTCCGCCGAGCTCGACCTCAATGCCATCGATGTGCCGCCGGTCTTTTCCTGGCTTGCGAAAACCGGCGGCGTGACGCCGGAAGAGATGATGCGCACCTTCAATTGCGGCATCGGCATGATCCTCGTCGTCGCCTCCGGCCAAGCCGCGCAGGTCGCCGCCGTGCTGCAGGAGGCCGGCGAGACGGTGACGCCGATCGGCCGCATCGTACCGCGCCGCGACGCCGGCGTCATTTATCGGGGCTCGATCGGCCTATGAGCAGGAAACGCACGGTTGTCTTGATCTCGGGACGCGGCTCCAACATGACGGCGCTGATCGCGGCGGCGAGCGATCCGGCCTATCCCGCCGAAATCGTCGGCGTCATTTCCGACCGGGTGAACGCCGCCGGCCTCGGCATCGCAGCCGCGCGCGGCATCCCGACCAAGGTCATCGTGCGCTCCGACCATGCCAGCAAGGAAGCCCATGATGCGGCGATCGACGCCGCACTGGTTGCGTTCAACGCCGAGATCGTGGCGCTGGCCGGCTATTTGCGCATCCTTTCCCGTGGCCTGGTCGAGAAGTGGCAAGGGCGCATGCTCAACATCCACCCTGCCCTGCTACCGGCCTTCAAGGGGCTCGACACGCATGCGCGCGCGCTGCGGGCCGGCATGCGCATTCATGGCTGCACGGTGCATTTCGTCACGCCCGAGATGGATGACGGCCCGATCATAGCGCAAGCCGCGGTGCCGGTGATGGTCGGCGACAATGAGGACACGCTGGCCGCGCGCGTGCTGAAGGCCGAACACCGGCTCTATGCGCTGGCGCTCGGCCTCGTCGCCGACGGCAAGGCGCGCATGGAAGGCGGCCGCACCGTGCTTGCGCACTTTGCCGACGACGCCGAAAACGGAACGTCTGTGGTGATGGCGCCTGACCCGCTACGCGAGGAACGCGACCTCGAGCATCTGGCGCGGATCACGCCTTGAGGGCCTAGACCCACAACGAGCCGAACCTATGAAACAGCTGCTCCTGCTGCGCCACGCCAAGTCGAGCTGGGACGATCCGGCGCTTGCCGATTTCGACCGGCCGCTTGCCCCGCGCGGACTGAAGGCAGCGCCGCTGATGGGGCGCGAACTGGCCAGGCGCGACTGGCTGCCTGACCTGGCGCTGGTGTCACCGGCACTGCGCACGCGCGAGACATGGCGGCTGGTCTCGGCAGAACTGCCGGCGAGAGTGCCGGTGGAGTTTGCCGAGGGGCTCTTCGAGGCCACGGCTGGCGACATTCTGGCCGAGGTGCAACAGGCAATCGCATCGGCCGGCTGTCTCTTGGTGCTTGGCCATAATCCCGGCCTGGAGGATTTTGCGCGCAGGCTTGCCGGTCCGCGATCGGATTCCGGAACTCTGAGGAAGCTTGAAGAGAAATTCCCGACCGGCGCCCTTGCCCGCTTTGTCGTCGGCGGTGACTGGGCAGACCTCGCCTTCGGCACAGCCCGGCTGACGCATTGCATCAGGCCGAAGGATTTGGGCTGATGCTGTCCAAATCAAAAGCGGCGGACCACGCCCGCCGCTTTTGGTGCAAATGATCAATTGCCCCAGATGCCCTGGCCAGATCCGGCGAGGCTTTCGATCCTGCCGATCCCGTTGTCGTATCGACGTTAGCCGCAGGCTTGGCCATCCTGTGCTTGCGGATCGAGGCGGTGAAGCTGCGGTCGACGCCGGCGGTCGGCTGGTTAGCGTTGTCGGCGCCATAGTGATCGCTGCCGGCAGAGGCGCTGCCCATGGCAGCGACAAGCATTGCGGCTGCGACGAATGCAATCCTGGTCATTTCAGTGTTCCTTGTCTGTCGTTTCATTGCGCGGGCGCCTTGGGAGGATGGTCCGCTGTCAACAAGACCCGGAACCGCCCGGTTTTATTCCCGGGCGAAACGGATTCCTCGCGGAACCCAGCCGGCTGCACAAAAAACAAGAGCGGCGGGTCAAGCCCACCGCTCTTTGTGGTCGTAAATCTCGCTGGAAATTAACGGCCCCAGATGCCCTGGCCGGATTCACCGGGAACCTTGGCATTGGCGTCAGCCTGTGCCTTTTCGGACTTCAGGATCGAGCCGATGAACATGTGGTCGACGGAGGTCGACTGGCTGGCAACCGGCTGGTTGGCATTGTTCGAGCCATAGTGGTCGCTGCCCGCGAAAGCGGAACCCGTGGCGACGAGAATGGCGGCGGCGGTAAGAGCGATCTTGGTCATTTTTTAAATGCTCCTGATCTGAGATTGACGGTCTGATCGGTTCGGGTCGGAGCCGGCTTAGCGGCCCCAGATGCCCTGGCCGGATTGCGGCTGGTTCGAGTCCGGCTTGATCGTGAAGCCGCCGAAGGTGGCCGGCTTGCCGATCGAGGCCGTATAGCTGTGGTCGATGTTGCCGGCCGGAGCGGTCGACGCGGTCACAGCAGGCTGGTTGACACCGTCAGAGCCGTAGTGGTCGCTACCTGCGAAAGCGGTGCCGGTGGCAACGAGGAGAGCAGCAGCGGTAAGAGCGATCTTGGTCATTTTAAGTACTCCAGATATCTGGTCCTGTCCGTCTAGTGGCGTGCCTTGGGAGGAATTCGCGTCGCTCGGACCACCCCGAGATGGGCCTGTCTTGCTGCCATTTCCAATCACTAAAATGTGTGAACCGAACCGTTCAGTTCGATCTTGAAATCCACCGAATGACGCGGCGGTTGCAATTTTCTACAGTGATATCAAATAGTTAAATTATAGCACTTGCTATAATGCGCGGCGACTCGTTGAGTCGACGTTCATCGATCACGATACAGTGCGTCAAAGTGAATCGAACCGAACGGTTCGGCTTCTTTAGTATCTCGACTGATTAGGCGGCTCAAGGACCATCGTAACCGCCCCTCGCTGCCGTTACCATTGCATCTCAAAAGGCGGTAAAACCCAGCACGTCGCGCATGTCGTATTCGCCGGGCGGGCGTTCCACCACCCAAAGTGCCGCTGCAATGGCGCCCCGCGCAAACATCGAGCGGTCGCCGGCTGAATGCGAGAGCGTGAGCGTCTCGCCTTGGCTGAGGAAACTCGCACTGTGCTCGCCGACGATGCTGCCGCCGCGCAGCACGGCAAAGCCGATCTCACCGGCAGGGCGCGGACCGGTGACGCCATCGCGAGCGCGTCTCGCCACATCGTCGAGGATCACGCCGCGCCCTCGCGCCGCCGCCTCGCCCAGCATCAGCGCCGTGCCAGACGGCGCATCGACCTTGAAGCGGTGATGCGCTTCGAGGATTTCGATGTCGGCATCGGGGCCAAGCGCCCGCGCCGCCTGCTCGACCAGCCCGGCCAGCATGTTGAGCCCGAGCGAGTAGCTGCCTGAGCGCACGATGGCGACGGACTTCGAAGCAGTGGCGATGGCGGCGAGTTCGGCCGGCTCGAACCCGGTCGAGCCGATGACCAGTGCCGGGCCGCCGCGGGCCGCGCAGGCCTTTGCCAATTCGACGGAGGCCGCCGGCGTGGTGAAGTCGATGACGACATCGGCAATCGCCAGCGCCTCGTCGCGTTCGACCAGGCCCCCGCCGGCGCTGCCAGGGCGGTGGAATCGCGCCACGAGCGCCAGCCTGGGATCGGCGTCGACGGCCAGTGCCATCTGCCTGCCCATGCGGCCGAGCGCGCCGGCTATGGCTATCTTCAATGGATGCGGCATGGCGGCTTTCGTTGGAAATGCGAGTCCGAACAATCGTCTACCATGCCGCCTTGCCAGATTGATTCAGGCGGCGTCATGCGTCTTCAGCATCATGCCGGCGATCTCCTTGACCAGCTTGGCGGCGACAAGCGCTGTCAGGTTGGAGACATCCTGGTTCGCATTGTATTCGACAACATCGGCACCAATGATCGGTTGGTCGATCCGCTGGATCAGGCCGATCACTTGCCGGGTTGTAAGACCACCGGGTTCGCGGTGCGAGACGCCGGGCGCACAGGCCGGATCAAGGCCGTCGAGATCGACCGAGAGATAGACCGGCGTCTTGAGGTCGAGCCGCAGATCCTCGCTGAAATGGCGCGCCTCGATCACTTCGACGCCGAAGTGTGTGTGCTGGTCACGAAGCTCGTCGTTGAGTGTGCGTAGGCCGATCTGGATCAACCGGTCGGCCAGCCCTTCCTCCAGGATGCGAGCGAAAGACGAGGTGTGCGAGCGTTTGTTGCCCTGATAGGCCTCGTAGATGTCGGGATGGGCATCGATCTGGACGATCGTCAGGCCGGGGTGGCGGCGCCGCACGGCGCGCAGCAGCGGCCATGCGATCGCGTGGTCGCCGCCGAGGCTGATCAGCGGATGGCCGTCGTCCAGCGCGCGGCCGACCTCACTTTCGATCCGTTCCCACGGATCACCGCCGCCTGAGAAGTCGATGTCGCCATGGTCGAGAAAACTGTCCGCCACATCGAACCCGGTTTCGCTCCACGAGCTGTGCGCGTCGCTGGCGAGTTCACGCCTGATCAAAGCGGGTGCTGCGGCCGCACCCTTGAGATAGGACGAGTTGTCGTCATGCGGTATTCCCAGAAGCGAAACCCTGGCCATTGGCGTGCGATCTCCGGCAACAGGCAATCTCACTAAACCCGGGAGCTGGCTGGCGATAGCGGTGCCGCTTGGGCCAGCAGCGAAGGCGGCCTCGCGATCTGGCAGCCGTTATTGCCCGGCTTCGCCGCCCAGCCTTTGTCGGACGATCGCGACATGGAAATTGGTGCCGTGCAACAGCCCGTCATCATTGAAGTCGTAGCTGGAATTGTGGAGCGGCACTGACGCCTCGCCATTGCCGAGGAAGACGAAGCAGCCCGGCACGTGATCGAGGAAGCGGGCGAAATCCTCCGAACCGGTCATCGGCTCCGCCGCGACGCCGACTGCGTTCTCGGCCAGCACGCGCCTTGCGGCGGCAAAGGCTTCGTCCACGAGTTCGGCATCATTTTGCAGCGGCACGAACTCCCTGGTGTAGGTGACCTCGGCGGAGACATTGTAGGCGGCGGCCGTTCCCTCGGCGATGATGCGCATCTGCCGCTCGATCTCGGCGCTGACCTCCGGCCGAAAACTGCGGGCGTCACCCAGGATGCGGGCAAGGCCGGGCAATGCATTGCGCGTGCCATCGGTGATCAGTTCGGTCACCGAAACCACCGATATGTCGGCCGGGCTCAGCCGGCGCGAGACGATGGTCTGCAGATTGGTGACCAGCGCGCAGGCGGCAACCAGGGTTTCATTGCCGGAATGCGGCCGCGCGGCATGGCCGCCGATGCCCTTAAGCACGATCTCGAAATTATCCTCGGCCGACATGATCGGGCCGACGCGGGTTTCGAAATGCCCGATGGGCAGGCCGGGCATGTTGTGCAGGCCAAAAATCTCGTCGAAGGGAAAGCGCTGCATCAGCCCGTCATCGAGCATCGCCAGCGCGCCCTTGCCCCACTCCTCGGCCGGCTGGAAGATGAAGCGCACAGTGCCATCGAACCCGCCCTCGGTAGCCAGCAGTTTTGCTGCGCCGAGCAGCATGGTGGTGTGGCCGTCATGGCCGCAAGCATGCATGAAGCCGGGGTTTTGCGAGCGATAGGCGGCCGTCGACTGCTCGGTGATGCGCAGCGCGTCCATGTCGGCCCTCAGCGCAATCGCCCGGTTGCCGTTGCCGCGCTTCAGCGTGCCGACCACACCGGTGCCGCCGACACCCTCGGTGACATCGTCCAACCCGAATTCACGCAGCTTGGCGGCGACGAAGGCAGCGGTGCGCTTTTCCTCAAAGCCGAATTCAGGATGTGCGTGCAGATTGCGCCGCCAGCCCGTCATCTCCCGTCTCAGCGCACCACGATCGAGTTCAGCCATTTTTCTCCCCGACTTATTTTGCAAGCTGGGTGGCGACATCAAGCAGGATGTTGGCGCCGGCGACAAGCTCGGCATCGTCGGTATGTTCGCGCGGACTGTGGCTGATGCCGCCGGCACTCGGCACGAAGATCATCGCCGCCGGTGCGATGCGGGCCATCATCTGGGCATCATGGCCGGCGCCCGATGTCATGCGCCTGACGCCGAGACCGCGATCTTTCGCGGCGGCCTCGATCCGTTCGACGATGCCGATATCGAACAGGACCGGCTCGAAGCGGGCCAGTTGCTCGGCAGAAATCGACACGTTCTCGACCACAGCAAGCTCTTCGAGGTATGCGGCAAGCGCCGCCTCATGTGCCTGCAGGCGCTGTTCATCGGGATCGCGCAGGTCGATAGTGAAGACGGCGCGCCCGGGAATGACATTGATGGCATTCGGCTCGAAGCGCATCGCGCCGACGGTGACGACCGTCGGCGTGTTCGAAACCTTGGCTCGATCGTGCAGGAAGGTGATGACGCGGGCGGCGGCGTGGCCGGCATCGCTGCGCATCGACATCGGCGTGGTGCCGGCATGATTGGCGGCGCCGTCGATGGTGATGCGCTGCCATGAGATGCCTTGCAGATTTTCCACGGCGCCGATCGGCACGCCTTCGCGCTCCAGCACCGGCCCCTGCTCGATATGCAGTTCGAGATAGGCGTGCGGCTTGAGGAAGCCGGGTTCGCGGTCGCCGGCATAGCCGATGCGGGCGAGTTCCTGGCCGAGCACGCTGCCATCCGTGCCGATGGCGGCCAACATCGCGTCCGCGCCGGCGCCACCGGCATGGACCAGCGAGCCCATCATGTCGGGCGTGTAGCGCACACCCTCCTCATTGGTGAAAGCGGCGACCGCGACCGGACGTGAGGGCGAAAAGCCCGAGGCCTTCAGCGTCTCGATCACCTCCAGCCCGGCAAGCACGCCATAGCAGCCATCATAGATGCCGGCATCGATGACGGTGTCGATGTGCGAACCGATCAGCAGGGGCGCCTGCCCGGCACTATCGGGGCCTTGCCAGATGCCAAAGATATTGCCGACCCGGTCGATCGCGACATCGAGCCCGGCCTGGTTGAGCCAGCCGACGAAGAGGTCGCGGCCTTGCCTGTCGGTATCGGACGCGGCGAGCCGGATCAGCCTGCCGTCATTGTCACGACCGACGGCGCCGAGTTCACGGATGCGGCCTAGCAGGCGCTTCGCATCGATGGCGATCATGATGCTGCCTCGGCTGCCATCTTGCCGGCCAGCACATCGGCCGGTGTCATGCCGACCAGTTCGGCATAGCGATGCGGGTCGGTAGCGCCTTCGGTGTTGATCAGCAGCACGCGGGATTGGCTATCGAGCCCGAGAGCGACCTTGTGGTCAGCCACCGCCCGGATTAGCCCAGCAAGACCGACACCGCCGCTTTCACCTGAAACGATCGCCGGATCGCCTGCACTTGGCTGGGCGAGAAGCCGCATCACCGCGACGGCCTCATCCTCGTCCACCGTCATGAAGGCGTCGGCAACCCGTGCCAGCACACGCCAGGCGACTGCCGAGGCCTCGTAGCATTCCAGCATCGCCATCACGGTTGGCTGGTCGTGCGCGACCTTGACCACGCGACCCGCCTGGGCGGCCGCGACAACGCAGGCCGCGCGCGCTGGCTCGACCACGATGAAGATCGGCCTCGCATCGCCGAGCACGATGGCGAGATGACCGGCCACCGCTGCGGCAATGCCGCCGACACCGGCCTGCACGAAGACATGGGTTGGCGGCTGCGGCAACTGGTGCAACGCTTCGCGCACAATCGCCGTATAGCCCTGCATAACCAGACCGGGAATGCGTTCGTAGCCGGGCCAGGAGGTGTCGGACACCACCGTCCAGCCCTTGTCGGCGGACACCTCGGCGGCCTGCCTCACCGAGTCGTCATAATTGCCGTCGACGCGGATCATCTCGGCGCCATAGCGGGCGATGGCCGCAATCCGCTCCTCGCTGACGCCGGCATGAACGAAGATTGCAGCCTTGGCGCCGACGAGTTGCGCCCCTTGCGCAACCGAGCGGCCGTGATTGCCGTCGGTGGCACAGGCCACCGTCATGCCGGCAGCGATCGCCCGGACGTCGGGCCGGTTGAGATCGGCTAGGTCGACGGGCCGGCCGAGCGACCGGCTTGCCTCCTCCAGCACAAGGCGGAAGACGGCATAGGCGCCGCCCAGCGCCTTGAAGCTGCCGAGGCCGAGGCGAAGGCCTTCATTCTTGATGTGGATGGTGCTGAGACCGAGTTCGCCGGCCAACGCCGGCAAGGCATGCAGCGGCGTTACCTGGTGATTGTTGCGATGGGCCAGAAAGCGCTCGACCGTGTCGGCGCCGGCAACCCCCAGCGTTTCGGCATCGACCGGTTCGAGCGGTTCGCGGTGCAAGGTATTGCTGTTGAGCAGGAACACGGATGGCCTCCTTGAGGGTCAGACGAAATCATATTGCAGCAGAGGCGCAATGAGCGCTCTAATTGGACCTTCCAAATGCAAGTTTGTTTCGCCGGATACCTCCATTGCCTGCATCGCCTTCACTCGACAGTTTCGACCTCGCTATCCTTGCCATCCTGCAGCTAGATAACACGACGCCGCAGCGGCTGATCGGCGAAGCCGTCAATCTGTCGGCGCCGGCGGTGCAGCGGCGCATCAAGCGCATGGAGCAAACGGGGGTGATTGCCGGCAATGTCGCCGTCATCGAGCCGGCGGCGGTCGGACAGCCCATCACCATCTTCGTCGAGGTCGAACTGGAGAGCGAACGCTCTGACCTGATCGACGCGGCCAAGCGGCAATTCTCGGCGGCGCCCGAAGTGCAGCAATGCTACTACGTCACCGGCGAGGCCGACTTCATCCTGGTCATCACCGTGGCCGACATGGGCGCCTATGAGGCGCTGACACGCAAACTGTTCTTCGACAGCAAGAATGTGCGAAAATTCCGCACCTTCGTTGCGATGGACCGCGTCAAGGTCGGGCTCACCGTGCCTTTGCCGGGATAACCGATATCAGCCGACCGGTCGCAGCCAGACCTTGTTGTCGTGGAAGGCCGCACCGCCATAGGGTGCAGGCGCATCGGCGCCGGTCAAGACATTGATCCCTTCGCCGCGCTCATGGGCGCTGTTCGGCCAGATGCCCTCGGCGATCACCACGCCGCGCTTGATGCCTTCGAACAGTTTGGCGTGCAGCACCACCTCGCCACGCCGGTTGCCGACCTCGATACGATCGCCGTCAGCCAGTCCGAGGGAAGCGGCATCGTCCGGGTGCAGCAGGAGCTCTGGCCGACCCTCCTTGGCCCTCGACACCGGCGTTTCCGAGAAGGTCGAGTTGAGGAAGTTGCGCGCCGGCGATGTCGTCAGCCGGAACGGATGCTCGGCGTCCGCGACCTCGATCAGGTCGACATGGTCGGGGAATTCCGGCAGTTCTGACACCGGCCCGAACAGGCCCATGCTTTTCGGGGGCCGGTTGGGCGCCGCCTGCCCGCTCCAGTTGGCGCGGAAGTGGAATTTCTTGTCGGCGTGACCGAAGCCCTCGATGAAATGCGCGGCTTCGAAATCAGGCTGCAGGTCGACCCACTTGTCTTCCTTCAGGCCGGCGAAACTGCCCAGCCCGCGCTTGCCCAGGATGATGTCGATATGCTGCTGCTCGGTCAGGCCGAAGCCCGGGCGGTCGGCAACGCCGAGGCGCTCGGCCAGTTGCTCGATGACGAAATGGTTGGTGCGCGGCCCTTCCGGCGGCTCGATCAGCTTGGGGCCGAGCGTGATGTGCTGGTTGCCGCCACCCTTGTAGACATCGTCATGCTCGAGGAACATCGTTGCCGGCAGCACGACGTCGGCAAGTTTTGCGGTGTCGGTCATGAACTGCTCGTGCACGCAGGTGAACAAATCGTCGCGCAGGAAACCCTGCTTCACCAGTCGCTGCTCGGGCGCGACATTCACCGGATTGGTGTTCTGGATCAGCATCGCCGTCACCGGCGGGCCGCCATAGAGTGCGTCCGCCGCACCGGTCAGCACCGGGCCTGTGCGCGACTGGTCGAGATAGCGGATGTTGGAATCGCGCATCGCGGTGCCTTCCAGCACATCCTGGTTGAGCTTGAAGATGCCGGAGTTGGAATGGAAGGCGCCGCCGCCCTCATATTGCCAGGCGCCGGTGACGGCGGCGATGCAGGACGCCGCGTGCATGTTGACCGAGCCGTTGCGCTGGCGGGCAAAGCCATAGCCGAGGCGGAAATAGGTTTTCTTCGTCGTGCCGACGAGGCGGGCGAAGGCCTCGATCTCGGCGACGGCAAGGCCGGTGATGGCGGAGGCCCATTCCGGCGTGCGCGTCTCCAGATGCGCTTCCAGGCCCTTGGGATCGTCGGTGTATTTCTCGAGATAGGCGCGGTCGGCCATGCCTTCCCTGAACAGCACATGCATGACCGCACAGGCCAGCGCGCCGTCGGTGCCCGGCTTCAGCACAAGGCCCATATCGGCCTGCTTCATCGTCGCGTTCTCGTAGACGTCGATGACGACGATCTTGGCTGAACGTTCCTTGCGCGCCTTGATGGCGTGGGTCATGACATTGACCTGCGTGACCACGGCATTGGTGCCCCAGATCACCACGCAGTCGGATTTGGCCATTTCGCGCGGATCGGGACCGCGCAAGGCGCCCGCCCCCATCATCCAGCCGGTCCAGGCCAGATTGGTGCAGATCGAGCCGAAGAAGCCGGAATACTTTTTCGCATGGCGCAACCGGTCAATGCCGTCGCGTTGCACCAGTCCCATCGTGCCGGCATAGTAGTAGGGCCAGACAGTCTCCGAGCCGTATTTTTCCTCGGCTGCGATGAATTTTTCGGCGACGAGGTCGAGCGCCGCCTCCCAGCTGGATTCCTTCCAGAGGCCGTCGCCCTTGGCACCGGCCCGCACCAGCGGCTTCAGCAGCCGGTCCGGATGGTGGACGCGGTCGGCATAGCGCGCGACCTTGGCGCAGACGACGCCGGATGTGTAGGTATTGGCCTTGGCGCCATGGACGCGGCCGATGCGGTTGCCGTCGAGCAGTTCGACCTCGAGTGCGCAGGTCGACGGGCAATCATGCGGACAGGCTGAATGGCCGATGCGGAGCTTGGCGTGCTGGTTCATGGCGCCCGCTTAGCCGGTTCCGGACGCGGCGTGTAGGGCCAGATCTTTCCCTCCCCTTGATGGGGAGGGTCGGCGCGTAGCTCCGCTTCGCGGATGGACTGCCGGGCGAGCCACGGGTCTCGCCCGTCCTTCGGACCCCACAAGGGGGAGGGTAATTACTCCGCCGTGCCTTCCTCATACTCGGCCGACATGGTCAGCCACTTTTCCTCGTGGCCGGCAAGCTGCTGTGACAGTTGCGAGCGCTCCTTGGCCAGCCTCGTCGCCGTCGACGGATCCTTCTCATAAACGGCCGGATTGGCGAGTTCGTCCTCGATCAGGTCGATGCGCTTGCGGATGCGGTCCATCAGCGCCTCGGTGGCGCGGATTTCCTTGGCCAGCGGCTCGAAGGCGGCGCGGCGCGCCGCTGCATCGCGGCGGCGATCGGCCTTTGATGCCTTCTCGGCCTCGCGCTTGCCGCGACGGTCGCCGGACACGCCGGTAACCAAAGTCTTATAGTCCTCCAGGTCACCATCATAGGGATTGACCGCGCCGTCCTTGACCAGCCACAGCCGGTCGGCGGTCGCCTCCAGCAGATGGCGGTCGTGCGAGATCAGGATGACGGCGCCGGGAAACTCGTTCAGCGCATGGATCAAGGATTCGCGGCTGTCGATGTCGAGATGGTTGGTCGGCTCGTCGAGGATGAACAGGTTCGGCCCCTCGAAAGCTGACAGGCCCATCAGGAGCCGCGCCTTCTCGCCGCCGGACAGGTCCTTGGCCGCCGTATTCATCTTTTCGGTGGTGAGACCGAACTGGGCGACGCGGCCGCGCACCTTGGATTCCGGTGCTTCCGGCATCAGCCGGCGGACATGCTCGTAGGCGTTTTCCTCCGGCCTGAGATCATCGAGCTGATGCTGGGCGAAGATCGCCACTTTCAGCCCGGGCGCAACCGTCATGGTCCCGGTTTCCTGCTTCAGCCGGCCCGACAAAAGCTTGGCGAAGGTCGACTTGCCGTTGCCATTGGCGCCAAGCAGCGCGATGCGGTCGTCGGCATCGATGCGCAGCGTCATCTTCTTCAGGATCGGCTGGCCTTCGGTGTAGCCGACATTGACGTTGTTCAGCGCCACGATCGGCGACGCCACCGTCTTCACCGGCTCGGGGAAAGAGAACGGCCGCACCGTGTCATTCACGATCGCCGCGATCGGCTTCATCTTCTCCAGCGCCTTGATGCGCGACTGCGCCTGCCTCGCCTTGGAAGCCTTGGCGCGGAAGCGCTCGACGAAGGATTCCATATGCTTGCGCGCGGCTTCCTGCTTGACGCGGCCCTTCTCCTGCAACTCCTTCTGCTCGGTGTACTGGCGCTCGAACTGGTCGTAGCCGCCGCGCCAGAAGGTCAGCTTCTTCTGGTCGAGATGGACGATGGAATTGACGGCGCGGTTAAGCAGGTCGCGATCATGCGAGATCAGAAGCACCGTGTGCGGATACTTCGACACATAGTTTTCCAGCCACAACGTGCCTTCAAGATCGAGATAGTTGGTCGGCTCGTCGAGCAGCAGAAGGTCGGGCTCGGCAAACAGCACCGCGGCGAGCGCCACGCGCATACGCCAGCCGCCGGAGAAGGACGAGGCCGGGCGGCGCTGCGCCGCATCATCGAAGCCGAGGCCAGCAAGGATGGTGGCCGCGCGCGACTCGGCCGAATGCGCGTCGATATCGGCCAGCCGCATGTGGATGTCGGCGATGCGGTGCGCGTCGGTGGCGGTCTTTTCTTCCTCGAGCAATGCGCTGCGCTCGAGGTCGGCCTTGAGCACGATCTCGATCAGCGGCTCCTCGGTGCCCGGCGCTTCCTGCGCCACCTGGCCGATGCGGGTGTTCTTCGGCAGGCTGACCGAGCCGGTCTCGGAGGGGAAATCGCCGGTGATCGCCTTGAACAAGGTCGTCTTGCCGGTGCCGTTGCGGCCGACGAGGCCGGCCTTGGTGCCGGCCGGCAAGGTCAGCGAGGCATGGTCGAGAAGCAGGCGTCCGGCCATGCGGAGCGAAAGGTCGTTGATGATAAGCATGCCGGGGCTTTTGCACGGGAGGGCGGCGCTTCGCAAGGGCTTGGAGGGCCGGCGGGGGCATAAGGCATGAAAACGGCGCGCCTGAGGCGCGCCGTCCATGACTGCAAACTGCTAACTTTTAGAGACGACCTAGGTCAGGCCTTCGTCTTGCGCTTCGTCACCTTGGCCG
This sequence comes from Mesorhizobium sp. P2_B5, assembly GCF_056404775.1. NCBI lineage: Bacteria > Pseudomonadati > Pseudomonadota > Alphaproteobacteria > Hyphomicrobiales > Phyllobacteriaceae > Mesorhizobium > Mesorhizobium sp. P2_B5. The sequence continues at coordinate 212,515 of NZ_JBFUDJ010000006.1, read as the reverse complement.
TGGCGGCCGGAACGGCCGGCTTGCGGCCGAGGCCCGAGGATTTGGCCAATGCCGAACGGGTCGCGGAATAGTTCGGCGCCACCATCGGATAGTCCGGCGGCAAGCTCCATTTGGTGCGATACTCGTCCGGGCTGAGGCCATGATCGGTCATCAAGTGGCGCTTCAGCGACTTGAATTTCTTGCCGTCCTCGAGGCAGACGATGTGGTCGGGAAACACCGAACGCTTCGGATTGACGGCCGGGTTAAGCACAGGGCTCTCCACGGCGGCGGCACTGCCCAACTTACGAACCGAAGCGCTGACGCTTGCGATCAAGTCCGGTAGACTAGAAGCTGGCAATGGATTGTTGCCGACATAGGCCGATACAATGTCGGCGGTCAGTTCAATAGCAGTCTTGTTGTCGAGAGTTTGCAATTTGTTTTTCTCCCGCCGGTGATGCAGTTGCCGGCTTTTTTTTGAAGAGTGTTCTCGATGTATCCACTTAACAGCACCCCCCCAGCGGGTCGTTAAGCGTGAGTAAATCATCAAGAATCGGTGCAGGAGGATGTTTCCACATCCGGTTGCAACGTTGCAAATTAGAAAATCTAATACTTCGACGCAGCCGATTTCACCGTTGCGGAGCTGACGGGTGTGGAGTCGGCCAATATCTCTAGAATACGTTTCCAGCGGGCGCACCGCCCGAAATCCTTTTGCTCGATCGCCTTTTCGGCTTTCATCGCGGCATAGAGCGGCGCCTCGGCGCCGAACTCCTTGATCAGCCAGTATGCTTCCTGTCTGGCGAGGCGTTCATCGTCGTCAAGCATGGTTTTCAGCCTCCGAGCGTTCTATGCCCACCGCAATGCAACTGCCGATGACGATGGCCGCACCGGCAATCGCGGTCAGCGTCAGGCTCTCACCGGACAGCGTCAGCAGCAGCGTCGAGGCGATCGGCGTCAAATAGGCGACAACCGCAACCTTGCCGCCGCCTTCGAGCTTCAAGGCGCGCGACCAGAAATAATAGCCAAGCCCCATCGGACCGGCGCCGAGATAGAGGCCAAGCAGAAGGTCCGCGCCAGATGGCCAAGCCGCGCCGTCGTGAACACACCACAGCAAGGTCAGGCCGACGCCGACCAGTGCCGAAGGCAAGAGCAAACGTTCCGACGGTGTGGCCAGGCGAGCGACCGCGATCGAATAGAACGCCATGCACAGCGCTGAGCCGAAGGCGGCGAGATAGCCGACGATGCTGCCCTGGAGAAAAGGCTGGCCGCGACCACCCGAGATCACCAGCACCACGCCGACAAAGCCGAGCACGGCAGTCAGGCCGAGGAGCACGGGGCGCTGCGGCTTGCCCAGCACGATGACCGCCGCCGCAACCATCAGCGGCCAGGTGTAGGCGACGAGATTGGCCTCGATCACGGGCATGGAGGCAAAGGCGATGTATTGCAGCACCATGGTGCCGACCAGACCGATGATGCCGACCGCGACCGCCCGCGCACCCGTGGCTGCGTTTTCCGGCACTGCCTCCTTGCGGCTTGCCAAATGGATGACGGCGAACACCAGCGCCGCTCCGCAAAACTGCAGCAACTGCACCAGCGACACCGGGTGGCTGGCCAGCAGGGATTTGCCGACCAGTGCGTTTGTCGACCACAGCGCGACCGCGCCGGCAGCGAAGACCAGGGCCGATGGCGAGCCCGATCCATCCCGGAACCGCCGGGATGGTGCCCTGCCCCTATCGCCGACCATGATTTCTTCCGAACCGACGGTCAAACCGGTGTCCACTTCTATGCTCTGGCTACCATGATTCCCTTGAGCCGCCCGGGAACGGCGCATCGGCCGCCACCGCAACCGGACGTTCTTCCTCGAAGCGGCGATAGGCCGGCAGCTGGTTTGTCCAGACATCTTCGGCCAGCTCGTTGACCCATTCGCGATCATGATCATTGTCGGCGGCGAGATAGAACATGCGGTTGTCATCGACATAGGGCTTGGCCACCGAGCGCTGGTTGAGCACCAGCGTGACGCGCTCACCGAACTGGATCGGTGCCGTCCGGTGCAGAACGCCGAGAAACTGGCCGAGCGTCGCGTAATTCATCTTATGGTCGATGCGCATGATGCGGTTGCGCGGGATCTCGCGGCCGGATTCGAGGACGGCGCGGCCGGTCTCGGAATCGTCGCAGTAGATTTCGAGATGGCCGCCAACCAGCGGAATGCTGATCGACAGCGGAATGAGTTCGGTGACCGGAACACCGTCGCAATGCCAATCGACGGCGCCATCCTTGGGATTCATGAAGGTGACGGTCGAGCCGACGATCGACAGCGGGTAAGGCTCGAGCTTGGTGCCCATCATGTCGGACAGCCGTTCCAGGCGCAGCTTGTCATGCAGCAGCTCTTTGATCTCCGGGATGAAGCGATCGGCGCCGGTGATGAAGGTCAGATCGAGATGCTTGTGCACGGCGTGGCTGGACTTGAGCTTCAACGCCGCCTCCTCGATCGCCGCCAGCAACGCCGGGTCGTAGCCGTGCAGATACTGCGCAACGCCAAAACTCGACACTTTCCAGGCTGTTTCGTGACCGATAATGGCTTCACGGCTCATCGCATAGCGCAAATCGGGAATGGTATGGGCGTTCATTCTACTTCTCCAGGGTGGGGGCATCACTTGGTAAACAGTCGATTAATTCGCCCACCCCTGTAAAATTAGGAATGCTGGTGCTAGTGTAAGCCCAGCTTAAGGTCGAAACCCGTGCGTCTGCTCAGTCAGGTCAACCTCAATTCGCTGAAGATTGTCGAAAGTGCCGCCCGGCACCGTAACTTTACGCGCGCCGGCGAAGAGCAGTTTATTACTGCTTCCGCGGTCAGCCAGCGCGTCAAAAGCCTCGAGGACCAGCTGCGCTTCAAGATCTTCCAGCGTGGCGGCAATGCGGTTTCGCTGACGCCCGAGGGCGAGACCTATGTGTCGCGCGTTCGCGAGGCGCTTGAGCGGATCGTGGCGGCCAGCATGGAAGCGACCGGACAGTCGCAGGCGCATGTGCTGAAGATTTCGGTGCTGCCGACTTTCGCCGCGCGTTGGCTGTTTCCGCGGCTGCCGCTGTTCCAGCGGCAATATCCCGAAATAGAGATGCGCGTCTCGACCTCCTACGCCACCAATGAGTTCGCCACTTCCGAGTTCGACCTGGAGATCCGCTATGGCGATGGCAACTTTCCGGACCTGGCGGCGAACCTCTTGTTCAAGGAGGATTTGACGCCGGTATGCAGCAGGAGGCTGTTCCACGAGATTCTCGGCGACAGGCCGCTGTCAAAGGTGACGCCGGACGACCTTAGGTATTTCACCCTGCTGCATTCCGACACCTGCACGCAGAACTGGCAGTCGTGGTTGGGTTTTGCCGGCGCGAGTTCCGTGCTCGGCGAGGCCAAGAGCATCTATTTCGATTCCTGCATGATGTCCTATGAGGCGGCCAATGCCGGCATGGGCTTTGCAGTCGCCAACCGCGCCTATATGGCCAGTGACATCCGCGCCGAGCGGCTGGTGGCGCCGTTTGCCGTACACCACCCCAACACCGCCGGCTGGTATTTCGTCAGCCCGGTCACCGCGCCCTATGCGCGCAAAGTGGAACTGTTCAAGCAGTGGATCATGGCCGAGGCGGCGCTGACGCAGTGCCAGCTGGACGCCGAGATCGCCAGCGGCCCGGTGCTGCGGCATGCGATGGCCTGAGGTCGTTCCTACTGAGAGTTATTGCTCAGCGCACTACTATTTCTCGCACTTCACCATAGTTTCCTACCACCGGCTTCGCAAAGCTGTCCGACCGGATCGATGATTTCCGGCAAAAGATTTCAGGTTCTACTGTTGGCGCCACCCAGGAGACTTGTGCGCTCGCCTCATGACGCGGAGGAAAGACTCAGCTATCTTCGGACGTGCGGCGGGCCTGTTTTCCCGCTTGGCCGGCGCTTTCAGCTTCCTCCCGAGCAGCGCCGGCCTTCTTCACCGCTCTTGTTTTGCGATGCGCGCCTGTCGTACTCTCGGCTCAGGCAATCGGTTCCGATTGGGTTCACCTGAAGCGAGCTGATTGATGATCGACGACATTGAGCGCGACGGTTTCGCTGGCCCGTTTCCGGTTCTAAGCCGAAAGGAACGTGGCCGCCTTCTGCCCAAGCTGATCAAGGAACGCCAGAAAAAAAAGGTTTGGAGCAAGGCGTCCGCTGTCTCCAATCATCACTACTACAAGATCGCCAGCGACCCGCGCATCCTTGAGCTGGTACGCCCGGTCCTCGGCGAAGACATCATTCTGTGGGCCGCGCATCTCGTCATCAGGCGTCCGGACACGGAGCATCCGTTTCACTGCGATGTCGAATCGTCATCGGCCGATGGCGGCTTCCTGACCGTGTGGCTCGGGCTGGAGAACACAAATTCCGCGTCGGGCCTCAAATTCGTCAGGGGCTCGCACCGCTATGGCGCAACGGTTCAGGAGATCAAAGCCAGGCTTGGAATGAATGCGACGGAAAATTCCGATGCGGCTGTGCTGGATGCAGCGCGGACTTTTGCTCAAGACGCAACAATCGTTCAGCCCGACGTTTGCGACGGTGCCGCGCTGGTATTTGACGGCAGAGCCTGGCATGGCTCGCACAATCCGTCGACGACCACTCGCGTCGCCTTGCTGCTGCAATATGCCCGCGCCGACCGCCCGGTCTTCATTCCTGAAGCCTTCGAATGGCCGTTTCGTTTCAAGACGGAGCCACGGCCGCCGGTACTGGTCGTTTCCGGCCGCTCGCCGATCGGTGTCAACCAGATCGCCAGACCGCCCGGCGCGCGCAGGCTTGCCGCAATACCGAACGCCGCGTTCGATCTGCCCGAACTGCCGGCCAAGCCGGTGGCACATTTCGCCTCGATGCCACACTTTCGCGGCCGCACGGCTAAGATCGAATTCATGGACGCGCACTCATCGGTACTGGCGCCCGGCGCCACGCCGCATCCGCTGCACGCTCATGTGGAAGAAGAGATCCTCATCGTCATTTCGGGACAAGCAGCGTTGATAACCGCCGACGATGTCGGGTCTGAAAGCGTTCGACGCGAGACGATGAACGCAGGCGATTTCGCCTATTACCCCGCCTTCCAGCCGCACACGCTGGTCAATGCCAGCGACAAACCAGTGCTCTACACGATGCTGAAATGGCGCAACGAGCGAGGCCATGCGCCGGGCGAGGCGTCGAAGCTGGCCTTCGTGCGGGGCTCAGACACGCTGTTTGCCGCGGCGGATCTCGGCAAGCGCAACCGGGGAACGATCCTCAATGCGAGAACCAGATGGCTCGATCGACTGCACTGTCATGTCTCGATCGCGATGCCTGGCGTCGGCTACGCGCCCCATGCCGACCGTTATGACGTGGGCATTGTCCTGTTTTCCGGTGCGATTGAGACGCTGGGCAAGAGGATTTCAGCTCCTGCGTTGCTCTACCACCCTGCTGGTGCAATGCATGGGCTGAAGTCCATGGGCGCCGAACCCGCGCGTTATCTCGTGTTCGAACTGGACAAGGCCGTATCGCGCTGGTCCACCCTGCTTCACGCCGCCCGAAATCTGCTGGGGCGGTAAAGATTCATCCTGGCCGCGATGACCCCGATCTATTGCGCCGGTGGCGGTTGTTCGCCACCAGTTGCCGGCTTTGGCGCCGAATCCGTCTGCGGGGTTTGATCGAGCACCGGGGCTTTGGTTGGCTGGATGTCGCTGTCGCAGGCCGCGAGCGCCAGGCCTGCGGCAAACAGAATCAGAAGCCTCTTCATGGCAACCTCCTAGGTCTGCCCTCTCCTTCGTAAAGGCAACGAGGTGGTTCGGCTTTGGTTGCACGCCCGCAGGCGACGCCTCCCGCCGGCTGGAACCAAATGCCGCCCCCCCGGGTTGGTTGCCCGAAGGAGATCGCGCCATGATCCGTCTGCTCATAACCGGCCTTGTCGCCTATGCGGCCTATCGTGCCGCCAGAAAAGTCATCGACGAGGTGCCTGACGATTTCGATCCGCTGCCGATGCCCGGCGATGAACGCGCCTTGCGACGCCAGTCGGCGGCAATGGGAGTCGCTCCGCGAAGGTAGGCCAGCCATCCCCACAGGGATAAAGGCCCGGTAGGCCGGGCTGCGCTAGCCCGTTGCGAACAAAGCAGAAACGATGCTTGATGGGCGATGACCATCGCCATCAATGATTCGACCTTGCAACCCGCCTATCTCGCCAAGCTCAACGCCGAGCAGCGGCTGGCCGTCGAACATGGCGACGGCCAGATCGCGGGACCGTTGCTGGTGATCGCGGGCGCCGGCTCCGGCAAGACCAACACGCTGGCCCACCGGGTTGCGCACCTGATCGTCAAGGGCGCCGACCCGAGGCGCATCCTGCTGATGACGTTCTCGCGCCGCGCCGCCACCGAAATGGCCAGGCGGGTCGAACGCATTGCCGGCGAGGTGCTGGGCCGCGACGCGTCCGTCATCGCCGACGCGCTGGCCTGGGCGGGCACGTTTCACGGCATCGGTGCCCGGTTGCTGCGCGACTATGCGCCGACGATCGGCCTCGATCCGGCCTTTACCATCCACGACCGGGAGGATTCCGCCGACCTGATGAATCTTGCCCGGCATGAGCTCGGCTTTTCGAAGACCGAAAGCCGTTTTCCGACCAAGGGCACGTGCCTGGCGATCTATTCGCGCACTGTCAACGCGCGGGCGCCGCTCGGCGAGGTGCTGGGCGCGGCGTTCCCCTGGTGCTCGGGGTGGGCCGAACAGCTAAAAGAGCTGTTCGCCGGATATGTCGAGGCCAAGCAGGCGCAGAACGTGCTCGATTACGACGACCTCCTGCTCTACTGGGCGCAGATGGCGGTCGAGCCTGAAATCGCCACGCATCTTTCTTCCCGTTTTGATCATGTGCTGGTCGACGAATACCAGGACACCAACCGGCTGCAGGCCTCGATCCTTTCAGCGCTGAAGCCGGACGGCGCCGGACTGACGGTGGTCGGCGACGACGCGCAGTCGATCTATTCGTTCCGCGCCGCCGAGGTGCGCAACATCCTGGATTTCCCCCAGCAATTCGCCCGAGCCGCAGACGTCATCATGCTGGAGCGCAACTACCGCTCGACCGAGACCATTTTGGCGGCGGCCAATGCGGTGATTTCCGAGGCGTCGGAGCGCTTCACCAAGAATCTGTGGTCGGAGCGCAAATCCTCACAAAAGCCGAAACTGGTCAGCGTGCGCGACGAGGCCGAACAGGCAAATTATGTCTGCCAGGCGATCCTTGCCGAGCGCGAGGCCGGCACGGTGCTCAAATCGCAAGCGGTGCTGTTTCGCGCCTCGCATCACAGCGGGCCGCTGGAGATCGAGCTGACGCGCCGCAACATCCCGTTCGTCAAGTTCGGCGGGCTGAAATTCCTCGACGCTGCCCACGTCAAGGACGTGCTGGCGGTGCTGCGCTTTGCCGAGAACCCGCGCGACCGTGTCGCCGGCTTTCGCGTGCTGCAGCTTCTGCCTGGCATCGGCCCTTCGGCGGCCAGCGCCGTCGTCGAGACCATGGCGACATCGCTCGATGAAGCGATGGGGCTGGCCCGCTACCGGCCGCCGCAACGCGCTGCGGAGGACTGGCCAGCTTTCGTTTCCCTGTTTTCCGGCCTGCGCGCCAGGTCAGGCAAATGGCCGGCCGATCTCGAACAGGTCAGGCTGTGGTACGAGCCGCATCTTGAGCGCATGCATGAGGATGCAACGACGCGGCGAGCCGACCTCATGCAGCTCGAGCAAATCGCCTCCGGCTACGCCTCGCGCGAGCGCTTCCTGACCGAACTGACGCTTGATCCACCGGATGCGACCAGCGACCAGGCCGGGCCGCCGCATCGCGACGAGGACTATCTGATCTTGTCGACCATCCATTCGGCCAAGGGCCAGGAATGGAAGAACGTCTTCGTGCTCAACACCGTCGATGGCTGCATCCCGGCCGATCTCGGCGTCGGCACAAAGGAAGACATCGAGGAGGAGCGCCGGCTGCTTTACGTCGCAATGACGCGGGCCAAGGACGGCCTGCACCTGGTGACGCCGCAGCGCTTTTATCCGCACAACCAGCCGGCGCGCGGCGACCGCAACCTTTATGCCTCACGCAGCCGCTTCATCCCGGCCTCGATCCTTGGCGCCTTCGAGCAGACCTCGTGGGCGAGCGTCCACGCAAAGGACGATCCGCGCCACAGACCTGAAGTCAGGGTCGACCTTGGCGCCCGCATGCGCGGCATGTGGAAATAGCCGCCGGCCGCAGCCGCGGATGCCGACCGGGAAGCGACCTCAAAAAGCAAATCTCCCTGTCATGGCATCTCTCATGGAACCTCAGGCCCCGCGCCGCGTTTTTCGGCGTCCAACCCTTGATCGGAGAGCGGCTACCGTCGCCCTTCCGCCCATCCAGAGAGGCCAGAATGCACGACGCGATATTCTTCACCCCGGTTGCCGTCACCGTTGGCGCCGGCCACAAACGCATGCTCGCTTCGCTGTTCGAAATGCATGATTTCCTGACCGAATTTCCGCCGTCGCGCCGACGCGTGAGCTATGGCGCCGCGGTGAAGGCCTGCGAGGCGGCACGCGCCGGCGAAATCTCGACTGAGGCCGCGCGCGATGCGCTGATCACCTTTGCGGTGACGGCCGGCATCCTCTGGCCACCTGTCCAGCCGATCATCTCGGTCAAGCCAGTGGCGCGTGGCTATGGCGGCTACGCCGCCTGAGACGGCGGATCAAACCTGACTGCCGAAAAGATCAATCGGACTTGCCGGCCGACGTCGGTGAGGCTTCGGCCAGCCTTGCAGCTTGCGCGAGCTGTTCGGTGCTGCCGACAAACGGATAGGCAAGCTGCTGATGATAGAGCGGCGGGACCGGATCATCGGTGCCGTATTTCTGCGGCATCCTGTCGGGCATGAACAACGTGCCTCCCAGCATGTCGAGCAAAGGCAGCTGCCCAGCGAAATTCTTGTCCCAGGCTTCACGCTCATTGGCATGATGCCAATGATGAAACTGCGGTGACGCCAGAAGCCATTTCAACGGTCCGACCTTGATACGCGTGTTGGAATGGATGAACAGCGACTGCCACTGATAGATCAGTGTGAAGATCAGTATGGCGGTGCTCGAAAAATCGAGCGCGAAAACCGGCACCAACGAGGCCGATTTTGTCAGGATCTGGTCGACAGGATGGACGCGGTGCGCGGCCAGCCAATCCATCTCCTCGATGCTGTGGTGGATCGAATGGAAGCGCCACAGGAATGGGACGGCGTGAAAGGCGCGATGCGCCAGGTAGAAGCCGGTATCGGCCAGCACCAGAACCTCCACCGCCTGCAGCCAGACCGGTTGCGACTGCACCGCCTGCGTAAGCCCGGCCGGAACAAACTGGTGGAGCACCAGCATGGCTGTGCCGATCACGACGAGCAGGCCGATCTTGGTGATGATGCCGTTGAACAGGAGGTAGACGACGTCGTTCAGCCAATGCCGGCGCGTCGATGATTGCTCCGCATGCAGCGGCAACAGCCGCTCCAGCGGAATGAAGATAAGCGCGATGACCAGCACCGCCTTGAGGTCTACGAGATCGGACACCCCTGCCCTCGCTGCAGCCGGAGATCGGCTCGCCAGAGATTAACAGCCAAGGGATGAACGGATTGTTGACGGGCCGCGCCGTGAACCGGCAGATTCAGACACTCACGACAAGGAATGAGGCCCTGCTGCAGTCGACATCGTGGACGGTAACAGCTCCACTGCGCTTTGTCAGGTCGGCGTTGCAGCGATCCGCCTGATCAGGCCTGCTCCGACGCTATCGCTCAGTCTCAATGGAACGTTGCCGGATCGCCGGTCAGCAGGCCGCGCGACCCGGTTGTCTCAAAACTGACCTGGTCGCGCCCGTTCGACTTGGCCTTGTAGAGGTGCCGGTCAGCCGTCAGGAACATGTCGGCATAGGTTGTCGGCCCGCTGAAGGCGACGCCGCCGATGCTCACCGAGAGCGGACAAGGTCGTCCGCCCGGGGCAAATTCGACCTCGCGGATGCGCCGCCGGATCCCCTCGGCAACCAGCCAGGACTGCGACGGGTCGGCGCCGGGCAGGAAAACCGCGAACTCCTCGCCGCCGATGCGTCCCACAATGTCGGCGCCGCGCAGCTGGGCCTTGATCGTCTCGGCGATCAGCTTCAGCGCCTGATCGCCGCAATCGTGACCCAGCCGATCGTTGATGGTCTTGAAATGATCGGCGTCGACGATCAGCAAGGCGCCGGCAGTGACGACGGCCTGGCTGCGCGCCTGGTCGAGATAGGCTTCGACCAGCATTGAAAACGCGCCGCGGTTGAACACCGCTGTCAGGCTGTCGGTCGCCGCGACGATGCTCAGCTCTTTCTGGGCGATGGCCAGCTGACGCATCTTGTACATCAGGAAAGAGAAGAACGATCCACCCAACACAAGCGGCAGCAACAGGTCGGTGAGTTGCGCCCAGCGCAACGCATCAGGCGACAGCGACGGAAAATTGTAGGAATCGACAAAGAAGGCAGCCGCGATACAGATCGCCGTGCCGACAACTGTGACCGCTATGACCCTGCCCCAACTCGTGGGCGACAGATCGATCCGCATGCCATTCTCCCACCGTGTCCACCATTTAGCAGTAGGAACACAAATGAAACCCTAAAACCTCGCCTTCAATTGTAATGTGGTTAACAGCCGTCGAAAGCACGGCCATCGCCGTGCAGATGCCGGCGGTCACAAAAAGCCCGCCACTCGCGTGGCGGGCTTTCCGACTGGCCGGAGGCTTCTCGTCAGCGCATGTCCCTCGGGAAGTCCGGGCATGCGGTAGGAGAGTGCCGTAAAGCCTCACGGCTGGTTCGACACTCCCGGCGAAACCCGTCTCAGCGACGGGAAATCATCAGGCAGAGCTGCCGCAGGTCGCGGTCGTAGGTGCCCTCGCTGCTGAGCACATCGATGCAGCGCTTCTTCATGCGTGTCAGCTGGCTGCTCGACATGCTGGCGACGACCGACGGCGGGTTGTTCGGATTGTTGGGGTTGTTCGGGTTGCTCGGGTTGCTCGGGTTGCCGATGCCGACGCCGACACCGACGTTGATGCCGTTGCCGACATTGACGCCAACACCGGCATTGATACCCCCGCTGCCGCCGACCGTGGCGCCAGCACCGGCCTTGATGCCGTCACCAACCTTGGCGCCAGCACCAGCGTTGATGCCGCTGCTAGCGCCGACCGAGGCGCCGAGGCCCGCAGTAACGCCGCTGCTGCCGCCAATTTGGGCGCCGGCACCGGCCTTGACACCGCCGCTACCGCCAACCGAGGCGCCGAGACCGGCATTGACACCGCCAGCACCGCCGATAGATGCGCCAACACCGACGCCAACTCCGCCTTCTGCATTCGCGGGAGCGACAAAAATAACGATAATTGCACTCGTCGCTATCGTTCTAGCTATTTTTTGAGTGATATTAGCCATGACACTCTCCTTCGTTGCCATTCCACTTTGTGCAATGCAACATGCCAGCAAATCGAAGCAGGCAGATGCTTATGCATTTAGAGCCACGTACGAGGCGTCCTTTCAGTTTCTTTATTTTTCTTTGAAGAAAGATCGTAGTTCTCAATGCGTGCATCTTCTTTCTAAAAAAAAATATGTTTTTGTCTCAATATTTAAACTTTGTTGAGTTCTATCAACAAAAACTCCACTGTAAGTTGGCTCGGGTAGTATCTGCACCCTGAGCGCAGAAGCGCCACGGAAGGGCGGAGCCTGTCACCGGACGGCGTTGTGCCTTCAAAACCGAGGGATTCAGAGCCTGACGTTATTCGTCGGGGCATCGACGGCCGGCGCAAATGCACCGACCGCAAGGCAGCCCAGCGAATCCACGAATGTGACGGTTGTCAGTCTAACGAAGAGCGGAGCGGTTCGGCGTTTCCGTGAAACGGTGAACCACTCCAGTGTCGCTCCAGTGTCTTCAAACCCGAAACGCGGCCAGCAGATCAGGCGTAGGCGCGGCCTTCGTCCGTGCGCTGGAAAAGTGCCAGATCAAGCGATACCGAGGGCCGGCCGAGAATGGTCAGGATGGCATGCGCCTGGCCGCGGTGATGGGTCTGGTGGTTGAAGACGTGGCCCAGCGCCGGCGCCAGCCGCTGCGAGACGGTGCGCATGTCGGAAACGGTCATGTAGGAGAAGCGGCCGGACAAGGCCTTTTCAGTCAGACCGCCGACCCAGTCGACGATCCGCCTGTCCTCGGCCTCGCGCGCCAGCTTTAAGCCTGGCAAAGCGCGGTGCAGGATAGCGTCGAGCTTTGCAGGTGCATCGCCCTCGCCGGTGAAGCGCTTCATCCAGATGCGGTCGGTGGCAAGCAGATGGTTGAGGGTGCCCATCATCGAGCCGAAAAACGCGCCCACATCGCGGTTGAACTCTTCCTCGTCAAGTTCGGCGACGGCACCGTAGATGCGGCCATTGGCCCATTGATTGTAGGCCGCAAACATCATGAAATGCTGTTTCATCTTTTCTTCCCGCCGACGAGTTCCGCTTCAGCCGCAGGCGCCTAATTAGACCGCGAGGACGCAGCCGCCAATGACCATTCTGTTCTATGAACTCGTCGGACGCGACGCTGCCCGTCCGTTCAGCCCGCATTGCTGGAAGATTGCCATGGCGCTTGCACATAAAGGTCTGGGCAGATCCAGCCTGCCGACGCGCTTCCTCGACGTACCCAGGGTCGAGGGCGGCATCTCGAAGACCGTGCCGGTGATCCGCGACGGCGAGCGTGTGTTGGCCGATTCCTTCGCCATCGCGCTTTATCTCGACGAGACCTATCCCGAGCGGCCGACGCTGTTTGCCGGCGACGGCGGCAAGGCAATGGCGCGTTTCATCGAGCGCTGGTCGCAGCTCACCATCCATCCCTATGTCACAACGGCCGCGCTGCTCGACATCCACGCCATGCAGGACGACGAGAACGCCGCCTATTTCCGCTCCAGCCGTGAGCAGCGCTTCGGCAAGCCGCTGGAAGCGGTGACGGCGGCCCGCGATGCCGGGCTCGCCGGCTTCCGTGCCGCGCTGGAGCCGCTGCGTTCGATGCTCAGCTATCAGCCGTTCATAGGCGGCGCCTTGCCGCTCTTTGCCGATTATATCGTCTTCGGCGCGCTGCAATGGGCGCGCATTACCTCGCCCTATCGCTTGCTCGACGAAAGCGACCTCGTTGCGCAATGGTTCGAACGCTGCCTCGACCTTCATGACGGCCTCGGCCGGACGGTCGCGGCAGCAGCATGAGGGAGTAGGCAGTAGGGCTTAGGCAGTAGGAAATAGTTCGTACACGCTGTACACCCCTGCTGCCTATTGCCTAAGCCCTACTGCCTATCCCCTGACGAGATCCCGATGCCACCATCCCCCGATTTCACCGCCGATTTTCGCGCCGGGCTCGTTACGCTGCTGCGCTGGCGCAGGGATGTGCGGCGCTTCGAACGGACGGCTTTGCCCGAGGGGACGCTGGAACGGCTGCTGGAGCTTGCCAGCATCGCGCCGTCCGTCGGGCTCAGCCAGCCATGGCGCTTCGTGGTGGTCGACAGCGCCGAACGGCGCGCGGCCGTGAGAGGCTCTTTCGAGCGCTGCAATGCCGAGGCGCTCACATGCTTTTCGGGCGAGCGCGCAGCGCTCTACGCCCGGCTGAAGCTTGCCGGTCTCAACGAAGCACCCTGCCAGTTCGCGGTTTTCGCCGATCGCACAACGCAACAGGGCCACAGGCTCGGCCGCATGACAATGCCGGCGACCATCGACTATTCGGCCGTCATGGCGGTGCATACTCTGTGGCTGGCGGCGCGCGCAGAAGGCATCGGCATGGGCTGGGTGTCGATCCTCGACGCGACCGAGATGGCCAAGATCCTCGACACACCGCCCGAATGGACACTGATCGGGTATTTCTGCCTTGGCTATCCCAGCGAGGAGCACGATGTGCCGACGCTGGAGCGCGAAGGCTGGGAGCGCCGGCGACCGCCCGTGCTGATCAGGCGGTAGGCCGATCATTTTCTTTGGCGATAAGTCACTTCGCCTCATCCTTGGCGATGAGCCTGACGCAGATCGGGTCGCCCTTCGGCATCGGCGTACATTGCCATTCCGGGCCGAAGCCGAAATTCGTGTTCTTCCCAAGCCCGGGAAAGAACAACATGACCAGCGCGACGGCGGCAAATATCCCAACCATCAACAGGATGCCCTTGACATCCCCGGGTCTAAGGTTGTGCCGGTTCATCTCGTCGAAGATACTCCGCTGCCGCGCTCTCTGTTTAGCCGATATTCCTTCGGATCGGGCTTACGTGCAACAATTCCCCCCCTTGCCGTGGCACCAACCGGAATACGATCCGTAGGCGGTCGCGGCGCAATAGCGCGGGTCGAGCGCCTCCCCTTGGCAATGGGCCGGGCGGCTTGTATAGAGCCCGCCACTCCCAATTCCACTCTTCATCACAAGGACGACCAATGGCGATCGAACGCACCTTTTCCATGATCAAGCCGGACGCGACCCGGCGCAACCTCACCGGCGCCATCACCAGGATGCTGGAAGAGGCCGGCCTGCGCGTCATCGCCTCGCGCCGTGTGTGGATGAGCCGCCGTGAGGCAGAAGGCTTCTACGCCGTCCACAAGGATCGCCCGTTCTTTGGCGAGCTGGTGGAATTCATGTCGTCGGCGCCGACCATTGTGCAGGTGCTGGAAGGCGAAAACGCCATTGCCAGGAACCGCGAAGTGATGGGCGCCACCAACCCGGCCAACGCCGCCGAGGGCACCATCCGCAAGGTCCACGCGCTGTCGATCGGCGAGAACTCGGTGCACGGCTCCGATGCGCCGGAAACCGCCGCACAGGAGATCAAGTACTGGTTCTCCGACACCGAGATCGTCGGCTGAGCCGACGGAACGGAATGCATGCAAAGGCCGGCGTTTCGCCGGCCTTTTTCATTGGCGTCGGACCTCGCTGCACTCCCCCCGAAGATCGGCCTGCGCTAAGGTCGGATCACGCACCAGCGGATCCGACCCGACCATGACCAGTGCCATCCCAGGTTTCTTCCAAGGCACCGAGATGCCGTCGAGCGGCTGGTGGGAGGCGCTGTGGCCGGATCCCGCCGGCGTGCTTGCGGCAACCGGGCTGAAGCCGGGCATGGAGGTGGTCGACCTCTGCTGCGGCGACGGCTGGTTCACGCTGCCGATCGCCGCCGTCGCCCGCCGTGTCATCGCCATCGATATCGATGCCGACCTGCTGGAGGCCGCGCAACGACGGCTGATCGGCGCCGGCGTAACCAATTGCGAATTTGTCGCCGGCGACGCCTACGAACTCGCGAGCCTGGTGTCCCGGCCAGTCGACTTCGTCTTCATGGCCAACGCCTTCCACGGCGTGCCCGACCGGCCGCGGCTGGCACGTGCCGTGCGCGAAGCGCTCGCCCCCGGCGGACATTTTGCCATCGTCAACTGGCACCAGCACCCGCGCGAGACGACCACGGTGATGGGCGAGCCGCGCGGCCCGCGAACCGAACTCAGGCTGTCGCCGCGACAGACCAGCGCGGATGTCGAAGCCGGCGGCCTGAAGCTTGTTAAACTGGTCGAGGTGCCGCCCTATCACTATGGGGCGCGGTTCGAGAAGGCGAAGCCGGTCTGAGCTCAACGAATGAGCGGCGTGTCCCAGAGGTCGCCGAGCAGCGTTTTCAGTTCCGTGAAACGCCGCGCCGCCAGTTGACCACTTTGGAGAGCATCACGCCTGTGGCGGCAAGGATAAGCGCGTGCTTTTTCATGTCTGGACTCCTTTTTGAGTGGCCAGATCGAGCCGCATTCGGTCTGGCGGCTTCGGTGAAGGGACATGTCCCTTTTGCCTACCCGCCATATGGGAAGTTAACGCTTCGCGCGGCCGGACTATTCCCGGCTGTCGCGTAATCCGGGTCGGAAAAGTCGCGAAGACGATTCCCACGCCGCCGCCACGCCCGGTCCGTCGACGTCAGCTTGCCGCGTTGAACCGCAGAATCTCGCGGCCGTCCTTGTCGGCGATGGTGAGCTTGCCAGCATCGATATGGTACGACGCCGCCTTGACCAACGCCTCGAACAGCGCCTTTTCCTCGGCCATCACCTCCGGCGCGCAGGCCTTGTAGGTCGAGCCGATGTCGCTGACGGCGATCGTCGAGCCCTCGACCTTGGCGGTGGCGAAATAGGCGTTGCAAGGGCCGCTGCCGCCGGCTTTGCCGGCTTCGCTGACCCTGAACGTCGCCTTCGGTTGCGCGATCACACCGATGCCGTCGATATATTCGACCAGCCAGCTCTGATCGAACAGCGAGGCGGAGGTCGGCGTGTCGCTGGGCGCCACCATTTTCAGCACGATGGTCTGCCGCGCATCGCTCAGCGGATCGACCTGATAGCGTGTGTCGGTGATGAACAGCAGCTTGTCGTCGGCGGTGATGCGCGCCTGCAGCGCGTAGGTCGTGTTGGGCCGGATCACCGTTGGATCGAAGCTGATCTCGAACTTGATCGGCACCTGGCCGGCCGGCGCCACCTTGCGTTCGCCGACAATGGCGGCCGGCGCATCGGCCAAAGACACATCGGCCAGCTGTACCGAAAGTACGGCGTTGGGCGGCAGCGCGATGCGCTCGCGATACATCACCTCGCCCTTCAGGGTTTTCTCGGCGGCAACAGACATTTCGGGAACGGCCAGCATGCCGACGACAAGCGGCACAAAACCGAAGACGAAGAATTCAGCGATCCTGTCCAGCATGCCCTTGCTCCCTTTTGCCAGATGCGATTTGGCTAGGCGAATGCGGTCAATGGAAGGCGGCTGCATGAAATTATTCCGGCTGCGGATCAGTCCGGCGGCGACTGTGTCCAGCGCGCCGCAGCCTGGTCGTCGGCGTCCTTGGCCTCGACCCAGCCGCCGTCGGTGCCGTCTAGGCGATGTTCCTTCTTCCAGAACGGCGCGCGCGATTTCAGGAAATCCATCAGGAAATTCGCCGCTTCAAACGCCGCCTGCCGGTGCGCGGAGGCCGCCACCACCAGCACGATGTTTTCGCCGGGTGCGATCTTGCCGTGGCGATGGATGACGGTGAGCCCTTGCAATGGCCAGCGTGCTATGGCGTCGGCGGCGATGCGGCCGATCTCGGCTTCGGCCATGCCGGGATAGTGTTCGAGCTCGAGTGCCGACAGCTGGCCTTGCTCGTCACGGCAGAGGCCTTGGAAAGACACCACGGCGCCGATGTCGGCGCGGCCCTGCGTCAGCCTGGTGATCTCGGTGGCAACGTCGAAATCCTCGCGCTGGATGCGCACCATCGGCACACCGGACATGGTGTCAGCCCCCGGTCATCGGCGGAAACAGCGCGATCTCGCGCGCGCCGGCGACCTTTTCCCGATGCTCGACATGTTCCTGGTTGATGGCGACGCGGATCACGTCGGGATATTGCAGCGCGTGCTCATACTCCTCGCCACGGGATTTCAGCCAGCGCAAGAGGTCGGCCACCGTCTCGATGCCGGCGGGCAATTCGACGTCTTCCTCAGGCTTGCCGATCCGTTCGCGCACCCAGGCAAAATAGATGAGCCGCGTGGTCATCTCACTCGTCCATGATGTGCTTGAGGCCGGCGCGGAAATAGTCGTAGCCGGTGTAGAGCGTGACCAATGCGGCGATCCACAACAGCACCAGCCCGGTCTGCGTGGTCAGCGGGAAGATCTTGTCGCCGGCAGGGCCGGCAAGCAGGAAGGCGATGGCGACCATCTGGATGGCGGTCTTCCATTTGGCGAGCTGGGTCACCGGCACCGAGACTTTCAGCGCCGCCAGATATTCGCGCAGGCCCGAGACCAGGATCTCGCGGCACAGGATGATGATCGCCGCCCACAGCGACCAGCCGGCGATGCCGGCGTGGCGGTCGGTGTCGGCGGCCAAGAGCAGCAGGCAGGTGGCGACCAGCAATTTGTCGGCTATCGGATCGAGCATCTTGCCGATGTTGGAGGTCTGCTGCCAGGCGCGCGCCAGATAGCCGTCGAGATAATCGGTGATGGAGGCCAGCAGGAAGATGATCAGCGCCGACCAGCGGGCGAAGTCGCTCGATTTCAGGTGCCCTTCGAGAAAAAAGCACAGCACCACCAGCGGCACCGCGACGATGCGGGCGTAGGTGAGCATGTTGGGCAGGTTGAACGCGCGCTTGGCCATATCGGGGGGACTCTTTCTGCCTGCGTACTCAAATCAGAACCGGATGTAGGGGGTCAACAGCCGAGATTCGATTGGCCAGACGAAAATAGCACCTCGGCGGTCAGCTTTCGTGGAAATGGTTGTAGACCAGTTTCGCCACCTGCTCGGAAATGCCGTCGACCTTGACCAGATCCTCGACCGCCGCACGGCTGACCGCCTTGGCGGTGCCGAAGGCGAGCAGCAAGGCGCGCTTGCGGCCGGGACCGATGCCGGCGATCTCGTCCAGCGGGCTCTTGACCAATTCCTTCTTGCGCCGCGCGCGATGCGAACCGATGGCAAAGCGGTGGACCTCGTCGCGCAGCCGCTGGACGAAATAGAGCACGGGGTCACGCACCGGGAGCGAAAACGAGTCCCTGCCCTTGACGAAGAAGCGTTCGCGGCCGGCATCGCGGTCCTGGCCCTTGGCGATGCCGATCGCGACGACCCGGTCCTCGATGCCGAGATCGGCGAGGATCTTGCGCACCGCACTCATCTGGCCCTGGCCGCCATCGATCAGGATGACGTCGGGCCAGGCCGGGAAACTGCCGGAAATGTCGTCCTCGATATCGTCGGCCGCCTCGCCTGCGGCCGCATCGTCGGCCACAGCGACATCGCCATGCTCCTTCAGCAGCCTTGAAAAACGCCGCTCCATCACCTCGCGCATCATGCCGAAGTCGTCGCCGGGGGTGATCTCGGTCGAGCGGATGTTGAATTTCCGGTACTGGTTCTTCACGAAACCTTCCGGCCCGGCGACGACCATGGCGCCGACGGCGTTGGTGCCCATAATGTGCGAATTGTCGTAGACCTCGATGCGCACGGGCGGCTTCGGCAAGCCGAAGGTCTCGGCAAAGCCGGCGAGCAGCCTGCCTTGCGTCGAGGTTTCGGCCAGCCGGCGGCCGAGCGCCTCGCGGGCATTTTGCAGCGCGTTGTCGGTCAAATCCTTCTTCTCGCCGCGCTGCGGCACCGAGATCGACACTTTGCGGCCGGCGCGGGTGGAAAGCGCCTCGGCCAGCAGTTCCTGGTCCTGGACGGCTCGGGACAGAAGAATGTTCCGCGGCGTCGGCTTGTCGTCATAGAACTGCGCCAGGAACGAGCCCAGCACTTCCGCCCCCTCCAGCGCCGGATCGGCCTTGGGGAAATAGGCGCGATTGCCCCAGTTCTGGCCGGTGCGGAAGAAGAACACCTGGATGCAGACCTGGCCGCCCTCCTGGTGGATGGCGAAGACATCGGCCTCATCGACCGTTGCCGGGTTGATTCCCTGATGGCTCTGCACATGCGACAGCGCCGCTAGCCGGTCGCGATAGATGGCGGCGCGCTCGAAATCGAGCTCCTGCGACGCCTGTTGCATGGCTTCAGAGATCTCGGTCTTCACCTTCTGGCTGCGGCCGGACAGAAAATCCTTCGCCTCGGCGACCAGCTCGGCATAGTCACTATGCGAGATCTCGCCGGTGCAAGGACCGGCGCAGCGCTTGATCTGGTAGAGCAGGCACGGCCGCGTGCGGTTCTCGTAGAACGAGTTGGTGCAGCTTCTGAGCAGGAAGGCGCGCTGCAGCGAATTGATGGTGCGCCCGACGGCGCCGGCCGAGGCAAACGGGCCGAAATAGTCGCCCTTGCGCGAGCGCGCACCGCGATGCTTGTAGATACCGGGCGAGACATGATCGCCGGTCAACAGGATGTAAGGGAACGATTTGTCGTCCCGCATCAACACATTGAATCGCGGCCGCAAGCGCTTGATAAGATTGGCTTCGAGCAGCAGCGCTTCGATCTCGGTGCGGGTGACGACGAACTCCATCGTCGCCGTTTCGCGCACCATGCGGCCGATGCGGGCGGTATGGAACCGGCCTTGCGCGTAGTTGGTCACCCGCTTCTTCAGGCTGCGCGCCTTGCCGACATAAAGCACGTCGCCGGCGGCGTTCATCATGCGGTAGACGCCGGGCGCATTGGGCAGTCGCTTGACCAGCGTCTGGATGACCTCGGCGCCGACCATGCCGTCGGCGTCGCCGGCATGCGGCGCCCAGTCTATCGCGGTGAAGGCGACATCGGGCCCGGCGGCCTCGGGCTCGACGATCTCCTCGGCCGCCTCGTCCTCGAGGTCGATGTCGGGCGGCATATCGTCAGCGGCGCCGGCGCGCGTCTTGTGTTTCTGGTCTGCGGGACTCATTCCACCATGCCTGTCACATCCGGCGTCTGCCATGCAAGATGCTGGCCGCCGTCGAGCGCGATCATCTGGCCGGTCACCGAGCGCGCCTCCCAGAGATAGCGGATGGTGGCGCCGAATTCGGCCAGTTTCGGGCCGCGCTTCAGGATCAGGCCGTCGACCTGCTTGTCGAAATCGTGATCTTCCTGGCGCGCATTCTTCAGCGTCGGACCGGGGCCGATGGCGTTGACGCGGATGCGCGGACCGAGCGCCTGCGCCAGCATCTCAGTCTGCGTCCACAGAGCCGACTTCGACAGCGCGTAGGAGAAATAGCGCGGCGTCGGCCGCCAGACGCGCTGGTCGATGATGTTGACGATCAGCCCCTCCTGCCCATGCGGCAAGGCACGGGCGAAGTTCTGTGCCAGCAGCGCCGGCGTCTTCACATGGATGGCGAAGTGGCGGTCCCATGCCACCCAATCGAAATCTTCGACGCTGTCGTCAACGAAGAGCGAGGCATTGTTGACCAGAAGCGTGACCGGACCGAGCGCGGCCTCGGCGCGGCCGACGAGATCGCCGACGGCGGCCATGTCGGTCAGGTCGGCGGCAACCACGGCGGCGCGGCCGCCCTCGCCCCTGATGCGCGCGGCCAGCGCGTCAGCCTCGGCGCCCGATCGGTTGGCATGGATGGCGACGGCAAAGCCATGCGCGGCCAGATCCTCAACGATCGCCTTGCCGATCCGCTTTGCCCCGCCCGTCACCAGCGCCACACCTGTGGCTTCGATCATCTGTCAATCCTCAATCTGCGCCCCAATTCCGCTAGCCGGCACATTGTGACGCGTCCAGGGGTTAAATGCCGTTTCCACCTGGGGCAGGAATGTGGCGAAACGGCTTTTTCAGCGCCTGGACCCGTCCGGATTCGGGCCGGCAGGACCGCAATATAGGACGCTGGACTCCTTGCACCAAGCCGAGTGCAGTGCAGCATCGCAAGCTTGCTGACATTTCGCTGTTGCGAAGATGCAACGTCAAGCTTCAGCCTCATTCGCGCCGGGGAATGACCCATTTTCAGGTTCGCTGCCGCCGCATTTTGACACGACATTCGGAACCGTTGAGTGCCAGATCCGTTTCATCCCCCGGACGGGTTGATGGCGTTCAAGACAAACAAGCCTACGTGTCTTGTGGCTTAAGGAGTAAACAACAATGCAAGCCAATCTCAAATTCGCGCCAATCGCGGTCGCGCTCGGGCTCTTCGCCCTCAGCGGCACTGCTTTTGCCGCTGACGTCGTCTCGGAAGAGCCCCCGGCACCTGCCCCGATCGCCGAACTTCCCGTCGCTTCCTGGGCCGGCCCCTACGCCGGTATCAGCGCCGGCTACGGTTTCAGCGGTCATGCCAAGGTCCACGACGGCGGCCCCGACATCAAGACCAAGGGCTTTGTCGGCGGCGTTTTCGGCGGCTACCAGTGGCAGCAGGAGAACTTCGTGTACGGTGCTGAAGCCGATCTCGGCTACAACGGCGTCAAGGGTGACAGCGGCGGCGTCAATTCCAAGGGCGGCTTCGAAGGCTCGCTGCGCGCCCGTCTCGGCTATGCTGTGACCCCCGAAATCCTGCTCTACGGCACCGGCGGCGGCGCCCTGAAGAACCAGAAGGTCTCGAGCCCCCTGGGCAGCGACGACAACACCATGCTCGGCTGGACGGCCGGCGTCGGCACCGACATCAAGATCACCGACAATGTGTTCGGCCGTGTCGAGTACCGCTACACCGACTTCGGTTCCAAGAGCTTCGACAGTGTCGGCACCAAGGTCAAGGAAAGCGACAACCGCGTCACCTTCGGCGTCGGTATGAAGTTCTAACTGTCGTTCAAGCCACGACACAAGAAAGCCGGGCCTCGCGCCCGGCTTTTTTTGTAGTTCTTGCATTCTCCCCTCATCCGACCTCGCTTCGCGAGGCCACCTTCCCCCGGCAGGGGGAAAGGGGTCCCCTCACGCCGGCACGGACCCCTTCAGCTCCGGAAACTTCTCGTCGAAGCGCGCCGCCCAGCGGGTCAGCCGGCCGCGGCCCTTTTCCCATTTGCCGGCGAAACGCAGCGAGAGGTAGCCGAGGCAGGCGCGCAGCGCCAGCTGGCCGAGCGTGATCTTCTTCGGCAGTTTCGGCGGATTGGCGTTGAGGAGGTCGAGTGCGGCGGTGATCTTCGTCCACTGGCGATCGAGCCAGGGCTGATAGACCATCTCGTCGGGCCGCGTGCGCCGCTCATAAACCATCGACAGCGCGCAATCGCAGATGCCGTCGGCCAGCGCCTCCAGCACTTCGGCATCGAGCCGCTTGTCGGCATTGCGCGGCAACAACAGATTCTTCGATGCGCGGTTGAGGTGCTGGGTGATGGCGCGGCTGTCGTGGATCGAGCGGCCGTCGTCGAGCACCAGCACCGGAATCTTGCCGAGCGGATTGGCCGATATCAATTCGGCCGGCTTGTCCTCGGTCTTGATTGGCACCAGATCAACAGCGATGCCGGCATAGAGTGCCGCCATGCGCACCTTGGAGCTGTAGGGGGATGAGGACGCGTAGAGCAGCTTCGGCATGATCGGTTCCCTGTTTTTGCAGACAGTGAGTTTCTACCGATCGACGTCTACAGGCAAATGCCAGCGGAAGAAAAACTGGCCTCCAGAGGAACAGTTATCGACAGTG
Organism: Mesorhizobium sp. P2_B5; assembly: GCF_056404775.1. Taxonomy (NCBI): domain Bacteria; kingdom Pseudomonadati; phylum Pseudomonadota; class Alphaproteobacteria; order Hyphomicrobiales; family Phyllobacteriaceae; genus Mesorhizobium; species Mesorhizobium sp. P2_B5. The sequence goes on along the minus strand of NZ_JBFUDJ010000006.1, from coordinate 189,580 downwards.
TGGTCTGCTCAGGGCAACAAAAAAGCCCCACCGGACTTCGCCGTGAGGCGAAGTCCTGGGAGCTGCGAAAGATAGAGTACGTTCGCCCCTCTGTTCGTGCCCTTAACACCAGGACGGAGGGCGCGGCGTATCCAAGGCGCCCGCCCTCATATGTCCCGGCATCGTCCCCGGCGCGCGAAGAAACGCGATTACTTTTTCGCGGCCTTCGCAGGCGCTGCCTTCTTGGCAGGCGCTGCCTTCTTCACGGCTGCGGTAGACTTCGCAGCGGCGGCCTTGGCCGGAGCCTTGGCAGGTGCCTTCTTCGCGGCGGGTTTCGCCGCAGCCTTGGCAGCCGGCTTCTTGGCAGGTACCGCCTTCTTTGCCGGTGCAGCCTTGGCCTTGGCCGGTGCTGCCTTCTTCACTGCGGGTTTCGCCGCAGCCTTCGCAGCCGGCTTCTTAGCCGGTGCCGCCTTTGCCTTGGGCGCTGCCGCCTTCGGCTTGGCAGCAGGTGCTGCCTTCTTCACTGCAGTTGCCGCTTTCGCCGCCACTGCCTTTACTGGTGCTTTCTTTGCCGGTGCCTTGGATGCCGGCGCTTTGGATGACGTCTTAGCCATGCGATGCCCCTTGCGTTTGTGCCGTTGGCCGTTAGTGACCCGGCGAGCCTATGCATATCTGACTCGCGCGTGTCTAGCCAGCGAAGCATTACGCAGATTAAATTTCGGTTACGCCGAGAGCATGTCCGCGATGGTCGACGGCGAAAGCGGCAAAGATTCTTCGCGCGTCACAGCAAACTTTTGCAGAAGAATTTCTGAGCGTTGCGACTCATGCGATCTTCTCGTCAAGCTCACAGTCTCTTGCGGCGGCGTCGATCGCGCGTGGTCATCGGTAGCTTGTCGGGTTGCGAAAACCGTCGAATTCCCTCGACTGATCTTGCTTGATCAAGGCGACAACAAAAACAGCACGAAACTATATGTGAGCTTCTTGCTCGCATTTATTTTGAGCGAGATGTGGACACCTGAACCGGCGAACGATTCGGATCCGTGACGAAGCGGAAACCTGAAGCCGGCGGGACAGCACCCCCCTCTGCCCTGGCGGGCATCTCCCCCGCAAGGAGGAGATTGGATGTCGCGTCGGCCTTCGCCAATCAACCTGCGTCGCAAGAATGAGCGAGGCGCCGAGGTTGCTGATCTCCCACCTTGCGAGGGAGATGGCCGGCAGGCCAGAGGGGGGTGTGGCGGATCACTACGTCTGTCCGGCGTAGCCGCACTTCCCTTGGATTGTAAGGCTTTCAGGCCCTACACCCCAACGGGCTCACGTATCACCTGCAATCGCCGCGAGGGCTCTGTCTGGTGGAGGTGGACGGCAAACGTATCCCATGGCGGTGTGACGCCAATCTGCACCAGGATCCGCCCGATCTCACCGCGATGGTAGCCGCCATGGGTGACGACATGGGTCAGCATTTCCTCGCGCGACATCATCGCCCTGTCGCCGTCGGTGAAGACAAAGGGCACAGGCTGCGACAGAAGTTCTGTCGGCACAGCGTCCAGATAGTCGAGATACCAGCGGTCCATCGCAGCGATATCGGCGCCGAGTTCATCGAGCGACGGCGTGGTCTCGGTGTTGTCGGACGCGTAGCCATGACGCGTGCCGGAAAGATGCGCCGAAAATATTCTCGACACGACGAGATTGTGGTTGAGCAGACGGATCGCAGCATGACGTTCCTTCGCATGCTTCTGCTGATCCAGGCTCGCGAGCTTCTCAAGCAACTCGCCATTGGCCCAGGCTTGATAGACGAAGAGACTGCGAAGCAGATCCAGCGCGCTCATGGATCGTATCCTTTCCAAAAAATGTGAGTATGTTGTCCATATTCTTGGCTGATGGAGCGGACATGTCTACTCGCATTGCAAAGTCGCGCTCGCGCATGCGCAAGCAGCCGCGCCAGGCGCGTTCGCGCGCAACTGTCGAAGCGATCATCGAAGCCGGTGCTCATGTTCTGAGCGCGCTCGGCTGGGCCGGCTTCACCACCAACAAGGTGGCCGAAGCCGCCGGTGTCAGCATCGGCTCGCTCTATCAATATTTTCCCGACAAGCTGTCGCTGGTCGAGGCAATTCGTCGGCGACATTTTGACCAAGTGTTGTCGGTGATCGCCGAATCAGCAGAAGGCGACAAGCCGCTCAAGCGATTCGCGCAGGAGTTGGTGCGCGGCATGATCGAGGCGCACAGCGCCCATCCGACCCTGCATCAGGTGCTGCTCGACGAGGCGCCGGGCGATCGCGGCTCGCGCGCCGCTCATGCCTCGTTCCAGTCGCGCTATCTCGACCACTATACGGCGGCGGTGGCACAGTATCGCCGGCGTAGGAAGGACAATGAGACCGTGGCGCGGGTGCTGTCCTCGGCGGTCGAAGGCGTCATCCACAATGCAGCGCGGCGAGACATGCTCGATGCCCCGGAGTTGCAGAAACAACTTGTCGAGCTGATCTGCGCTTACATCTCCGGTGCGGGCCGCAGCGCATGAACAGGATAGCGCGATCGAGATCGCTTGCCGCTCACGGCTGATAGCCCAGGCAGATGGCGCCAAGCGCGACGACGGCGCAGGCACTGATGCGCCGCGGCGTCAGTTGCTCGCCGAGGAAGAGCCGACCGATGAAGGCGGCAAAGACAACGCTGGTTTCGCGGATGGCGGTGATGGGGCCGGCCGGGCCGAGAGCGAAAGCGGCGACCACGACGGCATAAGCAAGCAGCGCGAACAAGCCACCGGCGAGAGCCTTACGTGTTTCGGGCGCGCTGAAGTTGACGACAAGCCTGCCGCGCAGGACGATGAAGGTCGCCGGCAGCAAGGCGCCGTAGATCAGCAGCACCCAGGCGGTGTAGGCGCCGCTGTCGCCCGCCACGCGAACGCCGATGGCGTCGACCGTCGCGTAGGCCGCGATGATCGCGCCGGTCGCCAGTGCGCAAAGGATCGAGGTCGTCGATGCCCTGCCCCTGCCGAGCGACAGGCCCATGATGCCGCAGGCGACCAGCGTGACGCCGACGATCTCGGGCCTTGTGAGATGCTGGCCGGCCAGCACGAAACCGCCGAGTGTAACCAGCAGCGGCACGCTGCCGCGCACGATCGGATAAACCTGCCCCAGTTCGCCATAGCGGTAGGCGGCGACCAGGAACACGCTGTAGCCGACCTGGAGGCCGGCCGAGAGCGCGACATAGGGCCAGGCGCCGGTCGTGGGAAGCTCATGGTAAAGCGCCATTGGAATGGCGATGAGCGTGCTCGAAAAGCTCATGACGGTGACCGTCCATAGCCTGTCGGCTCCGGTCCGCAGGAAGGCGTTCCAGCCGGCGTGCAGAATGGCCGCGAACAGCGCGAGCGCAATGACCGTCGCGCTCATTGCGCTGTACGCGCGCTGGCTATGACGGCATCGGCCGCCTTGCGGGCGCTATCGATGGCGGCTTCGGCCTCGCCCATCTGCGCCATCAGCGTCGCGCCCTCGATCAGCATCAGCAGCGCCGCCGCAGCGCCCTCGGCCCGCTTTGACGGCATCACCGCCTCGAGGATCGCCTGCATGCGCCGCTTGAGGCCGTTCTTCTGCCTGGCAACGGCCTGGAACACCGGATGGGCGGGATCGCCGAACTCGGCCAGTGCATGCGCGAACAGGCAGCCGTGGAAATCAGGACTGCTGAACCAGCGCTCATGCCAGTCCAAGATTTTGGCGATCTTGCGCTCCGGCGTGGCGACCTCTTGCGCAAGCTGGTCGAGCTGACGCTCGAAACGCCGGGCGCGATAGTCGAGCACCTCGACGATCAGTTCGTCCTTGCTCGGAAAGTGGCGATACATCGTCATCTTCGCCACATCGGCCTCGGCAATGATGCGGTCGATGCCGGTGGCATGGAAGCCGGCGCGCTTGAACAGGGTGTAGGCTGTTTCGACGACGTGCTGGCGTTTGTCGATCGCAGGCGATGGCGTCATGGTCTTCCACCAGTAGTGAGACAGGTCTGTCTCGTTTTTATGAGACCGATCAGGCCGGCTGTCAAGACGCCAAACGAAAACGCCTGCGGATCTCGCCGCAGGCGTTAAGGTGGAGAAAGGTACTGCTCTCAGCGCAGGACGCGGCAGCGGCCGTTGTAGACCATCCAGCGGTCGAAGCCCGAGACGCAGAATTCGACATTGTCGCCGATCGAGGCAAAACCCTGGCCTTCCTCGATCAGGTACCAGATGGTGCGGGCACGGCCATCGGAGAGGCTGACGGTGGCGCCGCAATAGCGGCGGCCGATCGGCCATTCTTCGCTTGCCGGCAGATAGCGATGCTGGTGAATGCGCTGGAAATCGGTGATCGAGACATCAGGCAGATGCGGCACGTGATGCACCTGATAAGAGAAGCGGCTGGAGATCTTGTTCAGCACCCAGGCCTGCCCACAGACGCCGCTGTCCTCGTCGGAATAGACGGAAAGATCGGCGGCCTGCGCTGCCTTGGTGATGCCAAGGGGTGCGGCCAGCGGCGTGCAAAGCGAAATCAGGGCAGCAAGAGCGGATTTGGCAAAGCGAGTCATGGCAGCCTCTCAAAGGTCGATTGCGCGCACTGTGCGGATTCGGCGGCGCGCGGTCAAGCGGTCGTGCGGACGATGGTTTGCGGCTTCGCGGCTGGTTTTGCCGGTGCGAAGCCGTCAAACCACCGTCATGAGCCTTTGAAGAACCCGCCTTCCCTATATCTGGGAAAGCGGGCTGCCATGGTCGGCGCTCTGTCCCGCTTCAGCCCTGCTTCGCGTCGCCCTGCGGCACCGCGGCCGGGTCCATCCACATCGCCTCCCAGATGTGACCGTCAGGGTCGGCCAGGCTACGATTGTACATGAAGCCATAATCCTGCTGGGCATTGATGTCGGCCGTGCCGCCATGTTTCGCCGCCGCCTCGTTCATCGCATCGACCGCCGCGCGGCTGTCGCAGGACACGGCAAGCATGACTTCGCTGGAGGTTGCGGGCGCATGCGGCGCCCGCAGAGAAGCGTTGCTATTCCCCGGCCAGCCATTCCAGCGACCAGTGCGCCGGCTTTTCGACCGCCAGCAGTCTGTGCAGAGCCGGCAGCACGATGCGCAGGTCGCGCTCCAGCGTGAAGGGTGGGTTGACCACCACCATGCCGCTGCCGTCGAGGCTCGGCTCCCGCGACGCAGGCCGGATCTCGAACTCGATGTCGAGCAGCTTCGCGACGCCGGATTGCTTGAGAGCCTTGCGGAAGGCGATAATCGCCTTGCGGTCCTTGATCGGATACCACAGCGCATAGATGCCACCCGGCCAGCGCTTGTGCGCTCTTTGCATCCCGTCGACGAGGCGGTCGAATTCGCCGGCTTCCTCGAAGGGCGGATCGATAAGGACCAGCCCACGCTTTTCCTTCGGCGGCAGATGCGCGCCGAGGGCCAGCCAGCCGTCGAGTTCGATGACCCTCGTCTGGAAATCGCCGGCAAACAAGGTCTTCAGCCTGGCGGCATCATCGCCATGCAGTTCGATTGCCGACAGCCGATCCTGCTTGCGCATGAGATGGCGGGCGATGAGTGGTGAGCCCGGATATTTCCTCACGCCACCATCGGGATTGAGCGAACGCACGGCTTCGAGATAGGGGGCAAGCAGCGCAGCCGCCGATTTGTCCAACGGGGCGTCGATCAGGCGGCCGATGCCGCCCTGCCATTCGCCGGTCTTTTGCGCTTCCGTCGACGACAGATCATAACGGCCAATGCCGGCATGAGTGTCGATGACACGGAACGCCTTGTCCTTCTGCTTTAGATAGTCGAGCAGAAGGCTGAGCACGACATGCTTGACGACATCGGCGAAATTTCCGGCGTGATAGGCGTGACGGTAATTCATGCCGCGCTCATTTCGAGGAGCCCCTGCCCCAGCGCGGCGGCGGCGGCTTCGAGTTGGGGTTGTCCGGCCGGCTGCCGCCGAAACGCAACGATAGCAGGAAGCCGATCAGGCCGACGGCAATCAACCCATAGCCGACCGGCCGGGCGCGGCCGTCGATCTCGCCGGTACCGGCGCGCAGCACCAGGTCCACCGCCCGCATCGGGATATCATCGGCATCGCCCGGGCCGACGGTGAAGAGATAGGAGCCGGGGCTGACGGTCGCGATCACGCCGGCCTCGTCGCGAAAGATCTTGTCGGGCAGTTGCGGGCTGACCTGGCGCGGATTGTCTGAGTGGTTGAACTGCAGCGTCGAGGCGAGCACCGTCTTGCCACCGGTAGCCGCGGTCAACGTCAAGATAGTGCGTTGCTGCGAGACGATGCGCTCGGCCCGCGCTGTCAGGTCGACCAGGACCCTGACCGGCGCGTCGCTTGACGAGAGCGCCACCGTCACCGGCTTGAAGCGGCCCTGCTCATAGACCCTGTAGCTGCCGACCTCATGGCCGGAGAAATTCGTCATCGCCCAGGGATAGACGACGCCGACGGCGATACCGGCGAGCAGGATCAGGAAGAAGAGAAAGCGCATTGAGAATAACCCGAGTGTTCGACCAGCTTGCCAATAGCGCTCCAAGGATCAAAAGGCGATGGCCTGCGCAGCGAGCCTCGTCCGTCCAAGACAAAGATAATAGCCAAATGAATGTTTGCGCGGATTTGGCCAAGCGAGTTGCCCGCCGTCCAATTGCATCGGCGTCATGGCCGCGTCGCAACACTAAAGGATTTCTACCTATGCGCTCATAAGCCATCGCTAATATCTATATAAATGGATAGTGCCAGGACCTTCCACGATTTTGATTATTGAGAGGCATATTGTGCCCGAGGGGGTTTCGATCCCAAAAATCTACAAGAAGCAAGATGGCGCATATTTCAAGCCGAAATGTCTTTGATATAGACATTCGTGCATAGAGTCACATCAATGAGTTTCATTGTAACTATAATCGCGCACAAAACTTCCGCAATTAACGAGTCAGTACTGTTTGACGCTCACTGTATCATAGAATATCACTTTGGTAACCTGAATATCTGGCCATGAAATAAAGAGGGCGAACGTGCCTTATCCAACCGACGGGGTGAACCTAAACCCCTACATTGAGAACGCCACGAACATTTCTGGCCCGAGCCGTTTCGGGGGCGCCGGTCGCATTTTTTTCTAAGAATTTGCGGACGAAGCGTAGTGTTATCATATTCTTGATATTTCATAAATCGAAATATTTTCAAATATACGATGCGCTATATAGAGCCAGTGCGAGCTTTCGACTGGGCGTTTTCGTTCTATATCTGACATTTCTTTGTCATATTTGTCACTTTTTGCTTTCGCAAATCCATTAATATTATCATTTTCTACCGGTATATTGCCATTTTTCGATCGTCGCTCGAGTTGAAGCGGCAGACGCTGCCGACCTCATGATTAACCACTCCCCAACGATTACGGTTAAGGATTTGCTAATTTAGTTGACTATGATTTCCACAGGTATATTTTTGATACGTTGGGATATGCAATTTGGGCGAGCAATGGGCGATGGTGGCACCAGACGCGTAACCGCGATTTCGGGGCGTAATCGAATGCTGAACGGCAACCAATAGCCGCATAGCGTCGCCCAGCGAACTCAGAAAGCAGTCAACAGACATCAGGAGTGACGATTCCGCAGAGGCGGAGGGTTTGCGACGTCCGCAGGGGCGTGGCCGGGCAACGCTATGTCCGGGCGGTAGCGTGCGCAGTGCGTAAGGGCGAAGGGGTGGAGTATGGGTAGAACTGTCAACGTTCTGAAACTCGAGTCCGGGAACAGCCGAAGGCGCGCTAACATCAATCGGGGCCGCGCCCTGGTTGCCGGCGGGGCAGGATTTCTGGGTTCGCATCTGTGCGAGCGTCTTTTGCTGGATGGATACGACGTTGTCGTGCTGGACAATTTCCACACCGGCAAAAGGTACAATCTCAATGCCATCCTGCGCAATCCGCGATTTACGTGCATCGAGCACGACATTGTCGACGCACTGCCTTCGGATCTTCAGGTCGATGAAATCTACAACCTCGCCTGCCCGGCCTCCCCGCCGCATTACCAGGCTGATCCGATCCATACGTTCAAGACAAGCGTGCTTGGTTCGCTGAACCTGCTCGAACTCGCGCGCCGGAACAATGCCAAGATATTTCAGGCTTCGACGTCCGAGGTCTATGGCGACCCCTTGGTGCATCCGCAGCCGGAAGCCTACTTCGGCAACGTCAATCCGCACGGTCCGCGATCCTGCTATGACGAGGGCAAGCGTTCGGCCGAGACGCTGTTCTTCGATTATTCGAGAATGTACGGCCTCGATATCCGCGTCGCGCGGATCTTCAACACCTATGGCCGCCGCATGCAGCCGGACGATGGCCGCGTCGTGTCGAACTTCATCGTCCAGGCTTTGCGCGGTGACGATCTGACCGTCTACGGCAGCGGCCAGCAGACACGTTCATTCTGCTACGCGGACGACCTGATCGAAGGCTTCATCCGGCTGATGAACGCACCGAGCGCGCCGCAGCACCCGGTCAATCTCGGCAACCCTGCCGAATTCACCATTCTGGACCTGGCGACGCAGGTGATCGAATACACCAACTCGCGGTCGAAGATCGTGCATCGGCCGCTGCCCGTCGACGATCCCAAACAGCGCAAGCCGGACATCTCCTTTGCCCGGGAGAATCTTGGCTGGGAGCCAAAGATCAGCCTGAGCCAGGGGCTTGCGCATACCACGGCGTATTTTGACGCCCTGCTCTACTCGAGCCGGCCCGTCAAAGAAGCAGCGATGTAAATGAGCCGCCCGGCAATCCTGGTAACGGGTGGGGCCGGTTACATCGGCAGCCACACCTGCAAGCTGTTGTCGGCTGCCGGCTACCTGCCCGTCGTTTTCGACAATCTAAGCCGCGGCAACGAGAGATCGGTTGCCTGGGGGCCGCTTGTCGTCGGCAATATCCGGGACCGGACAGTGCTGCAGCAGGCGATCAGGACCTATCAGCCGAAGGCGATAATCCACTTTGCAGCGCTGGCCTATGTTGGCGAGTCTGTTCATGAGCCCGCGGAATATTATTCGACCAATGTGTCGGGTACCATCGCGGTGCTGGATGCGGCGCGCGCAAGCTCGATCGAAAACATCATCTTCTCAAGCAGCTGCGCAACCTACGGCGTGCCCGAAACATTGCCCATTCGCGAGACCTCGGCGCAAAATCCAATCAGCCCTTATGGGCGGACCAAGCTGATGGGCGAGCAGATCATCAGGGACTATGCCTCCGCCTATGGAATGAAATATGCGATCCTGCGCTACTTCAACGCTTGCGGCGCCGATCCGGAGGGCGAGCTGGGCGAATGGCATACGCCGGAAACGCACCTGATCCCGCGAGTGCTCATGGCCGCATCCGGCACGATCGACGAGATCGAGATTTTCGGCGCGGACTACGACACGTCGGATGGCACCTGCGTGCGCGACTACATCCATGTCAGCGATCTGGCCCGCGCGCATCTGAGGGCTCTCATGCATCTCGAGGCGGGTGGCGAAAGCCTGTCTGTCAATCTCGGCACCGGACGCGGGGTTTCGATCAAGGAGATTCTCCAGGCGGTCACCCGGATGACGTCAAAATCGGTTCCCGCGGTCTTCAGGCCCCGGCGCCCGGGAGACCCGGCAGAGCTCTACGCCGACCCGGCCGGCGCACGCGAACACCTGGGTTTCATGCCGGAACTTTCCGACATCGATACGATCGTCAGGACAGCCGCCCCATTCTTCGGACTGGGGGCCGCCGCGTCCACAATTCCGATGCCGACGGCGAAGCGCAGCCGGTCAACTACGCCAGACATGTCAAATGCATCGGAAAGCAATACCAGCTCGCAAAGCTGGTAGTCGTCCCGTTTGTTGTGTGTCGGGACGTGGGCTCGCTGAGGTGGGTGAGGGCTTCTCAGCGAGCCTTTGATAAAGCCGGCCCTGGAAATCGTGGAGCGCGCTCTCACGACGGAGCGCGTCAACGCGCTTATCCTTGTCTTCATGCATGCCGTTGTCCCAAAATCGCATGCGCACTTGGGCCGCATGCATCAACTCTTGGAATCGATCAGGCCACGGACCTTGTCAAACTGCGCGCCCTTTGTATCGCCTTCCTCGAATTTCCGTTGCTCGTCGGAAGGGTCTTCCAGAGAGTGCCTGAAGCTGTACCAGAGACCGTCCGGATCCTTGCGCTGCTCGAGGGTCCCACCCCGGATGCGGTGGCTGAAACACGTGCGAATCGGCGCTGCGGCGTAGGCCTTGGACCGCCAGATGAGATCCATGCACATCCTGCCATCGTTGCTCAGATGCCATCTGCCTTCGCCGACAGAAGCCGTGTCCTGCTCGGAGGTCCAGGCCCGGACCGGTCGATCCTTCTGTCCGAAATAGGCCGCTCCGTTATCCCATATCCACGTGCGGTCGGCATAAACAAGCTGAAGTTCGAAAGCCGTCGGGACGGCAACGGCATCTGCAGGTCCGCTGTCTTCGGCGTGCGCGGCCCCGCAAAGCGCCATCTGGCACCAAATGGCCAGGAGGGGCGCCAGGGAGACACGCCTGGCAAGTCGATGGCGCCTCGCCCCGCTGGCCGATTCAGATGGCAATCCGGTCTGGGTCGTCATGCCGAGCGATCGCATTCGATGTTTGCTTCCCAAGCGGGCATCGACCAGCCGAGCATACCGCAAGAACGCGCCCGGTCCGTCCTGCGCTGATAATTGGCTCCACGCCACAACCATCCGTATTTCGCATGCTATTGACTGCCGCGCGACGATGTCAACCGGGAGGGCCGACAGTGTCTGTCGCAGCGCGCACGGGCTGCAAATCGAGAGCGACGGTCAGGCACGCGGGACATTATACACATCCCTCGACGAAGGGGCCGCTAACCCATAGCGAGCCGTTGCTGTACATGGCGGTCCCGTTGTCGTCGGTGTAGCCGTGAGACTGCTCGTCGACATGCAGCCTGGTGTTTGGCACCAGCTGACCGTTCACCTTGATGCTCTTGATGAACAGGTTGCGATCACCTGGCTTGCCCTCTCCGCCCCACAGGTCGTTGACATAGCGAAGCTCGATCGTCTTCGGGTTCGGAACGCTGCTGAGATCGATGTGGAACGGCTTGGCCTCGGTTGACGCCTGCATCAGCTCCGCCACGGCGGCTTCGGGCGTCGATGCAACGCTTTCCTTGCCCGGGACGTCGATCTCGGCGACGGTCTTTCCGTCGACCAGGACGTCGAACCGAGGCGCGCCTTGGAGATCAATGCCGGCAGCGTCGATCTCCAGACTGGTGATGGAGCAACGTCCTGTGTCTTTCGCCGCGGCGGCCATCAGGTCGGCCACGCGCCGCCTCTGCGATTGCACCCATCCGGCGATGGGTTGCAGCAGCGCGTTTCGGTCGCCGGTATCGGCCGTGAAGAGGTTGGTTCGTTCACCGGAATCGGCCTTGAGGTCGTATTCCTCCACCTTGCCGGTGGTCGCGTTGAAGATGACCTTTCGATCGTTCTCGCGATAGCCGAACAGGAAACCGGCCCAGGGATTGAAGAAGAAGGTCTTGTTTGGCCGTTGCTCGCTGAACAGGCTGCGCCCCTGCCACTGCCTCGGCAGCGGAAGTCCAAGTATGTCGAAGATCGTCGGGGCGATATCGATGATGCCGCCGACCGGGTGCGCAACTTCGTCATGAAAGAGATACTTGTTGATCATGATGAGCGGGATGTGGATGTTTTCCTCGTAGATCGCGCTGGCATGAATATAGTCGCCATGCTCCCCGAACGCCTCGCCATGATCGCCCAATATGACCACGAGCGTCGAATCGAGCTTGCCAGACTGCTTGAGCGATTCAAGGATCTCGCCAAGCGCTGTATCGCCGACCTTCAGGGCGTTGAGATAAGCATTGAATTTCTGATCATCCGAGTAGTGGACCAGCGTGTCGCCGTCGGAGGAAGGCGCCATCTTCGAAAACATCGGGCTGTCGGTGATGTAGGGATAATGGGTCATCGCCGTGAACATTATGCCGAAGAAGGGTTTTCCCGCGTCCTTGTTCATCCAGTCGATGATCGATTGCGCCGTGCAAAGATCGCTGTTGTAGTCCATGTTCTTCCACTGCTCGGAGCTGAGCTTGAAAGTCGGGGTGCTGCATTTTTGCCCCCGGTAGTCCTGGATCACATCCAGCCCCTTGTTGAGCAGAAACTCATCGACCCGTTGGAACCGGGAATCCGCGCTCCAGAAAAACCCTGTGCGGAAATTGTTCTTGGACAGGGTGTTGGAGATCGTGTCCAGGGGCAGATATGGATACCTGGTGGTCATGCCATAGTATGAAATATCGTTATACATAGAGGTGAGCAGAGAAAACACCGAGTAATGCGTGGAAGGCGCGTGCGCATATATGTTGTCGAATCGTATGGAGTCCTTTGCGTAACTCTTGATATTTGGTGTGATCGGATACTTGCCGCCATACGTCTCGATGTATTTGGACGGCACCGACTCCATCATGAAAATCAGCACGTTCTTGATCGGGTTTGGCGTCGGCGCCTTGAAGGTCGACGTCTCCGGCGGACGCTCGCCGACGCTTGCGACATCCGGGTCATTGGTGTTGGCGTTCATTGCCAGCACGACCGGCGTTGGATTGAGCACGGCCGATTCAACAAAATACAGGATCGGATTGTTGATCTTGGCCGCCGGCAGCGCCTCCGCCCGCACGTGGTACCTGCTACCAGCGATGGCCGCGCCGACACACACAACGAGCACGCCCAGAAAGGCCCCGCAGCCAGCGGCGCTCAGCCGCTGGCACAAACTGGCCGCGGCATAGCCAAGGATGAGCACCAGAATGACGGACCCGGAAAGGGTCGCGAAGTCCTTTATGTTGAGCGCGTCGCCCATCGCGTTCCTGGCATCGGCATTCTGCAAGAAGTCGCCATAGACCAGCCACTGGAACGTGAACGGTTCGCCCAGCATCTTGACGAGATTGATGTTGGCAAATCCCCAGCTCAGAGAGATCACGACAGCAACATAGAAGAGGAAGACGACGATTACTGAGCCGAGACGGCTGGCCTTTGCCAGGAATAGCAGGATCAGGGTCACCACGGTCAGGGAGGTAACGACAATCAAGTCGTAGTAGCTCGATGCCAATCCCTTGGGGATGGCCCCCAAAAGGCCTGGAAACGTGGTTTGCGGATGAACGATTGCGCTGCGGTAGACACCCAAAAGCAGCCAGGACAACAGGCCCGTGCAAATGATCCGCAGGCTCCTGCGCCGGAAGCGCAAGTCCCTCGACGAAGCCGTCCCCGCCTTCGATTGCGTAAGGCCGCTCTCAGGTCGGCTCGCCGACCTCGTACCGCCGCCGATGCTCATACAACTACCCGCCGCCAGCTTGCGCTTCGGCGCAAACCACGGCCGATAGCGTTCAAACCCCCACCCGCAGAATCGGCTTGCGCTAAAAAAGAGTCAACAAAATCAAGTTTGCGTTAACCAAGTCTCTTGAGAACTGGTTAACCGAACGCATTGTGTTTTGGCCAAGTGAGCTGTTCAACCAACTGTGCACCGCCGTATGAATCGGCGACGGCGGGCGCTGTCGAGCACCCGCCGTCGTGATGTTTCAGTACTGCGTCAGCAATCAGCCGCCACGCAGACGCGTCGGGCTCAGGCTCGCGATTGTCATGCCCCGCTGTTGGGAAGGACACGTCGGCAGAAAGCGGCTCGCATCCGCGTATGTCATCTTCGCGATGGAGCTCTTCAGCCCCCCACGCTTGGCGATCCAGCCGCGAACCCAGCCAGGGTAGTTTTTCATCATGAAATTAGCGGCCACCTGATTGCCCCGCGCAGAAACGCCATATGGCAGGTGAAAGCCGAACGAAGCATTCTGCGTGATGCACACCTTGCTCTTGGGCATCGACAGATAAAGCGTGCAGGCCGAGTCACACGAACCGTTGAACCGCACAAAGGTGCCGCTGCGGCGCATTTTCAGCGCACGGATGGCATAGTCGATCACATAGCCACCGCGATCGCCACTGATCGTCTTGACGTTGGCCGTGCCAACACTGATGCGCGGTCGCAGCAATTCTCCCGCGGAGCTTGTTGGGACCAGTGCGCCCATCAAACCGAGCGCACCGAGAAACTTCATTATCGTTTTCATCTGCGCCTCCTGCTATGCCGTCAATGACTAGCTGGGAGCCGTAAAGATTGAATATTCTGTGTCGCTAAAGTTGTATCAGTCGATTGATTGTGCAGCCGTTTTAGGACCTGATTGACGATTTGGTTTACCAATGACGCAGAAGGATGATCACTGAAACGTAAACCCGTCGCGGGCATCATTGCAGATCGACTGTGCTGCGGAGCGCACTCGGCGGATTTGGATCAGAGGGAGTCGGATGGCCGTTGGTGGCAAGCAGCGGAGGCCGTCAAAGGAAGGCAAGCCTCGCCGCGTCTGCGTCGTGACAAATGCAATCGATCATGGGGGCGAAGACGGCGCCATGGCCGAACTGGCCAGGCTTTTCGCCGAAGATGGCGACGACGTCACCTTGCTGTGGGTTCCAGGCAGGGATGCTCCAGCGGAGGAGGCAGCGCGCCACCGCGACCTGGAGGCGGCCTCGGTGCGACTGGAAATTCTCGACAAATCCGATCAGTTGCTTCCTTCGCTGACGACGCCCGAGAGCCGGTCCGCCGCCGTGCTGCATTATCTCGAACGGTCCGGCCACGATCTGGTCTACGCGCCCCTTGAGGGCGGCTTGCCTTACTACACGCTGCTGGCGGTCGAGACTGCGGCCTTTGCCGCGCCGCCGATCGTGGTCGTCGCCCACGCTCCGGAAGAATGGGGACGTGAAGCCGACAAGGCGTTCATGGACAGCACCGAGGCGATTGCCGTCGCCTATATGGAGAAATACTGCGCCGAGATGGCGAACAGGACGATCTGTGTGTCGGCAGCCTTGCGACAGTGGATGTTGTCGAAGGGCTGGAAGGTGAAGAAGGCGATCGTGACGCCGATGTTGCCGTTGCAGGATCGTCTCGGTCCAGCCGGAGCGCGGCCGTCGATCGTGACGGGAAGCGCCGGAGAACTTGCTGTCTTGGCTGGGTGGCGCTTCCGCGATGGCCTGACGCTGCTTTGCGACGCGCTCGACATCATCGCGCCAACAGCGCCAAAAGAGCTGACGGTCACCGCATTCGGCCCATTCGGAAAGATCATGGGCGAGCATAGCGGTGGACTGCTTCTGAGACGAGCCGAGCGTTGGCCGTTCAAGCTCAACCTGTTGGCGCACGCAAGCCCCGCCGCAAAGCTCGACTACGTCGCGCGGACCGGCGCGCTTGCCGTCATCCCCGCCCGCGCCGCATCGACGGGCGGCACTGTTGCCGCATGTATCGAGGCGGGACTGCCTTTTGTTGCGACCAATGCCGACGCGAACGCCGAGAGCTGGAATGCAAAGGCGAGGCAACCGCGGCTGGTCGATCCTGACGCTGCCGCGTTGGCGCAGGCGATTTCGGCGGCGCTCAATGACCCGCCTCGCCCACTGCCTGTCGACAGCCTGCGCCAATCTCGGCAATCGTGGCTGGATACGCGCAATTTGCCGACACCGGCCAAGCGCAGGCGCGTCGACAAAAGTGTCGGGTCGTCACCACTGGTCTCCATTGTCATGGCCCATCGCAACCGGCCGCTCTATCTGAAACAGGCAATCGCGGCGATCGAGGCGCAAACCTACGATCACCTGGAGCTGGTTCTGGTCGACGACGGAAGCGACCTGGACGAAGCCAGGCGATTGCTGGATACGCTGGAACCCACCTTCCGTCAGCGCGGATGGAAGATCCTGCGCCGACCGCACGAGCATCTCGGCGCGGCGCGAAACGCCGGCATCCGCGCTTCGCAAGGCGAGCTGATCCTGTTCGTCGACGATGACAACGCGCTGTTTGCGGAGGCCGTCGATCATTTCGTGCGTGCGATGGCAACATCGGGCGCTGACATCTGCACTGCGTTCCAACTGATCTTCTACGAGGATTTGGTGCCCGAGCATCGCGCCGACGGGCTGATCCAGTACCTGCCACTGGGTGGTCCCGACGCGCTCGGTCTGATCCACAACGTCTACGGTGACGCGAATGCGATGATGCGCCGATCTGTGTTCTCGCAGATCGGGTTTCTGATCGAAAAGCCCGGCTACGCCATGCACGACTGGGAGTTCTTTGCGCGAGCCTCTCTCGCAGGTCTCAAGATCAGGACGATTCCAAAGCCGCTATACTGGTATCGCTCGAAACCGGATGGAATGTTTCGGACCTCGAACTGGTACGACAACCGGCTTCCCGTCCTGGAGGCGTTCAGGTCGAGCCAACCTGATGACGTCCGCCTGCTGCATCATTTGGCCGTCGCTCAGAACACGCACCGGTCCGAAATTGAAAGTGCCCGCGAAAACCTGAAATATATCCCCCGCAATCGAAAATATCTGGAGCTGTGCGACATCGAACCGAATAGCGATGCAGCCATAGAGAAGCTTGCGAGCATTGCTGTGTCGATCGGTCGCCCCGATACGGCTGCCATCTTGCTTGGACGCCCCGCCGCTACGCACCACAATGCCCCGTACCGTCCTGATGTCGGTGGCAGTTCGATCATCCTCG
Source organism: Mesorhizobium sp. P2_B5 (assembly GCF_056404775.1). Taxonomy (NCBI): domain Bacteria; kingdom Pseudomonadati; phylum Pseudomonadota; class Alphaproteobacteria; order Hyphomicrobiales; family Phyllobacteriaceae; genus Mesorhizobium; species Mesorhizobium sp. P2_B5. The sequence continues at coordinate 173,084 of NZ_JBFUDJ010000006.1, read as the reverse complement.
ACTACGACATACTGAGGAGCGCACGGTTGCTTACATCGCGCGTCTCGGCTCTCCCGCTGCTGCTTGTCGCACCGGATGACGGCGGGTTGTTCTTGCGTCCGCATGCGGACGGCCCGGTCGCCGCATCGCTTGACCACCAATTTCCAGCCTTCTTCCGGAAGGTGGAAGCAATCGTTGAAATCGCTCATGCCGACGCGCCGGCGATAGATTTTGCTCTCGCCCTTGCTCGACCCGATCAAACCATAGATTGGCAACAGGACATCGGCGCGCAAACGATCGCCTTTTCAGGCTGGATGAGCATCGAAGACAGATTCGTGCGTCATCCCTTGGTGGCAGCGCTTCGCGCACGACGGAAGACCCCGCTTTCAATCGTTCTCGCCGTTCGTTTCACCGCAACGTCCAATGGTTTTCCGACCAATGCGTTCTTCCGCAAGCTGACACTGTTCAGCGACTAAACGTCGATCCAACCAGGCAAGGGAGATCCGAGCGCAAGGGAGGCCCGTTCATCAATCGCGCGCGTTAACCACGTTGGTGGAACCTTCCCAGAATGGTTGACAAAACGTTAACATATGCTAATATTTCAGTGGGTTGAAGTATGTGGGGTGTGTTATGCGTAGGATTCATTCGCTACTTTTGGGTGGACTTAGTCTGCTGGGGTTGAGCGTCGCTTTCACTGGCGCGGCGCAGGCCAGGACCGATGTTGGCGTCCAGGAAGCCGAGCTTGCATGCGAGCAGGCCCTCAAAACCGGCACCATCGAGGCGCTTGAGGACTATCTGCACCGTTACCCGAATGCTCCGTCAGCCTGCAAGGCGCTTGCTCTCAACAGTCTGTCCCAGTTTGGGCCGGAAGGTGGGGACGGAAACGCTGGTGATGGTGGCCACCGCTACGGCGGATAAGCATCGGCCGGATTTTTCCTTCAACAGTTCGGGTACATCAGGTGGCCTCGTCGATGCGCTGATGCGGTATGGCCAGGGTTGACACGAATCCGGCATAGCGATCCGAGGTTTTCATCCAGCCGAGTTCCACGAGTTGCGCGGCGTCTCCGCGATAGCGGACAGACCTATGGTTACGGAGCGCCAGTTTCGGATCGCGCTCCAGGGCTTCCATGTAGGCGGCGCGCTCCTCAAGCGTCTTTTCCTTGAGTTGCGCATTTTCACTCAGAGACGACGCTGATTTCTGGCGAAATCCCCAGACGAATTTGAAGTGCAGCAATGCGACGCGCAGTTCGCTGAATCGGACCTTGCTGATCGTGTGCTGTGCGACGTGATAATGCGTGCCCCGCCCCCATTTTACGATCGGCACCTTTGTCAGGCACGGGGGAAGGGTTTGCTTGAACCGGCCGTGCCAGAAGACCCGTTCCCTCACGCCACCGAACATCTGCTCCGGTGGATACATACCGTCGCGGGCGCGCAGCCACCCTGGCTCCGGGTCAAAGTAGGGTGAAGCTTCAACAAGCGGGATCGTGCCATCATAGCTGTATTCGGCCAACGGACCGTCGGCATACATGTCGATCATGGAGCCTATCACAGCGTCCGCGCCGGTCGAATCGAGATAGTTGCAAAGCTGCCGCAGGTTCGCTCGCTCAAAATCGGGATAGACGAGAAGCTCGTCAGCGTCGATCGAAAGGCACCAATGGCCGGTGCCGAACACATTCATGAGCGTGTTGATCCATCGCGGCGGATCGATGTTTTCAGAGAAATGCGATCCTTCCGTGTGGAAGCAGTGGCTGTCCGGCTGCTCCAGGATCAGTTCACGCGTCCCGTCCGTGGAACCATTGTCCAGGAAGAAGAACCGATCGACGCCGAGGCCGCGGTAATGGTCGAGAAGTTGCGGTAGCAGCGTCGCTTCGTTGCGCAGTCCGACAAAGCACAAGATCTCACCGTCAGTCACGTCAATCGGCCGGTCGTCCAGTCGGGCGAGATGTTTTGGGGATCGAAGTTCAACCATCCGAACGTCATCAAACCTGTTTACGCGAAAGGCAGGTGCGGTAAGGTGAGCCCCGCGAGACGATTATCAAAGTATTATCCAACTGTTGGCAAGACTGTTTCGAGCGAAGCGGGCTGACAAGGGGGACTCATTGAGCGTTGGTTCCAAGGCAGGCGCTATGCCCAAGGGCAAGCGACAGGCAAGCCAGAAGCCTCGCAATGTGTGTGTCGTTTCGGAGGTTGAGTTCGGCTCGACGGTGACTGGCGATCACGGGTCGGTGACTTACGCACTGGCGCAGCATCTGGCGGGAACCGGTGACACCGTGACGCTGCTTTGGGCGCCGAGCCCGCTCGGCAGCCAGCCCGATGATCAGGAAATCGCCAGGCTACGCAAATGGTGCTTCGACAATTTCCTGGTGCGGCTCGAATTGCTGCCGCCGTCGCCGGAGTTGCTGCGCGGCATGGATTCCAGCGACAAGAACTCATTGGCTGTCTACCACTACCTCAAGCAGAATGCATTCGACGTCGTCTATTTTGCGCTTGAAGGCGGACTGGCGCATTTCTCTAACCTTGCGAAGCGCACAGGCGTCTTCCCCGACCCTCCCGCGATCGTCGTGCTCGCGCATGAGCCGCTTATGTGGAAGCTGGAAGCCAATTCCCGGGCGGTCGAACGAAAGGAGCAGATGACCGTCGCGCACATGGAAAAGATGTCGGCCGAAATGTGCGACCATCTTGTCATCGCTGGCCAGTCGCTGCTCGACTGGATGGCCAAGGCGGCATGGAAGCTGCCCACCAGCCGTCACATTGCTGCGCCTCTCGAGCCGGAGGAGTGGCGTTCGAACTTCGCTGTCGATCACTACAGGCCGCGAGAGCGGCCCGCCGCCGAAGTGGTTCATTTCTCAGGCACAGAGGCGCGTGATGGACTGACGCTGTTCTGCGATGCGCTCGATCGTCTGGCCGACAGCGGCGTCACCGATCTGACAGTGACGGTTGTCGGCGCGTTCGGTCATGTCCTGGGCGAGCATTCGGGCGGCATGATCGTTCGGCGTGCGCGGCAATGGCCGTTCAAATTGAAGCTCCTGCCCATTCGCGATGAGCCTGATATCTACAGATACCTGCGGCAGAGTCATGCGCTGGTGGCGATGACACACTCAGCGGCTCAGCTTCCGCTGGAGGTGATGACGTGCCTCGGCGAAGAGATTCCGTTCGTCGCGACAGATGTCGGCAGCATACGTGACGTGCTCCATCCGAAGTCGGCTGACGCCGTCATGATGGAGGCGTCCGCTTCCGCCGTCGCGGCCAAAATTGCGTCTGTGCTGGAAAGCCCCTCGTTTGGTCCGGCAAAGCCCCTGCAAAAACGGGACGCGCGCGAGAAAGCCTGGAGCAGGCTGCATGCAAAATTCTCCCGTGAACCCGGTAAGGTCTCCAGTCGCAGCCGGAGCCGGCCACCGCTCGTTTCGATCATAACTGCGCACTACAACCGGGCGCGCCTGTTGCCCCAGGCGATTGCCTCGGTTCGACGCCAGGACTATCCCAACATCGAATTGATCGTCGTCGATGACGGCAGCACCGATCCAGATGCAATCCAATTGTTGGCGGAGGTCGAACCGGAGTTCGAGCAGCGAGGCTGGCGGATCATCCGGCAGAAGAACGGCTTTCTCGGCAAGGCGCGCAACACGGGAATCCGTGCCGCCAAGGGTTCACTGATCCTGTTCCTGGACGACGACAACGTGCTGTTCCCGAACGCCGTCAGCACGTTCGTCGCCGGCATGCAAAAGTCCGGCGCCGATATCTGCACGACCTTCGCCAAGTGGCTCAACGAGCCCTTCGTGCCGCCGGACACCAAGAGCGGCTACATGCTTTACTTCCCGGTCGGCGGACCTACGGACATCGCCTTGCTCAACAATCCGTATGGCGATGCCAATGCGATGTTCCGGCGTGAGGTGTTCGACAAGATAGGTTACCTGAACGAAGAGCGGGGGTTTTCCGCAAGCGATTGGGAGTTTTTCCTTCGCGCGGACCTGGCAGGTCTGGAGATCGTCCCCGTCCCGGAGCCGCTCTATTGGTACCGGTCGGCACCGACGGGCATGAATCGAAATGCCGAGTGGCTGAGGAATCGCAAGCCGATCATCGCTGTCTTTCGAAAGCATAGATTCGCGAAAACGGACATGTTCGTGCAGCTCGGCATCAGCTCGAACACCGACAATCATGAGAAGGAGCTCAACCTCTGGAATTTGGAGCTGCGCGTCAACGACGAGCGGTATCTCAGATTGAGTACAGGTCCCGCCAATACCGCGGACGCAATGCAGTTGCTGGCCGAGATCGCGGCACGCGAAGGCAGGGCGGATACCGCAATTTCGCTTCTCGCCCATGCAGGACGAACCGACTTCGCCCTGGGTGTGGTTGAAATACTCAACGCGGCGACCGAAGAGACCGTGCCGGAGTTGCATTCCTCACTTTACCGCGAGCAGCATCTTTCCGCCGAGCCCATGCGCCTGGCTCATGTCAGTTCGTATCCGGATGCCGATCCGGACCTGCTGAGCTATGTCGAACAATCGCCGGACCAGTTGTTCCTCGAAGCCAAGGGCAGCAATGTCACCATGGCTTTGCTGAAAGGCGTCTGCCCGCCGGGCGCCATAGGCGCGAGTTGTTGGGTTTACCTCGACGAGGAGCTGACGGGCTCTGCGCAGTTTCAGCTCGCGATCGTGGACGCAGAAAACCAGACCTTCAGCAATCTCGCCCAGCTGCTTGAGGATGAGAGCGGGAGCGGTTGGGCCGATGTCAGCCGACGGCACGAGGCGCGTGAGATAAGGGCGACCGTCAGTTCGCCGACAACCGGCCGACGCGATTTGCTGTTTGCAGTCAAATGCGGCGGCAGCCGCCCGGACGCGCGCGTACTTGGCGGCTTTTCGAGCGTCCAGATCCGCCATGTCGTTTCGACCGACGCGCGGCGCCCGCGCCTCAACGCACCGCAACAGCGCCAACGCATGCGTCGAATGACCAATGATGAGATGAAGCGTGCGACGCTTGTGACGGACTATCCGTCCGAGCTGCCGACGCTGCTCATCGCCGGTGACAATGGCGGCATATTCCTGCGGCCGAACACGCATGGCCCGGTTGTTGCCGCCCTCAATTCGGCCTTCCCGGCCTTTGCCAGAAGTGTCATCGCGACGGTGGAGATCGCTCACGATGACGCATCCCCATTCGAGTTCGCCATGGCGCTGGGCAGGCAGGAAGAAACACTCGTGTGGAAACACGATGCTCCTGTCGGCGCCTTGTCATTCTCCGGATGGACGCGCGTCTCGAGACCTTTCGAACTGCATGACTTGAAAGTTTCGATCCGCGAGATCGATCGCAAGTGGCTGACGATCTATCTGGCAATCCGGCTGCCACGCGGTTCGAAGCCGATGCCGTCCAACGCTTTCTGGCGCAAGTTGTTGTTGGTGTGGGACTGACAGGCACGCGTTGTCGATCGCAAGAACGTTACCTTGTCGAAGCACTGAGTGCGGTAGCATCGGGACGTTGTCAACACCGCCGATTTCGCGCAAGCCTGATTGAGAGAGTGGCGATGGGCGGGCGGGCTTGATGCAGGTCTTCGATGGCAGGTAGCACCGTGCTGGTCACCGGCGCCCGCGCGCCGGTGGCGCTGCATCTGGCGCGGCTGTTGCACGACGCCGGGCGGCGGGTGATCCTGGCCGACAGTCCGGCCCGGCCGATCGCCGCGGCGAGCACGGCATGCGCCGCCTACCATCGCCTGCCGCCGCCGCGCTTTGCCGCTGATGCCTATGCAGAGGCCGTCGCATTTGTCGTCCATACCGAAGGTGTGGAACTGGTCATCCCGACCTGCGAGGAGATCTTCTATCTCGGCCGCCTGTGGCAGGACCGCGCCATGCCGGTCCGCCTGTTCGCGCCCGACATGGCGATGCTTTCCCGCGTCCACAACAAGCATGCCTTCATCCGGCTGGCGCAAAGCCTCGGCCTCGACGTGCCGGATACAGCGCTGCTGCAAAGCGATGCCGATCTCGAAAGCGTGCGCGGCCATTCGCGCGAGCTGGTGTTCAAGCCGGTGTGGTCGCGTTTCGCCCGTGACGTGCTGCTGCGGCCATCGCCGGGCGAACTCGACGCCGTCCGCCCCTCGCCCACCGCCCCGTGGGTGGCGCAGCGCTTCATCGCCGGCGACGAGATCAGTGCCTATGCGGTGGCGACTGAGGGCAAGCTCAAGGCGCTGGCGCTCTACCGGTCGCTCTACCGCGCCGGCAAAGGCGCCGGCATCTGCTTCGAGCCGGTCGAGGATGCGGCTGCCCGGCGCTTTGTCGAAATCTTCGTCGCCGGCACCGCCTGGACAGGCCAGATCTCCTTCGACCTGATGCGCGAGAAGGACGGCACGGTGATGCCGCTGGAGTGCAATCCGCGCGCCGTAAGCGGCCTGCATTTCTTTCGCGATCCGCAGCGCTTTGCCGACGCTGTGCTGGACGACGGTCCGGAGGTGAAGCCTGATGTCGCCAGGCTGCAGACAGTGCGGCTGGCGATGTGGATCTACGGACTGCCGGCGGCGCTGCGATCGGGCGGTCTTGGCCGCTTCCGCCAAACGATGCGCGAGGCCGATGAGCTGCTCGACTGGCCGGGCGACCCCGCGCCCAGAAAAGCGCAATGGCGCGCGCTGGCCGAGATCGCCGGCACCGCACTGCGCCAGCGCATTAGCCTGCAAGCCGCCTCGACACGGGATATCGAGTGGAATGGGCCGGCTCTCCGTGACCTCCAACCAAACGCTTAGCGCCGCCCCTCATCGGCCTGCCGGCACCTTCTCCCCGTTTAGTGACGGGGAAAAGGAGGCTACCGCGACCTCGGCGCTCCCTTTGCAACGTTGATGATTGGCGAAAGCGGCGGTGATGGCGTTTTTCTCCCCGTCACTATACGGGGAGAAATGCCCGGCAGGGCAATGAGGGGCAGCGCGAACCTAAGCCGAGCCTGCACTAAAGCTCGATCTGGTACACGCGCGGTTCCGCCGCCGCCGGCGGCATCTTGCCGTCCATGATCGCCGCTATGTCGCGGCGCAGGAAATCCAGTGGGCCGATCGCCGGCTGAACCTGCGGCGGTATCAGGGCATTGTCACTGGCCGATTTCAGCACCCGGCGATCCTGCTGCAGGGCGAAGGCAAAGAACGGCCGGAAGGCCAGCGCCTTGAGCTCGCCGAACAGGCCCTGGCGTGGGCCGATCAGCCAGCCGACGCCTTCTACGGTCCGTTCGTCCGCCTGGCGCAAATGGAAGGTGGTCGCCAGCGCCAGACCACCCTTGCCCCAATATTCCAGTTCGACAATGCCCGGATAGCGATAGCGGCCGATGGTCCTGGCGCGCTCGCCTTCGAGGAGACGGCTGACCAGCCCCTGCTGGCGGTCCTCGCCGGTGTAACAGCTTTCGACCCAGCCCTCGCCGCCGGTCACCTCGACGCGCACGAGATGGCGTTTTGCAGTTAGGCCGCGCAGTACGCCCTTGTGGGTGAAGTGGGTGTGGGTGGCGTCGAGAATGTTCTCGGCCGCGTCAAGCACCGTCGATTGCGCCGAACTGCGCACCCGCTTCACCACGACATCCTTGCCCTGCATACAGTGGAGATAGGGCTCGACTTCGGGCGTGCCTGACGAGACGAAGACGACGCCGTCGCGTTCGATCGCGGCGTAGCGGCGGACGCGATAGTGCGGCATGTCACCGACATGGCCGGGGATGGCGGTGCATCGCCCTTCGCCATTGTAGCGCCAGCCATGGTAGGGGCATTCGATCTCACCGCCAATGACCTTGCCGGTCGACAGTTCGACCAGGCGGTGAGCACAGCGGTCGAACAGGGCAGTGATCCCTTGCGCCGAGCGGAACAGCACCAGCGGCGCGCCGTCGAACAGGATGCGCTTCGGCTTGGCTTTGATATCGGCAGACCGCATCACCGCCTGCCAATGGTCTTTGTCATTTTGCAGCCGGGCTTCGCTCAAAGTTCAAATCTCCTGAGCAGGGGAATGCCGATCTTCGCGAGCACAAATTCCATGATCCGCACTGCCATGCGTTGGCGGCGCGGCAGATGGCCGGCATAGACGGCGTTGTATTCCACCGTCGCCACGGCGCCGCGCAAGCGTTTGAAGGCGGCGGCACCGGCGCTCATGTTGAAGAACAGGCCATGCGCCGTGGCATGGTCCTGCGCCAGCGCCATCATCATGCGGTAGAGGCCCTCACTTACCGGCAGGCCGGTGTCGTAGCCGACGATCGGCTGCGTCAGTGTTCTGCCGTTTTTCGACAGCGCGGTAACGGCGACCAGTTCACCGCCGGGACGGCGCAGGCCCGCCAGCCGAAGAATGCCGCGACGGTGCATCTCGCTGATATAGCGTGCGGTGTAATGCGGGTTGAGCGGCGTGTATTTGTCGAGATAGAGCATCCGGTAGAGCGCCTCGCAGCGGGCATAGTCGGCCTCGGTGAAATCGGCATCGCCGACCTCCTCGAAAGGCGTCGTGCGCAGCCGCTTGCGGTCGCGCTTCATGTCGTTGGTCATGGCCGAACCGCGGTTGGCGAAGATGTAAATCTGCCGCGCCGCCAGCATACGGAACCCTTCCGCCTTCAGCCCCGCGATGGTCGAGGGATCGGCGATCTCGTTCAGCGAGCGGATGAGAACAGCGCGGTCGGGAAAACGCACCGTGAGATCGTCGCGCATGGCCGCGATCGCCTTGCGGTCGAGCAGCGGCACCGGATTGGTCGAATAGAGCCAGTTGTTGACCTGCACCTGATGATTGAGGCCACTCGCCCTGACCAGCGGTGCGCATAGGCCGATCAGCATCCGGATCGCTTTTTGCAGCAAAGGCGAGGAGACGAAATTGCGGGTCTCGTCGATGGCATAGTCGATATAGGCGCTGGACGGGCAGCAGATGTAGCAGTTCGGCGCTTCGCTTCTGTCGTTCAGCGTCAGCGGAAAGCAACGGCCGGCGATCTCGAAGGGCTCGACGGCCACCGTCAGATTGCGGACGAGGGCGCGCACCGGCACGTCGTTGAAAAGCTGCACGAAGGCCTCGACCTCACGCGGGTTGTTCTCAACCCGGTCCAGTTGCCCAAGTCCCAACAGGGTGGGCTCTAATGCGGCAGGCCGGTTCACGGCCCAGCTCCCAGCCGGCATTCAACCCGGCGCAGCTTGCGGTCTGTCTCCAGCGGCAGGTCCTTACGCATAAGGCTGACCAAAGCTGTCACTTGGCGCGCCGCCAGCAAATTGCGCACGGCCTGATGCGCGGCACCGGCGGCTTCGTCGGCAAGCTCAGGCGCCAGGCTGAGCTCGACCGCATCGGCAGCCGTCTGGACCAAGCGGAAATCGTCGATGCGCCTGTCAGCCTTGAGCACGGCATTGCGCAGGATGTCGGGCGTCACAAGAATCTGCCCATGCGGCGACGCCAGCCGGAAAGCATCGTCCATGCGGCCGACGATCTCATCCACCGTGCGCAGTGGCGAGCCGCAGCGGCATGGAGTTTCGGAGAGCCGCAACAGATCGTTCATGCGGTAGCGCGCCATGATCTGGGTCTGGCGGCGAAAGGCGGTGACCAGCGGCATGACCAGCCCGCCGCCCGCCGGCTCGAACTCGAAGTACACCGAATCCTCGGCCAGATGCAGCCCGCCCTTTCGGCACGTGACGGCGAACAGCCCTTCCGTCGCCATGTAGATCTGGTCGAGCGGTAGACGGAAGAATTTTTCGATGATCGGGCGGTCGACCGGGTCGAGCGTCTCGGCAGCGCTAAAGACCCGCTGTGGCTTGAGCCGAAAGTTCTCGGCCGCGAAATGCCGCAGCATCTTTGGCGGCGCGATGATCACCGTCGGTGCGAAATCCTCAAGCGCTGCGCGCCAGCTCTCCGGCCCGCGCGTCAGGTCGAAGAAGCCGAGATCGATGCGCCGCGATTTGCGCGCGCTTTCGTAGAGTCCGGTGTTTTGCGGCAGGATCACCGCCACGCGCTGCCGGCGCCAGATGAGATCGGGCACGGCCTTGGCCAGGATCGTGCCCAGCCACCGATATTTTTCCGCTTCGGAAATGACGAACAGACCGCGATTACCCGACGTGCCGGTGCTGGCGCCGACCGTCAGTTCACCGATGCGGCCATCGCCGGCCTGCGCCTTCCAGGCTTCGGCGGCTGAGACGCCATTGATATTGAAGCGCTCGAGATTGGCCATCACCGTCGCCTTGTCGATCACCGGCAGGTCGCCGAGATGACGCGGCGGCTTGCCATAGAACGGAGCGCGCGGCAGGTCGCGGTCGAGAAAGCGGCGCAAGGCGTGCGCCTGCCAGCGTTCGAAATTCCCGCGGCTCGTGCGCGAGAGCCATTGCGTCAGCGCAAACGCACGAACCGCTTCGGCCGGCCCGTTCATGCGCCTTCTCCGGCAAGATCGTGGGACGTCAACGCCGGATCATGGCAAAGCAAGACCTCGCCGCCAGTTGCCAGAAACCGGCGCACCATCGCGCTGGTCGGATCGAGCGCGGCGGCGTCCTCGGCCAGCAGGGTTGCCGGCAGACCGGGCGTCCGGTTTTCGACAAGGGCTTCGATCAGCCATTGCACATCGACGGCGTAGAGCAGCGGCCGCTCCAGATTGGGGAACAAAAGGCCAAACTGGCCATCGGCATGGCCGGGAAGATCGACGGCGACGACGCTGCCGTCGCCGAACAAATCGGCACCGCCGGGCACATCACCACGTGGCTCGACACGTCGCTTCGACGACAGTCCGTCGAGCCGTGTCTGGAAATCCGGCGGAAACAGTTCCTTGAAAACGCCGTGGCGCAGATTCTGCCGAGCTGTCTTGGCCTTGGCGCGCGCCCAGGCGGCGTCATTGGCGATGAAGCGGGCATGGGGAAACAGCGACAGGCCCGACATGTGGTCGGCATGGAAGTGGGTGACGATAACGGTTCGCACATCCTGCGGCGACAGACCGAAGCGCGCCAGAACCGGCAGCGGCTGCTCGGCCTCGTTGAGCTCGGGCCGGAGGATCGCACTGTAGAGACGCAGCGCGGTGCTGCGCTCGCTCCCTTGAGCCACGTGCGGTGTATAACCGGTGTCGATCAGCACCGGACCCGACTGCGGATGTAGGATCAGCCCGTAGCGGACACGCAGCCTGACCTTCGCCCAGCTGCCGCCGCGCAAGATCAGGCGCTCGGCCGCGCTGACAGAGGCGCTGTTGGCGAAGACGATCTTCACGCCGACCCCCGATTTTCCGCCGCCTTGCCGAAGGTCCGATCGAGCCCTGCCTCGAAGGACACTTTCGGCGCCCAGCCGAGGATGCGGCGGGCCTTGGCAATGTCGAGGCTCTGGGCGTAGGCGAACAGACCAAGACCGTACCGCGTCACCGGCGGCTCGGACCGGCCGGGCAGAAGTTCAGCCACCGCCTCCGCCAACCCGGCCGCCAGCATTGCGGGCAAAAGCGGCATCTTGCGCCAGCGCGGCTGCACGCCAGCGCGGGCGCAGGCCGCCTCGGCAATACGCCGCACCGGCACCACCTCGCCGCTGGAAACGTTGAAGATCTGCCCCTCGGCAGTGCTGCCAACGGACAGGGCAGCAAGCACAGCATCGACGACATCATCGATGTAACTGAGATCGATGCGCGCCTTGCCGTGGCGGAACAGCGGCAGCGGGCGCTGCCGCGCCACCTGCAGCAAGCGCGGCAGCAAGGTGCGGTCGCCGGCGCCATAGATGCCGCGCGGACGCAGCACCACCGGGCCGGTTTCAGGCGCCGCCAGCACGATCTCCTCGGCCTGCCGCTTGGTGCGGGCATAGTGGTTGACCGGCGGCGGCAGGCCAGCGTCCTCGCTGACCCCGAGCTGGTCGCGATAGGCGAAACAGACCGTCGGGCTGGAGATATGGACGAAGCGGCGTACGCCTTGCCGGCGGGCAAAATCGACAAGGTTGTGGGTTGCCACGACATTGGCCGTCTCGAAATCCGCCAGCCCGCCGAAGGGCGCCGAAAGGGCAGCGCAATGGACGATCGCATCGAGGCCTCCGAGATCGTGTTCGGCAACGGCATCGAACGGTTTGGACAGATCGAGGCGAATGATCTCGTGACCGGCGGCTTCGAGCGCCGCACAACGTTCGGCATCGCGACCAAGGCCGAGCGCCGGTGTGCCCATTGCCGCCAGCCGCGCCAGGACATGCGAGCCGAGGAAACCGCTGGCGCCGGTGACGAGCACGCGCCCCATGGTCAGGCTTCCAGCGCCATGCCGCCGAACGACACGCCGGCCGAGGTGCCGAGGAACAGCAATTTGRCGCCCGGCGCGACGCGGCGTTCGCGGCGTGCGACATCGAGCGCAAAGGGGATCGAAGCGGCGATCTGGTTGCCGTAGCGCGCCGCGATATCGATCAGCTTCTCCGGCGCAAAGCCGGTCTGACGCGCCATGTGGGCGAGCGCGAACGGGCTCGCCTGGTGCGGCACGACGACATCGACATCGTCCCGCCGCCAGCCGGCACGATCGAGCAAGTCGGCAACGAAGCCGTTGAAATGGCGCGACGTGACGCGGAACAGTTCCTTGCCGTCCATGTGGAAGAGGCTGTGGTGGGCGAATTCCTCCGGCTGACGGTGAAAGTCGAAACGCGTGCCGCCGGAGCCGATGCGGCAGGCTTCATAGGCTGAGGGATAGGTGCGCATCAGATTGGCCGCCACCCTGCCCTCGCCGGGCGCTGCCTGCTGCACCACCGCGGCCGCCGCGCCATCACCAAACAAGGCCGCGATTTCCGGCTGATCCTGCCACGGCAAAGCGCGCGAGGCGATCTCGGAAGAAAACACCAGCGCGGTGCGGCATTGCCCGGCCTCGATCAGCCGCGACGCCGTCTCGAAAGCGGTGAGGAAGCCGAGGCAGGTGCTGTTGACGTCGAAGGCGGCGGCCGATCCATCCGCCAGGCCTAGACGCTGCATGACCAGCGGCGCGGTCGACGGCAGCGGCTGGTAAGGCACGCCGCAACCGCCGATCACAAGATCAACGCTGCTGGCATCGATGCCGGCATCGGTGAGTGCGAGGCGCGCCGCCGCACAGGCGAGATCGACCTGCGATTCGGCCTCGCAGACATAGCGCTCAATGACGCCGGTGGCAGCTTCGAGATGGCCATCGCCAAGCCCCAGCCGCGCGTCGAGACTGCGCGACGTCACGCATTGAGCCGGCACGGCTCGCCCGGTTCCGATGATCTTGACCCGCATTCTCAGCCCGCCGCGTGAGTTGCGCTTTTCGCAATCCTTAGATCGGATCGTTCGGAGATAACAGCGTCGTTTTCAAGACGCGCCGGCGCAACCCCCCTACGCCTTGCGCTCCCAGCGCCGGTCGGGCGTCTGCTGCCAATAGGTGACCGCGTGGCCGGCCTCCTTCAACGTCTTCCAATGCGTGCGGGCGCCTTCGACCTGGGCCGCGTCATGGCCGTCGAACAGGAACACGGCGCGTTCGTAGCCGGCGAGATCGGCGGGTGCTGCGCCATCGACGAGAAAGCGTATCTGCGCCTGATTGGGATTGGCTTCGCTCGTGGTCAGGAGGATCGGCTGCTCGGCCGGATAGGCTTCGCGGTCGGTCGCATGGGCCAGGAAGGAATCGTCCCGGAATGTCCACAGATGCTGGTCGAGCGCGTCGCGCCGCTCCTCGGTGCCGGTCTGCACCACGGCGCGCCAGCCGCGATCGACGCTGCGCTCGAGCAGGCCGGGCAGCGCATCCTCCAGAGTCGATTCGGTCAGGTGGTAGAAAAGGACGTCGGCCATATCCGGCCCTATCCCTCGTAATTGTCGCGCACCAGGCGGTCGAGCAGCCTGACGCCGAAACCCGAGCCCCAGGACTGGTTGATCTCGCTCGGCGGCGAGCCCATCGCGGTGCCGGCGATGTCGAGATGCGCCCACGGCGTTTCCTTGACGAAGCGCTGCAGGAACTGCGCCGCGATGATGGCGCCGCCATAGCGGCCGCCAATGTTCTTCATGTCGGCGCTCTTGGAATCGATCAGCTTGTCGTATTCGGGCCCAAGCGGCATGCGCCACAGCCGCTCCTGCGTCGCCTGGCCGGCCGTCGTCAACCTGTCCGACAGTTCGTCATTGTTGGAGAACAGGCCGGCATAGTGCTGGCCAAGCGCGACCATGATGGCGCCGGTCAGCGTCGCCAGATTGACCATGAATTTCGGCTGGAACCGGTCGTTGCAGTACCACAGCGCATCGGCCAGCACGAGGCGGCCTTCGGCGTCGGTGTTGAGCACCTCGATGGTCTGGCCCGACATCGAGGTGACGATGTCACCGGGGCGCTGGGCGTGGCCGTCGACGGCATTTTCCACCAGCCCGATGATGCCGACGACATTGGCCTTTGCCTTGCGCGCCGCCAACGCCTGCATGAGCCCTGTGACTGCGGCAGCACCGCCCATATCGCCCTTCATGTCTTCCATGCCGGAAGCCGGCTTCATGGAATTGCCGCCGGTGTCGAAGGTGACGCCCTTGCCGACGAAGGCGACCGGTGCATCCTTGGCCTTGCCGCCCTTCCATTGCATGACAGCCATGCGGGCGCCGCGCGGCGAGCCTTGCGCGACACCGAGCAGCGAGCCCATGCCGAGCTTCTTCATTTCCTTCTCGGTGAGGATCTCGACCTCTACGCCGAGTGCTTCCAGTTCCTTGGCGCGGGCGGCGAATTCTACCGGGCCGAGTGCATTGGCGGGTTCGTTGACGAGGTCGCGCGCGAGAAGCACGCCATCGATCACCGCCACTTCGTCGGCGAAGGCCTTTTTCGCGGCGGCCGGATCGGCGGTGTGGATGGTGACCTTGACCGGTTTCTTCGGCTCGGCGTCGTCCTTGTCCTTCCTGGTCTTGTATTTGTCGAAGGCGTAGCTGCGCAGGACGATGCCGGCAGCCAGGTTCGCAGCTTGCTTGCCGCCAATTTTTGCGCCCGGCACATCGAGAATGACGGTCACCTCGGTCGCCTTGCGCAGGGACGCCGCAATGGTGCCGCCAAGCTTCAGCCAGGCAAAGTCATCGAGACCGGCAACCTTGCCGGCGCCGATCGCCACCAGCCGGTCGAGCGATGTCCCCTGTGGCGCCAGCACTTCGACGACACCGGCAAATTTTCCGGAAAAGTCCGCCACCGGAAACGCCCGCGCCAGCGTTCCATCCGGATCGCAGGCCTTTGCCGGCTCGCCAAGACCGCCATCGTCGGCCGCCAGCACGAAGACGCTGCCCTTTTTAGGCGCGGCAAATTTGGCGAAGGCGATCAATGGTCTCAAAGTCATCAGGTCCTGCTTTCGGAAACGGCTCAGATTTTCAGGGAGAATGCGTTTTCAGGGAAGATGCGCGACATTTGGTCGTTTTCCTTCATTTGGCAAGACTTTGCCGGAATCGAGGCCCATACGCGCTGTGGAATCGACGACGATTCGTCGCGGCACGGCCCCGCTTTCCTGCCGCAACCTGTTGTTAACCATCGATGTTCTCTCTTTCTTATCCATTGCCGCCGACACTCCGGCCCGCGGGACGGGCGATGTGGGACGGGAATCGGATCGATCCGCTGAGATGGAAAGGCCTAACAGACCCTGTTGTACAGGCGCAGCCGGACGACTACCTTGTCTGCGGGCATGATGCCGTTCGGCAAATCGAGAAAAGCCTTACATGAAGGTCGTTGAACGCTACATCATGCGTCGCGCGCTGGCGGTGTTTCTCGCTGCGCTGATCTGGACGCTGGCCATTGTCTGGACGACGCAGGTGCTCGCCCGCATCGATCTCGTTACCGACAGCGGCCAGTCGGCGCTGACCTTCTTCGAGGTCGCGGCCCTCATCATCCCCACGATCATCCCGATCGTGGTTCCGTTTGCCCTGGTGGTGGCGGTCGCCCAGACGCTCAGCGTCATGAATTCCGATTCGGAGCTGGCCGTCATCAACGCCGCCGGCGCCTCGCGCTGGACGATCGTGCGGCCGGTCCTGCTGATCGCTCTGGCGGCCAGTGTCCTTTCCTTCGCCGTCGACAATGGCGTCGAGCCTTATGCCAGGCAGAAGAACCGCCAGCTGATCGCATCCTCGCGCGCCGATCTTTTGTCGCTGATCATCCAGGAAGGCACATTCCGCAAGATCGACGACGGGCTGTTCCTGCAGATCGGCGAGCGGCTGCCGGACAACCGGCTTGGCGGCATCTTCGTCGCCGATTCGCGCGAGGAAGGCGCCAATCTGATCTATTATGCCAAGAGCGGCAGCGTCGTCGAAAAGGGTGACGAGAAGGTGCTGATGATGAATGACGGCGTCATTCATCGCAAGACGCTGACCGGTGACCTGTCGGTCATCCGCTTCACCTCCTACGCCTTCGATCTGTCCGCCTTCATGTCGGCGGCGAACGACATCCTGCTCCTGCCCAAGGACCGAACGACGCAGTATCTGCTCAACCCGGACGCCAACGACAAGATCTTCCAGCGCAGGCCCGGCGCCTACAAGGCCGAGCTCGACCAGCGCTTTTCCGAATGGTCGTACTCGCTGGTTTTCGCGCTGATCGCGTTGGCCGTGGCAGGCGACGCGCGCTCACACCGCGAGGCGCGCATCCATCCGCTGATCACAGCCATTGCCATTGCGCTGTTCGTGCGCTGGCTGGGCTTTTTTGCCGCCGGGAAAGCCGACAAGATCCCGCAATATACCTACATGGTCTATGGCGTGCCGATCGTCGCCTCGGCGATCGCCATCTGGTTCATCGTCACCTCACGAAGCATGGAACTGCCCGGCAGCTGGGCCGACTGGCTGACGAATTTCGCCGGCCGCGTCACCGATGGCTGGACGGCGCTGAAGCTGCGCCTCACCCGGCGCTACACATCCGGCCAGGGAGCCTGACGATGGGCTGGACCTTGGGCCGCTACTTCTTCTTTCGCTACGTGTCGATCACGATCTGGTTCTTCATCGGCCTTCTGGCGCTGGTGTTCCTGATCGACTTCACCGAATTGTCCGGCCGCATCACCGGCCTGCCGGGCTTTACCTACGGCACGGCGGTCGCCATCTCGGCGCTGAGGATGCCGATGATCATGCTGCAGACGGTGCCGTTTGTCGGCCTGTTTTCGGCGATGGCGACGCTGGTGTCGCTCAACCGCAAGTATGAGCTGGTGATTGCGCGGTCGGCCGGCGTGTCGGCCTGGCAGTTCCTGTTGCCCTGCTGCATCGGTGCGTTGTTATTCGGCGCGCTGTCGGTCGGCGTGCTCAATCCGATCGCCGCGCACGGCTTTTCCTGGTCGGAGCAGATGGAAAACCAGCTGCGGTCCGGCAATTCGAACGCGGTTGCGGCCGATGCCACGCCGTGGATCCGCCAGAAAACCGCCACCGGTGACACCATCATCGGCGCCCGCGCCATCCTCAACCAAGGCCTGGAAATGGCCGACGCGGTGTTCTTCGTTCTCGATCCGCAAGGCAATATCGTCGAGCGCAAGGACGCGGCGCGGGCTTTCCTGCGCGACGGCTACTGGGAATTGCAGGACGTCAAGGTATTCAAGGACGGCAACATCCGCTCGGAAACGACGGACCAGTTGCCGACCAACCTCAAGCCGGAGTTCGTGCAGGAAAGGCTGGCGCGCCCCGAAACCATTCCGTTTTACGAGCTTCCCGGCAAGATTGAGGTTGCCCGCTCCTTCGGCCTCAAGGCAAATGCCTTCGCCATGCAGTTCGATTCGCTGGTGGCGTTACCGTTCCTGCTTGTGGCCATGACGCTGATTGCGGCAACAGTTTCAATGCGATTTGCGAGGATGGGGCAGTCGGCAACGATGATTCTGGGTGGCGTCCTCGCCGGCTTTCTGCTTTATGTCGTTTCGGTATTGGTCAAGGCATTCGGCGTGGCGGGATTCGTGCCCACAGCCGTGGCTGCATGGGTTCCGGTTGTCGTGGCTATGTTCTTTGGGGTGACATTCCTGCTATACAAGGAAGACGGCTAGTGAGGGAGGCGGCTTTGCGCAGCCATAGGCAGGCTGGTTTGGCGCGCCTTTATTCGGCGAGCGCCTTGGCATGTCTGCTCGCTTGCGGCGTGCCGATGGCTCCTGCGCTGGCGCAGGATGTCACCGACGTGGCAACGAAGGTTCCCTCCGGCAGTCAGATGCTGTTGGCGGCCGACACGCTCGTCTATAACAACGACAACCAGACGGTCACCGCCATCGGCGGCGTCCAGATCGACTATGGCGGCAACAAGCTCGTCGCCCAGCGTGTCGTGTATGATCGCAACACCAAGCGGCTCGTCGCCAGCGGCAATGTCGAGATCGTCAACAGCGACGGCACCAAGATCAACTCGCAGCACATCGATATTACGGACGATTTCGCCGACGGTTTCGTCAACGCGCTGCGCGTCGAAACCCCCGAGAAGGCCTATTTCGCCGCCGAAAGCGCTGAACGCATGGGCGGCGTGCTGACGACGTTCCACAACGGCGTCTATACCGCCTGCGAGCCTTGCGAGGACAAGCCGGACAAGGCGCCAACCTGGCGGGTCAAAGCCAGGAAGATCATCTGGAACGGCGAAAAGAAGACGGTTCGCTTCGAGAACGCGAATTTCGAATTCTTCGGCTTCCCGCTGGCCTATCTGCCGGCGTTCGAGATCGCCGACCCGACGGTCAAGCGCAAAAGCGGCTTCCTGATCCCCAGCATCGCCTTCAACAACGAACTCGGCGTCGGCGTCAAAGTCCCCTATTATTTCGCACTGTCGCCGACCTACGACCTCACCGTCACCGGCAGCGGCTATACCAAGCAGGGTTTCCTCGGCGAGGCCGAGTGGCGCCAGCGCTTCAACAATGGCCAGTACACGCTGAAGATCGCCGGCATCCGTCAGGAGAATCCGGACGAATTCATCGATGCCTCCGCCTTCCCCACTAGCGCTGGCCACAATGTCAATTCGGGCGATGTCGGCGATCCCAACAAGTTCCGCGGCATGATGGGCACCAAAGGCCAGTTCGCCATCAATCCGCGCTGGGACTTCGGTTGGGACATCCTGCTGCAGACCGACAAGAATTTCTCGCGTACCTATACGATCGACGGCTACAACGACGCCGTGCATCAATCGTCGGTCTACCTGACCGGCCTCAACGGTCGCAATTATTTCGATGTGCGCGCCATGCGCTTCCAGGTTCAGGAAAACGCACTGGACAGCAACATCTCGTCGCGCAGCGACAAGCAACCCTGGGTGCTGCCGTCGCTCGACTATGCCTATATCCCCGACATGTCGGTGGCCGGTGGCCAACTGTCGTTCAATGTCAATGCGCGGGTGATCCGCCGTGACGATCTCGATCAGGCCTATTTTACCCCCTACGTGCCGGCCTCGGGCGTCCAGCGCGTGCGCGGCATCGAGGGCGAGTCGGGCCGCTTCACCGCCGAGGCCGAGTGGAAGCGCACCTTCACCACGGACGGCGGATTGCAACTGACGCCCCTCTTGGCTCTGCAGGGTGACGTCGACTATCTCAATGCATCCTCAGGTTCGCTCGCTGCCATTAATGCGATGGCCGCCGATCCTCGAATAGACACCACCGCCGACATGCGGTCTTCCTTTGCCCGTTACATGGCAACCGCCGGACTTGAAATGCGCTGGCCGGTGCTGTTCTCGATGATCGGCTCCAGCCATATCGTCGAGCCGATGGCGCAGGTCTTCATGCGCCCAAACGAACAGTATGTCGGCGGCCTGGCCGTTCCCAACGAGGATGCACAGAGCTTCGTCTTCGACGCCACGACGCTGTTCGAGCGCGACAAGTTCTCCGGCTACGACCGCGTCGAAGGCGGCAGCCGCGCCAATGTCGGGTTCCGCTATTCGGGCGCCTATGACAATGGCTGGGGCACCAACGCCATCTTTGGCCAGTCCTACCAGCTGGGCGGACGCAATTCGTTCGATTCACCGGATCTGGTCAATGCGGGTGCCGATTCCGGCCTGGAGACTTCGACCTCCGATTATGTCGGCCTTATCGGGTTCAGCAGCCCGAGCGGCTTCTCAGGCTCGTTCAGCGGCCGCTTCGACGAGCAGAGCTTCGAAGTTCGCCGCGCCGAGGTGAAGGCCGCCTATTCCGGCCTGCCGGTTTCGCTGAGCGCCAAATACGCCTTCATCCAGGCGCAGCCGCTCTACGGTTTCACCACCGATCGCCACGAAGTCACGCTCGGCGCCTCGACGCACCTGGCCGAAAACTGGCGCGTCTTCGGCACAGGCACCTACGACCTGCAGCAAAGCGTGCTGGTCAAGGACGGCGTCGGCTTTGCCTACAACGATTCCTGCTTCACCTATCTGATGACGTTCTCGGAATCGCGCGACATCAACACCAGGGAAGTGTCGCAGAATGTCGGCTTCAATCTGTCGTTCCGCACGCTCGGCGATTTCGGCTCGTCACAAAGCTCGATCGACACCATCCAGTAGAGCCGGCTGACGACATCGTTTTGCCGCATAAAGCGGGCACGGGTTTCGGTCATCCAAAACCGGGCTTAGAATTGGGATGCTTTCGATGAGGAAATACCTGTTTTCGGCAGGATTCGCGCTCCTGATAGCGGCGACCTCGATCTCAGTCACCATGATGACGCCGCCGGCCTTCGCCAGTGAAATCAAGTATGTCGTCAACAACATACCGATCACCAGCGGCGACATTGCACACCGGGCTGCCTTCCTGAAACTGCAGCGCAAGAAGGGCGACGCAGGCCAGGAGATGATCGACCAGACGCTGCGCATGGCTGAGGCCAAGCGCCTCGGCATCCGCATCACCGACGCCCAGGTCGAGGCCGCCTATCAGCGCTTTGCCTCGACCAACAAGATGCAGCTCAAGCAATTGGACGGCGTCATGACGCAGTCCGGCGTGACCAAGGAGCATTTCAAGGAATTCATCCGCGCCCAGATGGCGTGGAACCAGGCGCTGAGCGCACGCTATAGCGGCGGCGGCGGACAGATGAGCGAACAGGACCTGGTCAAGCACATGCTCGAAAAAGGCGGCGCCAAGCCGAGTGCCACCGAGTACATGCTGCAGCAGGTGATCTTCGTGGTGCCGAAGGCCGAGCGCAGCGCCACACTCGCCAAGCGCAAGCGTGAGGCCGAGGCCATGCGCGCCCGCTTCAACGGCTGCGCCACCACGCGCGAATTCGCCAAGGGCCTGATCGACGTCACCGTTCGCGATCTCCCCAGGGTGCTGGCGCCGCAACTGCCGCCGGACTGGGCCGAGCAGATCAAGGCCACCAAGCTGGGCGGCGCCACGGCCGTGCGCGAGACCGATCGCGGCATCGAATTCATCGGTATCTGCTCGTCGCGCGAGGTCTCCGACGACAAGGCTGCCCAGATGGTGTTCCAGAGCGAAAGCACCGGCGACAAGAACGCCGACGACCTCTCGGCCAAATATGTCGAGGAGCTGAAGGCGAAAGCCAAGATCGTCACGCGCTGAAACCGGCCTGGCCGTGCGTGAGACAGAGCTTCCGCTGGCACTGAGCGTCGGCGATCCGTCCGGCGTCGGGCCGGAAATCGCCATCGCCGCGTGGCAGAGCGCCCACGATTCGGGTGCGGCACCCTTCTATCTTCTCGCCGACCCGGCGCTGATCGCCGCGCGGGCGCGCCGAATCGGCGCCGAAGTGGCAATCGCGGAGACGGTGCCGGCGCAAGCAGCTGATGTCTTTCAACACGCTTTGCCCGTGGTGCCGCTGGCGGCCCGCTTCACCGACGATCCCGGCCGGCCTGACCCGGCCAATGCCGCCGGCACCATCGAGGCCATTGACCGCGCCGTCGCCGACTGCCTTGCCGGCCACGCGGCCGCGGTCGTCACCTGTCCGATCGCCAAGAAGCCGCTTTACGATGCCGGCTTCGGCTTTCCCGGCCACACCGAATATCTGGCGCATCTGGCCTCTCTCCACACCGGTGGCGCGGTAACCCCGGTGATGCTGCTCGCCGGCCCCGAATTGCGCACCGTTCCGGTCACCATCCACATTGCGCTGGCCGAGGTGCCGAAGGTGCTGACGACGGAGCTGATCGTTGCGATCTCGCGCATCACCGCCGCCGATCTTGCAAGCCGCTTCGGCATCGCCAGGCCGAGGCTCGCGCTTGCCGGCCTCAATCCGCATGCAGGCGAAAGCGGCGCCATGGGAACGGAGGATGAGCGCATCATCCGTCCGGCGGTCGAGATCCTGCGCGCGCAAGGCATCGACGCCTTCGGGCCGCTGCCGGCCGATACGATGTTTCATGCGCGCGCCCGAGCCGGCTATGACGTGGCGATCTGCATGTATCACGACCAGGCGTTGATCCCGGCCAAGGCGCTGGCCTTCGACGAGGCGGTCAACGTCACGCTTGGCCTGCCGTTCATTCGCACTTCGCCCGATCACGGCACAGCCTTCGACATCGCCGGCAAAGGCATCGCATGTCCCGACAGCCTGATCGCGGCGCTGAAGCTGGCCCGCCGGCTGGCCGATACCGGCATAAAGGTCGCAGCCGCATGAGCATTGATGGGCTGCCGCCACTGCGCGAGGTGATCGAGCGCCACGGGCTGCAGGCAAAGAAAGCGCTTGGCCAGAATTTCCTGCTCGACCTCAATCTGACCGGCAAGATCGCGCGCGCCGCCGGCAACCTTAGCGACAGCACGGTGATCGAGGTCGGCCCCGGCCCCGGCGGGCTGACCAGGGCGCTGCTCTCTGCCGGTGCCCGGCGCGTCATCGCCATCGAACGCGACGAACGCTGCCTGGCGGCGCTTGCCGAGATCTCCAACCACTATCCGGGCCGGCTTGAGGTGATCAGCGGCGACGCGCTGAAGACGGATTTTGCCGCTCTTGCCAGTGCCGCGTCGCAAGGCGGCGGCTCGGTGAGGATTGCCGCCAACCTGCCCTACAATATCGGCACCGAGCTGTTGATCCGTTGGCTGACCGTCACCGACTGGCCGCCCTTCTATCAATCGATGACGCTGATGTTCCAGCGCGAGGTGGCCGAGCGGATCGTCGCCGACGCCGGCAGCGACGCCTATGGCCGGCTCGGCGTTCTGGCGGGCTGGCGGACTGAAGCGAGGATCGCCTTCGACGTGCCACCGCAAGCTTTCACGCCACCGCCCAAGGTGACCTCCTCGGTGGTGCATCTGGTGCCGCGTGCCAGTCCGCTGGCGGCCGACGTGAAAAAACTCGGCCGCGTCACCGAAGCCGCCTTCGGCCAGCGCCGGAAGATGCTGCGGCAGAGCGTGAAGAGCCTGGGGGGTGAGGCACTGCTTATGCGCGCCAACATCGATCCGACCCGGCGGGCGGAGACGCTCAGCGTCGAGGAATTCGTGCGGCTGACGAACGCTGTTTGACCGCCGGTGCCTGCCTAGCAATCGTCATTCAAACGCATTACATTGATGTCGAAGGAGATTGCCATGCCAGCAAATGCACTGGTCCAGACGCGTATCGACGCCGACATCCGGGATCGGGCTTCGGCGGTGCTCGAAAGCATGGGGCTGACGGTCTCGGATGCGGTGCGGATATTGCTCACCCGAACCGCCAACGAGGGTGCGCTGCCTATCGATCTCGTCACAAACAACGAGGCGTATGACGCGTGGTTTCGCGCCAAGGTGCGCGAAGCGCTCGACGACACCCGATCCGACATTCCCGACGATCAAGTCGAAGCGCATTTTGCCGAGAGACGCGCCGCGGCGCAGCGCTCGGCTGGTGAACCTAAATCTTGAAGATCGTCTGGTCGCCATTCGCGCTTTCAGATCGCGACGGCATCTTCACGCATATCGAGGCTGACAATCCTGCGGCCGCGATCGCCGTCGATGAACGGATCGTCGCCGCGATCAGCCGTCTTCGAGATTTTCCCCAAAGCGGCCGGACCGGCCGGCTCGCTGGCACGCGAGAGCTTGTCATCGTCGGCACGCCATACGTCGCAGCCTATCAGCCGACCGACAGCACAATTCGAATCCTGCGCGTGCTTCACGGAGCGCAGCGTTGGCCGGACGATCTGCCAGACAGCTGAGGTGACTAGATTACCCAACGGTGGAGGAGCTACTTACTCCGTCTTCTCGTCCAGCAGCCCCGATACGAAATCGAACAAACCCGGCCGGCGGTCGCGCCGAAGCCGTTCTGCCGTCACGATGCCGCGCACTTCGGCGAAGGCGCGGTCGAGATCGTCGTTGACGATGACAAAGTCGTATTCCTTCCAGTGCTCGATCTCGTTGCGGGCGTTCTTCAGCCTGGTCTCGATCACCTGCTCCTGGTCCTCGGCGCGGCGCTTCAGCCGCGCCTTCAATTCCTTCATCGACGGCGGCAGGATGAAGATCGAGACGATGTCGGCGCGCATCTTTTCCTTGAGCTGCTGGGCGCCTTGCCAGTCGATGTCGAACAGCATGTCGCGCCCTTGCGCCAGCGCCAGTTCGGCCGGCTCGCGCGGCGTCGCATAGCAATTGCCGTGCACCTCGGCCCATTCCAGCAGCGCGTCGGAATCGCGCAGCCGCTCGAACTCGCGCATGGTGCGGAAGTGGTAGTGGACGCCTTCGATCTCCGAGCCGCGGCGTGGCCTGGTGGTGACCGAGACCGACAGTTCCAGGCTGCCGTCGCTTTCCAGCAGGTTGCGCGCGATCGTCGACTTGCCGGCGCCGGACGGCGACGACAGGACCAGCATCAGCCCGCGTCGGCGAATGCGCGACCCCAGATCCCTGGCAACCATCGGCTCCTTGGCACCCATTTTGGGTTACTCCAGATTCTGGACCTGTTCGCGAAACTGGTCGACCACCGCCTTGAGCTCCAGCCCGATGGCGGTGACAGTGGCGGCGTTCGACTTCGAACACAGAGTATTCGATTCGCGGTTGAATTCCTGCGCCAGAAAATCGAGCTTGCGGCCGATGGCGCCGCCATTTGCCAGCAGCACCCGGCCCGACACAACATGTGTCTTCAGCCGGTCGATTTCTTCGCGAATATCGGCCTTGGTGGCCAGGAACGCCGCTTCCATGTGCAGCCGAACGGCATCGAGATTGGCCGACGCATCCATCAGCAGCCGCACCTGTTCGGCGATCCGCTCGCGGATTGCCGCCGGTTCGCGCGACGGGTCGGCCTCGGCCTTGCGCGTCAGCGCCTCGATGGCGTCGATGTGACCGGAAAGCAGCGAGCGCAGCGCTTCACCCTCGCTTTGGCGCGCCTGTTCGAGACCGGTAAGTGCGGTTTCGAGCGCTGACAGGATTGCCGCATCGAGCGCTGCCCGCACCTCCTCGGTTTCGTTGCTTTCAGGGATGTCCAGCACGCCGCGCAGGGAAAGCAGGCCGTCGGCGGTCGCCGGGGCAACACCGAACTGGTCCTGCAGCCGCTTGGCCAAGCCGGCCAGATCCCGGAGGAAGACTTCGTTGACCACCGGCTGCACCTGCTGGCCGGCAGCGCGGCCGACGGTCAGCGTCGCCTGGAAATTGCCGCGCGAAAACCGCTTCTGCAGCGTCTGCCGGACCGCCGGCTCCAGCCGCTCAAAACCTTGCGGCAGCCGCAGCCTGACCTCGACGCTCTTGCCGTTGACCGACTTGACCTCCCAAGCGATCGAGGCGCCGTCGTGCTCGCCGACGGCGCGTGCAAATCCGGTCATGCTCTGCAAATTCATGATGCGGCTCGTGTCTCCTGATGTTCCAATTCTGAAATCCCGCTCGCGTTCGATATCACGGGGAGCGCGAATGTCAGAATCGCAATACCGGCAAGGTGTTGATTTCCGGTGTCGTTTTGATCTCGCAGTGCCGAAATCTGCAGAGGCCTCGGAGCAAGCCTTCGAACCGCGCTGCGCGTTCAAAGCAGCAGCGCGTCGCCCATGTCCGCAAGGCGCAAGGTCACTCCGCCAAAAAGCGCCGGCCTGCTACTGGGCGGCACCCGCATCGCCGCCGACATCGCCACTGGCGTCACCGCTGTCGTCGCCATCCGCCGGCGCATCGGTCTGGCCCGGGGTCTTGGCACCTTTGGCGGCGTCTTCAGCCTGCTTTTTCTGCAGCGCCCGGTAGCGAGCCACGTTCTCATTGTGCTCGGCAAGCGTCGTGGCAAAGACATGGCCACCCGTGCCGTCGGCGACAAAGTAGAGATCGTCGGTCTTCGACGGGTTGGCGACGGCTTCGAGTGCGGCGCGGCCCGGATTGGCGATCGGCGTCGGCGGCAGGCCATTGATCAGATAGGTGTTGTAAGGTGTCTGCTTCTCAATGTCCGACTGGTAGATCGGCCGGTCGGCGGGTTTGCCCTTGCCGCCGAACAGGCCGTAGATGATGGTCGGATCGGATTGCAGCCGCATGCCCTTGGCCAGACGGTTGAGGAAGACGGCGGCAACGCGCGAGCGCTCGTCACCCCGGCCGGTTTCCTTTTCGACGATCGAGGCCAAGGTGACGAAGTCGTCGACATTGGCCAGAGGCAGGTCGGGCGCGCGCCGCTGCCAGACTTCGTCGACCAGCTTTTTCTGGTCGGCGAGCAGCTTGTCGACCATCTGCTGGCGCGTGGCGCCGCGGGTGAAGCGCAACGTATCGGTGGCAAGGCTGCCCTCGGCCGGCGTGATCGCCGGCATGTCCCCGGTCAGCGCATCCTGTTCGGCAACGCGCTGCAGCGCCTGCTCGACGGTCAGCCCCTCGGGAATGGTCAGCGAATACATCACCGACTTGCCGCTCTTCAGAAGCTCCATGATATCGCGCATCGAGGCGCGCGGCTTGATCTCGTATTCGCCGGCCTTCAGCGCTGAATCATTGCCATAGACGCGCACGCCAATGCGGAAGATGCGGGCGTCGCTGATCAATCCACGCCGTTCGAGCTGGTCGGCAATGTCCTGGACGCCGGTGCTCGGCTTGACCAGGAAGGTGTCGCCAGTGGCGGACGGACCAGGTTCGTTGAAGGCCTGTTTGCCGAAATAAAGCGAAACGCCGGCGGCGAGGATCATCAACATCACCGCGGAGATGACGAAGTTCATGAACACCACGACCTGGCTGCGCGAGGCGCGCGAGCGCTTCGGCGGCGGTGTGCCGGCTTCCGGCCGCAAGGCCTCGGCCGCAGTCTTCGGCACGATCGGGCCGGTCTGCTGGTTTTGTCCGAATTGTCCGCTGCCGCCCGGATTGGTGTTCATAAGCGCCCTACCATCTGATCTCTTAGAGCGCCCATGCGTCCGGTTGGACGCCCAGCGTGCCCTAACATTTCAAGCCTACGCATCGTGCTTTCAAAAAAAAGCGCCTTCGGTTTCAGGCCGATGCGACGAATCCCCAGCGGCAGAGTAGGCTCGAATATGGCAAAATTGACGACAGACCGCTGGCGCGCCGGTCGATACCGCAATCAGCCTATATAGCGCTGGAAGACCAGCGACGCGTTGGTGCCGCCGAAGCCGAAGGAGTTGGACAGCGCCACGTCGACCTGGCGATGCCGTGGCGTGTTGGGTACAAGATCGATCGCGGTTTCGCGTTCCGGGTTGTCGAGATTGATGGTGGCGGGAGCGATGTTGTCGCGGATGGCGAGGATCGAGAAGATCGCCTCGGCGGCCCCCGCGGCACCCAGGAGGTGGCCGATCGACGACTTGGTCGACGACATCGAGATCTTCGAGGCGGCATTACCGACCAGCCGCTCGACGGCGCCGAGCTCGATCGTATCGGCCATGGTCGAGGTGCCATGCGCGTTGATGTAATCGATATCGGCGGGCGTCAGCTTGGCCCGGTTCAGCGCCGCCGTCATACAGCGGAAGGCACCGTCGCCGTCTTCGGCAGGTGCGGTGATGTGATAGGCGTCGCCGGTCAGGCCGTAGCCGGTGACCTCCGCATAGATCTTGGCGCCGCGCGCCTTGGCGTGTTCGAGCTCTTCCAGCACGACGACGCCGGCGCCCTCGCCCATGACGAAGCCGTCACGGTCGCGGTCATAGGGGCGCGAGGCCTTTTCAGGCGTGTCGTTGCGGTCGGTGGATAGTGCCCGGCAAGCGGCGAAGCCGGCTAGCGAAAGCCTGGTCACCGGCGATTCGGCGCCGCCGGCCAGCATCACGTCGGCATCGCCGAAGATGATCAGCCGGGCGGCATCGCCAATGGCGTGCGCGCCAGTTGAGCAGGCAGTGACGACGGCGTGATTGGGACCCTTCAGCCCGTGCCGGATCGACACCTGACCGGACACCAGGTTGATGATGTTTCCAGGAATGAAGAACGGGCTGATGCGGCGCGGTCCACGCTCGTGCAGGATCAGCGCGTTTTCGGCGATGCCTTCGAGGCCACCAATGCCGGAGCCGATCATGACGCCGGTGGCGCAACGCTCGGCTTCGGTGCCGGGCTCCCAGCCGGAATCCTTCAGCGCTTCATCAGCGGCCGCGATCCCGTAAAGGATGAAGTCGCCGATCTTGCGCAGTTCCTTCGGCTCAAGCACGGCTTCGGGATTGAGCGTGCCGTTGGTGCCGTCACCGCGCGGAATGACGTGGGCGATCTTGCAGGCAAGATCTTCCACTTCAAACTCGGTGACGCGCTTGGCGGCGCTGCGGCCGGTCAGCAATTCCTTCCAGCTGTGCTCGAAGCCCATGCCGAACGGCGAAACCAGGCCAAGGCCCGTGACGACGACACGCCTCATCGCAGGTCCTCCCCGGTGATGACTGCGGATAGCGTCAGGCCGAAGCCTTGTCGATGTACTTCACGGCATCGCCGACGGTCAGGATGGTCTCGGCCGCATCGTCCGGAATCTCGACGCCAAACTCTTCTTCGAACGCCATGACGAGTTCGACCGTATCGAGGCTGTCCGCGCCCAGATCATCGATGAAGCTCGCCTGCTCCGTCACCTTGTCGGCATCGACGCCAAGATGTTCGATGACGATCTTCTTGACGCGCTCTGCGGTGTCACTCATTTGGGGCATCCTCGTCTTTTGTTTGTCTGTCTTCGTTAGCGGGCAGAATGCCGCTAATCAAGCTGAAAGATGGTCCTGCCGGAAACGCAACGGCACCGAACCGGTTTTTGCCCGAACCGCCGGGTTGCGGGCCGCATTACACGAAAATTGGCTAAGGTCCAAGGCGAAATGGTCTCTTTTCACAAGCCGGCCACGTCTTCTTATAACCCGGCCATCTCCCGTCAAATCATCGCCATGCCGCCGTTGACATGGATGGTCTGGCCGGTGACGTAGGCGGCTTCGTTGGAGGCGAGATAGGCAACGGCAGACGCCACTTCAACACTCGTGCCCATGCGGCGCGTCGGTATCGCCGCCATGATCGCGTCTTTCTGCTTGTCGTTGAGCTTGTCGGTCATGGCCGATTCGATGAAGCCCGGGGCGACGCAGTTGACGGTGATGTTGCGTGTGGCGATCTCCTGCGCCAACGACTTGGAAAAGCCGATCATGCCGGCCTTGGAAGCGCAATAATTGGTCTGGCCTGGGTTGCCGGTGACACCGACCACTGAAGTGATGTTGATGATGCGGCCATGCCGCCGGCGCATCATCGGATGGGTGAGTTCACGGGTCAGCCGAAACACGGCGGTCAGGTTGACCTCGAGCACACTGTCCCAATCGGCATCCGACATCCGCACGAACAGGCCGTCCTTGGTGATGCCGGCATTGTTGACCAGTATGTCGACGCCTTCGAGTT
Source organism: Mesorhizobium sp. P2_B5 (assembly GCF_056404775.1). Classification (NCBI taxonomy): domain Bacteria; kingdom Pseudomonadati; phylum Pseudomonadota; class Alphaproteobacteria; order Hyphomicrobiales; family Phyllobacteriaceae; genus Mesorhizobium; species Mesorhizobium sp. P2_B5. The sequence goes on along the minus strand of NZ_JBFUDJ010000006.1, from coordinate 143,724 downwards.
CGGCTTCCGCCTTCTGGCCAAGCGCCTTGACCTCGTCGCGGTTCGACAGATTGGCTGGAAACAGCTTTACCCGATCGCCGAGCTCGCCGGCCAGGGTCTCCAGTTTCTCGATGCGGGTGCCGTGCAGGCCGACAATGGCGCCTTGCGCATGCAGCACGCGGGCAATCGCCTCGCCAATGCCTCCCGATGCGCCGGTGACAAGCGCCTTGCGGCCGGTCAGTTCGAACATTTTCGTCTCCTGATCTTAAGAGAACACCCTTCCCATGGGAGGGGTCAAATCGCCAGTGGATTATGCAAGCGCAGCCAGCGCGGCCTCGATATCGGCCGGGGTGCCGACGGCTGCGGTAGCGATGTCGCGGTTGATGCGCCGCGCCAGGCCCGACAGCACCTTGCCGGCGCCGATCTCGTAGAGCGTGGCGACGCCGTTGGCGCCGAACCACTCCACCGTTTCGCGCCAGCGCACGCGGCCGGTGATCTGCTCGACAAGCCGCCGAGCGATCTCATCGGGATCGCTGGTCGGGGTCACGGTAACGTTAGAAACGACGGGAACCACCGGCGCATGCTTGGCTACCCCGGCCAGCGCCTCGCGCATCACATTGGCCGCCGGCGCCATCAGCGCCGAGTGGAAGGGGGCGGAGACCTGCAGCATCAGCGCCCGTTTGGCGCCCTTCTCGGTGCACAATTTCGCGGCGAGTTCCACCGCCGCCTTGGCGCCGGAGATCACCAGCTGGCCGCCGCCATTGTCGTTGGCGATCTGGCAGACCTTGCCGGAGCCGGCTGCCGCTTCAGCGCAAGCGGCTTCGACGTCAGGCTGTTCCAGTCCGATGATCGCCGCCATCGCGCCCTCACCGGCCGGCACCGCCGCCTGCATGGCATTGCCGCGAATGCGCAGCAGCCGGGCGGCATCGGCGACCGAGACGAAACCGGCGGCGGCAAGGGCGGAATATTCGCCGAGCGAATGGCCGGCAACGTAGGCGACCTTGTCCTTCAGCGAAAAACCGCGCGCTTCCAGCGCCCGCACCGCAGCCAGCGATACTGCCATCAGCGCCGGCTGGGCATTGGCGGTCAAGGTCAGCGTCTCTTCAGGGCCTTCCCAGATCAATGTCGACAGCTTTTCGCCCAGCGCGTCATCGACTTCCTCGAAGACCCTGCGCGCCTCGGGGAAGGCGTCGGCGAGGTCCTTGCCCATGCCGACAGCCTGGCTGCCTTGTCCCGGAAAGGTGAATGCAACGGCCATTTGGGCTCTCTCCAGCGGCTGATTTTTCCTGCCTGTGACGCAAGGCGGACCGCCAAGTCAAGCCCGCGAGCAGCATTTCGGCCCTCGTTCCACCCGGCAGCTGACCTCGAGTCCCTGTTCTGAAAGGCTTTTTGCCGATCACTCCTGATGAAAACCGCTCACGAATCGTTTGCTGGCTCTTCTTATTTCCGCCACAGGCGCTAGCTTTTGCATGACAGTTCTATGACAGAACGGTGACGCGAGTGGAAAAACGCGTTGCTTGGGCCGGGGGAAGAAGAGAAGTGGCAAGGATCAGGAAGGGCGCGGCAGTACCCGCGCCACAGTTCTTGGAAGACGATCCGTCCACCGGCTACCTGCCGGGGCGCAGATGGCCTGTCATCCGCTACGGTCTGGTCACGCTGCTTGCTTCCGCCGTCCTGGTGTTCGCCATCGAATGGATCGTGCGCGGCGACTTTTTCGGCACGGTCGACTTCTTCCTGCAACCCTTCAAGCCGGGCTGGACCACCATCATCGTCTTTGCGCTGGTGCTGATCGGACTGGACGCCGTGCTTGGCCGCAGCCACCAAAGCCTGATGATCGTGGCGCCGCTGACGCTGGCGCTGGCCTTTGTCGGGCACCAGAAGTCGCACTATCTCGGCGATCCGCTCTACCCGACCGATTTCCTCTATTCGCGCCAGATCATGGCGCTGATGCCGCTTCTGGTGCGCGAGCGGCCCTGGACGGCGCTCGCCATGGCGGTCGGCATCGTCGCCGGCCTGTCGATGCTGATCTATGGCTGGCGGCTGTGGCGACGCAAGGTGCCGATCCTCAGCCGCAAGGGGCGCCTGGCGCGGTTGACGCTGGCAGTGCCGCTGCTCGCCTTCTTCGTCTCGATCATGGATTACGCCACCTTCTCGTGGACCCGCGACCGGCTGCAGATCATCCCGATCATGTGGGACCAGAAGGAGAACTACGCCTCCAACGGGTTTGCGCTGGCTTTCGCGCTCAACGTGCCGATGGCGCATGTCTCGGCGCCAGTGGGCTATTCCGACAAGGCGATCGATGCGATCGACAGACCGGATGTGACGGCCTCGGTGCCGGATGAGAAACCTGACATCATCGTGGTGATGAGCGAATCCTTCTGGGATCCGACCAAGCTGCCCGGCGTCACCATCACGCCGGACCCGATCCCCAATGTGCGCGCTTTGCGCTCGGGCTACATGTTCTCGCCGGAATTCGGCGGCATGACCGCCAACATCGAATTCGAGGCGCTGACCGGCTTTTCCAATGCCTTCCTGCCGGCGGGCTCAATCCCCTATCAGCAATATGTGCGCACGCCGACGCCGTCGCTGGCGACCTTCCTGAAAAGCGAAGGCTATCGGGCGCGCGCCATCCATCCCGGCACCAACTGGTTCTGGAATCGCGGCGCGGTCTATGCCGATTTCGGCTTCAACGATTTCCGCTCGGAAGAGACGCTGCCGCCGCTGGAGAAGCGCGGGCCGCTGGCCTCCGACGCGGCAATGACCGACGAGATCATCGCAGAGGCCGACGCCAGCGAGGACCCGGTGTTCTTCTTCGCCGTCAGCCTGCAGAACCACGGCCCCTACGAGCCGTACCGCTATTACAACCCGACCCACAAGGTCGCGGCACCCATCAGCACATGGGCGCGGGAATCGCTGCTCAGCTACGCCGAGGGTTCGGCCGATGCCGACCGTGGCCTCGAACGGCTGATCGAATGGGCGAAGAAGCGCGAGCGGCCGACGGTCATAGCCTTCTTCGGCGACCATCTGCCGCCGCTTGGTCCCGTCTATGTCGAGACCGGCTTCCTCAAAGACAATGTCGCGCCGCGCAAGGAGCCGACGCCGGAGGCAGCACTTGAGCACCACCAGACGCCGCTGATCATCTGGTCGAACCGCACCGGCCCGGCGCAGGATATGGGCGCGGTCAGCCCGGCCTTCCTGCCCTACCACATCCTGACCACCGCCGGGATCACGCACCCCTACTACACCGGCTTCCTCGGCGCGCTGCGCGAACGCTACCGCGTCGTCGATCGCAATCTCCTGCTGACGCCGTCAGGCGAAGCGACGCCCGACTGGGCGCGGCAGAAGAACATCGATCCGGCGATCAACGATTTCCGCCTGCTGCAATACGACATGATGTTCGGCAAGCGTAAGGCCGCGCCCGACTTCTTTCCCGAAACGGTGGACAAGCTCGCCCATACAAGTTGACGCCCGGCGTTTTTCGATCCTGCGACGCCAAGGATGCTGTCTGGAACGGTGCCCCACCCTTGCCTTCCCGCCAAATTGCTGTATAGACGCCCGCAATCTGCCGGTCCTTGCTGGGGGCTGAACGGAGGGCCGTTGTTTTCCTAGGGGAAAGCGGCGTGTGAAGCCAGAAGCGCTTCCGCCTCCCGTGTCTCCGCTCTCGACCGTCTCGAAATGCTCCTTTCTTCCCCGCCCCTTCGGGACAAGCGGGTCAGAGAAGTTGCAGAGGCTTTTGCCGCGAGGGTCCGGGAGAGAAACGAAGAAAGGCATTGAACCACTATGGCTCTATACGAACATGTGTTCCTTGCCCGGCAGGACCTCTCGCAGCAGCAGGTCGATGCGCTTGTCGAACAGTACAAGGGCGTCATCTCCGCAAATGGCGGGTCCGTCGGCCGGGTCGAGAACTGGGGACTGAAGTCCCTCACCTACCGGGTCAACAAGAACCGGAAGGCTTACTACACGCTTATGGACCTCACCTGCCCGCCGGCAGCGCTCAACGAGATGGAGCGCCAGATGGGTCTGTCCGAAGACGTGCTGCGTTTCCTGACCGTCAAGGTCGAGGCGCATGAGGAAGGCCCGTCGGCCATGATGCAGAAGCGCGAAGAGCGCTCGGAACGCGGCGGCTTCGGCGACCGCGACCGTGGCGATCGTGGTCCGCGCTCGTTTGGCGATCGTGATCGCGGCGACCGTGGCGATCGTCCGCCGCGCTCATTTGGCGACGCCGGTGGCGATCGTGGTCCGCGCCGTCCGCGCGAAGGCGTTGAAGGGGGTGCAGAATAATGGTCGACATCAATCAGATCCCGACCCGGCGCCCGTTCCATCGTCGCCGCAAGACCTGCCCGTTCTCCGGCGCCAACGCGCCCAAGATCGACTACAAGGACGTGCGTCTGCTGCAGCGCTACATTTCCGAGCGCGGCAAGATCGTGCCGTCGCGCATCACCGCCGTCAGCCAGAAGAAGCAGCGCGAACTCGCCAAGGCGATCAAGCGCGCCCGCTTCCTCGGCCTGCTGCCCTACGTGGTTCGCTAAGACTTTCGAGCGGGCGGTTCGCCGCCCGCTCTATTCTCCCACGGCGACGGGCGCCGCAGGGAGTATTTTGATGATGCATGTCGTTGTCCCAAAACCGGGACCCACTTTTGGGCGACATGCATTGAAATCCCGAGTTGAGGTGAAAAGCCTCTAACTGCCGCGACAGGCAGGACAGCGACACCGGCGCCAAGGCGCTCAAAGCTTCCTGACCTGTTCCACTCAATTCGGCGCCGACCTTGTGATCGGTGCCCAGACGAAGGAACAAAACCATGGAAGTCATTCTTCTCGAACGCGTTTCCCGCCTCGGCCAGATGGGCGATACCGTCAAGGTCAAGGACGGCTTTGCCCGCAACTTCCTCTTGCCGCAGGGCAAGGCGCTGCGCGCCAACGAAGCCAACAAGAAGAAGTTCGAGGGCCAGCGCGCCCAGCTCGAAGCCCGTAACCTCGAACGCAAGTCGGAAGCCAGCCAGGTTGCCGAAAAGCTCGACGGCAAGAGCTTCATCGCCGTGCGTTCGGCCGGCGAGACCGGCCAGCTCTACGGTTCGGTGTCGACCCGCGACATCGCCGATCTGCTGACGGCGGAAGGCTTCTCGGTCAACCGCAACCAGATCCAGCTCAACCAGCCGATCAAGACCATCGGCGTCACCAATGTGGCGATCGCGCTGCATCCGGAAGTCGAGGTCACCATCAGCCTCAACATCGCCCGCACGGCCGATGAAGCCGAGCGTCAGGCCAAGGGCGAAACGCTGACCACCGCCGAAGCCATCTATGGCGACGACATCAACGACAATGCGCGGCCGGAGAACTTCTTCGACCCGAACACCGAGTTCGAAGGCGGCGAAGACAACGCCTGATCGCCTAACGACAAGCGAGGGAGCGGCGCTCCCCAATCACATTGTCGTCATCCAGCCTTTGTGGACCAATGCCCGGGCCTCTCGCCCGGGCATTTTTGTACCAAATGGAACTTTTCGAACCCCTATATATTGTTGCAGAGTTAGCCCGCCAGTCTGACCGTGAGGGGACATTTGGTGATGAATATTCTGTTGAAGCGCGTTCTCGACCGCCTGGTGCGCACAGGCAATCTCAAAGTCACCGCGCCGAAGGGTTCGACGCATGTGTTCGGCGACGGCAGCGGCGAGCCGGTGCACATGCACATCAAGACCAAGCATGCCGAACGCGCCATCACCTTCGATCCAATGCTGGCGGTGCCGGAATCCTACATGGACGGCGAACTCGACATCCTTGAGGGCGGCGTTCTCGGCCTGATGCGCATCGCCTTCCAGAACATGGGCAGCGGCGGCATCGATGCCACCTGGTCGAAGGCGATCGAGGGCCTGCGCCACGCCTTCCGCCGCCTGCAGCAGATCAACACCGCCTCGCGCTCGCGCCGCAACGTGCAGCGCCACTACGATCTGTCTGGCGACCTCTACCGGCTCTTCCTCGACGAGGACATGCAGTATTCCTGCGCCTATTTCGAACAGCCGGACATGACACTCGACGAGGCGCAGGTCGCCAAGAAGCGCCACATCGCCGCCAAGCTCAGGCTGAAGGCCGGCCAGACCGTGCTCGACATCGGCTCCGGCTGGGGCGGGCTTGGCCTCTACCTCGCCAAGGCTTTCGACGTCGACGTGCAGGGCGTGACGCTGTCGACCGAGCAGCACGGCGTCGCGACCGACCGGGCGCATGCGCAAGGCCTGCAGGACCGAGTGCATTTCGAGCTGAAGGACTACCGCGAACTCAACGAACGCTTCGACCGCATCGTCTCGGTCGGCATGTTCGAGCATGTCGGCGTCAACCATTTCCGCACCTTCTTCGAAAAGTCGGCGACGCTGTTGAAGCCGGACGGCGTCATGCTCTTGCACACGATCGGCCGCTCGGGCGTGCCGTGGGCGACCAGCGCCTTCGTCCGCAAATACATCTTCCCCGGCGGCTACATCCCTTCGTTGTCGGAGGTGATGCCGGCAATCGAAAAGTCGGGGCTGGTGGTTACCGACATCGAGATGCTGCGGCTGCACTATGCCGATACGCTGAAGCACTGGGGCCAGCGCTTTGCCGCCAACCGCGACAAGGCCAAGGCCATCTATGACGAGCGTTTCTGCCGGATGTGGGAGTTCTATCTCGCCGCCTCGGAAGCGGCCTTCCGCTGGCAGGACCTGGTGATCTTCCAGATCCAGATCGCCAAGAAGAACGACACGCTGCCGATGACGCGCGACTACATGGCCAAATGTGAAAAGGCACTGGAAATGCGCGAGATTGGGCATCGCCACGAACAACCGGTCGCCCAGCCTGCCGTTGCCAAGGCTGTTGCTACAAGGTCAGCTGTTGCCAAGTCCGCGCGCCGCCGCAAGGTGGCGGATCGCGAGTAGCCTGAGGTCCCATCGGCCTTGCCATCGCCTGCCCAAACATGAAAAAGGTCTCGCTATAGTGAGACCTTTTTCATGACCTACCTCCTCTACATCGCCGCCGCATTGGCCGAGATCGCCGGCTGCTTTTCCTTCTGGGCCTGGTGGCGGCTTGAAAAGTCACCGCTGTGGCTGGCGCCTGGCCTCGTCTCGCTTGCATTGTTCGGCTTCCTGCTGGCGCTGGTCGACACCAATGCCGCCGGCCGCGCCTACGCCGCCTATGGCGGTATTTACATTGCCGCCTCGCTCGGCTGGCTGTGGCTGGTGGAAGGCGTGCGCCCAGACCTTTGGGATCTTGCCGGCGCGGCGCTTTGCATTGCCGGCGCCTCTGTCATCCTGTTCGCACCGCACGGAGCCTGAGCGTGGAACTGCCAGCACCGCTCAGACAAGGCGTCGAGCGCCTGCTCGAAACGATACCGCTGCCGACGTTGCGCCAGGCGGCGAAGACGCTGTCAGACCGCTACCGTGCCGAACTGCGCGACGGCCGCCTGCACATGGCCGAGGAGATGGCGGTAAAAGCCTATTTGGCGACGCGGCTGCCGGCGACCTATGCGGCCGCGCGCGCCAGCCTCGACGCGCTCGCCGAGGCACGGCCCGATTTCCAGCCAAAAACGCTGCTCGATGTCGGCGCCGGCCCTGGTACGGTGCTCTGGGCCACCACGGACCTCTGGCCAGACCTCGAACAGGCGGTGCTGTTTGAGGCCAGCGCCGCGGTGCGCAAGGTCGGCCAGTCGCTCGCTCTTGATACCATTGTCGCGAGCACCGACTGGCGCGCCGGCGACGTCACCATCGATCTTGCCGATCTCAAGCCTGCCGATCTCGTCACCTGCGCCTATGTGCTGGACGAGATCGCGCCTGCATCGCTGCCGAAGCTCGTCGCCCGGCTCTGGCAGTTGACCGCCGACACGCTGCTGATTGTCGAGCCGGGCACACCGGCCGGCTGGCAGCGCATTGTTGCGGTGCGCCGGCAATTGCTTGAGGCTGGCGCGAATGTGCTGGCCCCTTGCCCCCACGACGCCCCCTGCCCGCTTGAGCCGCCCGACTGGTGCCATTTTTCGCGCCGCGTTGCCCGCTCGCGCCTGCATCGCCTGGCCAAGGATGCCGAAGTGCCCTGGGAGGACGAGAAGTTCATCTACGTCGCGGCGTCGCGGCAGCCCGCGGCCTCCCGCGCCGCGCGCGTCATTGCGCCGCCGAAAGCCGGCTCCGGCAAGGTGCTGCTCAAATTGTGCCGGCCGGACGGCAGCGCCGGCGAGACGCTTTTCACCAAGCGCGACGGCGAGCTGTTCAAGCAAGCGCGGCGGTTGGACTGGGGCGATAAGTTGGACGAGAGAAGCAGATAGCCGCCGAGATTGTTCTTGCTTTGTTCCTGTCGGACCAATACAATCACCACTTGGCGAGTCAATCAGAATCAGAGCACGGGAATTCTGTCCTGTGGACGGTTTGCCGTCCCCTGTGGACAGCGGGCATCAACGCCGATTGGACGCGACTGATGCATATAAGTCAGCATCGGATCTTTCGCGTTCTGGTATCGAGAAGCCGGGATCGAAATCGGGGACATCATGGCAGAGGCAGCACGAAAATTCGGCGTGGCGGAGCAACCGCTTTATCGTGAGGCGCCAAACAACATCGAGGCCGAGCAGGCGCTGCTCGGCGCCATCCTCGTCAACAACGATGCCTTCTACCGCGTCTCCGACTTCCTCAAGGCCGGCCATTTCTATGAGCCGCTGCACAGGAAGATCTTCGAGGTCGCGGCCGAACTCATCCGCATGGGCAAGGTGGCGACGCCGATCACGCTGAAAACCTTCCTGCCGGCCGACGAGAAGGTCGGTGACATGACGGTAGCGCAATATGTCGTCCGGCTGGCGGTCGAGGCCGTCACCGTCGTCAACGCCACAGACTATGGCCGCGCCATCTACGATTTGGCGACGCGCCGTGCGCTGATCACCGTCGGCGAGGACATGGTCAACATCGCCTATGACGCGCCGGTCGACATGGCGCCGTCCGAGCAGATCGAGGATGCCGAGCGGCGGCTGTTCGAACTGGCCGAAACCGGCCGCTACGATGGCGGCTTCGAGAGCTTCACCGACGCCGTCAAGACTGCCGTCGACATGGCCAATGCCGCCTATATGCGCGACGGCCATCTGTCTGGCGTCGCCACCGGCCTGCGCGATCTCGACCGCCGCATGGGCGGGTTGCAGCCCTCCGATCTGATCATCATCGCCGGCCGCCCCGGCATGGGCAAGACATCGCTCGCCACCAACATGGCCTTCAACATCGCCGAGGCCTATGTGCCGGCGCAGCAGGCCGACGGGTCGTTCAAGGCCGCCAATGGCGGCGTCGTCGGCTTCTTCTCGCTCGAAATGTCATCCGAACAGCTGGCGACCCGTATCATTTCCGAGCAGACCGAGATTCCGTCGTCAAAAATCCGCCGCGGCGAGATTTCCGAGATGGACTTCGAAAAGCTGGTCGCCTGCTCGCAGACCATGCAGAAGATCCCGCTGTTCATCGACCAGACCGGCGGTATCTCGATCGCGCAGCTTTCCGCCCGGGCGCGCCGGCTAAAACGCCAGCGCGGCCTCGACCTCATCGTCATCGACTATATCCAGCTGATGCAGGGTTCCAGCGCCAAGGCCTCGCAGAACCGCGTGCAGGAAATCACCGAGATCACCACCGGCCTCAAGGCGCTGGCCAAGGAACTCTCCGTGCCGATCATCGCGCTGTCGCAGCTGTCGCGTCAGGTCGAAAGCCGCGAAGACAAGCGCCCGCAGCTCTCCGACCTGCGTGAATCCGGCTCGATCGAGCAGGACGCCGACGTGGTGATCTTCGTCTATCGCGAGGAATATTATCTGAAGAACCGCGAACCCAAGCCCGGCACCGACGAATACATCAAGTGGGAACACGAGATGAACGAGATGCGCGGCAAGGCCGAAGTCATCGTCGCCAAGCAGCGCCACGGCCCGACGGGTTCGGTCAGCCTCGCTTTCCAGGGCGAATTCACCCGGTTTTCCGACCTCGCCGAAGAGCATCATATCGCGGAGAGGTTTGAGTAGCTTTTTGGCCTACCGCAGCGCTCCGTCACACCCCCCTCTGGCCTGCCGGCCATCTCCCCCGCAAGGGGGGAGATCAGGAGCTTCGCGGGTGGCGCTCGCCTTGCGACGGTGGCGATTGGCGAAAGCATCGACGGCAGCCAATCTCCCCCCTTGCGGGGGAGATGTCCGGCAGGACAGAGGGGGGTGTGCAGGATCACCCTCCTTCGATCATTTGCGAGCAGCATCACTCCATGGCTAAATCCCGCGTCCAGTTCATCTGCCAGAATTGCGGATCGGTGCATCAGCGCTGGGCCGGCAAATGCGATGCTTGCGGCGAGTGGAATACCCTCGTCGAGGAAGGCACTTCGGGCGGCATCGGCTCTGGCCCGGCCAACACGCGCAATGCCCGCAAGGGCCGCGCCGTGGTGCTGACCAGCCTGTCCGGCGACATCGAGGACGCGCCGCGCATCATCTCGGGCATTGGCGAACTCGACCGCGCCACTGGCGGCGGTTTCGTGCGCGGCTCGGCGCTGCTGGTCGGCGGCGATCCGGGCATTGGCAAGTCGACGCTGCTCACCCAGGCCGCGGCAGCACTGGCGTCAAAAGGCCACCGCATCGTCTATGTCTCGGGCGAAGAGGCCGTCGCCCAGATCAGGCTGCGCGCGCAACGGCTTGGCGTCGCCGACACACCCGTCGAACTTGCCGCCGAGACCAATGTCGAGGACATCCTGGCAACAATCGCCGACGGCAGAAGGCCGGACCTCGTCATCCTCGATTCGATCCAGACGCTGTGGACCGACATGGCCGATTCGGCGCCCGGCACCGTCACCCAGGTGCGCGCCGCCGCCCAGGCGATGATCCGCTATGCCAAATCCACGGGCGCCGCCATCGTTCTGGTCGGCCATGTCACCAAGGAAGGCCAGATCGCGGGCCCGCGCGTCGTCGAGCACATGGTCGACGCCGTGCTCTACTTCGAAGGCGAAGGCGGCCACCACTACCGCATCCTGCGAACGGTGAAGAACCGTTTCGGGCCGACCGACGAGATCGGCGTCTTCGAAATGTCGGACAAGGGCCTGCGCGAAGTCGCCAACCCGTCGGAGCTGTTTCTCGGCGAACGCCATGCGAAGTCGCCGGGCGCCGCGGTGTTCGCCGGGATGGAGGGCACGCGCCCGGTGCTGGTCGAGATCCAGGCGCTGGTAGCGCCGTCCTCGCTGGGCACGCCGCGCCGTGCCGTCGTCGGCTGGGACGGTGCGCGGCTGTCGATGATTTTGGCCGTGCTCGAAGCGCATTGCGGCGTCCGCTTCGGCACCCACGATGTCTATCTCAACGTCGCCGGCGGCTACCGGATTTCCGAACCGGCCGCCGATCTGGCGGTGGCGGCTGCACTGGTTTCGTCGCTCACCGGTCTTGCCCTTCCCGCCGATTGCGTCTATTTCGGCGAAATCAGCCTGTCGGGCGCAGTGAGGCCGGTTGCGCATGCGCAACAGCGCCTTAAAGAGGCCGAAAAGCTGGGTTTTGGAAGTGCGGTTCTGCCCTTGGGCAGCGAGGAGGTTGTCGGGGGGATCGGGGCCGGCGCTTTCCAGCCAACCGAACTTGCCGATCTCGTGGCGCGCATAGCCGGCTCACGGCGCAGCCGTGTCGACGAGGAAGAATGACGCGGCTCGCTCGAGCCGTGAAAAGACAATCGGAGTGGGGCGAACAACATGCCGATTACGCTGCTTGACGGAATTCTCGTCGGCTTCACCCTGGTCTCGGCGATGCTCGCCATGGTTCGCGGCTTGTCTCGCGAAATCCTGTCCGTCGTCTCCTGGGCCGCTGCCGCCGCGGCGGCGTTCTTCTTCTACAAGCCGGTGCTGCCTTATGTTCAGCCCTATGTCGAAAATGACAAGATCGCCATGGCGGCGTCCGCCGGCATCGTCTTCGTCATCGCGCTGATCGTCGTTTCCGTCATCACCATGAAGCTTGCCGACTGGATCATCGATTCCAGGATCGGCGCGCTCGACCGTACGCTCGGCTTCCTCTACGGCGCGGCGCGCGGCATCCTCGTCGTCGCGGTGGCCCTCTTGTTCTTCAACTGGCTGGCCGGCGCCAAGGCTCCGGCCTGGATCGCCAACGCCAAGTCGAGGCCGCTGCTCGAAACCATCGGCGCCAAGCTGGAAAGCCTGCTGCCCGAGGATCCGGAAAACGCCATCCTGAAGAAGCTCAACCCGAATCAGCCGGCAGCACCTGAGACGCCCCCGGCAGCCGATGCACCGGCTGCGGATGCGCCGGCAGCCGGCGAGGATGCGCCCGCACCCGACGACGAGACCGACGCTCCGGCCGACAATGCGCCGGCACAGCCCGCCCCCCCGGCCCCGGCCGCGCCGGCAAACTGATATTGTATCGGGGGCGCCTGCCGGACAGGCGCCATCCCGGCGGTTCTGGCCTGACTATGGTGTGAACGGCGCACGGAGTGCGTTGCTTTCGCGGCGCTCTCGCCTTATATGGCCATTTTAGCGGAGCTTGAGCCCCATGGCAGTTTCGAAGGCAGACGCAGACGACGTGCTTTCCGCCGAAGCAGACGATCATTTTCACGACGAATGCGGCGTGTTCGGCATTTTCGGCCGGCAGGACGCCGCGGCCATCGTCACACTTGGCCTGCATGCGCTGCAGCATCGCGGCCAGGAAGCGGCCGGCATCGTCTCCTATGACGGCAGCCAGTTCCATGTCGAACGCCACGTCGGGCTGATCGGCGACACCTTCACCAAGCAGCACGTCATCGACAGCCTGCAAGGCAATCGCGCCATCGGCCACACGCGCTACGCCACCACCGGCGGCGCCGGCATGCGCAACATCCAGCCCTTCTTTGCCGAACTCGCCGATGGCGGCTTTGCCGTCGCTCACAACGGCAACCTCACCAACGCCATGACCGTGCAGCGCGCGCTGCAGAAGCAGGGCGCGATCTTCTCGTCGACCTCCGACACCGAGACGCTGCTGCACCTGGTTGCGACCAGCAAGGAGCGCGATCTCAATTCGCGCTTCATCGACGCCGTGCGCCAGGTCGAAGGCGCCTTCTCGCTGGTGGCGATGACCTCCAAGAAGATGATCGGCTGCCGCGATCCGCTCGGCATCCGGCCGCTGGTGCTCGGCGACCTCGACGGCGCCTGGATCCTGGCCTCCGAAACCTGCGCGCTCGACATTATCGGCGCCCGCTTCGTGCGCGACCTGAAGCCTGGCGAGATGGTCGTCGTGACCTCGAAAGGCATTGAGAGCCTGTTTCCGTTCGAGCCGCAGAAGACCCGCTTCTGCATCTTCGAATATGTCTATTTCGCCCGTCCGGATTCCTCGGTGGAAGGCCGCAACGTCTATGAGGTGCGCAAGCGCATCGGCGCCGAGCTGGCGCAGGAAAGCCCAGTCGAGGCCGATATCGTCGTGCCGGTGCCGGATTCCGGCACGCCGGCGGCGATCGGCTTTTCCCAGGCTGCCGGCATTCCCTTCGAGCTCGGCATCATCCGCAACCACTATGTCGGCCGCACCTTCATCCAGCCCGGCGATTCGATCCGCCATATGGGCGTCAAGCTCAAGCACAATGCCAACCGCCGCATGATCGAGGGCAAGCGCGTGGTGCTGGTCGACGATTCCATCGTGCGCGGCACCACCAGCCAGAAGATCGTGCAGATGGTGCGCGATGCCGGCGCCCGGGAGGTGCATATGCGCATCGCCTCGCCGCCGACCAGTGCGTCGTGCTTCTACGGCGTCGACACGCCGGAGAAGTCGAAGCTTTTGGCATCTCGCATGTCGATCGAGGAAATGGCCGAATTCATCCGCGTCGATTCGCTCGGCTTCCTCACCATTGACGGGCTCTACCGCGCCGTTGGCGAAGCCGGCCGCGACAATGAGCAGCCGCAATTCTGCGACGCCTGTTTCACCGGCCAGTACCCGACCCGCCTGCTCGACTTCGAAGGCCACGACAATGTGCGCACGCTGTCGCTGCTGGCGAACAACGGGGCCTAAAGCCCAACTGCCATCCTTGAAAGCGCTCGCATGACCCTCGACCTCTCCGGCCGCGTCGCGGTCGTTACCGGCGCCTCGCGCGGCATCGGCTATTTCATCGCGAAAGAACTTGCCGCCGCCGGCGCGCATGTCATCGCGGTTGCCCGCACCGTCGGCGGGCTGGAAGAGCTCGACGACCAGATCAAGGCTGAACGCGCCAAAACCGGCAAGGGCGAAGCGACGCTGGTGCCGCTCGATCTTGCCGACATGGCCGGCATCGACCGGCTGGGCGGTGCCATTCATGAGCGCTGGGGCAAGCTCGACATTTTGGTGGCCAATGCCGGCGTGCTCGGCGTCATCTCGCCGATCGGCCATGTCGAGGCGAAAACCTTCGAGAAGGTCATGACCATCAACGTCACATCGACCTGGCGGCTGATCCGCTCGGTCGACCCGCTGCTCAGGCTCTCCGACGCCGGCCGCGCCATTCTTATGTCCTCGGGAGCCGCGCATTCGGCGCGCGCCTTCTGGGCGCCTTACGCGGCATCCAAGGCGGCAGTGGAAGCCATGGCGCGCTCCTGGGCGCATGAGACGCAAAGCATGCCGCTGCGCGTCAATGCCGTCGACCCCGGCGCCACCCGCACCGCCATGCGTGCGCAGGCGGCACCCGGCGAGGATCCGGAGACGCTGCCGCATCCCTCAGAAATTGCGAAGCGCATCGTGCCGCTGGCGAGCCCCGAGCTGAAAGAGACAGGGCTGATCTTCCAAGCCAGGAACCAGCGCTTCGTCGCTTACCGGCAGCCGGAATAAACCGGCTTGAATCGGGATTAAACAGGCCTCCCGTTACGTTTCTTCGAATGTAGGACATTCGAAACCGGAGGACCGACATGCGTAGACTTCTTCTCGTTGCCGCCGCAGCGCTTGCAGCCACAGCTGGTGCAGCCCTCGCCCAAGACGCCAAGATGAGCTTCTTCGTCACCAGTGTCGGTTCCGGCAAGGGCGCCGATCTCGGCGGTCTCAAGGGTGCGGACGCCCACTGCGCGTCGCTGGCGGAAGCGGCCGGGGTTACCGGCAAGGAATGGCACGCCTATCTCTCGACCGCCGACGTCGATGCGCGCGACCGCATCGGCAAAGGTCCGTGGGTCAACGCCAAGGGCGAAAAGATCGCTGATGACGTCGCCTCGCTGCACAGCGACACCAACGCCATCACCAAGCAGACGGCACTGAACGAGAAGGGCGAAGTGGTCAACGGCCGTGGCGACAAGCCGAACCGGCACGACATTTTGACCGGCTCGAAGCCCGACGGCACCAAGATCGCCGACCAGACTTGCGGCGACTGGACGCTAAGTGGCGCGGAGGGCGCGGCGATGATGGGCCATCACGACCGCACCGGCCTTGATGAGTCGGCGGCGGCGAAATCCTGGAACTCCTCGCACGCCTCGCGCGGCGGCTGTAGCCAGGAGGCGCTGAAGGGCACCGGCGGCGACGGTCTGTTCTACTGCTTTGCCACGAACTGAGCGCAAGCTAAGGGGCGTGGTTCGCTCACGGGTCTGTGATGGTCCGGCGGGCCGCTCCCCCTTCGCCCTGCTTTCGCCATCAGCCGGGAGTTGCTAGGGTTCGATCCGAATCCGACATCCAGCAAAGCGAGGAATTCCCATGGCTGCTCCCAGCGTAGCATTGGTCTGGTACCTGGTGATCGCCGGCCCGCAAGGCGGCATGGTGGTGCTGCCCAGCACCTTCGACACCCGCGAACAATGCACCAACGCCATCACCGAATACCAGAAGCAGCCGACCCCGGCCGGCTGGGCGGTGAACTGCGTGCCAAGCGCCTCGCCCTTCACGGACGAAGGTGATGCGGAAGAGCCCGCGGCGCAGTAGCGTAATCTCCCCCCTTGATGAGGGGGAGATGGCCGGCAGGCCAGAGGGGGTCGGTACGTCCTGACGCGACGCCCCTTCGCCGACAGAAGAAGTTGGCGCTCTACGCGTGGCGACCCCCTCTGTCGCCTTCGGCGACATCTCCCCCTCAAGGGGGGAGATTAGCTGGCACTCACCGTCAGCTCCGGCTTGCTGTTGATGGTCTGGAAGACCACGCAATAGCGTTCGGTGAGCTTGATGAGCGAATCGATGCGCTCCTGCGGCTCATCCGTGTCGAGGTTGAAATTCAGCCGGATGGCGCGGAAGCCGACCGGGGCATCCTTGGCCACACCCAGCGTGCCGCGAAAGTCGAGATCGCCCTCGGCCTCGACGGTCGCCGCGCCGAGCCTGAACTCCAGCGCCGTCGCCACCGCCTTCAGCGTCACACCGGCGCAGGCGACCAGCGCTTCGAGCAGCATATCGCCCGAACACAGTTCGAGCCCGGAGCCGCCGGTTGCCGGATGCAGCCCGGCCACCGCCAGCGCCCTGCCCGTCTCGACCTTGCAGGCGATCGTCGACTGGTCGTCGATCGAACCCCTGGCGCGAAGCGTGATCAGCGCCTGCGCGGCATCGCCGCGATAAGCCTCCTTGAGCGGCGCCTGCATGGCTTTGAGTGCGGTGGCGTCCATGGTCTGTCCTTTCGAGTCCTTCACGCTTTGATAGCACTGATATGCCGGCGGGACAGAGGGGCCACGACGTCGCGAATAGTTACTTTGACTTCGACCGCCTAGACCATACCTATGCGGGAGCCATTCCCGGAGGTGTCATGCGTGCCAAGCTGAAGCTTATTCCCGCAATTCTCCTGATGCTTGTCGCCTTCGCGCAGCCCGGCCTCTCCGAAACGCCCGAGCGCCCTGCCCCTGCCGGCGGTGTGCTGTCGCTGCTGCCGGCGCCGCAGATCACCAGCCATTCGATCACCATTGCCGGACGCAAACTCGACTACCAGGCAAAGGCCGGCACGCTGTCGCTGCTTTCCGGCAAGGGCGATGTCACGGCGGAAATCTTCTATGTCGCCTACACGCTGCCGCCGGCGGCGGGCGCGGAGAAGGCTCGTCCCATCACCTTCGTCTTCAATGGCGGTCCGGGCGCGGCGTCCGCCTATCTGCATCTCGGCGCGCTCGGTCCGCGCATCATCGCAACCGGGGCCGATGGGCAATTCCTGCCGCCGCCGCAAAAGCTGATCGACAATCCCGACAGCTGGCTCGACATGACCGATCTCGTCTTTGTCGATCCGGTCGGTACCGGCTACAGCCGCGAAGCGCCCGGCCAGGACACGAAAGATTTCTGGGGCGTCAGCCAGGACGCCAGTTCGATCGGCGCCTTCATCCGGCTCTATCTCGCCCAGAACGGCCGCACCGGATCGCCACTCTTCCTTGCCGGCGAAAGCTATGGCGGGTTCCGAGCAGCACTGCTGGCCAGAACCCTGCAGGAAGATGTCGGCCTGAGCCCGAACGGCATCGTGCTGATCTCGCCGGCGCTGGAATTCACGCTGGTGCTGCCGGACGAGTTTCAGCCGCTGCATTGGGCGCTGGAACTGCCTTCGCTGGCGGCGGTGCGGCTGCGCGGCGAAGGCGTCAGCGGCGAGGCGCTGCGCGAGAAACTGGCCGAGATCGAGCACTATGCGTTGGGTGACTACCTCACCGCTCTGACCAGCGGGCTGGAACAGGGCGGGCGGCTGGCCAGCCAGCGCGTGGCCGAGATCACCGGCCTGCCGCTCGAGCTCGTGCAGCGCAATTTTGCTCGCATCCCGACCGGCCTTTTCGCGCGCGAATTCCAACGCGCCGGCGGCAAGGTGCTCAGTCCTTATGACGGCACGATCGCCACCAGCGATATCGCCCCCGAGAGCGCGCGCATCGCCGGCCCGGATCCGGTGCTCGACCGCAGCGTGCCGGCATTGACCTCGGCCTTCGTCTTCTATGCACGCGACGAGCTGAATTTTCGCACCGACGTGAGCTACCGGTTGCTCAATGGCGACGTCACTCACAATTGGGACTACGGCAGCTCGCGGCAAGGCTATGCCGGGGTGATGGACGATCTGCAGCGCGCACGTTCGCTGAACCCGGCGCTCGGCGTGGTGATCGTCAATGGCGAAACCGACCTGGTCACGCCCTATCTCGCCTCGCGCTATCTGGTCAACCAGGTCCCGACGCTCGCCAACGCCAAGCCTATCCGCCTCGACGTCATCGAGGGCGGCCACATGATGTATTTCAGGCCGGACGGAAGGCGCGCGCTGAAGGAGGCCGTTGCGGAGCTCTACCAGGTAACGCAGTGAGGTGGCGAGGTCACAACCGGTTCCACTGCTGGCCGTTGGCGGACGGCGCCCGGAGAGGGCTTCAACCGCGTCTTCGATGCCGACAACCTGGCGCTCGACGTCCTCCAGATACAATCGCCCGGCCACAATCTGACCGTCGATGATCTCGAACAGCGTGACCCCGCACACCTCGAAGGGTTGCCCGTCGCTGCGAGTCCCTGACCAATGCCATTCGATCCAGGTCGTGTCACCGTCTTGGACCGAGCGCGTGACCGCCGCGTGGAAGTCAGGTATTCCCGTGAACATGGCCTCCCAGTTGGCGCGCATCTGGTCACGCCCAACGAAGGCTCTGCCCGGGTGCGCCGGCTGTACGCTCCGATAGTTCTCGTGGATGAGAGCGGTGACAGCGTCGAGATGATGCGCGTTCATCGCCGTCACCAGTCGATCGATCACTTCGGTCATCGAAACTCCCGGACTTCGCACGCATTGGCGCGCCCTCTCCGTAGTCCGCTGCCGGGGTGAGCCGCGCCGATCAATCCGCGAGCCTCAAAATTACCTGATTGAGCTGGGGCCGTCCAGCATTGCAAGACGCCGAACATGCGCGTCCACCGCCGCGCGCAATAGCGTCAGCGACCACTGTTAAGTGGCTTTTGTCCGCGTAAAAGCCCTTTGTAAGCATCAGCGAATGCCGCCGGCCCCTGCCCCAACGTAAGCCCGAAGCTGGCGCAGAGGCGCGCCGGCTGTGCCATGGGATGATGCCCCTGCTGACAGCAAGGTGCCAGGACAGCAAGCGTAGTCTGGTGACATGACGGATTCCCTCGACAAGCCCGACACGCTCATGAACAGCGCGGCCAGCATCGCTGCCGAGCGCACGCTCGGCATCACGCTGGTGTCGGCGTCGGCGGCTTTCTTCGCGCTCACCGGCGTCTTGACCAAATCCATCCAT
Source organism: Mesorhizobium sp. P2_B5 (assembly GCF_056404775.1). Taxonomy (NCBI): domain Bacteria; kingdom Pseudomonadati; phylum Pseudomonadota; class Alphaproteobacteria; order Hyphomicrobiales; family Phyllobacteriaceae; genus Mesorhizobium; species Mesorhizobium sp. P2_B5. The sequence goes on along the minus strand of NZ_JBFUDJ010000006.1, from coordinate 124,705 downwards.
GCCGACCCGCTGACCATCACTTGCTGGCGCGGCTTTGTCGGCTCGATCCTGATCACCGTCTATGTGCTGTGGCGTCGCCGCCGCTCCGGCGGGCGGGAAAGCTTGCGACTCGGTTGGCGCGGCTGGTTGCTGGCGGTTGAAGGTGCGGCGGCCAGCATCGCCTTCATCTCGGCGTTCAAGTTCACCTATGTCGCCAATGTGGCGGTCATCTATGCCACAGCGCCCTTCATCACCGCGCTGCTGGCCTTCGTGCTGGTGCGCGAGCCGTTCCTGGCGCAGACGCTAGTTGCATCAGCGGTGTCACTGTTCGGCGTGACAATCATGGTCGGCTCCGGCTTCGGCACCGGCCATCTGTTCGGCGATGGGCTCGCACTGCTGATGACCGCCGGCAGCGCGCTCTACATGATCATGGTGCGCACCTTTCGCGACACGCCTGTGGTGTGGGCGGGCGCGGTGTCGGCCTTCCTGCTGTTCGTGTTCGGCTGGTTCGTCACCGACCCGCTGGCGGTTTCGGCCCGCGATGCTGTGCTGCTCGTCGCCTTCGGAGGATCGTTTGCAGCAGCGTCGATCCTGTGGACGGAAGGCTCGCGGCTGATCCCGGCGCCTGAATCCGGCCTGCTCGGTGCGGCCGAAGTGCCGTTCGCGATCCTGTTCGCCTTCCTGTTCCTGGGCGAGATCGCGCCGACCGCCAGCCTGGCCGGCGGCGCCATCGTTCTGTGCGCGGTTTTTGCCCATGTCGGGCGTGATTGGCTGGTGGCGAGAAAAAGGGCGGCAACCCCATAATTATTTTCGGAGTCATGGAACCATCATTCGGCTCAGGCATTATTGGTGCGACGGGTCACCCCCCAAGTCCCCCCAAACCCCTCGACCCGTCTTCCTTAAAGCCGACCATAAAGGTCGGCTTTTTCTTTGAATATCAGCCGGCAAGGGGGAAATCAGCCGGTAAGGCCGGGCAAAGCGAGATTGTCGCTGAGCAAGGCGGCAAGGTCGCGCGCCGGCCGTTCGGCACCCTGGCCGAGCCTTATGGCGAATTGCGCAATCGGCACCGGCGGCAGGCCGAGCTCGCGCGGTGCTTCGACGATGCCGGAATGGGCAAAGCGGGCGGTGCGCAAGGTCAGCGCTATGCCGGCGTTGACCGCGGTGCGCAGGCCGGCAAGGCTGGCGCTGCCGGCGGCAAGGCGGTAGCGGCGGCCGGCTGCGTCGAGGGCTGCGAGAGCCGCTTCGCGAAAGCCGCAATAGGGGTCGAGCAGCGCCAGCGGCAACTCCTCTTCCCGCACGGCAAGCCCCTTTTGCGAACACAGCCACAGCATCGGCTCACTGAACAGCCCGACTTCGTCATTGGCCGGGACTTTGCGCATGATGATGGCCAGATCGAGCTGCCCGGCCCGCAGCGCCTCGCCAAGCTCGGCCGAGCGGCCGACGCGCAGTTCGATCCTGACGCGCGGATGGCTGGTCGCAAAGGCCCTGAGCAGCTGCGGAAGGCCGCTGTCGGCGAAATCCTGCGTGGTGCCGATGGCGACGCGGCCGGCGGCACGCGCGCCTTTCAGTGCCAGCCAGGCCTCGCTGTGCACGGCAAGGATGCGACGGGCATGGCCGACCAGATCCTCGCCGGCCGGCGTCAGCCCGCGGCCGCGGCCCTGCGCCACCAACAACGGTTCGCCGATGACCTCCTCCAGCCGCTGCATCTGGGCCGTCACCGTCGAGGGCGAGCGGCCCACGCTCGATGCCGCATGTGCCAACGAACCCCCATCGACAAAGGCAAGGAAGGTTTTGAGCAGATCAGGGTCGAGCGCTTGCATACTTCGATAATACAGAACTTTTCCTTCAAAACAATTCGATTTTTTTGATCTGATTTGTATGGCACGGTCTCTCCAACGGCAAACACAAGCCGCTCAAACGAAGGAGAGAAAAATGCCGATCATCAACATCAGCGTCACCGGCAAGCCCGACGCCAAGCTGTCCGCCGCTATTGCCAAGGAAATCACCGGCCTGACCGCAACCCATCTGCGCAAGGATCCGACGATCACGGCCGTCGCCGTCAGCTATGTCGACCCGCAGCACTGGTTCGCCGGCGGCAAGTCGCTGGCCCAGCACGGCGCCAACACCTTCTGGCTCGACATCAAGGTGGTTGACGGCACCAACACCAAGCTGGAGCTGGAGGCCTATCTGAAGGCGATCTTTGCTGCCTTTGGCCAGTTGCTGGGTGGCGTGCATGAGGAGAGCTATGCCTTCGTGAACGAGGTGCCAGCGGCTGCGTACGGTTATGGCGGCAAGAGCCAGGAGTTCCGGTTCATTAGCGGAAGACTGAAGGCGGCGTGAGGAAGCCAACGAGCGCAGCGCCGCCCCTCATCCGCCCTTCGGGCACCTTCTCCCCGTGAACGGGGAGAAGGAAAAAGGCTCGACATTGACCTTGCCCCCCATTGCGTTACCCTCTGCTGCGAAGCGGACGAAGAGCCGCGATACCGGAACGTTGGGAGAGACGCGGCATGATCCTGACACTGGCGCTGCTTGCAGGCCTCGTGCTGGCCTGGCTGCTGATTGCCGCGATCGAGACCTTTCGCCTCGACCTGCGCTTCACCCAGGCGCTGCTCTACGTGCCGTTCAAGCTTGCCTACCAGATCGAGGACCGGCGCATCCGCATTGCCCGCAACGCGCCGACGCCGGTGATCTATGTGGTCTCGCACCAGTCGCGCTTCGAGCCGGCACTGATGCTGTCGCTGCTGCCTGACGACACGCTGCATATCTTGGACGAGGCCTCGGCGCGCTCGCTCTGGCTCGAGCCATGGCGCGAGCTTGGCCGCACCATTGCCTTCAACGCCGAGCATCTGTTCGTCAGCCGCCGGCTGGTCAGGGTGCTGAAGGGCAAAGGCCGGCTTGCCGTCTATCTGCCCGACGACGTCGAGCCCGATGTGAAGTCATTTCGCCTCTTCCGTGCCGTTACCCGCATAGCCATGCAGGCCGACGCCACTATCGTGCCGATCTTCGTCGCCGGCGCGCGCGACCTGCCGGTGTCCTTGACGCCAAAGGACCGGGCGCCCCGCCACTGGTTCCCACAACTGTCGATCAGCGTGCTGGAGCCGATGACGATTGCCGAACTGGTGGCGCGCAATCCCGACCAGGCTTCCAACACCAATGCGCTGTTCGACCGCATCGCCGAGGCCAGGCTTTTCGGCAGCAACCTCGATCGCGGCCTGTTCCTGGCCATGCGCGATGCAGCGGACCGCACCGGTGCCTCGCATCCGATCATCGAGGATGTGATCAGCGGCTCGCTCAGCTACCGAAAAATGTTCATCGGCGCGCGCGTGCTCGGCCGCCGTTTCGAGGCGGTGACAGCACCCGGCGAAGCGGTCGGGGTGTTGCTGCCTAACGCCAATGGCGTGGTGCTGTCCTTTGTCGGCCTGCTTTCGGCCGGCCGGGTAGCGGCGTTGATCAACTACACCGCCGGGCCGGCGAGCGTCACCGCCGCGGTGCGCACGGCGGTCATCCGCACCGTCATCTCATCGCGCGCGTTCGTCGAGAAGGCCGGGCTTGCCGACATCATCGCCGCGGTCGAGGCCGGCGGCGCCAAAATGCTTTGGCTGGAGGATGTGCGCGCAAGCGTCACCGCGCTGGAAAAGCTCACCGCCGCAGTACTGTGGCGGTTCCCGCTGCAACGGCAGGACGCCGCCAAGCCGGCGGTGATCCTGTTCACCTCAGGCTCGGAAGGCACGCCCAAGGCCGTGGTGCTGTCGCACCGCAATCTCCACGCCAATGCCATGCAGGCTGAGGCGCGCATTACCATCTCGCCGTCCGACATACTGCTCAACGTGCTGCCGGTTTTTCACTCTTTCGGCCTGACCGGCGGCACCATCCTGCCGCTGGTGACCGGGGTAAAACTGTTCCTCTACCCCTCACCGCTGCACTACAAGATCATCCCGGAGATCGCGCGCAAGGTGAAGCCGACTATCATGTTCGGCACCGACACCTTCCTCGCCAATTATGCCCGCACCGCCAAGGATGGCGATTTCTCCAGCCTGCGCTTCGTCGTTGCCGGCGCCGAAGCCGTAAAGCCGCAGACGCGCCGCGTCTACCGCGAGCGGTTCGATGCCTCGATCATCGAGGGGTTCGGGCTGACGGAGGCAGCTCCCGTGGTTGCCGTCAACACCGCCATCCATGGCCGCGACGGCACAGTCGGGCGGCCGTTGCCGGCGATGCGCATGAAGCTGGAACCGGTCGAGGGCATCGAAGACGCCGGCAGGCTGTGGCTCGACGGGCCGAATTTGATGATGGGCTACATGACGGCGGACCGCCCCGGCGAATTGCAGCCGCTGGACGGCTGGCTTGACACCGGCGACATCGTCTCGGTCGACCGCGAGGGCTTCATCACCATTCGCGGCCGGGCCAAACGCTTCGCCAAGATAGCCGGCGAGATGGTATCGCTCGGCGCGGTCGAGATGCTGGTGCAGTCGCTATGGCCGGAAGAGCGCCACGCCGCGGTGGCGGTGCCCGACAAGAGGCGCGGCGAGCGCATCGTGCTGGTCACCACCGCCGATGACGCCAATCCTGACGAATTGCGCAAGTTCGGCAAGCAGGCCGGTGCTGCCGAGCTGATGGTGCCCAACGATATCGTCAAGGTCGAGGAGATCCCGGTGCTGGGCTCGGGCAAGACCGACTATGTCTCGACCCGCAAATTGGCGATCGATCGGCTGGGGCTGAGTGCTGCGGCCTGAGAGGCCCTCGTCTAAAAGACCGCCGCCGACAACAGCATGATAAGACCGACCCCCATCATCAGCAGGCCCGGCCAGTTCTGCGACAGGCCGAAGAAACCGAGCCCGCGCCGCCGCGGCTCAAGTGTCGGGCCTGTCGTTGCGAGATTTGGCGCTGGGCGATCCGGCGTCGCGGGAGAGGACTTCGGATCGCTGAGCCGCCCGCGCCCGATGACCGCGCCCGCCATGTACACAACGCCAGCGACAGTGAGCAACGCGCCGATGAGGATGACAGCCATTTCTCCTCGCTCTTCTCCAGGGCCTGCCTGACGCAAGCCGCTTGCGGGATTAGCGTTTCGGCGACGCCGCACCTCGCCGCTCATGCCTACCGATATAGCGCGACGGCTTCTTAGCGGTCGTCCATTGAGACACAACGGTTAAGATGCCCGGCAGGTTCCGACAGGGGCCTGTCAGCCAATATCCGAAGGCGGCACCTTTTCGCCCTCGCGCAGGGCGCGTTTCGTATAGGCGCGCACGCTGAACGGCAGGAAGATGAGATAACCCGCGACCGAGGCGGTCAGCGTGTACCAGGGATAGGTCATCAAAAGCAGCACGTAGAGCACAACCGCGAGGATGATCGGCAGCACCTTGTCACCCGGCACTTTCAGGCTTTTGCCGGAGTAGACCGGCAGCCGGCTGACCAGCAGGAAGGCGACCAGGATGGTGAAGCCGGTGGCGACGAAGGCGGCCGGGCGGCTGGGCTCAATGCCAACGCGCAGGAACGACAGATAGAGCGGCAGCATGACCAGCACGGCGCCCGCCGGCGCCGGTACGCCGACGAAATATTCGCTCTGCCAGATCGGGCGATCATTGTCCTCGTCGAGCACGTTGAAGCGCGCGAGCCGCAAACCGCAGGCGATGGCGAACAGCAGTACCGCGATCCAGCCCGGCGATCCTGCGCGGTCGAGCAGGAAGGCATAGAGCACCAAAGCGGGCGCCACGCCGAAATTGACGATGTCGGCGAGCGAATCCATTTGCGCGCCGAATTTGGACGTCGCCTTCAGCATGCGCGCCAAGCGCCCGTCTATGCCGTCGAGGAAGGCGGCGAGCAGCACCATCACCACCGCCGGCTCGAAACGGCCTTCGAAGCCGAAGCGGATCCCGGACAGCCCGGCGCAGATGGCAAGCACGGTGACCAGATTGGGCAGCACCATGCGCATCGGGATTTCGCGGATGCGCGGGCCGCCGCTGCCATGTGCCTCGAACTTTTTGAACGGTGCGCCCACGCTTACGAGATCCTGACGAGCGGGGTTGCGGCGATGCCGCCGAATTCGGCAAGCACCGTTTCGCCGCCGACCGCGGTCTGACCGACGGCGACACGCGGCACGGCGGTGGAAGGCAGGAAGACGTCGACGCGCGAGCCGAAGCGGATCAGGCCAAAACGTTCGCCAATGGCGATCGAGCCGCCGGTCTCGGCCCAGCAGACGATGCGCCGCGCCACAAGGCCAGCAATCTGCACGGCGGCGACGGTGCCATTGGGGCTGTCGATGACCAGGCCGTTGCGCTCATTTTCCGAACTTGCCTTGTCGAGTTCGGCGTTGAGGAATTTGCCCGGCCGGTGCTCGATTTTCGTGATGCGACCACGCACCGGGGCGCGGTTCACATGGCAGGAAAAGACGTTCATGAACACCGAGATGCGGGTCATCTCGGTGTTGCCGAGGCCGAGCTCGCGCGGCGGCACCGCCGGCCCGACCGCCGAGATGATGCCGTCGGCAGGGCTGACCACCAGCCGGTCGTCGACCGGCGTGACGCGCTCGGGATCGCGGAAGAAATACACACACCAGGCGGTCAGGATCAGGCCGATCCAGAACAGCACAGAGGAGAAATAGCCGAGGAACAGCGTGCCCGCGCCGAAGGCGGCGATGAACGGATAGCCCTCGCGATGGATCGGAACGAAGGCATTCTTGACCGAGTCGACGAGGCTCATCGGATGGGGCTCATAGGATGGGGGCGGTCCCTGTTTCAGGTCCGGCCTCAATACCGGAAAGGCTCCGTCGTCGCAACGCAACATTGGGCAAGGCTGCATCGGGCGCGGCCGGCAGCAACGGCGACGTGCTTGCCTGCCGACGACTTTGCCGCCAGAATTCCAGCCATCGCTGGCTCAGTGCGCGGCGAAAAGGCCGACCATCCATGATGCCGAAATCAGGGAAACCCCACCTTACTGCCATGCGATCGGCAGCCATGGGTGCTGTTCTGACCACGCTTTTGGCAGCAAGCGACCCCGCAGCGGCGCAAGGCAAGCCATCCTTCGACTGCGCCAAGGCCGCGAGCGTGGCGGAAAAGGCCATCTGCGCCGATCCGGTACTGGCGCAGGCCGATGCCGAGGTGGCGAAGAATTATGCCGCGCTGCTGAAAACGCTCGATGCTCATGCCGGCAAGGCGCTGCGGGCCGACCAGAGCGATTTCATCGCGTATCGCGACCAGATCGCCGACTTCAACGAGAACACACCAAAGGACCAGCAGACTTTCGATCTCGGCGAATTCCTGCGCGACCGTGCGACCTTCCTGGCCGGCATCCGCAAACCGGCGGATGCAGGTTTGATCGGCACATGGAGCAGTGTCCGTGGCTCGGTCGAGATCATGGCAGCGGACGCGGGCAAGCTCGAGATTTCGGCAGAGATCGTCACCAACCCCGTCTCGGGAAGCGGCGCGTGCGACATCGGTGGCACCGTCGAGAAGCGCAAGACCCTGCGGCTGGTCGACACCGACGACAACGACAAACCGACCGGCTTCGTCTTCACCTTTCGCCGCGACGGCGATGCCCTGATCGTCGATCAGGACGGCACCGGCAAGGATGACAGATCCGAACCACCATCGTGCGGCGCCAACGGTCATGCCGACGGAACGTTCTTCCTGAGCGAAAAACCGTAACCTGCTGTCGGGGAATCACCCCCTCGCCCGTCCTTGGTGAGACGGCGCCGACCTTTGCCATAACGGCGCTCCAACAAGGAGTTTCCCCAAATGCAGAACCAAACGCGTCTTGTTACCGCCGGCCTCGCTTTCGGCGAATCGCCACGCTGGCACGACGGACGTCTGTGGCTCTGCAATTGGGGCACCGGCGAGATCATTGCCGTCGATGCAGACGGCAAGAGCGATGTCGTGCTCACGGTACCGGCCATCCTGCCCTATTCCATCGACTGGCTGGCGAATGGACAGTTGCTGGTCATTTCGGGGCGTGAAGGGTTGCTGCTGCGGCAGGAGGCGGATGGAACGCTTGCCACCCATGCCGATCTTCGATCGCTGTCGAACAGCCCGTGGAACGAGATCGTCGTCGACGGGCGCGGCAACATCTATGTCAACGGCGGCGGGCCGGCGCCGGCATCGGGAGAGCATTTCGGGCCGGGCACCATCGTGCTGATCACGCCCGACGGCACAATCCGCCAGGTGGCGGACAACATCGCCTTCGCCAACGGCATGGCCGTGACGCCCGACAACAAGACACTGATCATCGCGGAATCGCATGCCAACCGGCTGACCGCTTTCGACATTGTGGGGGATGGCAGCCTTTCCAATCGCCGCGTCTGGGCCGATCTTGATGGCTTTCCCGACGGCATCTGCCTCGATGCTGAAGGTGCTGCCTGGTATGCGGATGTTCCCAACAAGCGCTGCGTGCGGGTGCGCGAGGGTGGTGAGGTCCTCCATACCGTTGCAGTCGATCGCGGCTGCTTTGCCTGCATGCTTGGCGGACCCGATGGCAAGACGCTGTTCATCGCCGCCGCCGAATGGCGCGGCTTCGAACACATGGTCAGCGACGCCCGCACCGGCCAGGTGCTGAGCGCCGAAGCGCCGGCACCTGGCGTCGGCTGGCCGTCTTATAGTCCCGGAATCCGCTGATAGTTTGCGATATCGGCCTTCACACCCAGCCGGGCGATAGTTTCCTGCGGGTTGAAAGCGACGCGTTCATGCGCAGCCTTGACGATCGGCACCACTTTGTCGACCGCCGCCTGGCTTTCCCATTCGACGATGGTGACGAGGTTGAATTCGCCCGGGCCGGAGAACTGCTCAAGCAGGAAATCCTGCACGAAGCCCTGCTGCTGGCGCAGCAATTCATGTGTCATCCTGACCTTGGTGAGGATTTCTTCGCGCGCCTCGACAGGGACGACGAATTTGTCGACCCTGAACACGGCTTCACTGCCAAGCTGTTGATTGAGTTGATCCATTTCAATTGTCTCCGTTCTTGAACGACTTGGGTTCGGTGGCTCAGGAACGGGTTTGCGATCTCAACTTAGGTTGAGGTCAAGAGGGAAAGTTGAGAGCGTTCTTTCCTTCTCCCCTTGTGGGAGAAGGTGGATCGGCGCGTAGCGCCGAGACGGTTGAGGGTGTTCCAGCGGAGTGAGGCGTTGGCATTCCCTGGAACACCCCTCATCCGTCGCCTGCGGCGACACCTTCCCACAAGGGGAGAAGGGGAAGGCGCCGCGCCCTAACTCACCTCCGAAGTCCGTCTGCGCACGATCACACCCAACTCGTCGCTCTCGCGCGCAATCCGCAGCCTCTCTTCGGCTTCCGTCGCTTCGCGCTGGCGGTCCCACATCGAGGCGTAGAGGCCGTGTTGGCGCATCAGCTCGGCATGGGTGCCGCGTTCGGCGATCTGGCCGTCCTTGAGTACGATGATCTCGTCGGCGGTGATCACCGTCGACAGCCTATGCGCAATGACGATGGTGGTGCGGCCCTTGCTGACCAGGTCGAGCGCCGCCTGGATCTCCTGTTCGGTGTGGCTGTCCAGCGCCGAGGTCGCCTCGTCGAGCATCAGGATCGGCGGCGCCTTCAAAATGGTGCGGGCGATCGCCACGCGCTGCTTTTCGCCGCCCGACAGTTTTAGCCCGCGCTCGCCGACCATCGAGCGGTAGCCTTCCGGCAGCCGTTCGATGAACGGGCCGATCTGAGCAAGCTCGGCGGCCTTCTGCATATCCTCCTCGCTGGCGCCGATGCGGCCGTAGCGGATGTTGTAGGCGATTGTGTCGTTGAACAGCACGGTGTCCTGCGGCACCATGCCGATCGCGCCGCGCAGGCTCTGCTGCGTCACATCACGGACATCCTGGCCGTCGATCAGCACCTGGCCGCCCTGGACGTCATAGAAGCGGAACAGCAGCCGCGAGATGGTCGACTTGCCGGCGCCCGACGGGCCGACAATGGCCACTGTCTTGCCGGCCGGAACCTCGAAGGAGATGCCCTTCAGGATCTTGCGGTTCGGATCATAGGCAAAATGCACGTCGCGAAACTCGACCTTGCCGGCAGAGACGGCGAGCGGCTTGGCATCGGGCTTGTCGGTGATCTCCTGCGGCACATCGAGCAGGTCGAACATTTGCTCGATGTCGGTCAGGCCCTGGCGGATTTCGCGATAGATGAAGCCAATGAAATTGAGCGGCACCGACAGTTGCACCAGCATGGCGTTGATGAAGACGAAATCGCCGACGCTCTGCGTGCCGGCCTGCACCTCCAGCGCCGACATGCACATGACGATCACGGTTCCGAGGCCGAAGATGATGCCCTGGCCGAAATTCAGCCAGCCGAGCGAGGTCCAGATCCGGGTCGCGGCCATCTCATAGCGCGCCATCGAACGGTCGAAGCGCTCGGCCTCCATACCCTCATTGTTGAAGTATTTGACGGTCTCGTAGTTGAGCAGCGAGTCGATCGCCTTGGTGTTGGCGTCGGTGTCGCTGTCGTTCATGTCGCGGCGGATCGAGATGCGCCAGTCGCTGGCGCGAACCGTGAACCAGACATAGAGCCAGACGGTGGCCGCCACCACGACCACATATTTCCAGCCATAGGTGTAGGCGAAGATGCCGGTGGTCAGCGCGAATTCGAGAATGGTCGGCGCCGTGTTGAGCATAATGAAGCGCACGATCGTCTCGATGCCTTTGGTGCCGCGCTCGATGATGCGCGACAGGCCGCCGGTGCGGCGCTCAAGGTGAAAGCGCAGCGACAGCTGGTGCATGTGGACGAAGGTGCGGAAAGCGAGCTGGCGCACCGCATACTGGCCGACGCGGGCAAACAGCGCGTCGCGCAGCTGGTTGAAGCCGAGCTGCACCAGCCGCACGACATTGTAGGCGACGACCAGCATGACCGGCGCCAGCAGGAAGGACGGTAGCGGCGGCGACGACTTGGCGTCGCCGGCCAGTGCATCGGTCGCCCATTTGAAGAAGTACGGACCCGCAACCAGCGTCAGCTTGGCCACGACCAGAAGCAGCGTCGCCCAGGTAACCCGCGCCCTCAGATCGGCGCGGTCGGCCGGCCACATATACGGCCACAGATTGTGCAAGGTGCTGAAGGTCGAGCTATCGGAAACGGTTTTTTCTGCCACTTGTCTTGCCTTTTGGGTGGGAGTTCAGCGGCCGGAGCAGCAGGAATTGACGAGCGCGGTCAGCGATGCGGAAACGTCTGCCAGCGCTGCGCGGTCAACCTCATAGCGCGAGCGCTGGCGGTCGGGCTGGAAGCGGACCAGCCCGGCCTCGACCAGTATCTTCAGATGCTGGGAAACGGTGGACTGCGCGAGGTCGAGATGATCGACCACCTCGCGGCAGCAGCAGGAATTGCTGGCCGACAAATGTTTCAGGATCTCGATGCGCGCCGGGTGTGAGAGTGCTGCAAAGCGAGCGGCAACCGCGCGGCTTTCGGGCGGTGCGCGGTTTGCGTGGTCTGGTTCGGTGAAAGAGTCGGCCATCGTTCATCGGCGATAGACGATGAACGGGCGCGGGGCAAGCTAACCCGATGGGTGGAGCGCCCTAATCTCCCCCTTGAGGGGAAGATGGCCGCGAAGCGGCCAGAGGGGGTCGGTTCGACTGGACTCGACCCCTTGCGGCCCACACAGGAGGTCGGCGCTCTACGCGACGCGACCCCCTCTGTCGCCTTCGGCGACATCTCCCCCACAAGGGGGGAGATTAGCGGTTCCGCCTACTGCGCCTTCGCCTTCACCGGCGCCGTCGTCGCTTGCTCGCCCATCGCCTTGAGGTCGGCGGCTTCGCCTTCCTTCGACTTTTCCGGGACCTTGAACACCTGCCCTGGCCAGATGCGGTCGGGATCGCTGATCTGGTCCTGGTTGGCGAGATAGATGGTCGAGTAGCGCACGCCATGACCATAGACCCGCCGCGAAATCCGCCACAGCGTGTCGTTGCGGCGGATGATGACGGCGCCGTCGGCATGTTCGAGTTTCGGCGCCACCGTCTCCGGCACGTCGGGCGTTGCTGCCGCTACGCCAGCCGGAGCCTCGGTAGCGGGCGCTGCCGGCACCGCCGGTGCCGGCGCCTCGGTCGCCGGAGCGGCAGGAGCCCCTGCGGGCTCGGCCGGCGCTTCGGCAGCAGCCGGTGCGGCCGGCTTCGGTTCAGCCGGCTTTGCCTCGGCCGGCTTGGTCTCTGCAGGCGCCACGGCGGCAACCGCTTCGCCCGGTTCGCGCTCGAACGGCACGGCGGCGCGGGCAACCACCTTCACGCCGTCAGCATCGAGACCGTCGACATGGATGGTGTAGCTGCCAACCGGGATGTCGCGCGTCGCTTCGACCAGGAAATGGCCGTCCGGCGAGGTCAGCGCGTCGCCGAGCAGGATGTCGTTGGCGTAGGCGCGCACCTTGCGGCCGGCGTCAGCCAGACCGGCAACAAAGATCTTGTTGCCGTCGATCTCGATCGCCTCGACGACGATCTTGGGTTCGGCCACCGCCGCAGCCGGCGGTGTCGCCGGAGCCGGAGCGGCCGGCGCAGTTCCGGCCGGGGCGGCAGGTACCTCAGCAGCAGGAGCAGCGGCCTGATCGCCGGCAGCCGGTGCCGCAGGCTTGGTCTCAGGCGCGGGAACAGTCAGCAGTTCGGCCGGCTTGCCCGGTTCCTCGACCATCGCCAGCACCTGGCCGGCGGCATCCTTGGGAACCGAAACGACGGCAGTCTGCATCGAAGGCGTTACAACATCGCCAGTCGTCGAACGCAGCGCGATCGTATAGTCGCCGGGCTTGAGCGGATCGTCGAGGACGATGACGAAGGCGCCGTCCGGACCGGCGACGGTCGACCCGAGCACCGTCGAGCCGTTGAGGATTTCGACCTTTGAATTGGGCGCGGCATTGCCGGCAACGACGATCGAGCCGTTGCTTTCGACGCGTACGACATCGAAGCTCGGCACAACCGGGCCGGCAGCGGGCGCGGCAGGTGCTCCCGGAGCGGCTCCTTCTGTGGCTGGGGCTGTTGCGTCGGCAGGCGCCGGTGCCGGCGTAGCCTTGGCATCAGTTGGGGCGGCAGGCGCCGGCGGCAGCCTTCCCTCGGTCCCGGAGTCGGCCGGCGGCGTCAGCGACGCAATCTCCGCCGGCGACGTGGGATTGAGATACGGGTCGAGTGCGCCCGATACATAGGCGGTTCCGATGACCGCGACGGTCCCACCCGCCGCGAACAGAAACGCCTTCAAAGGATTAACAGCCATATTTCCCCTGCCCCTTAGCCACCTAACGCCGGTCTAGCGTGTTTTGCCGGAACCGACAAGAAAAAGCCCTGGCTTGGAAGCCTCTGGGGCTTGACCCCGCATTCAGACCCAATCACCAATCACGCATGAACACGATTCGATCCGTCTGCGTCTACTGCGGCTCGTCTCCGGGCCGCGATGAGATCTACGCCAAGGCCGGACACCTGCTTGGCCGCTCGCTCGCCAAATCCGGCCTGCGACTGGTCTACGGCGGCGGCACCAAAGGCATTATGGGCGCCGTTGCCGAAGGCGCGCTCAAGGCCGGCGGCAAGGTAACGGGCATCATTCCGCGCTTCCTCATCAACAAGGAGGCGACCGAAACCGCGCTTGACCGGCTCGACGAGTTGCTGATCACCGACAACATGCACGAGCGCAAGCACAAGATGTTCGAAAAATCCGACGCCTTTGTGGCGCTGCCGGGCGGCATCGGCACGGTCGAGGAGATCGTCGAAGTCATGACCTGGGGCCAGCTCGGCCATCACCGCAAGCCGATCGTCTTCGCCAACGTCAAAGGATTCTGGAATCCGATGCTGGCGCTGCTCGACCATATGTCGAGCGAAGGCTTCATTCACACCGCGCAGCGGGTCAAACCGTTGGTGATCGAAGACCCCGAAGCCATCGTCGCCGCCATCATGGTGGCGGGCTCGTCGGTCGATGCGCCGACGGAGGGCGTGCAATCGGTGATTGATAAGATGTAGGGAATAGGGGAGTACGGCAGCAAGGCAGTATGTTTTAGAAGGCCTCGAGCCTCTCCCTACTGCCCTACTGCCCTACTGCCCTACTGCCCTACTGCCCTACTGCCCTACTGCCCTACTGCCCTACTGCCCTACTGCCTCCCTCAACTCCGCAATCACCGCTCGCTTGTCCTGGCGCCGCCAGGCGAGATGGATCGAGACGGTGCGCTCGAACCAGGGCAGGTCACGAAACGCGATCCCTGACGGTGCTGCACTCCGGAGGCTTGCCTGTACCGTCGCCAGGCCGAGTCCGGCGCTGACCAGGCCGAGCGACGTCAGCGGATCGGCCGTCTCATAGGCAATGTCGGGCAGGAAGCCGGCCTTGGCGCAGGCCGCCAGGAACTGGGAGCGGTTGGTGTCGTCGGGCTGGCGCACCACGGTGATCCAGACGCGGCCGTCGAGATGGTCGGGCCGGATGTCGGCGACATCGGTGAGCGGATCATTCTCCGGCATTGCCAGCACTAGCGGTTCGCGCCGAACCAGCATGCCGGCAAGATCGGGATCGTCGGCGGACGGCGGGCCATAGACGAAGCCGAGGTCAAGCGAACGCTGGCGCAACCCCTCGAGTTGCACTGCGGAGCGCTGGTTCTTCAGCTGCAGGTGAAAATCCGGCCGGTCGCGGCGAAACTGCCGCAACATCCGGCTGACGAGGCCGGCATGCACCGCGCCCTCGACATAACCGATGGCGAGCCGCCCGACCGCACCGCTGGCGAGGTTGCGTCCGAGTTCCTCCAGGCGCCGTGCACTGGCAAGCAGCGCCTGCGCCTCGACAAGGAAGGCCTTGCCTTCGGCATTGAGGTGGACGCGCTGCTTTGCCCGCTCGAACAGGGTGACGCCTAGCTGCGCTTCGAGCTGCATGATCTGGCGGCTCAATGGCGACTGCGAGATGTGCAGCAGTTCGGCGGCGCGGCCGACAGTGCCGGCTTCGGCGACAGTGACGAAATAGCGGAGCTGGCGCAGGTCGAACATTTTTTCCTCCACCTCTTGTAGTCCTATAGGGTCTCAACTTTAGCCTAATCAGTCTTGGACAGTCTGTCCAGCGGCGGCGATAGTTTGGGCATCGCAACCACAGGAGACAGAAATGCAGTTCTTTGCCCTTCTCACCCGCAACACCGAAAAGTTCAGCGACGCCGATTTCGCGCCGCTGCTGCCCAGCGAGGCCGAACAGCGCCGCACGCTCTATGCCGAAGGCGCCGTGCGCCAGGTCTGGAACCGCGGCGATATTCCGGGCAGCGGCATGATGTTCGAAGCCGGCAGCGATGCCGACGTGCGCGGCCATCTCGCCACTCTGCCGCTGGTCAAGGCCGGCATGATGGACATTGCCGCAGTGGTGCCGCTCGCGCCCTATCCCGGGTTTGGGCCCAAGCGCTGAGCACGCCGCGAATACGCCGCCGGCGGCGATCCCTGCCGCCGGCCAATTTCTGCAGGGCCAGGCCGCTGCATCGCCTGCATCTGTTCCGCTAGGATCTGTAGCGCCGCCGCGCGTCGCTGATCGACGGACTGTGATCGCCCTGTCAAGAAACTGTCACACAGAACGCGGTTAGCCCATGCTACGAATGGCGTGCCGGCATCC
This sequence comes from Mesorhizobium sp. P2_B5, assembly GCF_056404775.1. Lineage (NCBI taxonomy): Bacteria > Pseudomonadati > Pseudomonadota > Alphaproteobacteria > Hyphomicrobiales > Phyllobacteriaceae > Mesorhizobium > Mesorhizobium sp. P2_B5. The sequence continues at coordinate 109,220 of NZ_JBFUDJ010000006.1, read as the reverse complement.
GCGCACGGCGTGGTCGAAATCTGTATCTGGCGAGGCGAGCCGTGAACATCGCTCTCAACGCGGAAGGCACCCCTCTGTCGCCTTACCTGCCCGACGAGCACGGGCTGTTCTTCATCTATCATTTCACCGCCGAGGGACTGCGCACCAAGGACGCGGCTGAGGCGCAATGGACATGGCGCAGCTACCAGCTTTCCGACCTGCGCGCCCGTCGCGAGATCGCCGCCGAGCAGGCTTTGCCGGCGCCGGTGCGCGAAGCGTTCCTCGGCGCCAGCCAAGGCTGCCATATCGATCTCGAGGATGACTGGCTCTATGGCGACCTGCCGGATCTGCGCCACGACTATTCCGCGGAGGCTCGCGGGCTCGGCCATTTCCGCTTTGCCCTCAACGAAAAAATGCTGATCGGCGCGCGCAAGCAGCCACTGGAATCGGTCGATCTCATCCGCAAGGCGGTGGAGAGCGGATCGCGCAAATTCCGCGCCCCTGCCGACCTGATCGAGGCGGTGATGGGCCAGTCGCTCGACGGCATGGCGGCCGAGCTCCACGGCCTTGGCGATACGCTGGACGGCATCGAGGACCGCATCGTGCGCGACGCCTGGCACAGCGAGCGGCAGTCACTGGTCGAGGCGCGCCGTCAGCTGGTGGTCATCCATCGGCAGATGGCGACACTCACAAACCTGTTCCGCCATCTCGACCATTCGCATCGCAACGAGCTGCCTGACCCGATCAACGACATGGCGACAAGGCTCTCGCACCGGGCGCACACGCTCTATCACGACGGCGAGCAGTTGCAGGCGCGCACCAGGCTGCTGCAGGACGAATTGATGGCCAAGCTGACGATGCAGTCCAACCAGCTGCTCTATGTGCTGTCGGCGATGACGGCGGTGCTGTTGCCGATGACGATCATTTCGGGCCTGTTCGGCATGAATGTCGGCGGCCTGCCGCTGGTCAACACGCCGATGGGATTCTGGGTGGTGTCAGCGGTTTCGATCGTGATCGCGGCGGCGACCTATCTGTTCGTCAGGCGGCTCGGGCGCATGTAGCCCGGCTGATTTCATGCCGTGGCGCGAAGATCCTCGGTGACGGTGCCGGCGGCAGCGACTTCCGCTTCATGATCCGGTTCACGCCAGGTGTCTGCGAGGCCCGCCGAATACCATTCCTGCATCGCCTGCAGACCAAGCAATTGCGCGGGATAGGCGGCGGCCGCGCCCTCGAAAGTGAGCCCATAGGACTGCACGCGGAATGCCACCGGGGCAAAGAAGGCGTCGACCGCGGTGAAATGGCCGCCGGCAAGGAACGGCCCGCCGAACCGGGCGAGGCCATCGTTCCAGAGATCGCCCAACCGGAACAGATCCTGCTTCAGCGCTGCCGACATCGGCAACGGTTTTACCCGCACGCCGCAACTCATCGGGCACGCGCTACGCAAGGCGGTGAAGCCCGAATGCATTTCGGCGGCGGCCGAACGGGCCCAGGACCGTGCTCTGGCCTCGGCCGGCCACACGCCATGGTGGCGCTCCGCCAGATATTCGGCAATAGCCAGCGAGTCCCAGACAGCCCAGCCGTCATCGACCAGGCAAGGCACACGGCCACTGGGCGAGAAAGCCCGGTAGAGGTCGAAGCTCGACCCTATCGGGAACGGCGTCAGCCGCTCCTCGAACGAGATGTCGAGGGTGCGCATCAGCACCCATGGCCGCAGCGACCATGACGAATAGTTCTTGTTGGCAATGTGCAGCACGTACATGCAAGTCTTCCTACTTCGGAGCCAACACCGCCGAGCGAATTTCACGGCCACGGAACATCGACCAGGAATACATCGCCAACGCTGCCCAGATCAGCGCGAAGGCAATCGCCTGCGTGGCGCCGAACGGCTCGTCGAAAATCAGCACGGCGATCAGGAACACCATGGTTGGCGCGATGTACTGCATGATGCCGATGGTCGACAGGCGCAGAAGCTTGGCGCCGAAGGCGAACAGAAGCAGCGGCACGGACGTGACCGGGCCGCAGCCGATGAGCAGTGCCGTGTCGGTGCCGTTGCTGGAGATGAAATGGTCCTGGCCGTTGGCGATCAGGAAGACGATGTAGGCAAGCGCCGGCACCGACAGCAAAAGCACTTCGAGCAGAAAGCCTTGGCTCGGGCCGATCGGCAGCGTCTTGCGGAAAAAACCGTACGCGGCGAAGGAAAACGCCAGCGCCAGCGACACCCAGGGCAATTTACCGGCATCGACGGTCAGCACGGCAACGGCGATCGCCGCCAGTGCCACCGCCGCGATCTGCAGCCGGTCGAGCTTCTCGCCCAGCACCAGCGCACCGACAACGATGACGACCAGCGGGTTGATGTAGTAGCCGAGCGCGGTCTCGACCGTGCGGTCAACCGAGATCGCCCAGACATAAATGGCCCAGTTGACTGAAATCAGCGTCGCCGTCAGCGCCGCCATGCCGAGGCTGCGCGGTGAGCGGATCGCGGCCTTGAAATCGGCCGTGCGGCCGGCCCAGACCAACACTGCCGCCGCGATCGGCACCGACCAGACGATGCGATGGGCGATCACCTCGATCAGCGGCAGATGCGCGACCGCCTTCATGTAAAAGGGCAGCAGCCCCCACAGGAGATAGGCACCCAGCGCCAGCAGGAAGCCGCTGCGGGCCTTGGAGTCTGCGTCGGGGGCGAGTGCGTCGGTGGCCATGGCGCAACGCTATGGCTCAACGGGTCGGCCAAGACCATCGCAAAGTTGTGATGGATCAATGGACTTCCGCTGATGGTTCAAGGACCAGCGCCGGTTCCTCGCCCCACTGAGTGGGGAGAGGTGGCCCGGCGAAGCCGGGACGGAGAGGGGCAGCGCGGCGGCTGTGAGTTCGGTAATAAGGTTGATGACAGGGTCGTCTTGCGCCCTGCCCTCGTCGGATTTTGGCTTCGCGGAGGTCGTCCCCCTCTCCGTCCCGGCTTCGCCGGGCCACCTCTCCCCCGCTTCCGCGGGGGCGAGGAACCCAAGTCCTGCAAGCCTACTCAGCCGCCACCAGCCCTGCCATCTCGCGGTTCTTCATCAGCTTGTAGACGATCGAATCCATCAGCGCCTGGAAGGATGCGTCGATGATGTTTTCGGACACCCCGACAGTCCACCAGCGGGCGCCGGTGCCGTCATGCGATTCGATCAGGACACGGGTGATGGCTTCGGTGCCGCCATTGAGGATACGCACCTTGAAGTCGGCCAGTTCCATGTCGGCGATCTCGCCCTGGAACTTGCCGAGATCCTTGCGCAGCGCGATGTCGAGCGCGTTGACCGGGCCATGGCCTTCGGCCACCGACATCTTTTCCTCGCCATCGACCATCACCTTGACGATCGCCTCGGAGACCGTCTTCAGCTGGCCATTGGCATCGAAGCGGCGCTCGACCATGCATCGGAACGAGGTGACGTTGAAGAACTCCGGCAGGCCGTGCAGCATCTTGCGCGCCAAGAGCTCGAAGGAGGCATCGGCGCCCTCATAGGCATAACCTTCGGCCTCGCGTTCCTTGACCACAGATATCAGCGCATCGAGCCGGTGATCGTCCTTCGGCACATCGATGCCGCGCCGCTTCAGTTCGGCGAGGAAATTGGCCTTGCCGCCCTGGTCGGAGACCATGACGCGGCGGCGGTTGCCGACGGCTTGCGGCTCGACATGCTCATAGGTCGCCGGCTCCTTGGCGAGCGCCGAGGCATGGATGCCGGCCTTGGTGGCGAAGGCGGAGGCGCCGACATAGGGCGCCTGCGCCTCGGGCGCGCGGTTGAGCAATTCGTCGAAGGCGCGAGACAACCGCGAGATGCCGGTCAGCGCCTCGGCCGAAATGCCGGTCTCGAAACGGTCGGCGAACGCAGGCTTCAACAAAAGCGTCGGGATGATGGAGACGAGATTGGCGTTGCCGCAGCGCTCGCCGATACCGTTCAAAGTGCCCTGGATCTGGCGCACGCCGACCTCGACGGCGGCAAGGGAATTCGCCACCGCCTGGCCGGTGTCGTCATGCGCGTGGATGCCGAGATGATCGCCGGAGATGCCAGATGCGATCACCTTGCCGACGATTTCGCGCACTTCCGACGGCTGCGTGCCGCCATTGGTGTCGCAAAGCACCACCCAGCGCGCGCCGGCGTCGTAGGCGGTTTTGGCGCAGGCCAGCGCGTAGTCCGGATTGGCCTTGAAGCCGTCGAAGAAATGCTCGCAGTCGACCATCGCCTCCTTGCCGGCCGCGATAGCGGTTTCCACCGAGGCCTTGATCGATTCCAGGTTCTCCTCGTTGGTGCAGCCGAGCGCGACGCGCACATGATAGTCCCAGCTCTTGGCGACGAAGCAGATGGCATCGGACTTCGACTGCACGAGAGCGGCCAGCCCCGGGTCGTTGGACGCCGACACGCCTGCCCGCTTGGTCATGCCGAAGGCGACGAATTTTGCCTTCGCCGTGCGCTTCTGCTGGAAGAAGGCGGTGTCGGTCGGGTTGGCGCCGGGATAGCCGCCTTCGACATAGTCCATGCCGAACTCGTCGAGCAGCTTGGCAATCGCAATCTTGTCCTCGACGGAAAAGTCGATGCCCGGCGTCTGCTGGCCGTCGCGCAATGTGGTGTCGAAGAGATAGAGGCGTTGCTTTGTCATGGCTGCGCGGGTGCGTACGCACCCTCCTCTGGCCCGAAGGCCGATGTCATTTCTTTCCTGCGAACTTGTCCGTTGCCCTGATCAGCTGATCGAGGATCCCCGGTTCCGAATAGGCATGGCCGGCGCCTTCGATGAGGTGGAAATCCGCCTTCGGCCAGGCTTTGTGCAGCGCCCAGGCGTAGCGCGCTGGACACGGCATGTCGTAGCGACCATGGACGATGGTGCCAGGGATGTCCTTCAGTTTGTGCGCGTCGCGCAGCAGCTGTCCCTCCTCGAGCCAGCCGGCGTGAACGAAATAGTGGTTCTCGATGCGGGCAAAGGCGATGGCGAAATCGTCCTCGCCGAACTTGTCGCTGGTTTCCGGTTCCGGCAGCAGCGTGATCGTCTCGCCTTCCCACAGGCTCCACGCAAGGGCGGCTTCGAGCTGCGCCTTGCGGTCGGAGCCAACCAGCCGCTTGCGGTAGGCGGCCATCATGTCGCCGCGCTCGGCTTCAGGGATCGGCGCCTGAAAACGCTCCCACTTGTCGGGGAACATCTCCGAGACGCCGAACTGATAATACCATTCGAGCTCGGCGCGGGTGAGCGTGTAGATGCCGCGCACGACGAGCTCGCTGACGCGATCTGAGTGCGTCTCGGCATAGGCGAGCGCCAACGTCGAGCCCCAGGAGCCGCCGAACACGAGCCATTTATCGAAGCCGCAAATTTCGCGCAGGCGTTCGATGTCGGCGACCAGATGCCAGGTGGTGTTGGCGTCGAGCGAGGCGTTGGGCGTCGATTTTCCGCAGCCGCGCTGGTCGAACAGGATGACATCGTAAAGCTTCGGGTCGAATAACCGCCGATGTTTTGGCGAGATGCCGCCGCCGGGACCGCCATGCAGGAACACCGCCGGCTTGGCGCCCTTGGTGCCGGAGCGCTCCCAATAGATCTGGTGGCCGTCGCCGACATCGAGCATGCCGGAAGCGAAGGCCTCGATCTCGGGATAAAGCGTACGCAAGGAACTGCTGTGCATCGTCATAGTTTCAAGCCCTGCTGCGGCCAGTTGGCCGTCTCGTGGTCGGGATGCTGGAAGGAGATGATCTGCTCCTGCCGTCGATAGAAGTCGGGATCGTCGAGGATCGGCGCCTCGAAGATCTTCTCCACCCAAGGCAGGCGAGCCGCGTAGTTGACCTGGATCTGCGGCGCGAGATCCGAGCGGTCGTCGAAGGCACCGATGGCGATCTCCAGCGCGCCCGGCTGGCGATAGGTCAGCGGCGTGCCGCAACGGGCGCAAAAGCCGCGATCGATGTTGACCGACGACTGGAAGTAGGTTGGCTCCTCGCGCACCCATTCGACACCGTCCTTGGGCACCGTCACCAGCGCGCCGAAGAATGAGCCGAACTGTTTCTGGCACATGCGGCAATGGCAGATGGAGGGGCGGCCGAGCTTGCCCCTGATGCGGAAGCGCACGGCGCCACACTGGCAGCCCCCGGTTCTGATATCATCGGTCATGGTCTTTCCTCTGGCGGCCATTGTTCGGTGTCGTGGTCGGGATGCTGGTAGGAGACGAGTTCGGCGAGATAAGGCGCCGATGACATGTCGGCCATCGTGTCCTCGCCGGGCAGTTGCGGGATGGTGTCGACATAGGGCAGCTTTGCCTCTGTGCCCCACTGGATCAGCGGCACGATTTCGGCCGGATTGTCGAACGCCCCAATGGCGAGGCCGACGCCATCAGGCGCGGTAAAGGTCAGCGGCGTGCCGCAATTGGCGCAGAAGCCGCGGTCGACGTGACTGGACGAGGCGAAATATTTCGGCTCGCCACGCGTCCAGTCGAGCTTGGCGCCACGCACCGAAACCAGCGGCGCGTAGAAGGCGCCGAACGCTTTCTGGCACATGCGGCAATGGCAGATCGAGGCATCGCCCAGCGCGCCCTCGACGCGGAAGCGCACCGCGCCGCATTGGCAGCCGCCGGTGTAGATCGGCCGATTGTCGAGGCTCATCGCATCTCGCTCCGTTTCATATTCATTCCGGGGCATGGCAGACGGCCTCGACATTGTTGCCGTCGGGATCGAAGACGAAGGCGCCGTAATAGTGCGGGTGATAATGCGGCCGCAGGCCCGGCCCGCCATTGTCCTTGCCGCCGGCGGCAAGGGCGGCCGCATGGAACGCATCGACCTCAGCGCGGCTGCGCGCGGTGAAGGCGACATGCTGATGGGTCCTCGGCTCATCGTTGCTGGCCTGCAGCCAGAACACCGGCCGGTCGCGGCCATAGCCACCGACCTTGGCGCCGCCGGTATATTCCAGCGGCACCATGTAGATCAGCGAGGCGCCTAGCGGCGCCATCGCCTGATCGTAAAAGGCCTTCGAAGCGTCGAAATCGGCGACGTTGATGCCGAGATGATCGATCATCTTTTTACCTCCCAGGTGGTGATTCTTTCGCCCGTGACCGGATCCTTGCCGTCCTTAAGCTGCACGCCTTGCGCCAGCAGCTCATCACGCACGCGGTCGGCTTCGGCCCAGTTTTTCGCGGCGATCAGTTCCAGGCGCTTGGCGATGGCTTTGGCGACCGCAGCCTCATCGACCTTGGCCGCAACGACATCGAAGCCGAGGAACAGCAGCGAGGCCTTCAGCGAAGCGGCAGCTTCGTTGCCGTCCGCGGCCTCGCCGGCAAGCTGCGTCAGCTGCTGGAAGGCGGCGTAGGTGGCGAGGTCGTCCGACAGCGCTGCCACGACTTCCGCCAGCACTTGCCCTGCGGCCGGTGCGAGATCGGCTGCGCGTTTCCATTTGCGCAGCGTGTTCTCGGCCTCCTCCAGCTTGCGGATCGAAAAATCGATCGGCTCGCGATAATGCGTCATCAGCATCGCCAGCCGCAGCACCTCGCCCGGCCATTTGCGGCCGCCGAATGTGTCGGTCTCCAGCAGTTCGGCGATGGCGTAGAAATTGCCGAGGCTCTTCGACATTTTCTGGCCTTCGACCTGCAGGAAGCCGTTGTGCATCCAGACATTGGCCATGACGTCGGTGCCGTGCGCGCAACGCGACTGGGCGATCTCATTCTCGTGGTGGGGGAAAATCAGGTCGAGGCCGCCGCCGTGGATGTCGAAGACGTCACCGAGATAGGCGGCCGACATGGCCGAGCACTCGATGTGCCAGCCGGGCCGGCCCCTGCCCCAAGGGCTGTCCCAGCCGGGCTCTTCCGGTGACGACAATTTCCACAGCACGAAATCGCCGGGGTTCTTCTTGTGCGCGTCGACGGCAACGCGGGCGCCTGCCTGCTGCTCGTCGAGATTGCGCTTCGACAGTTCGCCGTAATCCGGCATCGAGGCGGTGTCGAACAATACCTCGCCGGCGGCGACATAGGCATGGCCGCGCTCGATCAGGCGCTCGATGAGGCTGATCATGTCGGCCTTGCCATCGGCGCGGCGCGCGACGAACTCGGTGGCGCGCGGCTCGACCGTCGGCGGCAAGCAGCCGAGGGCCGCGACATCCTTGTGATACTGGTCGGCCGTCTTTTCCGTGACGCGGCGGATCGCCTCGTTGAGCGTCAGTCTTCCGGATGCAATCTCGGCGCCGAAATCGCGCAGCGCGCGGGCGTTAATCTTGTCGTCGACATCTGTGATGTTGCGCACATACGTAACGTGCGCCTCGCCGTAGACATGACGCAGCAAACGGAACAGCACGTCAAAGACGATCGCCGGCCGCGCATTGCCGATATGGGCAAAGTCGTAGACGGTCGGGCCGCAGACATACATGCGCACATTCCCAGCGTCGATCGGGACGAACGCGTCCTTCGTCCGCGTTAGCGTGTTGTAGAGGCTGAGACCCTTCGATGCGTCAGACATGCGTGCCCTTCCGGTCAACTAAGTTCTGGTTAGAGCCGTCCTATGCCAAGGCACAAATCGGGCTCCAGCCTGCTGGCCGGGGCGTTTGTCCACTCTGGGGAAAGATGAGGCGAAAACGTCCGGACCAGCGCGAGGCTAGCCAATAATGCAAATGCCACAAATGGCGAAAAACGTTTTCATGGGCGGCTTTATCGCCTTGGCCGGTGTTGCCGTCAAGTCGCAACTTCCGGCAAAAGCGCCGCTGGATCACAGGTCATGAGGCACTGAAACATTTTATTAAACATGTCAGCACAGTCATGAAACATTCGCCGGCTAGTTCACCATGGGTCACGATTCGGTCAGATTCGGCCGGCAAACGCAGACACAGAAATGTTACCAGGGAAGAGATCGATGTCACGAACCAAGCAGGAATCGAGCCGCGCCAAGCAACCGGCGCTCGCCAACCACTACCGCGCGATCGGCCCGGCCGCTATCGTCGCCGCCCTTCTCCACACTGCCAAGAAGAAGAAGCCGGCACCGAAAATCACTTCGCCCCGCGCTGCCTGATCAAAGCCCGGGCACCGGCCGCCGCCAAGGCGTACGCCGGCACGGAAGGCTGAGGCGCCTGAGCGCGCCTGAAAATAACAGCTCTTCCCGATTGAGCAGGTTCTTCCCGAAGACTGGTTTCTTGGGGTCGTGCTCTAAAACAATGTCATTTGACTGTCGTCCGCGCCGGGCTTCTGGCGCCTGACCTTCTCGGGCTCAGGCCCGACGATGCCCCTGTCCTGTATCTCGGGCCCGGTGTTGGCGACCTTGTTGACGAGGTCGGAGACCGGCACAGCCTCGAAGAAATCGCGCTGTGCAGGTCTGAGCAGGTCGGCCACGTCGCGCGGCTCGAGCGCGCGGCAGTCCAGCCAGCGGGCAAAATCCTCCGGCGCGATGACCACCGGCATGCGGTCATGGATATGGGCGATGCCGGCATTGGCGTTGACGGTGAGAATGGCGCCGGTATCCATCTCCGAACCACCCGGCTCGGCATAGGTTTCGACCAGCCCGGCAAAGGCGACGAGCCCGCCATTCCTCGGCCGTATCCAGTAGGGCTGGCCCTTCTTGCCGTTGCCCGATTGCTGCCACTCATAAAAGCCGGAGGCCGGAACCAATGCGCGACGATGGCGCATGGCGGCTTTGAACGAGGCCTTCTCCGCCGCTCCTTCCGAGCGCGCATTGAACAGCAGCGGAAATTCCCCGGTGTCCTTGACCCAGGCCGGGATCAGACCCCAGCGCACCAGCATCGCCTGGCGATCCGGAAAATTCGAGCCCGGCATGCGCGGCGGTCCGGAGAGCGCCATCAGCACCGGCTGCGTCGGCGCGATGTTGTAGCGGGCTGGAAACTCCTCCAGCGCCGCCAGGCCGAGCAAGGCAGCGGTCTGGTCCGGCGTGGCCGTCAGGGCAAAGCGTCCGCACATAGGCTAAGGTCTCTGAATGGTGTCATGCGAAGGTGGCGATGGAACCGGCGTTGCGCAACCGCTAAAGCTCAATGCCGCCAGCCGTCCACAAGGGTCTGACCTCATATAGGCGAATCGCGATCGATGAACGAGCAGCGCAAGACACTTCCCGCCGTCTCCGTCGCCGTTGTGCGCGGCACGACAGTGCTGCTGGTCAAGCGGGCGCGGCCGCCGTCGCAAGGGGTCTATGCCTTTCCCGGCGGCAAGGTCGAGCCTGGCGAAACTCTTGAGCAAGCCGCGGCGCGCGAATTGCTGGAGGAAACCGGGTTGCGGGCGAAAGACTATCGTCCGCTTAGCGACATCCACATCGACGGCAGCGGCGAGAATCACCCGGTCGACTATCTCCTGACGGTGTTCGGCGCTGTCTATGCCGGGGGCGAGGCGACAGCCAGTGACGACGCCGAGACCGCCGCCTTCTATACGCTGAAAGAAATGACCGACATGCCGCTCGCAGGCGATGTGTTTGAGGTCGCTGAGGAGCTTCTGGGCTCAAGCGATCCCGGTATCTGAACACAGAGAATCGCCTTGCAGGCGACAAATTGTTTGGCCAGAAAGACTTATGACCCGCGCCGCGCTCTTCCTCGCCGCATGCCTCGCCGCCGGCACCGCCGTGCAGCCGGCGCCGGCCGCCGAGTCGCCGTTCGAGCCTGGGCTGATGCGGCTGGCCGAGGTGCTGGGGTCGCTGCACTTCCTGCGTAATCTGTGCGGCGAAAAGGGCGACCAGTGGCGCACCGAGATGGAGAAGCTGATCGATTCGGAAAATCCAGATCCCGAGCGGCGCGCCCGATTCATCGCCAGCTTCAATCGCGGCTACCGTTCCTTCCGCGGCGCCTACACGCAGTGCACGCCGTCGGCGACCGCGGCCATCAGCCGCTACATGAAGGAAGGCGAGACACTGACCCGCGACATCGCTTCGCGCTACGGCAACTGACGAGCGCCAGACCGCGTCACAGCCAACGCCTTTTCGAGCACCCCGCCTTGTATCCACGGCACGTTGATGCAATGTTGGTGTTGCACTTTCGCAACAGTATTAACGAAACGTTAGCGCGCGGATGTGGAATTAACTCAAACTGAAGGTTTTCATCCCGCTCACCGGTCTAATCGGCTAAGTTTGAATCGGACCGAACGCTGGCGATGAAGTTTGTCAAACACGATCAAAAAAATGTCGTATTTACAAATGCTTACTTAGCCTGCGTGGAGATAGGGACAGCCCAAGCCGGATCCGACCCGTCGGATCGCCGCTTGAAAAGGGTGGACATCGCAATGGAACATGGCGTCAACGACATCGACGCGCTGGTCAGGGAAGAAAAGCGCCTGACCGCGGTGGAAAGCCATAGCGAGGCCTGGGCGGAAGGTCTGTCGGCCGGCATCGAGCCGGAAATCATTGCCGAGGCAGCACTTGAAACGGCGTTCGGCGAGATGCTGCGCGCCAATGGCGAGACTTCAGCTCTTGCCCTGCTCGACCGCATGCGTGAAAAGGTGATCGCCGGCGCTTTCGAGCCGGAGCGGCTGCGGCACTAGAGCGGCGCGCGTCCCTCTGGGCGCACACCGGCGCTACGGCGCCTTGATCGGTTCTTTGACGACGGCGCGCCGTTTGGGCATCATGCCTGGCACCTGAAGGAGCCCAGGCCCAAGGAGAGGCAAGCGGTGAATTTTTCGATGTCAGGCCAGCCTCGCGGACTGGTCCTCAGCATCTGGCTTGCCGCTTCCTGCGCCGCGGTTCCGCCGGCACTTGTCCTGACAAGCAGCCCTGCCTACGCGCTGAGCGAGATCAAGCGCGAGGAGCTTCCGGCGCCGGCTGAGCCGCCAGCCAATGGTGAGACGGCGCCCTCCGAAAATTCCGTGCCGATGCCCGATCTGCCCGGCACGACGCCGCCAGCGGCCAGCCAGCCGAAATCACCCGAAGAGCCCGAACAAAGCGAGCCGGAAGGGCCGACCGACGATGGCGGCGTGGCCAACCCGCGTGCCGATCCCGACGCGCCGGTGCCTGAAGTCGTCTACGACCTTTCCAAATTGCCGGAACCGGTCAGGCGCATGCACGACCTGATGGTCGAAGCCTGCGTCAGCGGCGACATCGAGAAGCTGCGGCCCCTGATCGGCACGGGCGAGACCATGACCCAATTGTCGCTGGGCGAGATCGAGGGCGACCCGATCGCCTTCCTGAAGGGGCTTTCAGGCGACAAGGAAGGCCAGGAAATCCTCGCCATCATGGAAGAGGTGCTCAATGCCGGCTATGTCCATGTCGACGTCGGCACGCCGCAGGAGCTCTATGTCTGGCCGTATTTCTTCGCCCTGCCGCTGGACAAGCTTGACGCCAAACAGCGGGTCGAACTGTTCAAGATCGTGACCGCCGGCGACTATGACGACATGAAGCAGTTCGGCGCCTACATCTTCTATCGCGTCGGCATCACGCCCGCCGGGCAGTGGACATTCTTCGTCGCCGGAGATTGAGTTTTTGCTGTCAGGCTATTTCGGCAGCGCCTCGGAAAACTCCACAGCCTTGCCCTGCCCGGGCGTGACGATCTCGCCATCCCACATTACACGGCGGCCGCGCACGACGGTGCCGACCGGCCAGCCGGTGACTTGCTTGCCATCATAGGGCGTCCAGCCGGCCTTGGAGCCGGCCTGCGCATTGGTGATGGTCTCGCGGCGCTTCATGTCGACGATGGTGAAATCGGCGTCGTAGCCGGCGGCGATGCGGCCTTTCCGGGCCATGCCGAAGATGCGCTGCGGGCCGTGGCTGGACAGGTCAACGAAGCGCTGCAGGGTCAGCCGGCCTGAATTGACGTGGTCGAGCATGATCGGCACCAGCGTCTGCACCCCGGTCATCCCCGACGGCGAGGCCGGATAGGGCTTTGCCTTCTCGGCCAGCGTGTGCGGGGCGTGGTCGGAGCCCAGCACGTCGACGATGCCTTGCGCAATGCCGTGCCAGACGCCGTCGCGATGGCGTGCCGCCCGCACCGGCGGGTTCATCTGGATCAACGTGCCCAGCCGCGCATAGTCGTCGGCCGCGAGCGTCAAATGATGCGGCGTCGCCTCGCAGGTGGCAACATCCTTGTGCTGTTCAAGGAACAGGATTTCTTCCGCGGTCGAGATGTGCAGGACATGGATGCGGGCGCGGGTGTTTCGCGCAATACGCACCAGCCGCTCGGTACAGCGCAAGGCGGCGATCTCGTCGCGCCAGACCGGGTGCGATGACGGGTCGTCTTCGACACGCAGGCCAAGGCGCTCGCGCAGCCGGAACTCGTCCTCGGAGTGAAAGGCGGCGCGGCGGCGGGTGTTTCTCAAGATCGATGCGACACCCTCGTCATCCTCGACCAGCAGGTCGCCGGTGGAGGAACCCATGAACACCTTGATGCCGGCCGCACCGGGGAGCCGCTCGAGTTCGCCGACATCGCCGGCGTTCTCGCGGGTGCCGCCGACCCAGAAGGCGAAGTCGATATGCATGCGGCCGGTGGCACGCTTTATCTTGTCGGCAAGGGCCGCCTCGCTGGTGGTCAGCGGGTTGGTGTTGGGCATCTCGAAGACGGCGGTGACGCCGCCCAACACAGCCGCGCGCGAGCCCGTCTCCAGATCTTCCTTATGCTCCAGCCCCGGCTCGCGGAAATGCACCTGACTGTCGACAACGCCCGGCAGTATGTGCAGGCCGCGGCAATCGATCGTCTCGCCGGCCGAGGCCTGGCCCAGATCGCCTATAGCCGCGATGCGACCGTCTTTGACGCCGACATCGCGCGCGCCCTCGCCGTCATGGTTGACCACCGTGCCGCCTGTCAGGATGAGGTCGTAGGTGCTGGCCATGGGCGTTCGGTCTCTTGCGGGGGGACTATCAGGGGCTTACGTAATGACCGTCTGTTTTGCAAGATCAGGTTCTTTGCCGCCCATGCCCTTTGCCCTTCTCGACAACCGCGCCCTCATTTCCGTGTCAGGCCCGGATGCCGAGCATTTTTTGCAGAATATCCTCACCACCGACCTCGATACGCTGGCCGCCGCAGAGGCAAAGCCCGGCGCACTGCTTTCGCCGCAGGGCAAGATCCTGTTCGATTTTCTGATCGCGCGCGCCGGCGAAAGCGGCTTCCAGCTGGAATGCCGGGCCGACGTCGCAGACGATTTCCTGCGCCGGCTGATGCTTTACAAGCTGCGCGCCAAAGCCGAGATTGCCAAGCAGGATCAATTGCTTGTGACGGTTGCATGGGGCGATGATTCAACCGCTTCACATTCTGATTCAACGGTACTTGCCGATACCCGCTTCCGTGACGTAGCCGTCAGCCGCTCCTATGGAGGCGCATCCGAAGGCGGCGATCAGGCTGCGTGGCAAACCCTGCGCATCGCCCACGGCATTGCCGAAAGCGGGCCGGACTATCAGCTCGGCGACACCTTCCCGCATGACGTGCTGCTCGACGAGACCGGCGGGGTCTGCTTCAACAAGGGCTGCTATGTCGGCCAGGAAGTGGTCTCGCGCATGCAGCATCGCGGCACCGCCAGACGGCGCGTGCTGATCGTTTCGGCCGACCATGCTTTGCCCACGCCGGGCACGGAGCTGACGGTGGCGGGGCGGCCGGTCGGCACGCTCGGCTCGAGCGAAGGCTCGATCGGCCTAGCCATTGCCCGCATCGACCGGGTCAAGGCGGCGCTCGACGCCGGCCAACCGATCCTGGCGGGTGACGTCGCTGTTTCGCTCGCCATTCCGGCCTGGGCAAAGTTCAGCTTTCCCAGGGAAGCGGTCGGCGCGGAGGACGCCTGATGGCCGCCGACCGTGTCGGGGCGCCGCCGCGCGCCTGGCAGCGCATGCTGTCGGGACGGCGGCTAGACCTGCTCGATCCCTCGCCGCTCGACATCGAAATCTCCGACATCGCCCACGGGCTTGCCCGTGTCGCCCGCTGGAATGGTCAGACACGCGGCGATCACGCCTTTTCGGTTGCCCAGCATTCGCTGCTGGTCGAGGCGCTTTTTGGCGAATTGCAGCCGGATGCCTCGGCCAATGCGCGGCTGGCGGCGCTGCTGCACGACGCGCCGGAATATGTCATCGGCGACATGATCTCGCCGTTCAAATCGGTGATGGGCGGCTCCTACAAGGATTGCGAGTTGCGCCTGCAGCGCGCCATCCATCAGCGCTTTTCGCTGCCGGCGGAACTCGGCGTCGGCCTGCGCAAAGAGATCAAGCGCGCCGACCAGATCGCTGCCTACTATGAGGCGACGCTGCTCGCCGGCTTTTCGACCGCGGAGGCAACCGAGTTCTTCGGCCGGCCGCGCGGCTTCAATGCCGACCGCTTCGATTTCACGCCGCGCTCGGTGACCTCGGCGCAGGCGGCGTTCCTCGAGCGTTATGCGACGCTTGAAAAGCAGCGCCAGGCAACGGTTGCTGTGCATTAGGCACAGTGAACATACGCTAAATTAACCAGCGGTAACCACAGTACCGGGTTCGATCACGGTCAGCAGGTACGCCTCATGTCCGTTGCGCACGTCAAGGGTGGTTCGCCCGTCCGCAGACGGGGAGCCGGAGGCGTCGCCGCCCCACAGCAGATCGCAGACGAATTGCGCCACCAGAACGAGCGCTTTTCGGCGGCCGTCGAAAACATGTCGCATGGCCTGTGCATGTTCGATGCCGACGAGCGGATGATCATCTGCAATGGCAACTATCTCAGCATCTTCTCCCTCGATGCGAAGATCGTGCGGCCCGGCATCGCGTTCCTGGATATTCTCCAACACAGCGTCGACATCGGTGTCGCCTCGCAGAGCGCCGCGGACCTCTATGCCATCCGCAAGCCCTATATCGAGCGCGCGCAAGCCTCGACCTACGAGGAAATACTGTCGGACGGCCGTATCATCTCCATCACGCACCGGCCACTGGCCTCGGGCGGCTGGGTGTCGATCTATGAGGACATCACCGAGCAAAGGCGGGCCGAGCAGGAATTGAAGGAGCAGCACCGTCGCTTCGATGCGGCCTTGGCCAACATGTCGCAAGGCCTGCTGATGTATGACGCTGACGGTACGCTGATCGTGCGCAACCAGCGCTTCTTCGACCTCTACAACGTCAAGCCCAGAGACTTCCCGCTCGGCATGAGCCAGCGCGCCCTGCTCGAGCAGATGGTGCGCCTGCGCATCTATCCGTCGATCGACATCGACGGCGAGATCTCCAAGACCAGGGCCAGCCTGCAGGCCGGCGAAACGCGCTCGACAAATCGCATCCTTGCCGATGGCCGAACATTGCTGATTGCGCGCCGGCCGCTTGCCGGCGGCGGCTGGGTGGCGACCTTCGAAGACATCACCGAGCGCCGGCGCGCCGAAGTGCGCATGAGCCACCTTGCCCATTACGACACGCTGACCGACCTGCCTAACCGCTCGATGTTCCGCGAACGGCTCGACCAGGCGCTTGGCGAAACCGCTGCTACTCCGTTGGCGATCTTCTCGCTCGACCTCGATCGCTTCAAGGTCATCAACGACACTTGGGGGCACCCGGCCGGCGACTGGCTGCTGAAGTGCGTGGCCGACCGGTTGCGGCACAGCCTGCGCAGCGAGACCGATGTGGTCGCCCGTCTCGGCGGCGACGAGTTCGCCATCCTACAGTTCAATCCCAAAGGTGCCACCGATGCGGAACAACTGGCAAAGCGCATCGTCGCTGTCGTCAGCCAGCCGTTTCGCGACAAGGGCCGCGACATGCATGTCGGCATCAGCCTTGGCATCGCGCTGTATCCCGGTGACGGCAAGGACGCCGACACGCTGTTGAAGAATGCCGACATGGCGCTCTACAGCGGCAAGAGCGAAGGCCGCAACGTCTACCGCTTTTTCGAACCCGGCATGGATGCCCTGGCGCGGGCGCGCCGGACGCTCGAAACCGATCTCGAGACGGCACTGAAGCGCCAGGAATTTGTCCTGGACTTCCAGCCGATCACCAACATCGCGTCGGGCGAAATCGTCGGCGCCGAGGCTTTGATGCGGTGGAATTCGCCGACGCGCGGCCTGGTGGCGCCCGACGATTTCATCGCGGCCGCCGAAGACAGCGGACTGATCGTTCCGCTGGGCGAATGGGCGCTGAAACAGGCCTGCAGCGTGGCCGCCGGCTGGCCACCTGGAATGCGCATTGCCGTCAACGTCTCGGCCGTGCAGATCAGAAGTGCCGACTTCGCCCGCAGCGTGATTTCGGCGCTGGCCGTTTCCGGCGTGCCGGCCAGGCGGCTTGAGCTGGAGATCACCGAAACCGTGCTGATGGATGAGAGCAAGACGGTGCTGCGGACGCTGAGGCAGCTGCGCGAACTCGGCATCCGCATCGCGCTCGACGATTTCGGCACCGGCTATTCGTCGCTCGGCTATCTCAGGCGCTTTCCCGTCGACAAGATCAAGATCGATCGATCGTTCATCCATGATATCGACAACCGGGACACGGCGGCGATCGTGCGCTCGATCATCGGGCTTGGCGCCGAGCTTGGCATCACCGTCACCGCCGAAGGCGTCGAGACCGAAGCGCAGCTCGACATATTGCGCAAGGCTGGCTGTGTCGAGGCGCAGGGCTTTCTGATCGGCGTGCCGTCAAAGGCGGCTGACATGGCACGACTGCTCAAGTCGAAGGCAGCGTCCCGGCCCGCCTGAACATCCCGGGTGTCATTCCATGCGCCGCGCGGAAGGTGCGCGAAAGATGGCTCTGATCGGAGAAGCCGGCCGCAAAGGCGGCGTCGGCGAGGTTTGAGCCCTGGCGGATCAGGAGATCGGCGCGGCGCAACCGGCGGTCACGGATGAAGGCAGCGGGCGTGAGACCGAGCGCCTTCCTGAAATCCCGGATGACCTGAAAGCGCGTCACGCCTGCGGCTTCGGCCAGCCGCCGCAAATCGAGGTCCGAAGCCAGATGATCCTCGATGACTTGTTCATAGACCTGGAGCCGGCTTTTCGAGCCGACGCTTTCGACCGCCTCGCGCCTCCGGCCGCCCCAATCGCCATGGCGCAGGACGAGCTTGCGCAAGGCGATCAGCATGGATGTCTCGGCACTTGTGGCATCGCCTGATGTCGAGGCCTGGTGTGCGGCGGCCACCGCCTGGACGAGATCGGCATCATCGACGATCGATTGCGAAAACAGTGGCGCGCGATCCTGCCCGAGTTCTGCAGCGATCGCGCCCATGAGGGAAACCGAGGGATAGAAGGTGCGGTAGGCCCAGCCCTGCTCGGCACCTGCCTCGCCGTCGTGCCACACCTCCGGATTGACGAGGAGGACCGTGCCCACCGGCGCGACGACGGTCTCGTTGCCGATGCGGACACGCTCGCAGCCATGCGTGATCAGCGCGACGACATAGGTCGGGTGCGTGTGCAACTGGTAGCGATGCCGGGTGAAACGCGCCCTCAGCATGCCAAGATCGCGAAAGCGCGGATGACGCCAGAACTGCGTTGTCTCCTGCGGCTCCTGAATTCCCGACACGGTCAATCCTGTTCAAGACGCTGCCGGCGCAAACCCTTTAGGTGCTGGCATCGACAAGGCCGAATTTACGACGGCCGGCAAGGAGAGCGCAATGCTGCACAACGACCCCGTCGCCGCCCTCACCCCGCAGGTGGTGGAATGGCGGCATCACATCCACGCCAATCCCGAGCTTGGTTTCAGCGAGTATGAGACAGCGCGCTTTGTTGCCGACAAGCTGCGCGCCTTCGGGCTCGACGAAATCCATGAAGGCATAGGCGGCACCGGCGTGGTCGGCGTCCTCAGGGGACGGCCGGGGACACGCGCCATCGGGCTCAGGGCCGAGCTCGATGCCTTGCCTGTGCTGGAGAAGACCGGATTGCCATATGCTTCGAAAAAGGACGGCGTAATGCATGCCTGCGGCCATGACGGCCACACCGCGATGCTGCTCGGCGCCGCCAGGCTGCTCGCCGATAGCAGAGCCTTCGACGGGACCGTCTATTTCATCTTCCAACCGGCGGAGGAAAATGAAGGCGGCAGCATGCGCATGATCGAGGACAGGCTGTTCGAGCGCTTCCCGGTGGAAGCCGTCTACGCCGTCCATAACTGGCCGGGACTGCCGCTCGGCACGATCGCGACCCGAGCCGGCGCGATGATGGCGGCTGTCGACACTTTCGAGTTGAGTTTCGAGGGAACCGGCGCACATGCCGCCATGCCGCAGCTTGGCGACGACCCGGTGCTCGCGGCCAGCGCTTTCGTTCAGGCCGTGCAGCGCATCGTCAGCCGCTCGGTCGATCCGCAGACGGCGCTGGTCGTCTCGATCACGCAGATCCATGGCGGCAATGTCGGCAACATCGTGCCGGGCAAGGTCTGGCTGCAGGGGACCTGCCGTTTCTTCGAGCCCGCTCTGTCGGACCATTGCGAAAGACTGGTCGGGGAGATCGCGGAGGGTATCGCTGCGGCGAACAGCCTGACCGCCAAGCTCGTCTACAAAAACGGTTACCCACCGCTGGTCAATACATCAGCCGCGACGGCCCAAGCCGTCCAGGCCGCCGCCGCTGTCGTCGGCCGCGAGCGGGTCGAGACCGTATTCAACCCGAGCCTCGGTTGCGAGGATTTCGCCTACATGATCCGCGAAGCCGGCGGCTGCTATGCGTGGGTCGGCGCCGGCTCAGTCGGACCGGGCGAAGGACTGCATGGCGATCGCTATATCTTCAACGACGCAATCGTTCCGACCGTGCTGAGTTATTTCGTCACCCTCGTCGAGCAGACGGCGGCCACCAATACACCAGATTGAATGCCGCTATTCAGCGCAGCGTCTCGATGTATTTTTCGTGGAAGCTGACATAGCCGGGCTCGACCACTTTAAGATGCCGCTCTATCAGCTGGTGGAACGCCGGCAGCTGATGGAACGGCACGCCGGGATAAGCGTGATGCTCGGCGTGGTAGGGCATGTTCCAGGCAACCTTGCGCACCAGCCAATTGGTCAGCGTGGTACGGGTGTTTTCCAGCATGTTGGCGACGAGCGGGCAGCGACCGTGCTCGGCCAGCAGGTAAAGCCTGAGGAATGGCTGGCCGAGCAGCGCCGGCACGATCCAGACATAGAGCAGCACCGTCGCGTTGAACCAGAGCGCTAGTGCGGCGACTACGACATAGAAAGCGATCATGGCGCGGGCCTCAGCACGCACCTTGAGCAGGCCCTTCGGCGGCACGTAGCTATCTCGGCAGCCGCCGGTCGCGTTGGTGTAGAGCGTCTGCAAATGCCCCCACCACATCGGCAGGCCCGAGACATGGACGATGTATTGCCGCACCGTCTTCGGTTTCGGAAAGGCGAGTTCGGGATCGTTGTCGGGATCCTGGGTGAAGCGATGATGAGCGAAATGGAAGTAGCGGAACCAGTCGGCCGGCAGCGCGATCGCCAGGCTGCAGACCCTTGCCACGGCATCGTTGAGCCACTGTGTCTCGAAAGCCGTCCTGTGCACCGTCTCATGCAGCAGCGTGAACAGGAAGACGATGAGGATGCCTTGCGGCAGCATCAGCAGCGGCCAGTACGGCACCTTGGCCGCGATCAGCGCGCCGAGAACGATGATCCCGCCGAGGTGAAATGCGAGCTGGACCAGTCCCGGCCCGTTCGATTTGCCGGTCAGGCGGCTGCGCTGCTCATTGGTCAGCGACGCGATGACATCACGATGGTCTCTGGGTTCAGTCTGAGCCGATATGTTCATTACGCCACGCTACCCCAACAAGAAACCTTTCTAAAAACGAGGATTTCTGCAAAATAGATAAGCTAAGCTTATCTATCGGATCACCAAATGGCCGCGCTTCCATCCCTGAAAGGACTGCAAGCCTTCGAGGCGGCTGCACGCTCGGGGAGCTTTGCCGCGGCGGCGGAAGAGCTGTCGATCTCGGCGGCGGCCGTCAGCCAGCTTATCCGCACCGTCGAGGAGCAGATGGGCCGCAAGCTGTTCCATCGCGTCAATCGTCGCGTAGTGCTGACCGAAGCCGGCGTCGAGATGCTGCCGAGGCTGACCTTGGCCTTCCAGGAGATCGGCAGCATCGCGCGCGGCAGCGATGCCTTCCGCCCGCGGCTTGTCGTATCGGTGCCGCCGTCCATGGCGATGGGCTGGCTTTCGGAACGTCTCGCCGGCTTCGTCGCCAGCCATGGCGCCGTCGATATCTCGCTGCGCGGCGATGACGACCCGGTGCCGTTCGACCGTGAACTGATCGACCTCAGACTGTCCTTTGGTCCGCATTATCGCGAGCACCCGACCGAGGACATTGTCAGGGACGCCGTCTATCCCGTCTGTGCGCCTGGACTTGCCGCCAGATCGGAAAACCTGGCCGGCCTGCCGCTGATCCACACCGATTGGGGGCCGACCGGCGCGTCGTTTCCGTCGTGGCGCAACTGGTTCGAGGCGGCGGGCATCGAACCCGGCCGGGCAATCCAGCGCGGCCTGTCGGCGAACTCGTCGCGGGCAGCGCTCGACCTGGCCATTTCAGGGTTGGGCGTGGCGCTGGCACAAGGCATCTATTGCGCCAAGGCGCTGGAAGACGGCCGTCTGGTCCGGCCGAATGCCCTGTCGATCGCGCTGCGCCAGCCCTATTACCTGACGATCCCGGAGCGCAGCGCAAGGCGCGACGTGGTTGCGGCGTTTCGCAATTGGCTGATCGGGGAATGCCGGCGGTCGGTGGGTTCGCCGGCGCTCCGATGATGGCGTGCCCCACTCAGACATGGGCGGCGAATGCCGCCCCACTCAGAGATGGCTGGCCAAAGCGGCGACCATGTCCTTGCTCGTCGCCACGGGAATGATCTCGAACTCCACAAGGTCAGCCCATTCGATGACCCAGCGCTGCAGCAGCGTGACGTCATCGGCCTCGACCAGAAGGAAGCAGCGGCTCATATCCGCCGCGATCCACGAGTGGTGCACGACAAGCTCATCCGGCTTCAGGCGGCCGCGCTCGCCGAAGCGACGATAGATCTCCTTGCGATCGCAGCCGGTGAAATCCTCGATGACGATGAACTGCATGCGTCCCCCTCGCCTTGAATTACCGCCCGGGACGGTCGAGCCGTTCCAGGAACCATTGCGTCAGCCGCACCCAGACCTCGTCCTTTTCGCCGGAATCCTCCCAGCCATGATCGAGATTGGGGTTGTCGTTGACCTCGATGACGAAGACGCCATCCTTGGTTTCCTTGAGGTCGACGCCGTAAAGCCCGTCGCCGATGCAGCGCGCCGCCTTCACCGCCGTCTCGACGACATGCGGCGGCGTCTCTTTCAGCGTGAAGGTCTTGATGCCGCCCTGGTCGGGCTTGCCGCTGGCCTTGTGGTTGACGATCTGCCAATGTTTTTTGGCCATCAGATAGTGCACGGCAAACAGAGGCTGGCCGCCGAGCACGCCGACGCGCCAGTCATATTCGGTCGGAATGAATTTCTGCGCGATCAGAAGATCGGAATCCTCCAGCCACTCGGTGGCGAGTGTCTTCAGTTCCTCGAAGTTGCCGCATTTCTTGACGCCGCGCGAGAACGATGAGTCCGGGATCTTCAGCACCAGCGGAAAGCCCAGCGTCTGCGCCGCCAGTTCGAGGTCCGTGGTGCCGGCAATCATCACTGTCGGCGGCACCGGCACCTTGTTGTAGGCCATCAGTTCGTTGAGATAGACCTTGTTGGTGCAGCGGATCATCGACAGCGGATCGTCGATCACCGGCATGCCTTCCTGCTGGGCGCGGCGCGCGAAGCGGTAGGTATGGTTGGAGATCGAGGTGGTCTCGCGGATGAACAGCGCGTCGTAATTGGCGAGCTTGGCCAGATCCTTCCTGGTGATCGGTTCGATTTCGACGCCCATCTTTTCGGCGATCTTGGCCCAGTAGCGCAGCGAGGAAATCTCCGACGGCGGCAGTTCCTCATGCGGATCGACCAGCGTGGCGAAAGTGTAGCGCGCCGGAGTGCGGCCCTTGGTGTCACGCCACTCGCGGTTGGTGTAGGTCTCGAGCGCCTGCACGAAGAAGGCTTCTTCCTCCTCGGTCATCCTGGCCAGCGGCAGGAAGCCGATCTTGCGGATCGAAGCCCATTCGGCGCTGTCCTTGATGTGGACCTCAAGCGCCGGGGCGCGGAACCAGTCGAACAAAAGCTTGGCGAAGCGATCCCAGATCTTCGACGGGCCGATGCCGAAGAAGATGCAGACTTTTTGCGGAAAGACGCCGCCGAGATCCTTGCGGCATTTGTTGAGCGCCAGCTCCAGTTCCGGCAGCGCGTGCTCGTAGAGCTTGCGCTCCGACAGGTCGATCATCGTCTCGACCGTCGGGATGACCTTGTGGCCGCGCGAACCCGCGAGCAGGGAGGCATAGTAGCCGCGGCTCTGGTAGGCGTAATTGTTCGACAGGTTGATGACCTTCGGCTGCTGGCCGCGAAACAGCGCCGGATGCGCAAGATAATCACGGTTGGTGATGATCTTATGCGGCGTCGCGGCCTGATCGAGATCGTTCTGCCGGCCGGTGAGGATGACCCAGGTCATTGTTATCTGCGTTTCCCAAGAGTGATGGCGGCACGCAGTCCGTCGCGGCCGAATTGCGCCATGTTCATGAAGATGCCGTGCGGCACGGGAATGTTGGCGGCATCGAGGATGGTCTCCTGTCTTTCGTCCTCGACCCAGGGATCGTGGATGAGGATATGGTCGCCGTCATCGCCGATGGCCAGCACCCAATGCGGCACCTTCTTGCCGAACATCAGGAAACCGCTGATCAGCACCAGCACCAGTTTGCCTTCGGCCAAAGCGCCACGGATGTCGTCGATGGCGAATGGACGGTAATTCACCGGGATGCCGTATTGTTCCGCGCGGCGGCGAAAGTCGACCTGGGCGAGTTCCATCACCCGGCGCTTGTCCTCGCTGCGCACCGACTGCAGGAACAGCGCGCCATAAAAGGACACGAAGATTTCCGCCGCTAGCCCGTTTTCGTGGCCTGCTACCGCAAGGCCGAACGGCTCGCAGCCGCCAGGGCCTGACATCATGAACACCGTCGTCGCCTCACGCCACAGGCGGATTTCCATGACCGGATCGGGCACGAAGCCGGAATCGAAATTGGCCATCGCCATCATCAGGCAGCATGGGCCGCAGGTGAATTCGCAGGTCTGCTGGTAGAATGGCACTTTGGTGGCGACCGGAATGTCGCCGCGCAAGGTCTTCTCATAGCGCAGCGCCGTCTCGCCATCCTCGTAGTAGTGGGGTTCGCGACCGATCTTGCGGTAGCCGCTCTGCTCATAGATGCGGATGGCGCGAAGATTGTCCTCGCGCACTTCGAGGCGCAGCATCATGCGGTCGTGCTCGAAGGCGGCCTCTTCGGCTGCTGCAAGCAGCATGCGGCCGAAGCCGAGGCCGCTGAAAAACGGACTGGTGGCAAGCGAGTAGAGCCGGGCGACGCCGCTGCCCTTGCGAAACAGCACCACGGCGTAGCCGGCGACGCGGCCATCGCTTTCGGCGACCAGCATCTCTGCGGTCTCGCGTTCGATCAACAGGCGGAAGGAGCGCCGGGAAATGCGGTCACTGGAAAAAACCGCCTTCTCGATGGCGGCGAGGTCATCGACGTCGGACGCGCGGGCCTTGCGAATCTCGGCAGGCATGCGGGTTCAGAAAACCTCGATTGAGTGGGTGGAAAGCCCCGGTCGAACACGTCGCAAACATCAGCCGAAACGCCGATATCAGCCAAGCGCTATCGCACCTTGAATAGGGCCGAATTGTGACAGGTTCCGCCGCGAGTGGGCGATGGGAGCAGCACCGCGAAGTGCGCCGCCGCCCCCGTTGCACGACTGCGAAAACGGAATGCGCTCAACTGGCGAGGCCGGCCACTAGCTGGCCATAGGCGCGCTTGGCCACTGCCGCCAGCTGCTCGCGCGGCAGCGAACCGACGACTGCGCAGGCATAGCCCTTGTCCAGCCAGTAGACCGCCTCGGGACCGTCGGCGTCGGCCATGTAGGTACCCTTGGACTTGGCTGAGGAATCAGCGGTAACGAACAGGGAGATGCGCTGGCCCTTGGCGTCCTCGTAAAGCAGCATGGCGGCCTTGCCCTGGCCGGCGGGCAGCAGCCGGCCGCCAACCAGCTGGAAGCCCTCCGCCACCAGATCGGGCGCCACCAGCTTCAGGCCGACGCGGTTGGACAGCCAGGTCTGCAGATGATCCTTGTCGCTGGCCGGCACTTCCACCGCATGGCGTTGTTCGGCGGCATAGATGACATGGGCGGCGATAGCCTCCTCGGCCAGCTGGTCGTCTGCCCCGTCATCCCTGCCGATACCGTCGATGCCGGCAAAATAGCCGCCAAGACCGCCGACGACGAGCACCGCGGCCGCCGCGGCTGCAAGCCACCAGCGCGACTGCCGCGCCGCCACTTTGGTCGCGCCTTCACCGCGCACGATCTGCTTGAACAGCACCGGCACGGGCTCGTCGAGCACGCCGGCAAAGGCGGCGCGCAGTGCGGCGCGGTCGGCGGTGTAGCGGGCGCTTTTCGCCTTCATTTCGGGATTGGCGTCGATCCAGGCGTCATAGGCGGCGTGCTCGTCGCCCGGCAGTTCACCGTCGAGGGCCAGGTGGATATCGCGTTCGGAAAAATCGCGGCGGGTCATTTCTCGACGATCCTTATCGAGCGGCGGCGCGCGGTGTCGTCGAGCAGGCTGCGCAGCTCCTCGCGCCCGCGCGCTATGCGCGACATCAGCGTGCCGGCGGGCACGCCGAGAATGTTGGCGGCCTCGGCATAGGAAAAGCCTTCGATGGCGACCATGACGAGGGCGGCGCGGCGGTCGGGGCTGATCGCCTGCAGAGCGTCGATGATCTCGCGCGAGGCGGCATTCTCCGCCTGCTCGGCGGGGACTGCCTGCGCCTCGTTTGCGTCGAGCGGCAGGATCGCCGCCTCACCGCGCCGGTTCACCTTGCGCATCTGATCGATGAACAAATGATGCATGATCGTAAACAGCCACCTCCGGGGGCTTTCTCCTGTCTGCCAGCTCTCGAGCCGCAAGAGCGCCCGTTCGAGGCAATCCTGGACGAGATCGTCGGCGGAATCGCGGTCGCGCAGAAGCGAGCGTGCGTAGCGGCGCAGGCGCGGTATTTCACCAAGGATTGCTGCCTTCTTTTCGTCCATGACCGCTGGTTCTGAGGTCGCCCTTGTTTAACCAATTGAACGCGCCTTCCCGGCGCGGCGCAAGCGGCCAGCGCGAAGCGGTCCGCCGCCCCGGTCACCCAAGCAATGAGATAACGAGATGATCGGCCAAATTATTCCCGGCAATCAACAAGAAAGCCGAATTATCCCAAATCCGTCAGTGCGAAATCATTGCCCTTGTAGAGCAGCGGAAGATCGAGGCTTTTCGCGCAGGCATAGGCGAAACAGTCGCCAAAATTCAGATCCGCCCGGTGCCCAACGGCTTTGCCGTAACGGGCGCTGGCATCGATGGCGCTAGAGCCGATGTCGTCGTCGATGATCACACTCCCTCCGTCAATCTCCACGATGAACCGATCAAACAGATCGCGAGCATGGAGAAGGGCCTCGGCAGTGGGTTTGCGCGACCCCGCGCCGGCACGCGCCAGTGCCTGCGTTGCTTCGAAGCGCACCAACGGAGAAACGCAGAGCAAGCCCGAAAAACCGGAAAGCCGCTTGAGCAATTCCTCCCAGCCCGGCTCCTGGTTGAGAATTGCCACGATCACTGATGCGTCGACAAACATCAGTCTTCCCACATCTCGTCGGTGAATTTCTTCATGTCGAAATCGGGATTGGGTAGGCCGATCTTCCTGGCCTCGGTCTGCAGCGTGGCAATCCGGTCGCGCAGCGGCACCTTGGTGCGATTGCGTTCAAGTTCGTGCACGAGCGCAATTCGCACCGCTTCCGTTTTGCTCGGAGCGTTCGTCTCGCGCTGTAATCTGGCGGCCAGCGCATCCACTTCATCGTCACGGATATAGAGCGGCATATGAATATCCCCTAGAGGATATTCATATACCATCTTGCATATTCATTCAAGGCGCGGCGCTGCCCTCTTTCGCCGCCCGCGTCAGAAGCCGCTGGTAGAACAGGCCGATGCCGATCAGCACCGCACCCAGGCCGATGAAGGACAGCGCCCTGAGCACGCCTTCCAGCTCCGACATGTCGAACAGGAAGACTTTCACCACGGCAATCGCGATCAGCGCCGCCGAGGCGATGCGCAGCACCTGCGATTTCAACCAGACGCCAGCGGTGAGCAGCACGACGCCGATGACCAGCCAGAGCGCCGAATAGGTGTAGGTCTCGAGCTGGCCAAGGCCGCTCCACAGGCCGATGAACTCGCCCTTGAACACGCGCCTGACCGACAGTGTGGCGTAGGCGAAGACAAGCAGTGCCGCGACCACCGCCAGCATCTGCGCATACCATGGCGGCCGCTTGTACCTGGCATAGAGCGCCAGCCCGCCGGCGGCGATGGCCGGCAGCAGGTAGGCCAGGAACAACAGGTTGAACACCGGGATCTGGCCGGTCGTCTCGTCGGTGAACAGCGGGTTCAGCACCAGGAAATGCTGGAAGACGATGAAGGTGACCGAGACCACGCCGGCGGCCATCGAGCCGTAGCGCAGCACCGAGCTTGGCGAGCGCATGTCGATGGCGACCAGCATGGCGCCGGCGCCGATGGCGATCAGCGTGTAGATCGCCTGCTCGGCGAGCGTGACCGGGCCGGTGTCGATGACGCCGCCATGCATGGCGTGGCGCACCAGCATGGCGATGGTGAGCAGCGCGAACAGGGCTGCACCCGCCTCCATGGCAAGGCGCGGCCGGCCATTGGTGGTGCGGGCGAGTTGCCAGGCGGCGAAGCCGAAGGTCAGCGCCGGCACGCCGTATCCGGGTAGCAGCCAGTTGAACACCGGCGTCGTCGTCAGCGACCCGGCGCCGACGATGGTCGGATCGAAGGCAACGCGGCCAAGCACGGCGACGACCGCGCCGACCGAAATCCAGCCGAGCACCGGATAGGAGCGCCAGCGCGTCGCCAGCGCCGGCACGATGGCGGCAACGCCGGCGAGAATGGTCGTCCAGCCGGAACCGAAGGCCATATGCAGCATCAGCAGGCCGGCCAGAGCCGAGCCGCACAGCGCGAAGGAGACGGCGATGTCGCCCTTAAGTGGCGGCTGTTCGGCGCGCGCGATCCATTCGCCGCCGGCGGCGAAGACGACAACCAGAAGGGCAGCGACTGTGGCGTAGGCAAGATCGCGATCGAGATTGCCATAGGCGAGCCACAGCGTCAGCAGGATGACCAGCGGCGCAGCAACGCCCCATGCCGCCCAGCATGCCGCGCGAACCTGTGCGGTTGCGGCGAAGCGGCGTGCGGCCCAGAAACCGGCGCCGATGAAGACCAGGCCGAGACCGATGCCGATGTGCAGCGTCCACGGGTTTCCGGCGGCCACCGGCATGCCGTCAAAGCCTATGTTTCCCTGGGATATGTCCGAGCCGATGGTGGCGGGCGGAATAATGCCGAGATAGATCATCACGCTCACCACACCGGCGGCGTGCAGCAGCGGCAGCGCGCGCGGCCGGTAGAGTGCGGTGGCGACAAGGGCAACGAGGACGGTTGCGCCCGGCAAGGCGCCGCCGGCGGCGACAAGTGTCATGTCGACCGACAGGCCAAGCGCTGAAAACGCAACGAAGACGCCAGGCACGATCGAGGGCCAGTCGAAACCGTTCTTTGCAGTTTCCGCTTCGCCGCCACGACTGCCCAGCCAGACAAAGGCGAGCACTGCCAGCGTCACCGCGTCGATGAACAGGATGACGGCAAGGTCGGTGCCGGGCGCAGCCATCATGTAGGCGATGGTCCAGGCGCCGGTGCCGAAGAAGGCCGCCGCGATCAGGAATTTCCAGTCGCGCATGCGGGCGATCACCGCGGTGGCGGCAAGCACGATGGCGAGATAGATGAACAGCGCCCATGGGTTGGGTGCCTGCGAGGACACAAGCGCCGGCGTTGCCATTGAACCGACAAGGCCGATGCCGGCCAGTGCCTGGCCGTGGACGAGAGCGGCGACAATCGTTGCCACGCCGATGGCGCCGAGCACGGTGAAGGCGAAGGTCGGGCCGACGAAGCCGTAAACGGCATGGGCGGCATAGACCGTGCCGAACAGGATGAAGGCGCCGGCGGCCGTCAGGATCGCCGGGATGTAGGCGCCAGCCACTCCTTCCACCGGAACCTTGAAGCCCGTGCGGCGGATGAACTCGCCGCCGCCGATCAGCACCAGACCGAGCAATGCCGCCAGGGCCAGCCGCACTTCCGGGCCGAAAATGCCGGCCTCGATGGTGTAGCGGATCAGGAACAGGCCGCCCAAGGCCAGCGCGATGCCGCCGACCCAGACCGCCCATCGTGTGCCGAGCGCGGTTTCAACTTCGGACTGGCGAGCTGCTTTCGCGGTGGCAGCCGGCGCGGATCCGGTCAACGCCGCCTTGGCCGCTGCCGAAAGTTCCGGCACGGGCTCGCTGGTGGCCGCTTCGGGCGCCGCGGCCGGCGCTTGTGCCACTTCGGCTACTCTTGGCGAAGCTATGTCGGCAATCGCTGTGGTGGCCTCAGCGGCATCCGCCGGCACGCTGTCATTTGCGGCCGCCTCAACCGCCTTGGCAGCGGGCGCAGCAACATTCACACCGGACAGAACCAGGCTGCGCAGCGCGCCGAGTTCGCGCTCGATCAGGCTGATGCGGCCCTGCTGGCGCAAGACGAGGACGAACAGCACGACAACGACGACAGCGCCAATCAGGCTTTCAAACATGGCGGTTCCCCCAAACCAGGCCAGTTTTCACTGACAATTGCGGCGGCCACACGGCCACCCCAGACGGCTATTCAAGTCACGCCACCGCAATGGTGAGCGGAGAGAAATCATCGAGCATGTTTCGCCGGCAAATTCCAGCGGTCTACAGCCGTTATCCTCACCCATCATCCCGGATGGTCAGGAATGGCGCCGCCGCTACTTGCCAGGGACCCATGCTATCCTCAAATGAGCTACGAGGAAAATCTAATGCCGAAACGAAGTGCTGGATTGCTAATCCACCGGACAAAGGCCGGCATTCTCGAGTTTCTGCTCATCCATCCCGGCGGTCCCTTCTGGGCAAGGAAGGACGAAGGCGCGTGGTCTATCCCCAAGGGTCTCGTCGAAGAGAACGAGGATGAGCTGGCGGCCGCCCGGCGCGAGGCCGGAGAGGAACTCGGCGTCGCCATCGAAGGCGATTTCGAGCCTGTCGGCAGCTATCGGCAACCCGGCGGCAAGATCGTCATCGCCTGGAGCGTCGAAGCCGATGTCGACGCCGATGCCGATGCCGTCAAGAGCAACATGTTCACCATGGAATGGCCACCGAGGTCCGGCTCGATGAAGGAGTTTCGCGAAGTCGACAGAGCCGGCTGGTTTTCATTGCCTGAAGCCAGCCTCAAAATCCTCAGCGGTCAACGCGCCATCCTCGATGATTTCATGAAACGGCGCCAAGCCGGCTGAGCCAAAGCCGCCTTCCTCAGCGCGCCGCCAGATTGGCGGCTGGGAAGATCGAGCATGTCTCGGTGCCGAAGGCGAGCAATTTGCCCTGCGCATCCTTCAGCGTTGCTTCCGACACCGCCAGCGTGCGGCCTTTGTGGACGATCTTGCCCTCGCAGACCACTTCGCCGGTCTTTGGCGTGATCGGCCGCGTAAAATTCACCTTGAACTCCGCCGTCGTGTAGGCCTCGCCCTTCTCGAGCAGCGTCTGCACCGCGCAGGCCAGCGCCGAATCAAGCAGCGTCGCCGCCCAGCCGCCATGCACGCCGCCCAGCGGGTTGAGATGGCGCTCGCTCGGCATGCCGCGAAACACCGCCCGTCCCTCCGACACTTCGGTCAGGGTAAAATTCAGCCGGAAGGAAATCGGCGGCGCCGGATATTTGCCGTCGATGATGCGCTGCAAAAGGTCGAGGCCGCTGTATTCGTGCAGGTCGCCAAGCGGAATGGTGCCGAGGCCAAGCGGCGACACCCGGCCGGGATAAAGTTCGACTTCGCTCATATGATGATGCTCAGGTTGGGATTTCTGGGGCAGCGTGTGTTGTTGCGGCGGCCTTGCCGCCCGAATGGTGCTTGCGCAAGGCGGCGAGGAAGCCGGCACGCGCGTCGGGCTGTTCGATGCCGCGCGGCTCATAGACATGGCGGGTGAAGAAGAAACCGGTCAGCCGGAACGCATCCTCGAGTGCCGCCTGATCGGCGCGCAGACCAGAGCCGCGCTGCAGGAAGGCCGGCAGCGCCAGCATCTTGTCGCGCCACGGCGCGCCGGCCTGGCGCGACACGGCGCGGCCGGATTTCGGCGAGACATAGGCCAGATCCTGCCGGGCGCCAGTCGCCGCGCACTGGCTGAGATCGAGGCCGAAGCCGAGCTCGTCGAGGATGAGCAGTTCGAAGCGCGCCACCAATTCACCGGCGGCATCTGGATCGTCGAGATGGGCGATCATCACGGCCAGCGTCTCGTAGAGGCCGCCATGGGCGTCGCGCTCCGGCAGCAGCCTAAGATGCGCGGCCATGGTCTGCAGGCCGTAGACGGCCACCGCGCTGTCCATCAGCCGGGCGGCATTCATCTCGATCGCCTCGGCCTGAAAGATGCCGAGATGCTCGTCGAGGCGGGCCCGCCACAACAGGTCGACGCGGTTGCCGGGCTGCAGCACCGGCTGCTGCTTGCGCGAGCGGCCGCCGCGCACCAGGCCGAGATGGCGGCCATGCGCGCGCGTCATCACCTCGAGGATGGCGCTGGTTTCGCCATGCTTGCGGGTGCCGAGAATGATTCCCTCGTCGCGCCATTCCATGCCGGGAGCTTGTCACCGGATGCGTGGCGAAATCAAGGATTGGGCGGAGACGCGTGCGATCTGTACTGACATTGGACCGCCGACACACCGTAGAAATGCTACTATCGCGTGAAGTTCGTATGGTCGGCCAGCACCTCATCGATCACGCGCCGGGATCTTTCGGCCTCGGCCTGGTTGGCGTCGTGTCCGGCAACGGTGATCAGCGCCTTCCACAGCGTCCAGCCGCGGCCGCGTGCCCAGGTCGCTTCATCGACGTCGATATGTTCGCGAAACGTCTCCCGGCTTTCAGCCGGCGCACGAGACCGGTATCGATGGTCAGTTTTGGGTCACTCATATCGTCATCTCAAACTGCCGGGGCGGCAGTTCTAGACGACGAAGCTCAATGGGGAAACTCAAGCCCCATCTCGCGGTAGCGCTCGGGGTCGTCGCCCCAGTTCTCGCGCACCTTGACGAACAGGAACAGGTGCACCTTCTGTTCGAGGATGCCGGCTATCTCCATGCGCGCGGCCTGCCCGATGGCGCGGATCGTTTCGCCCTTGTGGCCGAGCACGATCTTCTTCTGGCTGTCGCGCTCGACATAGATAGTCTGGTCGATACGCACCGAGCCGTCCGGCTTCTCTTCCCATTTCTCGGTCTCGATATGGGAGGAATAGGGCAACTCCTGATGCAGCCGCAAATACAGCTTTTCGCGCGTGATCTCGGCTGCAAGCTGGCGCATCGGCAGGTCGGAGATCTGATCCTCCGGATAGTACCAGGGGCCGACTGGCAGCGCCTGCGCGAGGTAATCGAGCAAATCCTTGCAGCCGGAGCCGGTCAGCGCCGAGACCATGAAGGTGCGCTTGAACGGCACTTTGTCGTTTGCTGCCGCGGCCAAGGCCAGCAGCGCCTCGTGCTTGACCCGGTCGACCTTGTTGAGGATCAGCACCATCGGCTGGCGCACGTCTTTCAGCCGCTCGAGGATGGCATCGGCGTCGCCCCGGATGCCACGCTCGGCATCGATCAAGAGCAGCACGATATCGGCGTCCTTGGCGCCGCCCCAGGCGGTGGTCACCATCGCGGTGTCGAGTCGGCGCTTCGGCTTGAAGATGCCGGGCGTGTCGACGAAGACGATCTGTGCATTGTCGTGCGTGGCGATGCCGCGCACGATAGCGCGGGTGGTCTGCACCTTGTGGGTGACGATCGACACTTTGGCGCCGACCAGTTGGTTGACCAAAGTCGACTTGCCGGCATTGGGCGCCCCGATCAGCGCGACGAATCCGGAATGCGTTGCAGGAGCTTCCGCTGCCGAGGGCAAGTCTTCGCTGGCGGTCATGCCGCACTCCCTTGGTTGGCCCAGATGCCTTCGCGTAACAGAAATGCCGATGCCGCCGCTTCTTCGGCTGCACGGCGAGAGCCGCCCATGCCGCTTGCCGGGGCAAAACCACTGACCTTCACGGACACCGTGAAGACCGGTTGGTGTTCAGGTCCTTCGCGTTTTTCGATCGCGTATTCGGGCCTGACATCGCTGCTCTTGGCGATCCATTCCTGCAGGTCGGATTTCGGATTGGGCGGCTTTGCCACGACCTTTTGCGAGCGCGGCTCCCAGTATCGCAGGACGAATTGCCTGGCCGCATCGAGGCCGCCATCGATATAGACCGCCGCGATCAGCGCTTCGACCGCATCCGCCAGATAGTTTCCGCCCGAGCCGCGCGAGCGCGCCTTCAAGGCGGCGTCGGCGCGGACCAGATCTTCCAGCTGCATTTCAATGCCGATCTCGGAACATGTCCGCGCATCGACCAGGGCATTGAAGCGCGGCGCGATTTCACCTTCCGGCGCTTCGGGAAATTTTTCGAAAAGCAGGTCGGCAACGATCAGGCCGAGCACGCGGTCGCCGAGGAATTCGAGGCGCTGGTTGTTGCTGCTTGCCTTGACCGCACTGGAATGGGTCAGCGCGGTCTCGAGCAAGCGGACGTCCCGGAAGGAATGGCCGGTCCTGGCTTTCACCAAATCGGCCAGAGTTTCACCAGTCGGGCGCTTCAAAGCCATCAATTTACGAAATGGAACATGCGCGACAGGCGCACCAGCGACGGCCATTTCCAGATCTCGAGCGGACTCGCCTTCCCGGCAATCGAGAAGAAGACGATGTTGGCGCGGCCGACCAGATTTTCCGCCGGGACGTAGCCGACGCTCAGGCGGCTGTCGGAGGAATTGTCCCGGTTGTCGCCCATCATGAAGTAATTGCCGGGCGGCACGACGAACTCGCGGGTGTTGTCGGTGATCGAATTCGGTGTCAGGTCGAGCGTGTCGTAGCTGACGCCGTTGGGCAGGGTCTCGCGATAGACATCGACCGGCTCGGGCACTTCGGTGATGTCAGGATTTTGGATCTGGCCGGTCTTCACACGCGGCACGCCTTGGCCATTGATGAACAGCTGGCCGTCCTTCATCTGGATACGGTCGCCGGGGAGGCCGACGACGCGCTTGATGTAATCGAGCGACGGATCCGGCGGGAACTTGAACACCACCACGTCGCCGCGCTTCGGATCGGAGCCCCAGATGCGGCCGGAAAAAATGTCTGGACCGAACGGCAGCGAATAGCGCGAGAAGCCGTAGGACCATTTGGTGACGAAGAGATAGTCGCCTTCGAGCAAGGTCGGCCGCATCGACCCCGACGGGATCGAGAAGGGTTGGAACAGCAGCGTGCGGATGACCATGGCCAGCAGCAAAGCCTGGATGATGACGCTGACGATTTCGCCAAGCCCGCCGGATTTCTTCTCGGATTTTTCAGCCACGCTCATGTCGTCCTCGATTGTGCTTGGATGGTATAGAGTCTCGGCGCGCGCTGGGCAACGTCATGCCGGCGTTAGATATAATCGCCGGTCGTCAGAAGCAATCAATGTGGCGCTTGTTCGGCGGGCAGCGCCTCGATGATCACAAAGGCTTGAGCAAGCGGGAAATCGTCGGTGATTGTGAGGTGGATCGCCGCTTTGTGTCCTTGCGGCAGGATTTTGGCCAGCCGCGCAGCCGCCCCGCCGGTCAGCGCCATGGTCGGCTTGCCGCTGGGCAGGTTGACGACACCCATGTCGCGCCAGAACACGCCCTGCGCCAGGCCGGTGCCGAGCGCCTTGGCGCAGGCTTCCTTGGCGGCGAAGCGCTTGGCATAGGAGGCGGCACGCCCGCCACGGCCCTCGGAGCGGGCCTGCTCGACATCGGTGTAGATGCGCTGGATGAAACGCTGGCCATGCCGTTCCAGCGACTTTTCGATGCGTCTGATGTCGATCAGGTCGCTGCCGATGCCGATGATCATTCCGCCGGAACTTCTCGTCCGCCGTGGCCGGCTTTGTGTGCCCGTTCGGCCATGCGCTTGCGGCGCTGCTCGCGAAAGGCGGTCATGCCCCAGCGGGTGATGCCGTAGAAGATGAGCCCGAAGACCAGCCCGAGCGGCGCCGCGCCGATCAGCATCGGCTCCAGCACCGGGTGCCACAGTTTGGCAAACGACAGCGTGTACATCATCTCACCAAGATGCGCAGGCGGTCCGTTCTTGGGCAGGCGTTCATGCAGGATCAGCTTGCCGACTTCCCAGGACGCCCCCCACAGCAGCGGGAAAGTCAGCGGATTGCCGAAGAATACCGCGCCGAGGGCGGCGGCCACCAGATTGCCGGCGATTACCCAGCAGAGCACGGCGGCGACGGCGAAATGGAAGCCGAGTGGAAAGAAGGAGGCGAACACGCCGGCCGCGACGCCGGCCGCCACTGCGTGTGGCGTGGCCTTCAGCCTGAGGATGCGCTTGGAGAAATACTGCAACGAGCGGGAAAACGAGCGGCGTGGCCATAGATAGGTACGCACCCGCTCCAACAGGCCATCAGGCTTGCGGCGTCGAAAAAGCACTCTGTTTCAATTCCCGTTCAGCAACGCCCCAACCATCCCAGGCCGGACGCGATAGGTCTATCTTGCGCTTCGAGGGCGCAGAAAGGCAACAACGACTTTAATATAGCGACTGCCTTGCCGCGGACAACGAAACGCCGCCGTGCTGGTCTGCCGCAGTCCTGTAAAAAAGCGCTATTGGGGCGAAACTGAGGACAACCTCAGGTGAGAGGTTAGATGACGACGATAAGGCCCGCCCGCGAAGACCATGCCGAGGCGGATAGACTATTTCCGATATTCGCTGACTTCGACCAGATTGCCGTCCGGATCGCGGAAATAGACCGACATCATTGGGCCGCGAGCGCCGGTACGTTCGACCGGACCGACTTCTATTGCCACGCCATTGGCCTCCAGGCTGCCACAGATCTCGGCGAGCGGCCTGGCGGCGACCAGACAGAAATCGCCGGACCCGGCCGTCGGCGTCCTGGCTTTCGGCTCAAAAGTGCGACCGACTTCATGCAGGTTGATCTTCTGCGACCCGAACAGCAGAGCCGTCGGCCGGTTCGGCGCGTCGAGACGTTTCAGGCCTAGCACGCGCTGATAGAACGCGCAGGTGGCCTCCACCGAGCGGACCGTCAGCACGAAATGATCGATACCGGCGATCATAGTGTTTTTCCCTTATGCATGTCGTTGCTCCAAAACCGCCGACATGATTGTAAAGTTGGTTGCTGATGGTTGGTTTGAAGTTGCTCGAAAAGGCAGTCATGCTCAATTCAAGCACCACGACAAACCGGGACGGGTCACCGTACCACACCCCAAACGAGACATACCAATCGGCACCCTGCGCAGCATCGGAAAACAATCCGGACTGAAACTGAGGTGAGAACCATGCAGCAGTATATCGGACTTATCCATAAGGATGCTGAGAGCGACTTTGGCGTCTCTTTTCCTGATTTTGCCGGCCTGGTTACGGCGGGTGAAGACTTGGACGACGCCCGAGGCATGGCCGAAGAAGCCCTTGCCTTCCATATCGAAGGACTCGTTGAGGACGGAGAGGCTATTCCGGAGCCCTCGTCTCTGGCTGAGATTATGGCATCAGCGATCAATCGCGATGGCGTAGCTATTCTGGTTGGGTGAAAACCGATGCCAAAAAAAGGTGGTGCGAGTAAACGTCACCCTACCGGCTGATGTTCTTCAACGGATCGATGCGTTTGCTGAGGCTCACGGCTATACGCGATCTGGTTTTCTCGCCAAGGCGGCGGAGAAGGCAATGCAGGAACAGGCTGCCTGACTTTCATTGCGGAAGGTCCAGCGCACTGTTGGGCGAGATGCATTCCCTCAGATGTTGCGGCTGCCGGGCTTGATCGCCGGGATGGCGGCCAGTTCCGGCGGCAGGCGGTCGGCGGGATAGGCGGGCACTTCGTATTCGGCGAGCGCGATCAGCGGCACGCCGACATTGGTCTTGCCGGCCGAGCGGTCGATGATGCAGGCGGCGGCCACCACTTCGGCGCCAAGCGCGCGCAGGCAGTCGATGGTCTCGCGGATCGAGAGGCCGGTGGTGACGATGTCCTCGACGATGACGACGCGCGATCCCGGCGCAATCTCGAAGCGGCGCAGCCTGAACTCGCCGCCTTCGCGCTCGACCCAGATTGCAGGGACGCCGAGATGGCGCGACGTCTCGTAGGCCGGGATCAGACCGCCGATCGCCGGACCGACGACGTAGTCGATCTCGCCCGGCACCGCCTTGCGGATCTTTTCGGCCAGCGCTTTGCACAGGCGCTCGGTCTTGTCGGCATGCATGAAGACCCGCGCCTTCTGCAGGAAGATTGGGCTGCGCAGGCCTGATGTCAGGATGAAATGTCCCTCGAGAACAGCGCCCGCCTCGCGGAATATGCCCAGCACTTCGTCCGTGTTCATCCTGCCTGTCCCGAAAAACTAGTGGTTAACCGTTGACGCGCCGCGCATCGCTGACGCTCGAATTGTCCTTGAGCTGCGACAGCAGCCGGTTGAGATGCTTCAGATCCCAGACTTCGAGATCGATCAGCATTTCGGTGAAGTCGGGCGCGGTGCGCACCATCGACAGCGTATGGATGTTGGCGTCGTTCGAGGCAACCACCTGGGCGATGTCGGCCAACGACCCTGGCGCGTTGATGGCGGTGACCGAGACGCGCGCTGGAAAGCGTTCCTTGGTCTGCTCGTCAATGTCCCAGCGCACGTCGATCCAGCGCTCCGGCTGGTCGTCGAAGGCCTGCAGCGCCGGCGACTGGATGGGATAGATGGTGATGCCGGTGCCGGGCTGGACGATGCCGACGATGCGGTCGCCGGGCACGGCTCCTTCCGGCGCGAAGCGCACCGGCAGGTCGCCTCGCACGCCGCGGATCGGCACAGCGCCATCGCGCGGCTGGTTCTTGTCCTTGCGCGCGGCTCGCGTACCGGGCATCTGGAACAGCATGCCGGCGGCGTTGCGGATCTTCGACCAGCCCTCCTCGCGCTGCTTGGGGGCACTGACGGTGACGCGCTC
The DNA here is from genome assembly GCF_056404775.1 of Mesorhizobium sp. P2_B5. Taxonomy (NCBI): domain Bacteria; kingdom Pseudomonadati; phylum Pseudomonadota; class Alphaproteobacteria; order Hyphomicrobiales; family Phyllobacteriaceae; genus Mesorhizobium; species Mesorhizobium sp. P2_B5. The sequence goes on along the minus strand of NZ_JBFUDJ010000006.1, from coordinate 71,288 downwards.
GTCCTTGTAGTCGGGAAAGACCGCCTTCATGACGTCGGTCGAGGCAAGCTCGCCACGCCCGACGGAGGCCAGCACATCCTCGATGTCCTTGCGCGCCAGCCGGTGCAGCACCGGCTTCAGGTTTTCCTTGGTGAACGTCTTGCCGGCGCGTTCGAAAGCGCGCTCGAGGATGCGGGCGCCGAGACCGGAATATTGCTTGCGGATGGCGTTCTTGGTGGCGCGGCGGATGGCCGAGCGCGCCTTGCCGGTGACGACAACCGATTCCCAGGCAGCGGGCGGCACCTGCGCCTTGGAGCGGATGATCTCGACCTCGTCGCCGTTCTTGAGCTCGGTCATCAGCGGCATGATGCGGCCGTTGACCTTGGCGCCGACGCAGGTGTCGCCGACATCGGTGTGCACGGCATAGGCGAAATCGATGGGGGTAGCGCCGCGCGGCAGCGCGATCAGCATGCCTTTCGGCGTGAAGCAGAAGACCTGGTCCTGGAACAGCTCCAGCTTGGTGTTTTCGAGGAAATCTTCCGGATTGTCGCCTTCGGCCAGTTGCTCGATGGTGCGCCGCAGCCAGGCATAGGCGTTGGTCTCTTTTGAGATCGTATGGGCGGCACCGTTGGTCTTGCCGCCGGTGTCCTTGTAGATCGAATGGGCGGCGACGCCATATTCGGCGATCTTGTTCATCTCGCGGGTGCGGATCTGCAGTTCGACGCGCTGGCGCGAGGGGCCGACGATTGTGGTGTGGATCGAGCGGTAATCGTTCTGCTTCGGCGTCGAGATGTAATCCTTGAAGCGGCCGGGCACCATCGACCATGTCGTGTGGATGGCGCCGAGCGCGCGGTAACAATCTTCGACGCTGTCGACGACGACGCGGAAACCGAAAATGTCGGAGAGCTGCTCGAAGGACAGCGCCTTGGCCTCCATCTTGCGAAATACCGACCACGGCTTCTTCTGCCGGCTCTTCACGCCCGCGTTGATCGCGTGCTTCTCAAACAGCGCCGACAGCGCCTTCTCAATGTCGGTCAGCACCCCTTTGTTGCGCTCGAAGATCTCGGCAAGCCGCGCGGTAACGGCGCGGTAGGCTTCCGGATTGATGAAGCGGAAGGCGATCTCCTCCAGCTCCTCGCGCATGCCTTGCATGCCCATGCGCCCAGCGAGCGGCGCATAGATATCCATCGTCTCCTCGGCGATGCGCAGGCGCTTGGCCTCGGGCATGTGGTCGAGGGTGCGCATGTTGTGCAAACGGTCGGCGAGCTTGACCAGAAGGACGCGCACATCCTCCGAGATGGCCAGCAACAGCTTGCGCAGGTTCTCCGCCTGCTCGGCCTTCTTGGAGACGAGATCGAGCTTCTTCAGCTTGGTCAGACCCTCGACCAGTTTGCCCATTTCGGGACCGAACAGATCGTCAATCTCGGCCCGCGTCGCGGTCGTGTCCTCGATCGTGTCGTGCAGCAGAGCGACGGCGATCGTCGCCTCGTCCATGTGCATTTCGGTGAGGATGGCGGCGACTTCGAGCGGATGGGAGAAATAGGGATCGCCGGACGCGCGCTTCTGGTGGCCATGCTTCTGCATGGCGTAGACATAGGCCTTGTTGAGCAACGCCTCGTTGACGTCAGGCTTGTAGCGCGCGACGCGCTCGACAAGCTCATACTGACGCATCATGGGCGGGTTCTCGCGGTGCTGAAATGATTGATGCGCCGCACTAGCGTACGGCGCATCTCATAGATAGCCACGAAACTGACGGGACGGAAGTGCCGGAACCATATTCCCGGCAGGTCCAGAGCGCCGCCTAGTAGTCGTCGCTCTTTTCTGGCGGTACCAGGCCTTCGATGCCGGCCAGCAAGTCTTCCTCGGTCATGCGATCGAAGGTGACGTTTTCTTCGGCGTCGTCAGCATCGGTTGCCGCGACTGCGCCGCCGGTCTGGTCGGCGATCGCCTCGCCGTCGGCTTCGGGCTCGTCGACCTCGACATGCTTCTGCAGCGAGTGGATCAGATCTTCCTTGAGGTCGTCGGGCGACAGCGTCTCATCGGCGATCTCGCGCAGCGCTACGACCGGATTCTTGTCGTTGTCGCGCGGCACGGTGATCGGCGCGCCCTGGCTGATCTGGCGGGCGCGATGGCCGGCGAGCAGCACGAGCTCGAAGCGGTTGTCGACCTTGTCGATGCAGTCTTCAACGGTTACGCGGGCCATTGATTGCCCCTTTCATGCCTGGATTTGATGGAAAACAGGCGCGGTCCATAACCCGAACGCCGCCAAAATACAAGCATTATGGCACTGTGACCTCATGGGCCGACCAATACCGGTTTCGGGCGCCGATGAATGCCTTGCCGGCGAAGCCTGCCCACCGGCGACGATACGGCCCTGATCACAATTGCTTGCAGTCGGCCCAGGCACCCTTGGATTGCCGTAAAACTGGCGCTATCTCGGTTGACGAAAGGTCAGCCGGTTTATTTACGAGCCGACCGATATATCAGACCCATTTCGATTAGTCCGCCACCTATTTCGAAAAAGGAATATTGCCATGTTCGACCCCCGTGAAAAAATCGCTCTTTTCATCGACGGCGCCAATCTTTACGCCACCTCGCGGGCACTCGGCTTCGACATAGACTACCGCAAACTGCTGTCGAGCTTTCAAAAGCGCGGCTATCTGCTGCGTGCTTACTACTACACCGCATTGGTCGAGGACCAGGAATACTCTTCGATCCGCCCCTTGATTGACTGGCTCGACTATAATGGCTTCAAGGTGGTGACCAAGCCGGCCAAGGAATTCACCGACTCGACCGGCCGCCGCAAGATCAAGGGCAACATGGACATCGAGCTGACCGTCGATGCGCTCGAGCTTGCCGATGTCGTCGACCACTATGTCATCTTCTCCGGCGATGGCGATTTCCGCACGCTGGTCGAAGCGCTGCAACGGCGCGGCCGCAAGGTCTCGATCGTCTCCACCATGGCCTCGCAGCCGCCGATGATCTCGGACGATCTGCGCCGCCAGGCCGACCACTTCATCGACCTGACATCGCTGAAGAACGAGGTCGGCCGCGATCCATCCGAACGGCCGGTGCGCCGGCCCGAGCCGGCCGAGGTCGACGAGGAAGACTATTGAGAAGCGGTCGCCTTGAACGCCGCTTCCGAACCCGACCGCGACTGCCCACTCTGCCCGCGCCTGCATGATTTCATCGCAGACTGGCGGCAGCGCGAGCCGTCCTGGTTCAATGCGCCTGTGCCGACCTTCCTGCCGCCAGAAGGCGACGGCGCCGTCGAGTTGCTGATCGTCGGGCTGGCGCCCGGCCTGCGCGGCGCCAACCGGACGGGGCGGCCTTTCACCGGCGACTATGCCGGCGACCTGCTCTACTCCACACTGATTGCGCACGGCTTTGCGCGCGGCGAGTTCAAGGCGCGGCCCGATGACGGCTTGCTGCTGGTCGGCACCGCGATCACCAATGCGGTGCGCTGCGTGCCGCCAGAGAACAAGCCGGTTGGCGCCGAGATCGCCACCTGCCGCAGTTTTTTGGTGCCGACGATTGCGCGCTTCCCCAGGCTGCGTGCAGTGCTGGCGCTGGGTTCGATCGCTCACCAGTCGACGGTCAGGGCGCTGGGCCAGCGCGTCGCCGCCTATCCATTCAAACATGGCGGCCGGCTCGAGGCCGGCGCTGTTACGCTGTTTTCCAGCTACCACTGCTCGCGCTACAACACCAACACCGGCGTTTTGACGGAAGCCATGTTCGTCAAGGTTTTCAGCGACATCGCGGAATTCCTGCGGACCTAACGCCTCCTCTCAGAACCCCTCCAGCACAATCTTGCCCTTGGCCTTGCCGGTCTCGATCAGCGCATGGGCGCGCTTCAGATTGGCGGCATTGATAGGACCAAACGTTTCGCCCAAGGTGGTGCGGATGGTGCCGGCGTCGACAAGCCGTGCCAGTTCGTTCAGATGTGCGCCCTGCGCGGCCATATCAGGCGTTTCATACAGTGAGCGGGTGAACATCAGCTCCCAGTGGACCGAAACGCTCTTGCGCTTGAACGGATTGATATCGAGCGTCTGGGGGTCGTCGATCAACCCGAAACGGCCCTGCGGCGCGATCAGTTCGACGATCTCGGCCAGATGTTTGTCGGTGTTGGTCGTCGAGAACACAAAGGCCGGGGCGCCGATGCCAAGGGCGGCAACCTGGGCAGCGATCGGTCTGGAATGATCGATGACATAATGAGCGCCAAGGCCGAGCACCCAGTCGCGGGTTTCAGGCCGCGATGCGGTGGCGATCACCGTCAGATCGGTCAGTTGGCGCGCAAGCTGGACCGCAATCGAGCCGACGCCGCCGGCGCCACCGACAATCAGGATGGCGTTTGCGGCGCCGATGACAGGCTTCTTCACGTCAAGGCGGTCGAACAGCGCCTCAAAAGCGGTGATCGCCGTCAGCGGCAACGCCGCCGCTGGCGCGTAGTCGAGCGAACTCGGCTTGCGGCCGACGAGGCGCTCGTCGACGAGGTGGAACTCGGCATTGGTGCCCTGCAGCGGAAGTGCACCGGAATAGAAGACGTCGTCGCCGGGCTTGAACAGGCTGGCGTCCGAACCCGTGGCGACGACCCGGCCGGCGGCGTCCCAACCAAGCACGCGCCAGCTTCCGGCTTCGGGTTTGGCACTTTTGCGGATCTTGGTGTCGACCGGATTGACCGAGATCGCCTTCACCTCGACCAGCAATTGACGGCCCTTCGGCTCCGGCTTGGGCAGGTCGATATCGACGAGGGACGCCTCATCGGTGATGGGGGCTGGGATTTGATAGCCGACGGCGCGCATTTTTTGTCTCCGCGATTGCTGTTGAGCGTTGTCTGGAGCACAAATGCAAACTATGTGCGACGAGCGCAAGAATGCACATATAAAGCATATAGTGTCGAAAAGGATACCGTCATGCCGCGCATCCGCCATGAGCGATTCGATTGCAGCCCCGGCTGTACCGTGGAGGGAACGCTGCGCTATATCGACGGCAAATGGAAAGGCGTCGTGCTCTACCATCTGTTGGAAGGCACAATGCGCTTCAACGAGATACGCCGGCGCATTCCCAACTGCACCCAGCGCATGCTGACCAACCAGCTGCGCGAACTGGAGATGGACGGACTCATCGCCCGCAAGGTCTATGCGCAGGTGCCGCCGAAGGTCGAGTACAGCCTGACCCCGCGCGGCCAAAGCCTGGAGCCGGTGATCACCGCCCTGAAAGTCTGGGGCGATGCGAATGTGACGCTGGCGCCTGAGGTCTCTCGAGCCGCCTGACTTCAGGCGGTCCGTCTCACACCGGCAGCAGCGCGTCCGGCTTCACATCCGATATCGACGCATAGGTGTGGGTTTCCCGGACACCCGGCAGCGGCAGGATCACGCGCTTCAAAAAATCCTGATAGGCGGCCATCTCGGAAATGCGCGCCTTCACCAGATAGTCGAAGCCGCCGACGACCATGTGGCACTCCAGCACTTCGGGGGCTTTCGCCACTGCCTCGGCGAAACGGTCGAACACATGCGGCGCTGCCTGGTCGAGTCTGACTTCGATGAAGACGAGCGTGCCCCGGCCGATCTTTTGCGGATTGAGCACGGCCCGGACGGCAGTGATGAACCCGTCACGAAACAGGCGCTTCACCCGCTGGCTGGCGCCGGTCGGCGACAGGCCGACTCGGGCTGCGAGATCGAGCGTGGTGCGGCGACCGTCCTCCTGCAGCAACCGCAGCAGGCTGCGGTCGATGGCATCAAGCTGACCGGATTCATGATTCACGTTCGTAGCGCCCCTGTTGTGTGATTTTCACTTCCCAATTGCGAAAACAGCATATTTTGTCGCACCATTTTCAACAATAGGCTGCGCTTTAAATGAGAGCCGCTAGAGGAAGAAACCTCCGCCGGCAGGATCCAACGGGATGAGAATGCGCGCGGCAAAGGACCGAAACACGAAGCCGGCAATTCTTGCCGGCCTGGCCATGATCGGCATTTACGCCTTGCAGTTCGTCGCCGCCCGGTTCAGCCTGCGGGAGCATCTGACGGCGACCGATCTCGCGACCTTGCGCTTTATCGGCGCCGGCATGGTCATGCTCCCGGTCGTCTGGAGAAGCGGCCTGGCGACTATCAGGGCATTGGGCTGGAGACGTGCCTTGACGCTGGCGGCGCTGGCCGGACTGCCCTACCCGATCATCATCAATTGGGGCCTGACCTATGCGCCCGCCGCGCATGGCGCGGCACTTTGCCCTGCCTCGATCGTGTTCTTCTCGTTCGTGCTGTCGCACATGGCTACGACTGATAAAGCCTCGCGCCAGCGAACCGTCGGCGTCGCCGCCATCATCGCCGGGCTGACCCTTTTCATCGCGCCGGTGCGCCCCGGCAGCGGCGTGAAGGATGTCCTGTTCGGTGATCTTTTGTTCATCGCATCGGGCGCAATGTTTGCCGCCTATGCCGTTCTCGTGCGGCGCTGGCGCGTCGATCCGGTCACGGCGACCGCAACGGTCGTGCTCCTGTCATGCGTGCCGCTGCCATTGCTCTATTTCTTTGCCCCGAGCGGGCTGCGCGCCGCATCAGCGGCCGAGATCGCAAGCCAGATCGTCATTCAAGGGTTTTTGGCAGGTGCGGCCGCCATGTTCCTCTACACCTATGTCGTCCGACAGCTGGGATCGCAAACGGCATCGCTGTTCATGCCATGCGTGCCGATCGCAACTGTCCTGATCGCCATGACGGTGCTCGGCGAAACGCCGACCGGCACCCAGTTCGCCGCCATCGTGATCATGGCTGCGGGAATGGCCTTTTCGGCTGTTGCCAGACCTGCGGCCAAGACTGCCTGATTCAGGGCGATGGCGATGGTTGTGCAGATGGTGCAAACAACTCAGCCAGCGTTTGCTGCCCGCCCTGCAGCACATTGAGGTCGACATCGCCCTCGATGCCGTCGACGCGGCCCATATTGTGGTACTGCCAGTAGATCCAGCCGTCCTCGCTCGGTTTGATCGCCAGCGAGCGCAGCCAGCGCCGACGCACAGCTATCTGTTCGGCATAGGCGTCCTCAGCCTCGTCGGTCAGGTAGATGATCGCCGGCTTGCCGAACGCGGCTTCAACCGGCCCGAGGAAGGCCTGGAGTTCCGCGCCCAGCTGTTGTGGCGACGGGCGCTGCGGGCAATTGCCGCCGAATTCGATGTCGACCACCGGCGGCAGCAGCGGCTGGTCGTGCGGCACCACTGCAATGAAATTCTTCGCCTGGTCGGCGCCTGGCCGGCAGAAGGTGAAAAAGTGGTAGGCGCCGACCGCAAGGCCGGCCGCACGGGCCTCGCGCAGGTTTTTGGCAAAGGCATCGTCGACATGGTCGCCACCCTCAGTCGCCTTGATGATGGCGAAAGCGACGTCATCGGCCGCAACGCGCCGCCAGTCGATCTCGCGCTGATGATGGGAAACGTCGATGCCCCTGACCGGATAGCTGTCCCGATCCGGCGAGAAAGTCTGGAAATACAAGAAGCCGCCTGCCGCGATGAGGCCCACAACGACCAGACTGGCCGCACCCCAAAGGATGATCCGGTTCTTCAAGACCATCCCCTGTTCATCGTCGTGGTTGATTGGTCGAAACCCTTGAAAGCCAAACCGTTGGCTTTTCTAAGGCTATTCTCCGAGGCCCCTCACCCACGTTCCTTGAGAAGCCGGCCCTTCTCGCGCGACCAGTCGCGCTGTTTTTCGGTTTCGCGCTTGTCGTGCAGTTTCTTGCCGCGGCCGACGGCGAGCAGCAGCTTGGCGCGGCCCTGGTCGTTGAAATAAATCTTCAGCGGCACCAGCGTCATGCCTTCGCGCTCAATGCTTTGCGACAGTTTTGCCATCTCGCGCTTGTTGAGCAGCAGCTTGCGGCGCCGGCGCGGCTCATGGTTGAAGCGGTTGGCTTGCAGATATTCCGGCAGATAGGAATTGATCAGCCAGATCTCGCCGCCTTCGACCGAGGCGTAACTGTCCTGGATGTTGGCCTGGCCCTGGCGCAAAGACTTGACCTCGGTGCCGGTCAGCACCAGGCCGGCCTCTACCGTGTCGAGCACCTCATAGGAAAACCGCGCCTTGCGGTTTTCCGCAACGGTCTTGTTGTTGGGATCGGCTTTTCTGACTTGATTCATGATGCGGAGAGGTGGCGCCTCATCCTCAATTTATCAAGCCGGCGTGCTTCATCGCCGCATCGATCTTCTCGGCGGTCGATGCCTCGATCGTCACCAGCGGCGAGCGCACAACGTTCTCGACCTTGCCAATCTTCGACAGCGCGTATTTGACGCCGCACAGGCCGGGCTCGAGGAAGATGGCCTTGTGCAGCGGCAACAGACGGTCCTGCAACTCCAGTGCCTTGGCGCTGTCGCCGGACAGCGTGGCCTGCTGGAACTCGGCGCACAGCCTGGGCGCGACATTCGACGTCACCGAGATGCAGCCGACGCCGCCATGGGCGTTGAAGCCGAGGGCAGAGGCATCCTCGCCCGAAAGCTGGATGAACTCCTTGCCGCAGGTGGCGCGCTGTTCGGACACACGCTCGACCTTGCCGGTGGCATCCTTGACGCCGACGATGTTCTTGAAGTCGTGCGCCAGCCGGCCCATCGTGTCGGGCATCATGTCGATGACCGAGCGCGGCGGGATGTTGTAGATGATGATCGGCAGGCTGGTCGCCCGGGCGACGGCCGCGAAATGCTCGTAGAGGCCGCGCTGCGTCGGCTTGTTGTAATAGGGCGTGACGACCAATGCCGCGTCGGCGCCCGCCTGCTCGGCATATTGCACCAGACCGACCGCTTCCGCGGTATTGTTGGAGCCGGCGCCGGCGACGACAGGCACCCTGCCCTTGGCGACCTCGATGCAGACCTTGACGACATGGCGATGCTCGTCGTGCGACAGCGTCGGCGACTCGCCGGTGGTGCCGACCGGGACGAGGCCCGTGGTGCCCTCTGCGAGTTGCCACTCGACGAAAGCGCGAAAGGCTTTCTCGTCGAAACGCCCGCTCTTTTCGAACGGTGTCACGAGCGCAGTAAGCGAGCCTCTCAGCATATCGTCCAACTCCTTGGGACTTTTCGGTTTCTTGGTGTGTTTAGCGTCGGCGCCTTCTAGCCGAAAGCGAAGCCGCGCACCATAGTCTCGACACTGTTGCGCGGCAAGCATGCCGATGGTGCCAGCAAGCGCAATTCGAACGGCCTCGATAACCCTTTGTTTACGGGCTCTTCACGACCTAAGTCTAGGCTCTCAGGCACCTGGGCTTGCCATTTAAAGTGCCGCAACAGGGAAAGATCAGGATCATGCCGGCCAGTCGGCCCCGCCGCTTCGTATTGCTTGGCGCCGTTGCCCTGCTGATGGTGGGGACGGCGGCAAACGAGAGCGTCGATGAGCAGACTACCTCGTCGATCCCGATGCCTGGCCTGCAGGACGGCGCGCAGACTGATGCGCCCTCCGCCAGTATCGTCGTGTTGAAAGGCGGTCTCGACGCGTTGGCGACCGGCGATATTGCCGCGGCACGAGCCGTGCGCGAGACATTACCGGCCAATTCGCTCGACCGCCATATCCTGGCCTGGGCGATCGCGCTCTATGGCGGCGACCGTGTGCCGAGCAGCGAGATTGCCGATACCGCAAAGATGTTGCCGACCTGGCCGGGCACCATCGCCTTGCGCAAGAACAGCGAGCGCGCGCTCTACCGCGAAAGCCCGTCACCGCAGACCGTGGTGAAAGCCTTTGACGGCAGCCAACCGCTGACCTTTGAAGGCGTGGTGATCCTGGCTCGCTCCTATGTGGCGCTTGGCAACATCAAAGCGGCGCTCTCGGTGCTGACGCCGTTCTGGCGCACCGAGAAACTGGAAGCGAAGGATGAGGCGTCCGTCATCAAGGAGTTTGGCGCCATCATCCCGGCTGCCGACCATCGTTTCCGCATGGAACGGATGTTTTATGCCGACCGGGAGAATTCAGCGCTGCGGGTCGCAGCGCTTGCCGGCGCGCAACCGCTGGCCGATGCCTGGGCCGCCGCCTCGCGTGGTGACAAGACCACGGCCAAGCTGTTGAAAGCAGTGCCTGCGGCGCAGCAATCGGCCGGCTATTTCTTCGCGCAAGCCGAATATCTGCGCAAGCAGCGGAAGTTTGCGGATGCCGCCGCATTGGTGATGAAAGCGCCAACCGATCGTGACGCGCTGGTCGACCCCGATGCCTGGTGGGTCGAGCGCCGCGTGTTGTCGCGCGCACTGGTCGACCAGGGCGACTGGAAGACTGCCTACAAGATCGTTGCCGCGCATGCCGCCGAAAGCCCCGTCAGTGCCGCCGAGGCTGAATTCCACGCCGGCTGGTATGTGCTGCGCGGCCTCAACGATCCCGCGACGGCCTCGACCCATTTTGCCCGCATCGCCGACCTCGCGCAGGGGCCGATGTCTCTGTCGCGCGCCTATTACTGGCTTGGCCGCGCGGCGGAAGTCGGCGGCCCCGGCGATGCGAAGACCTATTTCACCAAGGCGGCCGCCTATGGCACCACTTTCTACGGGCAGTTGGCGGCGGAACGGGTTGGTCTGCGCACGCTGAACATCGTCTATCCCGAGCCAAGCACCGCAGACCGCCAAAGCTTTGACGGACGCGAAGCGGTCAGCGCCATCAAGCGGCTGCAGGAGGCGGGCTATGACCGCTATGCCGAGACGCTCTACCGCGACCTCGCCGGACAGTTGACCAGCCCCGGCGAACTGGCGCTGCTGGCCGTGCTGGCGGAAAAGCAGGGCAACCATTTCATGGCGCTGAAGGTTGGCAAGATCGCCGGCGCGCGCGGCATCGATGTCGGCGCGCTGTCGCATCCGCTGGGCGTCATTCCCGACACCGCCGACATTTCCGGCTCGGGCAAGGCGCTGGCCTACGCCATCGCCCGTCAGGAAAGCGAGTTCAATGTCGGCGCCGTCTCCAGCGCCGGCGCGCGCGGCCTGTTGCAGCTGATGCCGGGCACCGCCAAACAATTGGCCAAGAAGGCTGGACTGACCTTCTCTCAGGATCGGTTGACCAGCGATGCCGGCTATAATGCGACGCTGGGCGCGGCCTTCCTGGGCGAACAGCTCGACCGCTTCGGCGGCTCCTATGTGCTGACCTTCGCCGGCTACAATGCCGGCCCCAACCGCGCCGCCCAATGGGTGTCGAAGTATGGCGACCCGCGCGGCAAGGGCATCGATGCCGTCGTCGACTGGATCGAGCGGATTCCGTACACGGAAACAAGAAGTTACGTACAGCGCGTGATGGAGAATTACGAAGTCTACAAGATGCGCATTTCGGGCAAGTACGACATTGTCGGCGACCTGGTGAACGGGCGGAGTTGAGGCTCGGCAAGCCCTGCCCTTGCGGGGGAGATGCCTGGCAAGGAAGAGGGGGTGCTATCCCTCGGCCTATCAGCCAATTCATTGGCTCATTCCCGGCGGCAACGATTCAGACCAGCATTCCTTCACACCCCCCTCTGACCTGCCGGCCATCTCCCCCGCAAGGGGGGAGATCAGCAGCTTCAACGTCGCGCTCTCCATTTGACCATCCCTGCCCTCGCCTGTAGCTGTCCGGATCAGTCCAGCAAGGTCGAGGATTCGATGTCCGGCGAGCCGAATTTTTCCAATTTCTTCTACACCGCGCCAGACGGGCTCAAGCTTCACGCTCGCATCTACGGTGGGGCAAATTCTGGCCATTGGCCGGTCGTCTGCCTGCCCGGCCTGACCCGCAACGCGCGCGACTTTCATGAACTTGCGCTCTATCTGTCGCGGCGGGCCGACCATCCGCGCAAGGTCATCGCCTTCGACTATCGCGGCCGTGGCCAATCGGCCTATGACCCTGAAATCGGCCACTACAATGTCGGCATCGAGGCCGGCGACATTCTCGCCGGGCTCGCGGCGCTCGACATCGCGGAAGCGGCCTTCATCGGCACGTCGCGCGGCGGGCTGATCATCCATGTGCTCGGCGCGCTGCGGCCAGCCGTGCTGAAAGCCATTGTGCTCAACGATATTGGCCCGGTGATCGAAGCGAATGGGCTCGCTCATATCCGCACCTATCTCGATCCCTCGCCGAAACCGAAGAGCCGCGCTGAGGCGATCGAGGCCCAACGCAGCGCCCATGGCGGTGACTTTCCCGCGCTGGCCGCGGCGGATTGGGAACGGATGGTGTCGGCTCTCTATCGCGAGACGGATCAGGGGCTGCTGCCGGATTTCGACCCAAGGCTGGTCGAGACGCTGGCGGGTGTCGACTTCAGCAAGCCGCTGCCGGATCTGTGGCCGCAGTTCGAAGCGCTGGCGGCCATACCTTCGCTTGCCATACGTGGCGCCAACTCGAAACTTTTGTCGGTGGAGACGTTCGAAGAGATGGGCAAGCGCCATCCCGGGATGGAAGCGATCACCGTCGACGGCCAGAGCCACGCGCCCTTCCTGGAGACAGGCGATCTGCCCGGCGCCATCGCAGCTTTCCTGGACAAGGCGGAAAACACAGCTCTAACAAAGTAAACCCCAAGATCAAACAGGATCCTGGGGTTACCTTTTCAGTATATGAAAGCTCGGCGGAACTATTTGGCTTTCGAGCTTTTCCTGGGCGCCTTGGCCGCTTTCGCCGCGGCCGCTTCGCCCTTTTGCGTCGGCGCTGCCGTTGAAGGCGTGGTCAGCGGCGATGCGAACACCGAGCCCTCGCCGGACAGGCCCTCGCCGCGAGGCGTCTCCAGCACGACGACGCAGCCGTCGAGATCGTTGGTTGCCAGATGCGCATAGCGCATGGTCATCGAAAGGGTCTGGTGGCCGAGCCACATCTGCACGCGCCGGATGTCGATGCCACCCTGGACCAGACGCGAAGCGCAGGTGTGGCGCAAGATGTGCGGCACCACCTGGTCGTCGGCGCCGAGACCGACTTCGGCTTTGGCATCGTTCCAGATGGCGCGAAATTGTGCCTGGCTGAGTTTGGTGAACGGACCCTTGGGCCTGCGACCCTCTGAGGGTGGCAGTTTGATGACCTCTTTGACCCGTTCGGTCATCGGAATGGTGCGGCTGCGGCCGGATTTGGTGATCCAGAACGAGACGCGGTGTTCCTGGATGTCGTTCCAGATCAGCCCGAGCGCTTCGCCGAGGCGGCAGCCGGTGTCGACGAGAAAGACCGAAAGCCTATAGGCATCTTCGTTACGGCTCTTGATGGCGGCGAACAACCTTGCCTCTTCGTCCCTTTCGAGGAAACGAATCCGTCCCGCCCGCTCCTTCTGGCGGCGGAACTCGGGCAGGCTGTGGATATCCCCCATCTTGTAAGCCTTGCGCAGCAGTTTGCTGAGGGCAGCCATCTTTCGATTGATGGTTGCGTTGCTGTTGCCGCGCTGGCGCAAGGTGCCGATAAGGTTGTCGAGGGTGCTCTGGTCGAAGGCGCTGAACCGTTCTCCGAGGAGAATCTCGTCTATTTCGCCGATGAAGGAGCTGACATTGTACTTATGCCGCCCGTCATCCCAGAGTATGTCCCGGTATGCTGAAAAAAGCTCTCCGACCCTGTGCGACTTTACTTCTCTGATCTTGTTGTAACTGTATTTTATCTTCGAGGTTTGAGAAGAGAACATTGAGAAATGTTCGGAGGAGTCACCCTCTTGTATCGCGTCGATGGTCATCAAATGCCACACCCCCGAGTGGATAGAGTCAGACCTACCCGCTTGGAAGCGTCCTTTCAAGAGATTTAATCACGCAGTTGTGAATTCATCCGCCCATCAGCGGATCCCACGAACTCACCCTTACGGACTATTCAGCTGCCGATTCCCCCTGTTCCTTCTGCTTGTCTTGGCCCAGTCACGAAACAAAACAGCCCGGGCGTTGAAGCGCCCGGGCTGGTATTCACCTAACTAAAGCCAGCCCTTAGAACGAGCGCTGGAAGCGGAGCATGCCGCCGATGGCGTCGTCGCCATCAGTAATACCGGTCCAGTTGTGGTTCAGGCCATCGGCCTGGTCGATCGAGCCTGCATTGACGTAGTCGACTTCGGCCGTGACCGTCAGGCCCGGGACAACGTCGTAGGCGATGTTCGCGGCGATGCCGAGGTTCTCACCTTCGTCATACGAGACCTGGGCGTTGAACGAGGTCTTCTCGTTGATGGTGTAAGTGCCACCACCCCAGACTGCCCAGTTGCCATCCCACTGCTTGAAGAAGCCGCGGCCGCCAGCCGGGAAGTTATAGGTCGGGTCCGTGTAGTTGTCGTCGGTGCCGTAGCCGCCCATGATGAAGAGCGACAGGTTCTGCATCGGGGTGATGTCCAAACGAACCTTGCCGGCGACTTCTTCATAGTTGCTGTCGTAAGCGATGACGCCGGTGATGGCGCCCCAGCCCTGCGTGTACTTCACGCCGCCGACGACATGCGGAACGTAGCTGTCGATCGTGCCGACGCCGTAGACATTAGCAGTGCCGGCGCCCGCGCCTTCTTCGAGCGAGATCACGGCGGAGAAGCCGTTGCCAGCGTCGAAGTAGTACTGGATGACGTTGGTGTCGAAATCGCCGTAGGGAACGAGCGTATCCTGGATGACGTTGCCGGCGTAGCCGATGAACGTATTGAAGGCCGATTCGTCCTTACCGACGCGCAGGCCACCGAGCTGAATCCACGCGAAGTTCAGCGAAACACCGGTGCCGCCAGCAGCGTTGACCTCACCGACCGCGCCAGAATCACGGTTGTTGTTCTGGAAGTTGAAGCGGGTCTCGGTGTAGGTCTTCAAGGTGCCGAGCTCGGTTTCCTGGCCGGTCCAGGTCTTCAGCGAGAAGCGGGCCTTCTTGTAGTAGGTGTCGTTGCTGCTGCCGTCCTCAGTATCGGTGGACGTCGCACCATCGAACGAACCGACGTCGCCGACGCCGATGTCGTAACGGACATAGCCGCCGATGCGCAGGCAGGTTTCGGTGCCGGGGATGTAGAAGTAGCCCGAGCCGTAAACGTCGCAAATCTTGACGTATTCAGCCGGTTCCGGCTCGGCGACGACGACGGCGTCGGCGGCGCGCGCACCGGAAACTGCGATCAGGGCCGCAGCGGAGCCGAGAAGAAGGCTCTTGATGTTCATTTTCTGACCTCCAGTCAAAAGTTAAAAAACGGGTCTGGGTATTCTTTGCTGAAGGACAGCGTTCCCTGCCCCATCCCCACTACCGAAAAAGATGCGCACCGCGCCGCTCCTTCGAATTCGACATTACCCATGAGGCGGCGGCGTTCAACCACGATCGTACCGGCAAAAGGGCTGACCGGACGCTATCCCCCGGCGTTGTTGCACAAATGACACGATTTGGCCTCAGTCAGAAAGCTCTCGTTAACTATCGAAGGGTCCGGAAGCCTTGGCCTGGGCCTCGAAATGCGGCCGAATCCGGCAATCGCCGGCCTAAAATGCGGCTCCGTCGCCGACTCGCCGGCCAAGGAGCTGCCGCAGAATCGCCGCATGCAAAGGGGCTGCTGCGGCCAAATCCGGATTTTTCACGGATAATGGCGCCGGCTTGTTGATTGTGCCGGCGCTTTTCTTTATCCACCGGCGCAACGGAGAGGTGGCCGAGTGGTCGAAGGCGCTCCCCTGCTAAGGGAGTAGAGGTCAAAAGCTTCTCGTGGGTTCGAATCCCATCCTCTCCGCCATCCTGCTTCGCGCTGCGCGCTTCGCAGGACAAGCCCAGCGAATCCTTCTCAGCGCGAAGCAGGATGCCCTCCGAAGCCTTGGCGAAGGAGGCCCGGCCGTGTGGTATGTGGTATGTGGTATGTGGTATGTGTTACGTGCTGCACAGCATAAAGCCAGAGAATCTCTTGTAAAAATAGAGTTGGCAGTAGCCTTTGCGCGAAGCAGGATGCCATCCGAAGCCTCGGCAAAGGAGGGCTGGCTCGTGTGGTACGTGTATCTTCTGGAGAGCGAGATTACAGAAGGCGAGCGCTATTTTGGCATTACGTCGGACCTGAAACGACGGCTTGCTGAGCACAATGCGGGAAAATCCAGCCATACATCCAGGTTCCTGCCATGGCGGATCGTCACCCATATGGCCTTCTCAAACCAGGCCAAGGCAGCTTCTTTCGAGCGCTATCTCAAATCCGGTTCGGGGCACGCTTTCGCCAGCAAACGCCTGTGGTGATGAACGCGCGCCGCCGCAAAATCCAACGCTTTTCCAAGAAAATATAGCAATAACAAATCATTATCACGAAAATGCGGGCCGCAGTGCCCATGATTTTGTTCGATTCTGACTGGAGGTCAGAAAATGAACATCAAGAGCCTTCTTCTCGGCTCCGCTGCGGCCCTGATCGCAGTTTCCGGTGCGCGCGCCGCCGACGCCGTCGTCGTCGCCGAGCCGGAACCGGCTGAATACGTCAAGATTTGCGACGTTTACGGCTCGGGCTACTTCTACATCCCCGGCACCGAAACCTGCCTGCGCATCGGCGGCTATGTCCGCTACGACATCGGCGTCGGCGACGTCGGCTCGTTCGATGGTGCCAGGTCCTTCGATCATAAGGACGGCGACGAGCAGGATACCTTCTACAAGAACGCCCGTTTCACGCTGAAGACCTGGACCGGCCAGGAAACCGAGCTCGGCACCTTGAAGACCTACACCGAGACCCGCTTCAACTTCGGCAACCGCAACGGCTACCCGTCGGCAGACGATCCGGCAACGGAAGCAGATGAATTCAACTCCAACCCTGCCGGCAACAAGAACGTTTCTCTGAACTTCGCGTGGATCCAGCTCGGTGGCCTTCGCGTCGGTAAGGACGAATCGGCCTTCGATACGTTCATCGGCTACGCCGGCAACGTCATCCAGGATACGCTCGTTCCCTACGGCGATTTCGACACCAACGTCGTCCAGTACTACTTCGATGCCGGCAACGGTTTCTCGGCCGTGGTCTCGCTCGAAGAAGGCTCGGGCACCGTCGGCACCATCGACAGCTACGTTCCGCATGTCGTCGGCGGCGTGAAGTACACGCAGGGCTGGGGCGCCATCACCGGCGTCGTCGCTTATGACAGCAACTATGAGGAAGTCGCCGGCAAGGTTCGTTTGGACATCACCCCGATGCAGAACCTGTCGCTCTTCATCATGGGCGGCTACGGCACCGATGACAACCTCACGGATCCGAACTACGCGATCGACGCCGGTGGCCGCGGCTTCTACAAGCAGTGGGGCGGCAACTGGGCATTCTGGGGTGGTGGCACTTACACCATCAACGAGAAGACCTCGTTCAACCTCCAGGTGTCATATGACGACTGGAAGAACCTCGGCGTCGCCGCGAACATCGCCTACGATGTGGTTCCCGGCTTCACGGTCACGGCTGAAGTCGACTACCTCAATGCAGGCAAGTTCGACGACGCCGACTTCTCCAACTGGACCAACGCCGACAAGAAGAGCAGCGTCGGCGGTCTCCTCCGCTTCCAGCGCTCGTTCTAACAGGCAGAGCCTGACTCAAAATCGAACCCGGCGGGCAACCGCCGGGTTTTTCTTTTGAAGCATTCTTCGCCGTAGTGATTGGGTGATTGGGCTGCGGTGCGGACCTTCAGAAGTTGGAAGCTCAACCGGCGGCTAGGTCAGAGAGCCGTGACTGCCCTGTGCCGATTTCGTCTTAGGTGTCCTGGCCACTATTTCCAGGTGCGTCAGAACTTGCACCAACTGACCCAGCACGCTAGCAAGAAGGCCCTTTTCGAGTGAGCCTTTGCGATGCGCCAGCGCCCTGCCCTCACGCCGCTCGTCGGCGCGCTTCCCTCTACGGTGCCGTTTGTCGGCCCTGAAGCGCAGGAACGCGAGCGCGGCCGCCCGTTTCGTGCCCGCATCGGCGCCAATGAGAGCAGTTTCGGGCCTTCGCCGCGCGTTATTGCGCGCATGGAGAGCGTCGCGCGTGACCAGTGGATGTATTGCGACCCCGACAATTACGATCTGAAGCAGGCCGCGGCCCGCCATCTCGGCGTTAGTGCCGAAAACGTGGTGGTGGGCGAAGGCATAGACGGCCTGCTCAGCCTGGTGGCGCGCATGTATGCGGCGCCCGGCGACGCGGTGGTCACCTCGCTCGGCGCCTACCCGACATTCAACTTTCACATTGCCGGCGTCGGCGGCCGACTGGTCACGGTGCCTTACGAGAACGACAAGGAAAGTCTGGACGGCCTGCTGGCTGCGGTCGTCAGGGAAAAAGCGCCGCTGGTCTATCTCTCCAATCCCGACAATCCGATGGGCAGCTGGTGGGCCGCGAGCGATATCTCCCGCTTCATCGAAGCCTTGCCGGAAACCACCATGCTGGTGCTCGACGAGGCCTATGGCGAGTTGGGGCCGGCCTCGGCACTGCCGCCGATCGATGTCGCGCGGCCCAATGTCATCCGCATGCGCACCTTCTCCAAGGCCTACGGGCTGGCCGGCATTCGCTGCGGTTACGCGGTGGCGGAGGCCGAGGTGATCCGGGATTTCGAGAAGATCCGCAACCATTACGGCGTCAGCCGCATGGCGCAGATCGCCGGCGTCGAGGCGCTTGCCGATCAGGACTGGCTGCGCAGCGTGGTGGCACGGGTCGCTGCCGGGCGCACACGCATAGCCGGGACTGCCGAGACAAACGGACTGAAGCCGCTGCCGTCAGCGACCAATTTCGTCACCATAGACTGTGGCCGGGACGGCGCCTTCGCGCTGAAGGTGCTGCAAAACCTGTTGTCGCGCGACGTCTTCATCCGCAAGCCTATGGCGCCAGGGCTCGACCGCTGCATCCGGGTCAGTGTCGGCCTCGATCATGAGCTCGACATCTTTGCCGAGGAACTGCCCGGCGCGCTGGCGGCAGCGCGCGGGAACTAGACCGGCCGCTGCCATCGGCATGTGGCGACGGGCACGACGCTGCGGGCGAACCAGCCGGCAGACCGGCATCACCTTGCAGCCGGCAGAGCCCGCGATTCCTTGCCGCCACCACCGAGCAGCCGCGTGACCCGCTTCAGCGCATCTGAAAGCTCGGCGGCTTCATCATCGGCGAGGCCGGCGGTCAGACAGGCGAGATCACGATTCGCCGCTGCCTGAAGTGTGGCCAGCGCGACACTGCCCCGGGCCGTCAGCGACAGGATCCGCCTGCGCCCATCGTCCGGATCGGCACGCAGTTCGGTCAGGCCGGCGGCCGTGAATTTTCGCAGGATCCGCATGAGGTGGGCCGGCGGGAGTTGGAGTTCGCCGGCAAGGGCCGATGCAACCGGCGCAAGATCGAGATGGAACGCCCTCGCCAAAAATCCCGGTTCGCCGCCGGGGCCAGCAAAAACGCCAGCTGGCCGGTGGCCGAGTTCGAACAGCACCCTGGCTTCGACCAAAGTGTAGGCGCTCTGCATCAGCGTCTCATCGAGCAGCCCGACCCGGCATGTGTAGAACCTGTTGAAGCCGCGCATCTCGGCAACCAACGCATCTCGATGGGCTGGCATGTCGGCCACCTCTCCCGGAAGATTTCCGCAATGCCCGATCTTCATCGAATTAGTTGATTTAGTCAACTATTTGCTGGACGATGCCATTCATCTCGAAGGTGTGAGCCGGGTTCCCGTCGATCCAGCAACAATCCAGCCGTTCAAGCCTGTTGCTTTCGTTCGATCCTGCGCCAGACTCTGTGCATGGGAGATAACGATGGATGACCAGCAAAAGGCGGTACAGGCGCGCGTCCACGGCAAGGTGCAAGGCGTCGGCTACCGGGTCTGGGCGCGACGCGAAGCGATAGAGCTTGGCCTCGTAGGTTGGGTTCGCAATGAACGGGACGGCACCGTGACGGCCTGGATTGCCGGTGGCGATGCCGCGGTTTCGACAATGATCGAACGGCTACGGCAAGGACCAAGCGGAGCTTCGGTTTCAAAGGTCGAGACCGAGGAATTCGAACTCCGCGACGCCCCCATCGACTTTCGGATCATCGTATAGACGATACGATTCCCGACTGCCCACTTGAATTAATTGAACGTTCGTTTTATTCTTGCGCGACACTGGGAGGCATTCATGGCGCGCACCACCGGATCCGATGGTGAAAAGACGGAAGCCGCCGTCCGCGAGGCGGCGGTCAGCCTGATCGCACGCTTAGGCTACGAAGCGATGTCGATGCGCCAGCTCGCCGCCGAAGTCGGCGTCCAGGCGGCCGCGCTCTACCGCTATTTCCCTACCAAGGAAGACCTTCTGTTCACGCTGATGCGCGAGCATATGGAAGGGCTGATCAAAGCTTGGGACGCCGCACGTCCCGATGCCGCCGATCCGACGACGCGGCTGGCCGCCTATGTCGAAAACCACATCGCCTTCCACATCGAGCGCCGCCACTCCACCCATGTCTCGAACATGGAATTGCGCAGCCTCTCGCATGAACGGCTGACGCAGATCCTGCGCATGCGCACCGCCTATGAGAAGGAGTTGCGCGCCATCCTGCGCGACGGCGCGGAGGCCGGCACCTTCAGCATCGACGACACCGGGCTCACTGCCATGGCGCTGATCCAGATGATGACCGGCGTGATCGTCTGGTTCCGCCCGGGCGAGCGGCTGTCGATGGCTGAAGTCACGGCGACATATCTTTCAATGACAATGCGCCTGGTTGGCGCGAAGATCGGTTTCGGGGAGGAACGGCATGTACACGAACACGCTCAGCTTCGGGCATGACGAAGACATCGAGGCGCTGCGCGACCTGGTGCGGCGCTTTGCCCAGGAGAAAATAGCGCCGATTGCCGCCGAGATCGACCGCAGCAATCAATTCCCCATGCATCTGTGGAAAGAACTCGGCGCGCTCGGCCTGCTCGGCATTACCGCCGATCCCGATTTCGGCGGCAGCGGCATGGGCTATCTCGCCCATGTGATCGCGGTGGAAGAGATTTCCCGTGCCTCGGCCTCGATCGGCCTCTCCTACGGCGCCCATTCGAACCTCTGCGTCAACCAGATCAACCGCTGGGCGACACCGGCGCAGAAGGAGAAATATCTGCCGGCGCTGTGCTCGGGTGAAAAGGTCGGCGCGCTGGCAATGTCGGAATCCGGCGCCGGCTCCGACGTCGTCTCGCTCAAGCTGCGCGCCGAAAAACGCAACGACCGCTATGTGCTCAACGGCTCGAAGATGTGGATCACCAACGGTCCCGACGCCGAAACGCTGGTGGTCTACGCCAAGACCGATCCGGAGCGGAAATCGCGCGGCATCACCGCCTTCATCGTCGAAAAGAAGATGGCTGGCTTTTCGACGGCGCAAAAGCTGGACAAGCTCGGCATGCGCGGCTCCAACACCGGCGAACTGGTATTCGACAATGTCGAGGTTCCCTACGACAACGTGCTGCATGAGGAAGGGCGTGGCGTCGAGGTGCTGATGTCCGGCCTCGACTATGAGCGCACCGTGCTCGCCGGCGGACCGATCGGACTGATGGCGGCGTGCCTGGATGTCGCGATCCCCTATGTGCACGAGCGCAAGCAGTTCGGCCAGCCGATCGGCGAGTTCCAGCTGGTGCAAGGCAAGCTGGCCGACATGTATTCGACGATGAACGCCGCGCGCGCCTATGTCTATGCGGTGGCTGCCGCCTGCGATCGCGGCCAGACGACGCGCAAGGATGCCGCCGGCTGCGTGCTGTTTGCCGCGGAGAAGGCGACGCTGATGGCGCTCGACGCCATCCAGTTGCTCGGCGGCAACGGCTACATCAACGACTATCCGACCGGCCGGCTGTTGCGCGACGCCAAGCTCTACGAGATCGGCGCCGGCACCAGCGAGATCCGCCGCTGGCTGATCGGACGCGAGATCATGGCGGAGGGGGTTTAGTGCGTGCGGGTTCGGACTTTTGTCGAACCTTGGTCGACCCGCTTGCGGGCGACTTCGGCAAGCGTGTCCGACACCCACTGATTGATCGATTTGCCGTCGCTGGCGGCGGCCTTGCCCAGGAGCGCATGAATCTCTGGTGTCGTGCGCAAAGCGAGCTTGCCCGAGTACGGCTTCTGAGGATCAGCACCACGCTCCTTGCAAAAAGCAAGATAGTCGTCGACGCTGCCTTGAAAAGCCTTCACCAATTGCTCTGCAGTCTCGGCTTCAAAAGTGACGATGTCGCGAATGCCAAGGACGCGACCATGGAACACCATGTCCTCATCGTCGAACTCGATCGATCCGGCATAACCCTTGTAAAGTTTCATGGCCCTATTCCAACATTGGTCAAAAATTCCCGGATGTCCCTGATTGCCCATCGCTTGGTGTCGGGCGATGGATGGGGGCGGTGCAGGAACAGTGTCTGGTCGGCGATGGTGAACCTCACTCGTGAGCCGCTGCCTTCCGAGACTTCGGCTCCAAGCGCCACCAGCAATGCCTCGACATCGCGCCATTTGATCGAAGCGCTGACCGGATTCGCAAATATCTTGTCTAGTGTCTGCCGGTGCGCAGCTTTCATGACTTTCCGCCCTCCCCAAATTGAATACCGTGGTAGTCGGCTCCTCTCGGGTTAGGGCGAGAGCCCATAGTGATACTAAAATATGATATCACAAAAGGTTCGTCAATGGCCACTCTAGCCTCTCAGATCTCGCCCTCCTCCGAAACCTTCCGCGCCAATGCCGAGCGCATGCGGGCACTGGTCGTCGACATCGCCGACAAGGCCGCCAGCGTCGAGCGCGGTGGTTCGGACGAGGCGCGCGAGCGCCATGTTTCGCGCGGGAAGCTGTTGCCGCGCGAGCGGCTGGCGCAATTGCTCGATACCGGCTCGCCCTTCCTCGAAATCGGGCAGTTCGCGGCATGGTCGATGTATGGCGAGGAGATTTCCTCGGCCGGCATGATCGCCGGTGTCGGCCGTGTTGAAGGAACCGAAGTGATGGTCGTCGTCAACGACGCCACGGTGAAGGGCGGCACCTATTACCCGCTGACGGTGAAGAAGCATTTGCGGGCGCAGGAGATCGCGCTGCAGAACAATCTGCCTTGCATCTATCTGGTCGACAGCGGCGGCGCCAATCTGCCCAACCAGGACGAGGTGTTTCCCGACCGCGAGCATTTCGGCCGCATCTTCTACAACCAGGCCAACATGTCGGCGGCCGGCATCCCGCAGATCGCCTGCGTCATGGGCTCGTGCACGGCGGGCGGCGCCTACGTGCCGGCAATGTCGGACGAGACGATCATGGTGCGCAATCAGGCGACCATTTTTCTTGGCGGCCCGCCGCTGGTGAAAGCTGCCACTGGCGAAGACGTCAGCGCCGAGGATCTGGGCGGCGCCGATGTGCACACCAGGTTGTCGGGCGTCGCCGACCACTACGCGCTGGACGACGAACATGCGCTGGCCATCTGCCGGCGCATTGTGAAAAACCTCAACCGGCGCAAGAGTGTAAGCCTGACCTTACAGAAACCCACGCCGCCACTTCACGACGCGCGGGAACTCTACGGCATCGTGCCGACCGATCTGCGCCAGCCCTATGATGTGCGCGAGGTGATTGCGCGCGTCGTCGACGGCTCGGAGTTCGACGAGTTCAAGCAGAATTACGGCACCACGCTGGTCACCGGCTTTGCCCATCTCCAGGGCATGCCCGTCGGCATCATCGCCAACAATGGCGTGTTGTTTTCGGAAAGCGCGCTGAAGGGCGCGCATTTCATCGAGCTGTGCTGCCAGCGCAAGATTCCGCTGATCTTCCTGCAAAACATCACCGGCTTCATGGTCGGGCGAAAGTACGAGGCCGGCGGCATCGCCAAGGACGGCGCCAAGCTGGTGATGGCGGTCGCTACCGCGCGCGTGCCGAAGGTGACGATGATCATCGGCGGTTCGTTCGGCGCCGGCAATTACGGCATGTGCGGGCGCGCCTATTCGCCACGCTTCCTGTGGATGTGGCCGAACGCCCGCATTTCGGTGATGGGCGGCGAACAGGCAGCAACCGTGCTGGCGGTGGTCAAGCGCGAGGGCATCGAGCGCAAGGGCGGCGAGTGGAGCGCAGACGAGGAAGCAAAATTCAAGAAGCCGATCCTGATGAAATACGAGCACGAGGGCCATCCGCTTTATTCCTCGGCACGGCTGTGGGACGACGGCATCATCGATCCGGCGAAAACACGCGAGGTGCTGGCGCTCAGCCTGTCGGCCGCGCTCAACGCCGACATCGAAGAAACGAAGTTCGGCGTGTTCAGGATGTGAGATGAGCACGCTCGGCCAACGCATCAGCATCCACACCGGCGACATCACCAGGCTTGCGGTCGATGCCATCGTCAATGCCGCCAATTCCTCGCTGCTTGGCGGCGGCGGTGTCGACGGCGCGATTCACCGCGCGTCCGGCCCGGAGCTCGAATTCGAATGCCGGATGCTCAATGGCTGCAAGGTCGGCGATGCAAAGCTCACAAAGGGCTACAGGCTGCCGGCGCGCTACATCATCCACACGGTCGGACCTGTCTGGCAAGGTGGCGGCAAGGGCGAGGCTGGCCTGCTCGCTTCCTGCTATCGCCGGTCGCTTGAAATTGCGCATACTCATGATTGCCTGACGGTGGCGTTTCCGGCGATCTCGACCGGCATCTACCGCTATCCGAAGAATGAGGCGGCAAACATTGCCGTCGGCACAGCAAGCGACTTCCTGCAACAGAACGTCCTGCCCGAGACGGTTGTTTTCTGCTGCTTCGACGACCAGACCGCCGAACTATACCGGCAGGCCGTTGCTGGCGTTGGGGAACGCTGAACTTCATGGCGCCGAACGATCCTCGCTGCCGGCAATTGCCAATATCCACCGCCGAGCTGGCGAGGGGACAAAATATTCGCTATTGCTCGTCCTGCATTGGGCAATTGGGGGTGGTTGGAAATGTATCTGCAATATTACCGCAAAGCGGCCGTCTCGATACTTGCGGGATTTCTAATATTCTCGGCACCCAGCAGCGGTGCTGCGGGATCGCTGGCGGGAAAGATCGGCGACAAGCGGTTTTCTCCGACCTTGTCGCTCGATCCGAAGGAAGCGTGCTACAAAGCCTATCTCGCCTATATCGCAGCGGGCGGCCATTCGGCCTACGCCACGACGTTCTATTCGCGCGTAGTCGATCTTCACATTTTCTGCAGCGCGAAGCTGAACGCGCCTTCGCAGAAGGCCGCGGAGGATATGGCATTGCGTGCCTGTCAGAGCGCCTTCACCAGGTGGAAGGTCAAGACCGCGAGCGGCGGTTGCGCGATCGCGATGTCGAAGTAAGCCGGCGGCCGCCAGACTGGCGCCGCCCGAGGCAAACTCTGGAGGCTCCATGTTCGCCAAGATCCTGATCGCCAATCGCGGCGAGATCGCCTGCCGTGTGATCCGCACCGCGCGCAGGCTCGGTGTGCGCACCGTCGCCGTCTATTCCGACGCCGATGCCAAGGCCATGCATGTCGAAATGGCCGACGAGGCGGTGCATATCGGCGCTTCGCCCGTCGGCGAAAGCTATCTGCGCGGCGACAAGATTGTCGCGGCCGCGCTGGCGACCGGCGCCGAAGCAATTCATCCCGGCTACGGCTTTCTCTCGGAAAACCCCGACTTCGTCGATCAGGTGGTGGCGGCAGGGCTCACCTTCATCGGCCCCTCGGCCGCCTCGATCCGCGCCATGGGTCTG
The DNA here is from genome assembly GCF_056404775.1 of Mesorhizobium sp. P2_B5. Taxonomy (NCBI): domain Bacteria; kingdom Pseudomonadati; phylum Pseudomonadota; class Alphaproteobacteria; order Hyphomicrobiales; family Phyllobacteriaceae; genus Mesorhizobium; species Mesorhizobium sp. P2_B5. The sequence continues at coordinate 45,890 of NZ_JBFUDJ010000006.1, read as the reverse complement.
AAGGACGCGGCCAAACGGCTGATGGAAAAGGCCGGCGTGCCGGTCGTGCCGGGCTATCATGGCGAGGCGCAGGAGATCGTGCTCCTGGCGTCCAAGGCGCGCGAGATCGGCTATCCCGTGCTGATCAAGGCGCGCGCCGGCGGCGGTGGCAAGGGCATGCGCCGCGTCGAGCATCCCGACGATTTCTCCGAGGCATTGTCGGGTGCACGGCGTGAGGCCAAGGCCGCGTTTGGCGATGACCGCGTGCTGGTCGAAAAATATGTCGACAAGCCGCGCCACATCGAGGTCCAGGTGTTCGGCGACAATTTTGGCAACGCCGTGCATCTGTTTGAGCGCGACTGCTCGGCGCAGCGCCGCCACCAGAAGGTGATCGAGGAAGCGCCGGCGCCCGGCATGACACCGGCGTTGCGCAAGGCGATGACGGAAGCGGCGGTCAAGGCCGCCAAGGCGATCAGCTATTCGGGCGCCGGCACGATCGAATTTATCGTCGACGCCTCGCAAGGGCTGGAGGCCGACCGCTTCTGGTTCATGGAAATGAACACCCGCCTGCAGGTCGAACATCCCGTTACCGAAATGGTCACAGGCACCGACCTGGTCGAGTGGCAGCTGCGGGTGGCCAGCGGTGAAAAGCTGCCGAAGACGCAGAGCGAGATAACGCTGTCCGGCCACGCCTTCGAGGCGCGCATCTATGCCGAGGACGCGGCGAAAGGGTTTCTGCCGGCGACCGGCACGCTGCATCATCTGGCGTTTCCCGACAGCGGCCCCGAAGGCGCCGCGATGCGCATCGAGACCGGCGTGCGGGCCGGCGATGCGATCTCGCCCTTCTACGATCCAATGATCGCCAAGCTGGTGGTCCACGCCAAGGACAGGCGAGCGGCGCTCGACGCGCTCGGCACAGCGTTGTCGCAGACCGAGATTGCCGGCTCGACCGTCAACACAGCCTTTCTCGCGGCACTTGCCGCCGACACCGACTTTTCCGCCGGCGACGTCGATACCGGCCTGATCGGCAGGCATCAGGAAGCGCTGACCATGGTTGCGCCGCCGACAGGAGAGACCATCGCCGCGGCAGCCCTTGCCGCGGCCGGCGCCGGTGCGTTGCCGCCATCCGACGATCCGTGGTCGTCGCTTGCCGGCTATGCGCATTTCCACACTGTTGCTCGGCGCACACGGCTGCGCCATGGCGAGGACGATATTCTGGCGCGTATTTCAGTGCGGCCGGACGGGCGCTTCGAGGTGGCGCTGGATGCGCCCTATGACAGCGTCAACTCGCACGATCTTCGCGCTGCCCCTCGTCTTGCCCGCTGGCCAGGCCACGTGACCGTGTTCGAAGGCGCGGTCGGCTACAGTTTCCTCGTCCCGGATCCGCTGGCGCGAACCGACGAGGCCGCCGCCGCTTCCGGCAGTCTGCGCGCGCCGATGCCCGGCCTGGTCAAGCTGGTGCGCGCGGCCAAAGGCGAAGCCGTGACCAAGGGCCAGCCTCTGCTGATCCTGGAAGCGATGAAGATGGAGCACACGATCTCGGCCAGCCATGACGGCGTCATCGCCGAGATTGCAGCGGAAGGCGCGCAGGTCACCGACGGAACCGTGCTGGTGCGTTTCGTTGAAGAGGCTGCATAGCCGGCTGGAGGCTCGAACAAAAATGGCCGGGCAAGCCCGGCCATTTCGCCAGTATGCGGACGATTACTGCGCGATCGGCGCGTATTTGCCGTCATGCCACTGGTTGATGTCGTAGCTGGCGTTCTTCAGATCGCCCTTCTCGTCGAAGGAGACCTCGCCGACCACGGTGCTGAACGGCGTGCCGTTCTTCAGTGCTTCGGCGACCTTGACCGGATCGTCGGTTCCGGCGCGCTTGATGCCCTCTGCAAAGGCCTGAACGACGGCGTAGGAGAACAGCGTGAAGCCTTCCGGCACGAAGCCGCCGGCCTTGATCTTGGCGATGGCGTCCTTGGCTTCCGGCTTGGCCTGCGGGTCGGATGGGAAGACGAACATGGTGCCCTCGCCGGCCGGGCCAGCGACCTGCCAGAATTCCGGCGAGGCGATCGAGTCCGGCATGATCAGCTGGAACTTGACGCTCTGCTCGGCCGACTGACGCAGGATCAGCCCGGCTTCAGGGTGATAGCCGCCGAAATAGACGACATCGGCCTTGAGGTCCTTCAGCTTGGTGACGAGAGCCGAGTAGTCCTTCTCGCCGGCGTTGATGCCTTCATAGTCGACTTCCTTGAGGCCGCCGGCATTCATCGTCGCCTTCACGGCATCCGCCACGCCCTGACCGTAGGCACTTTTGTCATGCAGGATGACGATGTTCTTGCCGGCATACTTCTTGGCGATCCACGGCCCGATGAAGGCGCCCTGCGCGTCGTCACGCGTATAGAGACGCATGATCGTCGGCCAGCCGGCCTTGGCCGCGGCGTCAGTCAGCTCGGGATTTGAAGAGGCCGGGCTCATCATCAGTGCGCCGGCCTCGGCGTAGACGGCGGACGCCGGGATGCTCGAACCCGAACAGGCATGGCCGTCAATAAACTTGACGCTGTTGGCAACGATCCGGTTGGCCACCGAAACCGCCTGCTTGGGATCGCACTGGTCGTCCTCGATGTCGAGCTTGATCATCGAGCCGTTGACACCGCCGGCGGCGTTGATCGCGTCGGCGGCTGCCGTTGCGCCCTGCTTGAACTGATCGCCGATCGTGGCGAGCTGTCCGGTCATCGGGCCGACCACCGAAATGGTGATATCATCGGCAAAGGCAACCGGCGCGCTCATCATCAGGCCTAATACGGCCGCGCTCAAAATACCCATTTTTTTCATGGTGATAGAACTCCTCCCACACTCGCGCAGCCGCTCTGGCCGCGCTTCTTTCGGAAGGCGGGACAATTTCATCCTTCATCGGGCCTGTCTAGGCGCATCGGCGCCACTCGATTGGGCCTCATCAACGCAAAAAGCCACGCCAGCCTTGTTCCGGCCGGTCGTGGCTTTTTGCTCTTAGAGCAGTCCCCATGCGCCCCGCGCCACAAAAACCTGCTCACCGTCCCCATTGTGCACGGCTGGGCCGTGTCGGCCTGCCGCGTTCTTGTCTTTCGTCGTCGACCGTCTTGTCGCGGTCTTGCTGTCTACCGGTTCCGGCCGTCTATGCGGTCTTGATCCCGGAGCTTCCCTGTCTTTCGTATATCTGCTCGAGATCGCCGATCTCAGTGCATGGTCATCCATTCGCGGGCTTCGCGCAGCGCCCTGGCGATCTCGACCTTGGACATTGCGGCCGACAGTTCCGAGCGCAGTTCGGCGGCGCGGATCGAGCCCTTGATGGCGGCGATGTTGAACCATTTGTGGGCGGCAACGACATCGGTCTCGCAATCGCGGCCGGTCGCATACATCATGCCCAGTTCGAAAAGAATGTCGGCCTGGGCAGTTGCTCCCATGGCGCCGAAGCCGGCTTCAAGCATTTCAAAACGTGCCATTTTAGTCCCCTGTCTGGCTCCCGAGAGCGGGCCTTTTCTGTCCCCCGGTGTCCCCTGGGGAGCCGCTCTTTCGATGCTTTCGAGAATGAAGCCGAGCCTTGAATTCGTCGTTAAATGGCGTGCTTAATTTGGAGAAAACAAAGCTAAAACAAGAGGTAAACGCGGAAATTCGTTAAGGATACAAAGTCAGCAACCGCGCCGTTTCGCGCCGGATTTGACGAAAATTTATGGGGCACCAATCAACACACTGCTAACCACGGAAACCAAAGCCAACGTCTCGATCGTTTCATTTCCTGGTCGCTGAGCGCTTTCTCGACCCTTATGAAAATTGCAAACCTTCCCCCGCGGCACCCGCTTTTGTTTTGCCGGGAGCTGGATTAGCTTACGTTTGCGTAAGGGGCAGAGAGGCGGGCGCCCCACCTAAAACCACAGGGAGGACAGATATGCTTCGGAAAGTGAGCTTGGCCCTGGCGGCTACAGTGATGATGGCGGGCGCGGCCTGGGCCGATCCGATCGAAGGCAATTGGAAGACGCAAGCCGGCGACACCGCACTCATTGGCGGCAGCGACTCATTCTCCATCACACTGAAGACCGGCAAATATGCCGGCAAGACCATCGGCTCGCTCAAGGCGAGCGGGAACAACAAATATGCCGGCAACATCACAGATCCGGCAAACGACAAGACGTATTCCGGCAAGGCCACACTGTCGGGTACCTCGCTGAAGATGAGCGGCTGCGTGCTCGGCGGGCTGATCTGCAAGAGCCAGACCTGGCACAAGCTCTGAGCTTGCTGTTTTGACATGACGACAACGGGGCCTTCACAAGCCCCGTTTTCTTTTCCAGGACGGTCCACGACATACCCGCATCGGCACCTCGCGGCCTCTTAGCCGAGCCGGTGCTCTCCCTAAAACATCGTCAATCACTTTGAACCGCAGATGAACGCCGGCATCAGAGCCGGTTCAGTCGCATCGGGGCATTTTGATGGCGTGTTCAAGGAGACACCACGCAAATGCTCGCTCGCCGCTTCACCATCGTCTGCCTGTTGATGAGCCTGTTCGGCATGTTCTTCGCCATTCTCGTGGCCGAAGCCGGCCGGCCGTCCCGCTCCTGGGATGCAGCCAGTTCCAGCAGCTGCCAGTTCGATTGCATGAACCATTTTCGCCCCTGAGGCGACAAAGACGTAGATCCAAACAGAAAAGCCAAAGCCATGAACCGCATAGTCCTCAACGCCCTCCAGACCCTCCGGCTTTTGCCGCGGGCGGCGCTCGTTCTGATCGTGCTGTCGGCGCCGGTTCTGGCCATGCCGATGATGCGGGGCGGCGCCGACACGACGATCGACGCGCCGGCGACGAAGAAGCATGGCGTTGGCTTTGTCTTGCTGGTCAGCCTGCAGCGCGGGTAGGTGCGCTGATATTCAGGTGAGGCCGGCCTGCGGATGGCGGTCCCGTGCGCTTCCAGTGCTCGCGTACGCTAAGTACGCTCCGCTCCGGCCTTCGCCGGCCGAAGCCCTCATAAGTGCCTCCGCTCTATGAAGGCTACGGACGGCGTAGGCCGGTTCTCGGATCCCCCTTTTTCGACTCGCCCTGACCTGAATCTCAACACACCTTGAAACGTGGTGGAATAAATCTTCGCCTTGGCCGTCTTGGTGGCTACCCTCCCCCTCCCAAGTGTTCTTCTAAGTCTCTATATTGAGACATGGAAAAGCGAATCTACCCACAAGCTATCGAATCGGTGGTCATGCCGGAGCCTTTCGGCAAGAAGAGCTTCGACGACGCCAAAAAGGCCGTGGCCGCGTTGCAGGGGCTCTACGACCGCAACACCAAATTCCTGCGTGATTCCTTTGCGGCACTTGCCGCCGGCGGCGACGAGAGCAAGCGCTACCGCGCCTTCTACCCGGAGATCGGCGTCACCACCAATTCATTCACCCAGATCGACTCGCGCCAGGCGTATGGCCACATGCCGACGCCGGGGCATTTCTCGACCACCATCACTCAGCCGGCGCTGTTCGAAACCTATCTCGTCGAGCAGCTTCGGCTGATCATGCGCAATCATGGCGTGCCGGTGACGGTTTCGGAATCGACCACGCCGATCCCGCTGCATTTCGCCTTCCTAGAAGGCACGCATGTCGACGGCGCCGCCGCCGAGCGCATCAAGCGGCCGATCCGCGACCTGTTCGACGTTCCGGATCTCGACGGCACCGACGACCAGATCGCCAATGGCACATTCGAAGTGGCGTTCGGCGAACCGAGGCCGCTCGCGCCATTCACGGCGCAGCGCATCGACTATTCGCTGCACCGCATGACGCATTACACGGCGACCAGCCCGCAGCATTTCCAGAACTTCGTGCTGTTCACCAACTACCAGTTCTACATCGATGAATTCGTCGCCCGCGCCCGGACCCAGATGGCGGAAGGCGGCCACGGCTATACCGAATTCGTCGAGCCAGGCAATGTCGTCACCAAGGCCGGGCAGAGTGCGCCCAGCGAAGGCGTGGCGGCGCCGCGCCTGCCGCAGATGCCGGCCTATCATTTGAAGAAGCCGAACCATGGCGGCATCACCATGGTCAACATCGGCGTCGGCCCGTCCAACGCCAAGACGATCACCGACCATATCGCGGTGCTCAGGCCACATGCCTGGCTGATGCTCGGCCATTGCGCCGGCCTGCGCAACACGCAGGCGCTGGGCGACTATGTGCTGGCGCATGCCTATGTCAGGGAGGACCATGTGCTGGACGACGACCTGCCGGTGTGGGTGCCGATCCCGCCGCTGGCCGAGATCCAGGTGGCGCTGCAGGAGGCGGTCGCCGAAGTCACCGGGCTTTCCGGCTACGATCTCAAGCGCATCATGCGCACCGGCACCGTCGCCACTATCGACAACCGCAATTGGGAGTTGCGCGACCAGCGCGGACCGGTGCAACGGCTGTCGCAGTCACGCGCCATCGCGCTCGACATGGAATCGGCAACCATCGCTGCAAATGGCTTCCGCTTCCGCGTTCCCTACGGCACGCTGCTGTGTGTCTCGGACAAGCCGCTGCATGGCGAGCTGAAGCTGCCCGGCATGGCGACTGAATTCTACAAGCGGCAAGTGGCGCAGCATCTGACCATCGGCATCAAGGCGATGGAGAAGCTGGCGGAAATGCCGATGGAACGGCTGCATTCGCGCAAGCTGAGAAGCTTTTCGGAGACGGCCTTCCAGTAGACTGGCTCCCGTATATGTTGGCCGCGAGGCGTTTCGTCATCTTGATTGGGCCGCATTTGCGCCGATAACAGGCCTGACACCCTCGGCCCGACACTTTGGGCAATGCAAAACCCGGTCTGATGGCACGCGTGCGAAACATGATGGCTTCGATGGCGTTCCTGGCAATGCTCGGCCTCTCGGCCGCGCTTGTAGCTGGGTTCCTTGGCACACTGCATCCGGCCTTCGATTCCTTCGCCCATTTCCGCATCCATTTTGCCGTGCTGATGGCCCTGATTGCGCTGCCGCTGCTTGCCACCTCGTTTCGCCTGCAGGCGGGTGTGGGCCTGCTCTTGGCCATAGCCGCCTTCGCCAGCACGTTGAGCACCTTGCCGCGGCTGTGGCCGGTGCAGGCCGCCGGTGACGCCGAGCCTGGCAATGAGACGGTCTATCGGCTGCTGCAGATGAACCTGCGCTTCAACAATCCGACGCCCAAGAAGGTTCTTTCGCTGATCGGCCGGACCAACCCCGACGTGATCACGCTCGACGAAGTATCGGCGATGTGGGCAACCGAGCTCGGCTATATCAGCAGCGCCTATCCCTATCGCATCCTGTGCGCCTATCCCAACGGCGTGTTCGGCGTGGCGCTGTTGTCCAGGCGGCCGTTCGCCGTCGGTACCGAACCATACTGCGAACCGCGCGGCGCGATGGCCACCGCCACGGTCGACTTCGGCGGCATCGGCGTCGATGTCGCGGCGATCCATCTGAGCTGGCCGTGGCCGAAGGAGCAATACTGGCAGATTGGCGAGTTGACCAAGACGCTCACCTCGCTGGGCGAGACGGCGATCATGGCCGGCGACTGCAACGCCGTGCCGTGGAGCGCTGCGGTGCGGCGCGTCGCCTCGCTCGGCGGACTGACCGTGATGCCGTCGGCCGGGCCGAGCTGGATTCACCGGACGCTGCCCGACTTCCTGCGCCGCTACGCAGGTCTGCCGATCGACCAGGTATTCTCGAAGGGCGGGGTGACGATCCTGTCGTCAACCCGGCTGGAAGACACTGGCTCGGACCATCTGCCGGTGATGGTGGAATTTTCGCTGAAGCGCGACGAGAACAAGCCGGTCGACGAGGACACCACCGCGACCGTGTCGCTGATCCAGCCCGGCACGCGCGGCTAGATCAGCACGTTACGGGCTTGAGGTTTCACAAGCCTACCAGGGCCTCGATGATGCGCTCGACATGGCCGCCTTCACTGTGCTCGCGCGCGTCGAAGGCGATCTGTTTCGCTTCATAGACCTTGGCGGTGGCTTCCAGGCGCCGCCGGGCTTCGGCGCGCGTCTTATTGCATTGCGGATCGTCGGCAAATTTCATGCCGCGAACCGACCGCTCCGCGGCCTGCATCATCTGCCCGGCGATACGGCCATGGGTTCCTTCATGAGCGAGAACGCCGGTGAAGAACCGGTTCCAGCGTTTGCGCAGCGCCGGCGTGACGGCCGAGGCCACGCGCGGATAGGTGTAGGTGATGTTGAGCGTTCCATTGGCCTGGCGCAGGCGGCAGACGCCGTTGACCTGGCCGAGGTCCAGGCTCCAGTCCGCGGTGTAGCTTGTCTGCGCGATGGCGTGGGTCATGAAACCGTGCTTGGGCCCCCTGCGGTTCATGGCTATGACCAGACCGGCACCCGTGGCGCCGGTAATGTCGTAGGTTCGCGTCTTGACGACGGTTCTCACGCCGGCAGACGCCGTCCCGACGATGCCGCAGGCCGCGCCTATGACGGCGACGCAAAGCAAGACCAACACCCGCATGCCATTCTCCCACATGGACACGGCAATGAGACCACAAGCCGATGACGGTTTCAACAATCAATGGCGCCGGGCGCCTTACATGCCCTGGTAGACCGGCCCCTCGCCAGTATTCTTTGTTGGCGGCGGTCGAGACGGCCCGGCCAGCGGCTTACATGCCCTGGTAGACCGGGCCTTCGCCGCCTTGTGGCGGCACCCAGTTGATATTCTGGTTCGGATCCTTGATGTCGCAGGTTTTGCAGTGCACGCAGTTCTGCGCGTTGATGACGAAGCGCACATCCTTTGCGGCCGGATCGGCGGCGGCGTTGCCGTCCTTGTCGACCCATTCGTAGACACCGGCCGGGCAATAGCGGGTCGACGGCCCGGCAAAGACGTCGTGCTCAGAACGCTGCTGCAGCGCCATGTCGCCGACGATGAGATGCACCGGCTCGTTTTCCTCGTGATTGGTGTTGGACAGGAACACCGAGGACAGACGGTCGAAGGTCAGCACGCCATCCGGCTTGGGATAGGCTATCTTCGTGTGCTTGGCGGCCGGCTCGAGCGTGGCATAGTCGGCCTTGCCGTGCTTCAGCGTGCCGAAGGGCGAGAAGCCGAACAGCGTGTTCAGCCACATATCGAGACCGCCGAGGCCGATGCCGAGAATAGTGCCGAAGCGCGACCAAAGCGGCTTGACGTTGCGCACCTTCTTCAGGTCCTTGCCGATGTCGGTCGCTCGCCAGGCCGCCTCGTAGGAGGCCAATTCGTCATTGGCGCGGCCGGCGCTGATGGCTTGCGCGACATGATCGGCCGCCAGCATGCCGGACAGCACCGCATTGTGCGAACCCTTGATGCGCGGCACGTTGACGAAGCCGGCAGCACAGCCCATCAGTACGCCGCCGGGGAAGGACAGTTTCGGCACCGACTGCCAGCCGCCCTCGGTGATGGCGCGCGCGCCATAGCCGATGCGCTTGGCGCCCGCGAAGGTGCCCGATATCGCTGGATGGGTCTTGAAGCGCTGGAATTCCTCGAATGGCGACAGCCAGGGGTTCTTGTAGTTGAGATGCAGGACGAAGCCGACCGCAACCTGGTTGTCTTCCAGATGGTAGAGGAAGGAGCCGCCGCCGGTCTTCAGATCGAGCGGCCAGCCGAAGGAATGCTGCACCAGGCCCGGCCGGTGGTTCTCCGGCTTGACCTGCCACAGTTCCTTGAGGCCGATGCCGTATTTGCCGGGCTCGCGACCGTCGGACAGCTTGTATTTGGCGATCAGCTGCTTGGCGAGCGAGCCGCGCGCGCCTTCGCCGATCAGCACATATTTGCCCATCAGCGCCATGCCCGGCGCAAAGCCCGGGCCGTGCGTGCCGTCCTTTTCGACGCCCATGTCGCCGGTGATGACGCCGGTGACAGCGCCGGCATCGTTGTAAACAAGGCTGGCGGCGGCAAAGCCCGGATAGATTTCGACGCCCAGCGCTTCGGCCTTGCCAGCCAGCCAGCGGCAGACATTGCCGAGCGAGACGATGTAGTTGCCGTGATTGTTCATCAGCGGCGGCATCATGATGTTGGGCAGGCGGAACGAGCCGGCAGGGCCGAGCACCAGGAAATGGTCCTCGGTGACCGGCGTCTTGAAGGGATGGCCGTCTTCGTCGCGCCAGCCTGGCAACAGGCGGTCGATGCCGATGGGATCGACGACGGCGCCGGACAATATGTGGGCGCCGACCTCGCCGCCCTTTTCCAGCACGACGACGGAAAGCTCGGGATTGACCTGCTTGAGACGGATCGCCGCGGCAAGGCCCGCCGGGCCGGCCCCGACGATGACCACGTCGAATTCCATGCTCTCGCGTTCGATCTCGCTCATCAACCCCTCCGCACTGGCTAACCGTTTCCGGGCATTTTGCTGGCTCTTGCGCTGCATAGCGCATCAATCCGCGACAGGAAACCGGCGCTGACGTGACAATGCCGTTTTCGCCAAAAAGTCGCGGATAACGGTGATGCTGCACGCCTTTTGCGCTTAGCCGGACCGAGCTTCCCATATTTTAATGTTCGACGGCTCGCTTATCGGCCATACTTCGACCCATGCGCACGCCGTCCGGCTTTTCATTGACGCGCTTTCCCCTTCCGCCCGGCCGGACCCGCCGAGCGCTTCTTCTCGCCCTTTCGCTGCTGGCGCCGGTTGAGGCTCATGCCGATCCGGTGAAGGTGTGGGCGACCGGGGCCTACTCCTTTTCCGACGAGCTTGGCGGCTTCCACATCACCGGCGCCTCGGGCCTCGGCACCAAGGAAGACCCGCTGGTCATCTCCGAGGAGCTGAATTCGTCGACGCCGGTGACGCTCACCATCCGCACCACCAAACCGATCCAGCCGTTCAGCACCAATGGTGAATTCGCCAACGGCGTCCTGTACATGCGCATCCAGGTGCTCAACAACAGCGGCCAGGCCTGGGTCGAATTCCAGTTCGAGCTGCAGGAGATCCTCAACCAGCCGAGCGTGTTCGGCGACGGCCTGTCGTTCGACCAGCGCAACAAGACGCCCGATAATATCTTGTCGAGCGCCTATGCCGATTTCGACCGCGATTTCGAACCCTATGACCGGCTGCTGTTCAAAGACGGCAAGATCGACCCACTGAAGACGGGAAGCTTCGAATTTCTGATCACAGACTATACGCCGCGCTGGACGTTCTATCTGGTACAGGATCCGCGGATACCGACGGGCTGAGTAATCTCCCCCCTCGAGGGGGAGATGTCGCCAAAGGCGACAGAGGGGGTCGGTACGCCTGACGCGACACTCTCCCTCACGGACAGACGAGGCTAGCGCTCCACGCGCGGCGACCCCCTCTGGCCTGCCGGCCATCTCCCCCTCGAGGGGGGAGATTACTAACCGCCCAACCTTGCAAATCGTCTCTCGGCGGACGAATGTGCCCGGCATGACTGCCGCCTCCCCCAACAACCGATCCGACCTTGCCGACCTTCTGGCATTCTACGCCAGCGCAGGCGTCGACGAGGCATTGGAAGACACGCCGGTGAACCGGTTTGCCGAGGCCGCACCAAGGCCTGCCGAGCGGGCACCCTCGCCGGCCGCGCCGCCGCGTGAAAACAAGGCAGCGGAACAACCAACAGCCAGCCCCAGGCTGGATGCGAGCCAGGTGCCGGACGCGCCGGCGCGCTCCGTGCCGGCCACCGCGACCGTGCCCGATGAGGCACAGGCAGCACTTGCCCGGCAAATGGCGGCAAGCGCCTCGACGCTCGACGCGTTGCGCCAGCACATGGCGTCCTTCGACGGCTGCAACCTCAAATTCACCGCCAAGAACCTGGTCTTCGCCGACGGCAATCCGCAGGCATCGCTGATGCTGGTCGGCGAGGCGCCCGGCCGCGACGAGGACATTGAGGGCTTGCCCTTCGTCGGCCGCTCCGGCAGGCTACTCGACCGCATGCTGGCGGCGATCGGGCTTGACCGCACTTCCGCCTATATCGCCAACGTCATCCCCTGGCGGCCGCCCGGCAACCGCACCCCGACGCCGCACGAGACCGAAATCTGCCGCCCCTTCATCGAGCGGCAGATCGAGCTGGTCAATCCCAAGGTGCTGGTCAATCTCGGCGGCCCATCGGCCAAGACCTTGCTCAACACGAGCGAAGGCATTTTGCGGCTGCGCGGCAATTGGCGGGTGCACACAACGGCGTCCGGCATTGCCATTCCGGCGATGCCGACTCTGCATCCGGCCTACCTGCTGCGCACACCGGCGCACAAGAAGCTGGCATGGCGGGATTTTCTCGAGGTGAAGGCGAAGCTGAAGGGGTTGGCAGCTGGCTAATCTCCCCCCTTGAGGGGGAGATGTCGCCGAAGGCGACAGAGGGGGTCGTTGCGCGTGGAGGGCCAACTTCCATTTTCCGCAAGAAGGTCGCATCCCGTCGAACCGACCCCTTCTGGCCTACCGGCCATCTCCCCCTCAAGGGGGGAGATCAGGCGCTCAACCGCCTTCGCCAATATTCAATGGAGCTATTGCCCCTATAACCTGCAAGGTAATTGAAATACGCCCCTCCCCGGCCTACTCATCCCGCATGACAACAGCCCAGACCTCCGCCGGCAGCCTGATCCGCGAATGGCGCACCCGCCGGCGCATGAGCCAGCTCGATCTCGCCATGGAGGCCGAGATTTCGCAGCGGCATCTCTCCTTCGTCGAAAGCGGCCGCGCGGCCCCCTCGCGCGACATGGTGCTGCATCTGGCGGAGCAGCTTGAGATCCCGCTCAGGCAGCGCAACCAACTGCTGCTTGCCGCCGGTTTCGCACCGAGCTTCAGCGAACGGCCGCTCACCGACACGACGCTGGCGCCGGCAATGGCGGCAGTCGAGACCGTTCTCAAGGGGCATGAGCCATTTCCGGCGCTCGCCGTCGACCGGCACTGGAACCTGATTTCAGCCAATGCCGCCATCGGCCCATTGCTGACCGATGTTGCCGAGCGGTCGCTGCTTCAGCCGCCGGTCAATGTGCTGCGGCTCAGCCTGCACCCGAACGGCATCGCGCCGCGCATCGTCAATCTCGGGGAGTGGCGGGCGCATCTGCTGGAGCGGCTAAAACACCAGAACGACGCCGCCGGCGATCCCGTTCTGGTCGAGCTGGAGCGTGAATTGCGAACCTATCCGTCCGGCCTCAAGGGCGCGCGGCCTGTGCCGGTCGAGCCCAGCGGCATCGTCCATCCGCTGCGGCTGGCGCATGGTGATCAGGTGCTGTCCTTCATCAGCACCATCACCGTCTTCGGCACCCCGCTCGACGTGACGCTGTCGGAACTGGCGATCGAGTCTTTTTTCCCGGCCGACGAGGAGACGAGGGCGGTGTTGGTGAGGCTGGCGAAGGAGCGGGCGGAAGCGAACTGAGCCAGCCCCTGCCCTGCGCGGGCCTCTCATCACCCTTGTGGCGGCGCCGCTTTTCGGGTGCGGGTGCGCTCAAGACCGAGCTGGCGCTCGCGCCAGATGATGAAGATGCCGGCGGCGACGACGATCACGCCGCCGACCAGCGTGTTGATGGTGGCGACATCGCCGAAGGCGAAATAACCGACGACGACACCGAGGATCATCGAGGTGTATTCGAACGGCGCCACCACCGAGGCCTCGGCATGGCGGTAGGCGGCCGTCATCAGGATCTGCGCCAAGCCGCCGCAGAACCCGGCAGCAACCAGCAGACCGGCCTGCAGCGGCGTCAGCGCCTGCCAGCCGAAAGGCAGTGAAAACAGCGCCATGACGCTCGCCGTCGCCGAGAACCACAGCACGATGGTTGCTGTCCGTTCGGTCTGGACCAGATTGCGCACGAGCAGGATGGCGTTGGCGGAAATTGCTGCGGAAACCAGCGCCGCAACCACGCCCAGCACCTCCTGGTCGCCGAGCGCGGCGCCCGAAGTGAGCAGCGTCAGTTCCGGCCACGAGATGATCAGCACACCGACCAGGCCGACGGCGACCGCGCTCCAGCGATAAACGCGAATGGCCTCGCCGAGGAAAAGTGAGGAAAACACCACCACCAGCAGCGGCTGGGCATAGTTCAGCGTGATCGCTTCCGGCAGCGGCAGCCGGGTCAGCGCGAAGAAGCCGAGCCCCATGGCGCTAACGCCGACGACGCCGCGAGCAATGTGGTTCAGCGGTCGCTTGGTCGCGAACGCCGTACCCAGTTTCCCCTTCAAGGTCAGGAAGACGATGATCGGGAAGATGGCGAAGAAGGAGCGAAAGAAGACGATCTGGCCTGCGGGCAGAGTGCCAGCCGCCTTGATGCAGGTTTGCATACCGACAAAGACCGCCACCGACATGATCTTGAGCATGATCCCGGTCAGGACACGACCGGGGTGATCGGACAGTTTCCCCGCCGCCTCGTCTCTCCGCCCTGAAGTCACGCTCCCGCCGCTTCACGGATCGTTGCTGAGACGCGCGTCACGCGACGCAGCACAGAGACGCGCATGCCGAACTTCGGTGTGACGATGGTCATCAAGGCCTCGCGATGGAAGGATAACGCCGTGAAATAGGCATTGGCGCAGTTTTGTCGAGTGGCCGTTTCGTGTAAAGAGCGCGCAACTTCAGATTTTATGGGCCAGCGGACACATCAGCGGCCCCTATAACGACAGGGAAACCCCAGGGAATGCGAACCGATACCGGCCAGGTCTTCAAGCTCGAAGACTATCGCCCCAGCGACTTTTCCATTCCGCAAACTGGCCTGACCTTCCGCCTTTTGCCAGACGCAACGCGCGTTACCGCCGTGCTTACGATCGAACGCCGCGATGGCGCCGCCGCCTCGGCGCCGCTGGTGCTCGACGGCGACGGGCTGCTGCTGAAGCGCATTGCCATCGACGGCCGCGAGCTCGCGCCGGCGGATTATCTCGCCACGCCGGACCAGCTGACCATTCTGAAGCCGCCGGCCCGCTTCGAGCTGCTGCTCGAGACCGAGATCGCACCGGCCAGCAATGAGGCGTTGATGGGCCTCTACCGCTCCAGCAATGTCTATTGCACGCAATGCGAGGCCGAGGGCTTTCGCCGCATCACCTATTTCCTCGACCGCCCCGACATCCTGTCGGTCTACACCGTGCGCATCGAGGCAAGGCTGGACGAGGCGCCGCTGCTGCTCTCCAACGGCAACCCGGTGGAAAGCGGAGCGCTGGCCGATGGCTGGCACTATGCCAGATGGCACGACCCCTTCCCCAAGCCGTCCTATCTGTTTGCGCTGGTGGCCGGCAATCTCGGCCAGGTTGCCGACAGTTTCGTCACGATGTCCGGCCGCAAGGTCGAGCTCGGCATCTATGTAGAGCCGGGCAAGGAGGGGCTTGCCGGCTACGCCATGGATGCGCTCAAGCGCTCGATGCAATGGGATGAGCAGGCCTTCGGCCGCGAATACGATCTCGACGTCTTCAACATCGTCGCCGTCTCCGACTTCAACATGGGCGCCATGGAGAACAAGGGCCTCAACATCTTCAACGACAAATATGTGCTTGCCGACAGGGAGACCGCGACCGATGCCGATTTCGCCAATATCGAGGCGATCATCGCGCATGAATATTTCCACAACTGGACCGGCAATAGGATCACCTGCCGCGACTGGTTCCAGCTCTGCCTGAAGGAAGGGTTGACGGTCTTTCGCGACCACGAATTCTCCGCCGACCAGCGCTCGCGCGCGGTCAAGCGCATCGCTGAGGTGCGCACGCTGCGCGCCCACCAGTTCCCCGAGGACCAGGGACCGCTGGCGCATCCTGTGCGGCCGCGCCGCTACCGCGAGATCAACAATTTCTATACGGCGACGGTCTACGAAAAGGGCTCGGAAGTGGTGCGCATGATCCGCACTATCCTCGGGGCCGAGACTTTCCGCGCCGGCATGGACCTCTATTTCGAGCGCCATGACGGCGAAGCTGCGACGATCGAGGATTTCCTGAAGGTGTTCGAGGACGTTTCCGGGCGCGACCTGTCGCAGTTCGCGCTCTGGTACCACCAGGCGGGCACGCCGAACCTGACCGTCAGTTCGACGCACAACCCGGCCACGCGCGAGTTCACGCTCGAGATCGAGCAGTCGGTGCCGCCGACACCGTCGGAAAGCCGCAAGCGGCTGATGCACATTCCGCTCGCCTTCGGCCTGGTCGGCGCCGGCGGCGAGCCGGTCGCCTATGGCGGCGTCGAGGGCGCCGCCGTCGAGGATGGCGTCATCCATATCCGCAAGCGCCGTCATATGGTGCGCTTCTCCGGCGTTGACGAGCGGCCGGCGGTGTCGCTCAACCGCGGCTTTTCGGCGCCGATCACGCTTTCTGTCGAGCAGAAGGCCGACGACCAGTTCTTCCTCGCCGGCCACGACAGCGACGCGTTCGCGCGCTGGCAGGCGTTCAACACACTGCTCACCGATGCACTGATAGCGGCCTTCCGCCAGATCCTCGGCGGCGCGAAGCCGGCCTTCAGCGCCAGGCTGACCGGGCTTGCCGGCAAGATCGCCGGCGATGAGACGCTTGAGCCCGCTTACCGCGCGCTGGCGCTTTCGCTGCCCGGCGAGGCCGATATTGCCCGCGACATCGGCAGGACCATCGATCCCGACGCCATCTTTGCCGCCCGCGAGACGCTGGCGCTGGCAATTGCCCGCGCCAACCAGGACGCCTTCGCCAATCTTTACAGCCGCCTTGCCGACGATGGTCGGTTCAGCCCCGATGCGGCAAATGCAGGACGACGAGCGCTGCGCAATATCCTGCTCGACTACCTCTCGCTGTTGCCGGGAGGCGCCTCGCTCGCCGCCCGGCATTTCGAAGCCGCGACCAACATGACCGACCGCGCCGCAGCGCTCACCGTGCTTGCGCATCGCCATGACGGGTCGCCCGAGGCGGTCAAGGCGCTGGCCGGCTTCGAGGCGCGCTATGGGGCCGATCCGCTGGTCATGGACAAATGGTTCCAGATCCAGGCCAGCGTGCCGGGACCACGGACCGTGGACACGGTGCGCGAGCTCATCGGCCACGCTTCCTTCTCGATGGCCAATCCGAACCGGGTGCGCTCGCTGGTCGGCACATTTTCCAGCGCCAACCAGACCGGCTTCCACCGCGCCGACGGCGAAGGCTACCGGTTTTTTGCGCAGACCGTACTCGAGGTGGAAAAGCGCAACCCGCAAGTCGCGGCAAGATTGGCGACGGCGCTTCGCTCCTGGCGTTCGTTGGAACCGGGCAGACAGGCCAAGGCACGGGAAGCGCTGCTGGCGATCGCCGGTGCCGAGAACCTCTCGGCGGATTTGCGCGATATTGTGGAGCGGACCCTGGCGTGAGTTGCGTAATCTCCCCACGAGGGGGGAGATCAGCAGCTTCGGCGTTATTTCAATCAATTTTTAATGTTTTTTGCCCGCGCCACTGGACAAGGCGAATCACCTTTGATTCTTTACAGACGATTCGGACGTGCGGTGTTGCCGGATCGTCAAGCGTACGGAAATTCGGGGAGTGCCATTTATGGCCAAGGCGGACGCGTGGGGCGCGCCCGAAGGGACGGCTTTTGAGCGGCGCAAGGCGCGAGGCGACGGCCTCGCCGGCAATACGCGGCTCATTGCTGAACCAGCCTACCGGCGGCTCCTGGCTGCCGAACCCCTTCTGCGTCGCTCGATACCGGCGCTCATCATCATCTTCCTGATCGTCATCGCCGCACTGCGCGTCCTGTCGCTGATGAACGAGCGCGACGAGGCCGAGCGCGACGTCAAGGCGGTGCTGGGACTGGCTGCCGGCCAGATGGCGAACGCAATCTCGGCTGATCCGAACGCGGCCGCCGGCGGCGCCATCGATCTGCTGGAAAACACGAGCCGCCAAGGCGCCATGGGCAGAAGCCATGTGCTCGTCATCACCGACAGCGCCTTCAAGATCATCGCCGTGTCGCCGCTTTCGACCGGCTGGCAAGGGCGATCGCTCGACAGGCTGGTGCTGGACGGCCAGCCCCTGTTCATGTTCGGCGACCGCGCTGGCGTCATGGATGTCAGCATCGGCGGACAGGACTGGTACGCGGCGGTGAGCCTGACCCGCGACAGGAAGAACGCCGCCGCCGTGCTGGTGCCGCAGGAAGCGGTGTTCGACAGCTGGCGCAAAACCGTGTCGCTCAATGTCACGCTGTTCGTGCTGACGGCGGGTGTGCTGATCATCATCCTCTACGCCTATTTCGGCCAGGCATCGCGCGCGCAGGCGGCCGACCGCATCTACCTCGAAGCCCACCAGCGCATCGACATGGCCCTGGTGCGCGGCCGCTGCGGCCTGTGGGACTGGGACATGGTGCGCGGCAAGATGTACTGGTCGCGCTCGATGTACGACATGCTGGGCTACGAGCCCTGCAACTCGATGCTGTCCTTCGGCGAGGTCGACGACATCATCCACCCCGAGGACGGCGACCTGTTCGAGCTGGCCAACAAAATCGTCGAGCGCGAGATCGACCATATCGACCAGGTGTTCCGCATGCGCCACGCCGACGGCCAGTGGGTGTGGATGCGCGCCAGGGCCCAGGTGATCGACCCGGAAGCGCCTGAGATCCAGCTGATCGGCATTGCCGTCGACGTCACCGAACAGCGGCATCTGGCGTTGCGCTCGGAGGCGGCCGACCTACGGCTCAGGACCGCGATCGAGAACATCAACGAATCCTTCGTGCTGTGGGACGCCGCCCAGCGCCTGATCATGTGCAATTCCAAATTCCAGAAGGACAACGGACTGTCCGACCGCGACGTCATGCCGGGCGCGGCGCGCGCCGTGCTGGAGGAGCGCATGCTGGCCTTCGCCTCGGAACGGCGGCTGGCCAACACCAACGGACCGCAAGGCGGCGCGACCTTCGAGCGGCAGCTCTCGGACGGGCGCTGGCTTCAGGTCAACGAATTGAGGACCAGGGATGGCGGCACCGTCTCGGTTGGCTCCGATATCACCCAGATCAAACTGCACCAGGAAAAGCTGGTCGACAGCGAGCGTCGGCTGATGGCGACCATCCACGACCTCAGCCTCGCCCGTCGGGCCGAGGAGGAACGCGCCAGCGAACTGGTCGAGCTCAACCGCAAATACATGAAGGAAACCGAGCGCGCCGAAGCCGCCAACCGGGCCAAGTCCGAATTCCTGGCCAACATGTCGCACGAACTGCGCACACCGCTCAACGCTATCATCGGCTTCTCCGAACTGATGGAACAGGGCCTGTTCGGGCCGCTCGGTTCGCCACGCTACGAGGAATATGCCAACGACATCAACGGCAGCGGTAAATATCTGCTCGGCGTCATCAACGACATACTCGACATGTCGAAGATCGAGGCCGGCCAGTTCTCGATGGACCGCGAGGAAATCGATCTCTGCCCGCTGATCCGCGAGACGGTGCGGGTAATCTCGCTGCAGGCGGCGGAAAAATCGATCACGGTGGAAACCCGCATCGCCGATACGATGACGCTGTTCGCCGACCGCCGGGCCATCAAGCAGATCGCCATCAACCTTCTGTCGAATGCGGTGAAGTTCACCGGCCAGGGCGGCCATATCTCGGTGCGCGCCCGCAACACTTCGGGCGCGCTGGTGCTGACCATCGAAGACAATGGCTGCGGCATTCCGAAGGAGGCGCTGAGCAAGCTTGGGCGGCCATTCGAACAGGTGCAGAACCAGTTCTCCAAGAACCACGCTGGCTCCGGCCTTGGGCTCGCCATCTCACGTTCACTGGCCGAGTTGCAGGGCGGCGCGCTGAAAATCCGCTCGACCGAAGGCGTCGGCACGATCGTGTCGGTGCGCATCCCGGTGAAGAAGGCAGCGCCGGCGGTGAAGGCAGCGGCTTAGATTTTTTTGCGCAATCTTTGAAGGCTTGGCGGGACAGCGCCCCCCTCTGTCCGGCAGGACGGAGGGGGGCGCGAAGGAACGAGACCTTCCAGAATCCGGCGGCTCTGCCGCCGGACCCAGATCATTACATCACTGCATGCTGTCGTCGCCGCCGTCCCATTGGCGGTGGCGGCCCATGCGGCCGTTCTTCGGCAGCTCGTTGCGCTCGATCTTGCCGTCATTGTTGCGGTCGAGCATGGCAAACACCTTCTTCTCGCGCCCGGTGATGTCTTCCGTGGTCAGCGTGCCGTCGCCCTTGGTGTCGTAGCGGGCGACGATGCGCTTGGCCATTTCCTCGAACCGCGCCTTCTCCAGCGCGTCGGCGAGCTGGGCGACGGTGAGCTTGCCGCCATTGTCGGCGACCAGCTTCTTCAGCCGTGCGTTCATGGCGTCGGAAAACTGGTCGAAGCTGATGGTGCCGTTGGAATCCTCCATAGCCTTGTCGAGGCGCATCATCGTGCCCTCGCGCATTCTGGCGCTGGCATTGTTCTCGGCATAGGCGGTGGTGCCGACGGCGCCGGCGAGCGCGACGAAGGCAAGGGCAAGTCCGGTTGTCTTTCTCATTGATATCTCCTGTTGCATCGTCACCCCCGATGCGATCCGAAACAGCCGTCAGCGCTTCACGCCCTCACGACCCTTTCGTACGAAGCAAAAGGTCGAAATCCTTTCTGACCTTTTGCGACGTTTCCTTGAGATGTGCTTCCAGCACACCGAAATCCGGCAGGTCAGTCACCGCCAGAAGCAGATCCGACAATCCCGGCGGAACGTCGTCACGTTCGAATGCGCCGGTAAGGCAAAGCCGCGTCATCTGGGTCAGCGCCAGATAGAGTTGATAGGCTTCGCAAAGCTCCTGCCTGACATCGGTGTCGGCGAAATCCGGGGCCAGATGCGACAGGATTTCGCCGGTGGCGGTCAGCCTTCCGCCGGCTTCGACCTGGCCGGTGATGACGGCCACCTGCGCGATGAATTCGAGGTCTATCAGGCCGCCCGGGATCAGCTTGATATCCCAGAGATCGCGTGGCGACTTTTCCTTCTCGATCAGCGCGCGCATCTCGGATGCATCGGCCCTCACCTTGGCGGCGTCGCGCGGCAAGGCCAGAAGTGCCGCCACCTCGGTTTCGACCTCGGCGCACAGTGCCGCGTCGCCGCCAATGGCGCGGGCTCTGGCCAGCGCCATGTGCTCCCAGGTCCAGGCTTCCTGGCGCTGGTACTTCTTGAAGGCGTCGACATGGGTCGCCACCGGCCCTTTGTTGCCGGATGGCCGCAAGCGCAGGTCGAGCTCATAGAGAACGCCCTCGGCGGTCGGCGCCGAGACAGCCGCGATCAACCGCTGCGTCACCCTGGTGTAGTAATGCGACGGCGCCAGCGGCTTTTCGCCGTCGGATTCTTCCGCATCGGCGTGGTGGTCGTAAAGGAGGATGAGGTCGACATCCGAGCCGGCCGTCAATTCGCGGCTGCCGAGCTTGCCCATGCCGAGCAGCGACACCGTGCCGCCGGCGATACGGCCATGGCGGAGTGCGAATTCGGCCGTCACTGCCTGCAGTGCGGCGTCGATGGTGAGGTCGGCGAGGTCGGAAAAGGCACGGCCAGCACGGCTCGGGGTGATCGAGCCGGCGAGCAGGCGTACACCGATCAGGAACTTCTGCTCGGAGGCAAAGATGCGCAGACGGTCGAGCACGTCCTCGTAGGCCCTGTCGCCTTCGACGAAAGCCGCAAGCCGCGCCGACAGATAGGCGCGGTTGGGAAGTTCGTTCAGCAGCGCCGGATCGAGCAGACCGTCGAAGACATGCGGGCGCTTGGTGATGATCGCAGCCAGCCGGGGCGCGGCACCCATGATGGTCGCCATCAGCTTCAGCAAAGCGGGATTGGACTGCAGCAGCGAAAACAGCTGGATGCCGGCGGGCAGACCGGCGAGGAATTCGTCGAAGCGCACCAAAGCCTTGTCGGCTCGGCGCGTCTGGCCGAAGGCTTTGAGCAGCGCCGGTGTCAGTTCGGTCAGCCGCTCACGCGCTTCAGCCGACTGGGTGACGCGGTAGCGGCCGAAATGCCAGCCGCGAATGACGCGGCAGATGTCGCTCGGCCGCTTGAAGCCGAGCCCGTGCAAGGTCCGCAGCGTGTCGGGATCGTCGACATCGCCGGTAAAGACCAGATTGCCGACGCCTGCCGACAGTTCCGGAGCTGTCTCAAACAGCGCAGCGTAATGGCGCTCGACTTCCTGCAAAGCCGCGCGAAAAGCTTCGGAAAATTTGGCGGCATCGGCAAAGCCCAGCATATGGGCGACGCGTTCCAGCCCCTCATCATCGTCGGGCAGGATGTGTGTCTGCTCGTCGGCGACCATCTGGATGGCGTGCTCGACGCGGCGCAGGAACCAGTATTGGCGGGTGAGCGTGTCGCGGGCATCGGCGGTGATCCAGCCGCGCGCCGCCAGCGCACCCAGCATCGGCACGGTCTCGCGGCCGCGCAGCTCGGGAAAACGGCCGCCGGCAATCAGCTGCTGGGTCTGGACGAAGAACTCTATCTCGCGAATGCCGCCACGGCCGAGCTTGACGTTGTGGCCCTTCACCGCGATCTCGCCATGGCCCTTGTGGGCATGGATCTGGCGCTTGATCGAATGGACGTCGGCGATCGCCGCATAGTCCATGTATTTCCGCCAGACATAGGGCTGCAACTCCCGCAGGAACGCTTCGCCGGTGGCGAGATCGCCGGCCACGGGGCGCGCCTTGATCATGGCGGCGCGCTCCCAGTTCTGGCCGCGCGCCTCATAGTAGCGAAGTGCTGCCTCGACCGGGATTGCCAGCGGCGTCGAGCCGGGATCGGGGCGCAGCCTGAGGTCGGTGCGGAAGACATAGCCGTGCTCGGTGCGGTCCTGGAGGATGCGGACCAGCCTGCGGGTGAGGCGCGCGAACAGTTCGGTGGCGTCGAGCGGATCGACGATCGCCTTCGCATCCGGATCGAAGAAGACGACAAGGTCGATGTCGGAGGAAAAATTCAGCTCATGGGCGCCGAGTTTGCCCATGCCGAGCAGAATCCAGCCGGACTGCTCCGCCGGATTGTTGGGGTCCGGCAATTTGAGCTTGCCCTGGCTGTGCGCCTCGCGCAGCAGGAAGTCGACCGCCGCGCGGGTGCAGGTGTCGGCGAGGTTGCTGAGACGCCTGACCGTCAGCGCGGCATCGGCCTCGCCGGAGAGATCTGCAAGCGCGATCAGGAAGTGAGCTTCCGCCTTCCACTGCCTGAGCTCCATCATCAGGCTGGATTCCGAAACGGTCTCGGCAAGGGCAGCATTGCCGATCGCTTCGGCAATGCTGAGCAGCCTGGCCTCGACACCGTCATCGAACAGCGCGTCGAGGATTTGCGGCCGGCGGCGCGCGACATCGCGGAGGAAAGGCGAGAGATCGACGACCGCAGCGAGAAAATCCTGGGCCGCTCCCTTGCCGCCTAAGAATTTCGCCAGCCGCGGCAGACCTTCGTCCTCGGCGTCGCCAGCGATCTCGGACAGTTCACGGCGGGCGCGGCTCTCATCTAGCGGCGCGAGCTTTGCCGCCAGTTGCAGCTGCCATTCGGTCTCGATCGGTTTCGCAGCCATACTCACTGCCATCAGTGATCCTCCCGCGCGGGGAAACTCATGATAACGGACAATCCGGGATTGGCGGGCAGAAGTTCGAGCTTGCCATTGTGGAACGTCATGATCGCCTTGGCGAGGCTGAGGCCGAGGCCGGACCCCGGCTGCGAGCGGCTCTTTTCCAGCCGCACGAAGCGCTCGGTCGCCCTCGCGCGATCAGCGTCATCGGGAATGCCATGGCCGTTGTCGGCGACGGAAAGCCGGATGTCATGGCCGACACGCTGTAGCGCAACGCGCACGGCCGGCTTCTCAGTTGCGTCGGTTGAATATTTGATGGCGTTGTCGACGATGTTCGACAGCGCCTGGCCGATCAGCTCGCGGTTACCATTGACGGTGAAGTCCCCGTCCACGGAGGTTTCGAGCGCCACGCCGGCCTCCTCCGCCACCGGCTCGTAAAGCTCGACGACATCGCGCACGGCAGCGGCGAGATCGACCTTGCTGGTGCTTTCCGAGGAATAGCCCGCCTCCAGCCTGGAGATCATCAGGATGGCGTTGAAGGTCTTTATCAGCTGGTCGGACTCGGCAATCGTGCCTTCCAACGCCTGCCGGTAGTCGGTGGTCTTGGGCTTGCCCGAAAGCGTCGCCTCAGCGCGGTTGCGCAGCCTGGTCAGTGGCGTCTTCAAATCATGGGCGATGTTGTCGGAGACCTGCTTGAGGCCTTCGTTCAGCGTCGCAATCCTGGCCAGCATTGTGTTGAGGTTTTCCGACAGGCGGTCGAATTCATCGCCGGCGCCAGTCACCGGCAGCCGTCCCGTGAGGTCGCCGCCCATGATGCGGCGGCTCGCCTCCGAGACGCTGTCGATGCGCTTGAGCGCGGCGCGGCCGACAAAGAACCAGATCAGCAGCCCGCCCAGCCCCATCATGCCCAGCGCCAGCATCAACGCGCGACGGATGACGGCGCGGAAGCGCTCGGGTTCGCCGAGATCGCGGCCGACAAGCATGATCATCTGGTTGGGCAGCCGCAGCACCAAAGCGATGGCATTATGGCCCTTCTCGCCTTCCACCTGAACTTCGGTCTCGCCGGG
Organism: Mesorhizobium sp. P2_B5; assembly: GCF_056404775.1. NCBI lineage: Bacteria > Pseudomonadati > Pseudomonadota > Alphaproteobacteria > Hyphomicrobiales > Phyllobacteriaceae > Mesorhizobium > Mesorhizobium sp. P2_B5. The sequence continues at coordinate 21,560 of NZ_JBFUDJ010000006.1, read as the reverse complement.
CGGCGTCCCGTTGGGGTCGGCAGCCTGATTGCGCTGCCGCTCGAGCTCGCCCTCGCCGAAGCGCCGGTAGGAGAATGGCTCCGTCGTCCAGCCGTCGGTCTCGAGCACGCCCGGCTCCAGGCTCTGCACGTTGCCGGTCAGGATCTGGCCGTTGGCGTCGGCGATCAGATAGAGATTGGCGCCGGGCTGGCGCGAGCGCTGCTCGACCACGCGCACCAGCACCGGCAGACCGCCGCGCTGATAAGCGCGTGCAAGGCCGAGCACCTCGTCATTGATGGTTTCCTGCGTCTGGCCGGTAAGCATCCGCGCCGACAGCGACGTCATGTAGAAAACCAGCAGGACGGCGCACAGCGCAAAAAGAAGAAAATAGAGCGCCGAAAGCCGCGCCGCCGTCGTCCTCATGATGGCCGGCAGGGAAAGGGCCATGGATGTCTAGATCATGATGAGATTTGGTTGAAATCTCATCATGACCTACCCCTCTGTTGGAGCATGATCTTTTCCAAAAACCGGTACCCACTTTTTGGGATCATGCTCTAGCTCTTCAGCATATAGCCGGCGCCGCGGACGGTGTGCAGGATTGGCTTGTCGAAACCCTTCTCGATCTTGCCGCGCAGCCGCGAGACATGCACGTCGATGACGTTGGTCTGCGGATCGAAATGATAGTCCCAGACATTTTCGAGCAGCATGGTGCGCGTCACCACCTGGCCGGCGTGGCGCATCAGATATTCGAGCAGGCGGAATTCGCGCGGCTGCAGCGTGATCTCGCGCGCGGCGCGCTTCACGGAATGGGAGAGACGGTCGAGCTCGAGATCGCCGACCCGGTAGACGGTTTCGGCTTCCCTGGCGCTGGCGCGGCGGTTCAGCACCTCGACGCGGGCGAGCAATTCGGAAAAGGCATAAGGCTTGGTCAGATAGTCGTCGCCGCCAGCGCGCAGACCGGTGACGCGGTCATCGACCTCGCCCAGCGCCGACAGGATCAGCACCGGCGTGGTGTTGCCGCGCGAGCGCAGGCCGGCAATGACGGAGAGCCCGTCGCGGCGCGGCATCATACGGTCGACCACCATCACGTCATAGTCGCCGGCATCGGCAAGCGCGAAGCCGGTTTCGCCGTCGCCGGCGACATGGGCGGTGTGTCCGGCCTCGGTAAAGGCCTTCTGCATGTAGTCGGCCGCCTCGCGATCGTCTTCTATGACGAGAATCTTCATAGAGCCGTTATACGCGATTTCGCTGGAAGATTGAGGGGCCGCCATGAGCGTGAAAAGCTTTCGTTCAAGCATGTCGTTATCCCAAAACCGCCGTGCACTTTTGGGCGACATGCTTTGCTGTTAGAGCGGCAGCGGGCGATGGGGGCCCGCTGCCGCCGGGGGCAGAACACGATGACTGACTAACGCGTTCGGCCCCTTGCTTTCCCGTGCGGCAGCTCGGGGGTGTTGAAACCGCCGCACTGGAAAAGTGTTCGATGTCAGCCCTTGGCGACCGGAAGCGCGACGAAGCGGTTCGAGTCATCGCGGGTGATCTGCATCAGCACCGCCTTGCGGCCGGACTTGACCGCATCGGCCATCGCCTTGGCGACGTCCTCGGTGCCGTTCACCTCCGTCGAATTGACCGAGGTGATGACATCGCCGGGCTGGATGCCGCGGTCGGCGGCATCGCTGTCGGGGTCGACATCGGTCACCACCAGACCCTTGCCGTTCTCCGACTTGGTGACGGTGAGGCCGAGATCGGCCAGCGCGGCCGGCTTTGCCGGTGCTGCAGGCTGCTGCGGGTCGGCCGAGGCCTGCTTGTCGGTGGACGGCAGCGTGCCGAGGTCGACCTTGATCGTCTCGCTTTTGCCGTCGCGCCACACGGTGACGTCGACCGACTTGCCGGGCGAATAGGCACCGATCAGGCGAGCCAGTTCCTTCGGCGATGCAACGTCCTTGCCTTCGACCTGGGTGATCACGTCACCGGCGGTGATGCCGGCCTTCTTGCCGGGACCGCCGTCCTGGGCGCTGGAGACCAGAGCCCCGTTCTGCGACTTCAAGCCCAGCGATTCGGCGATATCCGACGTGACCGGCTGGATTTCGACGCCGAGCCAACCACGCTGCACCGAGCCGCTCTTCATCAGATCCTGCACAACCTGCTTGGCGGTCGAGGCCGGAATGTCGAAGGCGATGCCGACGCTGCCGCCCGAGGGTGAGAAGATTGCGGTGTTGATGCCGACGACCTGGCCGTTGAGGTTGAAGGTCGGTCCGCCAGAATTGCCGCGGTTGACCGAGGCGTCGATCTGGATGAAGTCGTCATAAGGGCCGGCCCCGATGTCGCGGCCACGGGCCGAGACAATGCCGGCGGTGACAGTGCCGCCGAGACCGAACGGATTGCCGACGGCCACCACCCAATCACCGACGCGAACCTTGGAATCGTCGGCGAAGTCGACATAGGTGAACTTGCCGACACCGTCGACCTTGAGCACGGCCAGATCGGTGCGCGGATCGGTGCCGATCAGCTTGGCGTCGAGTTCCTTGCCGTCATTCATCACCACGGTGAAGGCAGAGCCTTCCTCGACGACATGGTTGTTGGTGACGAGATAGCCGTCATCGGAGATGAAGAAGCCCGAACCCTGCGCCACCGGGCGGGGCTGGTCGTTGTTGTGGTCGCGACGGTTGAAGCGGCGATTGCCGAACTGGCCGTTCTGGTCGCCGAAGCCGCGGAATTGCTTGAAGAACTGGCGCAGCTGCGGATTGTCGGGCAGGTTGTTCATGCCGTCCGGATCATCGGACTGGTCGGAACCGTCATCGGCGGCAGGTTCGATCTTGGCCTTGACCTTGACGCTAACCACGGCGGGCGAAACGCGCTCGACGACATCGGCAAAGCCCGGCACCTGCGGCGCCTCGACCCGGACAGCGTCGGCCAGAACTGGGGCCGTGCCGGTGGTGACGGCGCCGAAACCAATGGCACCGGCAATGGCCAGCGAGGCGGCAGCGGCCAACAGGCGCTTGCGGGTGCGGGAATATGAATTGGGGGCAATAGACATGGATCTTGTATCCTCTTTTCACTGGATGCGGCTCAGGCAGAGCATCCTCGGACAAGAGGAATAGCGATGCGCACATTACGGCGCCATTTCCGAAGCATGAAAGTTTTGTAATGTTTGCGGTGCTCACCTACTGGCACAGCGAACGGTGCGCGGGTCCATGACACAAAACACCACCAAGACAATTCGGGAGTGCGACATTATCGAAGGTATCAAACGCGGCATCGCCGATGCCGTGGCTGGCCACTTGGTGCCCCATGAAGAAGCGATGGCGGAAATTGACGCCTTGATCGAAGCGGAACACAAGATAATAGCGGCCAATCGCCGAGGGCCGAATCGAGCCTAATCGTTCAGTATCTTGTCCAGCGCCGCCTGTTCCTCGGCGCTCAGCGCCTTGGTTGCCAGCGAGCGGCGGGAGCGCGTGGTGAGCACAATGAAAATGGCGCCGACCAGAAGCAGAAGCACCGGCGTGCCCCACAGCAAGGCGTTGCGGGGACTGAAGCGCGGTTTCAGCAGTACGAATTCGCCATAGCGCGAAACGATATAGTCCATCACCTGCTGGTCGGTATCGCCGGCAACCAGGCGCTGGCGCACCAGAATGCGCAGGTCGCGGGCAAGGTCGGCATCGGATTCGTCGATCGACTGGTTCTGGCAGACCATGCAGCGCAGGCCTTCGGACAGCAGCCGCGCCCTCGCCTCGAGCGCGGGATCGGCGAGAACTTCGTCGGGTTTCACTGCTTGCGCTGCGCCGGCGAACAACAGCGTCAGCAGCAGGACGAGCGAGGCCAGCGAGAACCTGGTGCTCACGGCAGGCCTGCCGATGGCATGGCAGCTGTCGGCTTGCGGCGCGAGGGCGCGCCGACACGCAGGCGGCGGTCGAACAGCGACATTGCCGCGCCCGCCATCATCACAAGAGCACCGCCCCAGATCAGCGTCACCAGCGGCTTCCACCACAGGCGCACGACGACCGAACCGTCGGTGCCCTCGTCGCCCAGCGATAGATAGAGCTGGCTGAACCCGATCGTCTCGATGCCGGATTCGGTCGTGGTCGTCTGCCGCACCGGAAAGAAGCGCTTGGCCGAGGTGATTTCAGCCGCGATGCCGCCATCGGCGCCGATCAAGGAAAAGCGGCCGCGGTCCTCGCTGTAGTTCGGGCCCTGCGCGGGATAGAGCCCTTCGAAGCGCAGCGTGTGGCCGGAGAGTTCGACGCTCTCGCCGGCATGCATCGACAGGATTTTTTCGGTGCCGAAGCATAGCGTGCCGACAATGCCAAGCGTCGTCAGCCCGAGGCCGAGATGGGCCAGGGCGGTGCCGAACACCGAACGCGGCAGGCCGGCGAAACGGCGCAGCATGATGGCCGGCGACACATTGCCGAAGCCGGATTTGACGGCAAGGTCGGTGAGCGCGCCGCAGACCAGCCAGAAGGCAAGGCCGACGCCAAGAGCGGCGAACACCGAGGCGCCGTCGATGAACAGGCCGGTGACCAGCATCGCCAGAAGGGCGGCGGCGAAGGCCGCCATCAGGCGCTGGGCGACGGCATAGAGGTCACCGCGCTTCCAGGCCAGCAGCGGCCCGAACGGAACCACGACCAGCAGCGGCACCATCAGCGGGCCGAATGTGAGGTTGAAGAATGGCGCACCGACCGAGATCTTGCCGGCCGAAAGCGCCTCAACCGCGAGCGGATAGAGCGTGCCGACCAGCACGGTCGCGGTCGCCGTGGTCAAAAACAGGTTGTTGAGCACCAGCGCGCCTTCGCGCGAGATCGGGTGGAACAGGCCGCCGGCCGTAAGCCTGGAGGCGCGCAGCGCAAACAACGCCAGCGAGCCGCCGATGAACAACGTCAATATGCACAGAATGAAGATGCCGCGCGTCGGATCGGTGGCGAAGGCATGCACCGAGGTCAGCACGCCGGAGCGCACCAGGAAGGTGCCGAGCAACGACAGCGAGAAGGTGAGGATGGCGAGCAGCAGCGTCCAGATCTTGAGCGCCGAGCGCTTCTCCATGACGATCGCCGAATGCAAGAGCGCGGTGCCTGCCAGCCACGGCATGAAGGAGGCGTTTTCGACCGGGTCCCAGAACCAGAAGCCGCCCCAGCCAAGCTCGTAATAGGCCCAGTATGAGCCCATGGCGATGCCGCCGGTGAGGAACATCCAGGCGACCAGCGTCCATGGCCTCACCCAGCGCGCCCAGGAGGCATCGATGCGGCCTTCGATGAGGGCCGCGACCGAGAAGGAAAAGCAGATGGAGAAGCCGACATAGCCGAGATAGAGCAGGGGTGGATGGATGGCGAGGCCGAGGTCCTGCAGGACCGGGTTGAGATCGCGGCCTTCGATCGGCGCCGGATTGAGCCTGATGAACGGATTGGACGTCACCAGGATGAACAGGAAGAAGGTGGCGCCGATCGCCCCTTGCACGGCCAGCACATTGGCGCGCAGCGTTGCCGGCAAATTGGAGCCGAAGACGGCGACCAGCGCGCCGAAGAAGGTCAGGATGAGCACCCACAAGAGCATCGAGCCTTCGTGATTGCCCCAGGTTCCGGTGATCTTGTAGATCAGCGGTTGCAGCGAATGCGAGTTTTCCCAAATGCTGGCCACCGAGAAATCGGAGCTTGCATAGGCGCCGGCGAGGGCTGCGAACGAGAGCGCGGTCAGCGCGAAGCCGGTAACCGTGACAGGCTCGCCGACGGCCATCAGCCGCTGATTGCCGGTGCGGGCGCCGATGAGCGGCACCAGCATCTGCACCAGCGACAGCGCGAAGGCGAGGACGAGCGCGAAATGTCCGGTTTCAACCATTACTCGCTCTTGCTCTCCTGCCACACGCCCTTGGCCTTCAGCCCGTCGGCCACTTCCTTGGGCATGTAGCGTTCGTCATGCTTGGCCAGCACGCTGTCGGCGACAAAGACGCCATCCGTTCCGAAGCTGCCCTCGGTGATGACTCCCTGTTCCTCGCGGAACAGGTCGGGCAGGATGCCGGTATAGGTGACCTTGACCGATTTGTGCGTGTCGGTGACCGAGAACGCAACCGTCGCGCCCTGCCCGCGCACGACCGTGCCCTTTTCGACGAGGCCGCCCAGCCTGATGCGCTGTCCCGGCTGCAGGCTTGCGGTGGTCAGGTCGGCAGGCATGTAGAAATAGGAGGCCTTCTGGCCGAGCGCATAGAAGGTCAGTCCGGTGGCGGCGCCGAGGAAGGCGAGGCCTCCGATGATCACGGACAATCGCTTCTGCTTACGCGTCATGCCCTACTCCCTCGCCGTCAGGCCGAGCGAGGCGGCAAAGGCGGTGAATTTCTTCGCTTCCTCACTGTCGGCGCCGAAAACGGCAATACTGCGATGCAGCGCTTCGCGCGCCTGGTCGGCCTTGCCCAGCACCACATAGGAACGAATGAGCCGCATCCATCCTTCCGTGTCGCGCGGATTTTGCCGCAGTTTTTCATCGAGACCGGCGACCATGGTGTCGATCATGGCCTGCCTGTCCTGCGGCGCCATCGACGAGGCGGCATCGACGGCTGCGGCATCGGGACCTTTCGCGGGCTCTCCTGACTCGACGCTGCGGTTGGCGGCCTCGGCCAACGCCTGTTGGACAGCGCCCCGCCAAGGCGAATCCGGCGGCAGGAGGCCGAGCATCTTCTGCCAGGCAGCGGTCGCCTCTGCCAAGCGGCCTTCCTGCGCCAGCGCCATGGCCAGGTAGAAGGCGGCTTTCTGGTTTGCCGGGTCGAGCTTCAATGCCTGCTCGAATGCCGATTGGGCATCGGCCGAGACAATGCCGCCGGCGGCATTGGCGATCGCTTCGCCGAGACCGGCCTCGCGGGCAGCGGTGTCGCCATCGAGGCGGATGGCGTTGCGATAGGCTGTCACCGCATCGGAAAAGCGCTGCAGGCGCAGATAGATCGGGGCGAGCACGTCCCATCCCCTGCCATCGGACGGATTGGCGGCAAGATGGGCCTCGGCGCGCGCCACCAATTCATCGACCGAACTATCGGCCGGGTTCTTGGCCAGCCGTTCGGCAAGCGGCTGCGACGGCAAATCAGGCGAGCCGAGCTGGCTGTACAGGCCCCAGCTGAGCAGCGGGACCACCAGCACCGCTGACGTCGCCACCAGCCTGGCGGCCCTCGACGACTGACGCGTGCCGGGCGCATCGGCTTGACTGACATTTCCCAGGCGAAGGATGCGGCGGGCGATTTCAGCGCGCGCTTCCTCCGCTTCCGCCGGCTGGATCAGGCCGCGCGCAGCGTCACGCTCGAGTTCGGCCAATTGGTCGCGATAGACTTCGAGGTCGTGGTCGCCAGCAGTCGACGCGCCGTTCGAGCCACCGGCCAGCGGCAGCAGCACCGCCAAGCTGGCGCCGAGCGTTAGGATTGCGGCTATGACCCAGAACAGCATCTTTTCATCCAATACCGGCAGAGCCCTGCTCTGCCAACATGGGCATCCTGCGACGCTTTGACGGCGTGGTCGTTGACCGACGTCAACCGGACCCGATCCGGTGGACCATCAGGTCAGCGGCGTCCAGCTGCCGTCGGCGTTGCGGCAGGCGGTGCCACGCGCGGTCTGGCTGGCCGTGCCTGTGAACACCGTGTGCGTGTATTGGCGGCAATCCTGCGAGCCGACGCGATAGGGCTGGGCCGCGACGACTTCGCCGGAATGGGCCGAACTGTCGCTCTTCCACGTCACCTTCTGGCCGCTCGCCGTGTATTCGAGCGCCTTGTATTCCGCTTCGAGCGCCTTGCGCTTCTCGGTCTCGTTCAGACCACTGCCGATCGATCCGCCAACGAGCCCGCCGGCCATGGCCGAGATGATCGTCGTCGCCACCTTGGCGCCAGATGGAGGCGGCGCAGGTGGGTTGGTGATGGAGATATCCGGGCCGCCGCCCTTGCTCAGAGTTCCGCAGCCGGAGAGAGCGAGCAGTGCGGAAACGAGCGCAACGCGAATCTTCATGCCTACAACCAGTTTTCTTGAACGGGATGCGCTGGGGGGCCGCGTCATCGGGGATATCTGGAGGCCATACTATTGATATTTGTCGGAAATTTGGCCGTTTTTAACGGCTTTTGTGCAATCGATGGGCCGCCATAACACAGGCACCCCAGCCATGTCGATTGGTCCTGGAGAAGCATCATTGCAGGCTCCGCAAGCGCACCACCGCCTTCAGCCCGCCCATGGCGGAGCGGTCGAGCGCCAGTACGCCGCCATACTCGTTGACGAGGTCGGCGACAATGGCAAGTCCGAGCCCGGTTCCTGGCTTGGTCTCGTCGAGGCGCCGGCCGCGTTTGAGCGCATCGCGCGCCTTGTCCTCGGGAATGCCTGGACCGTCATCCTCGATTGATATCTCGAACAGGCCGGCGGCGGCCGGCGTGACGGACACGGCAACACTGCTTTTTGCCCATTTCATCGCATTGTCGAGCAGATTGCCGAGCAGTTCCTCCAGATCCTCGCGCTCGCCGGCAAAGACGATGTCGGCCGCCGGCAAGGCAAGCGACAGGCTGACATCCGGCTTGAGTTTTTGCAGCACACGCACCATGCGCTGGACCAGCGGTGTCACCGGCGTGCGGTAGACGACGCTGTCACGCTGCGCGGCGACGCGGGCGCGCTGCAGATAATGATCGACCTGCTTCTGCATCGAGGCGGCCTGGTCGGCGATGAGCTGGCCCTTGGCGCCGCCCAGCGCCCGCCCCTCATTGATCAGCACGGCGAGCGGCGTCTTCAGCGAATGGGCGAGATTGCCGACCTGCGTGCGCGAGCGTTCGACGATGCGCTTGTTGTTTTCGATCAGCGCATTGGTCTCGTTGGCAAGCGGCTCAATCTCGGCCGGGAACTGGCCGTCGAGCCGTTGCGCCGTGCCCTCGCGGACCATGGCAAGCGCGTTGCGGACCCGGCGCAAGGGCTGCAGGCCGAGCAGGATGGCGATGGCGTTGATGGCGATCATGCCGACGCCGAACAGGCTGAGATAGGTCAGGAGGCGACGCTGGAAGGTGGCGATCTCCTGCTCGAGCTCGGTCTTGTTGCCCATGACGCGGAAGCGCGCGGCGCGGTTCTTGGCATCGAGGACGAATTCGCTTTCGAACACCTGCAGTTCCTCGTCGCCGATGCCGTCGGTGGAATAGCTGCGCTGGAAACTGGAATTGAAAGGCACCTCGGCGACGGTCGGCGACGGGATCGTCGTGGTCATCGAGGATGAGTGGAGATTGCCGTGCACGCCTTCGGAAGCTGGTTCCACCGACCAGTACCAGCCTGAATTCGGCTCCGAGAAGCGCAGGTCGCCGAGGTCGGGAGCGCCGGTGAGCTGGCCGGACTCGGAAACGCCGACGGAGCCGATCAGGTTGAACAGGTGCGCCGACAAAAGGCTGTCGAAGCCACGCTCGCTTGCCTGGCGGTAGAGCGTGGTGATCAGGGTAAAGATGACGATCAGGGTGAGGATCGCCCAGATCGTGGAAAAGCCGATGACGCGGAAAGCCAGCGAGCGCGGCCAGAGCCGTGCCGAAAAAGGCTTCCTTGCTGGTATGGGGAGCGGTTCCGCCTTACGCCTCCGGCTCACGCATGCGATAGCCCATGCCGCGCACGGTTTCGATCATATCGATGCCCATCTTCTTGCGCAGCCGGCCGACAAACACCTCGATGGTGTTGGAATCGCGGTCGAAATCCTGGTCGTAAAGATGCTCGACCAGTTCGGTGCGCGACACCACCTCGCCCATATGGTGCATCAGATAGGCAAGCAGGCGGAACTCGTGCGAGGTGAGCTTCAGCGGCTGGCCGTCGACATCGGCCTTGGAGGCCTTGGTGTCGAGGCGCAGCTGCCCGCAGGTCAGCTCGGACGAGGCATGGCCGGCGGCGCGCCGGATCAGCGCCCTCACCCGCGCCAGCACCTCCTCGATGTGGAACGGCTTGGTGACGTAGTCGTCGGCGCCGGCATCGATGCCCGACACCTTGTCGCTCCAGCGATCTCGCGCGGTCAGGATCAGCACCGGCATCTTGCGGCCGTTGCGGCGCCAGCGCTCGACGACGCTGATGCCGTCCATCTGCGGCAGGCCGATGTCGAGCACGACGGCATCGTAGGGCTCGGTGTCGCCGAGGAAATGTCCTTCCTCGCCGTCATAGGCGCGGTCGACGACATAGCCGGCATCGACCAGCGCGTCGGCCAGCTGCCGGTTGAGATCCTTGTCATCTTCGACAACGAGTACGCGCATGATCGATCCGGCCTGTTGATGTCTCAGATATAGGCCGATTCCGGCGGCCTGGGAAACGAGCCCTGTAAAGGGAAGATTGGGGGGGTCAGTTCGCCGGGACGACGATCTCGGAACGACGCGGACGCTGGCCGTCCTTGCCGGGCACCAGAACGACAATGACGCAGACCTCCTGGCCGCCACGCGTCGACTGCGAAGCCTTGGCCAGTGTGCCGCCATTCTGCTCGGCAACCTGCTGACCGATCGCGTAGCAATCGGCCGCGGCCGCCGGCGTCGCCTGCGACGCCAACACGCCGGCGATGCCAAGCGCCAGCGTCGCGGTTCTGAGATGGGAGCGAAGCGTTTTCATGGTCGGCGTTGTAACGCAACTGTGCTGAACGTGAAATGAACGGTGAACGGTTGAAAATCCATCCCCGCAATATCCCCTGCGCGCGAAACGAATGAATGCGATCATGCCGCCCAGTCCCCTCAGACCGGGAATGGGATTCATAGCCGGAAAACCGGCAGCTCGGCTATGGTTTTTGCGAACAGGTTCTCAAGTCGTAGATGGATTGGGGAAGAGGTCAAGGCGCGACCATCCTCAGGGGCGCCCTAATTAGCGTAGGAAACGCCAAACCATCGGAGTGGGCCATGACGGATAATGATCTTGCCGACCTCTACCGGGGCTACATCGCCTGCCTGAATGCCCAGGACTGGGCCAATCTCGGAAAGTTCGTCGGCAATGAAGTTCAGCACAATGGCGAAATGCTCGGCCTTTCAGGCTATCGCCGCATGCTCGAAGGCGATTTCGAGGCCATTCCCGATCTCGGTTTCAACATCGAACTGCTGGTCTGCCAACCACCGCGCGTGGCGGCGCGCCTGTATTTCGACTGTCATCCCAAGGGAATGCTGTTCGGCCTGCCGGTGAATGGCAAGCGCGTGTCGTTCGCCGAGAATGTTTTCTACGAATTCGGAGAGGGTCGCATCCGCGAGGTGTGGTCGGTCATCGACAAGGCCGAGATCCAGGCGCAGATTTAGGCTGCTTCTATCAATTTTGCTGCGTGATGGCGCGAATCCGCAGCAGCCCGTGATGGAGCGCTAGATCCTCGTCATAGCGCGCCTCGGCGAACTCCAGCGACAAGCGTGTCTGGTCGCGCGAGCCGGTGGCGAATGCAGCGCCGTCGAGGCGCGCCCGGATGCTGTCCATGATCAGACGCGTCTCGGCCTCGCCTTGCGCCTTCGACCAGACATGCAGCGTGATCAGCTGGTCGTCATCGTTGTCGGCGCCGGTGTCGAGATCGAAAGCGCTGGTCCGGCCATAGGTGACATAGGGGAAGGCGGCACTGTCGGCAGCCTGCTCGCGCAATCCGGCGCCGCCGAGCAGCGCCGTCAGCGAGGCGTCGCTCTTCAATCTCATGAACAAGGCTTGCAGCAAATCGCCGGGCGCCGTCATCCTCGTCTCCGTTCGCCTGTCGTGCCTAGAGCATGATGTCGTCCGAAAACCGCTTCACACTTTTCGGCATCATGCTCTGGAACAAACCTCATCCCGCACCAGTTTCGCGCGCAACCTAACTGCGTTGCACCGGTTTCGCCAGATAATGGCCGGCCCGCTGCAAGTTGCGAATCGGGCGGCATGGCCGTTTCAGGGACCGGTTTTTATTTGGCATGCAGGGAGTTTCAAGAAGGGTGTTATGAGGAGGCCTGTTTTCTCCGACAATTCGAGGTCATTTCATGCGAACGCCATCGCTGCTGCCGGCTTTTGGAAAGCTCGGCGTCAAGCCGCCGGTCGTGATTGCGGCAGCACCCACGCTGTCCAAGGGCATGAACAGCGCAGCTTTGCGCATGCGGAAGGTTCTTTCCGCGCACGGCGGCCTGATCCTGAAGCTGTCGGTGCTGGTCTGGACGATCCTGATCCTGGCGGCGGCATTTTTCATGTCACGGGCCTGACGCCGCGATGGCAAACCGCTACGCCTTGCGCATGGACCAGCCTGAGAGCTGGACTATCTTCGACATCTTCACCGGCCAGCCTGTCGAGCTCAAGCATCAGGTCATGGTCGGCATGACTGTGCGCGATGCGGAAGCGACGGCCGACCGCCTGAACAGCCGGGACGTCAAGCGGCGGGCAAAAGCCGACCGCAAATCCTGATCCAGGTCGATCGCAGCCGGGAGCTAACTGAAATCCGCGGCGGTGAGCACATATATGCTCTTGCGGGTGCGCGCATAGGCCTTGCTGGCGATGTCATGGATGGATCTGGACGCCGTATCGAAGGCTGCCAGATAGGTGGCTTCCGAGGTCGCCGTCCCCGACGGCGCCTTCGAGATTGCATCGGCAGCGACAGAGAAGGAAATCTGGAACATGCCGTCATGGCCGACAAAGCGGATGCGCTTGCCGGCCTCGTCATAGCTGCGGCTTGGATTGGGGAATGTCAGGCTCATGACTTGGCTCCCTTGGGTGCGGCGGCAGCCTTCTTGACTGTCGCCCGCTTCTTCTTCGGTGTCGGATTCAGGGCTTCCTCAACGCGGTCGGCCTCTTCCTTGGCCAGGCGCAATCCCCTGAGCCTTGCGGTCTTGATCTCCCTGGCTCTGGCCTCGGATACGTAATCGGAGGTTGCCTTGTTGCGCTCGGCCGTCTTCTTCTGCTTGTCCATGAAGCGGGCCTCAGCTTTTTCCATGATGCTCTGATTGCCGTCGGCCATCGCTTAAATCTCCCTTGTGCCTGAAACCGTTGAAATGAAACTTTCCATATAAATAGTCGCTTTGGCGCAGAAATTCAATTTTTTGAATTATTTAGACGGATCGCGATATCTGGAAATCCACAGGCCACATAATACTTTTTAATATTTTGAGTTGCCCGTGAATAATTTTTGGCACTCCTATCTATCGAGTGCCAACGCGCCTATAAGAGCGGTGTGGCCGCCTGTGCAGGCCCCAGAAAGAAGTTCTCATGAAGTTTCGGCCACTCCACGACCGCGTCGTCATCCGGCGCGCCGAAGGCGATACCAAATCCAAGGGCGGTATCATCATTCCCGACAATGCCAAGGAAAAGCCGCAGGAAGGCGAAGTCATCGCCGTCGGCCCCGGCGCACGCGACGAAAACGGCGCGCTTGTTCCGCTCGATGTCAAGGCAGGCGACTTGATCCTGTTCGGCAAATGGTCGGGCACCGAGGTCAAGATCGATGGCGAGGACCTTCTGATCATGAAGGAAGCCGACATCATGGGCGTTATCGAAAAGGCCGTCGAAGCCAAGAAGGCCGCCTGACTGAAGCGCCGCGCATCTGCGCGGTGACGGTCCACTCCAAATGCGAACTGGATGAAAAAAATGTCTGCCAAGGAAATCAAATTCTCCACCGACGCGCGCGACCGCATGCTGCGCGGCGTCGAGATCCTCACCAATGCGGTGAAGGTCACGCTTGGCCCCAAGGGCCGCAACGTCATCATCGACAAGGCCTATGGCGCGCCGCGCATCACCAAGGACGGAGTCACCGTCGCCAAGGAAATCGAGCTTGCCGACAAGTTCGAGAACATGGGCGCGCAGATGGTGCGCGAAGTGGCTTCGAAGACCAACGACCTCGCCGGTGACGGCACCACCACCGCCACGGTGCTGGCCGCCTCGATCCTGCGCGAAGGCGCCAAGCTCGTCGCCGCCGGCATGAACCCGATGGATCTCAAGCGCGGCATCGACCAGGCTGTCGCCGCCGTGGTCAAAGACATCAAGGCGAAGGCCAAGAAGGTCAAGTCGTCGGCCGAGATCGCCCAGGTCGGCACCATCGCCGCCAATGGCGACGCCACCGTCGGCGCCATGATCGCCAAGGCGATGGATAAGGTCGGCAATGACGGCGTCATCACCGTCGAGGAAGCCAAGACCGCCGACACCGAACTCGACGTCGTCGAAGGCATGCAATTCGACCGCGGCTATCTCTCGCCCTATTTCGTCACCAATGCCGACAAGATGCGCGTTGAATTGGAAGAGCCTTACGTCCTCATCCACGAGAAGAAGCTCGGCAATCTGCAGGCGATGCTGCCGATCCTCGAGGCGGTGGTGCAGAGCGGCCGGCCGCTGCTGATCATTTCGGAAGACGTGGAGGGCGAAGCGCTGGCGACGTTGGTCGTCAACAAACTGCGCGGCGGCCTCAAGGTCGCGGCCGTCAAGGCACCGGGCTTCGGGGACCGCCGCAAGGCGATGCTGGAAGACATCGCGGTGCTGACATCGGGCCAGATGATTTCCGAGGATCTCGGCATCAAGCTCGAAAACGTCACCATCGAGATGCTCGGTCGCGCAAAGCGGGTGCTGATCGAGAAGGACACCACCACGATCATCGACGGCGCCGGCACCAAGGCGACCATCCAGGCGCGCATCGCCCAGATCAAGGGGCAGATCGAAGAGACGACGTCCGACTACGACAAGGAGAAGCTGCAGGAGCGGCTGGCCAAGCTCGCCGGCGGCGTTGCCGTCATCCGCGTCGGCGGCGTCACCGAGTCGGAAGTGAAGGAAAAGAAGGACCGCATCGACGACGCACTGAACGCCACGCGCGCGGCAGTGGAAGAAGGCATCGTGCCTGGCGGCGGCGTGGCGCTTCTGCGCGCCAGGTCGGCTCTGGCCGGACTGACCGGCGCCAATGAAGACGTGACGGCGGGCATTTCGATCGTGCTGCGCGCGCTCGAAGCGCCGATCCGCCAGATCGCCGAGAATTCCGGTGTCGAAGGCTCGATCGTCGTCGGCAAGCTGTCCGACAGCAAGGATCACAATCAGGGCTTTGACGCCCAGAACGAGACCTATGTCGACATGATCAAGGCCGGCATCGTCGATCCGGCGAAAGTGGTGCGCACCGCACTGCAGGATGCCGGCTCGATCGCAGCGCTTCTGATCACCGCCGAAGCGATGATCACCGACGTCCCGGCCAAGGATGCAGCACCCGCGGGCGCCGGCGGCGGCATGGGCGGCTACTGACCACCCGCCTGAAAGGCCCGCCCGGGAAAGCCGGACGGGCGTAAACAGAACAGCGGCCGCCGGGGCATTTCCCCGGCGCGCCCAAGGATTTCCGTCAGTCAGCAGTCAGCAACGACAGGGAGATCGATAGATGATCAATTTCGCCCCGAAGCCAAATGCTGTGCCCGCGACCAAGCCGGCCGAGGAAAGCCGCTTCGATCGCATTCGCCGGCTTGCCGCCGACAAGCACAGGCAGACCGATGCCGGCACCATACGCCGCGAACCACCGAAGACCGGCGACAAGCGGCCCATGTGAGACGCGCGCTGCGTTCCCTCAAGAGGCCGGCACGCCCTACGTGTCGAGGATACCGGTGACCGGCTGCGCCAACACCCACGCCGGGGCGCCTGTCTCCTTCACCGTCGGGCGCAAGCCAGGCTGAAGCCCTCCAGGAGGCGAAGGAAAAGCTTATCGTCCAATCCAGCCTCCACTGCGCTATGAATTCGCAGTCATCGGCCGCCCTGGGGCAGGTCCTTGAAGGTCATTTGAAGCGTAATTATATCAACAACTAAGCGTGCGGTGCACGCGAAACGTAGTGCTTTGGTCAAGCTTCTCTATGGAGGTTGTCATGGCCAATAAACTCATGGAAGGAAAACGTGGCCAGGATCTGATTAATCTGATCCTTGCCGTTTGCCTGTTCGTCTCACCCTGGATAGTCGGCTTCGCTGCTGAAACCACTGCCGCTTACAACGCCTGGATTGTTGGCGTTGTGCTCGGTGCGCTGGCTTTCGCGACGCTTTCCGTATTCGCCGAGTGGGAAGAGTGGGTGAATCTTGTTCTCGGGCTCTGGCTGATCGTGTCGCCCTGGCTGCTTGGTTTTATGGCGAACGCAAACGCAATGGGAACCCATGTGGTTCTTGGCGTGCTGGTGGTTCTCGCATCGGCCTGGGCAGTCTGGGACGTTCATCACCCGCACGCGCATGCGTGATCGGTGACGACAAAGGAGGGGCCCGGCGCGTGAGCGGCGGGCTCCGCTGATCGCTGAGAGCGATACGCCGGCCCGTGAGCCGGGCCGCGTGCATCGCGTGCATATAGCGTGAAAAACAGGACCGCCCGGCCAATATCCCGGCGGCCCAGCAGATTACCATTGCCGGTTGCGTTCCTTTCACGAGACCGGTGCTGCCCCGCCCTGTTCGGTGCGCCGCGCTATGAATTCATCGAGAAAACCTGATGTAGCAGCCGCCGAAGCCGGCGGCTGGAAGTCGGCAAGCACCCGCTTCCAGATGCCGGTGGCGCGCTCGGTGGCCGACTTCGAACCGGACTGCGTCCAGTTGCCGAAATTCGACCAGTCGGCAACCAGCGGCTCGTAGAAGGCGGTGCGGTAGCGCGCCATGGTGTGGCCGGCGGAGAAGAAATGCCCGCCGGGCTGGACTTCGGCGATGGCCTCGAAGCCGATCGCGTCGTCGTCGCCAGGAGTTGCCGCGCAAAGCTCGGCAATCGACTGCACTGCCTCGATGTCGGTGATCAGCTTCTCGAAAGAGACACTCAGGCCACCCTCTAGCCAGCCTGCGGCGTGGATGCAGACGGTGGCGCCGGCAAGCACCGAACCCCAAAGGGCGAACTGCGACTCATGAGCTGCCTGCGCATCGGAAATGTTGGCGGCACTGCCGGCACCCGAACGCCAGGGAAGGCCGATGAAGCGCGCCAGTTGGCCGGCCCCAAGTGTCGCCTTGACGTGTTCGGGCGTGCCGAATGCCGGCGCGCCCGACTTCATGTCGACATTGGAGGAGAAGGAACCGTAAAGCACGGGTGCGCCCGGGCGCACGATCTGCGCCAGGGCCAGACCGGCGAGCGCCTCGGCATGCTGCAGCGTCAGCGCGCCGGCGACCGTGATCGGCGCCATGGCCCCGGCCAGGCAGAACGGCGTGATGACTAGGACCTGCCCGGCGCGGGCGAAGTCGATGATGCCTTGCGCCATCGGAATGTCGAGCTGGCGCGGTGAATTGGTGTTGATGATGGTGTAGCAATGGGCGCCAGCGCGAAATTCATCCTCTGACAGCCCGCGCGCCAGCCGGATCATCTCAAACCCATCCTCGACCTGCGGCGTTCCACGAGCGAAGACAAAAGGGAACTTGTCGGACAGCGTCAACTGCGCGCGGTTGACGGCATAGTGGCGTAAACGGTTGTCGACATCCTGCGGCTCGATGCAGGGGCAAAGCATATGCAGTATGTCGAAATGCTGGATGAGCTTGGTCAATTCCTCGAAGGCGCTGAGCGTTCCCGGCCGGCGGCCGCGTTCGAGATCGGTGACGTTAGGTGCGCCAGCGCCGGCGAGGAAGGTCATGGAGCCGAGTTCGAGCGTGAGGTCTCGGCTGCGATCGCCGGCCAGCGCCGGGATCGACTTTGGCGCCGAGGCCAGTGCGGCCGCGACGATGTCTCGACCGATGCGCACCATCTGGCTGTCCTCATCGACCAGCGCACCGGCTTTCGCGTAAATCGCGCGCGCCTCGGGCAGCAGCACCTTGATGCCGAGCTCTTCCAGTACGCGCAGCGCCGTGTCGTGGATGGCGACGACGCGATCGTCCGAAAACACCGGCTGCGGCAGGAACGGGTTTTTGAGCGAACGATAATTCGGGTGGCGGCTCGACCCGCTGCCGGCCTCACCGGTGTGTCCGCGCCGGCGCTCGCGCCTGGTCTCCCTTATGACATCATCGACCATGGCCACCACTCCTCATTGCCTCATTGCCTTGCCCAGGCCGGCATTCTGGCCGGACTCGGCCTCGATTTCGCGATAGAGCTTGATCGTATAGTCCTGCAGGGCCGCGACATTGGGATCGGCGTTGAGTGCGTGGAAGCCGGCCGCCGCATGCCAGGTCGAACCAGCGGTCAGCTCGGCGCGTTCGATCCGCGCCACCTCGCTCCAGCCGAAGCGCGCCAGATGGTAGATCACCGAGGCGCCGACCACGCCTCCGCCGATGACGACCGCCCGATAATGCGACTTCACGAGCCTCTCCCTCTCGCAGGATGCCCACACGATACATATACTGGACACATGTGTCTAGACACTTATGTCCAGAGCTTGCGCGACGCTGCGCGCCATGCCACTTGTGGGTCCATGATCATGATCGCACCGCAGGACGAACCGGCGTCCGGCAACATCAAGGTGACACGCCAGGACTGGATCAATCTGGCGCTGCAGACGCTGATCTCGGACGGCATTGAGAGCGTACGGGTGCTGACGCTCGGCCAGAAACTCGGCGTCTCGCGCTCAAGCTTCTACTGGTATTTCCAGAGCCGCCAGGACCTGCTCGACCAGTTGCTCACCCATTGGCATGACACCAACACCAAGGCGATCGTCGAGCGGGCAAAGCGGCCTGCCGAGACGATCATCGTGGCCGTCTTGAACGTCTTCGAATGCTGGGCCGACGAGCGCCTGTTCGATCCGCGGCTCGATTTTGCCGTCCGCGAATGGGCACGGCGCTCAGACGATGTTCGCGCCGCCATCGACCAGGCCGACAACGACCGTCTTGGCGCCATCCGCGAGATGTATCGCCGCCACGGCTATGACGAGGAAGACGCCTTCATCCGGGCGCGCGTGCTCTACTACATGCAGATCGGCTATTACGTGCTCGACCTCAAGGAGCCGGTCGAGACGCGGATCAGCCATCTCGCCGCCTATCTGCGCGCCTTCACCGGCCAGGAGCCGAGCGATGCGGATGTAGCGCATTTTATGCACTTCATCGCCGCGCGCTGATAGAATAGCGGTTGGCGGTCAACAAACCGTGCGGTGTGGCCTGGCTGCCCTTGTGAGCGGGGCTGAAATGGACGAATAGTCTTCGCCGGGTACCCCTGCCCTGAAATTGCCCGCTTGCGGTTCTCAGGTCTTGGGTGGGGTGAGTTTCGGGAATGGCCAGTCCTTTAGAACGACGTCCAAGAAGAAGAGGCCCGATCGCCGCAGCGCTGCTGGCGGTGGATGCCTGGATCGATTCCTCACTCTACGAAATCGGCTTCAAGACCGGCCAGTTCTGGGAATCGGCAACCATTTTTTCGCGGCGCTTCCGCGTCACCGGCTGGCGGCGCGGCATCATCGAGGTGCTGAGCGAAAGTTTCACGATGGGCGCCGGCGGCTTCGTCGTGCTCCTGGCGCTGGCCATGCCGGCCTTCCAGATCACCACAGGCGACTGGCGCAGCCAGGGCGATTTCGCCGTCACCTTCCTCGACCGCTACGGCAACGAGATCGGCCAGCGCGGCATCATCCAGCGCGATTCGGTGCCGGTCGACGAGATGCCGGACCATGTCATCAAGGCGGTGCTGGCGACCGAGGACCGGCGTTTCTTCGAGCATTACGGCATCGACGTGCTCGGCCTGTCGCGCGCCATCTTCGAGAATGTGCGGGCCAATTCCGTCGTCCAGGGTGGCTCCAGCATCACCCAGCAGCTGGCCAAGAACCTGTTCCTGTCGAATGAGCGGACCTTGCAGCGCAAGATCAAGGAAGCTTTCCTTTCGCTGTGGCTGGAGGCCAATCTGTCGAAGAAGGAAATCCTGCAGCTCTATCTCGACCGCGCCTATATGGGCGGCGGCACGTTCGGCATCGAGGCGGCGGCGGATTTCTATTTTGGCAAGAGCGTCAAGGATCTGAACCTCGCCGAGGCGGCGATGCTGGCCGGCCTGTTCAAGGCGCCGACCAAATACGCCCCGCACATCAACCTGCCGGCTGCCCGCGCCCGCGCCAATGTGGTGCTGTCCAACCTCGTCGATTCCGGCTTCATGACAGAAGGCCAGGTGTTGCAGGCACGGCTGCACCCAGCCGAGATCGTCGACCGCGGCGAGCAGAAGAGCCCGGATTATTTCCTCGACTGGGCCTTCGACGAGGTCAAGATGATCGCCAAGCCCGGCCAGCATTCGCTGGTCGCCCACACCACATTCGACGCCAACATCCAGAAGGCGGCGGAAGAATCCGTCGAATTCCACCTCCGCCAGTTCGGCAAGGAATACAACGTCACCGAAGGCGCCGTTGTGGTGATCGAGACCAATGGCGCGGTGCGCGCCATCGTCGGCGGCCGCGACTATGGCGCCAGCCAGTTCAACCGCGCCACCAAGGCGCTGCGCCAGACCGGTTCGTCATTCAAACCTTACGTCTACGCCACCGCGATGGAGCATGGCTTCACCCCGGACTCCGTCGTCTCGGGCGGGCCGATCAGTTGGGGCGGCTGGTCGCCGCACAATTACAATGGCGGCTCGGCCGGCAATGTGACGCTGATCACGGCGATCGCCAAGTCGATCAACACCGTACCGGTGCGGCTGGCCAAGGACTATCTCGGCATCGGTCCGATCAAGGCGATGGCGGAATCATTCGGCGTGGAATCTCCGCTGGAATCGCACAAGACCATGGTGCTCGGCACATCGGGCATGACGGTGATGGACCAGGCGACGGGCTACAGCGTGTTCGCGCAGGACGGCTTCGCCGGCTCCCGCCACGGCATTACCCAGCTCGTCACCCGCACCGGCGATGTCGTCTACGACTTCGCCAAGGATGCGCCTGCGCCGCATCGGGTTTTGTCGGAACAGGCGTTGAAATACATGAACACCATGCTGGCTGCGGTGCCGGCGATCGGTACGGCGCGGCGCGCGCAGCTGCCCAACATCGTCGTTGCCGGCAAGACCGGAACGACGCAATCCTACCGCGACGCCTGGTTCGTCGGCTTCACCGGCAACTACACGGCCGCTGTCTGGCTCGGCAATGACGACTTCACCCCGACCCGCAACATGACCGGCGGCACGCTGCCGGCGATGGTGTGGCAGCGGCTGATGGTCTACGCGCACCAGAACATCGACCTGAAGCCAATCCCCGGCCTCGACAAGCCCTTTGTCGACGAAGAAATCGCCGCCAAGGCCGAGGAGGCGGAGAAGAAAAATGCCGATCAGGCGGCAGCAGATGCCGCCGCCGAGCGCCCGCCCGTGCTGTCCAGCCGCACGACGCAGACACTGCGCGAAATGACCAAGGTGTTCCAGGCCGCGCCCGTGCTGGTCGCACCATCGGCGCCGGAGACCTTGTCGGCGCTCTGACCAACGCGGCTTTCCTTCTCCCCTTGTGGGAGAAGGTGGATCGGCGCGCAGCGCCGAGACGGTTGAGGGGTGGGTGACGGAGAGCCGTCGCCGCCAAGCTGGAGCACCCCTCATCCGACCTCGCTTCGCGAGGCCACCTTCTCCCACAAGGGGCCTGTTGCGTAATTGGCTGGTTGTGATTCTCTGAAGGCGAAAGGCCGGGAGAGTCACAATGGCAGTTAAGCGGACGGGTCAGTTGAGCTTGGTGGAGGCATTTCTGGGCGACAAGCTTGCGGGCGGTTCTTCGCCGCTCGACCGCCTGTCGGGGCTGGTGAAGTGGTACCGGTTCGAGAAGCTGCTTAACCGGCTGCGCGATGGCGGGCCGGGTCGGGCAGCCTGGCCGCCACTGGTGCTGTTCATGGTGCTGTTCA